>NZ_JACWZY010000035.1 GCF_014699005.1 Spirosoma profusum
TGAGTCAGTATGAATTCGTTTGGCAAAACAAAGTTCATACTTCATTGGGGGTATTTTGTTAAACCTTAAACAGGTTCTTTATTTAAAATCCAACAACCAATCGCAGACTTGGAATTACTTTTTTGAAAAATCCATTCATGTATACTTCTGTTTGAACCTTAAACAGCCAATTCTGGTAAACAGTAGAGCCAAGTTTAATGGTATTCGAATCGAAGTAATTTCCAGAGCGATAAACAGGAACGCCGACGTAGAAAGAAGCGATATGCCGGTTGAAATTAGTGGTTCGGCTGCCTTTGTCCTTTCGGTAAAACGAGACGCCTGCATGAACAAAATCGTTTCGGAACGTCTGAAACGAATTGTCGGCCAGCGGCTGGAAAAAGAAATTGGACGTATAGCCCACGAAATAGCCAACCTGCTGAAAGCGATTGGGAACAATTTCCAGATCGACATTAAATGAAGGAACCCACTGGTTGCGAATCAGCCCAACGCCAATACCCGGGTGAAAGCTAAGAAACGGCTCTCCCTTGAGTCCTGGATTTCGAAACGTTGGCTTATTATCAAAGCTTTGCATCAACGTAAGCGCGTATCTGGGATTGGTCAGGTCGTGCTGTTTGTACTGGCGTATTGATTCAAGCGCCTGCTGCACTTTCGAATTAACGCCACCTGAGTTCAGCAATCGATTGATATCCTGCAGGCTATTGACCATTAGATACACCGCAAAATCAGTTGGAATGGCTTTCGTTGTAGCTGATACCCAGGCAATTTGTAACGTATCCTGCTGCGTCTTCACCTCAACCGGATTTTCGCCATCCCGAAAGCGGAACGACGTAGCAGGCTGGGGCGTGTAACGTACCGCCAGATCCCGATTGTCCGCATTCAGCTTAAGCAGCGCATGAATGGCCCGCGTAGGAGTCAGGATAGTATCCTCAACCTTTCGGTAATCGGCCACAAACAGACGTAGCACGGAGTCAATATTCTGGTGCGCCCGCGCCTGAACGTACTGATCGAAGCCAATAATCATCGTGTTACGTTGTCCCAGGTCAATTTCAACGTGACTTATGCCAATAAATTTCCGTCGGGCACCCGGTTCAGTTAAGTGATTTCCGGTTGATTGAGACAAAGCGATTTCGGCCGTGCTCAGCAGAAGCACGGTAAATAAGCAAAATAAACGCATGGTTATTGGTTCGATTTAGTCGTTAAAGGCATGATTAAAGTGGGCTGGCGACTGTCTGCTACGTTGCTTTCACGTCGTCCAGTACCCATCCGAACAAAATTGTCAGTGTGGTAGAGCTGCGGGGCGGCTTCTTCCTCAGCCCGTAATTCATTCTCATGCATCACCTTAAACCGCCGTTTCGACGTAGTGCGTGCTACGTTCGGTTTTGGTGGTTCAGGTAGCTTCTCCGCAATCGTCGCTACGTTCGCAACGGTTACAGCGTCAGGCAGCGTAGCAAGGGTCTCTGCTGGCGAAGTTGCTGGTGCTACGTCGATTGATTGAGTTGAGGCAGTTGGCTGGTCAGTACTATATTTTCGTTGCTTTTTGGGCTGCGATTTTACCGCGAAAATTGGTTTCGACGTAGTAAATTCTACTTCAGAATCAGGCTTTTGGGCGGGTGTTACCACCTTGCGCTTAAATTGATACGTAGCAACCTGCTTCTGAGTACTGTTGGGTTGATTCCACGCAAACCAACTCCAGATAAGTCCGCTCAGGCAGGCTGCAGCAACCCACCACGTCCAACCAATCCGGCGACGTACCGGCGTTTGCTGGAGTTCTGGACGTAGCTGTGCCCACAAACGCTCCGGATCGAACGACGAACCGGGTGGTGGCGCATCAGGAAGTTGACTCAGCGTTTGCCGAATCCATTCGTCAGGCGTTTCGTCGGTTTTCGGTTTCATAGCCATTTTGAAGTAACCAGCTTTGTAATAAAGCGCGTGCTTTGCTCAACTGTGATTTTGAGGTGTTTTCGGAGATACGTAACTGCTCGGCGATTTCGCGATGCGTATAGCCTTCAATAGCATATAAGTTAAATACAGTTCGATAACCGGGCGGCAATTCACGGATTAATGCGTAAATACGTTCGGCATCCAGTCCGGCATCGGGTAAAGGCACTACGTCGGGCACAACATCTGCATCGTCATCAGCGTGAAAAAGGGGCAAATGCCGGTTCGCACGCAGATGTTGCAAGGCTTCATTCACTACAATCCGCCGAAGCCAAGCCTCCAGACCATTATCGTCCCGATACATAAAGGCATCTATTCCCCGAAACGCTTTCAGAAAGGCGCTCATCAACACTTCTTCGGCTTCCGGTTCATTCCGAACGTAGCGCAGACTGACACGAAACAATCGATTGGCGTACTGATCGAACAGCCGTTTCTGGGCAAAAGCATTACCGCGCTGGCACTGTTCGACAAGTTGTTGCGACATAAATCTCTGCTACGTTCAATGACAGAAATGCCGGTTTGTGGAAAAGGGTTGCCTGAGACGAAAAAAAGCCACCGTTCAGGAGGCAGTGGCAACTTATTAACATGCATTACTGGTTTTTTGTCATCCTGACGCAGGAAGGATCTTAAGATATCCTTATTCTCAGGTTTAGATACTTTAAGATCCCTCCTGCGTCAGGATGACAAAAACCACTAACTCACGCTAGTCCATCGGCACGGCTTCAAGAATTTTTGGCTCACGCGCATCATAACGTGCCCGCGATTGCCTGATCTGCTGGCTATGATCGTTAGCCCATTGCCCCAATTCAATGACCTGAACCAGTAAGCTGTATCCCAGATCGGTTAATTCATATTCCACTCTCGGCGGGATTTCAGGATACACCCGGCGGGTAATCAGCCCGTCGCGTTCCAGCGAACGTAGCGTAACGGTTAGCATCCGCTGCGAAACGCCGTTGATACGTTTCTTCAATTCGTTGAAACGTAGCACTCCAGCCGCTCCCAGATGAAAAATGGATAGGATGGACCATTTATCGCTGAAACGATCCAGAATAGTTCGGGTTGGGCAGTTTTCGGATGGGCCGTCGCCATCACCCAAAATATTTTTCAACTTTTCTTGTATGATATCTTCCTGATTATCAACAATAGTTCTGTTCATGTTCCTGACGCACTAATAAATGCCTTCTTGTGTAGACCTCGGTTACTAAATAGTTTTGAGTTACCAAAAGTAACTAAAGAACAAATATAAACTGTAAAATCATGATTGCAATAACCGGAGCGTCGGGCCACTTAGGAAAAGCCACGCTTGATTTTTTAACTGTAAAAACGAATGCTGATTCACTTGTTGCCCTTGTCAGGAATCCTGAGAAAGCTACTGACTTAGCCGCCAAAGGCATACACGTTCGTCAGGCCGATTATGGCGACTACGCGGCTTTAGTCGCTGGTTTGGTGGGTGTCGATAAACTGGTGTTGATTTCGAGTGACGCACTGGGCGACGAGCGTGTTCAGCAACACACCAACGTAATCAACGCGGCCAAAGAAGCGGGCGTTACGCATATTTTCTACACCAGCGCCCCGAATCCGTCGCTTGATGCGCTGTTCACCCCCGCTATCGACCATTTTCGGACCGAAACCCTGATTAAAGAATCGGGGCTGACCTACACCTTTTTCCGGAATAACCTGTATCTGGACATTCTTCCACTGGTCATTGGCGACGCTCCGCAGTCGGGTAAGCTTTATTACCCGGCTGGCGATGGCAAAGTCAGTTTTGTGCTACGCGCCGACATTGCCGAGGGTTTAGCCAACGCGCTGACGAGTGAAGGCCACGAAAATAAAGTCTATGAAATCGGATCACCCACTGCCTGGACGTTCGGCGATATTGCCGCAGCCGTGAGTGAGTCGGATAAATCGGTCGAATACGTCGATATTCCAGCCAGCGCCTACGAGGCTGAACTGGCTAAACACTTACCTGCACACGTAGTCGGCGTGTATGCCGGCATGGCGAAAGGCATTAAACAAGGCGATTTCAACGTAGCAGATTCATCGCTGGAAAAACTCCTGAACCGTCAGCCAGTCACTCTGGAGACGTACCTGAAAAGCCTGAACGTAGCGGTTTAAGCTGAGCGTTTGTGGTTTATTACTTTCTATCTTGACTTCCCGGGAACGTAGCGTTTTCGGGAAGTTTTGCTTTGTAAAATAATTTGAGGCTCAAAGAAACAATCTGAAAAAGAGTGTTTTTGTCCTGCTGAGGTTCTGTTACAATCGTAAATTGATAAAGTGCTACGTTGCATTTTCTTGATTGCAAGATCCCCTTAATTCGCGTATTCCTGCTTATTTTCACGAAATCGTCCGCTGACACTTCATTTACTACACTCATCTTCGATGTACCGACGTAACATTCTACTAACTCATCTATTTTCAATCCTGACAATCGTTCTGGTTGTAGTTACTGCTCAGGGGCAACCGTTTAGCAAGGCCGACGTAGCACGTTGGCAGCAACAGGCTAAACAAATCACCATTACGCGCGATACGTGGGGCGTTCCGCACATCAGCGGCAAAACCGATGCCGACGTGATTTTTGGTGTACTCTATTCGCAGTGCGAAGATGACTTTGCCCGCGTCGAAATGAATTACATCGATGCGATTGGGCGGCTGGCAGAAGTAGAAGGTGAATCGGCATTGTATCACGATCTGCGGGCGAGGCTGTTTCTGGATTCGACGCAGGCCATCGCGATCTATAAAAAAAGCCCGGCCTGGATGAAAAAACTGTTGAATGCGTTTGCAGACGGCACAAATTATTTCCTCTATACGCATCCCAATGTAAAACCCCGCTTGCTGACTCGGTTTCAACCGTGGATGCCATTGATGTTTAGCGAAGGTAGTATTGGCGGCAATATTAGCGTGGTATCGACCGAACGGCTGAAAGCGTTTTACGAACACAACAAATTCACCTCGTCTATCAACGATTTCGACAAATACGAAAATGACCCCGTTGGCTCGAATGGTTTTGCGATTGCTCCGTCGAAAAGCGCGACGAAAAATGCGATGCTGCTCATCAATCCACATACATCGTTCTACTTTCGGTCGGAAGTTCATTTAACCAGTCAGGAAGGATTGAATGCATACGGAGCTGTTACATGGGGGCAATTCTTTATTTATCAGGGCTTTAATGAGTATTGCGGCTGGATGCACACCTCTAGCGGAGCCGATTCGATGGATGAGTATCTGGAAACTATCGAGAAAAAAGGAGACGCTTATTTTTACAAGTATGGCGCGGCTGTCAAGCCCATTCGAACGCAAAAAATACGCTTGCCGTACAAATCAGACGCGGGTAAGCAGTACAAAAATTTCACGATGTACTGGACTGAACACGGTCCGGTAGTAGGAGAGAAGGATGGCAGATGGATTTCGGTTGCGATGATGAACACGCCCCTGAATGCGCTTGAACAATCGTACCTGCGCACGAAAGCCAAAGGCTACGAAAGCTACAAAGAGGTGATGAAACTGAACGGTAATGCCTCAAACAACACCGTCTTTGCCGACCGCGATGGAAACATCGCTTACTGGCATGGCAATTTTATGCCCAAACGCGACCCGAAATTTGACTGGAGCCAGCCGGTGGATGGAAGCAGCGTGGAAACTGCCTGGAAAGGATTACACCCGGTCGAAGAGATCGTACAGGTACGTAACCCGGCTTCGGGCTGGATTCAGAACTGTAATTCAACGCCGTTTACGGTATCGGGTAGCAGCAGTCCGGCCAAAACTAATTATCCGGACTACATGGCTCCCGATGGCGAGAATTACCGGGGTATCAATGCGGTACGTGTGTTAAGCCAAAAGAGTAATTTTACACTCGATACGTTAATTTCAGCCGCCAACGACCCACGTTTGACTGGTTTCGATGAGTTGATTCCGGCGTTGATTTCAGCCCATCAGCGCGTTGCGAGCGAATCTGGTAAGGACGTAGCAGAAGCGATTCAAATTCTGAAAGACTGGAATAAATGCTACGGTACTACGTCCGTCGGTACTACGTTGGGTATTTTCTGGGGCGAGAAAATACAGAAGCTGGCCCGTGGTCGCGTTCCGGCCAACCAACGACTGGATTTCCTGAGTTTTACCACGTTCGTCATTGAGAAAACAACACCTCAGGAAAAAGTTGCTACGTTGACCGAAACGCTGGCTGAGCTAACCCGCGATTTCGGTACGTGGAAAACGCCCTGGGGCGACATCAACCGATACCAACGCCTGACCGGCAATATTCAGGAAACTTACGACGACCAGAAACCCAGCATTCCGGTTGGTTTCACGGCTTCGACCTGGGGTTCGTTGGCGGCCTATGGTGCGAGAACGGCTCCAAACACCAAAAAGAGATATGGCTACGTTGGCAACAGCTTCGTGGCAGTGGTAGAATTTGGCAAAAAAGTAAAAGCTCGCTCCGTCGTAACGGGCGGTCAGGACAGCCGCCCCGGCGATCCACACTTCACCGATCAGGCTCCGTTATATTGCGAAGGCAAGTTCAAGGACGTACTGTTTTATCCCGAAGACATCAAACGGTACGTAGCGAAAACGTATCATCCAGGCGAGAAATAACAGGCTAGTTAGTCAGACTGGCGAGTAACGGCTTACCGGCTAATGCCTGCATCAACAGGAACGTAATGAACAGGAAATAGAAAGCTGCCAGCAGAATAACATGACTGGAACGGCGGGCAACGTAGTAGGCAAACAGCGGAAGCAACTGAAGCGCGTGCATCCCGAAAAAGTGCGCCACACGCAAATCACCGTAACGCGTACTCCAGTTCATGACGGGTAAGCCGGGACCACCATCGGGCGCGCCAATCGTGTGTCGCAGTTTAGCCGCCATTACAAACCCTTCGAAAGCAAAAATGACAAATAGCAGGATTCCAAGCCGGATCCCCCACAGATACGCAACGTCGATCTGTTCGGGCTTGTGCCTGAAAAATAAATAGCCAATATACGCTGTCCAGATTGTAAGAATCGTAATGGCAGCACCCATCACATCGAAAAGCCGGGCATCTGCAAACGACGAAATATTAAAGTGCGATAATTTGCCCAAAGCTGCCTGGGCCGTAATGATTAGCAATTCGATGAGCATCGCATTGATTACCACCCAACTATAAATCCGGACTTTGTTACGTTGTGGAAGCAGCCCAGTAAACCAGCCCATTGTCCAGGTAAAAATGGCAATCGAGACAAAAAATTTGCCGGGTTTAATAAAGGCATTAATGCCCAACACTTCCGTGTGAGTAATTAGTGTTAGTATCGTGCAAACGATGGTACCCAGCAGACAAAACCAGCCAAAATAATAAAGCAAAGAATTCCGGCTCTTGAGCGTAGTTAAAAACGAGTTCATAGCTATTCAGCAGTTGTCAGGCCGATAAAGTTCGGGTACGTATCAAACGTATCAGCCAATACAGGAGAAGGCCAACGGGGCCAAGCATGAAGCAGAAAAACAGCGGAATTACCGTAAACCAATGCGGAATACCTTTCTCTTCCGCATCCCGAATAATGACCGAGCCGGCCACCAGATCAAAAGCCAGATAATGCACCCAGCCAGCGAGCATAACCCCATTACTACCCGTAGAAAACAAGTTTTTAACCCCCGGCAATGAACCAAATGAGCTAAAATCGATGGGACCATCGCCAAACAAATAAATGATATAAACCACGCCTAAACAAACCGGAATCAGGTAAGATCGCATCAACCATTTAGTTACAAACCAGCGGGGCGCAAATGCCATGAGCAGCCATTGGGGTAATACCAACGTATTAGCCAATTGAAAAACGACATCGGGAGACATGGTGATAAGGGGTTTGGTGTAGCGCGGGTGGAAGCCCGCATTTTTAGTTACAACCTGCGGGCTTCCACCCGCGTTACGTTAACAGCGGCAACGTAAACAGTAGCGCTCCAAGCGCAAACAGGGCAGTTAATACGTGAATAAAGAGCTGATTATAGGGTAACAAAATAAACTGTTCAAGGGTACGTCCTAGCCAGAATAGGGCCATGCCCGCCAGAAAAACTTGTCCTATTTTCGTGCTGAGTAATTCATCGGGAAGCCAGAAACAGAGTACGGTACTGAGCAGAAAAACATGAATCAGTCGCAGGTTTGAAATCTGAATGATGGCTCGTGTTGATACGCTGCTTGTTTTTAGGTCGTTTTTCCAGTCGAAAATCCTCCAGAAGAACGCGTGAAAAATCGCGAACCCGAGGCTATGTACACCGCACAGATACACCATCACCGTCCCACTCATGCTACGTTAGTTTGGTACTTTCGCCTGGCCCAGCACACGTAGCAGATTGCCGCCCCAGATTTTGGCGATATCCGCTTCCGAGTATTTGCGACGTACCAGCTCAACGGTTAGGTTTTCAATTTCGCTGACATCTTCCAGGCCATTCACCCCGCCACCACCGTCGAAATCAGAGCCGATACCTACGTGGTCGATACCTGCAATTTTGACAATATGGTCAATGTGGTCAACAATGTCGGATAAACTGGCCCGCTCCGATGCGTACACTTTCGACACGGAATCGCTTAGGGCCGTGATACGTGCTTCCATGTCGGCCGACGGTACTTTTCCAACGCGTGACATGCGTATTTTGGTTTTGGCCGCCCGGTGCGCATCGGACGGCTTCTTCAGATAATCACTCACAAAATTCACCTGAACCACTCCGCCTTTCGCAGCAATCGCCTTAATCATATCGTCGGTCATGTTACGTGGAAAATCGCAGATAGCCCGGCAGTTGGAGTGCGACGCAATCACTGGTGCTTTCGAAAGGGCCAATGCGTCATAGAACGTACTATCTGCTACGTGCGATACGTCGATGAGAATACCCAGCCGATTCATCTCGGGCACCACTTTTTTGCCGAAATCGCTCAGACCGCCATACATCGGGCCATCGGGGTCGGTCGAGGAATCACCGATGAGGTTATTGGCGAAGTGCGTCAACGTAATGTAGCGGCAGCCGAGGTCGTAATACGTTTTAAGGAGCGACAAATCGTTCCCAATCGGATAGCCATTTTCCATCCCGATAAACACCGCCCGTTTGTTCCGTTTCTGAATCCGATACGCATCGGCGGGCGACGTAGCGAGTTCGGCCTTATCGGCATGTTTTTTCAAGGCCTGATGAATAAGCGAAAACTGGTTCAGCGCGTTACGTTTCGCATCGGCGTGACCTGAGTCGGTACGTGGCCCCTGCGACGTATAGACGGCAAAAAACATGGCATCCATGCCTCCCTGCTTCATGCGTGGAAAATCAATCTGCGAAGCATCGCGTTTGGTATCATGTGCCGTCCCCACATCGAAACCGGCTTTCTGCATCATGATTGGCGCATCGGCATGAGTATCGAGGGTCAAAACGCGCTGGTGAATTTTGCGGGCTTTCGCCAGAACAGGGTCTTCTTTGCCCGGTGACGGTGCTACGTTCGCGTTGAGGCCAAGTAATACGTAGAAGATGTAGGGAAGCATAATCAATCAAGTTGTAGCAAGGAAACAGCCTAAAGTCGAAACTACGCATTGGGCGCTGAAATGACAAACTTTCGGTGAACCTCTACCGTTATGGCATTACCTTTGCAGAACTAAAGAGCGAAAGAGTGAATGAGTGAAAGAGCGAGCATCCAGCGTCTTTTATTCGCTCTTTCGCTCATTCACTCCGCTTCGGCGGTCCGATTTCGCTCTTTAACAATGGCAGTTGTTCCTTATAAAGATAAAGATACGTCGAAGCGCGAGCAGGTGGCGGAGATGTTTGACAACATTTCGCCCAAATACGATCTGCTAAATCACGTATTGAGTGGTGGTATCGACATTCTCTGGCGTAAACGGGCCATCCGTGAACTGAGGCAATTCGCGCCTAAAACTATTCTGGATGTTGCTACCGGAACGGGCGATTTTGCCATCGAAGCCCTTACCTTAAAGCCGCAGAAAATCGTTGGCGTCGACATTTCGGAGGGAATGCTGGCCATTGGGCGGGAGAAAATGAAGAAACGCGGTGTTGATTCGATTATCGACCTTCGGCTAGGTGATTCAGAACGTTTGCCCTTCGCAGACAATGAATTCGATGCCGCCATCGTTTCGTTTGGTGTACGCAACTTCGAGAATCTGCAGACTGGCCTGACCGATATGTATCGGGTATTACGTCCGGGCGGTGTTTGCGTTGTGCTGGAGTTCTCGAATCCGCGACAGTTTCCTTTTAAACAATTATACGGGTTTTATTCCCGGACTATTCTGCCGCTCATTGGGCGTGTAGTAAGTAAAGACTCATCGGCCTATACGTACCTACCCGAATCGGTGCAGGCTTTTCCCGACGGGCCCGACTTTCTGCGCATCTACGAAGCTGCCGGATTTACCAATACGAAATGGATACCCCTTACCTTCGGCATTGCATCGATTTACATAGGTCACAAGTCGGCTCGGCCATGACAAATCGCTCCGCGATTTCAAGACTGAAGCGAAGTCTGACGATACTCCTGTTTTTGCTGGTTCATCTGACAACGTATGGGCAAAACTATAAATACGTAGTAAAGCACCTGGAGCGGTACGACGATAAACTCATCCATTACGGATTTTTTTTTGCAGCACCAGTTACTCGTTTCACTGTCAAGTACAGCCCTTCGTTTATCACTGCTGATTCGGCGTATCGCATCTATTCACCAAACAAGGCTAGTTTTCGAGTGGGCTTTGTGGTCAATGCGTTTTTGAACGACCGCTTCGATTTACGACTGACGCCCTCTGTCTCGCTCTTCAGCCGGGAAGTGCAGTATGATTATCCGGGCGGAACATCCAAAACCGAAGTGCGCGAATCGACCTGGGTTGATTTACCTCTGCTGTTTAAATACAAGTCGGAACGACGTAATAATTCACGGATGTACCTGCTGGCGGGTGGTTCCTTTAGCATTGAGACAAACGTACGTCGGAAAGAAAACCAAGGCGCTAGCCGACTCAGTACGGGTACCACAGATTTGGCCATTGAATATGGGATTGGTTTTGAGCAATTTTTTGAGTTCTTCAAGTTTGCACCAGAACTACGTTTTTCTCATGGCCTTTTGAACCTTTATAATCCGACCAGCAATGCAGCTGGTATCGGTATTAGTCGGTTATCCACTCATACGGTTACGCTTTACCTGAATTTTGAGTAAGCTAGGCATAGCTTAATAGTCAGTGGATTATAAAAAATAAGGTTTTTTTTACGTAATCTCTTGCAAAAAGATGTCGCAGTCTGCTATATTTGCACTCCCAAACACGACCGCGGGATGGGAGAAAAAGGGAGTTTAGCTCAGCTGGTTCAGAGCATCTGCCTTACAAGCAGAGGGTCGGCGGTTCGAACCCGTCAACTCCCACCTGATTATCAAGTACTTACGAGATAAAACTTGTAAGTACTTTTTTATTTGCACAAGATTTGCACAAGAATTTTCGAGGGTGACTAAAACTACAAATCGCGACGATTTTTCTGCTATCAACGGTTCATCTATGATAAGGAACTAGGGTGAGGCATTCTTTTCGGCTGAACCCGCTAATCTTAAAATCCTGTGGGCCTTACGGCCCGTGCGGGTTCGATTCCCGCTTATGATACTGATTATCAATAGATTACGCAAATTTCCACGTAATCCATTTTTTGTTGGTACAACATAAGTACAACAAATTGGGGATCAAGATTAATCAGCTGTGATCCTTTTTATACTGCATCACACATTCCTTCGCTTTATCTGCATACATTTCACCCATGGGAATCTCTTGTCTATTTGACAGAGTAAGGATTTTTCTTGACTTTTGAAGTCCATCTATATACTTCATGTTAGCAATAAAACTCCGATGCACTTGTACAAAAAGTTCATTTGAAAGCTTTCCTTGGAACGATATTAGTGACTGATGAACACGAAAAGGGTTTAGGCGTTTGGTCGTAAAAATCTCTACATTGCTACCTTTTGCTTCTACATATATAATTTCTAGTTGGCTCAAAGGATATTCTTTGTAGGCACCATCTTCCAATACCTTGATAGTTACTAACTCATAATTCTTTAATGGTCTTTGCTGTACGTAATTGAAACTATTAATTACTTTATGAACAGAACGCATAAAGCGCACATAATCATACGGTTTCAGTAGGAAATCAGCTACTGCATCGTGCTCCCAGCCATAAACGCCGTATTCACTTCCTGTTGTTGTCATTACAACCTTGATGTGTGAATATGCGGATTGGTTTAGCGCCTCAAGTATCTCCAACCCTGAAATTGGTTTCATCTTGATATCTAAGAATATCAGATCCACATTATTAAGATTCATAAGTGCCTGAAGAGGATTTATGAATGTATTCTGCAATTTTAATTGAGGAGTATCCTTTATAAAGCCTACTAGGTGAGTGATGTCTGATTCATCATCATCAATAATGATAGTCTGAATTTGTTTCATAGCAATTCTTTTAGAGATCGATTACCAAAATAACAGCATAGTGCATTGATCCGTCGAGGATCGTCAATTTATGTGCGCCTGGATATTCTATGTTTAGGCGAGAGCGAACATTTTGTAGGCCTATGCCAGTTGATGATTTTTGGCCTTTATCGAGCAAGGTCTTTTTATTTTGTACGCTAAATGTCACTTTGTATGATTCTACAACGAGATGAATTTCTACTGGATTTTGAGGATCATTGATTTCACCATACTTGAAAGCATTTTCAACAAATGTTACCAACAATAGTGGGATAATCATGATAAAATCGTAATCTCCCTGCTTAGTAAAATTAATAAACAATGGCTTATATGATGTCTGCTTACTAAATTTGATAAAATTTTCAATATGTTCTAATTCAGATTCTAAATGAATTACGTGGCTTGATTCATCTAGTTTGTTGGGTTTTGCTGCATCAAGAGTATAACGAAGAATGTCAGATAACAAGAGAATAGATTCAGAAAATCCTTTTGATAAGGATTTACTTTCTGCGTACAAGAACTTAAGGCTAGCAAAAAAAAAATGGGAGTTAATCTGACTGTTTAACAGTTGAAGTTGAAATTTCATTAATTCGTTAATCTTTGTATTTAACTGCTCTTTACTTGTCAGTAGTTGAATTTGATCCATCAGCATTTCATTTATTTGTTTACTTAGCTGTTCTTTTCGAACTATCTCACGTAGTTTCTCTCGATTAAGTTGATTTGAACGTTCTGCCGTTGCAGCTAAGAATCCGCATAATGCTAAGAATATGTTCATAGGAAGTATTTCTTTATTGATTACAGCTTCAGTGAATTGGGTATTCAGTTCTGGACCAACAATGCTTTCCAAATAGGTAACGCAAACAACAATAGAAGTTAAAATCAAAAAGAAATTCTCCTCATCTCTTCTATAACCTTTATTAATCTTAATCTCTTTTCGTACTTTAAATTGTTTACGCATTGTTTTATAAACATATTCCCGATTAAGACGAAGCAGCATCACTCCATAAAGTATTATTAACGAAAGCCCAAAGTAAAAAAACTTCTCAATTAATGTTTTACTGAAATGATTTTCATTGAAAATCCATATAGTCAAATAAATCCAAAAAACAATGTGAAAAATATAATCTGGATTATGGCTTAGCCATCTATTGATTCTTTTACAATGAGTAACATACCATCGAGCCCAGTAATTGGATTTTGTTCCAAACTGACAACCGATATAGGCAATATTAATTATGTATAAACTACACCCAATTAATATGAAGCTTATCGTTAATGGGTTGATTATAAAATGTAACCATTCAAAACTTCGTGAGCATACTGTCTGAATAGGATCAATTATATATTGGTCAATTATCGGTAGTTTTAAGAATTTTTGATTTGGCGCCTGAATACTTAAATTCAAGATACCTTCATGTATTATGAAGTGAAGAAGAATACCGGCTAATGACCACACAATGACAGGGCCAAAAGCATTCCTAAATATTTTTTCAATCTGTTCCCGTTGTATCAACGGATGGAATGATACAATAAAAAAAAAGAAGTTGTGAATAATAAATAGTCCTGTAATAGAAGCTAATAACCAAGCAACAAGCACATTAACTTGTTCCTTTTGTAATAATGAAAATACTACATATGTAATTATTGATATATGAATAAATAGTATTAATATCAATAAAAACTGTAAAGCTATTTTGGTATGGATAGTTATCGATTTCATAAAACGGTCGAAAATAAATATTTCGAACATGTTTAGCTACAACTTAATGCAGATACCTTCATATAATCCACGAATTGTCATTTTGCTTCTCAAATAATTGCCGAATCCTCTATTTCAGGGGACTTATGGACGAATAAGCTATTTCAGATGATGAAACGTATTATGTGGCCTGCTTCAAACCGTCTGCATAATGTGTTTTGGAGTAATTTGAAACCTAGCGAGGTTTGTGTCAACGAATTAGTCAACATTCTAATGGAAAGACGATTCAAAACTTAATAATTTAATACAACCCAATGAATCCATTGTATTCCGCATCGCCACCTAAAAAAGCCAGTAATCGAAATGTTGGTTTGATTGACTTTAAGTATCGTTTACCGCTTCTCATAAGTCAACTTAATCCCTGAGGATTCCATATGTGGCACCTCATTGACATTGAATAGAATATCACCAACATGGTTAGCTTCCCTTGTATCAAAAGCAGTCTGAATAAAAACGGATTTAAGAGTACATGTAATATTTTCAAAATTTAACATTTTATCGCTATGTATTTTCACACAAGACTCGAAGCAGAGTCAACAATCAGCAATGATCCCAAGGATAAGAAAGCTAAGCGCGAGATACTCTTCGGAACTGCGCAAACAGTCTTTGGTTTGGTTACCGGAAACCCTGTTGATATCGCCAAAGGGTTCTTCAAAAGCATTCGCCCATTCTTTCGTTAAAACTTGTATCAACTCAACTACAAAACTCCAGCGAGGCTTTTGTATAGCTTGTATAGCAATGAGTTATTTTAAGTGTTTCTATCTTTCACATAAGCTTTTGCTTGACAAGCTTAGTACTTTTAGTGTTAATTAAACAATTTACAGCAAATAATTATGAATCTCTTCAAGTCAGAATGCCCCAATTGCGGAAGTTCAGCTCTACTAGAAATTCTGCCCCATGGCTCAGATGCTGAAAAAGCTGTTCACACAGTTGTTCACCATGCTGCTCATCACGCAAATCACCTTAGACATGTTGCAAACCGAAATCCTATAGCTGCTGTTGGTGTTTTAGGACTCGCAGGAATTGCGCTTTTAGGCAATGCGTTTGTGAGTAAAAAATTTAAATGCAAAAGGTGTGCTCATTCATTTAATGGTTAAGTTTAGGACCGTATTGCTGATATGGTCTAACAAATTAAGACACTGCAAGTGCTTACTTTGCAGAGTCGTGAAAGAACAAAACGCAACACACCAGCTTCCCTTTAAAACGAGTTTGCTCGAGGGATCATTCGTAGGAATTCAAGACTGAAGCTCTACGAATGATCGCCAATGAGCGTAGTATACTCCAAGTTGCTTAGGCACTGGACGTAGGGGTGCTCAACAGATATACGTTAGTGGCTTGGCAAAAACAAAATCCGCTGAGGGAGAAGTAGATGGAAAATAGTCTGCACACTCACAATGAGGGTGTTTTCACCATAGTTAATGAAAGCGGAAAAGCAGTTCTTGGAGGTATCTTCATGTTAATGTATTTATTAATACAAAAACCAGCTAATGTGTGAAGTATACCTTGCATATTACTCGGTAGAAAATTTTCAAAAGCGAAACGAAAATACAACACTTTACGATTATGCATCAATTTAACTGGTTACGCGTCATAAAACAGCCCTTGATTCATTCTAACTGGAGGTATTGTCTATCTGTAACTCCGTTTCTACTATTGCTGGGTTGTGCTTCAAAACGAGAAGAGCCTGTCAGTAATAACAAGCCACAGAATTTCGCTGGCAGTAAACAAGAATACGGCATAACCAGCCAAGGGGAGAAACTACTTCTGCCTAACAAAACTGAGATATCACTTATGTTTGATTTCAATGGGCATGGGGCTTTAATAGAAACTTCTAAGAAAAAAATATTTGGCCTTATTGATGGAGGGCTTATAGTAAAAGATATTTTATGGGAGATTAAGGACGACAGTTTATATATCGAAGAAATTGTGCCAAGTGGGGAAAACAGAAATGATGCCATTGGTTTTAAAAGAACTGTCATAGGAGATAGTCTCATCTTAGAAAATGTAGCCACGCTATACACACTGAAATATAAAAATGTTATAATGCACAAAGCTGCCAAAAAACCAGATGAAGGCGAGATTGTATCGACGCTTGTAAATAATACTTATATTTCCATTATAAAGCAAGACTTTAATGATGAAAATAGTGCTGAAGAAATTAAAGATAAAGTTTTAGGTAGCGGTCTTAGCAATGATATTATCAAGGGTTTTGAAGCTGCGGCTGGTCAATTTACTAAGTCAACTATAAGCTTTTATCAAGATGGCCTATATATAAATCGAGATGAATTAGTTGACCCGGAAAAAGTACTCGGTGGAAATAGGTTGAGTACGGCTTATGCAGGAGCGTGGAGTGTAAAGGGGAAAGATTCTCTTTACTGCTGGCCAAACGGAAAAGAGATGCCAGGTGAGCTTGCTAAGTCCTACCGTTTCAAAATTGTGCCTTTTGACAAAGGGATTATATTAATAAATGGCAGCCCAAAAGCGGGAGTACTTTTTGTTTATAAAAAAGTGGAATACATTCCTGTTCAAATGCCAAAGTCTTGAATTGTGCTGTGGTTGAGTTGCTGATTAGTTCTGTAAATCCTTTGCGGCTCCATAACCATTGCTGGCAGGCTAACTTTATCTATTTTAAGATCAAGAATTGGCGATGGTGTTATCGCTCGCACATGTTGAATGACTATTCAAGGTATTATTTAACATGGGAACCTAAGTGACTTTTTTTTATCAAATATATTTCTGCTAGTAGAGCTATTTTGCTCTAAAAAGCCTATGGAGGTCATTTGTCTAGAAGATGAAGCTTTTTATGTGTTGGTTGAACAGGTTGTTGCTCGATTAAAGGAGAGGCAAGGTCAGGAAAAAGAAAAATGGCTTTCCGATGAGCAGGCCATGCAACTTCTCAATATCAAATCCAAAACGACCTTGCAGAAACTACGGGACGAAGGGCGGATACGATTTTCGCAACCCCAGAAGAAAATTATTCTCTATGACCGAGAATCAATTAGGGCCTATCTTGAACAGAATGCCAAAAACACCTTTTAGCGATGGAAGACGAGGAAAAAGTAGATCCTGATTACCTCAAAGGGTTTAACGAAGGTTATACGATTGCCCAATACATGCCGGAGCTAGCTCAGAAATTAGCTGCAATTGATAACGACCAAGTACGACTGGCCGGCTTTCAGGATGGGCGCAAGCAATATCAACTCGAACAAACCAAAGACCGTTTGCCATCTTGGCTCAAAGGCGACCGCGCTTCTAAAAATCCCAATCCACCGACGAAAGCCAAAGATCGGGACATCGAACCCGACAAAGATTAATCGTATCGGTCCGAGGAACGCGTATTGGGGGTATCCCAACTAGGCATTGCACGAACCAGCTCCGCATCATATCTGGAAGGACATGGCCAAGATGGTGGTTGGATAGCTTGCCCGAGCTCACGGATAACAAATTAAACTGGTCGCGGATGACGAGTGGGGAAGGACGTTGCAGGATTTTACGTTGCTTGGTAAGCCCAGCCAATACCCGTTACTTGAAAACCGGACGTTAAAGCCTGACCGCATGGTAGTAATGGTTGTCTCCCTCGTCGTCAAATTCCTCGCTCAGCGAAAGTCCGGATGCACTTAGCAACGCCTTGTATCGCTCCGCGCCAAGCGATATCGATTCAAGTTCGGTAATGGCATCGTCCCATCTCAATTCTTGAGCAGGTGCCGTAAAGAGCAGCTTGCCGCCAGCCTGCAGCGCATTGGCCATTTTTTGAATCGCCACTTCCTGTGTTTCTACCGGCAAAAGGAATACGAGCCCCCAAGCAATTATGGCATCGAACTGCCGATTGAAAAAGGAGGAATCTTCGACGGCTTCACAGGCGACGGGAACAGTCGGGAAGTTCTGCTGGAAGAGTTGAAGCATCGACGGTGAGGCATCAATCCCATAAACGGTCAACCCTTCATCGACCAATGCCTTCGTAATGGGCAGGCCTATCCCACAACCCATATCCAGAACGGTCGCATTTGGCGGTAGTGACCTTGCCCAGTGCCGAACGGATGGCGCACCGATTCCATCAATGCCCTTGGAGCGACAGCGAATGAATGTGGCCGCGTTGTGTTCGTATCCGTTTGATTTGTCCATTGGAAGTTAGTCAGTATGTTGAGAAAAACGTCTGATCACAAAGAGGGCGCATTTGTTCTGTGTCTGTTTTCATGACACAAGGGTAGGAAATAATAGAAAGCGCGTCTGGAGGGGTTGGTCGGACGGATACGATTAATCGAGCCTTAGTCACGCTCCATATCTTTCCCGCGATCAGGTGATTTGTCGGTCTTTTCGCCCACTTTGCTATAACTTAAGCTCTGCGAAAACCGCATCGACATGGAGATGGGTTTTGTGTCGGCTTTTGTTTGTTCTTCTTTTTTAGGCTCCGTTTTTGACGCTTTAAACATAGTGTCCATATAGTCCTGCGACCGCTCCATGTCTTTAGGCTTGCTGTGATAGCTGTTTTTCTCCTTCGCATCCATCCGTTTGAACGGATTGGGATACAGTGACTCACGAGCCACGTCGCGGACCTGACGAGCCGTTTTGGCATCGGCTTCTCTGACCTCCTGTTCAACCTGAGTAAACGTATCGGCTTTCAAATCCGCTTTTTGCTGTTCTATAGAACCGATTGTCCGCTCACGATTAAAATAACGGGGTTGTGTAAAACCCGGCGGCTGTAATCTGGGGGCTGGCTTACTGTTTTGAGGCACGCTTTGAATCTGTTGATCGAGCTGTTGAATCCGCTCCTTTGTCGCAGCCACTTTCCGGCCCAAATGGGCGTATTCGGCTGGATAGTTCTTATCCTCACCATTTTTCTTTTCCATACCTCCTTAAAGCTTGACGTTCACAACGATTATGCTAATATAACCAGAAGCCTGACCACTTTGGCGACGAGGTTCGAAAAATGAACTGGCGGCAAAAGATCATTGACGAAAACTATCAGGGCAATGCCGACCGCTTTGAGGCTGATTTCGCCGATGCCGTGCTGGAAGGGCGTAAAGGCGCAGTTCGTTGGGATGATTTGGTCACTGATGCAGTGATACTCCCAGACCTGAAACAGAAAGCCCAGGATCTGATTGATCAGTATTTAGGCTACTTGCCTGGGGATAGTGTGATTATGCCCTTCGAGCCCTATCTACGGGCGCTGCTTAACATGTATTGGCAGCATCAACTCCATGAAGACGATTTTATCGAGCAATTGGAAGCGCATCTCAAACTTATCCGCAATGCCGACATGCGGCATAATACGTGTCTCACTTACGATGAAGCTATCTATCAAAACTATGATAAAACATTTGCGCCTTATGGCTATGCGGTGAAAAGCAGGCTAACACGATTTTTGGGATATGAACCAAAGCTCGAACATTCGTTGATCGCTGAAATGTGGATGCGCAATGTCATGGCTCATGATGAAATTCAGTTGCCTGAGACAATGACACCGGTCGACTGGAAAGCTATTACGTTGATTAAATATCGTGAAGTGTTATTGGAACGAGGTCAGACTGCGGCTGACGCTTCGCCGTTTCTATGGCTGGCGACAGAATAATTTTTACAAGGATTATCCGCCCATAGAAGACAGTTGCTTCTCATTTTGGGCACTCTCAAAACTGTCTTCATGAATAAACTCGACTACCACTTTTTTTTGTTCCGAACCAATGCATGAAGCAAAGAGGATAATTTCTTATCCAGAAATTTGTTCAGGAGTAAACGATCATTAACCCCTGTACACCAACCGCTCTTTTTCAATATTTCTTCATCTGTAAATCCCTGTTATACAGGGCCTCCCGAATTGCCATTAACCGAATTTTGAGCTAAATCTGTTCAAAAGTAATCCATCGTTTACTGCTGAACAGAATCACGGTTAACCCACTATGAAACAGGCCATTGCCTACTACCGCGTGTCTACTCATCGGCAGGGACGAAGTGGATTAGGACTCGAAGCTCAACAAGTTGCGGTAGCCAATTATTGTCGGCTCAACGGATACGATCTGATTACTGAAATTATAGAGGTCAAATCCACCCGCAAACAGCAGCATAGGCTTTTACAAGCACTGGACCAGTGCAAACACCTAAAAGCCACATTGATGGTGGCTCGATTGGATCGGTTAGGACGAGACGTTGAAAAAATTGCGCGACTAGTCAAATCCGATGTCGAAATCGTAGTAAGCGATAACCCCCATGCCAATCGGTTTACCATCCACATTCTGGCTGCAGTCGCCGAGGAGCAACGGCAGCGCATTAGTGAAACCACTAAAGATGCTTTGAAAGCTGCCAAGAAACGAGGGGTCGTCTTGGGCAAACATGGGAAGACATTGGCGAAGCGAAATAAAAAGGCGGCCGAAGAGTTTGCGCACCAACTTTCACCTATGCTGCGGAAACTCAACAATCGGGGCTTTACCACCGTGCGGGCGCTGGCTCAGGAACTCAACAAGCAGGGTATCCCGACGTTTCGCGGCGATAGCCAGTGGCACCCCAGTACGGTTTGTGCGTTACGAAATCGACTTAAACAGACAGAAACAATGAAAACGTTACCGACTATGACTCTTACGAATGAACATGACCTTCTCTTCGATGATCACTCTTTACTCACGGGTGTATTAGGCAAGGATGCCTTGAAGGTTTCCGCTATCAACGCTAATTGCGACTGTTCAGGTTACTATCCGACTGAAGATGATGAAACTATTGATCCCCCACAAATCACCGCATCTGCTGCTACGACCTATTGAGCAGGGCTATTCCTACGTCGTCAATTGTGCCTATCCGCATTCGTTACGTCTGCTAACCAAGGCTCAAGTGGATATCCTAGTGGCTGTCGATGGGTATTCCACTATCTCCACGTTGAGTGATCAGCTCTCCATTACCACGACCGTTTTAGAGGCGTTTTTTCAACTTCTCTCGCAAACCGAAATCATTCGGTTTGATACCGAGTTCGGCAAACCTCAAAAGCCTAGCTCTCCTCAATCGCTCAATTTCTGGATTCATACCACCAATCGCTGTAATCTGGCTTGTAGCTATTGCTACATCTCGACCTTGAACACCACCGAAGGTATGTCGGAAGCCACTAAACAACAATTGCTGGAGAAGGTAGTGGAAACGGTCGTTAAGCGAAAGCTCAAACATATCAAATTCCGACTGGCCGGTGGCGAACCCTTAACCCAATTCAAATCCTGGAAAGCGTTTATCCCAGCCATACAGCACCGATTAGATGAAGTCGGATGCCGTTTTGAGGCCTCCTTTATTACCAACCTGACCATTTTAACCGACGAGATCATCACATTTTGTCAGCAGCATGGGATTGGCTTTGGCATTTCGCTGGATGGGGTGGAAGCTTATCATGATGTCAGTAGACCCTTCAAACAGGGAGCGGGAAGCTTCAAACGCATCGACCAGCATTTAAGAATGCTATTAACTCACCAGATTCCGGTGACGGTCAATACCGTGGTCAGCAATCAGAACCTGAAGGGACTGCCTACGCTAACCCGCTATTTGATTGAGCTAGATGTGCCGTTTCGCTATTCGATTGTCAAAGGTGAAATGCTTGACGCCGAGCTTTTAGAAAACTACCTCTTAGAATCTTATGCACTGATGGCGGATGCTATTCAGGCTGGGTGGCAATTCTCCCGTCGTCATCAATTCTGTGATCTAAAACCTCATGAATTAGGCTTTCAGACCTGTGCGTCTGGCTTTTCCGGTGGCGCCATCTATGTCGATGGGACCCTCAACTATTGCCATGTTCACTTTGGCGATGAGAGCCAAGCGTCCCACTCCATCTTCACCCCTGAATTAGACTTGGTGGATATGATCCAGCAGGGCAGTCATGCCGAAGACAATCGGTCGAACGACTGTAAAGCTTGTCGGTACAATGCGGTCTGTACCAGTGGCTGCCCCGTCTACCGGGTGAATGGCAAAGATCCCCAGTGTAGTTTATATCACCGCATCATTCCGTTGCTATATGACCTACAGGCCAAGGAACGGTTGAAGGCACTACGCGACTTTAAGATCCTTTAACTCCTGCTGAGTATCCTTTTGTCAGACGTGGATGGGAAAGGTCAGGTTGAAAATGACAGGGGATGTAGCGGTTGTGATTTCGTGGTTGGCCTTGTTGGCCACTCTCTATCAACTCTACCTCCAACGAATCCATAATGAAAAATCACTCAAACCATTGGGGCAAATTGATGTGGAGGACCGCCAGGGTCATTTCTATGTGTACGTAACAAATAAAGGCATGGGACCGATGCTCATTGACCAGCTGCTTTTTGTGAAGGATGGCAAAACATATACTACCATTGATCCATGTCTGAATCTGGTTCGCCAGTCCTACACCGCTATTAGCGTGAATGAAACCGTGCAAAAAGTGATTTTACCCAATGGGCATTTGGTCATTTTTGAAACTCGATTAGAAAAGAAAGAAGAAGATAGGCAACGAGTCCGACAGCAGTTAAGCGCCATTCGATTGAAAGTCGCCTTTCGCGACATCTACAATAATAAACTAACCATCGAACGCGATTTGCACTGGTTTTTAAGATATGATCTAAAAGAGGGGCAGATGTAGTGGCTGTTTTATGCTATAAGTAGCCTCGTTGTAGGCATTTTGGATGCTCTATACAGCGCACCATAAGCCAAGCTTTTACGGTGATAGCCTGCCAGCGTACAATCTTGAAGGCCAATAGGGACCCTATACGGCTTTTTTATCGAAGTCTTAAAATTATCCTTGCAATTATAATACTACATGTTATAATTGCAAGGATGATAACCCGCGAAGCCCAACTCGAAATTGCTCAGCTCCTGGAGGAGTTCCCAGCTGTTGCCGTCCTCGGTCCCCGTCAGGTCGGCAAAACAACGCTGGCGGAAACTATTGCAAACTCGTTCAGTCCCGATCCGGTCTATCTTGATCTGGAGAGTCCTACGGATCAGGCTAAATTACGTGAACCCGAAGCGTATTTTGAGTTGCACAAAGGCCAGCTCATTATTCTGGATGAAATCCAGCGGGTGCCGGAGTTGTTTGCCATTTTGCGGGGTGTCATCGACCGGCGACGCCGACAGGGATACAAAACCGGCCAATTTCTCATTTTGGGATCGGCATCGCTTGATCTCTTAAAGCAAGCCTCCGAATCGCTGGCTGGTCGGATCGCCTATAAAGAATTATCGGGTTTAACCGCTACAGAAATCATTTCTCCAAAGACTGGCGATCAGAACAGGCTTTGGCTGCGGGGCGGATTACCCGACAGCTTTTTAGCCAACACCGATCCGGCCAGTCTGCGCTGGCGGCTCAACTTTATCAGTACCTATCTGGAACGGGATGTGCCACAATTTGGTCCACGCATTCCAGCCACGACCTTACGGCTTTTATGGACGATGCTGGCCCATAACCAAGGAGCTCAATTGAACCTGGCTCAATTAGGCGCCAGTCTTGGTATTAGCATACCGACGACCAAACGTTATATCGAACTGCTGGAAGACTTGTTGCTGATCCGTCATCTTCGTCCGTGGTCTGGCAACATCGGCAAACGGCTCGTCAAAGCGCCCAAAGTCTATATTCGCGATAGTGGCATTACCCATGCATTACTCAACCTGACGAACTTGGATGATTTGTTAGGCCATCCGGTAGTCGGAGCCAGTTGGGAGGGGTTCGTTGTGGAAAACCTGTTATCCTGCTTACCCGTGGGTGCCACCCCGTGGTTTTACCGGACCTCGGCGGGCGCGGAAATTGATCTGGTTATCGAACGAAACAGTCAGCAGAAATACGCTATCGAGATCAAACGTTCGATGGCTCCTGCGCTTTCCAAAGGTTTTTATCTGGGCTGCGAAGATATTGGCGCAACTAATCGGTTTCTGGTTTATCCAGGTACAGAGCGTTATCCGATTTCCAAAGATGTGACGGCGATCTCCCTGGTCGATATGATGCAGGAACTCCGCAAAATTCAGTAAATAACGGAGTTGGTCCGTTAGACTATTTTGCATTTGTCAAGTTTTTTGATCAAAAAACTTGACAAATATCAAGCCATAAGCTATCATTGACGAATGACCACCGTTTCGGCAAAGATCATGCAGCAGATCCAGCAATTCCCTGAGGACATGAGCTTTGGGTATAGTGAACTGGCAATTGCCCGTCAGGATTTTCTATCTGCTGCCAAAGCATTAGAACGCCTACAGAAAAAAGGTCTTATCCGCAAATTGGCAAAAGGTCGATTTTATAAGCCCAAACGCACACCTTTTGGCGAGAAAAAACCGGATGAGCAGCAACTGCTAAAACCCTATCTATATAAACAAGGCAAACGAATCGCTTACGTTACTGGCGACTATCTTTTTAACCAACTGGGCCTGACGACCCAAGTACCAGCCGTGCTAAAAATAGCCAGCCGAGGACAGCGCATCTTTATTAACGTGGGCGCCATCAAAGCAACGGCAGTTAAAAGCTATGTGGACGTCACGGATGATAATTATCAGATGCTGGGTTTTCTGGATGCAATGAAAGATCTCAAACAAATCCCAGATATCGATATAAAAAATGCCGTAGCCATTTTCAAAAACAGGATAAGGCAGCTCAACCAATCACAACGTCAGGCAATGATCGACTGTGCGTTGGCTTATCCGCCACGGGTTAGAGCCTTACTAGGCGCTGTGTTGACTGCCTTGAACCCAAAGAAAGGGATCAGTAAACTTTCGGATAGTCTTAATCCACTCACAACGTTTGACTTAGGCATTGACGATACGCTCCTGACAAGTGCATTAGCCTGGAATATCCGATGAACCTACACGAGAATCCTGAACTTTTCGCCGACGCGGTCACGATCATCGCTCAACAGATGAATTTGTCCGAAATTTATGTGGAGAAGGATTATTGGGTAGCCTTGGCCCTACAGCGCATTTTACCAGCACCATAGCTGAGTTTGCCATTTTTAAAGGCGGGACAGCCCTATCCAAATGCTTTTCCTTTATCAACCACTTCTCCGAAGATATCGACTTGATGCTTGTCAGAAAACCCTATTTGTCGGCCAAACAATTAAAAGAGCGTCTAAAAGGGATTAGTCATGTTGTTTTGAAATTCTCCCTGAAATCGAGGTAATCGGAGTTACGAACAAGAAGGGTATGATCCGTTTTGCGGATCATACCTATTCAAGAGTATTTACGGGTGACTTCGGGCAAATGCGGGATCTAATCATCCTAGAATCGAGTTGTCTGGGAGCATTGGAGCCAACTATAACCGGACGGGTCAGTTTATTTGTTTATCAGATGATGCAGGCAAGTGGGCAGGATGCAATAACCCGCCAATATGACTTGTTGACATTTGACATACGAATACTAGCGCCAACACATACCGTGTGAGAAAAGATCATGAGCTTAGTTCGTTTTTCCTATACTGAAAAGCCACTTGTGGAATTGCGGAATAAGATTCGACACGTTTATGATCTACACCAACTGCTAATGCAAGAGGATATTTCGGCTTTTTTCGATTCAGCTCACTTTAATGCGATACTGCGTAAAGTAGGTCAGGACGACGAAATCAGCTTTCGCAAAACAAGGACTGGTTATACCTGCATCAGTCGGATGCATTGGTATTTTTCGGCTTGGACCGTGTTTGGCCAGAAATAAGGAGTATATATAATAGCTATTTCAAAAATTTAGTTTTTGGTGATTTACTGACTGACAAACAGGTCTTTCAAACCTTGCAGCGAATTAAAGAACGATTAGCATTAATAGACTGGATAGTCGGGAAAGCCAACTCTTGACGCGAAAAACGAATTTTAATTCGGCCAATTAACACAAAGTAACTTGATTATCATTCTAGGAGGGGATGATGCATGTTGGCTATTGTTATTTCAATTCTGGCATTACTGGCCAAGTTTTATCAACTTTATCTCCAACGGGTGCATAATGAAAAATCACTCAGGCCACTAGGTTAGGTTGATATAGCGGACTATGAGGGACGAGTAGCTGTTAATATTCGCAATATTGGCCTGAGCCCGCTCATTGTTGATCAGCTTACATTCATAAAAGATGATCACATGCATGAGCCTGTTGACAATAAAATGAAACGGGTCATTTTGCAAAATACACATCTCATTGTATTTGAATCGAGCCTTGAGCAGGAAAGCGGAGTGGAATTGAATCGGATTCGAATTAAGTTAAGTCTAATAGCTATGCAAGTAGAGGGGCTGGATTTTAGAACGTGTTGGGAAATTTTATTTGGTTTTATGGAACTTGGGCTAACTAACTGCCTGGGAAACGCTCTAAAGCAAGAATTGGCAAAAGAAACTATGAACTTCAGTGGTAGATACCCCCTCTAATTATTCCTATTGGCATCCTGTAAATTTATAACGCATTGGTAATCAGAATAAAAAATCCCCAACAAGCTCTTATGGTAACAGGTTGATGAAAGAAATTTTCAGTGATTTACTAGATATTCGATAAATGTCAAATCTATTTTCTAGACACTGGGATTTGCACTGAATAAAATAACAGATCTTTCAATCTAATTGCTTTAGAGTAATTGAGAAATACTGTTATCTTTCTCAATAAATCTGTTAAACGATGAGGCTAAATGTTTATTCATTTTGTATAGACCTGTAATTTTCTTGTATAAATTACATTCAACTATAAAATATAATGGAAAATAAGCTGAAGCATTTAGAATTTATTCAAAATATAATTGCTCGTTTTAACAGTAATTGCTTCTTAATAAAGGGATGGGCGGTAACGCTAGTAGCTGCTTTATTTGCCTTAGCAGCTAAAGATGCAAATGAGCGATACATGTTTGTAACTTACATATCTACTATTATTTTTTGGCTTTTGGACGGTTACTACTTGAGTAAGGAGAGACAATATAGATGTCTTTATAGAAAAATTGCCGCTGAATCTGATACAGACTTTACAATGGATACGAGCAATTTTGCTAAGGGGCATAATACTTGGTTTTTCTCGCTTTTCGCTCAAGCTATAATAGTTTTTTATAGCTTCTTAATAACAATGCCCTTGCTATTGATTTTGATTTTTAAAAATTAGCAAAGTATGCCATCATCTCTTCAACAACGCCAAGTATTATTTATCAGTCATGCTTTACCCGAAGAGAATGAATTTGTGCTCTGGCTAGCCGCAAAGCTAAGAAATGAAGGTTATGATGTCTGGTGCGAATTAGAACAGATATATGGTGGAGAACATTTCTGGAAAGAGATTCAAGAAGTGCTTCAAACCAGAGCCGTTAAAGTGCTATTAGTAGCCTCTCAAGTTTCAGTGATGAAGGATGGGGTACGAGATGAGTGGGATTATGCATTATCTATTGCTCGGGCAAATAAATTAAAAGATTTTATTATTCCTATCAAATATGATGATGTTAGCAGCAATGCCATTATAGGCCTGACTAATTTAGCCATGATTCAATTCCAAAACTCATGGGCTCATGGTTTTAAAGCATTACTTAGAAAGTTAGATAAGGATAAAGTGCCTAAAATTCAAGACTTCAATCCATTGTCAGTAAAGCATTGGTATTTAAATCGCTTTGCAACCACAAATACTGTAATTAATAAAGAAGAAACATTCTATTCTAACTGGGTTGCGCTACCAAAGTTACCTCCTAAATTGTTTTTGCATGAGTACGCAACTGAGGCGCAAGCAAAGCAAGTAGTTAGTTATATTCAAGAAAAACTGGATTTTCCAGTTGCTAGACATCAGAGATATATCTTAGCTTTTGAAGAAAAACTACCGCTCATACACGTTATTAATACAACTAGTGAATTATTTGGATCAATTTTAATTGAGACAATGAAAAGTTTAGAGATATCTATACGCAAAATAAAAAAGCGAGAATATAAATCAGAGACATTTCCTACCACACAGGATGCGTCCAATTTTTTAGTTCAGCTTATTCAACAGTCAGTACATAACTTTTTAGCTAAACGAGGTTTAAAAATTTACGAAATGGCCAATAGTAATCTATGCTATTTTTATCAACAAACAGAAAATACTGATCAGAAAATTAAATATCTACATGGGCCAAAAATAAGAAAAAAACAATTAACAGGGACTTATAACAATACCGCTGTATGGCATTATGGCGTTAGTTTTATAATGCGAATTCAACCCTTCCCTTTAATAAGTATTAAGGCTCACTTACTTTTTTCTGACGATGGAATGACAATTTGGGAGAAAAAAGACTCCATTCGATCAGCTCGTCGGAAGAAAGGAAAGAGAATGTTTAATGCTGAATGGCGGGATTTGTTACTGGCATTTTTAGCAAGTTTGACGGAAGACCAGAAAGCATTTGGAGTTCCAATTACAAGTCACGAAAAGCTTTGGTTATCCGCCTCACCGGTTATTTTTAAAAGCGAGAAAGGATACCAAGATCCTAAGGATGAAGGCCGTTTGAATCTTCTTGAAGCAGCAGAAGATGAGGATGACTTTATGGATGAAGACTTTTATACATTTGACACCGAAAGGGCATTGTCTGAATTAGAGTCAGATAGTCTCCATAATGAAGATATAAATCTCACTGCTGGTGACATTAATGATATAGACTATGAAACCATATAAGCTGAAAGTATTACCCGAGCCAAGACTCAAATTTGCATACAATCAAAAACTAACAGATCCACGCGATGGCCTAACATTATATGGTCCTTGTGATAAAAGTCGAGCTAACAATTTTTCAGTTGGGATTATTGGCACTTTGGATGGAATGAAAATCTTCAAAGGATGGATGAATACAATACAAAAGCCTGTAAGCCATCCAAAGTCAGATATAGCTAAACCATTTTTCCCAGGTTTTGAAGAAGTTTACGGGATACAGTTTGATAATCAGAATTACGTAGAGCTGAACATAGATCCGTCAACATTGCAATTACTCTTTCGGTACACAGACGATCATGTTCGAATAGCTAATATTGTTGATTTGTACGTTGATGAATTAATTCGTTATAAACAAGAGGTAGAGATACCAGTTAGCCTTTGGTTTGTTATTATCCCTGATATGGTCTATCAGTTATGCCGACCAATGTCTAAAGTTCCTAAAACTCAAAATAGCTTGAGCGTAGGAATTAAAGATATTCACACTCGCCTTAACGAAGGTCTATTCGAAGATGAATCGCTTAAGCGCATGCGTTTAGCCTATAATTATGAAAAGGATTTTCATGATCAGCTAAAAATTAAGTTGCTTTCACATGGTATTTTAACACAAGTTATTCGTGAAGGAACGATATCTAAGAAAGAGCCCCAAATAAAAAATGGTAAGATTAAAGAAGAACCAAATTTTGAAACAGATATCGCCTGGAGTTTAACCACATCTATTTATTATAAGGCTACTGGTCTGCCGCCATGGAAGCTAGCAGACATTCGAGATGGTGTTTGTTACATTGGTTTGGTTTTTAAAAATGATGATCGCCAACAAGACCGCAAAATTGCTTGCTGTGCCGCTCAAATGTTTTTAGATTCTGGAGACGGCCAAGTTTTTAAAGGAGCCGTTGGACCTTGGTATAACCCTGAAACAAAGGAACATCATCTATCTAAGGCGTCGGCAAAAGATTTACTTAGTAAAGCTTTATCAGCTTATAAAGCTAGCAACAATAGTGTGCCGAGAGAGATATTTATTCATGGTAGAACATTCTTTAATGATGAAGAATGGGGAGGTTTTCAAGAGGCAGTAGGAGACGCTAAATCAGTGATAGGAATCAGAATTACCCATGAGCATACATTCAAACTATTTCGAGAGAGTAAATTTCCAGTTATGCGAGGGACTGTATATGCTAAAGATCATCGCTCAGCCTATCTTTGGACAAAAGGATTTATTCCACGTCTACAAACTGTAGTAGGTTTAGAAACACCGAATCCGATTCAAATTCAGATTATGCGAGGAGAGACAAATATTTTTACTGTTTGCCGTGATGTCCTTGCCTTAACAAAACTGAATTATAATACATGCAAGTTTGCTGACGGTGTTCCTGTAACGTTAAAGTTCGCTGATACAATTGGAGAAATACTTACAGCAGGCCCACATGAAAATCTCAAAGTTCTGCCCTTTAAATACTATATTTAAATAATGAATGTAAAATCTAGTTCCAGGTTTTAACTAGTTTTATAAGCAAGAATATAGGTTAGAGGTATTGAGCTTAGAGTAAAAATACAGAGGAGAATAATCCGTTGGCATGTATTATATTCTGTGCTGTAGAAACAAATTATATATAAGGTCATTTATGGGTAAACAATGAAATGTTTGTACATAGATGTCTAGCAAATCATACCACCAAGAAATAACTTCAGGAATTTATTGATCGGATTAGTAGTAGATCGAGATTCAGTTTTTTATAAAATTGCAGTACAATAATCCTAAATTTTAGAAATATACTATAAAATAACAATAGATGGCAGCGTCCTATCAAATTGTAATATTGGGCGATGGACCCAAGAAAGACCTTCGTAAGGATTTGGTCAAGAAAATTAGAGATATAGGCTTGTCTGTCAAAGATCACATTGCTTTTTTAGAGGCTGCTGATGTAACCAAACGGTCAAAAATACAGCCAACAGTTGCAGTATTTTTTGGTTCAAATAAGCTTCACAGTAATGAAGAAATTAATGCTATTAACACTCTAGTAAAAGATGAAGTTATAGTCATTCCAGTAGTTACAGATTTAACTCGCTACAACCAATTAACTCCTTCTTCATTACACCTAATTAATGGAAGCTTATTAAGCGATGAAAATGGAGGTATTGAAGCAATATCCAACATGGTTTTGGAGGCTTTGAACCTGCTAAGGAGAACTCGTAAGTTGTTCATCAGTTATAGGCGTCAGGAATCATCAGCAGTTGCCATTCAACTCTATGAACATTTGCATCGTAATGGTTTTGAAGTATTTATCGACACAATTAGTATTAGGCCAGGTGAGCCTTTTCAGGAAGTGTTATGGCATCGCTTGAGTGATACAGATATAGTGGTACTCCTAGATACCCCCGGTTTTTTAGACAGTAGATGGACTCGTGACGAATTAGCTAACACATCGGCCATGTCAATTGGTATCTTGCAATTAGTATGGCCTAGTCATAATCCTGATGATAAGTCGTCCCTATGCAAAAAATATTATCTTGAAGATACCGACTTCAAAACCTCTGGGGAAGGAGATAATAATATTCTTACAAATGCCGCTGTTTTTGCAATCGGTAAAGAAGTGGAAAGCCTTCGAGCACGTTCGTTAGCTGCGCGATATAGTAAAATAGTTGGCAATGTCGGGCGTGTTGCTGAAGACTTAGGAATAGAATTAACAGTACAGGCGGAACGATATGCTATTGTTCGAAAAGGAGCTAAGTCCGTTGCCGTTATACCAACAGTGGGTGTACCGGAAGCACTACGTTATCAAGAAATTGCTGAGTTGTTAGAAGCTATTCAGGACAAATCTATATCAGAAGCGTATCTTCTTTATGATCATATAATGATTCGCAATCAATGGTGTAGGCACTTGGATTGGTTGGATAGCCATTTGCCTGTGAAATCAATTCGCGTGTTTGATTCAGAAATATGGCTAAAAAGACTATGAAGCAAGCTATTTTTTTGTCAGCTAGCGTTCCTGATCCACGAAGGAATGCCATCTATTATCAGACTGCTGACGTGACGGCTATCCGTGAGGCAGTTATAGCTTTGGCCACGTTTATACTTCCCAAAACAACTTTGATTTGGGGTGGGCACCCTGCAATTACGCCGATGATCCGGGCGGTAGCTGAGAGCATCGGAATTAATGTACAGGAACGAATTATCCTTTACCAATCCCTATTTTTCAAAGCGAATTTCCCAAAAGATAACAAATCCTTTGCGAAAATTAGACGCATACCACAGTTAGAAACCGAAAGTGAAAGCTTGGCTATAATGCGTCAAAAAATGTTTTCAGAGCATTCTTATGCAGCAGCTGTCTTTATAGGAGGCATGGAAGGTGTCGAGGTTGAGTTTAATCTATTTAGACAATTTCATCCTCATGCTTTAGCTCTTCCTTTAGCTACTACAGGTGCCGCAGCTAAAATTTTATATGATCAGAATCGTGAAAGCTTACCCGAGAGCCTCAGCAATGAGTATTCCTATTTCTCATTGTTTCGTCGTCTGATTCAAATTGGTTAGTTATACTGTAATCCTCACCTATCTGAAAAGATATGACCCTACATGAATACCAATCAAAAGCAAAAGCCACAATACAAAAATATAATTCAACCGATCAGAAAAACTTCTTCATGGGTTATTTAGGCTTGGCAGGTGAAGCAGGATCAGTGCTAACAACGCTTAAGAAGTTGATCCGAGATGGCGACGGATTTGGTAGTTTTAAAGAGAAGTTGCAGGAGGAACTAGGTGACGTATTGTGGTATATATCTGCCATCGCGTCGCACTATGACTTTTCATTAGAAGATATTGCACAACAAAATCTGCTTAAGATATATGATCGCTTTAAAGAACTCGACCTGTTGGATATCCCGCGTTTTGATGAAAAATATGAAGAGCAATTCCCTGATTCATTTGTCATCAATTTTATTGAAGAGCCGGCTGAATACTTTTTGACCGTCAAGATGGTTTGGGAGAATGATACTACTGGTAAATCGATTGAATTAGGAGATCCTCTGACAGATAACTCGCGGGAGCCTAACGACTACAGATATCATGATGTCTTCCATTTAGGACACGTGGCGTTCTTAGGTTGGTCTCCCGTGCTTAGGCACTTAATGAAGCTTAAGCGTAAGAGCGATCCCATCGCTTTAGATGCAGAAGACAGGGGGAGACCTCAAGTGGCAGAGGAAGCTATTACATTAATCATTTATAACTATGCTAAAGGCAATAAGATGCTTCGTGCAAGCGATAGAATTGATACTGAGCTGCTTAATAGTATTAGACAGTTGGTTGTCGATCTTGAAGTGTCGTCGGTGACTTCATATCAATGGGAGAAGGTGATTATTGAATCGTATAGAGTGTTTCACCAAATTGTTGAAAACAAGGGAGGAAAAGTATTAGTCTCCCCTAAGCAGAGGCAATTACTATATTTAGGTAAATAGCGATCAAGCTAAATACGTTAACCGCTTTAACTAAACCTCCTCATGCCTATTCACTTTATAAAGCTGTCAAAACCAAAAAAATCGGCAGTTTATAGCTTCTACTGGCATTTCGCTGTTAAGCGTCACAACATTTTTATCAAACGTCTGACAAACCCATACGGCCCTTGGACTGATGATTCAGCACTCCGAGATAATCGATTCACCAATATTTTCAGAGCCTCTGACCGTGTAAGTCAATATCTAATTGATTTACAGTACAATGAAGAGGACGTAGCTCAAATATTTTTTAAGACTATCCTATTCAAAATTTTTAACAAGATTGAAACGTATCGCTACCTTGAACGGGAGCTTGGTGACGTTCACTTTTCATCATTCTCGCTTCCCAGGTACGATGATCTATTAACATTACGGATGGCAAATCGACACACAATTTATTCCGCTGCATATATCATGCCCTCGGCTGGACGTGTATTCGGACATAAATTTAAACACACTAATCATTTGGCCCTATTAGCGCAAATGATGAAAGATAGAGTATGCGATACGGTAGTCGAAGCTAAAAGTTTAGAGGAGGTATATAAGATTTTGCTGTCTTACCCATCTTTTGGTAGTTTTTTAGCATTTCAGTATACAATTGATTTGAACTATAGCTCTATAATTAATTTCTCTGAAATGGATTTTGTGGTAGCTGGTCCGGGGGCAAAGAGTGGAATTCTGAAGTGCTTCGATCAACTTGGCGATTACACTTATGAAGACATCATTAAATTAATGGTAGAGAGTCAAGAGGAGGAATGCGAACGATTAGGCTTAGTGCTGCCTACTTTATGGGGAAGAAAGCTACAGTTAATTGATTGTCAGAATCTGTTTTGTGAGGTAGACAAATATTTGAGAGTCATCCGCCCTGAATTAAACGGCTCAACAGGTCGAACCAGAATAAAACAAAAATATACTTTTTCTAAAGGGCCTATTTCATTATTTTTCCCTCCTAAATGGAATATTAATCATAAACTCACACCACTATGCTTGACTCAGGCAAACGTCGACACGTTTTTATAAGTCATCACCATAAAGATGATGAACATGTTGATAACGTTACGAACTTACTTCATAAAAGAGGAGATGACATAAGAAATAGCTCATGGCGTCAGCTTAAACCGGAAAACCAGCAACGTCTTAAGCAAAAACGGGTTAGTGACGAAGTCATTAAGCGCTATCTTAGGCGGAAAATTTCTTGGTCTGGAACGGTCGTTGTTTTGATTGGAAGGTACACACACACACGGCCTTGGGTGGATTGGGAGATCGAAGAAGCAAACAGACAAGGAAAAAGAATAGTAGGGGTGTACCTACGTGGTGGTACGGAAGCCGATGTACCTGAAAGTTTGAAAGATCATGCTTCTGCAATTGTCAATTGGAACACTAACAGCATCCAAAATGCTATTGATGGAGAAAATGTATTCCAAACTCCTGACGGCTATTTGCGCCCAGCACCATATGCGATGAATTCGTCAACTTGCTAATGTCAGATGCCCAACGTCTATATGTATGTAGTGGACCGTGATTACGGCTTCGCTCCTAACCCATTTCATGGTTTTTGTACATTGGCAACTTGTAAACCCAGAATAAGAAACGTAGCTAGACCTGATGATTGGGTAATTGGTATAGGGGGGGGGAAGCTCAAAGCTACTGGAAGGTGTATCTTCGCAATGAAGGTTACGCAGACGGTGACTTTTAATGAATACTGGACCAATCCACATTTTAATGATAAAAAACCAGTCCCTAATGGAACCAAACGTATGTTACTAGGGGACAATATTTACTATCAACAGGAAAATGGTCAATGGAACCAAGCTCATTCACATCACAGTTATCCAGACGGGTCAACAAATATTCATAATTTAAACAGAGATACAAAATCGAATAAAGTTCTTATCTCTAATCATTTTTATTATTTCGGCAGATCGGCCCCGATAATACCAAAATCTTTACTTACTCAACTGGGGTTCAAAAATGCCATTGGCCATAGAACTTTTACACTTGAAGACGCAAGAGAAATAATTTTCTGGCTAAATCAGGAGTTTAAATATGAAAAAAACCAAGTTATTGACAATCCATATGGTTTCGATAAAGGGATCACTTTTTATTCTGTGAAAAACAATACTGTTACAGTACGCAAATAAAATATAAATTTTAGAAAGATTTTAAATTAAAAGGCTAATTAGACTTAACTAGATAATACGTTAGTATATTCTGAGTTTATAGCTTCAATAAGGCTAAAATTTTCCAATTATAAATTGGAAAATTTTAAAACATTAACTTGTCGAACATTTCATATTATTTTAAGAATTTATTTAAGATAATTTCTTTTATAAATTCTTCACAAAATCTATTAGCGGCCAACTTGTTAAGATTTGGATCAGGCATTAATTCACCTTTATGAAAGCTTAGAATAGATTCTAATGGTGTTCCTTCAAGATTATATTCTTCAATGTAAATAATAATTGAGAATGCAGGATTTTTAACTTCTCCATTAATTCCACAACGTTGACGTATAATTGGGATTTCTGTTTCAATAATAAAGTTTTTTTCGTCAAAATTCATATAATCATTACTTACAAATATTATATACCCATCTGCCTCATAAAACCGTTCAGATATTTCACTACTCCAAGTTTGATGTCCAGAGAGTTCTCGGTCATACCAAAGATTAATAAGACTACGTCTAGATATAAGCTTCTTCGTAAAATACTCAACATAATGAAAATCTTCTTGTGCATAAGAAATGACCAATTCTTTAGGTCTTGATTGCGCAACATTATTATATAAGTTAAATGAAGAGAAATTAGTCGGCTTAATTTTAAAATTAACGTTATCACCTATCTCTTTCCACGTATAATTATCAAACGAAAAATCTTTCAGTAAAGAATATATTTTGTAATCATCCATGTTAATATCTAAATACATGGTAATTGTATTTTTATCTAAATCTCCTTCCATTATCAAATCACCATCTTGGTCTGGTAATTTAATATAAAGTCCAGTCCGCCAAATACTGATTTTATTAGTTTTATTCCCCCATTTAGAAATTAATTTCTGTATAAAATAATACGGTAAAAAATCAATATTTTGAACAAATATTCTCCAAGGGTTATTTGGGTTTGTGATAATATTGCTTATCAAGTCTGATCTTTGCGCTGGCAAAAACTCAGGAAATACATAGTAAATTTCGTTTGCAAGTGTATCGTAATCCTCAGTATTTAATGCAATTTTATAAATTTCATCTTTGAGAGGAAAGCATATTCCACAGACTTCCATGAAGTTTAAAAACATTAGCTTTTCATTTATAGTATAATTCTTTTGCGTGAAGATATATTTAGCCTTAGTAAATCCATTGCTTAAATTTTTGAGTTGATCGTGTAATTTCCCTTTTGCATCTAAAACATAGTAGATTGTTGCTATAGCCCAATCCTGATCGACAATAGCATAATACTGATTACTAACAGGTTCCTGCCTAAATAATTCTCTATAAAGCTCTTTATAATGTTCTTTGAAATCTATTTTAAATATGGTCCCTGTATAATGTAAAAAATTCAATAAAGTCTCTTCGGAACCAGGAAGTACATGATATTCTTTACACAAATCTTGAAACTCTGTTTTATTAAATGTTCTCTTTAAATTTCTTGTTTTCTTTTGTAAACTTTTAATATGTTGCTGAACATTAGCCCAATTTTCTGGGATTTCCATCCCATAATCTGGGATTTTTATCACATTATCTAAAATGTGGCTTCTTAAAGCTCTAATTCCGATTCCTTGTGTTGCGCTAACCTTTGCGACTATAAAATTTATTCCATCTTCATTTTTCTCAAAGAACTCCTGCGTATCTGATGGAATTTTTTCCCCGTTATCAATTTTATTAAAAACTATTATTGTGGAATCTAATGTAGCGCGATTTTTTAACATTTCAAACCAGTACATTAACTTTATATTTCTATTGAAGTTATCCGTTAAACGATCTGGAGTATAAGAGAGTTGCTCTGAAATTGCATCAAATACGATTAATTGAACAGACCAGATGTGTAAAAAAGCTTGATGAGTTCCATGGTAAATTTCTTGCCCACCAAAATCAAAAATCTCACATTCAACTTCTAACTTACCATCACTTATTTTCAATGCATTTCTTATGATGCCATGAGTAGAGGGCTTATCATTCATACAAAACCCGTTTTGTAGTGCATCTACTAGGCTAGATTTTCCAACATTACTGTTGCCCAAAACTATTAACTTTACTATTTGGTTTCTACTATACCCTTTTTCTAAACTTTCAAACCAAGATGTGACTTCAATAGCACTGTTATTAAAGGGACCACCAATCATGTAATCAGGTAAATTAATGATCATATTGCCTGATAACAATAAATTTTTAAAATTATATTTTATTTTTGGTAAGTAGTTTATTCGATTATTCTGCAAATCGATTGATTTTAAAGAATTTGGAATTTTTTCAATTTTTTCAATTTTGTTATTGTTAAGTGATAAGTGTTCAAGATTTATAGGCAGATTTTCAATTTTTTCAATTTCATTTCTCCCCAGATTTAAATATTTTAAATTTAGAGGCAAATTTTCAATTCGAGCAATATTATTATTGTATAAATTTAAGGTTTCTAATTTAGAGGGTAAATTCTCTATAATACTTACTCTATTTCCTCCTAAGTTTATTGATAGTAAAGATTCAGGTAAGTTCTCTATCTTAGAAATATTATTTCCACTTATAATAATTGATTTTAATGAACTAGGTAGATTTTCTATTTTAGAAATATTATTTCTTGATATAAAAAGGGTTAATAAAGAATTACAAGAAATTAATTGGTTTGGAATAGAATACAAGTCATATCCATCTAGATTTAATTCAGTGAGCTGCTTTTTCTCAACATTATCTATTAATTCCTCTATTATATTTTGTAAATCTTTGTTAAATTTCATGATTCATAATGCTTGAATTAATCTTCAAGCTAGAAATACTTTTAAATGTGAAATAAAAAGTTTTTAAGATAGCTTAAACTGACACTAGGCTATATAGTTGAATAGGGCTAGGTGTCGTTTGATACCGTTGATATTAAGTTTGTATTTCTTATGAAAGGCGAAACGTCCTTACCTTCTTTTCGAAGATCAAAAGGATTTATTAGCCTACTGCATCAATGGTCGTCAAACCCAGCGAAGTTACTCATAGCAACAAGCTTTATATCATTGCACAAATACTAATAATGAGTACAAATATCTTTGAAAGTCTAATAAAAGCTAATAATGTTTGGGGTAGAAAATGGGGTAAATAAAAAAAAGCCTTTCATAAGTTGAAATTTATCAAGTACTAATATTGTGAATCCGAATCCCTTCAGCAGCACCAGGAATATATTCCCATTAAACTTGAATAATAGAAAAACCCTTGAAATACAGGAATTTTTCGCGTATGATGGTCTAACCAAAACTAGCTAAACCCAAGACTGTATTGCTGTTTTTGGGGTAAAAAAGCGGGTAAAATTATTACCCATAATATTTTACCCCACTTTGGAGGTTACCATGTCGCTCTGCGATCTCGACTGTCGTCACGCCAAACCCAGAGACAAAGCTTATCGGATGTTTGATTCCGGTGGTTTGTATCTGGATGTCATGCCAACCGGTAAACGCATCTGGCGCTACCGTTACAAGTTTCATGGCAAAGAGAAATTGCTCACTATTGGCTCTTATCCCGCCAATTCCTTATTGAAAGCGCGTGACAAACGCAATGCGGCTCAGCAAACCTTGGAAACTGGCATTGACCCTTCCCAGGAAAAGCAGGATCAGAAGAAGCTGGCTCGCTTCAAACAGGCACAAACCGTTGAGTTAGTCGCTTTGGATTGGCATCGGTATACCTATGACACATGGACACCTAAACATGCCAGCCATATTCTCAACCGGCTCAAGCAGAATGTTTTTCCTTTTATCGGCAATCATCCAACTGCTTCACTGACAGTTCAGCACATTTTAGCTTGTCTGCGAAAAATTGAAGATCGAGGAAGCCCGTATATGGCTCGGCGGGTCTTGCAAATCATGGGCCAGGTGATGCGTTACGCTGTCATTACCGGGCGAGCTGAGCGGGACATCACGACGGATTTAAAAGGAGCTTTGAAAAAATATAGGAAAGGCCATTATGCCGCTATTTCGTCAGATGAATTACCGGGACTGATTAAAGCCATTGAGAAGAACAAACCTCGCTTATTCCCTCAAACAATTTTCGCCATCAAGCTGATCATGTTGACGTTCGTGCGCACCAGCGAACTCATCAACGCAACTTGGAATGAATTTGATTTGGAGAGTGGTTTGTGGATTATTCCAGCCGAACGGATGAAAATGCGGGTTGACCACCGAGTGCCTTTGTCAAAACAAGCGATCGCCATCCTGAGGGAGCTACAGGAACTGTATGGCAAAGCAGGTTATATTCTCCCGAGTTCGGTTCGGCGTGACAAACCCATCAGTAACAATACTATTTTGAAAGGATTAGGCCGATTAGGATATGAGAAAACTATGACGGGGCATGGCTTTCGGGCGTTAGCAATGTCGACTATTAAAGAAAAACTTGGCTATCGCCATGAAGTGGTGGACCGACAGTTAGCGCATTTACCTCGAAGTGTAGTTGACCAAGCCTATGACCGAGCGCAATTTTTACCCGAACGGATGAAGATGATGCAGGAATGGGCTGATTACATCGACAGGCTTAGCAAAAACTCTTAGTTAGAGTTACTGAAACGGCCTAGGCTTTTGGAGTGGATAATTTGGTGCTTTCAGTTGTCCTTTTGTCCTTATCGAACGCGGTAAGTTAGTTCTGATTGGAGATCAAAATGTACTGACAAATTTGCTTGCCCTTATCTGAGCGTTGAAGCATACCAATTTCCTAAGTACAATCAATTGAGATGGTCTGGTTGTGACGGATAGTTGAGTTGCTTAACTGGCCGTCACAACCAGACCGTCTCATTACATGTAGTTCGATAAAAAGGCCTTTCAACGTTTGAAAGGCCTTAGTAAATCATATTTTACATCACAATTACTGAATTCTTTTTCTTACAGGGTATTTCAGGTTGACACTGTTGTTGCTATCCTTATACATTTTATTTTCTCCTTTAGGTCTTAATTCTTTTGCCAGCTTTAATTCCTTTGCCACTTTCAGCATTTTTTCAGGCGTCGGATTGAATTGACTTAAATCGATATTAGCCACACAAAGTTTAAATACATCCATCGGGTTGATCTTATAAATATGACACAGCAGCATAATTGTAGGTATCGTTGGCATTGCTTCCCCCTTTTCTAGATATGCCACCCGTGAATGGTGAACACCCATCAAATCTGCTACCTCCTGCTGGCTTAACTCGAGCGCTTTCCGTGTAGCCCTAAAGAAATCGGCTATTACGCGAGCTCTGACTCTCATACTCTCTTCGCTAATCTCAAGAAAATCTATTCTTGAGCCTCCGGTTTTCGTAGCGGCTTCACTATCTACTTCGCTAGATTTCTTTTCCATTGTGTTTCAGAGTTGAAAATTATTGGACGAACATAATAAAAAAGGGGGCCCGGTAGTGCGTCCGTTAATTAAGCGGACATCTCCGGGCCCCCAATTTGGCTGCTTACTTTCATTTGTCGCAACTGTGCCTGCATATTTTGAAAATAAGAAACCCCTGGAACCCGGCAAACTCACACAGTAGGAGTTTGACAGATAACAGGGTGTTTAGTCCTAGTGATAGGCAAACTTGAAATTGCCTATCAGCTAAGATGTTGATGTTTGGTTCATGTAAAGTTTCGGGGTTCATATTTTGTTGTACTCGTTTTGACCGAATTCATTTATCCTTTTGTACACCACTCTCATAAATTGCTCGAAGGAATCCGATAAAGAAATTTCCCTCACTTCCCGGTTCATCATCCATAAAGTAATCTTCCAGGATTTTGATGAAACCTTCAAATGCAGCAAAGAATGCAGCTTTAAGCCCGACCTCTGCCGCTATTTTACCAACTGATTTATCGTCTTTCAACTTGTTTCCTTTCGATGAGTCGTCCTTTAAATCTTCACCTAAAAAACCTTCATCTTTGCGACCTTCGTCACCGGCATTTACTTCGAACAGAAGGTTAGCCGTGAGAAACTTCTCGAAACGAAACCGATACAACTCATTGTAGAAGTCTAAATACACAGTTCTTAGCAATTCATTTTCTGTATTTAGAGCCGCTTTTAAAGTTAATGATAAAGAGCTCTGAATTGCCGATCCCAGTGCGTGGTAACTTTCTATTGTTACCTTGTCTGGGTTAACGTCCTTTAGATGGTTAACTAATTCTTGCAGTGGTTGCCCATTTAATTCTGAATTGTTATTCAGTGTCGACAATCCTGCCATAGCAGCCTTAGTTAATCCCTTCTTTGAAACAAGTTTGCGATCTGATTTCTCCAACAGTTCTGCTGCTTTCAGTAGTTCAAGAGTTTTCGGATCGCCCAAGCCTCCATAAGGCTTATCTTCAGCCTTCTTCCTTTTCCTTTTTTCCGGCTTTAACCCTTCGCCGTCTTCTGCTAGTGCCATAAACGAAATAGGTTTTGAGATTGATTGAATAATGAAAAAACATGCTGAATTGAGGTGAATTTTGGTTAAGTGACACAACTCTTATCAAATCTCGATATAAATATCGAAAAAGCAAATTTTATTCTGATTATTTTGAGAAGAAGGAGAGAATAATTTAGTATTTACGAAAATATGATATTTAATATTGAAATAATATATTTTTTCAATATTAAATATTTTTTATAAATTAATTTAATTAGCTGTTCTACAATTAATTATATAACAAAAAGGAGATACTATAACTCTTTTGTTGTTTTCAGTGCATATAGAGTAACATACTCTTTATCTTTACTGATGCGATAGAACGATATCCACCTAAATCATTTTCACTAAGTCGGTTGAAAACTCGCCATACAATGCATAATGTCGCTTGTCTTCCACGCAGTAATACGGGGCCCTAGCTTGTAAGGCTTCGGAAACTGCCCCGAGCGACAACCATTCCACCAAGTCGCTTTGCTGACGGGAATGAGTTGAAGTACCTGATCCAATCGTAAAAATCCTGATAGTTGGCTTGTTGTTATTGTGGCGTCAGACATACGAAGCCTCCCTATAAATGATCAGCAAATAATTTAATCCTATCAGCAATCACAGCAAATTCTTGTCTATCAAGATGTTGTTAAGTCTGATTACGGCTAGATAAACTCAAAACGTGATGACGCCATCTTTTGAGTTTATCTGACATTAATAGGACGAATTTCCTATACTTCCGCCATTTCTCCTGTTATACTGTGATTATATTCCTAATCAGAGTTGATTCGTATGAGGAGGAAGCGATGCAAACGAAAGATGATTCATTAATCGACCGCCGAGAAGCCGCTAAATATCTCAGTGTTTCGCCTGGTACTCTAGCCGTCTGGGATTGCACGAAACGCTATGACCTGAAGCCCAGAAAAATCGGCCGTGCTGTGCGCTATCGCCGTTCAGATCTGGATAAATTTATCGAGCAACAACTTCGACGCTGAGTCAAACGCCCATTCATTTCCGCCATTTTTCGAGGAGATCGCCCGTGAACATCGATCAGGCGAAAACGGTAGCTATTGTCGAAATTCTAAGCCGACTGGGTATTCACCCAAAACGTATTACGGCGGATAAAGTTTTATACCTGTCGCCCGTCCGAAATGAAAAAACACCCAGCTTTTGGGTGTATACCAAAACCAACCGTTGGCACGATTACGGCGACGGGCGAGGTGGTGATACGGTCGATCTGGCTTCGGCCTATCTACAATTTACGCGGGAAGCCCATACGGTTGCGGATGCGTTACGTTGGATTCGTAACATGGGAATGGCAACGTATGCGATGGCACCAATCCAACAACCCACCGATCACCTGACCAATGACGATGCATCGTTGATCCTGAAATCGGAAAAACCGATCCAGCATGTGGGGTTAATCCGCTACCTTGAAAAGCGCGGTATTTCGCTTGATATCGCCCGTCGCCATCTCAAAGAACTCCGCGTTCAGAATAAGCGGACAGACAAATACTTTACTGCACTCGGTTTTCTGAATGAAGAAGGCGGTTATGAACTCCGCAATCCGTTCTTTAAAGGTTGCTTACGTCCTAAGGCTATCAGTTTTGTACGGGGTCGAGTACCCAAACCGCAAGGCATCCATCTCTTTGAAGGCTTCATGGATCATCTGTCCGCCGTTTGCCAGTTGCGCGGCAACGGCTTGACAGATGATGTCATCATTCTCAATTCGTTATCCTGTCTAAAAGACATCATTCCCTACATCCAAAATTATGGCTACCAGGTCCTGTATAGCTGGATGGATAACGACGAGGCCGGGGTGAAGGCCACCGCTACGCTGACCGAATTTTGCCAGACACAGTCCGATTTGCGCCATATACCGATGAACAAAGTTTATGCTCCACACAAAGATGTCAATGCGTGGCACATGCATCAACGCAATCTGACGCTGTGAAGAGAGGCTGGGATGGCACAGCTCAATGTTCAATCGCTCTTTACGGTCAACGAGGTTGAAATCAGCTATCGCAATAAATCGCCCTATCAGGATCGGATTCAAATCACGCGCTCGCTCACCGCTTACGAAATCCTGCGGACGGCCTGGGATGAAAACAAGCTGGAACTGCTCGAACAATTTAAAATCCTGCTGCTGGATCGCAAGAATAACTGTCTGGCGATTTCCGACATTGCCACGGGTGGCATGACGGCTTGCATTGTCGATCCGAAAGTCATTTTTGTTACGGCGCTCAAGGCTAACGCATCGGGTATTATTCTGGCGCACAACCACCCCTCGGGAAACCTGCAACCCAGCGAACAGGATTTAGCGCTGACCCGCAAACTCTCCGAATGCGGCAAACTGCTGGACATTGCGGTTCTCGATCACCTGATCGTGACACCCCGTAATTACTATTCCTTTGCGGATGAGGGCTGTATGCCGCGCTGATGGGGCACCTTGGTTGGTACTCGTACTCAGGTTCGAGATTGTCTGCGGGTTTGTACCCGACGCCACTCGCTCACCAACCACAATTTTCCCCGGCCTGTCGGTCTTCCTCGCGAGACAAAATTCTGGCCGCGCGACGTTCGCTGGTTCGCTCGCTATGCCGTCGGGTTTTCAGTCCCCATAACCTCGAACCCTGGAGCATGATACATGACCAAACCGATTTCCCCCAAAGCCAATCCCGCAAAACATCATCCAACCGCCATTCCTGAGGCGCCCCCTCAAGACGATATTTACGCCCGTGTCACTGCCAAGATCCTGGCCGACTTGGAAAACGGTGATCTGACCTGGCGCAAGCCGTGGAATTCCGATCATCTGGCCGGTCAGGTCATGCGCCCGCTGCGCTGGAATGACATTCCTTATACCGGCATCAACACGCTTATTTTGTGGAATACGGCCAGTGAAAAAGGCTTTACGTCACCGTATTGGATGACCTTCAAACAGGCCACCGATATGAAAGCCAACGTCTGCAAAGGCGAAAAAGGCACCCAGATTGTCTATGCCGACAAATTCACTAAGGAAGAGGAAGACGTCAATGGTGAGCGCAAATCCAGCCAAATACCCTTTCTCAAATCCTACACCGTCTTCAATGCCGCGCAAATTGATCGACTGCCTGATGCCTTCTACAAAATACCCGAACCGGTCGTTATCCATCAACAGGAGCGTCATCCGAAGCTCGAACACTACTTTGCTCAGACGAAAGCCGATATTTATACCGGCTCCAAAGCGTGTTACACGCAAAGCACCGACCGGATTCAAATGCCGCCGTTTGAAAGTTTTGAAACGGCTATGCGCTACTACGCGGTGTTGGCTCATGAAGTGACGCACTGGACGAGACACCCGCTGCGCTTGAACCGGGACTTCGGACGGAAACAGTACGGCGATGAAGGCTATGCTAAGGAAGAATTGGTAGCCGAACTGGGAGCCTGCTTTCTGGCGGCCGATTTAGGCTTTGAACCCATGCCTGAAGAACACCACGCAGCCTATATCCAGTCGTGGCTCCAAGGGTTGCAGGATGACAAACGCCTAATTTTCACAGCCGCATCCCACGCGCAAAAAGCCGTCGAATACATCCACACCTTACAACATTCTTGAGGAGGCCAACGACATGAGCGCATGGTTTGACCTATTGGTAGACGTTTGTGGCATCATGGCATCGACACCTTTCCTGGGTTGGTTGAGTGGTGATGGCAGCTTAGGTCAATCGCTGGTGACGACGCTTATCCCTCCTTTTGGTCTTCGCCCAAAAGTCTCGTACCGACTTCGGCCAAAAATAGACACTCCGCCGATGGCTGCGCATCGATTTTTGGCCTGCGGGGAGCTGTCCCCCTCGCTTGACCTCTTTCCGCTTCCATCATCAACCAAACAGAAAAGGAGATCTGATGATGACTACCCAAACTGAAACCAACTCGAAAATGCCAACTCACACCATTTATGTCGTGGAGGCCAAAGAAGGAAATGCAAAGTCTGACTGGCATAAAGTCGGCGCTGCCTGGGAACACGGCGATGGCGAAGGCATGAGTTTAGCCATCAATACGCTGGGAATCGCTTATCTAAAGTCTAACGGATCCGATACTACTTTATCGGTCCGTCGCAACAAATCACCAGAATAATCAAGCCAGCCGGGTGGAACGCTCTCCACCCGGCTTTTTTATTCCTCTTTCTTTTCCACCATGATTTCCACCACAATGGTATCCGCTTTGTCTTCGTCCAACACGTAGCGCGGGTCCATCGCGACAATCAGGCGGGGTATATGCTCCAGTAAAGCCATAAACAAGGTTTCAAGACTGTATCCCAACAGGAAGATGCTGTGTGAGGTGAAATGCAGCCTGATTACGTTTTTTTCGCTGTTTGGCTCAAATTCACCGGCCAGCAGATAGGCGTAATTGAGAAAGAAACGCCGACCATCCGGCCAACCCAGACACAGATTGCGAGGATACCCGGTGGCGGAATAAACTTCCGCTTCACCGGCAGTTGAGCTGTCGTCGGGGCGGGTTGGATGGCCGTCCCGCATCTGGTCGAAACGCAGTTTAAAGCCCTGGTTCATAATCGCGATCTTTAGCTTTGGCTGGCGCTGGTTTTTGAACGTCCTTTACGGGTGCTTTCTGCTTGGGATTTTGGCGGACCCCGTCTCGGATGTGCTGCTGAACATACTCCTGAGGCCGGTTTTTCCGCCGGACCAATTCCAACGCCGATTGGCGATCTCCCAGGCGAGCGGCATAGTCCAAAAGCTGCTCTTTATCATCGGTATAGATATGAACCCCGTTGCGGCCCCGCGAGACCGACACGTAAAACTGTTTGGCATCGGTCCCGGCAAACGTGCCTGACGGTTGCGAGATGAACACTTCGTCAACGGTCTTGCCTTGCGAAGCGTGGGACGTAATGCAATACGCATGGGTTAGGTGTCTGAAATCGGTGGGCAAAGTGTAATGCGCTTTGCTGATGCTGTTGCGCAACACGATCTCTCCGCTCTTACGGACGGACTCTACTTCCAGCAATTGGCCGTTATGAAGCCGGTTTTTTCCTTCATCAAACCCGTTGCGGGTAATCCGCACCTGATCGCCACGTGCTAAGGTGATCCGGCTTTTTTGGTACAGCTCATAATCTCCGCTTTTATCCATTGGCAAGAGTTGCGTATGCTTCAAGTCGTTGCGGATCAAAACGCCTTTGTCCGAGCTACGGGCAACTTCCCAGACACTCCCGCGTTTAAAGCCCGGTCGATTTTGATTGAACTGAATCACCTGACCTTCCTTCAGATTGCGCCAATCCCCTTTTTGTGCCTGGGTCATATTCAGATTAGACAACCGAGTGGTTTCGAATTCTTTCTTGCCAAGCAGCCCGCTTGCTTTCATTTTTTCGCGCAGCGCTTTGGTGACTTCCTCACTTTGCTGGTGCGTCGGCGAAACGACCAGGGCAGACTTTCCCTGCCGAATAGCGGCTACGTAATCGTTGACGAGCGCGTCATTCGGTTTCATCGGATCGATGGCCTGAATAGCACCCATCTGATCCAACGTTTGGAAGGCTTTGCCAACATCACCCTTGGATAAATCGTCCACCGCCGAGCGGTACTGCTCGTTGCGTTGCCGGTAAATTTTACTGACCTCGGCTGTTTTGATGTTACCAACGGTATTGAGTATGCGTAAGGCATCGCCCCGCACGACACTGGCGTGCTGGCGGGTATCCCCACCCAAAATCAGTCGGGTGTTTTTCTCGTTTGCCAACTCAAGCAGTGCTTTCATATCGTGGGTGCCGAGTAAACCGGCCTCATCGACCCACAACACCTGACCGGTCAACTCGTTTTGAAGCTGTTGATCAGCCAAAAGTTTGGCGACGGTTTCCGCTTGCTCAAAACCTTCCTGGCGTAACACGTTGCGGGAGGCTTCCGACGTGGGCGCCACGACGGTAACTTTCTTGCCTGCCTTTTCGATCCAATCGACTGCTTCGCGCATCAGCGTTGTTTTACCTGACCCGGCGGCCCCTCGGATGATCGATACCTGATGGGGCGTGGTCAGCACATGACGGACCGCTTCGGCTTGCTGACCATCGAGTTTCAACTCCGGTGGGGTAACGTATATGGGTTTGAATTTGCCTTGTCCTTGGCGGGCCAGCTTCACCATTTGCAGTTCTTCATGCAGCACCTGCCGCGTGGTGGACATGGTCCGGCCTCGGTCCTGCACATGGATCAGTCGCTGATCAGCCTTAAAGCGTTCGGTGGTTTCATCCAGTGTCACCGACTGATGACCGATACTGTGCCGATAGGCGGCTTCCAACAAACGACGGTCTTGCAACACTGAGGCCCGCTCAAAGCCATGCAATAATGCATGATCGACACAGTGCTCGGGTAACAGTTCGCTGCGCTCTTTTTCCGGCGCAAAGCGTACCAGCCGTTTGCCTTCGCCTTTTTCACCGGGACCCAGTTCATCGACTTGTCGTCGCCAGTCGGCTTTCAGTTCGGCCATCGAATTGCCTTTCTGCTTTTTGGCGCGGGTACGAGCCCCCAGTTCACCCAACTCTTGGGGATTTGTAATTCCTTTTTCTTTTGCCACGCGCCCGATTTCGTCGGTGCGTTTGGAAAACAGATCGATAACCCGCTGCGGCACGCCTTCGACTTCAAAGGATTTATCGGTCCGGCGGATCTGATAGCCCATATCCATCAGCCGATCCGATAGCCGTTTGTGAAACCGGGCCTGGTAATACGGCATATCCCGTTTAATATCCCGAAACTGTCCGGCCTTGACCTGCTGCTCAGTTTCGTCCCACGTGGCATTGAACACAAAGCAGTGGGAATGTAGGTGCGGATCGGGGAGGTGACCGTCTACGGGTCTGGCCGTTTGGTGGGTGAAATCAGCCCATAGTAACTCGCCCGTTTCGCGCTCCTCACAAACGCCGTCCTTGCGCACCCGCGTTTTGGCATCCCGCTCGATATCCTGCATGGTCTGCTGAACGACCTCTTGAAACGCCGTTAGAATATGGTCGTCTTTACCCAGCCCATGCAGGATCGAAACGGATTTAGGACAGTGGAAATTAAGGTCGTAGCCGACGGTCCGGTCGTCCTTGTTTCGGGGCGTCAGTGGCTGGCCGGTTGTCGGATTTTTGTTGTCGCAAAGCGCAAAAAAATTCTCTTTTGTAACGCTGCCGGTAATGTCTATACGTTGGGCAAGTTTTCCTTGTAATTGCCCACTCAATTCCTGATCTTGTCCAGACAAATAATAATCGGTCTTCACCAATGATTGTGAAAAATATGATTTGGCGTGAGCGGCCGAACTGCTTTGAATCATGCGGATCATGAGTAGAAGGATACATTAATTGGATCACACACCGATTGACTTTGACGTCACGTTCATCAGGAATAAAGTGGGTGAACACTGCTCAAAGCTGTGCTCAGGGAGGAGGCTGATTTGGTTAAACGTTTTGCATCAGACCTCTTCCCTAAGCCCTGCTTAGGAGGCTACATCGCGACTACGGTTTCTTCGTTTTCCACAAAGGTTTCAGCGAGTTGTCGCCGGGTTTCCGGGTCAGCCGGACGACGACCATAGAAATTGAAGCCCCGCGTTTCGCTCGGATCACGACCATCCACGAACGCTTTGACTAACTCTTCGTTGCAGATTATTTCATCGATTTTGTCCATGACGAAATTGTCGCCCTGATGGTAAGCCGCTTGATAGCTGATTGAGTAGACAAGGCTGCATACAATCAGTAAAATGCCTAGTTTCTGCCCCAGTATGCATAACCCAATGCCGATAAAAAAGAAAAGGGCGGGTTCTAAAAGTGTCTCGATCGTACGGATGTTAACGGGCTTACCGTTTAATTGCGTCATTAGAAATCGAGGGTGAATATAACCAGCCGAAAGGCTGTAACGAGCAAAGTCAAACACGCCTGGTTCCCGTTTAATCTCATCATGCCTTTTGAGACACATCACCAGATAGAACCCCAGATACACATACCAGCTTAAGTTATGCCAGAGAATATTCGACATGCTAAATTCAAAACTGTAATACGGGTTAATATGTGAATACACGTAGGCGAGGAAAGCTCCAAAAAAGGGTAACCAAGCTGTAAAGAGTAAGACACTAATTGCCGAGTATAGGGAAAAATATCTCTGGCCAAAGGACTTTCTGATAAACACCTCAAGCAGTAATCGAGGACCAGAACTGAATGCAAAAATGAGATTGAACCAGAATTCTTTGAAGGCGTTTCGCCGTCTGATCACCGTGCGGTAATACATGTTCTTTTTCATGGGTAAAATAAAATTAAAGTGAAAACTAGGTTATTTAAAGCTGATAATTCTGATTGAAGGTTAGCTTAAGATGATTGAAGCCATTGGCGAAAACTTCCCCTTGGCGGTGAAGATATCCATCGACCAACAGGTTATTTTTCGGCCCCCCGCTACGAAGTCGAGCAAACTCTTCGACTCTAACCAATCGTTCTAATTTTAATGAGCGGCCGCGCGTTTGCGAGAAATTCTGGGCAACAGTGACACTTTCAGTAGCATCTTCGAAGAAAGCGTCTCCGATGAGTTTGCTACACATCTCATTGGTCAATTCATCGCTATTGCTATGGAATAGCTTCGTGCCGAAATTGCCTAATAAGCTACGAACCCGGTACTCAGCCTTTTGCCCACCCATCACTGAATAATAATTAGATACTGACTGGGTTACGAATACCGTGGCAATACGACTGCTACGTGCCGTCGTTAAAAACAGGGCATCGCTTTCCGTGAGGAGGTTCTGTGCCTCGTCCACAAAGAGAAAGCACGGTCTGGACTTCATTTGTACATCCCTTTGCTCCCAAGCCCTGGTAAACAAGAATTTGCATACCATCTGGCAATCGCGCCCCGCTTTGTGATACCGCTTTGTGGGTAAGTTGATAACGACTATTTTTCCTTCATAGCAGTCTTCCGGTGTTACAGTAGAAGGATAACGACAGAACAAGGAGTAAAATGGCTCACGCAATAAACGATACAAAAAACCTGAACAATTTATCTGTACGATACTTCGGGTCTTTTCCGCTAATGGAATAAATTCATCCACAAAATACCTATCCACAAATTTTAAGATGCGAGCGTCTGGTATGGCTTCAACTATTGCCATTTCGTAAACTAAATCATCTTCAAAGCGAGTTTGATCTTGTGGACTCAGAGTAGATAACCATTCGGCGATTTTCGCGTTTACATTGACCCGAGCGGCCATAAATGCACGGTTAAAAGCTTTCGCTGGATCCTCTGGGTCCCATGATTCATTTGCTTTGGGAATTGATTGTACAATTTCGTGTATGCCTTGGATGGATATTCTGTTGTAAGCAAGTTTGACTAAATCAATTGTATTTGTCAGCAGAAGTGCCAACTGCTCTCGCCAGAAACTATCATCGCTTCTACCTGAATCTTGTGCCTGACCCGCTTGTATCACTTCATTCAATACTTCAACAATGTTATCGGTCGCGGCCAGCTCGCTTGTACCATGTCCAGATGCATGGTCAATGATATTGAACGAGTGTTTGCATTTTGGCTCAATAACGATTAAATCGTTCTCCCGCCCGGTCATTTGGCAGTAGGAACGCCAGATATCCACTTCATCTGGCTTTACAGTCAATACTAATCCCCCCATGCCGGCTTGCAAGAATTTTAAAGCGACGAGCCGACAACTAGCACTTGACTTCCCACTGCCCGTAGAGCCAAAAATTTGCAGCCCCGAACAAGCATTTCTCAGGGTCCAAAAGTCTTTACCGCTTGAGGAGGAAAATTCAATTAGAGGCGTTTCTAAATCAAACTGTTCCATAATGTGATTTTTTAAGGATGTCACCATGAGAAAGACGATTTTAGAGATACGGACAAGTTGGTCACCTGCCCGTATCTTTGAAATCATTGACAATACAATGCCAGGGCCGAAAATTTGGATTTTCGGTCAGATGCGATTCATTAGACCCGGCCACGCCGGTCATCTCAGCAATAAAGAGTTACAGGAAAGCCATTTGATGAAATGGACAAGGTACCGCTGTCCGTTTCAAATGGATTGTTTATTGATGGTGGTCGTCCGAACCGTATTGTTTATACGTTCCCCAACCATAAGGCTTAACGAAATCCCGATCTTTGGGATCGATCAGCATTTCTTTTCCATCCTTGACAATGATGTCAGGATCGCGGCCAGATGGCTTCCAGCCATCCTGACGCATTTTTTCTTCTGCACTCATGACTTTGTAGTTAAAATAAAATTGGAAAATTCGGAATTTGACGGGTTCTGACTCCCGATCCATTCGTGCACGAATGAATATCTTTAGCAGGTAATCTGCCTTGTGAGATATCTTATCTGATCAATTAATTACCGGCGTAGCGAGTCACTGCCCAGGAATGTATAATCCAGTGGCTTCGCTAGTTCTCAGTACTGGTTCCGTATCCAGTCGTATGCGAGTTGGTTTCGTACCTCGCTATTCGATGACTTGGGCTCCGTCTGGCAGACCATGAGGATTGTGAATGTTTGCTATACTTTTCATGATTTATCATCGGCTTGTAATTGTTTACCAGAGCTTCTAGCGACCCAAGCTTGCCCCGTAGGAGGACGATTGATCAGAATTAATTCACCACGATATTTCCAGCAGATAACTGGCCCCACAAGAATTTCCATGATTGTCAGCTTTTAATCAGTCAAATAGTAGGCTCTTCTTTGACCGTCACGATATATCAAAGCAAAATCTACAATCCGTTTTTGGGCCTTAATAAGAGCCATAAATACTTTGCGGCTATTCATACGAATTTCAACGGCTTTCGCAAAATGCATCTCTTTCAGAGTTTGGAAATCAACCGGAATTTCGATCGCGAATTTTGTATTCGTGCCCAGAGTAAAACTGTCACCTGAATAGACAGAAACTATCACAAAATCTTCGCCAATATTTTCCTGAGAATAATTGCTGGAAACACCATCTATTCTTTGTACAGTATTCGGATGATGCAAGTCCCAGTCTACTAAAAATCTATCCGTTGAGATACCTTCATTAATACCATTTAGATTGTCCCCATAATAATTCGGAACATAATCTTCGATGTTCGCTCCTAGCTTTTTGATATATAAATTTGCATTGATTGATTCTAATGGATCAAACGTCCATTTTATAGTGCCAATACCTTGCTGTATACTTAAAGCCCGGTGTGCCTTCATAATTAAAAAGCCAATGTTACCAGACCTACTATTAGGCTTTACCCCGAGTGCATGTAGATAATGATTCGCATGGAGATTATCATTTAAGGCTGGGATCGTCTGGCTGAATCCCAAAAGTTGATCTTCATCATAACAGCCTAAAATTAATCCTCCTGTTTTGCTGGAAGCAAGCAGTATATGAGATGGTAAACATTCCCGGTCGGAAAAACCCCATATCTCTTTTTGCAAGCCTACAATTTCATTTAAAACATTTATTGATGTAATTTTAATAATTTCCATTTGGAATTGTTAGTTTAAGTTTCTCAAAAAATATTGTTTTAAAAGACTTAAAGGAAAGTGCTCTATTTTTATTAACGTGGGAACTATTTTCTGCAAATTATAAAGTTCCTCGTCAATTAAAACACAGTAATTTCCAGCCATTTCAGCATCCACTATTAGCGCTTTTAAAGTTCCCAAATTTGAAAAGAATTGAATAATACTCATATATAACTCAGCATCAATTGAACCATTGATCACCAAGTGTTGCCGGAGCCTAACCCCACAAACTAAACATTCTGATCGTACTATATTTGCGCACAATTTAATACTGACATTGTCCAGAAGACTGATTCTATCAATAATTTCTTCAAGTCTCCCTAGAATGGCAATAGATTCAGTAAAATTCTTTTCGTTTTTCATGATAATAGTGATAAAAAATTCATTGATGAGTTTCGATACTTTTATTACTTACTCTTGCAGGTAGTTTAAGTTTACTTTTTAACCTATCTTATTAAAAATTCACAATTAATTTTAAGACATTTATTGATAATCTTGATAATATATAAAACCATCTCTAATTTAAATTAATATATTTCATAGCATTAATTACTAATTGCACTTTAAAGAATCATTTAGAAGTAAAGCACTTTTTTGTTGACATGCTTATTACCCGCAATTATGCTTAATTCATGTTTGATATACAGATGGAGCTACAAAATGCCAAGAGTAGATATAGACAATTGGGAAGGCTATGTATCGGATTTTGTTGGATGTAATGATCCTATAGGATATTTGTCCGCGACAAATGATGCAATTGGTGATATAGAGCAGATATTGCAAGGCTCGCCGGACTTTGAAAATCTTACATATAAGCTCACTGCCTTTATTGAGGAGCGCAAAAAATTTACTGAATACGGATTCGATTATATGAATACGGGTAAATTCGATAAATTTATAGATCCTAGAGATCGCCATCGTTTTCCTGCTTTAGGTCGTTAGATTTGGTAGAACGAATTATGCTGCTAAGTAAAGCGAGACTTTTGGTTTCAATTTTTTTTTCTTTTTTTTGCTAGTATCAATATTCTGAAAATTTAACTGCCTAGATTTATGAATCTAAATATAGTTAAACCGCTAGCTGACTATTTGTATAAAGTTGTTCACAGGAAGTATACAAGTATACTTTCTGTAGAGCGTATACCTATTCCCACAAAGGTTGATCCTTTATGGAGGCTTATTAATGGAAGAACTAACGAGTTATATTTCAACGAGCTTATAGCGCGTAATAGCGGTATGCCTTACGATTATCTTTATAAGAAAATACTTCATGAGGCTCCTAAAGGAGTTATTACTGTCACCGATGAAATTGGGCAGGAGAAAGTATATTATGGGTGGGGATTTAGAGATTATTATCTAGAAGTATTGTTAGATTTTTTAGAAATTAAAGATGGTAGAGTTGTGGATAGATTTTTCATTTTTTGTAATGATGAATTAAAGAGTGCCAATAATGACACTGATTATATTAATGAAGAAATAATAAAAACACAGTTTGATAACGTATGGTCGCACTTGCAAAACACTAATAGTAATTCTGAGAAAGTAGATAAAGAAATATATAATGATATCTTGCAAGAGTCGAAAAAGTTGAGAAGTATTTATATACCAAAACTTAAAAATACTAATTGGTATTTCTATTTTCACGACAATGATGCCAACCGAGGAGAGATTAAGGAAGGAGCGTGGCTGTTGGTACAATTAGTATTTAAATTCCTAGAAGAACAAAACGGTGACATTAAAGTGGAAATAATTAATACAAAAGGCCCTATACACAATGATTATCGTGGCAGGACCGAATTTGTTAATTCTAGTGATAATATATTGTCAATTATTTGTAAAACATATCCTTTTTACTCAAGGTTATTAAATCTTAGATTGAGTGTGGGAGAAGGTGACGGCAATTTATTCTTGGGACAGTATTTGAACCAAGAAACAGATAATCATATAGTCAGCGGCAATTTTGTTTTAGAGAAAATCGAAGCCGTGAGTAGCGATTCAGATCTACTGCCCAAAGTATACCATATTCCTACCATTTCTGAGGAAGATTTTTATAAAGTTGATCATCATGGTATAAGTCAATATATAATTCAATATTTGCGTGATAAAGAGAAAAGCTTAAGAAGAACGCCTTTTAGTAAGAAATATAATATTGATGGTTTGGCTGATTGGCTCGAAAAAAACCGCCGAAAATAATTTCAATGTACTACATTTATCCGCTTCAACGCATCTATATAAAGAAAACATTAGATTCGACGTACTATTTCTATTCCATTTGTATTTTGGTGCCTAAAGTATCGTCGGCTATTGTATTATAAACGTGTAAATAAGTCCGTAATATTTTTGTTTGGTCAAAATGTTGATTGACAGTCGATTATAGGTATATTTCCATTACATACTTACTCATGCATCAATAATAAAATTGTTCTGCAAACCGATGATTGGGTAATATCGAAGTGTCGATAATGCACTTTATGCGCACTTATGCCTCCAAAATTCTTTCGTTATAATTATCCAAAATATTGACCGGCAGTCCTTTCAGATAAATTTCAGTGGTTTTTAGGCTGGAGTGGCCCAGCATCGTGCTGATCGCCGTAAGTGGGATATCATGGAGCATGGCTTGGGTAGCAAAAGAGTGCCGACTCACATAGCTCGTTAAATTGGAGTCTATCCCACACTGAGTGGCTAATAGCTTTAGTTTTTTATTGTACCGCTTCCTGGCCCATTGAATATCCTTTTCCCGAAGGGTAGGAGAGTCTCGTTTCAAAATCGGGAATACAAACTTGGAGTTGGGGTTTTGCTTGATATAGTGCCCCAATATGCCTTCAAGCTGCGGTGTAATCTTGATGTCGTATAGCTTGCCGGTCTTTCTCCGACGATACCTGATGCGGCCGTTCTCGATACTGCTTTTTTCCAGGTAAGCCATATCCGCAAAGTTCATCCCGTACATCATGTAACTGGCTAGAAAATAATTGCGGGTATTAAAGCAGAGATCGTTTGGCGAGAGATCTAGTTCAATAATCTTTTTCAGCAACTCTCCATCCAAAGCCCGCTTATCTGTTGGTGCACTCTTGATCTTATAGTCCTCAAACGGATATTGCTCTTTATCCACCAACCCGGACTTGATAGCTTTGTTATAGATAGCTCGGATGGCCCGCATATAGACCGATAAACCATTGAGGCCATTTCCCTTGCTCTTGTGGTGAATCTCGAATTTGGACAGAAAATCATAGGTAATCTCCTTAAATAGCAAATCCTTTCCTTTTCGGTATTCTTTCAAAACACTAATCAAGCCTTTGTATGAGCGGGCTGTGCCAATCCGATGCGTTTTTACAAGATCATCCACACATTGATTGGCAAACTGAAAGAATGAGCCTCTGGCCTCCTTCTGGGTGATCCTGTCTTTCAGAGACGTGATGGATAACGTTTGAAGCGTCCCTAACTCATGAAGTTTGAGAATAATGTCCCTGGCCTCAGTCTTTACCTTCTCAATCTGATTGTTCAGCCGAGTGACTGAACTTACGCCCGTATATGTTTTCTTGATAGAACGTTTCTTCTCATCCCAATCCTTTTCTGCGATGCTGATTCCAATAGGGATGGACGTTGTTTGTGCATTATGACCCAACCGCATAATGATCGGATAAGTGCCGTCCTTTTTGGCACGGCGCGTATCTAGGGAAATCACCACGTTCGTATTCATGATTTAAAGATATAGAAAAATTTGCACAAGATTTGCACAAGAAAACTGTATTCATAAGGTTTTTTATAATGCTGATATATTAGTAATTGACTGATAATGAGAGTTTTTTAAATCATATAAATACAGATGAATACAATAATCCTGTGCCTTACAAGCAGAGGGTCGGCGGTTCGAACCCGTCAACTCCCACTACTAAAAATCAAGCACTTAGCAGAAATGTTAAGTGCTTTTTTGTTTTTGGTTGAAACGTTGGTTGAAACAAGTATTTATTAAGACTGGGGACAGGAATTGGGGCAGGTACTATGAAACCGATGCGTTTAACGTGATTGAGGCTAACAGACCCCGTACCGGCAAATAACGGCCAGCCTATTAGCTAAAATTTAAGCCGGGGTAGTTGGCCCAATCGCAGATGTAACGTCAAAAAACGGGGCTAACCCGGCTTTCGCTCTAAGCACGGTATTTTTATACCTATGCAATACTATTTGAATAATTTATTGCTAATAATCAGATAGTTAATATTAGAAAATTAGTAGCTACTACAATACATATTTACGGATTTGCTTCACCTACTCGGTGACTTACTGATAATTTCCCACTTTTATAAAGCCAGCTAATTGATGAAACCAAAACGATGAGCCTGCGTCATAGCCTTGTGTTTATCAAATACTCATCACTTATGCTGACCATACACATCGACGAACGAGACCCCAATCTGCTGGCCGTCCTATTTCCGACCGACCTGCTTGCCAACGACCTCATGAGGAATATCAAAGGACGTCGCTGGAGTTATTCCCGACGGTGCTGGCTCGTGCCCAACACACGAGAGTCACTCATACACATCGCTCAGCTTTTCGGCAAACAGTACTGCCGCTTTGACGAGGCAGTAGTCCGACTCTATAAACCTGCTGCTTCTATTTTGGATATAGAAAAAGCAACTAACCCGTTATGGCCACCACCTGATAAACAACCCACTCGCAAGCCGTTTCGGGTTGCCCCTCCACTTCGCGAGTACGACCGACACCCGATTATTGTAGCTGTTTATAATGCACTTCACATCGGTCAGTACAGCTATAAAACACTTAAAAACTACAAGCAGGCGCTAATTACCCTAATTCGTTTCGCTGATCCCAAACCAGTTGATGAGTTGAGTCGAGCAGACTACAAAGACTATCTATTATTTCTGGTCAACAAGAAACGCTTGCAAGCTGCCACGCTGAACGTGCATATTAATGCGTGGAAATTTTACCAAGAAAAGGTACTGCTACGGGAGAAAGAATTTTATCAGGTCGAGTACCCTCGTAAGCCGCAAAAATTGCCGACTGTCTACAGTCTAGCCGAAATAAAAGCGATTTTCAGCGCTACGACCAGTTTGAAGTACTGTACTCTGTTTCAATTGGTTTATGCGACAGGATTGCGCCTAAGCGAAGTTTCTCGGTTGCAGTTGACCGACCTCGACCGCAACCGCCGACTGTTGACCGTCCGGGCAGGCAAAGGCAAAAAGGATCGGATCGTGATGCTGTCGGCCAAATTAGAAAAACAACTGGATAAATACCTGTGCTATTATCATCCCCGTGTGTACCTATTCGAGGATACCGAACGGTCTGAACCCATTGCCAATCGCACGATTCAGCAGGTATACAGTGATGCCGTTCGGTTCGCGGGAATTGCCAAACGTGGGGGCATTCACTCATTGCGTCACAGTTTTGCGACTCACCTGCTCGAAGCAGGAACTGACATACGCATCATTCAGGTATTACTCGGCCACGAAAGTATCCTGACCACCATGCGCTACACGCACGTAACGGCGAACCGGATCAGCACGCTTAAAAGCCCGCTGGATGATCTGTAGTGGGCTCGTGCCGAAAAAGCAAGGGGCGCAATTGGCTTAGGCTATAAAAGCGTCCTTTAAGCGAGTAACCTTGTGTGTAGCGCACCACAATCCGCTTGTTTTTTCGGATAGAGCCTCTGGCATCGTAGCGATATAATTGTTTGTCAGCGCCAAAAAAGTAGTCGGGAAAGCCTTTAATATCCCACTCTCTCACGATTAATAAATTCGCGGTTACGTTTCGCGGCATTCGTTTTGTAAATCAATGGTAAGTCAAGTATTATTGTAGCTGAACAGGTTGCTAACCGTAAAGGTAAAGCGACCTGTCAGACTAAATCACATCTTTTTGATTTTTAGCGATTTGTGGTTTAGTGAACTTGCGTACAATAATACGTTGGGTGAAGCGAAAAAGCTAGGAGTGCATTTCCAGCTTTCGTGCGACAAGGGGGCCGTTTCAGCGGCCGTTTTTTGGCTCGTTCGGCGGCTGTGGTCGACACGAGAATCGCCCCAATTAGGAGCCCACAAAAAGCGTATTTGGCACGTAGCGCCGACACGAGAAATGCCCCGGTCGGGCAAATAAAAAGTAGGTTTGCGACGTAGCGTCCGACACAGGAAACACGCCGACAGGTGGGCTATGACATTCACTTATTACAATGACCACATCTGAACTAACCCAAATTCTACAAGCCAACGCTTTGATGCAGAGTCAAGAGCAAGAAGAACGATTTTTTCAAGCATTGGAAACTCTTGAGATGCGTCATGAGTCGGAATTTAATGATTCTGTGTTTGAACAACTTTGTGCCGTATTTACAGATAATACTGGCCGCATGGATGGAATCGGCGCAATAAATAGACTGCTTGATGTTATGTATCTTCAAGCCAAATCTCCAAAACATTTCTACAATTTGTTGAACAAGAACATTGATGCTTTTTTCCCTCATGCAAGTGGCTGGTTAGCTACTATAATTGCTGAAGGTATATATACCACAGATATTTCGAGCGTACTCGTTGAAAAATTGAACAGTTTCAAGCCTATCCAAGCCATAATATTGAAGGACAAATTACAAGAGTTGTTTCACGAGGAAATAATTCCGGCTGAGGCAGAAAACTTCTTGGTTAAATTAGCGCAACGTACTTAGAGGGGCAGGCTTCCAGCGACAGGGGGCTCGTCCCGCAGGGAAGGTTGGCAGCCCAACCAGCAGGGGGTGTAAAGGCTGACACTCCGGTTGTTCAGGGACGTAGTGTCATCCGCCATCAACCCCCTGGGTCGTTGGGTGACGCCAAACAAGATGTGAGTGCAAGGTATGTTTCGGTCGACAGGCCGTACGTCTCGACAGGCGGGCTGTTTGGCTCGTTGGGCGGCTTGGGTCGACACAAGAATTGCCTTGGTTGGGTTGGTTAAAAAAGTGGGTTTGCCGCTAGTGTGCGACAAGCCAACCGCCCCAGATGGGAAACTAAAAATGGGTTGCCTTTGCCACAGGAAACGTAGTGAAAAGACAGCTTACGATCTCGGTTTGGAAACGTAGTGAAAAGCTTCGCGCGGGTCTGCAAAGCGGATTGTGCGTTTTGTCCGCTTCGCGCCGGGTGGCTGTCGGGTGACAGGAAGCCCGTCCCGAGGGAAAGTTGGCAGCCCAACCAAACGAGGGTGTAAAGGTTTAAGTAACTCACGATCAGTCTATTTGTGCGCTCACCATCAGCCCTCGCGGGCGTTGGGTGCGCCAGACAAGCAGTACAAAATGAGTGTTCGGCAATGTCTCGGCGACAGGCCGCACGGCTCAAAACTTGAGCTGTTTGGCTCGTTCGGCGGTTTCGGTCGACAGCATAAGGGCCGGAGTTGGGAAGCTTTTTGGGGTTCGGTCGACACGAGAAACGCCCCGGTGGGGCCAGCTAAAAGCGAGTTTGCCTTGTCGCTGCGACAAGCCAGCCGCCCCGACAAGGCCAGTGGTGGGCTTCGCGTTCGGCTAAAAACCGTCCAGTTCGGCTTGGCGCGAGTCTGAAAAGCGGATTTGATGCGTTGTTAATTCGCTCCGCGCTGTCAACGTTCCGGCGACAGGCAGCACGCTGGTTGGGAAGCTAAGCAGCCCAACCAAACAGGGGTGTAAAGGTTGAAAGTGACTCACGTTCAGTTATCTTGCGTACTCATCCATCAACCTCTGTTGGCGTTGGGTGCATAGCCAAATAGTAAAGCGTGTTTGTGGGCCTCGTGTGACAGTCAGCACGGCTCTACGTGTGGGCTTTTCGGCTCGTTAGGCGGCCTCGGTCGACACGAGAAGCGCCCCGATTAGGTAGGTTGTTGCTTGCATTGCCAGCTTCCCATCGACAAAGTAAACGCCGAAGTTAGGCGACAAAGTTTAGCTACAGGGCATGAGTCAGACCGTTAAGTTGACCGCTTCGTTTTTGGGATTGAAATTTCTTCCACCCTCTTTTGGAATCGGCTCCAATAGTATCAATCCCAAACTCATCCTTCACGATGATGAGATGGAGTACCGAGTTTTTAAAACCAATTCGGTTAGCTATTCTGACATTGAGCAGGTTGACATTTTTCTGTTTTACAAAACGACCAATTTATTATTAACCCGAAACGATTTGATTTTAACCTTTGGGGGTAACTTGAACGACAAAGCCAAATTAGCAGAGGTGTTACAATTTTTGGCGAGTAAGGGGTGCAGAATGACCGAAAAAGCGTTGCGCTTTATGCAAGCTGATGAAGCGTAACATGGGCTGCTGTCTGGCGACAGGGAGCACGTCCCAAGGGAGGGTTTTCAGCCCAACCAAACAGGGGTATAAAGGTTACAAGTTGATCGTGTTCAGGGACGTAGCGTGCTCATCCATCAGCCCCTGTGGGTGTTGGATGCAGCCAGACAGCCCGTACTTTCATTTCCAGCTTGTGGGCGACAAGCCGCCCGGCTCGTTTGGGGCTTTGGGGCTCTTGTGGACACGAGAAACGCCCCGATTGGTTGGCGCTGACAAGCGGTTTTGCCACGTAACGTTCGACAGGCCAGCCGCCCACAATTTCAGGCTTGAACAAAAGCCGTTAAAAACAAGCCGAATTTATACCTAAGTTGTTGTAATATTGTGTTACATGCTATAAGACAATGAAAACTCTAACGGTCAACGATAAGGATTACGCTAAAGCCATAAAGCTGTTGATTGAAAACGGCATTCAACCTGAGCCAGAGCCCGAAGCCAACATTCCACTTCTACGCAAGAGCAACGCCAAATTTGGCGAGACTCCAGCCTCTTTCGGTGGCATTTGGGCTAATGACGAACGCACAATGGCCTCAATTCGGGCGAAAGCATGGCCAAAAAGAAGATAGTCCTGTGCGATTCGAACGTATTGTTTGACTACTTTCGAGGAGTACCGGTAATGGTTCAGGAATTGGATGAGCTTGGTTTTGACCGTCTGTACTTAAGTGTGATTTCGGAAGCGGAAATGTACGTAGGCATGAAACGTAGCGAAAAACGCCAGACAGTCGAAACCATCAACAAGTTTAATGTGATTGGTTTGGACGCCGAAATCTCGCGCCGACTCCTCAATCTGACCTGGGAACATTACGCAAAACGACCGGGCATCGCCGATATGATTATCGCAGCCACCGCTCTAACATATCAGGTTGAGCTGTTCACTTTCAACAAAAAAGATTTCGATTTTGTGGATGGTATCACGTTTTACCGGCCCAAGTACAAGCACCAGTACGGCCCTGAATCTCTGTAAATCAGCTTCTCGGTGACAGGGAGCACGTCCCGCAGGAAGGTTTGCAGCCCAACCAAACAAGGGTGTAAAGGCCAAAGTAACGTAGTGGAATAAGCTAACTCGTTTACCATCAGCCCCTGTGGGTGTTGGGTGGTTCGCCAAAAAGCAGTGAGTGCTTGCCGTCGTTCGTGCGACAAGGGAATCGTCTCAGCAGGCCGTTTTGGGGCTCGTTAGGTAGCTTCGGTTGATACGAGAAACGCCCCCGTGAGGGCGTCAACAAAGTGCATTTAGCACGTAGCGTCTGACAGTGGAAACAGCTTGCTTGGTAGAATTGTAAGCATCAGGGGATTTGGGTGCGACAGGACAAACGCGCTTGTTAGGTTGTTTAAGACTCGGCTAAGTATTTTTCACTTTACTACGTTAATGGGTAACAATTCCGCAGGCGTTTTTATTAAGTGCTCCCCAGATAACTACTCACTGGATGAACTGACCGTTCATCTCTTTGGTAAGAACCTTGTTCCTGTTGTCCCAAATTCGAGTGGTTACAACGTTTACGACTATGAATTAGTGCAGGTTTTCAAGTTAACCACTGGAATTATTATTTTCAACTATCCATTTTCTAACCTGTTTTTTCAAGACAATCAACTAACGACGGAGCGAGTATGCCAATATTTCGGTAACCCAAATTCCGTTTTTGTTTATCAAATGTTTGATCATACCTCCAGTTACGGATACACCGTCTTGGAGAATGGACAGCGTATCCGAACGTTTGGCTTTTGGGATACTAACTTGTCGTTGACTTCGGAGGGTGATTTATTACCACCAGAGCGCCTTTGGTTAGGGGCAAATCCCGTCTGATGACGCCCGACTTAGATCCTAATTGGTTCATAGCTGACCGTCCGATTGTCGTCTATCAGCACCAGCAAACTCAGGAGGATTGGGAAGATGGCTTAGCCTCGCAGGTAATGGAACTGGTCATGAAAGAGTATGTTGGTTGCATGAGCTGGGAACTACCCGACATTACGCTCGAAGGGAAAAGCTATCAGATAAAAGACTGGACTAACATATACTATGGGATTGAACCAGATACATTTACTCAGGTAGAGAATACAGAAAGCAGTGGCGATAAAACAATTTCGCTTTTTAAGGAACCCCCTCCGCTCTCCGGCAAGTCAATTGCAAGGCAGCGCTTGGGGGGCGCATTTTATTACTGGTCCTGTTGTTGGACCTGCTTATCCTGTTTTTTGTTCCTTGGGGCGACGAAGGTGCTGGGCAGCGGTATATTGAATTTATTGTCTTTACGTTTGGAGTCGGCTTAATTGGTTATTGTATAGCCCGGATTTTAAGCTAATTAGTTAGATTACGCTCCGCGTGTGTCATCTGTCTGCGACAGGTTGCACGTCCCGTAGGAGAGTTTGCAGCCCAACCTAGCGAGGGTGTAAAGGTCGGAAGTTGCGTTCGTTTTAGTTATCTTGTGTGGCACTCCATCAGCCCTCGGGGTCGTTGGGTGGATGTAACAAGCTATAACGTAGCGGTGGGCTTGTGGGCGACAGGCGGCACGTCTCGCAGGGGAGCATTTAGGCTTTCATTTTCAAATCATGTGCGACAAACTAAACGCCCCGATTGGGCAACTGGTTGTGTTAGGCTAGCTTCGTCGACAAGCCAGCCGCCTTATTAACTTGGTCTTGTGTAGCTACCGAATGAAAAGTATTGACATTACAAATATTTGGGAAGATGATGACTTAGTGATGTTGTCATTCCGTGCTTCAAATGGTGAAAGTTCGTGTAGATTAGAGTTTTATCAAGATGATGAAACACTTTTAGAATTTGCTCGTGAACTAATGAGCTTCCCCAAAAGCTTGGATCACGTAGTGCAATATGAAACAGGTAATTGGGAACGGTCGGGGCATTATTTGTTGCTTGACGTGTTTTGTATTGCGCCCAATGGTACATCTGCCATGAAGGTGGTAGCGAAGAGCTTTTTTAATGTTCCTTCTGCCTTTGATGCTATGTTCTATATTCAGACTGAACCCGCTAATTTCAATGCATTTGGCAAGGCATTGAAAGATTGGAAGCCGAAGACAGACAAAAGATTTGAATGGCAATTTTATTAGTTCGGCTCATCAAGGGTCGCTTCCCGGCGACAGGACGCACGTCCCGATGGAAAGCATGCAGCCCAACCAAACGAGGGTGTAAAGGTTTGGGGTCTAGTTGTTCAGGGACGTAGCGTGCTCATCCATCAACCCCTGTTGGCGTTGGGTGATGCAACAAACAAGCCGTGTTCGTTTGCAGGCTTGGGTGCGACAACTTGCACGTCCCGAAGTCGGGCTATTTGGCTCGTTAGGCGGTTTCGGTTGACATAAGAAACGCCGGAGTTAGGTAAGTTTTGGGGGTTCGTGCGACACGAGAGCCGCCCCAGTTAGGAAGCCAAAAGCGAGCTTTGAACGTACCGTGCGACCCGAGAAACGTCGCGGTCGGGCAGGTTGAAAAACCGGATTTAGATACGTAGTAAAGAGCTTCGCGCTCGGCACCTAAAGCGGACCGTGCGTTTTGTGCGCTTGGCGTGGGGGTAGCTTTCCGTCGACAGGGAGCCCGTCCCGCAGGCAAGTAGGCAGCCCAACCAACAAGGGGTGTAAAGGTGCAGGTAGTTTGCGTTCAGTCAAGTAACTTGCATACCATCAGCCCCTTGGGGCGTTGGGTGATGCAAACAGCGAAAATAACGTAACAGTCGGGCTTGTGTGCGACAAGGGGTACGTCCTGTGACAAGGTGGTTCTGCTTGTTGGTCGGCTTCGGTCGACATGAGAATCGTCCCGGTTGGGCAGCCCAAAAGTGCATTTGCCACGTAGTGTGTGACAAAGGGAACGCCCCCGCTGGGCAATTTAAGTTAGGTAGAGATTAGACCAAATTCCATCGCATTTTATGGGGTACATTGTTTCATTGTTGATTGGCATTACTCTGTTCGTGATTTCCATAACCATGGGCTATACATCGATGAAGCTAATCAGGAATGGGACTCATACCACTGCAACGGTTATTGATCTTGAAAAAGATAAGGCACGAGCAGGCTACGTTTATAGGCCCATTTTTAAATTTAGCACAACGACCGGCGATCAAATAAAGCAAGCATATGGAGCAGCCAGTAATCCATCGGTTTGGAAGGTTGGCGATCAAGTTACAGTGGCTTATGAGCTTTATCATCCCGAAAAGTTTGTTGTCCTAACTTTCTTCGGTGCCTACGGTTCATCCATTGTCTGTTTGCTAATCTCGTTACCCTTTATTGTAATTGGGAGTAGTTATTTTTGGGTAAAACTTATTTTGAGAAAAGCGGATTGAGCAAAAAGAGACTTTCTTCGCTCCGCGCCTGTCACCGTTCCGTTGATAGGGAGCACGTCCCGGGGGAGGCTTTGCAGCCCAACCAAACAGGGGTGTAAAGGTTGACGCTACGTTTGTTGCTTGAAGCGGTCTCCTCATCCATCAACTCCTGTGGGTGTTGGGTGTTGCCAACAAGCTGAACAACAACGTAGTGTCCGGGTTTCGGTCGACACTAGGAACGTAATGACAGGCCAGCTTTGGCTCGTTAGGCGGCTTTGGTCGACACAAGAAACGTAGTGAGAGGGTAGCCTTTTAGTACGTTTCCCACGTAGCGTGTGACACAGGGGATTCTGGCTATTATAAAGTCTATAATAAAGCAACAGTTAATTCAATTATTGACCCCTTTGAGGATTAATAAAAGCCTTTGGCCTACTCTCTCATTTCGCCGTAATCCTGATGAAGATGCCATATGCGAAGATGTAGATGTCAACTTTTATAACCGTAACAAAGCTATTTATGCATTGCACTTTGACTTTCAGGATTCTGACTATGAGTTGATAAAGTTTTGTTTTGAACAAGAAATCGAAATGGCGAGAGAAAGTGCTTGTTCTTTTGAAGGGAGCCGACTAGTGGCTTTTCTACTGGCTAGATTCAAAAAAGTTGAAAATTGCCTCCTCTTCGCGGATATGAAATTCGCCAACTTTGACAACAAGTGTGGATTCGACAGAGAGTTCTTTTTCTCCGCAGGAATCAATCAGACTGCCGAATTCATTAATGCAGTTGAAGATTCTGGTTTGAAGTCAACCTTGACTTATGACTTTCTGATTCCCTCGTATTTTGAATACGACATTCTTGAATGGTTCGCCCAGAAAAACAGATATTTTTCTCATCTTAACGAGCTAAACCAAGAGGATGAAGAAGTGCTCTTAAAGGAGTTACACTTATGAAATTACGTCATTCCTCTGTTCTTGGTCAGGCTCCCGGCGACAGGATGCTCGTCCCGTCGGACGGTTTGCAGCCCAACCAAACAGGGGTGTAAAGGTTGACGCTTCGGTTGTTGTTTGAGCCAGTCTCATCATCCATCAGCCCCTGTGGTCGTTGGGTGCGCCACTAAGCTGAAAGGGAGTGTTTGCCGGTTGCGGTCGACAACAAGCGCGTCTCAAAGTCAGACTGGTTGGCGCGTCAGGCGGCTTCGGTCGACACGAGAACCGCCGGAGTCGGGCCGATTTTTGGGGTTGCGTGCGACACTAGAAACGCCCCAGTTGGGCAGGCTGACAAAAAAGGGTTTCGATACGTAGCAACAGGCTTCGCACTAGTCTGAAAAGCGGTTACGTGCGTTAGTGATTCGCTTGGCGCCGAGTAGCTGCCGGGTGACAGGATACACGCTGGTGAGGAGAGCTGGCAGCCCAACCAAACGAGGGTGTAAAGGTTCAGGTAGTTCGTGTTGAGTCAATTGGCTCGCACACCATCAGCCCTCGGGGGTGTTGGGTGCTGCCAAAAAGCCGGGAGTGTTTGTGGGCCTCGGTCGACAGGCGGTACGTCCCTTAACAGAGCGGTTTTGGCTCATTAGGCGGTTTTAGCCGACACGAGAAGCGTCCCAATTAGGGCAGTCAAAAAGCGCGTTTGGCACGTAGCGTGTGACAGAGGAAACGCCCCGATTAGCAATTAAAAAGCGACCTTGATACGTAGCGTCTGATACGAGAATTGCCCCGAACGGGAGGTAAAATGCGGGTTTGCTACGTAGCATTGATAAGCCAACTTACTCAACGACAACCGAAAAAGTGTATAATCGTTAAATAAAAGTAAATAAGAGGATTAAAATAGCATCACACCTTAACCAATGGAACAGACTCATTCAAACGGTCAAGAAGATAAAAGATTTTTTGAAACCAGAATTTACGGAAGGCTATACGTATCAAAAAGGTTTGAAGATTCATTCTCTGGGAAAAAGAAACGATTTGCTCATAAAATTACCCAAAGTGAGCAACAGGCAAGATTTGTTCGTGAAAAGGGAGAAGTTATACTATCAACAAGTATCGGAGGTAAGCATCAACTAAAAGCTATAATTGTTGAAGATGATGATTGGATTGATAGTTTAGTAATGGAGCTGTTTAAACTTTACGAATAATCCCCAAAACCGTGTGAATTTTGAAGTGCGAACTTTAAACAAACACAGGC
>NZ_JACWZY010000036.1 GCF_014699005.1 Spirosoma profusum
CAGGCTAAACCAGCTTGGCCATCTTGCTGATATTTTTTCAGCGTTCGACTCACCCAACCTTCGGTTAATCCCAAGGCCTGCGCAATTTTGGTTTGTTTCCAACCCGACTCTTTTAGTTCTGCGCACCGTCTACGCAATAGCTCGTAGTCAGATGGTTTGTAAGTTGTCATGATTAGCAAAGTGTCAATCTTTACAAACCTAATCACACATCAATATTAGGAGCGTATTTACTACTCAAATCATATTTATTTATATACTGCCCGGAATTATTAAATAGATAAATCTTTGAATCACAACCAAAAGAGTAAATAAAATTTTCGCCACTTACAATGCAATACGGCGTGATAGATTGGGGTGGAAAGTTATTACTTATTAAATATTCCTGATTAGGATAATTAATTTGATAATTAGCTGCTCTAGCTTTTGTATTAAATCTAATGTTTAATAATGATTTATTGAAGAAAAATTTCGGATCTTTGTCGTGGTCAAGCCCTGGATTTGCAGGTAAATATATTTCATTATTTAGAATCTTAGCTTCTAAGCCATTACCTAGCATTGGAATCGGGCACATTGATAAACTTCCACTTGAGTTATAAAGAGGGTATTTTTTCAAAGGCTTTCCTTGATGCGATACTTGATAAATAATACGTGCTTCCCGATTAACGGCATAAATACTATAGTCTTCATTAATAAAAAAAACTGCATATTTCCCCTATACCATATGGTCCGTCTATAGATAGCTGAATATCTTCTACTTTATTGTTTGTTAATAAGTCATATACTTGAATTGAATTAGTGTTTTCATTCAGCGTGTATAATTTTTCGCTCTTTTGTCCCGGATTGGGTAGCAGCTGAGCACAAGTTGTATATGGAGCTGTGCTTGTATCTAATTGAATATTTATGTTCTTATATTGAACTAATTTAACTTTCAATTCATCACGATTATCGCTTGAGCAACATAAAATATAGCAAGAAACAAAAATACAGAATAGCGTATTAGAGAAGAAACTCACTGTAGTGATTGAACTAAAAGGTGAAAGAAAATTAGTATAAGTTCGTGGGTAACATTACCCATTTTGATGGGTTACTTTACCCATTTTTCCAACTCCGGTCTAATTTTTATGGCAAATTGGCGTAACGTATGGTAGCCATTTAAGTCAAAGCGCATACGAATGTTCTCGCAGTGACGGTTAATGGTTTTAATGCTCCTGTTGAGTTGTTCAGCAATTTGACTGTTGGTTAGCCCCTCTGAGCAGAGCCATATAACCTTAGCCTCACTATCAGTCATATACTGTCCAGAAACTGGCACTCGGTCGGGAAAGCACATAATGAATATAAATTATGACGATCCATAGGACGGAATAACCGTCAGAAAGTATCAATAAAAATTGGAATTAAATTTTATTAAGTTGTATGAAGTGTAGTTTCATTACTTTACCTATTACTAACTGATGCTGCCGCGCTCTTATCAGTTCTTATTGTTATTTGCTGTCCTTTCAGTAATCGGCTTGGGTTTGTTGCCCCGCTTGTCGGTTCAACTGGCGCCTTCGTCGGGTGGACGCTCCATTACGGTGAGTTATAACTGGCCCGGCGCTTCGCCTGAAGCCGTTGAGCGGCAGGTATCGAGTCGCTTGGAGGGGGTATTCAGTACGTTGGACAATGTCAAAAAAATTAGCTCTGTATCGGGGTATAATCGAGGCTACGTTACCGTTGAGCTGGATCGTGGGGCTGATGCCGATGCGCTACGTTTTGAACTGGCAGCCCTGGTTCGGCAGCTTTATCCCAAACTGCCGCCCGACGTAGCATATCCGCAAATCAGCCTGTTTTCGCCCGATGAGCAGAGCCAGCAGAAGCCTCTGCTCACGCTTCAACTGAGTGGCCCGGGTTCAACGGCTGATCTCCAGCGCTATGCCGATGAACAGCTAAAGCCGCGACTGGCCGCAACGGATGGAATTGGCAGTATTACCGTTTACGGTGGCAGCCGGTCGGAGTGGTTACTAACCTATGATTCAGAAGCTCTTGCTACGTTGCAGCTTGGTGAAAATGACCTTCGTAATTCAATTGAGCATTATTTTCAGCGTGAATCGCTGGGGCAGCTTGTTGGGGCAGATGGGCAAACATTGCGGGTTCGATTGGACAACAGCCTGGCAAATGCGACCGACGATTGGGCACGAATTCCGGTAGCGAACCGGGGTGGGCGTCTTGTTTATCTGACTGACCTTGTCAGCTTAGCCCGTCAGGAACCACCCGCCGATCAGTTTTATCGGATAAATGGCAAAACCGCCGTCAACGTAGTACTGACGGCAGTGGCTGGCGCCAACCAACTCAACGTAGTACAGCAGATTCGTCGGCAGATAGCCAATTTCCGCCTGCCAGCCGGTTACCACCTGGCTGTTGACTATGACGTAACGATTTACATTCGCGAAAATCTGCAAAAAATTGGTATTCAAACGGGTGTCGCTATCGTCGTTTTGTTACTGTTTGTTGCGCTGACGACTCGTAATGTGCGTTACGTTACGTTGATTGTCGTGAGTACGCTGGTGACGCTATTGCTGTCGGTCCTGGTTTTTGCCATGTTGGGCATCGAGATTCACCTCTACTCGCTGGCCGCTTTGACTACCTCGCTGGGTATCATCATGGATAACGTTATTGTGATGATCGACCATTACCGACGTTACCGCGATTTACGTGTTTTCACGGCCTTGCTAGGTGCTACGTTAACCACCTGCTCAGGACTGGTTGTCGTCTGGTTTTTGCCGGAAGAAAACCGACAGGCCTTAAGCGATTTTGCCGCTGTGATGGCCGTTACGTTGTTTATTTCCCTGCTGGTGGCCTTGTTGTTTACGCCTGCCGTCATTGAACAGTTCTGGTCCACAAACCCTGCAACTGCATCGAAAAATAAGGTAAGCCGACATAAAACGATAAATTTTAATTTACGAATAGAGCGCTCTTATCGGCGTATACTGGCGTTTTTGCTACGTTATCGACGTGTGACGATAGTGGCTGCGATACTTGGATTCGGCCTGCCGGTGTTCTGGCTACCCACTACATTAGAAAGCAAAAACCCGCTTGCTCCGTATTACAACGCTACGTTCGGGAGTGAGTGGTATGCGGAGAATCTGCAGCACTACGTAACGAAGTGGCTGGGCGGTACGCTACGTCTTTTTGTCAATTACGTGTATGAAGGATCGTACCAGCGTGATCCCGAACGTACAGCCATATACGTCATCGCTGAATTGCCTAATCAGAGTACGTCTGAGCAGATGAACGATGTATTTAAGCGATTTGAGAAAGACCTGAATCAGTACGCAGAAGTTGATAAGTTTATTACGCAGGTGAATAGTGGCCAGCAGGGCAGTCTGGTTATCTATTTTAAAGAATCCCATGGTCGAATGTCGGCCCGGCAGAGCATTTTTCCGTATCAGCTAAAAAACCGTCTTATTTTGCTCTCGACTGAAATGAGTGGTATCGACTGGGATATTTTTGGCGTAGGGCAGGGCTTTAGCCAATCGGTGAATGATGAGCAAACCCCGACGTTCACCGTAGAAATGTTTGGCTATAATTATCGGCAACTGGAGCAGCAAGCCGATGTGTTGAAGCAAATGCTGGAAAAACACCCGCGTATTCAGGAAGTCAATACCAATCGTAGTCCGGACCTGTTTCAGCAAAAACGGCTTGATGAATTCGTTTTACAGACCGATCCGCAGTTGCTGGCTCTATATAAGTTAAGTGCCCCTCGACTCTACGACCGTTTGGCCAACTTAAACGTTCGCCCGCAACCCGATTTATATGCGTTTATGAATGGCAATTATGAAGCTATTAAACTAATTCCGACGCAAAGCCGAACAATCGACATCTGGCAGCTTCAAAACCAGCCGATGGTTGTTGGGTCGGCCACTACGCATATTGCCGATGTAGGCTCCGTTGTGCGGCAACGGGTAATACCGGAGATTTATAAGGAAGACCAGCAATATAAACGGTTAGTTAGTTTTGAGTATTTCGGCAGCTATGGGTTTGGGGAAAAATTTCTGACCAAAACGCTGGCCGAGTTTAAAGAACGACTGCCTTTAGGTTACATAACAAAAGCCGCCGACCGTTTCTGGTTCGGTACCGACCAACGAACGCCCTATGAATTAATTGGGCTGGTTATTCTGCTAACCTATATCATCTGTGCCGTCATTTTTGAGAACTTATGGCAACCCCTGGCGCTAATTGGTATGATTCCGCTGTCATACACGGGCGTATTTTTAGCATTTTACTGGACCGATAGTAACTTCGACCAGGGCGGTTATGCTTCCTTCATTCTGCTGGCTGGCAACGTAGTTTGTGCGGGAATTTTTATAGTGGCCGAAATGAATCGGATTAGAAAACGTTACCCTAATCTTTGTGCTTTCACTACGTATCAGAAAGCGTTCAGGCATAAAATTGGCCCTATTCTGCTCACGGTAGTCTCGACCATCGTCGGTATGTTTCCATTTCTCTTGTATGAACAGGAACCCTTCTGGTATGCCCTCGGTATTGGCACAATTGGTGGGTTGATTATGTCTTTACTCGTTGTCGGTGTGTATTTACCGCTATTTCTTTTGCCGCAAAAACGACTTTCTGCCACCCTCGGCGACTAACGACTGACGACTTTGCTTTCCTACCGTTTAAAAAAGAAATCCATTTCTAGCCAATGTCACAGAGAAGGTGGCGTTTCTTTTGCAGAAGAACTTGTTTAACTACTTATTAAGGAACGTTTTTGTCATTCTGAGGAACGAAGAATCTTAACGTTTATAACTCTCAAGTAAAGATACTTTAAGATTCTTCGTTCCTCAGAATGACAAAAGCACCCATTTCGACTTGTTCTTGAAAGTTTAATTAGGTTCGCAGCGCGGTTGACGTATGCTTTAGCCTGGCAAAACAGCAAATCTGAACAATAGCCCGCTAATTGACTTATTTACTACATGAAGTATTCGGTATTTATAGTGCTGTTTCTTTTAGGAACAACTTCCCTTTTTGCCCAGAATCTGCTGGGAATTTCAACAAGTCGTTACGGAGGAACCAACCGACTTTATATCAATCCATCATTAGCCGCCGACTCGCCGAGCAAATTTCATTTGAATATTGGGACGGTCAATTTGCACGCCAATAACAACTACGTTCGTTACCAGGCACCGTTTTCATTTTTGACGCTAATCAGCGGAAACGTACCGAATCAATATCGTAACTCGGATGGTTCCGTGCATTTCGAGACGAGTTACACGCGTGAAATTCTGGATGGTAACCCCAAAAACGGTACGTTGGCCGGCGAAATACGTGGACCGGCTTTTCTGGCTCGAATGGGCGAACGCGGGGCTGTTGCGATTACTACCCGATTCAGGGCTGTTGGTCAGATTACGGGCGCATCAGAGTCGCTGTTATCGGTGGTACGTGCGGGGCTGGGAGCTGGCGCTCTGTATGGCATTCCGGCTAGTAACAATCAGTTTAGCGCCAACACCAATACCTATGCTGAACTGGGCTTTACGTATGCAGGTACCGTTTGGGACGATGGTGAAGGCCAAAAGCTGCTGCTGGGGGCAACGGCTAAATTACTTCTCGGCTATAATGCTCAACAACTTATAAACCGGGGTATGCAGTACCGCATCGCTACAGACCCTAACAACCCAAACAGTGCGTTTCTGGAAGTTAACCAGCTCGATGCTACGTTGAATTATACTACGTTCCTGCAAAATCGTAGTCTTTCCATCCCAAACTTATTGAGTACGGCTTCGCCGGGGCGTGGCTTTGGTTTCGATCTGGGTTTTACGTACCTGAAGCAGTATGACCTGGACAGCCCAGCGCTACGTCTGGGAGTGGCTTTGAATGATATCGGTGGATTGACTTACAAAGGCGAATCATACAGTTACGCAAATATTGGACAGAATCCGATACGTTTCCGGAGCAACGATTTCAATAACCTTAATGGCACGCTCGACATTGTGCGTGTCATCCAGAATAAGCTGAACACAGGCCGTAGTCCTGACAAAAACAGTTTTCAGGCGGGATTGCCCACATCCCTGAACGTAACACTCGACTACCAGCTGCCAACAGGTTTAGGGCTGAACGTAATGTACGTACAGGATGTCCGGTCGAACGCGGCAATGGCGATTCACCAGCCGAGCATACTTGCAGTAACGCCCCGATTCGATAAGCGCTGGTTGGGGCTTGCTGTGCCGATTGCGTATCTGAACAAAGGATTTACGGCGGGCGCTTCACTACGTGTTGGTCCGGCCTGGTTGGGAACGGATAATCTGCTGGGGTTACTTGGGAATCGTTCGAACGGTATCTCTCCACGTGGATTAGATGTCTACGCTGGACTCTCTTTTGGCATCGGCGAAGTAGAAGAATAACGTAACGGTCTTTCCCAAAAAAATGCGTAATTTTGGTCAAATCCCCCTTTAAATCGGATTTGATGGTCACTACAGACCCGGCCCGTCATGACCGAACGAGCTACTTTTTTTGATACACCGCTTCTTTATTTGAAAGGTTTAGGCCCTCAGCGAACGGAACTGCTCAACAAAGAGCTAAACCTGTTCACCTACGGCGACCTAATCCAGTACTATCCCTTTCGCTACGACGACCGAAGTCGGTATTACACCATTAGCGAATTGATGGATTCGATGCCGTCAGCACAGATTCGGGGTCGGATTCGCGACTGGTATCTGGAAGGGGAAGGACCTAAAAAACGCCTGATTGCTACGTTCCAGGACGGTACCGGCTCCATGAGTCTGGTCTGGTTTCAGAGCATTACGTATCTTGAGAAAATACTTCGGCGCGATGGCGAATACATTGCTTATGGCAAACCGCAGTCGTTCAATGGGCAATTCAGCATTGTTCATCCGGAGCTGGAAAACATGGCTACGGGCACGGAACACGAAGCGGGTTTCTTTCCAGTTTATAACTTAACCGAAAAGCTCCGCAAACGCCATCTCGACAGTAAAGCCATTGCGAAAGTGATGCGGATATTGCTTGAGCAGTCGTGGACACAAATTCATGAAACATTGCCCGCTACGTTGATAGAGCAATTTCGGCTGATTGGTAAGCGGGAAGCCATCTGGAATATCCATCTGCCGCAAAATCAGGCCTGGCTGAAACAGGCTCAGCGTCGGCTGAAATTTGAAGAGTTGTTTTATAATCAACTGCGGCTGATTAAAAACAAACTCATTCAGAAAGAGGAATTTCCGGGTCAGATTTTCCGTGATACGTCGCTTATGAAGCATTTCTACAACGAATTGCTGCCATTTGAACTGACGGGTGCCCAGCAGCGTGTTATCCGGGAGGTTTACGCCGACTTTCTGACAGGAAAACAGATGAACCGGCTGCTTCAGGGCGACGTAGGGAGCGGTAAAACCATCGTGGCATTTATTGCCTGTTTGCTGGCCATCGGCAACGGAGCACAGGCCTGCCTGATGGCGCCCACCGAAATCCTGGCCGACCAGCACTACAATGGTCTAAAACCTTTTGCTGATGCCATGGGGCTGAACCTCGGCATTCTGACTGGCTCGACCAATAAAAAGCGACGTATCGTACTGCACGAAGAGCTTCAATCAGGTAAGATGCACGTTCTGGTGGGCACGCACGCCCTGCTCGAAGACGTAGTACAATATAAAAATCTGGGACTGTGCATCATCGACGAACAACACCGATTTGGCGTGGCGCAACGGGCCAAATTGTGGCGTAAAAACGAGGTAGTTCCCCCGCACATTCTGGTGATGACCGCTACGCCAATTCCCCGGACGCTGGCCATGACGCTGTACGGCAACCTGGACGTATCGGTTATTGATGAATTGCCGAAGGGACGAAAACCTATCAAAACGGTGCATAAGTACGATAAGCACCGGTCTGAAGTGATTGGCTTCATGCGTCAGCAGATTGAGTTGGGGCGGCAGGTGTACGTGGTGTATCCGTTGATTGAAGAATCCGAAAAGCTGGATTACAAAGACTTAATGGACGGTTTCGAGAGCATGCAACGCGCGTTTCCACGTCCCAAATACGAGATTGGCATTCTGCACGGCAAAATGCTGCCTTACGAAAAAGACGACGAGATGAAGCGGTTTCTGAAAAACGAAACGCAGATTATGGTGGCGACGACGGTTATTGAGGTTGGCGTGAACGTACCGAATGCCAGCGTTATGGTGATTGAAAGTGCCGAACGGTTTGGGCTGTCGCAGTTGCATCAGTTGCGAGGACGCGTCGGGCGAGGGGCCGACCAGTCATACTGCGTCATGATGACGGATTATAAATTGAGTAGTGATACGCGTACGCGCCTGGAAACAATGGTACGTACCAACAACGGTTTCGAAATTGCCGACGTAGACCTTCAGCTACGTGGCCCCGGCGACCTTACCGGTACGCAGCAAAGTGGCGTTATGGACCTGATGATTGCCGACTTAGCCAAAGATGGCCCCATTCTGACAGCTGCCCGCGAATCGGCACAGGCCATTCTGACAGAAGATCCAGAATTGCTGTTGCCCCAACACGCGCCAATCCGTAATCACGTCGATAGTCTGAAAAAGACTGAAAGTAACTGGGGCCGTATTAGTTAACTAGTCAGTATCCAGTCGAAATTTTTCAATTATACGGAAACGGCACTTTGAAAACATTCCTGGGCATTCCCCTTTTCCCTATAGATTTCTTAAGTCTATCTATACGAAAGGGTAAAATCAAATAGCTTGTAAAAAGCTAAATTATCCAGAAAAATAGCCGTCTAGATTGTTACCGAACTGTTAGTGCAGTTGCGTTGTAAGCTGCTGGTAATTGACGTTAATTTACTACCAACAAGCAGTTTACACCTTATAGATATTAATTCCCCTTATGTAATCTTTTAATCCTGAATAGCCTAATTTCAGCTATTTAATCATACTAAAACTCCGTTTAATAAAAGAATATATTAAGATAGTGTTAAAGTAAGTTAAAATAAGCTAGGTAAATCTCTCTGAGTAGTAGTCTTTAGACTGTAGTACTAAAACATACTAGCAATGCGTATGTATAAACAATCTACCAAACTAAGACCTACGTTCTCATTAAGTAGGGCCTTGCTCTCAGATGCAAATCCCCAAAGGCGATTTGCATGCTATTTATTATTGTTTGTCTTTGCCTGCTCAACCAGCGCTTTTGCCCAATCAAGAATTACGGGCCGAATCATTGATGAACAGGGACAGGCACTCCCTGGTGTAAGTGTAGTTGTTAAGGCAACTACAACTGGTTCTGTAACTGATGCAGATGGACGCTATGCGTTAAACGTAGCATCAGTTGCAACTGCGTTGGTGTTTTCGTACATTGGCTACGTAACACAAGAGGTTCCCATCAACGGGAGAACATCCATCAATCTGACCCTGGCTACTGACACAAAGTCACTGAACGAAGTGGTGGTGGTTGGATATGGCACACAGCGGAAAGAAACGGTAACGGGTTCAGTAGCTACCGTGAAAGGTACCGACCTGGTTAAATCGCCCACAACGAACCTGTCGAACTCGATTGCCGGTCGGCTACCGGGTGTTGTTGCCGTTAACCGCAGCGGTGAACCCGGTGCTGACGGATCGTCTATCCGGATTCGGGGTACAAACACGATCGGCAACAATAACGCGCTTGTTGTTATTGATGGCATTCCAGCCCGCTCGGGTGGTCTGGAACGTATTAACCCGAACGACATCGAAAACATCTCTATTCTGAAAGATGCATCGGCAGCTATCTACGGATCGCGGGCGGCTAATGGGGTTATCCTGATTACAACCAAGCGAGGTAAAACAGGCAAGCCACAACTGTCTTATTCGTTTAATCAGGGTTTTTCTCAGCCTACGGTAGTACCAAGTCTGGCTAATGCGTCTGAGTATGCAACCATGCTCAACGATCTGAACGTATATGAGCTTCCGGTGGGCGAATGGTCGGCTGCTACAAAAGCTTATCAAGCCAATGGATCATATACGCGTCCTGACGGAACGGTTCGTAAAGCGCCTTACACGCCTGATGATATCAAGAAATATGCTGATGGCTCCGATCCATGGGGACATCCGAATACCGATTGGTATAAATCGACGCTGAAAACTTGGTCACCTCAGCAGCAGCACAACCTGCAGGTAACAGGTGGTACCGAAGATTTTAAGTATCTGGCTTCCATGGGCTATCAGAATCAGGATGCTTATTACAAAAACTCGGCAACGGGCTATAAGCAGTATGATTTGCGGGTGAATCTGGACGCTAACATCAATAAATACGTTCACCTGGCGGTAGGGTTGCTGGGCCGCGAAGAATACCGGTTTTATCCCACTCGGGCGGCTAGTGCAATCTTCCGGATGCAGATGCGGGGTAAGCCAAACCAGCCTGCTTTCTGGCCAGATGGACGCCCGGGGCCTGACATTGAGAACGGAGAAAACCCGGTGGTAATTACCACGAATGCAACGGGTTACGACCGTGATAAGCAGGATTATTTCCAGTCGAACGGACAACTTGATATTAAGATACCTGGAGTGGAAGGCTTAAAGTTTTCGGGAACGGCCTCTGTCGACAAACGACTACGTAACCGCAAATTATGGCAAACACCCTGGACGCTGTACGAGCGCGGAACCGGAACCGATGCCAACGGCAATCCAAACTTAACTGCCAGCGTACGCGGCCCAGCCGAACCACGTCTGAATGTGTATGGCGAAACCCAGTTAAACATTCTGCTGGGCGGAATCGGTACGTATGAGCGCAAGTTTGGTGATCATGGACTGACGGTGCTTGCCGGGGTAAACCGCGAAACGATTGACGGAGATAACGTAGAAGCGTATCGGCGGTATTTCATCTCGACGGCTATCGACCAGTTGTTTGCCGGTGGTGATCTGGAAAAAAACAGCACAGGCGGAGCCTACACCCGAGCACGTATCAACTATTTTGGCCGGGTTGCCTATAACTATAAAGATAAATACCTGGCTGAATTTCTCTGGCGATACGATGGTTCCGATATCTTTCCAAAGGAAACCCGTTATGGATTCTTCCCCGGATTTCTGGCTGGCTGGGTTATCTCCGAAGAGAATTTCTGGAAAAGCTCTGTTCCGGCGGTCAATTACTTGAAACTGCGGGGGTCGTGGGGACAACTGGGTAACGACCAGATTTATATACCCAACACCGATCCACCACAGTTTGCTACGTATCAATACCTCGCTACGTATGGCTTTGATACGTATATCATTAATAACAACCCCCAGAAAACGCTTTCCGAAGCCCGGATTCCAAACCCAACCATTACGTGGGAAGTGGCAAATAACATGGATATTGGTCTCGAAGGGCAGTTATTCAATGGTAAAATCAACTTCGAATTCGATTATTTCAATAACCTGCGGACGTCGATTCTGTATCCGCGTAACGCGTCGGTGCCACGGTCAACGGGGCTGACGTTACCTCCGGAAAACATTGGTAAACTGCGTAACAGTGGTTTCGATGCGTTGATTGGTTACAATGGACAGGCGGGTGCGCTGAAATATTCGGTTAGCGTCAATGGCGGCTATGCACAGAACAGAATTCTGTTCTGGGACGAAGCTCCCGGCGCACCTGAATGGCAACGTACTACCGGCAAGGCCTACAACTCGTATCTGGTTTATGAATACGACGGCGTATTTAAAGACCAGGCCGAAATTGATGCCAACAAAATCGACTACACGTCGATCGTGAAAACGCTACGTCCGGGCGATATGAAGTATCGGGATTATAACGGTGATGGCAAAATTACCCCCGATGATCAGTATCGGCTCGAACGGACGAACTTGCCTTTATTCCAGGGTGGCCTGAATATGACGGCGTCCTACAAAAATTTCGACCTGACAATCCTCTTCCAGGGATCGGCAGGGGCGCGTCAGTATATCAGCCTAGGCGAGTCGGGAAATATTGGTAACTACCTCAAGGAGTTTTATACCAATCGCTGGACGGTAGATAATCCAAGCAGCGTACACCCACGTATTGCCAACCGAAGTGACCAATATTATTCCAATGGAAATACGTACTGGCTACGTAATGCCGATTATATCCGCCTGAAAAACTTTGAGGTTGGTTATACAGTACCAGAGAATATTGGGAAAAAAGTGGGACTCAGCAACCTACGGGTGTATGCCAATGGTCTGAACCTGTTCAATATCTTCAATAATCTTGGCTCCTTCGACCCCGAATCATCTAACTCTACGGGGCAGTATTACCCGCAGGCTCGTGTAATCAACTTTGGCGCGTCGCTACGATTCTAATTCTTTTTTCAACATGATACGTAACGTTAAAACCATAAGTTTAGCGCTGTTCATAGCCTCAATAGCTGTGACGGGCTGTAACGATAATTTTGTGAATACGCTACCCCTCGACCAGGTGTCTGGGGCTGCCGTATGGTCGGATGCTTCGCTGGCCGAAGCGTTTGTGACCGGCATTTATGCCGGATTGGGAAATGGGGGCTTCAATGAAGAACAACTTGCTTCGACCACCGACGAAACGCAGTTTACGCACCCAGGTCGGAATATAACGACCATCACCGAGGGCCGGGCTAACCCCGCCGATCAGGGCTGGTCCAACAATCCACACGAGTGGAATGCGATGTACCTGCGTATCCGGGCCTGTAATCTGGCGCTCGAAAATCTGGCCAAGCCTGGCTTTACGAACACGAATAACATCGTAGAACGGTTAATTGGTGAAGCCAAATTTATGCGGGCCTACTATTACCAGCAATTAGTTCGGTTTTACGGCGGTGTCCCGATCGTAGATAAAGCCTACGGACTGGGCGCGGCTGACTATACCGTTGCACGGAATACGATGGAGGAATGCATTAACTTCATCGTGAAAGATTGCGACGAAGCGGCTGCACTTCTGAAGGGGAAATCGCTTGCACTGGGACGGGCTAATGAAGCAGCAGCGCTAGCGTTGAAAGCACGTATTCTGACCTATGCCGCCAGTGATCTGTATGACGTAGCAACGGCCAAGCAAAAGTCAAAGGCTCATGCTGCCTTTTCCAAGCCGGAGTTGCTGGGCTATACGAGTAGCAACCGGGCCGAACGCTGGCAGAAAGCCAAAGTTGCCGCCAAAGCTGTGCTGGATTTGGCAAGCTACGGGCATATGCTTAATCTAAGCGCTCCAGCAGCCAAAGAAGACGGTACAACCAATTACATGAATATTGCGTTGGCACGTAACGGTGGCGAAAAAGATATTCTTTTCTCCCGTTCATTCACCAATACAAAACAGGAAGATGGTGGTCGTCAGGGACTATACAATGGACCAAATGGTTATCATAACTGGGCTGGCAATACGCCTATTACGCAACTGGTCGATGATTATGAAATGATGGATGGCACCAAATTTAGCTGGACCAATCCGACCCATGCTGCTGCGCCTTACGTTAATCGTGATCCACGTTTTTACGGGTCAATTCTGTATGACGGAGCTCCCTGGAAACCTCGTACGGCCGACGTAGCAGCGAAAGACCCTGCTAACCAGATTCAGACTGGCCAGTACGAAGTGATAAGCGGTGGTGCTAAAGTATCAGTTGCCGGGCTCGATACCCGCAAGAGTACGGTGGAAGACTGGAATGGTAGCTATACGGGCTACTACATGCGCAAGTTTATCGATCCTAGCCCAGCTATTGTTGATCAGAACACTTGGCAGCAGGTACCCTGGCCGTTCCTGCGCTATACAGAAGCTGTCTTCAACTACGCCGAGGCTTGTATCGAGTTAGGCGAAGATGCCGAAGCAAAACTCTGGTTGAACAAAATTCGATTCCGTGCAGGTATGCCCGCTTTGACTGAAACTGGTGATGCACTTCGCCAACGGTATCGCAATGAGCGACGTATTGAGCTGGTGTTTGAAGAGCATCGTTATCACGACGCCCGGCGTTGGATGATTGCGCCCACAACCCTTGGTCGTAAGGTGGGCTGGATATCGATTGTAGGGACTTTGAAAGCCGGCAAAACGGTGACGCTCTACAAATACGATCCAACCAGCTATGATTATACGTATCGGGTGATTGAAGGCGACCCCGGAAAAGAAAATCGGGCCTGGGACGATAAAATGTATTTCCGACCAATTAATCGCGACGAAATGAACCGGAATAATAAACTCCAGCAAAATCCAGGTTATTAATCCTTAATTTCGTTACTGAATGCATCGTGTCAACGCGCAAGTGTTGACACGATGCGTTTCTGATATATACTATGTATCATGAAAACTGCTACGTCGATCGTTGCTTTTTGCCTGGCTGTCATCCCGTTTTTCGCTTCTAGCCAAAATCCGGAAGTTATCCGGGTAAAAGGCGGGCTTGCAAATGCCAAAGCCATTCCATTGGCCGATCAGTATCAGTACAGCCAGTTTCGAGAGGGAAAAATCCTGTATACCAGTGGACAAGTTGCCACGGCACTTTGTAATTACAACGTACTGGTTGGCGAAATGCAGTTTATAAATGCCAGCCACGATACGCTTGCTCTGGCCGACGAAATGTTGATCCGCCTTATTGGAATTGGTGAAGATGTATACGTATATCACCGCCGATACGGATACCTGAAAGTGACGTCGGAACACGGTAAATATAAATTGGCTGAAAAACAGGGTATTAAAACCGTAAAGAGTGATAAATTAGGGGGTTACAACCAATCTACGGGCGTATCTTCCGTCGTCAATTATCAATTTTACTCAACAGGCAATGGCTCTGTACGACCTCTGGAAACGAAGGGAGACGTACTGCTTTTTAAAGAAAAAGTGTATTATTTTATTGATCAGAATAATCTTCCTCACCGAGCTATTAAAGCCGGTTTGTTAACGATTTTTCGGAAAAACCGGGCTGATGTCACTACGTATCTAGACAAGGAAAACGTAGATTTCAGACGGGAAGAAAATTTGAAAAAACTTCTAAATTATTGCAGTGAATTGCCCTAATCTTTTTCTGTTTCTTCAACGAATGGAGCTACCTCCTCGGCCCCTGATTGCTGGCATTTTATTAACTGGTCTGGGTCTTATCGCCGGTTGTCAGTCCAATGAATCATCAACGAAAAACGCAACGGCTGATACGTCGTCACCCCTGTTTACGATGCTCTCGCTCGATCATACAGGTGTTACGTTCGCCAACAATCTCACCGAAGGGCTGAATACCAACGTACTGGCATACGAATATTTTTACAACGGTGGGGGCGTAGCTGTTGGTGACCTCAACAACGATGGACTGGAGGATATTTACTTTAGTGGTAATGTGGTCCCAAATCGCCTGTACCTCAACAAAGGCAACATGCAGTTTGTCGACGTAACGGATAAAGCGGGCGTAGCAGGTCGCGAAGGACCCTGGAAAACGGGTGTGACAATGGCCGATGTCAATGGCGATGGTCGGCTGGATTTATATGTTTGCCATTCCGGAACGATACGTCCCGAGAACCGAACTCCTGAGTTATTCATCAACGACGGTCCCGATGCCAACGGGATTCCCCACTTTACGGACAAAACGGCGGAATTTGGCCTCAATCAACCTCGACAAACTACACAGGGCGTTTTCTTCGACTATGACCGCGATGGCGACCTCGATCTATTCCAACTGAATCACAATCCGCGACTGTTACCAATTCTGGAGCCTGGCGCTACAGCAGCGGTGATGAAAGAGCCGAATCCCGAAATTGGAGTTCGTCTGTATAGAAACACGAAGAATTATTTTGAGGACGTAACGGAAAAAAGCGGCCTCAGCAGTTCGGCGCTCACCTATGGACTGGGAGCAGGTGTGTCGGATGTAAATGCCGACGGCTGGCCTGACCTCTACGTCTCCAACGATTACGGCGTTCCCGACTACCTGTATATTAATGACCAGAAAGGGCATTTTCGGGACGTACTTAAAATGAGCGTGGGCCATACGTCCAATTTCTCGATGGGAAATGCAGTAGCCGACGTAAACAACGATGCGCAACCTGACATTCTGACACTGGATATGCTGCCCGAGGATAATCGGCGGCAAAAACTCCTACTGGCACCAGATAACTACGATAAATATGCACTGGCCGTGCAGTCGGGGTTTTACCACCAGAATATGCGTAATATGCTGCACATCAGCAACGGAATTAGCTCCAAACGTAGTGACGGACTGAGTGTGCCAACGTATCGTGAAATAGGTCAATTAGCGGGAATTTCGAATACAGACTGGAGTTGGGCTCCACTTCTGGCCGACTACGACAACGATGGATGGAAAGACCTCTATATAACAAACGGCTATGTGCGCGACTATACGAACATGGATTTTCTGAAGTTCATGAACGACTTCATGCACAATCGCCCCACCAATCCAACTCGGGAAGACGTACTGTCGCTGGTGCATAAAATGCCCGCTTCGAACGTAGCGAATTACGCCTTTCGGAATCAAATGGGTGATACGTCCGCATCAGGAAACGAAGTTACGTTTGTGAACATTGGAGCAGCTTGGGGGCTCACGCAAACCTCTAACAGCACCGGAGCCACCTACGCCGATCTGGATAACGACGGCGATTTAGATTTGATCGTCAATAATACCAATCAGCCCGCATTCATTTTTCGCAATGAAGCCAACAAAGAACTGAAACATCATTACCTGAATCTCAAACTGGAAGGAAATAAACCAAATACACAGGGTTTGGGCGCTAAGGTGACAATCACTCGTTCAGGCAGGCAACAGTACGTTGAACAAATGCCAACCCAAGGCTATCAGTCGAACGTATCACAGCGATTGCATTTCGGGCTGGGAACCGATGCAGTTATCGATACGCTACGTATCGTTTGGCCCAATGGCAAACAACAATTGTTAACGAACGTAAAAGCCGACCAACAGCTGACGCTAAAAGAGTCGAATGCAACTGCTACGTATCGCGCCACGATGGCTACGCCTGCCGTTTTTCAGGAGATGAAGCCATCGATTGCCTTCACTGATCCGACTACTACGTTAAACGATTTCAAACGTCAGCCGCTGCTGGTCAATGCACAGTCGTTTAATGGGCCGTGTATGGCGAAAGCGGATGTTAACGGCGATGGTCGCGAGGACGTATTTGTGGGCGGAAGTGGTGGTCAGGCTGCGGCTTTGTTTATTCAGCAGGCGTCGGGGCAGTTTGGCCGACAGCCACAACCCGCTTTTGAAGCCGATAAAACCAGCAATAATGCCGACGCCGTATTTGTGGACGTTAACGCCGATGGCAAACCCGACTTATATGTGTGTAGTGGCGGTTATGGAGATTTACAACCGAACGATCTGCGCCTTCGGGACCGGCTTTATATAAACGACGGAAAAGGAAAATTTACCCGTGATCTGTCAGCTATCCCGCCGAATCAGACCAGCACAGGTTGTGTGCGCGCGTCAGATATAAATGGTGACGGCAAACCTGATTTATTTGTTGGGGGGCGCGTAATACCGGGCCGTTACCCCGAAACACCCAAAAGCTACCTGCTCGTGAACGACGGTACCGGTCGATTTACGGATCAGACAACCGGATTAGGCCCCCTGTTATCGACCCTGGGTATGGTGACCGACGCGGCCTGGGTCGATCTGAATGCCGATAAAAAACCTGAATTAATCGTTGTTGGTGAGTGGATGCCCGTTACGGTATTGGGCTGGTCGGGTAAGCAATTGACTGATCAGACAAAGAATTACTTCACAAAAGAGTATCGGGGCTGGTGGAATAAGTTGCTGGTCGATGATGTCAATGGCGATGGCCGGCCGGATTTAGTGGTTGGAAATCAGGGATTGAACACGCAGTGCAGGGTCAGCGATGCTGAACCTGCTGAACTGGTTTATAAAGACTTCGATAACAACGGAAAAATTGACCCGGTTCTTTGTTTGTACGTACAGGGCAAAAGCTACCCACACGCTACCCGCGATGAACTGCTCGATCAACTTGGTATGCTACGTTTCCGGTTTACGGATTATAATAGTTATTCCAACGCTACGTTAACCGACGTATTTAAAGCAGAAGAATTGAAGGATGCGCAGAAATTGACCGCCAATCAATTGAAGACTACACTTTTCCTCAGTACGTCCGACGGAAAATTTGCGGAAAAACCTCTGCCATTGGCCGCACAGATGGCTCCGGTTTTTACAGTTACGGCGCTTGATTACAATCAGGATGGGCGGAAAGATTTGCTCCTATGTGGTAATACGCTCCAGACCCGACTGCGATTCGGTCGGGCCGATGCCAATTATGGCCTGCTGCTACGTGGTGATGGGCGGGGAGGCTTCTCTGTGGTTCCTCAGCCGCAGTCGGGCTTTCAACTCACGGGCGATGTGCGGTCTGTAATGCCGATTGGGCGAACTCTGTTTTTTGGTATCAACCAGCAAGCAGTGCGGGCCTATGGATATAGATAGACTAACGTAGCACTTGTTGCGAATAAGCTATTTACTTTCCGTACTTTTGCGGCATGGAAGTAGACTACGTGGATGTAGAAGTGCCTGCAATGGAAATTCTTAAGAGTGATCGGCTTGTTCACCTGAAATACGATATTCGCGGCCCGATTTACGAAAAATCGCTTGAACTGGAGAGCCAGGGCTATAAAATTATCAGCCTGAATATTGGTAATCCTGCTACGTTCGGCTTCGACGCGCCCGACGAAATTGTTCACGACATCATCCTGAATATACGTAACGCGCAGGGGTATTCCGACTCGCGCGGGCTTTTTGCGGCCCGAAAAGCGGTGATGCACCACACGCAGAATATTGGTTTACCGGGCATTACCATCAACGATATTTACATCGGCAACGGCGTCAGCGAGTTGATTATGCTGTCGATGCAGGCGTTGTTGAATGAGGGCGACGAAGTGCTGGTCCCCTCGCCCGACTACCCACTATGGACAGCTTCAGTGGCCTTTTGCGGAGGCAAACCCATGCACTACGTCTGCGATGAAGCATCAGATTGGAACCCTGATTTGGCCGACATCGAACGCAAAATCACCCCTCGAACGCGCGCCATCGTAGTTATCAACCCCAATAATCCGACCGGTGCGGTGTACAATAAAAGTGTACTGGAAGGTATTGCTCGAATCGCCGAGCGGCATAAACTAATCGTGTTTTCGGATGAGATTTACGACCGGATTCTGTATGACGGAGCGATCCATTATCCGATTTCCAAAATGATTAACGACACGCTCTGTATCACTATGGGCGGGCTATCAAAGAATTACCGGGCAGCTGGTTTTCGAGGTGGCTGGATGATTTTGAGTGGAGCGAGACACCGAGCCAAATCGTATATTGAAGGACTGACGTTGCTGGCAAGCATGCGGCTTTGCGCCAACGTACCAACGCAGTACGCCATTCAAACGGCACTCGGTGGCTATCAGAGTATCAACGACTTAGTGATGCCAACCGGTCGACTGCACCGGCAGATTATGCTGGCTTACGAACGGATGACTGCAATTCCGGGCGTTACCTGCGTAAAACCCAAAGGGGCTTTATACATCTTTCCAAAAATTGATCTGTCACAGTTTAACCTGGCCGACGACGATGACTTTGTCCTGAATCTATTAACTGAGCAAAAAGTGCTGGTCGTATCAGGTAACGGCTTCAACTACACCCACGATGACCACTTCCGCATTGTGTGCCTGCCCTCGGTTGATGAAATGACGGTAGCTATGGACCGTATCGAGAACTTCCTGGAAAGCCGACGGAAATAAAAAGCAGGTTCAAAGAGCGAAAGAATGAATGACCGGGCCGCCGAAGCGGTCATTCATTCTTTCGCTCTTTGAACCTTGAAACGATTTTCGAAAACATTACGTTATACTGTTCCGCCCTACAGAAAAACGGCTCTGATTTATTCAGAATGCCATTTTTTCGTTAATTAGGGCGGTTGTTTTATGTATGACGAAGTGAGTACGTTTCGCGCCCACTGCCTTTTTTATATCTAAATGGAAGAAACTAAAGAAAATGTTCATCGCTCTGAAGCGCAGAGCACTGAACGTATTGCCCACGATTTACCCAAGCGCGACGAGTTACTCTTAACACCTGACGAACAACGTATCAAAGAAGCGTTTCAGGATCGTGACTGGAATGAAATCAAAACAGCCGATTCCTGGGTCATCTTTAAAGTGATGGCGGAGTTTGTCGAAGGGTTTGATAAACTGGCGAAAATCGGCCCCTGCGTTTCTGTATTCGGCTCGGCACGCACCAAACCCGACCATCCTTACTATAAAATGACCGAGGAAATAGCGGCCAAGCTCGTACGACATGGCTATGGCGTCATTACAGGTGGTGGGCCGGGAATTATGGAAGCCGGTAACAAAGGTGCCTTCGAGCAAGGAGGAAAATCGGTTGGATTGAATATTAAATTGCCGTTTGAGCAACATAGTAACATCTATATCGACCCAGATAAAAGCATCAACTTCGATTTTTTCTTTGTTCGGAAAGTAATGTTTGTAAAGTATGCGCAGGGTTTTGTAGTAATGCCCGGTGGCATGGGAACGCTCGACGAACTGTTTGAAGCGTTAACCCTGATTCAAACCCGGAAAATAGCCCGTTTTCCGATTGTGCTGGTTGGCCGGTCGTTCTGGCAGGGCTTGGTTGACTGGATTACCAAAGAAGTGCTGGAAGAGCAGCACAACATCAATCCGGAAGACATGAAACTCATCAGCATTGTTGATACGCCGACAGAAGCCCTAAAAGTCATTGACGATTTCTATTCGCGTTATCTGCTAAAACCGAATTTTTGATACGTAGTACTTCAGTAAAAAGGCCCAACAGGTTTCTCTGTTGGGCCTTTTTACTGAAGTACTACGTTAAAGTCAGAACGTAACAGGCACTTCCACCAACGTAGTATCCCAGGCGATCTGCATAATGGATTCGTTGACGTTATCGCCAGCCTTTTTAAACTGGATAGCCAGATTCTCAACTGGTTCTTCTGCTTTTTTGACTGGTACGTTCACACGTAATACGTCCAGATCCTGTTTGTAACTATAAGCACCCCATTGATCTAAGTCAGAGCTAAAAATGAGCGTCCAGTCGGTTTCGTTCGGGATGGCATAGAATGAATAGACACCCGCTTTTATCTTTTTGCCCTGAATGGTGGCATCCGTAAAGAATTTGATTTCGGTGGCTTCGTTAGCTCCGACCCGCCATACTTTACCAAACGGAATCATTTTTCCGAATATTTCACGCTCTTTCTTGGCCGGACGGCTATAGGTAACACGAGCGTAAGCTTTGTCGCCAACTTTGGCAGGAGCAAACTTGCGGTCGTGGGCAAAGTCATCGGGATAATAGGCCATGTCCATTGGGCTTTTGTCCAGCCCTCTTAGCTTCTGGGCTTCAGCCGATAACGTAGCACCAAAAAAGAGGCAAACTATAACGTAGTAGAGTTTCATGCTTCTGTGGGTTTTACCTGAAATGAACATTAAAAATCACGGCCATCAATACGTGCCAGCCGTTACAAAATCTTTTTTGAAATCGTAAACTCATTAGAAAGGAGTTTCCTGATTCGGGTCAGCGTTGCCAAAATTCGTGTTGTCTAAATTCGACCGATCGTTGGCTTTGCTCTTGAATACGTTGCCGCCCGGTGGCGCGTCGAAACTGTTCAGGCCGTTCACATCAGGCGCAAATCCCTGTGTCTGAACCGGCTCGAAATACGAGTCGAGGTCGCAGAATTTTGTAAACTTATTGATGAACCGGAGTTGTATGGTATCGAGCGAACCACTTCTGTTTTTCGCAATAATTACTTCACCAATCCCCGCCGTTGAATTACCGTTTTCATCGGCTGTAATGTTGTAATATTCAGGCCGATACAGGAAGCAAACCATGTCGGCATCCTGCTCGATAGATCCCGATTCACGAAGGTCAGAAAGTTGAGGTTTCTTGTCACCACCACGGGTTTCAACAGCCCGGCTCAACTGCGAAAGCGCAATAACTGGTACGTTCAACTCCTTAGCCAGGTTCTTAAGGGCCCGAGAAATCGATGCGATTTCCTGTTCGCGGTTACCACCGGCCCTTCCGGACGTATCGCCCGACATCAATTGAAGATAATCAATTACGACCATCTGAATGTCATGCTGAGCTTTCAGTCGGCGGCATTTCGCTCGAAGCTCCAGAATGGAAAGGGCAGGGGTGTCGTCAATAAAGATAGGCGCTTCGGTCAGCCGCTGGATTTTGTGGTGTAACTGCGTCCACTCGTGCGGGGCCAACGTACCTTTCCGAATTTTTTCGGAATCAATTTCTGCTTCAGCCGAAATCAGACGATTCACCAACTGCACCGACGACATCTCCAGTGAGAATATGGCAACGGGTTTTCCGTGGTCAACAGCCGCGTTACGTAACGCGCTGACTACGAACGCCGTTTTTCCCATGGCTGGCCTGGCCGCCAGGATAATCAGTTCAGTAGGTTGCCAGCCCGACGTAACACGGTCGAGGTTGGTAAAGCCTGACGGTACACCTGTTAGACCTTCCTGATTCTTTTTGGTTTCGAGTTCGTTAAGCGCCATCCGGACGATGGTACTCATGTCGGCATAATTCTTCTTGATGTTCGATTCTGAAATCTTGAAGAGCGACTGCTCGGTACGGTCCAGGAGTTCGAATACGTCTGTTGTATCTTCGTAAGCGTCGCGCAGAATGGTCGACGACATGGCGATGAGTGCCCGTTTCAGCGCTTGCTCCGATACAACCCGGGCGTGATATTCGATATTAGCCGCCGAATTGACCCGAAATGTCAGCTCAGAAACAAAGCCGCCACCCCCAACGATCTCAATTTCGCCGGTTTTGCGAAGTTGCTGCGTAACTGTCAGTAAGTCGATCGGATCGGAGTTGCCGAACAGCGTGAGAATGGCGCTGTAAATCCGTTGATGGGCTTCCTTATAGAACGTTTCGGGTTTTAAAATATCGACGACCATCGACAGGGCGTCTTTTTCAATCATCAACGCACCCAGCACGGCTTCTTCCAAGTCCAGTGCCTGCGGAGGTAATTTGCCGAGGCCTGTATCGAGCCAGTGATTGCCGGCCTGCGGGCGGCCACCTGCGAATCCTGTTTGTTTCCGAAGGTGCTGGTTGGGGCGTGCGTTGTTCTCCATGTTCTTACTGCAAGTTTACGCAATCGCACCCCCACAAGGCAAGCCCGGTTAGCCTGACGTATAGGCCATCGAACCACCAATTTTTACGTAACATTCTGGTAATGTTAGCGCTATAAGCCCGAAAAATTTTTTGATAAATTTTATTGAAAAGCAACGAAGAAGAGATGAACATAGTATGGGTAGGTAGCAGGAGGCTGTCTGTCAGCAAGATACGTACTTATTCCAAAAATTTACTCGTTTTATGCTAAAATAAACTGGGTTCGGGTGAAATCTGTCGACGGAATAATTTTTTTGCAAAATGCGTTGTAGAAGTAAGGAAAACGCTTATTTTTCGGAATCTCCAACTAAATCTATTTATCATTTGGTCGAAAAAGTAATCACCCTTGACAATGTCTCGCTCATCGACTTTCTGGGTGTAGAGAATCTTACTATTAAGGAAGTGGCAGCCGCCTTTCCGATGAGTAAAATTATTTCGCGCGGCAACGAAATCCGGATCAAAGGCACAACGCCTGAAATCAGCCGCATCAGTGATATCCTGGATTCGCTGATTGAACATTATCAGAAGTACGGGAAAATAACCCAGGAAAATGTTCAAACCTACATCAGTCACAGCGGGCAATCCGTTGCGGGGAATATGGCTCCCCCGACACCGCCCGACGATGATGAAGTGCTGGTTTATGGTAACCGGGGCGTAGTGGTTCGGGCGAAAACCGACAATCAGAAACGACTGGTTGAAGCAGCTGAGAAACATGATCTCGTTTTCGCTGTTGGTCCGGCTGGTACGGGTAAAACCTACACCGCCGTCGCCATTGCGGTGCGGGCGCTGAAAAACAAGGAAGTCAAGAAAATCATCATTACGCGTCCCGCTGTGGAAGCTGGTGAAAATTTAGGCTTTCTGCCAGGCGATTTAAAAGAGAAAATAGACCCATATCTCCGGCCGATTTATGACGCGCTCGACGACATGATTCCGGCAGAGAAATTGAAGTTCTATACTGAAAATCGGATTATTGAAATTGCTCCGCTGGCCTACATGCGGGGACGTACGCTCAACAATGCATTTATTCTGCTCGACGAGGCTCAAAATACGACTTCCATGCAGATGAAAATGTTTCTGACCCGTATGGGCCCTACGTCGAAGGCGATCATTACCGGCGACCGTTCGCAGATTGATTTGCCGAATCGACAAAAATCGGGGCTGGTTGAGTCGGTCGATATTTTAAAGAATATTAAAGGAATTGCATTTGTTGAACTCGATGGGCGCGATGTGGTCCGTCACCGGCTCGTTCGTGAAATTATCAATGCATATGATAAAGCGGGGCAATAATAGCCTAACTAACTGGAAACGAACTGGCTTGCTGGCCGGTTCGTTTCTGTGTTTACTCTCCTCGATAACCTGGGGTCAAACGATTTCGGCGAATTCGCCTGAAGAAGAATTACCCAACCGATGTGCTACGGTGGTGCGTGAACAGTTTTTGCAGCAACAGAATCCGAATCGGCTCCGACTGTTGAATAAGCTTAATCGGCAGCTTCAGGCAATGGAAGATGCGCCTTCGCTACGGCAGCAGGCTACCGACACCATTTTCCGGATTCCAGTTGTTGTACATGTAGTACATAGCAATGCATCGGGTACGATAGGCGGATCGAATAATGTGAATATTTCGGATGAGCAAATTCGTTCGCAGATTCAGGTGCTGAATGAAGATTACCGACGAAAAGTTGGCACAAATGGCTACAATACCAGCCCGATTGGCGCCGATGCCGGCATCGAATTTTTTCTGGCTACTACTGATCCAAATGGACAACCAGCTACGGGTATAACACGTCATTATTATCAGCAAAAATCTTCATTTGACGTATTTAGTGACGCAGAACTCTTATCCCAAATTGCCTATTGGCCTAGCGACCGTTATCTTAATATCTGGGTAACTTCAGTACAAAGTTATTTGGGTTACACACAATTTCCGATAGCCGCTGATACGTTACAAGGGCTGATTGATCCTCAGTATGCAAATGAACGTACCGATGGTTCCATTATCGACTACCGGTATTTTGGTAAGCAAACGGGTACTGTAACGAGTTCGTTGTATGCTTTAGGACGTACCGCTACGCACGAAATCGGGCATTGGTTGGGGTTATTCCACGTAAATGGTGACGGTAGCTGCGGGGATGACCATGTAGCCGACACGACGCCGACGGATAACCTGAATCAAACTCGCTTCTGCAACGATATATTTTCAACCTGTTCAGGCCAGCGATTACGGACTCCTATTGAAAATTACCTGATGTATTCGCCGGATGCCTGCATGAATATGTTTACGGCGGGCCAGGTAGCTCGTATGCGTCGGGTACTGACGTTAAGTCCGGCAAGGGCCAGACTGATCAAGTCAGTGTCGGCACCGTTGGCTGAAACCGAAACGCTGACTATCAATGTTTACCCGAATCCATCCAGCGCTGATCCAACCGTTGATGTGCAACTGAAAGGTTCTCAGTCATTTATGGTCGATTTATTTGATCTGAATGGACGCCAGCTTCGGTCAACGTCCTATACTAACTCCCCCAGCACACGTGTGGCACTCGCTGTTAATGGATTAAGCAAAGGTTTGTATATTGTTCGGGTGAAAACAGATAATGAAGTAGCCAGCAAACGCCTGCTCGTTCCCTAATTGCGGGCATAGGGGTAAGGGCATAGGGCCAAAATAATACTAATCCCTTTGCCCCATGCCCATACCCTATGCCTATTAATTTATCATTTTATGATTGATGTTTTCCCCATTTCAAATCCCGCTGATCTGGAACATGCTTTTGCCATTCGCCGACAGGTGTTTGTTGAAGAGCAGCACGTTTCGGCCAGAGAGGAATACGATGAGTTTGAAGAAAGTAGCCGCCATTTTCTGGCTCGCGCTGACGGAAAGCCCTGTGGCACAGCTCGCTGGCGTCGTACATCAGGAGGTGTTAAGCTAGAACGTTTTGCCGTGCTGCCCGATTGTCGGGGGAAAGGCGTCGGTAAGGCGCTGGTTCGTGCTGTACTTGATGATGTGTTCAGTCAGCAACCCGAACCCATTGAACGGATTTACCTGCATGCTCAGGTGTCGGCGATGCCACTTTATTCCGGTTTCGGGTTCGTTCCGGTTGGGCCAATGTTCGAGGAGGCTACTATTCAGCATTATAAAATGGTGTTGCCTGGTTCGGCTTACACAACAGAATGAAAGGATTGCCATTCATTCGCTACGTTGTGGCATTTATGGCGGGCATTGTTTTGTATGATCAATTGCCTGATTTCTACCAATTGCCGCTCATCGCCTTTCTAGTTGGGTCTGGATTGCTATTGTCAGGCTTATTCCACAATTGGGGAAAAGTCGTCAAACCTGTTCAAATTAAATCGGGCGTTGGTGCACTGCTGATATTGCTTGCACTGGGTTGGGGAATTATCTGGCAACGTACCGCCAGCAATTGTCCCGATAACATTATCCACCTGACTGATACGCTACGTGCCTACGAGGGCGTAGTGGCAGCTCAGCCTGAATCCCGCGCCAAAACCTTTCGCGTCGAACTGGAGCTTCGTCGGGGAAAAGTTGGACGTTCAAATCAGCCTGGACGTAGTGAAATTCCTCATTGGCAGTCACTTAGTGGACGTGTCATTGTGTATCTGAATAAGGCCAACCAGCCGATGCCTCGATACGGCGAAGTCTGGCTGGTAACTGGCGCTCCTCGTCCAATCGATCCACCGCTGAATCCCGGCGAGTTCAATTACAAACGATACCTTAGCTATCGGAACATTTATCACCAGCAATACCTGCGCCCGTTTCAACGGCATATTCTGGGAATTGAACCGCCTAGCCGAATTACCCAACTTGCTACGTTTGTAAATCGCTGGGCCGATAGTACGTTCATTCAACAGATTGGCTCCCGGCCTGAGTTTGGCATCGTAAACGCCATGATTCTGGGCGTTCGCGACGATCTGGATACAGAACTATACCGGGCGTATTCGGCGTCCGGTGCTGTGCACATTCTTTCGGTTTCAGGACTGCATGTTGGTATTCTGTTCAACGTATTGACGTTTCTGCTTGGTTTTCTTGCCAAACGTCCACGTGGTAAGTTGCTAATGGCTGGTCTTCAACTGGCGATTCTTTGGTTTTACGCACTTGTTACGGGCTTTTCGCCACCGGTACTACGTTCGGCTGGCATGTTTACGTTGCTCATTTTAGCCCGAGCGTTGGGCCGTCCACAGCAGTTGATGAATACGTTGGGCGCGTCGACTTTTTTCATTCTTTGTTTCGACCCATACGCTCTATTTTCAGCAGGGTTTCAGTTATCGTGCCTGGCCGTGGGTGGTATTGTGTCCTGGGAATCGTCGCTTTATCAATCCGTTACGTTCCCGAATAAGTGGGTAGATAAACTCTGGAAATTGACAGTAGTGGCGTTGGTTGCTCAACTGATCACGTTTCCATTAGGTGTTTTCTATTTCCATCAATTTCCAACTTATTTTCTGCTGGCAAATCCAGTGGTCATGATGCTTTCGGGCGTACTACTTCCGTTGGCTATGGCTGCGTTAGGGTTAAGTTGGGTGCCTTATGTAAATGATTGGCTGGGATTGCTTCTGCAAAAAGTGGCCTGGCTGCTCAACTACGTAGTGACGCAAACGGGCGAACTTCCCGGTGCTACGTGGGATGGGCTTTGGCTTTCACCAGTGGCGATGTTGTTGACATACGCGTTCATTATGAGTGCAGTAACATTAGTACTGACACGTAGCAAATTATACGTTTGGGCTAGTTGTATCACCGCTGCTTTATTGGCTGGCGTGAACCTCTGGGATGAACATCAGCAATTGAATCAGCAAAAGCTGGCAGTCCATTTTCTGCCGCATCGAACCGCTGTCAGCCTGACCGACGGCCACAAAAGCACGTTAGTATCCGACCTCGATAGTAATGATACTCGCTCATTCGATTTCTACCTCAAGAATACATTCGGGCAATGGGGGATTTCTGATTTGGCTAGAGCCGATGTCAGAACTGCTACGTTATCAAACGTTCCAGCGTATTATCGCACAAATGAATACGCCTTGTGGGTTTGGAAAGGGAGAACGCTGTTATTGGTCAATAAACTAACTACGTCCAATTGGCGCCTGCCTGCGGTGGTCGATTACCTCATTATCCGACGTAACGCGCTACGTAACTGGAATCAGTTGAATGGGCGAGTCGTAGCTCGGCACATTATTTTCGATGATTCTAACAAAACACCCTTGACCGATAAGCTTTTGGCCGAAGCAAAGGAACGTAGCATTGCCTGCTACTCAGTCAGGCAAATGGGGGCGTATGTGACTGAACTGGAGTAAGGTTTGTGTATTTACGAAGGAAAACAATACGTCAATGACATTTAGTATTGCAAACGTACCGGAAGAGCAGCGGACAACAACTGTAGAATTCACCGATTATCAGATGATGATGATGCTTTTTATGCTTTCTGCCGTCAGAATGAAAATGCTAAGGAAAAGATGCGGGAATACGTAGCGAATGGTGTTCAACTGGGCTGGCTTATCGACACCAAGCAGCAGCAAGTGCTAATTTACCGAGCTGATGGAACAATCAGTAAACATACCGATTTTAGTCAGCCTATTTCAGGAGAGAACGTATTACCCGGCTTTGCATTCGATTTACGCTTACTGCTACGTTAAATAAACCTACGACTTCATAACCGGATTGGGCCGGGTGAAGGGCGGTTGCAACAGTAAATGAAACGAATTTTCATCGCCAAGGATAACGGCTCGGCGGAGGTCGTTTTCGGCCTGGGGAAGTTGCCGGAGCTGGACGCGGGCCAAGGCCCGCCACCGATAAGCGTCTGGTTTTTCATCGCGAAAATGCCAGACAGCTTTGTCGAATTCGCGAAACGCCTGCTGATATTCAGCTGTATTATAGAAAGCGATACCCCGATCCAGGTAGCAGTCTGCTAACGTATTGTCACGACTGATGGCTTCTGTGAGGTCGTAAATAGCTGAGTAATAATTCTCCTGAATGAGCTGGCATTTTCCTCGATAAGCGTAGGCAATGGCTGATTTAGGATGGTGCCGAACAGCGTCGTTAAAGTATTGATAAGCCTCGTCATATTTCCGAAGTCTCACTAAATCCACACCCTTTTGAAACCGCTTCCGGTCTTTATCGGCCATTGTGTCGTGATCTACCCAGAAATACCGGATGGTCATGTAGATTCCGAACAACAGACTTATCAGCACAACTTCCATAACTCCGTCAGGTTGGTTGTATTTCTGCGAATTTACAACGTTTTAGGCTATACCGCCAACGTAACGGCCTTAATTTAGTGTAGCCTGAACCGCTTTGGGCAAACTTTTTCGAACGAGCTCATACGAAAGGTTAATCCATTCCTGAACATCACTGCTACGTACCCGCCCGTCAATTGTAACCGTGTTCCAATGCTTCTTATTCATGTGATAACCTGGCGCCACTGCACTATGTTCGTCACGTAGCTGAACGGCTAGTTCAGGGTCACATTTGAGGTTAATGGTTGTTGGGCGGCTCTCGGTTGATAGTAAAGCGAACATTTTTCCGCCTACTTTAAACACCAGCGCATCACCCCCGAACGGAAACGATTCTGTTGCGTTCGGTTTGGATAAGCAATACTCGCGCAAGGTTTCTACATTCATCGGCCACAATGACGAACTGTGTACACAATCACTGCAATCAAAAACATGATAATTGATATCCGGTTGATACCGTGCATCATACGCAGGTTTACGCTGGTCGGCTGATTGGGGTCAGGTTTTCTGAAAACCCGGATGAAATAGGTAAAAACAGGCCCGATTTTAAGGTAATCGATGAATTTGTTCACGCGAGGCTAATGAAAAATGAGTAATGAAAAATGGATAATGGATAAAAAAAACGGCTCATTTAGATAACAATCATACGTATCAAAACATTACGCAGAATGATCATTATTCATTATAAATTATCCATTATTCATTAATTAAAGTTGGTTCAATCCAGCGATCATCTTCACGGATGAGCTCGATGAGTTCATCCACAGCTCGATCAGCAGGTACCGATTTTTTAATGACCTGCTGACCGCGGTAAAGCGAAATCTTGTCGCGACCAATACCAACGTAGCCATAATCAGCATCAGCCATTTCGCCGGGCCCGTTTACGATACAACCCATAATACCGATTTTAACACCTTTCAGATGGTCGGTACGTTGACGAATATGCGCCGTTGTTTCCTGTAAATCGAACAGCGTCCGACCGCAGGATGGGCACGAAATGTATTCGGTTTTGGTGATTCGGGTGCGGGCGGCCTGTAAGATGCCAAAAGCCAGATTATTCAGTGGTTTGAGCGTATCGGCCCCCACTGACGATAGCATGATACCATCACCCAGACCATCAATCAGTAATCCACCCACATCCGTTGCCGCATATAACGGTACGTCCTCCATTGGTACGTCGGTATAGCTACGTTGGACAACAACGGGAGTGGTAATTCCCTGATTAATCAGTTCGACAAATAATCGTCGTAGTTCAGCCATAGCATGCGCGTTGCTGGTGGTTATCAGCAGCACGACGGTCTGGTCGGTACGTAGCGTTTGGAGTAATTCGCCCGACAGGTCTGGCAGTGACAGATGTACTACGTTCAGGCGTTGGTGCAACAGCGTCTGCGCTGTCTGAGCGTCCAGATACGTAGCGGCAGAGAGTAGGGGATACGTATTAGCCTTATCCGAAACCGATTGCCAGGCGCTATAATCCAGAATCTGTTTGAGGCCGTTAGGTAACATAAACGAAGCCGGATGCGAACCAGTGTAGATATAATCGGCGCCGAGGTCATTCATGCGCCACTTGTCGGGTTCGGGCAGGTAAAAATGACCGATTGGTTTTAAATCTTCGTGCTCACTGACGGCAATCTGGCTAAAATCAGCAATAACGCGCGGTACGTTCTGACCGCCGAAATTGGCTACTTCATGCGTTGTCCGACGAACGTACTGAAATGGATTGATGGGGTAATGCGTAACAGCAGGAATTGGCTGACTTTCGGCGGAACGGTTTGTATAGCGCTCAATAAGTGCCTGTGCCACCGGAGCTTCGCGTTCGGGCTCTTCGGTCAGCGACACGCGGACGGTATCACCAATACCATCTTCCAGCAACGTACCGATACCCAGTGCAGACTTGATACGTCCGTCTTCGGCCTCGCCCGCTTCCGTAACGCCGAGGTGAAGCGGATACGGTTTTAACCCTTCTTCATCCAATCGCTGCACAAGCAGTCGGTACGCTTGCACCATCACCTGCGGGTTGCTCGACTTCATCGAGAGGACGATGTTGAAATAGTTTTCGTCCTCGCAGATACGTAGGAACTCTAACGCCGATTCGACCATGCCGACGGGCGTATCGCCATAGCGACTCAGAATCCGGTCGGAGAGGGAGCCGTGATTGGTGCCGATTCGCATAGCCGTTCCGTATTCTTTACAGATACGTACCAGCGGCAGAAACTTGGCCCGAATCCGCTCCAGTTCGGCCTCATATGCTGTATCAGTATAATCAATAAATTCAAAGCGTTTGCGGTCTGCGTAGTTGCCCGGATTGATACGTACTTTCTCGACAATTCGGGCGGCCAGTTCAGCGGCATTGGGCGTAAAATGGATGTCGGCTACTAGTGGCGTTGTATACCCACGTGCACGCAATCCTTTCCGAATATTTTCCAGATTCTGCGCTTCTTTTACACTGGGCGCGGTAATACGAATGTACTCGCAACCCGCTTCAATCATCCGGATCGACTGTTCAATTGAACCCTCAGTATCCATCGTATCAATGGTAGTCATCGACTGAACACGTATCGGATAATCGGAGCCTAACGGTACGTCGCCAATGGTGACCGGAATGGTTTTTCGACGGATGTATTCCGTCAGCGAAGGCGTATAAAGAACAGGAGAATCAGTGCGTTCCAACGTAGCGGTTTGGGTAGACAACGAAGGGGTAAGAATCGAATCGGACATACAGGTATCGGCATTGCCGTTTGACCAGACAAAGGTACGCAAAAACACGCGTTTCGGTTTCGTACCCGCTATTTGGAGAACGTAGTGATATCGCTTAATGTTCTCCTGTTTATCATTAATTGATACGTTACTACTCAGGTTGATTGAGTAGATAATTCGAACAAAAGGCGGATAAAATGGTTGAATAAGTGTAGTTGCCAGCTCAGTCCATGAAGAAGATTGTGTTGGATTGAATTAAGCAAATACGACCAATCAACTAATACGTTACGTTATGAAAACCAAGTTATTAAGTGCATTTGCACTCGCGTTCATGATTAGCCTGGGAGCCTATGCGCAGGAGTCTACTACCGCGTTGAGTAAACAGGAAAGGAAAGAAATGCGTCGCCAGGAGAAAGCAGAACGCAAAGCCCGTATGAAGGAAGACCTGAAAAACACGGGCAGAGCCATTGGAGAAACAGCCGATGAAGCAGCTCAGGGTGCTAAAGATAAAGCCAAAGTAGCCGGGGAAGCGGTCGATAGTGCAGCCACAAAAACTGGACGAGCCGTGAACAAAGGTTTAGATAAAGCTGAAAACGCCATCGTCACCGAAGGTGATAAACTAAAAGCGAGACGCGATTCGGTACGTGCTGAAAAAGCGAAACGCGATACGTTGTAGACAACACTAATGAACCACGTACCGTCCCGAACGTAGCGAATCTCACTACGTTCGGGGCGTTGTTTTTTTGGATCAGGAAAGTTTTGCGCCTATTTTGGGATATTTAGCCCGCCAGTGTTTCCAGCGCTTATGCGACCACAGCCAGTCTGAAGGGTGTTTTTGAATGGTTTCTTCTAAAAGGTCGCGGTAGCGTTCCAGAATAGTACCTTCTGGTAAATTTTCATAAGGTGGTTCGCCAATGCATGTGAACGTAACACGATAATGCCCCCGCCGAACCCGCACTAACTCAGTGTAAAAGACGGGTAGGTTCCGGCTTCGGGCTAGTCGCTCAGTGCCAGGGTAAAAAGGCGTATCGCGATGGAGAAAATCGGTCCAGTAGGCTTGCTCCGGTACGTCGGGAACCTGGTCGGCTACGAGGGCAATGATACGTGCTACGTTTTTTTGCGTAGCCAGTCGGCGTGGCAGCATATTCATTGGTACGGGGACTGCACCAAAACTTGAGCGAACCGTTCGCATCATTTCCTCGAAAAACGGATTGCTCAGTGGCTTATAGATACTATCGACGGGCATACCGTGTAACACCGAAGCCGATGGAATCCACTCCCAGTTACTCTGGTGAGACGCCATACCAATTACGGCCTGGCCTTTAGCTAACTCTTCTTTGACGAGGTGGGCATTTGTAAATTGTACCCGCATCCGCAATTCGTCGGGTGACATGTCGGGCATCTTAATCGTTTCAACTAATAAATCGGTCAGATTCCGATAGAAGTCTCTGGCAATTTGGCGAATATCGCCCGATGTTTTGTCGGGGAATGACTGGCGCAGATTGTCAAGCACTACACTACGACGGTAACGTATTACGTAAAGCAGTAAAAAGTACAAAAAATCGGATATCCCGTACAGGAACCAAAGTGGCAGGCGGGAGAGCAGGCGAAAAAAGAACATGCAATAGGTTGATAGCGGGCTAACAAACGGGAATCGCCGTTTTATTGCAACACGACTAAAAAATTAAAAATTTGTAATTTCAGTTGGTGGTATTGATTTTTTGCTTTAATTGTGAACGGATACGCATGCTTTTATTGGAAAAGTACCAGTTACCGTCGCAACCGACTAATTTAGTAATCGAATTACATTATTTACCCTGTCTGGATTACATAACGGGGCTGATGCAGTTCGAGCAAGTGTGGATTGAGGCTCAGGAGCACTACCAGAAGCAAAGTTACCGAAATCGATGCTATGTTCTGACAGCAAATAAAGTGGAGGCCCTCGCCGTACCCGTGCAACAGGGCACCCATCACCTGCCGGTTCGCAGTCTTCGGATTGACAATGACCAGCCCTGGCAATTGCAACACTGGCGATGTTTACAGGCCGCATACGGTAAAGCGCCCTTTTTCGACTACTACGCGCCCGACCTGGAACTTGTTTATCAGAAAAGATGGACGTTCCTATTTGATTTGAATTACGAACTGCTGACAATTTGTCTGAAATTTCTACGGTATACGCCTACCCTGAACCTGACAAATTGCTATGAAAAAGCGACCTCAATCGGTTTTTTTGACGCTCGATCGAGGCTAAATCCACGGCAACGGGTCGATTCGTATATATTCCATCGACCCGCACCCTATCAGCAGAATTTTGGCGTTGAATTTGTACCGAATCTTAGTATTGTAGACCTGATATTTTGCCAGGGGCCAGCCGCACTGGATGTGCTTAAGGCAGGATTTCGGGAATGAACAAATCTGTAAAACTCTTCGTTAGGCCAGTAAGCAAGCTTACCTAAGGAGACCCTAAATCGAATGGAAGCAAAATTCTCAAACCGCGTTAAGGAAGTTATCTCGCTGAGCCGGGAAGAAGCCTTACGCTTAGGCCACGACTACATCGGCACGGAACACCTGCTGCTGGGTATGATACGTGAGGGTGAGGGTGTGGCAGTTGGGTTGCTGAAGAAACTCGGCATCTCACTCGACGAACTCCGGGTTACTATTGAGCAGGCCACGAAAGGAACCGCTACCAACAACGTGAAAAACCTGGCGAATATTCCGCTGACCCGTCAGTCGGAAAAGACGCTGAAAATCACGTATCTGGAAGCCAAAATTTTCAAAAGCCCGCTAATCGGAACGGAGCACCTTTTACTATCGATTCTGCGCGATGAAGACAATGTCGCCACGCAGATTCTCAATAAGTTTAATGTTAATTACGAAGTCATTAAGGAGATGCTGGAATATCAATCCTCGGGAAGCCGTCCGGTGATGGGTCCCGAAACCGACGATGACGACAACGATCGGGGGATGTTTGGCGGTAGCAGCTCCAGTTCGGGGAAAGACCCCAAAGGTTCGGAGAAATCCCGGACGCCTGTACTCGACAATTTTGGTCGCGATTTGACCAAGCTTGCCGAAGTTGGTAAACTGGACCCTATCGTTGGTCGTGAAAAAGAAATCGAACGTGTCGCTCAGATTTTGAGCCGCCGTAAGAAAAATAACCCAATTCTGATTGGTGAGCCCGGTGTTGGTAAAACCGCCATTGCGGAAGGTCTTGCGCTACGTATCGTTCAGAAAAAAGTATCGCGCGTATTGTTCGGCAAGCGCGTCGTTACCCTCGACCTGGCGTCGCTGGTAGCAGGTACGAAATACCGTGGGCAGTTCGAAGAGCGGATGAAAGCCGTTATGAACGAACTGGAAAAATCGCCTGAAGTTATTCTCTTCATCGATGAGTTACACACCATCGTTGGTGCCGGTGGCGCGTCGGGTTCGCTTGATGCGTCGAACATGTTCAAACCAGCTTTAGCACGGGGTGACATTCAATGTATCGGTGCTACTACGTTGGACGAATACCGTCAGTACATTGAGAAAGATGGCGCATTAGCCCGTCGTTTCCAGATGGTTATGGTCGATGCTACGTCAATTGACGAAACCATTGAAATTCTGAACAACATCAAGGATAAATACGAAGATCACCACCACGTTAACTACACCAAAGAAGCCATCGAGGCTGCGGTGAAGTTGTCGGAGCGGTATATTTCGGATCGATTCCTGCCGGATAAAGCCATCGATGTAATGGATGAAGTTGGCGCTCGCGTTCACATCTCCAACATCACGGTTCCCGAAGATATTCTGAAACTGGAAGAGCAGATCGAGAATATCAAGAAAGAGAAAAATCAGGTTGTTAAGAGTCAGAAATACGAAGAAGCTGCTCAACTGCGCGACAAGGAAAAACGCTTAATCGACCAACTCGACCGTGCCAAACAGGCGTGGGAGGAAGACACGAAGAAGCGTCGTTATACAGTTACGGAAGACAACGTAGCGGAAGTAGTCGCAATGATGACGGGAATACCTGTTACCAGCGTTTCGAACGACGAAGGTAAGAAACTCGTCAACATGGGCGAGGAGTTGAAAGGCCGCGTTATCGGTCAGCAGTCGGCTATTGATAAGTTAGTCAAAGCGATTCAACGGACACGCGTTGGTCTGAAAGATCCGAAGAAACCAATCGGTTCGTTTATCTTCCTAGGTCCAACGGGCGTCGGTAAAACGGAGTTGGCTAAAGTACTCGCTACGTACCTCTTCGACAAAGACGATGCGCTGGTTCGTATCGATATGTCGGAATACATGGAGAAATTCAGCGTTAGCCGTCTGGTCGGCGCTCCTCCGGGCTACGTTGGTTATGAAGAAGGTGGTCAGCTGACCGAGAAAATCCGCCGGAAGCCTTACAGCGTAGTACTGCTTGACGAAATCGAAAAAGCGCACCCAGATGTGTTCAACATTCTGCTACAAGTGCTTGACGATGGTATTCTGACGGATGGCTTAGGTCGCCGGGTTGACTTCCGGAATACGATCATCATCATGACCTCGAACATCGGGGTACGTGACCTGAAAGATTTCGGTGCAGGTATCGGTTTTGCTACCAAGCGTTCGGCTGAGTCGCAGGATGAGCTGATGAAGAGCACGATTCAAAGTGCGCTCCGGAAAGCGTTCTCGCCGGAATTCCTCAACCGTCTGGACGACGTGATTGTGTTCAACTCGCTGCAACGTGAGGATATTCACAAAATCATCGACCTGATGCTTGGCAAACTGCTGGGCCGTGTAACGAACTTGGGCTATGCCGTTGAACTGACTGAAAAAGCGAAAGACTTCCTGTCAGAAAAAGGTTACGATCCTCAATACGGTGCCCGTCCGCTAAGCCGCGCTATCCAGCGTTATCTTGAAGATCCCGTTGCTGAAGAAATCCTGAAAGGCGAACTCAAAGACGGCGACGTAATACTAGCCGACTATAATGGTGAAGGTGAAACGTTGACTATTTCGGTGAAGAAACCTGAAGCTGTTGTAGAATAAGTGACAACAGTAGCTTACTAATAAAAAAGACCGATCAGAAACGTTCGGTCTTTTTTTATTGACTTGTAAAAACATCTATTGCCGAACAGTCTTTGTGGGTTTTGCCAGCGTTAACGATAATTCGACACCATCTGCTTGTACTTTCTTGATGATGGCAGCTCCAACTTTTTTACCTGTTTCGAGCCCTACCTCATTATCCGTGCGGAAATGAATTCCCGCCTGAAAACGGGACTCTGCCGCATCTTTTGCTTTCTTCTGGAAATAAGCTTTGTCTTCAGGAAAAAAGTAAGAAAATAGCGCACTATACATGCCACTCATCATAGCGTGTCCTGATGGATAACCAGGAAAAGGCGGGGTCGGTACTAATGGTTGATACGTTGTGTCGTACTGATCAGGGCGGATGCCCCAGTAAGCGTACTTAGCCTCGAAACAGGCTATAAAACAATCATACGCTGCGATATTCGTAATGGCGTAAAGCTGGGCTGCCCGTGGTGGATTCAAATGCAGGTTACTTTCAAATATTTTTTTTGTAAGCACATCGCTCCAGAAATCCTGACTGGCCCAATATAACGCATTAGCTTTTGATCGAAAGGTTTGTTTAAAGTTTTTTAATTCTGTCATCTCTTTAGAAAAGTCAGGTGGTGGGACAGGCCGAAACTGACTGCTACTGTCCAGCACTACTGTTTTGTTACGTCCGGCAAGGGGAAACATCGGCTTTTTCCCGTTCCAGAGCCCAGGTTTAGTTGGTATTTTACCATTCCAGGCTGTTTTATTCGCAAAATCTTTTGTCTGCTCAATCTCTTTTTGGGCGATACGTTTGCCCAGTTCAAAACCCGCACGAGTGTCACTGGGAAAGGCAACGCCGGCGTCAATACGTGAAACCATGAGTCGTTGGGCCATCCGATTGACCGAATCTGCCAGAGAAGGATAGAAATGAGCAATAAGCGTAGTTGCTACGCCAGCCGCTACTGAATGTTCGCAGGGATACGAAGGGCTTTCTGGCTTCGTTCCCCAAGCCTTTATCCGACTGTCAATTGCAAATGGACGGGGCCGATTCCAGGCGTATTTAGTGTCCCAGGCTGCAATAGTGGCATCGTAAATGGCAGCACTAAGTAACATGTTTGCTAAAGCGCCATTGTAGCTCGTATCAGTTATCCACAATTTGTTCATCATTTCCAGCCATCGGTAACCGGGCGCTCCAGCGTTCCAGTACGTTATCTGTTGAATAACCGATGCATTCATGTCTTTTTGCTGAGAAAGCACTTGTGTAATTTCAGCTTTGTAGGAAGACGGCGAAGGCAAACGATACGTCTTGCCTGATGGAATAAACCAGGTTTTCCAGGCACCAGCGTCAGGTTCCAACTGAGCCAGTAGGGGAGGAGCCGTTACGTAGTATAAGGCTATGAGGAAGAGCAAATTCTTTTTCATAAACTGCATGTTTTTTTAGGCAAGATTATCGAATCGGAATCAACTGCGAAAGCGAGTGTCAACCAATAGCAGTTCATAGTAAACAGACGGTATAATTACGCTGATCAACCCATAAACACTGGTGAATAAACGAGCGTCTTAGTGCTGAACAGGATTTACTTCTTCTGATTGACTTTTATCGGTTATTTGTTGAAGAGAAACCCGATTCTGTAGACGTCAAAACGTAAAAGCAGAAATTAATCCCATATTGGCAGTAGGATGAAGATACCTATTGATAAGGATCAGCGTGTATTTTATAGTCGGGCAGCTCTGGGCTGGACATTATTATGGTTGTTTACGTATCTGGTTAATGATACGGAGATATTTTTTCTGCGTTTTGCTAACGAAATCTGGCGGAATTTTTATCTCGTGGCTATCAATTTTCTTTTCTTCGAATTTGCGCTGCCTTGTATTACGAAAAAGAGAAAATATATCCTGGTAAATATCATCCTTGCTATTCCTCTTTTGTTGGGAACTGTGCTTTTACTTTCGTATGGTTTATATGCTTGGCGACAAGTTGGTATACAGTTACATATTTATACCGCTTTACGAACTGATACGTCCCTGTCTGACGCCGTTGCATTTCAAATGCAGGGAGGTATAATGTCACTGCTATTTTTTGGCTTTACAAGGCATATTTATGCGTATCAAAAATTGAAACAAGCCGCTCAGCAACTACGTATTGAAAAACAAGAAGCCGAACTCAATTATCTTAAATCGCAAACTAATCCGCATTTTTTATTTAATACGTTAAATAATATTTATTCATTGGCCAGAGATAAATCAGAACTAGCGCCTGAATCGATTTTACGCTTATCTCAACTGCTACGTTTTATGCTGTATGAAACCAGTGGAGAGTTTATTGCCATTGAGCAGGAACTCAAAATTATGAGCGATTACATTGCTCTTGAAAAACTGCGTTATGATGAGACGTTGCGGGTTAATGTCAATCACAATATTGATGATATGAAACAGGCTATACCACCCCTGCTGCTGATTCCCTTGGTTGAAAATGCATTCAAACACGGCGTTTCGGAAACCCGACATCAGCCCTTTGTCGATATTCATCTATCGGTAAAAGAGCGGCAACTAGCCTTTATTGTCAAAAATTCGACGGAGGAATTTTCTGGCGAACAGCGTGTAAAAGAAAATATTGGCCTTTCTAATTTAAGACGGCAATTGGAGTTGCTTTACACGGATTATCAACTATCGGCGAAACAAAGCGAATCAGACTTTTCCGCTACGTTACAAATTAATCTGGCAAGCCATGTCTAACATAAAATGTATTATCGTTGAAGACGAGCCATTAGCTGCAAAAGTTTTATCGGATTATATTTTGCAGGTCCCTTTTCTGAAATTACTAGGCACGTTTAAAGATGCGATTCTTGCCACCGACTATTTAAGATCTTCTACCGTCGATCTTATTTTTTTAGATATTCATCTGCCGAAATTAAAAGGCTTAGCTTTTCTAAAAACACTTGCCATTCAACCCGCAATTATTATTACTACTGCTTACCATCAATATGCGGTGCAGGGTTTTGATCTTAACGTGACGGATTATCTTTTAAAACCTTTTGACTTTGAACGTTTTTTAGTAGCTGTGAATAAAATAAAAATCTCAGCGATGGACACGCAGAAATCAGCGATAAATCCAGATATAAAAGATTATTTGTTTCTAACTATTCAAAAAAAGAAAGTTAAAGTATTATACTCGGAAGTTCTTTACATTGAAAGTCAGCGTGAATACATTAAAATAGTCACGACAAAAAAAACGTACCTTTCTAAAATGAGTACACATGAAATTGAGGCTCTATTACCGGTTACAATTTTCAAACGCATTCATCGATCTTTTATCATTTCAATTGATAAAATTGATACTTACACGGCTGAAATTGTTGAAGTAAATGGAGTCTCTATTCCTGTTGGCAGAGGCTACCGGGAAATTCTGGAAAACCTGTAAGTACTGATGTTAATAAATTAGCAATAGGTTTATTTATGCTCCCGCTACACCTGCTAATCGAATGTTCTGCATTATTTATACGTACCAGATTCCTTTAGCAATTAATCTGCTTCTGCCACCAATGTTTAATACGTAGTGACCATTATTTAGTTCGCCATCCAAATAGATATACGAATTTCTATTTATCTGAAAACCCTGCTCAACTACAGCCTTAATGCTACGTTGCTCATAGGTTAGCAGATAAGCCAACAGACACCCGTTAGCACTACCTGTAGCTGAATCTTCCGATACTTTATTATTTTCAATCAACAGCATTCTGGCATTGTAATTATTCTGATTACCATACGTTTCCTTCGTGAAGAAAAAAAGCGATGTTGAATGACCAGTCGAGCTATTCGTGCGGTATTTTTTTTTCGACAGAAGGAAATTTTTGAACGACTGATATGTAAGCTCAAGGTTTTCCATAGCCACTAAATTTTTGAGCGGGATAATGATGTAAGGCAGCCCCGTACTGATTTCCTGAATGGGAAGCCTAGGATCAATGTCATCGACGTTGATTTCCAGACCTTTTGCTACGTCACTGGCGTCGAACGTTTCGCGGAATTCGGGCTGGGTTTGCCGCATGTAAAATAAGCTGTTGTTAAGATTCTGAGGTTCCCGGATCGAAATCTCTATATCACTGTAAATTAGTTCAAGCGTCAAATTCTCAGGCGCTTTTGGAGTAAGAAATTTTGCGATAACATAGCTGGTGCCGAGTGAAGGATGTCCCGCAAATGGCACCTCGTGCTCAGGCGTGAAAATCCGCACGACAAATCGCTGATTGTTTTTATTTTCTTTGATAAAAGTCGTTTCGGCGAAGTTAATTTCCCGGGCGATACGTTGCATATGCTCGTCGGCGAGCTGATTGTCTAAATCCAGAAAGACAGCCAGTTGATTTCCCTCATACCTGGCGTTGGCGAAAACATCGACGATGTAATACGTAATGGTGTTCATGAATGGAAATAATAAAAGTGCGGGCTGCGAAGATAACATCTTTACAGCCCGCACTTTTGGGTACGTCAATGAATAATCACTAAATGTTTTTCTGCTTCACCTGATCAATGAAATACTCGCTTGCACGCATAGAAGCGGCCAGAATAGTCCACGTTACGTTCTTATCGCCCTGCGTAGGGAACGGAGCTGCATCAACCACAAACAGGTTTTTCACATCATGTGCCTGCTGAAACTTGTTCAGAGCCGACTTTTGGGGGTCGTTGCCCATCCGAACAGTACCTACTTCGTGAATGATACGTCCGGGGGCGGCTAAACCATACCCATGACCCGAATCAGGACCAGGCTTGGAACCAAGCGCAATACCGCCCATCGCATGGATGATTTCCTCGAATGTGTCCTGCATGTGTTTCGCCTGTTTGACTTCGTAATCCGACCATTTGTAGTGGAAACGTAGCGTTGGAATACCGTATTTATCAACTCTGGTAGGGTCGATTTCGCAGTAATTGCTTTCTAGAGGAACCGGCTCACCGCGACCCGCCATGCTGATGTAAGCGCCATAGAACCGGCGATAATCGTCTTTTAAGCCTTTACCATAGCCGCCAGCTTGCTTCATTTGGCCGTCACGACCGGGAATTTTTCCGTTCAACGATTCGATGCCACCACCGAAACCGTAACCCGGCATACCCATACCCCCTCCGTACTCAATGTGATACCCCCGTGGGAAGTCTAATTTCTTGTTATCAAGCCACCAGGGTGTAAATACGTGCATGCCGCCTACGCCATCTTCATTATAGCGTTTACGGTCCATTAGTGCCGGAACGAATCCAGAGCGGCTAGCGCCGGTCGAGTCGTTCAGGTATTTACCGATAACACCACTACTATTGGCTAAACCAGTTGGGAAACGGGATGATTTAGAATTCAACAGAAGCCGGGCTGATTCGCAGGTGCTGGCTGCTACCATAACGGCTTTGGCACGTACCGTGATCTCCTGTAACGTGGCTTTATCTACGTAGCTAACGCCTGTGGCCAACCCTGTTTGTGGGTCGGTCAGGACTTCGCGGGCCATTGCACCGTTTACGAGTGTTACGTTGCCCGTTTTAACCGCAGGAATACAAAGCACTGATGAAGCCGAAAAGTCGGCATAAGCCTGGCAGCCACGATTACATTGGTGACAATAAAAACATTGTCCGCGCTCATTATTGATGGGCTTAGTCAGAATGCTCAGCCGTGAGGGAACAACGGGAATTCCTATGCTTTTACCCGCCTTCCGAAGCATCAATTCATGAAGCCGGGGCTTGGGTGGGGGCAGGAAAAAACCGTCTGGCTCGTTCGGAAAATCGGGTAAGTTTGTCCCGAATACCCCAATGAGTTTATCCGTTTTGTCGTAAAACGGCTTCATGTCTTCGTAAGCAATAGGCCAGTCATCACCCACGCCTGTGATCGACCTCCGGCGGAAATCATCGGGGCCGAAACGTAGTGAAATACGTCCCCAGTGATTCGTGCGCCCGCCGAGCATCCGTGAGCGAAACCATCCGAATTCGGTACCGGCTACTGTCGAGTATGGCTCCCCTTCGATTTCCCAACCTCCCCAGGCCGCGTCAAAATCCCCACCCGAACGGGCTTCCGTTGAGGCTCCGCGTCGGGGCGATTCCCAGGGCCATTTTAATTGCGTAATGTATTTCGGGTCGGCAGGGTCATAATAGCCGCCGGCTTCGAGCAGTACAACTTTAGCACCCGCTTTTGCGAGCGTATAAGCAGCCATGCCGCCCCCGGCACCGGAGCCAACAATTGCCACGTCGTAAACAGTGGGCGCTTTTTTGATTTGTGGGGTATCCATTCGGCAATCAGGGCTTAGTAAATGTTAGTAGTAGCAATAACACGTAGTAAAAGGCAGTTGTGGGCCGGGTTTACTGTTTTCGTACAACCTTCCTCTAATGAATAATGCACAATGATTAACGAGTAATGGGCCGTTAGTAATCCATTATTCATTAATCATTGTGCATTATTCATTAACTGACTATCAGGCAATAACCGCTTGCCGATGGATGATGGCTTCACGGTCCGGACTGGTCGAAATAAAGTTAATAGGGAGGCCGAGTGTATCTTCCAGAAAATAGACGTAGTCAGCCAGTTCACTTGGTACGTCGGTAAACGACCGGATGTTGGTCAAGTCGGATTTCCAGCCTTTGAACGACTTATAAATGGGCGTTACGTCGGTGTCGCAAAGATCATACGGCAATTGCTCAGTGATCGTACCGTCGGGCAGTTGGTAATGGGTACAAATGTTGATTTCGTCGAATATATTCAGTACGTCTACTTTCATCATGACCAATTGCGTTACACCGTTAATCATGATAGCGTATTTCAGTGCGGGCAAATCAAGCCAACCGCACCGACGTGGACGCCCGGTAGTAGCCCCAAATTCACGGCCTTCCTGACGCATACGTTCACCGGTCTCATCATTGAGTTCGGTAGGGAAGGGGCCGCTACCCACCCGAGTACAATACGCTTTGAAAATGCCAAACACTTCCCCAATCTGCTTGGGTGCTACGCCTAAACCCGTGCAGGCACCTGCTGTCATGGTGTTGGAGGACGTAACGAAGGGATACGAACCGAAATCAATGTCGAGTAGAGAACCCTGAGCACCCTCGGCCAAAATCTTTTTGTTGTCAGTCAGTGCGCCGTTTATGACATATTCAGTGTCAGTCAGTTCGAATTGCTTCATGAATTCAATTGCGTCGAAGAACTCAGTCTCCAACTGTGGCAATACCGACGCAAAATCGAACTGATTGTGCTCAAGAATCGTCTTGTGCGTTTTTAAAAGCTGGCCGTATTTCTCGCGGAAGTTGGGCGACAATACGTCACCAACCCGCAATCCCTGCCGGGCTACTTTGTCCTGATACGCTGGACCAATACCACGTAGCGTCGATCCGATTTTCGATGCGCCTTTGGCCTGCTCGTAAGCAGCATCCAGCAGTCGGTGCGTTGGAATGATAATCGATGCCTTGCGTGAAATCTGTAAATTCTTTGTGAGAGGCAGGTTGAACTTTGCCAGACCGTCGATTTCCTTTTTGAACACGATGGGGTCCAGCACGACGCCGTTACCAATAATATTCTGAATGTCGTCGCGGAAAATGCCGGACGGAATCTGATGTAGCACGTGTTTTAAGCCGTTGAATTCGAGCGTGTGCCCGGCGTTGGGTCCACCCTGAAATCGGGCAACAACCTGATACTGTGGCGCTAATACGTCCACAATTTTACCTTTTCCTTCGTCGCCCCACTGGAGCCCTAATAAAACATCAATCATTAGAAAAAAGAATTTGGAACGGCCTTATTAAGCAGTCCCATACAAAAAAAGTAGAATGACTCCGACTGTCGTCGGTACGTATCGTTATGCTTAAGGTCGTTGGCTGATGATGCGTTTTAAGTACAAATCAAGCGAGTTTTTGGGTTCGCTGGTCAATAAAATTAAAAAAAGGTAGCAGATTCCTGTTAATCAGGTAATCTACTACCTTTTTTACTATGCTTCAGTATGACTAATACGTAACGTAGCACACTACGTTAATCTTCAACAGGTTCTGTCACTTCTACTTTTGTTGCAGCTAATTCGCGATTTTCGCAGAAATCGCGGGCGCAGGAGCCGTAGAAAATCAGTGAGTGGTGCAATACGTTGAATTTCAGCATATCACCAACCATATTCTGGATATTCTGCACGCGCGGATCGCAGAATTCCATCACTTTGTGGCAGTCAGTGCAAATCAGGTGGTCATGTTGGCGGTATCCGTATGATTTTTCGTATTGAGCCAGATTTCGCCCAAACTGATGTTTCGTCACCAAGTCACAATCGACCAATACGTCTAACGTATTATAGACTGTGGCCCGGCTCACCCGGTATTTTTTATTTTTCATAGAGATGTACAACTCGTCGACGTCAAAATGGTCCTGACGATTATAAATCTCTTCGAGAATAGCAAAGCGTTCGGGTGTTTTTCGAAGACCTTTCCGTTCGAGGTACGCTCGAAAAATCATCTGGGCAGCCTCTAAATTCGTTTGTGTCGGCGCAGGCATATCCGTTTCCGATTAGTTGACAATGCAAAGGTAAGTTTTGCAGTTGCAGGTTTCAAGTACAGGCTCTTCCATACCGTGTAATATATATACAGTATAAATAAAAGAAACCATTGTCATTTTCTAGGAGTCGAATCGAACTACCTCAAAAACGCCTTTTACTTGTTCGAGTTTGTTCATCAGCGTATCGAGGTGAACCGTATCGTGGACGTATAGCTTAATATTTCCCTCAAAAATACCGTCTTTCGAATCGATTGCCACCGACCGCATGTTGATGTGTAATTCGTTGCTAATCACCCGTGTTACGTCGTTGATCAGGCCAACTCGGTCGGTACCAGTGATACGTAGCCCCGCCAGGAAGGCCAGTTCTTTTTGCGACGTCCATTTCGCTTTGATGATTCGGTTGCCATGGTTCGACATCAACTCAACGGCATTCGGACACGTAACACGGTGAATTTTAATGCCTTCATTAATCGTCACAAAACCAAATACGTCATCACCCGAAATCGGATTGCAACACTTGGACAGCGTATAGTCGATGCGGTCCATGTCTTCGCCAATGAGCAACATGTCGGCATCGGCTCGCTCACCGTGAATCTTTTTAAGCTCTTTAACAAACGCCTTGGCGTCGGGTATTGTATCGGTATTGAGTTTATTAGCGCGGTTTTCCTTCGCTTCTTTATCCGACTTGAATTTCTTCAGTTCGCCTACGTCAATATGACCTTTGCCTACGCGGTAAAAGAAATCGTCGGTGGTTTTCGACCCGAAATACGCCCGTAACTGGTTCAGGACTTCGTTGGTCATTTCCATACGTAGCAACCGCAACTTCTTGGCAACTGCTTCGCGACCGTCGGTAACGTAGCGTTTGTTATCTTCCTTGATTAGATCCTTAATCTTGGTTTTTGCCTTCGAGGTTACCACAAACCGCAGCCAGTCTTCACTGGGTTTCTGCCGATTCGACGTAATGACTTCGACCTGATCGCCATTTTGCAGTACGTAACTCAAGGGCACCAACGTATTGTTGACCTTGGCAGCCATACAGCGGGCACCCACCTGCGTGTGAATGTCGAACGCAAAATCAAGTGCTGTGGCACCTCGTTGCAACACCTTTAGTTCACCTTTGGGCGTAAAAACAAATACTTCTTCGCTGTAGAGATTGCTCCGAAAATCATCGACAAATTCAATGGCGGCCTTCTTATCACCATGCCCCGCCGACTCAATCATATCGCGTACCTGACTGATCCAGGCCTCAATGCCGGCACCCGCCTGCGTGTCGTTGCCTTTGTATTTCCAGTGAGCCGCATAGCCTTTTTCGGCAATTTCATTCATGCGCTCGGTACGTATCTGTACCTCCACCCACTGCCCCTGCTTGCTCATGACCGTCGTATGGAGCGATTCGTAACCATTAGCGCGTGGCGTACTAATCCAGTCCTTCAGACGGTCGGGGTTGGGTTTATAATGGTCTGTAACGATGGAATAGGCTCGCCAGCAGGCAGCTTTCTCTTCTTCCTGCGCTACGTTGAGAATGATACGTACCGCGAACAAATCATAAATTTCTTCGAACGGTTTTTTCGATTTGCTCAGCTTGTTCCAGATGGAATAAATCGATTTTGGCCGGCCTCTAATCACGTATTTGATTTTGGTTTCGGCCATATCTTTTTCAATCGGTTCAATAAACCGACCGATGAATCGATCGCGGGCCAGCCGAGTTTCGCGAAGTTTTTTGGCGATATCCTTATAAGCTTCTGGTTCAACATGTTTCAGGTACATGTCTTCCAGTTCCGACTTAATGGTGTATAAACCCAGCCGGTGAGCCAGCGGAGCGTAGATATAAATCGTTTCGGAGGCAATCTTCAACTGCTTGTCGCGGGGCATGGAGTCCAACGTCCGCATGTTGTGAAGCCGGTCGGCCAGTTTAATGAGAATGACCCGTACATCGTCGGAGAGGGTCAGCAGCATTTTTCGGAAATTCTCGGCCTGCTGCGAAGAGCCGTACTCAAAATAGCCCGAAATTTTGGTTAAACCATCGATAATGCGGGCTATTTTTGGGCCAAAAGCGCGATCAATGTCAGCAATGGTCGTTTCTGTATCTTCCACTACGTCGTGGAGGAGCGCGGCTACGATGCTGGTAGTGCCCAGGCCGATTTCTTCAACGGCAATCTGCGCCACAGCCAGTGGGTGGTATATATAAGGTTCACCAGACCGACGACGCATATTCTTATGCGCTTCGGCCGACATATTAAACGCTTTCTTGATCAGCTTCGCGTCGTCGCCTTTCAGCATGGGCTTCGCGGCACGTAGCAGGCGTCGATAACGTTTGAGAATTTCCTGTCGTTCCAGCTCCAGGTCAATAACGGGCTCCGGGTGGGGGCGACGGTCGATTGTATTCATCATGATGGCTTCGTTGCAGGGATTGGCATCGGTAGTACGCGTTCTACCAAGATAACAAAATATTCGCCGAAAAATGACCGGATATTATCTAAAAATAAAACCTTCGTGCGAATCACTTGATGAGTTAAATTTTTTTCATACTTTTGCACTCCCAAACACGGAGTTACTGAAGTACGGAGTTATAGGGTTTCTTTACAGGAACAACTTTACAACACTAGAACTCTAAACTTTACAACTCCAAAAGGCCATGCGGGCGTGGCGAAATTGGTAGACGTGCCAGACTTAGGATCTGGTGCCGCAAGGCATGGGGGTTCGAGTCCCTCCGCCCGTACTAAAGTTAAAAGCGAAAGAGTGAAAGAGCGAAAGAGCGTTTGTCTGTAAATGACTCACTCTTTTATTCTTTCACTCTTTCGCTCTTTCGTTTTAAACCGACATACACGTGGATATTACCTTAGAAAAAGCCAGCGATACCAATGCTTCGCTGAAAATTACACTGACCCCTGCCGACTATAAGCCGGAAGTTGATAAAAAGCTGAAAGATTATGGTAAGAAAGTTCAGCTGAAAGGTTTCCGGCCGGGCCACGTTCCTGCTTCGCTGGTTCAGAAAATGTACGGCAAAAGCATTCTGGTTGACGAAATCAACTCGATGCTCAGCAAAACGGTTAGCCAGTATATCCGTGACAATAAACTTCAGGTAGTAGGCGACCCGATTCCAGATCGCGAACAGGCCGAAGCTATTGACTGGGATAATCAGACTGATTTTGCCTTCAGTTATACCTTAGGACTGGCGTCGGAATTCGATATTGATTTCAGCGATCTGCCGAGCGTTACGCAATATGCTATTCAGGCGGGTGATGCCGAAGTGAATTCGACAATTGCTGATCTACAGCAGCGTTTCCATACGCATGCGCACGGCGAAGAAGTTGGCGAAGGCGATACCATTTATGGGGAACTGAACCAAGTGAACGTAGCGGAAGGAGAAACGGGTTTCTCAGCCAAAACTGCCCTGCCGATGAACAAAATGGCGGAAGAGTCCAAAGGTCAGTTTGTTGGTAAGAAAAAAGGAGATGCCGTTACGTTCGTACTGGAGCAAGCTTTCCCTGATGAGAAAGCACGCGCCAATGCTACTGGCGTTAAAGCCGAAGAAGCCGCTGACCTGACTGGTGAATTCACCTTTTCCATCGACGATATTACCCGCCATGAACCCGCTGAACTGAATCAGGAGTTTTTCGACAAAGTGCTGGGTGTTGGTGCGGTTGAAGATGAAGAACAGTTCCGGGCGAAAGTGGTCGAAGTTATTCAGAGTAACTACGCTCGTGAGTCGGCTCAACTGCTACGTTTAGATATTGAGAAAACGCTGCTCGAAAATACACCTATTCTGCTTCCAGACGAGTTTTTGAAAAACTGGTTGCTGGAAGTAAACGAAGGTAAATTCACTCCTGAGCAGGTTGATGAACAGTATGATGACTTCGCGAAGTCGGTGAAACTGCAACTCATCAAAAACAAGATTGCCGATAAAGCAGACATAAAGGTTGAGTTTGAGGAAGTCTTGAACGTAACGCGGGCGATGGTACGCGATCAGTTTGGTTTTGCCAATACCGACGATGAGGAAATGAACAAAACCATCGACCGGATTGCTCGTAACTACCTGATGGATGAGAAAAATAACGGTCAGAACTACACTAGTACGTTCAACCAGGTTTATGACGATAAAATCATCGAATACGCTAAAACGCAGCTGACAACAGTTTCGCAGGACGTAACGGTCGATGAGTTTAAAGCGCTGGTTGAGAACCGGTAAGAATTGACCGATACGTTTATAAAGCAGAAGGGCAGTTAACATTACGTTAGCTGCCCTTCTGCTTTATAAACGTATCGAATTACTGATACTGAATATACATCGGCTTTGGCGTCAGCGCGAGTACTTCTTCAGGTGTCATAATACGTGATCCGGGTTTGCGGAAATCGTTTTTGTAGAACAGCTTAAAGCCCGTATACTGAACCGGTTCTTTCTGGATATAATCGTGGTACGAATCTTTTTTGAGTACCGGAGGGCCCCATCCGTCCATGTCCATCACGATCTGTACGTTCGGGTTGAGCTTAATATTTTTATAATTTTTAATCATGCCCTGCGTGAATCGGTGTACGACCAGCACTTTAGGCGGTACATTATTCTCTTTCACAACTTTGCTTAGGAACTGAACAGCCTGGTTCACATCGGCGGCATCGTAAGAGCCAATTTTAGTACCCGGTTTGTGACCCGTTACCATCGAAAATTCGGGGTCAATTCCCAGATGAACGAACGGTAATTTCAGGTATTTTTCCAGGTATTTCATCTCTCCGCCAAGGTCGGCGTGGCCCCGCTGAATGTCGAGAAACACAATAGCTTTGTGTTCATTACCCCATTTGATGACTTTCTTGATGGTTTTGTCCGACATCCGAAGTCGATAACCACCATCTTTACCCGGTGCCCCTTGTGCCGAAATAGCAACCAGGTGAAGCGCGGGCTGAATAGGTGTAGCTGGGTCTGCTTTCTGCCAGTTGCTGATTTCCTTATCCAGTCGCTGAAGCATTTCTTCTTTCGGATATTCGCCCAAAGCGCCCATTTTTTTCGAATGAGGATTGCCGTAATAAGCAAAAATTCGCTTGCCTGGAAGGATAGCCCCTTCAGGTGCATAGGTCAGAGAATCAAGCGTTGAATCGCCGGTGCTGACACTACGTGTCGAGCCAACGGGTGTAGCTGAGGCTGTTTCGGTGGAGTCGGTAGCTGAACTGGATTTAGCAGAAGCTTCGGTGGTGGGCTTGCTGGTCTTAGAAGAATCGTCTTTCGACTGAGAGGAGCAACTTGTTACGTGACAAAGAGCCAGCAGAGATAATGCGGCCAGGGTAAAGCGCATACTATGATAGAATAGATTTGACTAAAAAGACTACAAATAAAAGACTACAAAAAAAGGGCCAACCTCCGCCAGGAGTGTTAACCCAACAATGCAAGTATAAATGGTTATCATAACATTTCAAAGTACAAATTCCCCTAAACCCTGCCGAACAACGGTGAACGTATCGTCCGTAGCGTCGATAATGGTCGAAGGAACGTTGCCACCGTAGCCTCCATCAATTACAATGTCGACCTGGTGTTGAAACTTTTCGAAAATTAATTCCGGATCAGTTGAGTATTCGATGATTTCATCTTCATCGCGAATCGACGTAGTGATAATCGGGTGGCCAAGCTCGTGCACCAGTTGCCGGGGAATATCGTTGTCGGGTACCCGGATACCAACCGTTTTTTTATTGGTATTCAGGAGTTTCGGTACGCTGTTAGTAGCCTGAAGGATAAACGTATAAGGCCCTGGAAGCAAACTTTTCATGAGCTTAAACGCCTGATTACTAACCCGTGCATAGTCGGCAATGTGACTCAGGTCGTAGCAGATAAACGAGAAATCGTTTTTCGTCGGTTTAATGCCTTTAATACGTGCCACTCGTTCAACAGATCGGGCATTATGGATATCGCAACCCATCCCGTAAATGGTATCGGTAGGATAAATGACTACCGCGCCATCGCGTAGGGCACTTACTACGTACTCAATCCGGCGTAGATCAGGATTTTTCGGATATAATTTTATGAATTCGGCTCCCATAGAATTGAAACGCAGACGGTCCGTTGTGGTGAAGAAACCCGCTATTAATTTACTATCAACTAAACCCGATTTATTTTCAAAAGGTTGAGGCAGGGCTTCTCCTTTGCCTTAGAAAAAACCGGTAAAGTGAATTGACAGGAACACGTAACTGACCTAACAACAGAACGAGATAAGTTAACAGATCAGGCCGTTCGATACGTTGAAGGAGTTCTCCAAATCGCTCAACTAACTCGAACTGTTCTGTATAAAATGCTTTTCGAATAAACTGGCTTAGGCGACTGGTCAGGGCGGCAAATTCATCGGGCGTTTGGCAAAGCCCGTAAGCTTTCTGGCAAACTACCAACGTCGATTCCAGCAATTTGTTATCGGTATAACTTACCTGCGCCGATAAAGAGGTCGGTAAGCGTCGCTTGAGCGTCAACACCTCATCGAGGTAGGCATATTGATACGTCCGGGCGGAACGTACCCAGAAATCGAAGTCTTCATAAGCGAGTGATTCATCGTAACCGCCCAACTGATTCAGTACGTCCCGACGCATGAGCATAGTAGGTGTGCAGATGAAATACGTCTCCAGGATATTTTTGAAAACATTCCCCGAAGGTATCCGGGCTCGCGCCTGCCCATGTGCATTAATAGGATAGTGTAAACCAATAGCACTGCCTAACGAATCAATATACGTAGCGTTGGAAAAGACAACAGCATACGTATCAGAAAGCATTTCAAATTGGGCCACCTGTTTTTCCAGACGCGTCGGAAGTAGTACGTCATCCGCCGATAAGTCAACAACGTAACGACCCTTAGCCAATGACAGCCCCAAGTTAAAGGCGCGGTTTAAACCCAAATTTTGAGGATTCTGAATAAATCGTGCGGTCGGATGACGAGTTATGAAATTAATAATCTGGTCAACAGAATGATCGCTGCTGTCATTGTCGATGATGATTAACTCAACGTAGGGATAAGTTTGATCAACGACTGATTGCAGCGCCTTTTCAACATAGGCTTCATGGTTGAAACATGTGCAAATGACTGTTACCCAGGTAACAGCGTCAGTTGGATGGGATACCAAAGAAGAAATAGAATCGGTGACCAGAGGCATAGCAAGCAAGTTCGATGCCAAATCATTTTATACCAATAGGTTAGTTTTATTGGTGTTTCTTTGACACCTAAGGCAACTAAGGTTCAAACTTTATTTCTGCTTTTGTCTACAATTAGGGTAGTAGAACCGCAATTGAGAGGAGGTATGAAAAAATTGGCACGTTTTTGGCGAACGATTGGAAGAACGCATTTCGACTGTGCCAAACTGACACGTCGCTGATGTGTGCTATTACATTTATGGGTTAGGTTTGCAAACGCCATCTCACGCTTTGAGGGTGGCGTTTGTTGTTTTGGAGGATTTATTAGTAGGCTTGTCAGCTTCTAAATCATAAAGCGCTACGTTCATTTCGAACCCTAAAATCAGCAGTATTGAGATCAGATTTATCCAGATCATTAGGGCAATCAACGTACCAATTGATCCATACAATTTGTTGTATGAACCAAAATTAGAGACGTAATACGAAAAGCCGAACGTCGTCAGCACGATTAAAATGGAGGCCGCAACCGAACCAGGTAAGATGTGACTCCACTTCATGTTTACGTTTGGACCAAACCGGTAAATCATGGAAACTGTCGCCAGAAAAACTGCAAAAACAACCAGATAGCGGCCTATCGCTAACAGGTTGACAAAAACAACATTGTTTAGAATGCCGAAGTGAAGCAGGTAGTCGCTGACAATGCCGCCAATAATGAGCACGACAACGGCCAGGATCAATGCAAATGCCAGCGTAAACGTCAACCCGATGGCAATCGCGCGAATCTTGAAAAAACCGCGCCGTTCGGCTGAATGGTATGACGAGTTGAACGCCTGCATCAAAGCAACTACGCCACTGGTAGCCGAATACAAAGCCAGAAAAAAACCCAGCGACAGCACTCCGCTACGTGGTCGGCTGATGATATCCCGGATGGTTGTATCGGCTGAACTGAACGTATCACCGGGGAGCAATTCCTTCAGAAAGACCATAATCTGATCTTCGAGGTTTTGAATTGGAATGTAAGGGATAAGCGTGAAGAAAAAGATCACCGTCGGGAAAACCGCCAAAATCAGACTATACGCTACCGAAGCAGCTCGTTCGCTGGTATTATTGTCTACAATCTGGTTGCCCATTCGCTTCAGAAAGGCATACCAGGTTGTTTTCGAATTAAACGGATGGTGGTCGTGTAGCCAGATGCGTAGATTTCGCAACGACTTAAAACCCAATAGCTTGTCGAACATAGTGGTGATTAGTCGATAGGCAACAGTCATTAAGAGTAACTACGTTCTGACGACTAATGACTATCTACTCTTGACTACGTAGTAACTTACCACTCAAAAGAAAGGTTTGGTTGCTTCCACTAATTCAGCAGGTGCCGAGCAGGGGCGGCCCGTATCGGAACGTACAAAGACGAGTGTTGTCTGGCCGGTATTGAGTAACTGACCATTCTGGTTGAAAATCTCGTAACTAAACATCAACCGGGTTTTAGGCATTTGCGGAATCGTTACCCGAATGGTCAGGAGATCGTCGTATTTAGCAGCCCGTATGAATCGTGAATTAAGATCATAAACCGGCATCGAAATACCACCTTCTTCAACTTCTTTATAGGTAAGTCCCAGAAAACGTAGCGTTTCGACCCGGCCAATTTCATAGTAACGGGCGTAGTTGCCGTAATACACAATGCCCATCTGGTCAGTATCGTAATAGCGTACGCGAATGTTGGTAACGTCGTGATTAATCATAGGAATGGGTAGTCGGCATTTGGCTCTGACAGGCTCCGGCTGTTAGAGTCGCGCCAGCGACTAACTTTGTAGTTACGACCGACAGCCAGAGCCTGTCGGGGCCTTCTATTTCATAATCTTCATACGAGTGAGTGCCTGTTGATACAAGCGGGCGTTTGCCAGATGTTCGGCTAGGGTTTTCGAAAACGTATGATAGCCGTTAAAACGAGCATCGACCACAAAGTACAGATAATCATGCTGTTCGGCATTCAGAACGTTGTCAATCGTGGCTGGCGCAGGCAGGTTTATGGGACCGGGAGGCAATCCGGTGTAACGATACGTGTTGTAAGGCGAATCGATGGTGAGTTGACGATTCAGCAGCCGACGTATCCCAAAATCACGTAGGGCGAAAATAACAGTCGGGTCGGCTTCCAGCTTGATACCTCGTTTCAGCCGGTTCAGATAAACGCCGGCCACACGGGGCTGCTCGTCACGTTTGTTGGTTTCTGACGCTACAATCGAAGCCAGTACCTGCGTTTGGGTTTGCGTCAGTCCTTTTTCTTTCGCTTTAGCCTGTCGCTCAGGCGTCCAGAATTTTTTGTATTCCGTACCCATTCGGTCCAGAAACGCTTCGGGCTTGATGGTCCAGAAAATTTGATACGTATTAGGAAGGAACAGACAGACGATGGTGGTGGTATCGAAACCAAATTTCTCGCACGTAGCAGGGTCGTTAAGAAGTTTGCCAAGGGCATCCGGTCCAAATTCAAACTTGTTGCCGAGCCGTTGAATCAGGTCGCTTTTCATCCGGATGTTATTGAACGTAACGGGCATGGCATCCTGATTACCGCTACGTAGTTTCACCAGGGCTTCGCGGTTGCCCATTTTTGGTTTAATTTCGTAACGTCCTTCTTTAACTTTCTCGCTGTATTTCATCATCTTAGCCAGAAACCGGAACGAGGTTTCATCGTTGATGACTTTATGCAGTTTGAGCGTATCCATCACCGATTCGAACGTAGCACCGCGCGGAATCAGGAGGGCAAACGTTTTGTCGTTATCTTGTACAAGAAGATTCGGACTTTTGAAAACCTGCCAGAAATAAAAGGAGAACGTACTGAGCAGAATGGAAACGGTCAGGAACAGGCCGATTTTGACGTTACGAGACATGCTTTAAATAGTGACCGGGTCGCCGGTGCGATTATGAATGATGAATTAGGAATGACTGAAAGCTGATTCGTAATTCAGTTCGCAAATTTACGCATATGCGTTGAAGTAGGTGCTAGTTTTTGGTTTCAAGTTTCATCCACATTACCGGGCGGTGCTTCATTGGCTGCTGCAAAAACGTGAAACGAAGAACTGTTACGTTATCGGCTGGTATTTGCGGAAAGAGTTGTAAATTTGGGTGAACCAAATCAACTCGTTTTGATAGTTCGCTCGCCTTTTTCGCGCTCGGTTTCTCCCGGTCCTTCCCTGTATACGCTCTCGTTCTGGCTGTTGTCTGTTAGTAACTTCCTGTTCTCGGCCAGTTTTTCGATGATGATTCCTGAACTGCCAAATTACCTGACCAGGTTGGGTGGGCGGGAATATGTCGGGTTGATTATTGCGCTCTTTACGTTCACAGCGGGTGTTTCGCGGCCATTCAGCGGCAAAATTACGGATACCGTAGGCCGGGTTCCAGTCATGGCTTTTGGTTCATTAGTGTGCTTTGTCTGCGGATTTCTGTATCCATACCTGATAACTGTCTGGGGATTTTTGACGCTACGTCTCATTCACGGTTTTTCAACGGGGACCAAACCCACGGCTACGGCTGCCTATGTAGCGGACGTAGTACCAGCCAACCGCCGGGGCGAAGCGATGGGTATGCTGGGTTTGTTTACAGCGATGGGTATGTCGTTGGGACCGGCCATCGGAAGTTGGTTAGCTACTGACTTTTCGATGAACGTAATGTTCTGGGTATCATCGGCTTTTGCACTGCTCTCTATAGGTATTCTGCTACGTATGCCGGAAACATTGGTGAATACTCAACCTTTTCGCTTTGGGTTGCTACGTCTGAAAAAACAAGAAATCTTCGATAAGCAGGCGATACCTCCCTTTATTGTTCTGCTGCTGCAATCGTTCTCGTCGGGTGTGGTGTTGACAGTTATTTCGGACCTGAGTGCTACGTTAGGCATTACGAACAAAGGCTTGTTTTTTACGGTCTACACGATTGCTTCACTGGTCGTTCGACTGATTTTCAGTAAGTCATCGGACCGATACGGACGAGTACCTGTATTGGCGATTTCGACGGCAGTGCTGGCTTTGTCGATGGCCTTGCTGGTTGTTGCCGATACGTTGGTCCTGTTCTGGACAGCCGCTATTTTCTACGGTATGTCGTGGGGAATGAACTCGCCGACGGTGCAGGCCTGGACTGCCGATTTGAGCGATGAGCATACGCGTGGACGAGCTATGGCAACCATGTACATTGCACTCGAAGCCGGCATTGGGTTGGGTGCAGTAGGAGCGGGGTGGCTGCTGAATCACGTTGGCGAGGCTGGCATCGAGGCTTCGTTTGGTGTAGGGGGCGTACTGGCACTATTGGCAGTGGGCTATCTGGTGTGGTTCTGGCGGAAAAAGCCAGAACTGATACGTCATAAAGTGAACGATGCGGATGAGATGGCGTTGGTTGACGGTGAACCTTAATGGAGAACGTAGAACCAAAAATTCGCCCGCTGGTTGATGCCCTGAACCAAACAGGACTGGTGCGAACATTCTCGAGTTGTGAAGGCCATTTCGCACTGGAAGAACAAACGATAGTTGACCGTAACCACGCCGAAGTGCGGTTCGTTCCGGCCCCCGATACGTCTATTATTGCTGTAGAAAAGTTGCTGGCTTCCATACTGCTACGTTTCAAATCGAAACATGGCCTGATTCCGGTCAAACTCACCGGGTATAAACTTCTGACACCTATAGACGAAAAAACGGTTGAAGAAACGTTCGTCCTTGAACTACGTCCCTTCAACCGCTTCGACCCTCCCGATCGCAAACGTAGCGACGTAGATCGGGCAATTGAGCAAACGGTGAAACTGACGTATGAAGTATGAGATATGATGTATTTAATACCACCAAATACATCATATCTCATACTTCATAAAATGTATTGGCTCAAATCGCGGTTTTTCACCAGCCCGTTTAGCTTTTCGCTGACCATTTCGCGCGTTACAACGACTTTTGCGTTAGCCCCTATTACGTCGGGGATGTCGAACATGAAGTCATTCAGGAGGTGACTTAACACCGTTTGCAGCCGACGGGCGCCAATGTTTTCAACTTCGCTGTTGACCTCGAACGCAATACGGGCCAGTTCACGTAGCGCTTCATCCTGAAAAGTTAGCTCTACGCTCTCGGCGGCAAGCATGGCAACGTATTGTTTGGTTAAAGCGTTACGTGGCTCTTTCAGAATGTGATAAAAATCGTCTTCCGACAAACTTTGCAGCTCCACCCGAATTGGGAAACGACCCTGTAGCTCAGGAATTAAATCGCTGGGTTTTGCTACGTGGAAAGCCCCCGCAGCTACGAATAGAATGTGATCGGTATGAATAACGCCATATTTAGTATTCACCGCGCTGCCTTCCACAATCGGTAGTAAATCGCGCTGGACGCCCTCACGGCTTACGTCAGGACCGCCACCTCCGTTCCCCGACCGGGCTGACGCTACCTTGTCGATTTCGTCGATGAAGATGATGCCGGCATCTTCGGCTTTTCGAATGGCTTCTTCTTTCACTTCGTCCATATCGATGAGTTTGGCCGCTTCGTCTTCCAGAAGAATTTTACGCGCTTCGGCAATACTCACCTTGCGTTTTTTTCCGCGCTTAGGCATCATGTTGCCGATCATTTCCTGAATATTCATCATCGACAGATCATCGACCGCACCGCCCATAACGCCAATGTTTGGTGTTTGACTCTGTTGTACGTCGATGTCGATTTTACGGTCGTCCATCTCCCCCGAGCGGATTTTTTCGCGGAATCGTTCGCGGGTACGCTCGTTCAGTTCGGCATCAGGATCGAGTTTTTTCTCGTTCTCAAAGCCCAGATGACCATTCGCCGGTTTTACGGGCGGAATCAGAATGTCCAGAATGGTGTCTTCAACCATTTGTTGCGCCTGACCGCGAACGGCTTCTTTTCGGGCAGCACGAACCATATTTACCGCTTGCTCAACCAGGTCGCGAACCATGCTCTCGACATCGCGGCCTACGTAGCCAACTTCGGTGAATTTTGAGGCTTCAACTTTCACGAACGGCGCATCGGCAATCTTAGCCAGACGACGGGCAATTTCGGTTTTGCCGACGCCGGTTGCGCCAATCATCAGAATATTGTTGGGAGTGATTTCGCGCTGCATATCGGCAGTGCTGTTCATGCGTCGCCAGCGATTACGCAGGGCAATAGCTACGTTACGTTTGGCATCGCCCTGACCGATGATGTACTGGTCTAATTCGGCCACAATCTGCCGGGGCGTAAGGTCTTTAAGTGATAGGGTCATTGACTCTGGATAAGCGTGATGGAAATGGTGCTTTTATTAAAGAAACACAGGAAATTGAAAATTGTGCCAATGCTACGTAAAAAGCTGGGAAAGTAAAGGCCGTTACCTCGGTTCTTTTGCAGATCAAAAGAGATTTACGCGAATCGTTTTCAGGAGTTTCTGTCGATACGTATCTGTTTTAATCGATTCGTGACCCATGATCTATATTTGTGAATATGACCACTGAGCCAGTTAGCCGTATCCCCAATTATCAGCAGTTGTACGAAACACTTCGGCAGGATATTATCCGAGGGGTATTTCAGCCGGGCGATTTGCTGCCTTCAGAGAGCGTATTGCAGCAGCAGTACCGGATGACCCAGCCGACTATACGTCAGGCACTTTCGCTGCTGGTGCGGGGAGGATACATCCGCAAACACCAGGGTAAGGGAAGTATTGTGCTGCCAATTCCGATAGGATTGGGGGTTATGTCGCTGAAAACCAACTCACCACAGGATGGTAACGTAGCCGCAAACGATTGGTCTGCCGAACGAATTACTACAGCAATTTTAACAAAACCGTACCTGCGGCCTTTTCCAAACGATCTGTCATTTTCACCTGAAAATGAGCGACTGAACACCTTGTTTTACTACGTTGAACGGCTTCGATCTGTGAATGATACGCCAGTTTTCTGCGAGAAAATGATTTTGCCAAATCGTTATTTACCCAATTTTCTTCGCCAGCAACTCACCGATCGTTCATTTTTTGATCTGCTACGTGTCAAATATGGGATACTGGTTACGGGTGGCGAGCAAAAGATTCAGGCAATGGCAGCGGAGGCCGACATTGCGAAACAACTTCAGGTGGCAGTCGGAAGCCCAGTGCTACGTCTGGAGAAACGAATTGATACGAATAAGTTGGATTTTAGTTTCTACTCTTTGCTTTTCGCCAGAAACGATCAATATATACTGCAAAGTAGGTTTTAAAAGGTGACAAAAAGTTATATAGTTGTAAGGTTATATAGTTGTAAAGTTGGCCAACTTTACAACTATATAACCTTACAACTATATAACATCAAAAAATTGGTACGATAAATGTTACTATTTTTGTGAAAGCGTAATAAATTATCACCAATATGTTAGCGCAATACAAGGAGCAGCACCCATACCTGCTGGCTTTAGACTCTATTATTTTTGGTTTCGATGGTGAAGGCCTTAATGTTTTATTAGTCGAACGTGGCGTAGGCGAAAAAACATGGTCGCTGATGGGAGGTTGGCTCCAACCTCAGGAAAGTCTCGAACAGGCAGCAGCCAGGATTGTGTTTGACCTGACAGGACTAAAGGAAGTGTATCTGGAACAGCTTCATGCGTTTGGTAATCCTGGCCGCGACCCAATAGTGCGAACTATTTCGGTAGCCTATTTTTCGCTAGTGAAACTGGCTGATCACGCTGCAAAACTGTCGGAAGCGTTCAAGGCTAGATGGTTTTCAATTTATAACCTTCCCAATTTATTGTTCGACCACGGCGATATGGTAGCGCTGGCCATCGAGCGACTAAGGTATAAAGCATCGCAGCATCCCATTGGGTTTGAGTTGCTTCCCAATAAATTTACCATCCCCCAGCTCAAAAAACTCTATGACGCCATTTATCACACGGATTTCGATAAACGAAACTTCAGCCGGAAAATCCTGTCTACCAAGCTGCTGATTAAACTGAGCGAGAAACAGAAAGGTTATTCGAAAAAAGGGGCTTTTTATTATCAACTCGACCCGGATCGATACCAGAAGTCAGTACATTCGTTTCTGAACGTTATTCCTCACGCGGAAACCATCATGTGAAATTTTGCTATCGAAAAATGGTAGCCTGGGTATTATCGGTAGGCGGACGAAGTACTCTCGTCGAATTCGCCTAACTTTGCCGGTAATGAATACTAAAATTGTACTTATTACCGGCGCTTCGTCGGGAATTGGTCGGGCGCTGGCGTTTGCTTTTGGTCGCGAAGGAGCCCGAATTGTTATCTGCGGACGTAAAGCCGATGCCCTGTTCGTGGTGCGTGATGAACTTCAGCAAGCAAATATTGGGGTCCTTGCGCTGACGGCCGACGTAAGTGTAGAGCAGGACGTAAAACAACTCATCGAGCAGACTATTGCTCACTTCGGCCGACTGGATATTTTGATTAACAATGCGGGGATTTCCATGCGGTCGATGCTGATTGATACCGATCCAGCGGTTTTTCAGAAGCTCATGGACATCAATTTTATGGGTACCGTATATAGTACCCGTTATGCCCTGCCATACCTACTGGAGTCGAAAGGATCTATTGTAGGAATATCGTCTATTGCAGGTTATCGGGGTTTGCCGGTACGTAGTGGTTATTCGGCTTCGAAGTTTGCTATGAACGGTTTTCTGGAGGCAGTGCGTACCGAACTATTGCACTCGGGTGTACACGTATTAACCGCTTGCCCCGGCTTTACGGCTTCCAATATTCGCTTTTCTGCGCTGGATGCACACGGTGATGCTAAAGGAGAAACCATGCGTGATGAATCGTCGATGATGAGCGCCGAGGAATGCGCCGATCACATTCTGAAAGCTGTAAAAAAGCGCAAACGCGAATTGATTCTGACCACTCAGGGAAAATTGACTGTATTTATCAATAAATGGCTCCCGTCACTGGCTGACAAATTGGTTTACAATACGTTAGCTAAAGAGAAAGATTCACCGTTGAAGAGTCGATAGTAGCTAGTCGTCAGTCAATAGTGATTAATTGATAGTTAGTAATTGCCAGTTTCTGATGTTGGTGACTATCGACTAAATTAACCACACATTATCCCGGCGGATAAAATATAACTCGTTGTGCCAGAGTACGCGCAGGTAAATATCTTTTTGTCCCAGGATATTAACTTTATGGCCTTTGCCAATAACCTCGACCACAGGAGCTGCTGCCGACGGGTCGGTACGTAGCAAAACGCGATTGCGGCTGGTAATGCCCGATTGTACGCCTTCGGGTAGATTGGTGAAAACGAGGAGCAATAATAAATAAAAAAATACGACTCCTTTCTGCCGCGAAGAAATAGGCTGTTTACGTACCAACTTAAGCACCAGTACACCGAAAACATAACCGGCCAGAATCAGCAGAAAAAGCAAAAAATATGCACTGTATTTTCGGTAGAAGAAATAAAAATAGTTTAGGTCATCCGTTTCGTAGCCACTCAGGTTATTCGCCTTAGCGATGTCGCTTAGCCGACGTAGTACACTGTCATCTGGATGGCGTTCAAAATAAACGTCCAAAAAATAGAGCAGCCGGGGAATATCGTTCTGACGCTCGTAGGCATTGGCTAATTTTAACAGCATGGGGTCAGTTGCTGGTTGCCCTTCGGCCAGCGCTTTTTCGTACAAACGAGCTGCCTGTACCTGATCGCCATTCGCGAAGAGCGAATCTGCCTGCCGAACAGAAACACTCAAATCGGTCTGCGCCAACGTAACGGTTGAGAGCAGACTAAGTAGCAGACTTAGTCTGTAGCCAATTGATTGTTTAGGATAGCATTGCCCCATAATCGTTGCCGGATGCGTATGGCATTTGACGTGCCATATAACGTAACGAGCAGGACAAAATATGATATCGTCCTGCTCGTTACGTTATATTCGGGAAATCCTATTAAAACGGCAGATCGTTGCTTTCTTCGTCGAAAGCAGCGTTAAATGCTGCCTGAGTAGGCTGATTTTGACGAGTTGGAGCCGACTGTGGTTGGGTAGCGGGACGGGTCGGTGCTACGTATCCACCTTCGTTGCCACTCTCAGCCAGTTCGAGACGGAAGGCACGCAGTTCGGTATACCATCGGTCATTGTATTCTCGTGATTCGGCGCTGAACGTAGCTTTTAGCATATCGCCATCCGCGAACTGCTTCAGATCGCTGGCCTTTTCACCCCAGATAGACATACACACTTTTTTAGGGTATTGACTATCAAGGGTTTCTAATACAAATTCTTGCTTATTCCAGGCCCCATTTTTACCTTGTCCAGTAACTTCAGGAAGTACTTTTATGAGTTTTCCGACTACTTCAAATGCCATTTCTTCTGTGAATTTAGAAAGCTAAAATACGGAATTTTTGCCAATTTATGACCATAAATACTAGAAAAAAGTAAAAGAATTAGACTCTGTTTGGCAAACAATTCGCAACAGGCTATATTTGCACCTCGATTGCGAAAACGGCCACGTGGTGAAACTGGTAGACACGCCATCTTGAGGGGGTGGTGCTTCACGGCATGGGAGTTCGAGTCTCCCCGTGGTCACCCTAAAAAACGTCCAAATTAGCCCAATTTGGACGTTTTTGTTTTTCGGTGCGGTGCTAATGGCAAAGAAATGGCAGAAGCTCCTCATCAATAAGCACGGATTACAGCGGCCAAAGATGCCAAAGAATTACCCGTATAAGCCCCCCTTTCTTTCCAAACCCGCTGACGACGACCTAGCCAAACAGTGGGTGGTTGAGTATGGGGTTTGGTCTGAGCAGCGGGAGAAGCTGGTACGTAAGCGTGTTGTAATCAGTGGTAAGTCTGTCGCTGAACGTTTACACGATGCCAAAGAGGTAATTGAGTTGTTGACTGAAGAGTTAAAGGCTGGAGTTTATTTTGAACCAGTCGACCAGCCGGAGCCTTCTTCAGCACCTATCGATTTAAGGCAGGATATCGCTTGTAAGGAAGCGATCGATTATTATCTGGATACCATTCACAGTTCGCTCTCAAAAGCATCCAGACGAACCTATAAGACCTGTGGCAATACGTTCCGAAATTACTTAAAGGATAAAAAACTAGCCAAAATAAAACTGCGGCTATTTGGGGTGCCGCAGGTATATGGTTTTACAGATTACCTGAGCCGTGAGCGGAAAATGGGTAACCGGAACTTCAATAATCATCGGGGCTGGTTAGTCTCTTTCTTTGAGTTTTACCGGAAGCGAAAAATCATAACCGCTAATCCTGTTCAGGAGGCTGAAATTGCCAAGAAAAAGGTTGCTTCTGGACAGCACATTCCTTTCCGGGAAGACCAGATAGGGGAGATTGTCGATTATTTTCAGGCGAATCGGGACGATCAGTTCTGGCTGTTTCTAAATTGCATCTACTACACATTTGCCAGACCACACGAAGAACTGCGGCTGGTGAAGGTACGGCATCTGTTTGAGCGGACGCTGCACATCAACCCAACGGATAGTAAGGATGGTGATAATAACCATAAGATTATCCCAGCTCCCCTGAATGCGCTGCTTACTAACTGCGGATCAGGGAGTACCCTTCCTATTACTACATCTTCTCCAAATTAGGTGAGCCTGGGCCAGAGCCGGTAGGGGAGAGCTACTTCTACGCTCGCCATAAAAAGATGCTGGATTATTTAGGGTTTCCGCCCGGTTATGACTTGTACGGCTGGAAACATACGGGCGTCATTGCTTTGTACATGGCCACCAAAGATATGAAACTGATCCAGCAGCAATGCGGACATTCCACCATTACCCAAACCGATGAATACCTGCGTGACTTAGGCTTATTTTTAGATTATGACATATTGGATACATTTCCTCCGCTGAATTAGAAAAACCCGGTTTTGTGTCGTCACTCGGAAGATTATTTGCGGAATCTGGGCATTATTGTCCGGCATATCCAGATTCAGGATTTCCCAGAATTTTAATCTTTATTCGAGCCCAAATAAGCGCTACGATAAGTTATTATATCGTTGAACGTCGACAATGTTAGGAAGCAGAATAGATTGATTCAAGAAGACTTAAATAGAAAACCCGATCACTACATCGGGTTTTTTTCTCTATCCTTTTAAAAATGGTTAATAAGTGGCAACTGTAGCGTTAAGGTTCTGTATCAAATAGAGCCCTTTGAAAAGGAATATTGGGTAGTGGCTTAATTGCGTTTATCGGCAAAGAAAATTTGATTGACGAACAGACCGATTACTGCGTCGTGAATGAGGATTGACTTTGAGAAGCAAATGCTTCGGCGGGGTAGTCGTTTTAAGC
>NZ_JACWZY010000037.1 GCF_014699005.1 Spirosoma profusum
AAGGCGCTGCATTTTATGGCCTTCTTTATCATTTTCTTTCGCAAGATCCCTAAAAAGAAGAAACCCTAAACAGGTTCTATATAAAAAAGCCGCTCTGGAATTTCTAGGGCGGCTTTTTTATACCTAATAGTGAGGGCAGATGTTAACATCTAAATGACTACTTCTTAATCAAACTCACACCACCCATTTCGGCCGGTTGTGGAATACCCATGAGCTCTAAAATGGTTGGCGCTATGTCGGCCAGTTTTCCATTGTTTAGAGTTGGGTGGTAATCTTTATCGACCAGTATACAGGGAACCAGGTTCGTCGTGTGAGCCGTATTTGGCGTTCCATCGTCGTTAATCATGTATTCTGCATTACCATGATCGGCGATAATAATTGTTGAATAACCATGTTTGAGCGCCGTTTCCGTTACGTCTCTTGCACAAATGTCGGCGGCTTCGGCGGCTTTGACTACGGCTTCGAATACACCCGTATGCCCGACCATATCCGTGTTGGCGAAGTTTAGACAAACAAAATCTACCTCTTCCTTTTCCAGTTCCGGTATGATGGTATTACGTATGTAGTATGCCGACATTTCGGGAATCTGGTCGTACGTTTTTACGGGTACGGTCATTTCGAAGCCTTTTTCGTCACGTATCACCATTTCTTTCGGCGACGGACAAAGAAGTCGTTTTTCGCCCGCGAACGGCTCTTCACGACCGCCCGAAAAGAAGAACGTAACGTGCGGATATTTTTCAGTTTCAGCAATGCGAATCTGTTTCCGTCCTACGCTGGCTACAACCTCGCCCAAGGTATTAACCAGATTATCTTTATCGAAAATGACATTTACACCGACGAAATCATTGTCGTAATTGGTCATAGTGATATAGTTGAGCGAGAGTTTTTTCATGCCCTGCTCCGGGAAATCTTTCTGCGTCAGTGCTTGGGTGATTTCGCGCCCCCGGTCGGTGCGGAAGTTGAAACACAGCACTACGTCATCGTCTTCAATAACAGCCACAGGCGAACCGTCCGGATTTTCGACAATGATGGGCTGGATAAATTCGTCTGTTACGTTGGCGTCATAAGAATCTTGTAGCGCTTTTGTTACGTCGGTAGCTGCCACTTTTTTGCCCATACCGTGTACCATGGCATCATAAGCCACTTTAACACGCTCCCAACGATTGTCGCGATCCATAGCGTAGTACCGGCCTACAACGCTGGCAATCTGCCCGGTAGTAGCCGCCATATGTGTCTGTAAATCGGTAATATAGCCAACTCCACCTTTAGGATCGGTATCACGGCCGTCGGTAAAAGCGTGTACAAAAACGTTCGTTAACCCATGAGCATGTGCAATGGAAAGCAATCCTTTCACGTGGTCGATATGCGCATGAACGCCACCATCGGAAACCAGTCCGATGAAGTGAACTTTCTTCTTGTTGTCCTTGGCGTAATTCAGTGCATCGACCAGTACGGGTTCTTTATCAAGTGTGTGTTCCTCAACAGCTTTATTGACTTTCACCAGATCCTGATACACTACCCGACCAGCACCCAGATTCATGTGACCCACTTCAGAATTGCCCATCTGTCCTTTTGGCAATCCAACCGCCAACCCCGACGCTTCCAACGTGCTGTGCGGGTATTTCGGATACAGCGAATCCATGAAAGGCGTATTAGCCGCATTTAAAGCCGACACTTCCGGCTTGAGTGGAATACCCCAACCGTCGAGAATAATGAGGATTACTTTTTTATTCATGTTGTAGAGGAGTTAAAGCGCGAAAGAGCAAAAGATTGAAAGAGCGAAATGCTGACACAGGCTATTTTTCACTCATTCACTCTTTCATCCTTTCGCTCTTTATGACATGCTGTTGAACTAAATAGGTTAGTAATTGTCGGCAGCAACGTAACGAAATCTGATAGACTTCTTCAAATACGTCGGGGCCTTCATAATAAGGATCTGGTACGTCGGGTTGATCGCTGATGTCCGGGTCGAATTCACGTAGCAGAAAAATCGTGTCGTTTGTATATAAGCCTGTACTTCGGTAGTTCAGTTTTTCGATGGCCTCAAGATTTTGTTCATCCATCGCCACGAAATAATCGAACTGAGCCAGGTCGTCGCCCGTAACGCGTCGGGCGCGGTGTGTGAGCGTTAATCCATGCTCCAGCGCATTAGCACGCGTACGATGATCAGGAAGCTGCCCGATGTGATACGACGACGTACCGGCTGAATCGCACTGGATTTGTTTCTCCAGCCCTGCTTCGGCAATTAGTTGTCGGAATACGCCCTCTGCTACTGGCGACCGACATATATTTCCCAAACAAACGAAGAGAACGTGTAGCATAGGGGCATAGGGGTAAGGGCATAGGGCAGAAGGATTGGGACAGGTTTTACCCTATGCCCAAAACCCTCTGCCCTATGCTACTTCTCCAGAGGCTCGTTATTTTCGTCGACAATCACGAAGACGTCTTCGTCGGCCTTCTTCATCAGGTACTTCTCCCTGGCGAATTTTTCACGAAGTTGGGCGTTGCCAAAAACTTCCCGTCTTTCTTTCTGAATCAACTGAATTTTCTCCTTATAAAACCGAATATCGCTTTCCAGTTTATGCAGTTTCCACCAATTCCGAACTTGGGTTGGCAGATCGTTGGCATCAAAAAAGGTCATCCAGGCCAATAGGCACAGCCCCGAGGCCACATAAAAATTCTGACAGTAACGAAGCAGTTTTTGTAGCATAGGGCAGGGGCATAGGGCATAGGGTTCAGGGCATAGGGGAAATCTTTAGCCCTTTGCCCTTACCCCTCTGCCCTGTGCATTAAAATTTCAAGCCTGGGAAATAAGCGGTTTCGCCTAGTTCTTCTTCGATACGTAGTAACTGGTTGTATTTCGCCATCCGGTCAGAACGTGAAGCCGAACCGGTTTTAATCTGGCCAGTGTTCAGGGCCACGGCGAGGTCGGCAATGGTAGCATCTTCCGTCTCACCCGAGCGGTGCGACATTACGCTTTTGTAGGAATTGCGGTGCGCCAGGTTAACGGCATCGATGGTTTCGGTCAACGAGCCAATCTGGTTTACTTTCACCAGAATCGCGTTGGCGATACCTTTATCGATACCTTCCTGAAGCCGTGTTACGTTCGTTACGAACAGATCGTCGCCCACAAGCTGCGTTTTGGCCTCTTTCAGCAGGTCCGTCTGCGCTTTCCAGCCGCTCCAGTCGTCTTCGGCCATACCGTCTTCAATCGACAGAATTGGGTATTTATTCACCCATTCTTTCCAGAAGTTGGCCATGTCGCTCGAAGACAGTTTGTCGCCCGTCGATTTTTTGAAGTGATAAACGCCCGTTTCAGCATCGTAGAACTCCGAGGAAGCGGCATCCATCGCAATCCAGACGTCTTCGCCCGGCCGATAGCCAGCTTTTTCAATAGCCTGAATAATGGTTTGAATAGCCTCGTCGTTCGATTTGATGTTTGGTGCAAAACCGCCTTCATCACCAACGTTGGTAGCCAGCCCCATTTTCTTCAGTACACCCTTCAGCGTATGGAAAATCTCGGTTCCCATACGTAGCGCTTCCGAGAAGCTAGGCGCGTTGGCAGGCATAACCATGAACTCCTGAAAATCAATCGAGTTATCCGCGTGTGAACCACCATTCAGGATGTTCATCATTGGCACGGGCAACGTATTGGCATTTACGCCACCGATGTAGCGATAGAGCGGCAAACCCGCTTCCTGAGTAGCAGCTTTGGCAACGGCCAGCGAAACACCCAGAATGGCGTTGGCGCCCAGACGACCTTTATTCGACGTACCGTCCAGTTCAAGCATAATTTTATCGATCATGCTCTGGTCGAAAACCGAAATGCCGACTAGTTCTGGGTAAATCAGTTCATTAACGTTAGATACGGCTTTCAGGACGCCTTTGCCCATGTATACCTTTTTGTCGTCGTCGCGAAGCTCAACGGCTTCGTGGGTACCGGTCGATGCGCCCGACGGGACGGCTGCGCGGCCCAGAAAACCGGTTTCGGTACGAACGTCTACTTCTACAGTCGGGTTACCGCGCGAATCCAGAATCTGTCGGGCATGAATGCTTTGAATGGTACTCATTTTAGAGAATAAGAAGGGGTTAACAACGAATTGCTCGTTTTATCAGGTTTGACAACCAAGCGCTTAGGTTAAGCGCCATTCGGGCGCAAAGTAACGAAATTGGGGGCAAACTTTAGAACAGGAACTCGAAAAGTGAGTTTCTACAAGGGTGACGAACGTATTAAATTAAAGTCTACCTATTGCTGAAATCGAACGTATTCAAAAAATTTTGTCTATTTGCGTGCGTCTAAGCCGCAACTAAACCAACCATACCCATGCGAGCACTACTCTATTTTCTATTGTTTCTATTAATCATCTTCGGGGTCTTATATGCGCTGACGGGCTGGAGCTACAGCGATGGCGAACGAGCCGGGACTGTCTCAAAATTCAGCCGTCGGGGCTTTGTTTTCAAAACGTACGAGGGTGTATTGAACGTGGGCGGCTTTTCGGGAGAAACCGGTTCGCTGACGCCCCAATATTTCGACTTTTCGGTGAAAGACGAGAACGTAGCAAAACAAATTACGGATGCCGTTAAAACCGGTCAGCGCGTAACACTACACTACGAAGAAAAAATTGTTAAATTTCCCTGGAACGGGGAAACAAAATACTACATCACCGCTGTCGAAATCGTTGGTCCGCCTAATCGTCCGTATGGTGATACGTCCGCTTATCCGGGCAACCAGACAGCCCAGCCACAGTCAGGTCAGGCATCGCCACCAGCTTCCCAATCGACCCCAATTCCACAGCCAGCAGTTCCCGATTCGACACGGTAAAGTAGATGTGAAAATATCGAAAATAATCACTTGATTATCAATATGTTATCTATAGATTGAGGCAGTTGTTTTTTCGGTAGAAAATCAGCGTTAAAAACCCCTAACTATTTTGCAAAACTGTTTGGTAATCCGGTCATTTTTGGGTAATTTTATATGCTTATAAACAACCATCCTAACATGGCAAAAACAGATACGGCGCAAGCCACAGCATCTGCTAATGACAGTAAATTAAAAGCCCTCCAAACCACCATTGAGAAATTGGACAAAGCGTTCGGCAAAGGTACCGTAATGCGTCTGAGCGAAAGCAAAGTTGTCGACGTTCCGGTTATCTCGACTGGCTCATTGGGTTTGGATTTAGCCCTCGGTATTGGCGGTATGCCCCGGGGTCGTGTCGTTGAAATCTACGGTCCTGAATCGTCTGGTAAAACCACGCTCACGATGCACTGCATCGCTGAAGCGCAGAAAGCGGGTGGTCTGGCGGCTTTCATCGACGCTGAACACGCTTTCGACCGCGTTTATGCTGAAAAGCTTGGTATTGACACGAAAAATCTGCTTATCTCCCAGCCTGACAATGGTGAACAGGCTCTTGAAATCGCCGAACACCTAATTAGCTCCGGCGCTATCGACATCTGCGTTATTGACTCCGTAGCTGCCCTTGTTCCAAAAGCCGAGATCGAAGGTGAAATGGGCGAAAGCAAAATGGGCTTGCAGGCGCGGCTTATGTCGCAGGCACTACGTAAGCTGACTGGTACCATCAACAAAACCGGTTGCTGCTGCATTTTCATTAACCAGTTGCGGGAGAAAATTGGTGTGATGTTCGGTAACCCCGAAACGACCACCGGTGGTAATGCACTGAAATTCTACGCATCGGTACGTCTGGATATCCGACGTATCGGTCAGATCAAAGAAGGTGCCGACAACGTAGTAGGTAACCGGACTAAAGTGAAAGTGGTGAAGAACAAACTGGCGGCTCCGTTCAAAGTCGTTGAGTTCGACATCATGTACGGTCAGGGTATTTCGAAAGTTGGCGAAGTACTTGACTTAGCTGTTGAGATGGAAATCGTGAAAAAATCAGGTTCCTGGTTCTCATATGGTACAAGTCGCTTAGCTCAAGGTCGTGACGCCGTTAAAGAATTATTGCTCGATAACCCTGAGTTAATGGGCGAGATAGAAGGCAAAATTCGTGCGAAAATTGCCGAAGACGAAAACGCCCTGCTCGACCCTGTTCTCGAAGGCACTGCTGCTGACGACGAGGGCTTGCTCGATGACTAAGGCAGACGGATTTATTTGGAATGTAACAAATGTTGATTAAAAGCGGTGCTGGTGAAAACTGGCCCCGCTTTTTTATTTGTGATTAGCATGAAAAAAATACCAGCTGTTGAAACCGGCTTACTTATTTTATGGCCTTGATCCATTCACGAATCAGTTCAAGGCTTTCAGCATGAACTGTTTTACGACCAACTTCCGGCATCATTTCACCAGGATCTGTTGACTCTAATCGATATGTTAGAATGGATTCTTCCGGTTTGCCTGGTACAATGTCGAAAGGGCGCCCTCCAGATCCACGTCCAGCAGCAACAGGTGTTTTCCGAATGCCGAGAGCTGTTAAATCAGTGGCTGAGATGCTCAGATTCAGGCCAGAAGTCATGGCTGGTCCATTAGGGTTATGGCAATGGGCGCAGTTGATATCGAGCCAGGCACGTGCCCGGTCGTTGAGGGAGCCGGTTTCAGGTTTGTTCCAAATGGGGGTTTTGGGGCATTTATCCAACGATGGCATTCCCGAAAGTATTTTTGCTTGCTGCCAATGCATTAACTGATTTTCTGGCTTTCCCGCTACGTTATAAGCCAATTCGCCATTAAGCTGCCGTATGGATGGGCCGATAGGTACCAATGCCTCGTTTCGGTTATGGCAGCCTTTACATTGATTTAAATTCGGTATAGTGTACTCATGCTGACGACTTTTACCATTTGCATCAACGTAGCGTACTGTTTTCGTATCACCCGCAACTTCGAGAAAGGCATCCGTTTGCTCGTCATTCCAAACGTAATCGAACGCTTTCCAACCTTCCGACTGATGAATTAGTAACCGCGTTTCCATCAATCGACGGCCTTTCGTTACGTCCCGGAAATCGTTGGGATAGTAAAACGTTTTGATGAGCGTCGTTCCAACCGGAAAATTCAAAACCGACGTATCATTGTAGGCGACTGTCTCTCCTTCGGGTAGTTTGACAAAACGTAGTTTTTCGGCGTAATCTGAAAATAAAGGCGTATTGAGGGCGTATGGAACTACACCAGCGGCTGGTTTCTGTCCGGCAATAGAACCAGTAAAAAAGCCGTAATCGGATAATTTTTCGGGAACGGCTACTGTTCGCCAACTTCCCAACGTAAGCCAGCCAAACGTCAGTAATGAAGCCCAGAATAACCAGATACGCATTGAATCAGCGAGGAGTAGACACCGTTGTTTTGAGAGGTTCCAACTGGCAATCAAACGAGGCCATAGTGAACGATACGTTCTTAAAGCCACGTCCGGCGTCCAGATTGACGACGCTTTGGTTTTTGTTATTACGTATGCAGATGCGCTTCTCGGGCACGGGCTGGCCGGTCTTGTCTAACGTAGCAGGATCGGCAATGCCATCATAAATGATGTGCGGTACGTCCTGGCCCGGTTTTAAAACCATATCGAAAATTTTGTTGTATCGCCCCCGTTGACTGACAGGCCCTGCGTTACGTTCGTAGACGTTATCATGAATAGAAATGGCTGACGTAAAGGGATAATACGCCTTGTCGGTGATAGGCCGTTCGGTGAGTAGGTAACTGATGATACCTGTGCCTAACGTTTGATTTCGGATGAAGCGATTATTAAATACTTCAACACCATTAGCTGCCAGAATCATAAGTCCTGTTCCATCCGATACGCTGGCAACAATATTACCAGCCGGTGCGAAATTCGGGAAGTTGTTATCGTGTACGTAATTGTTGAAAACGCGCACATTTCCACCTTGCTTCTGCACCAAATCGGGTAAGTCGAATACCAGAATGCCACCTGTATTTTCGTAAGCCTCATTATCGAAAACATCAGCGTTACGTGAATTTTCGATTTCGATGCCTGCTACGTTGTGATATGCCTTGCTGTTCTTCACCACAATCCCGCGCGACTGCCCAACATAAATACCGGCATCGGAAGCGCCTATGGCTGTACAGCCATCAATCACTACGTTATCGCACTGCACCGGATAGAGGCCGTAGCCACCATTTTCAGCTTTGGGTTGCCCTGTCCATTCTACTTTCACGTTTCGGAACGTAATGCCTTTTACGTTCATAGTCTTGATACCGTCGCCTTTTGAATCCTGAACGGTCAGATTCTCGATAACAATTTCTTCGGCGTTGGAAACCCGTAGCCCTTCGGCACCATCGGTCTGACCTTTGAAACTCAAAATAGTTTTATCAATCCCTTTGCCACGTATCACGATACGTTTTTTATCCTGTAATGATAAACTTCCCGTGAAGGTAAACGTCCCCTGATCCAAATCAACCGTACTGCCGTTTTCGGCCATGATTAACTGAGTTTGATAGCGTTTCTGTACGGCTGGCTGCGCCCAGACCATCTGAGCTAGCAGAAAAATTAGACTGAAGAGGAAAAGGGTTTTCATAGGAATTAAGGGCGGAATCATACTACGTAAATTTACGAAATTCGGCGAAATAAACGTATTAATGGGTTGTCATAAATGAAAAAGCCCCAGGCTATTGTCTAGACTGGGGCAGGAAATTATATCAATTTTTGTCATGCTGAGGCACGAAGCATCTTAAATTATCATGACCCAGAAGTAAGGACACTTTAAGATGCTTCGTGCCTCAGCATGACAAAAAAGTATTTAAATAGATCTATTTCAGTAAATTCAACAAGTAAGCACCGTAGCCGCTCTTAACCAATGGCTTAGCGATTGTTTTCAATTGATCAGCGTCGATGAATTTCATGCGGTAGGCAATCTCTTCGGGACAGCCAATTTTAAGCCCCTGCCGCTCTTCAATAACATGGACGAATTGACCAGCCTGCATCAATGATTCGAACGTACCGGTGTCGAGCCAGGCCGTTCCCCGGTCCAGTACGCCGACTTTCAGCTTACCTCGTTCCAGATAAACCCGGTTTACGTCTGTGATTTCCAGCTCTCCCCGTGGTGATGGTTTGATGTTTTTGGCGATATCTACTACGTCGTTATCATAGAAATACAAACCCGGTACGGCATAATTCGACTTTGGCTTTTCGGGCTTTTCTTCGATGGATAATACGTTGAAGGCATCGTCGAATTCAACAACGCCGTAACGTTCAGGGTCGTGTACCTGATAGGCATACACAACGCCACCATCTGGATCATTATTGGCCTGAAGCAGTTTCGACAAGCCCGAACCGTAGAAAATATTATCACCGAGAACGAGAGCAACTTTGTCGTTACCAATGAATTCCTCACCGATGATAAACGCTTGTGCCAGTCCGTCGGGGCTGGGCTGTACGGCATAGCTGAATTTACAGCCAATTCGTTCGCCATCTCCGAGTAATTTCTCGAAATGCGGTAGATCGTGCGGAGTCGAAATGATAAGAATTTCGCGAATGCCGGCCAGCATCAGAATCGACAGCGGATAATAAATCATCGGTTTGTCGTAAACCGGCATCAGTTGTTTGGAAACCGCCAGCGTGAGCGGATGAAGACGAGTGCCGGAGCCCCCGGCGAGGATGATTCCTTTCATGGTTCTGAATGAGCAGTTTCAAAGAGCGAAAGAATGAAAGAGCGAATGGGCTGGCGCAAGAATTTCTGCCGGATGGCTTTCATTCTTTCGCTCTTTGAAACTTCACAATTTATCGATTCGCGTACATTCCCTGATAATAACTCTGGTAAGCGCCCGACGTAACGTTATCGAGCCACTGCTGGTTGTCGAGGAACCAGTCAACGGTTTTTTCGAGACCTTGCTCAAACTGGAGCGAAGGCTCCCAACCTAGTTCCTTCATGATTTTGTTGGCGTCGATAGCGTAGCGAAGATCGTGGCCTGCGCGGTCGGTAACATACGTAATGAGTTTAGCTGACGTTCCTTCTGGACGACCTAGCTTCCGGTCCATGATCTGGCAAAGCAGATGCACGAGGTCGATGTTTTTCCACTCGTTGAAGCCGCCAATGTTATACGTTTCGCCCAGTTTCCCCTTGTGGAAAACCGTGTCGATAGCGCGGGCGTGGTCAACTACGAACAACCAGTCGCGAACGTTTTCTCCTTTACCATAAACCGGTAATGGTTTATTCGTCTGGATGTTGTGAATCATCAACGGAATCAGCTTCTCGGGGAAGTGATTCGGGCCGTAGTTATTGGAGCAGTTTGAGAGCACAACCGGCAGTTTATATGTATTGCCGTAGGCCCGTACAAAATGGTCTGATGCGGCTTTGGATGCCGAATAAGGTGATTGTGGGTCGTAGTGAGTGTCTTCGGTGAAGAATTCTTCCGGATTGTGCAGCGAGCCGTACACTTCGTCGGTCGATACGTGGTAGAACCGTTTGCCTTCAAAGCTACCCACCCAGCTATTTTTCGCAGCATTTAGCAGATTGACCGTGCCCACTACGTTAGTCATCACGAACGACATTGGGTCGGTAATAGAGCGGTCTACGTGCGACTCAGCCGCGAGGTGAATAACGCCATCGAAGCCCACTTCGGCGAACATGTCTTCCAGGAATTTCGCGTCGGTAATGTCGCCTTTGACGAATGTATAATTAGGAGCACTCTCGATGTCGGTCAGGTTGGCCAGGTTACCGGCATAAGTGAGCGCATCGAGATTATAAATCTGATATTCAGGGTATTTTGTGACAAAGAGCCGGACAACATGCGATCCAATAAATCCAGCCCCGCCGGTAATAAGAAGTTTCATTTTTTGTATGTTATTAATTTATACTAGTCAAGAGTGCCAAAAAACGTACCAATACGTCTGGCAGCATGACTTTACGATTCGGAAACTTTTACACTGATTTTCTGCTGCCACTGCCAGGCGTCACGTAGCGATTCGGCCAGCGTACGCTGTGCAGTCCAGCCCAATACGTTCTTCGATTTTGTTACGTCGGCGTACACCTTTTCTACATCACCAGGACGGCGCGGGCCAATTTGATAGTTCACCTTAACGCCGGTTGTTTGTTCAAAGGTTTTGATGACATTGAGTACCGTTTCGCCCCGCCCCGTACCAATATTGATTACATCGTAGCTAGACGTATCGTCCGATTCATTCAGCTTACGTAGCGCTTCTACGTGCGCGTCGGCCAAATCCATTACGTCGATGTAGTCACGTATACACGTACCGTCGGGAGTATCGTAGTCATCGCCGTAAACCGTCAGATTTGGGCGAATACCGGCGGCCGTTTGCGTAATGAACGGCACCAGATTGGCGGGAATGCCCAGAGGAAGCTCCCCAATCTCCGCTGATGGATGCGCGCCAATCGGGTTGAAGTAACGTAGCGCCAGCGCTTTGACCGGAATTTGTGCCCTCACCGCATCACGAATAATGTCTTCACCAATGGCTTTCGTATTACCGTAGGGCGACTGTGCCGGTAGCCGGGGCGTTTCTTCCGTAACGGGCAACTGTTCGGGCTGCCCATAAACCGTACAGGACGACGAAAATACCAAATTTCGTACTTTGTATTTCGGCATCAACTCCAGCAACAACAGGAGGGAGTCAAGGTTGTTGCGGTAGTACTTGAGAGGTTTCGCCACCGATTCACCAACAGCCTTAAATGCCGCAAAGTGAATGACGCCAATGGGTTTTTCGCGTTCGAAAACATCGGCCAAGGCAGCGGCATCGTTGCAGTCGATGGCATAACACGTCACGTCACGACCCAGAATTGTTTTTAGACCCTGAAGAACCGACCGTTCGGAATTGGAAAAATCGTCGACGATAATTGGTTCAAAACCAGCGTTAATCAGCGAGACAACCGTGTGAGAACCAATGAAACCAGCTCCACCCGTCACCACGATTTTGGAAGAATTGCCTGAGGAAGTCAAACCGTTTTTTATGAAAATTTTGTTGCTACTTTAGCGTAGCAACTCGTAAAACCACACAAAAGTAGTATATTCAGGAGGTATCTTCAACCAGTTTTTATTGTGGGGTTATCTCGTCATGGGGGACAAGTATATGAATGACAATGAATTGAGAGCACTTATTTCGCTCTTAGACGACGAGGATCAGGAAGTTGTAGAACATGTTGAACAGCGAATCCGCCAAATGGGCGGGCAAATGATTCCATTATTGGAGTCGGAATGGGAAGGAAGCTTTAATCCGTCATTGCAAAAACGTATCGAGGAAATTATTCACGATCTTCAATACGAAGCCGTTCTTGAACGCATCCGTGACTGGAAAAATGGGGGCGCAATGGACCTGCTGGAAGGGCTCTGGATTGTGGCAACGTATCAGTATCCGGATCTGTCACTGCCCAAGCTCCGGCAGGACGTAGAGCAGTTGTTTTACGATGTGTGGGTTGATTTTAAAACAGACATGCACCCGGATGAGCAAATAAAGGCGATGAACAGCGCCTTTTTTTCAAAGCTGAAGTTTGCTCCGAATACCAAGCATTTTCATTCGCCAGCCAATTCGATGATCAATCAGGTGCTCGAATCGCGTCGGGGTAATCCGATTACGCTTTGTGTACTGTACATGCTCATCGCCCGACGATTGAATTTGCCCGTGTACGGGGTTAATCTGCCGAATCTGTTTGTGCTTACCTATAAAAACAACAGTGGCGTTCAGTTTTACATCAACGTATTCAATCGTGGCCTGATTTTCACTACCAAAGACATCGATCAATACATCGATCAGTTGAACATCAAGCGTTTAGATACGTTCTACCAGCCCTGCACCAACACCGATATTGTTCGGCGGGTGCTACGTAATCTGATGCTTGCCTTCGAAAAAAATGGCGATACGGAGCGGGTAAAAGAAGTTGATAAAATTCTCAACGCCATTCGGGAAGACGGCGACGGTTTGCCACTTTCGGATTATACGCAACGATAGGTTTCTTGTCATTTTTTGTCATTCTGAGGAACGAAGAATCTTAATGTTTCCCAACCTATACGTTTGGGTGCTTTAAGATTCTTCGTTCCTCAGAATGACAAAAAACTAAAAAGCCGCGAAACCAAGGGTCATCGCGGCTTTTTTGTCCTCACTGAAAATGAAATTTTTTTAGTGTTATAGCCTATCTATACTATAACTAACTGATTTATGCCTTTTGTGTTTTCTGTTTTTTAGGTGTTTCAGCTACCGGCGCTTCTACTACGCCGGATGTTTCAGCTTCCACAACTTCTTCTGCTTTAGGCTCTTCGGCTACTACGTCGAATACATCTGGAGCGTACTGACGTAGTATGCCGTACCAGCTTACCAGTTTTTTAATATCGCTCGAACGAACCCGCTCTACGTCGTAATTTGGCACAACGGCTTCCATGAAATCGGCGAGCTCATTGTTTTCGCTTTTTGAATTAACCGGCAGATTGTCAGCGTATTTCTCTTGAATTGATAGCAATACGTTGCTAAGCGGTATAGACTGCTCATCGTCGTCGGTTACGTAGATCGAAATATCGTTCAACACCGATACCCGAGCTGTTGGTCCCATCATGGTTTTGGCCTTTTTATCGTCCAATGATTCGACGATAACACCAGCCCGACCGGGTTTCAAAATTCGATAAAGGCCGCTGTAACCGGCAACGTTTGCAATCTGTTTTAATGCTTCCATAAAGTGACTTTGTAAATAGGTAACGTGGTTGTGAGTGGGTGTATTGCCTTTTTTAAAGTTTAATAACTGTTAAAAGAAACGAGTGAATAGACGTCTGGCTCTCATTTCCGCCCTTTCGCTCTTTCAGTCTTTCGCTCTTTCACATAGTCCTCATTGAGAGGTCGGATGAACGAAAGAATGTCTTCACGACCCGCAGCCGTGGTCGCCGACGTAACGAAAAATGGCGGGGCTTCTTCCCAGCTTTCCAGCAATTTGGCGCGATACGTATCGAGTGTTTGCCCAATTTTCATAGGGCCGAGTTTTTCAGATTTTGTGAAAACAATAACAAATGGCAGACCCCGTTCGCCCAAATTAGTCATAAAATCGAGGTCAATTTTTTGCGGGGGAATCCGCGAATCGACCAGCACGAAAATACATAGCAAATTCGGGCGGCTTGTCAGATATCCGTCGATGAGAGCTGCAAATTTCTCACGTTCCGTTTTACTGACCTGTGCGTAGCCATAGCCGGGTAAATCGACCAGGTACCAGGCATTATCAATAATGAAATGATTGATTAACTGCGTTTTACCAGGTTTGCCTGATGTTTTGGCCAGCGACGTACGTCCCGTCAGCATATTGATGAGCGACGATTTTCCTACGTTCGAGCGACCAATAAAGGCGTATTCGGGCCGGTCGGGTGGGGGGCACTTGGCCGGATCGGAGTTGCTGACCAGAAATTCAGCTTGTTTAACAGGCATAATTATCGACTAAATCGGGCGCAAAGTTCGGAAAGATTATGCAGAATGGCACATGATTTGTAATTTGTGACTCTGTTCGGTAACCTGCGGCCAAACTAGTGCAGGCACAGGAAACGAAAATAAGGAGTTAGGACGTTATTACCACGAAAAACCTAAAGACCACCGGAATGCCGGTTCGACTATGAAAAAAGTATTTTGGCTGATGGCCGTACTGCTCGGATTTTACACTGCATCGACATTAGCGGTTGCTCTTCCCGGCCGAATTCATGGGGGCGGTGATACTAAACCAACCGTTAAACCCACTGAGGAAGGCATTCAGTTTACCGAAGCGGCCTGGCGTGACATCCTGAAAAAAGCGAAAGCGGAAAAGAAAGTCATCTTTCTGGACGCTTACGCGAGTTGGTGCGGCCCCTGCAAAATGTTGCAGAAAAACGTATTCACCAAAAAAGCCGTTGGTGATTTTTACAATGGTAAATTCATCAACGTGAAGATGGATATGGAAAAAGGCGAAGGTCCTGCACTGTCGCAGGTGTACCCGCTTGAAGCCTATCCAACCTTGCTTTTCATCGATGGCAACGGCCGTGTCCTGAAGAAAGTTTTGGGCTACCAGTCGCCAGAAGATTTAATAGCCATTGGTAAAAGCGTAAAGTCAGTAAACATTTAACGCGGGCAAAATGCTGGGACACCAACCCGGCCGCGTTAAAACCGGCGTCGATTTCTCAGAAATCGACGCCGGTTTTTTATGTTTTCTGCGCATTTTCTAACGTAACACGAATAAGTTGCGCCATGGCTTCGCAGATGGTACGCCGTTGAAATCGCCGGATAAATTCTGGGCGAAACTCGGTGCGATAAGGCGTATTACGTAGTTGGCACACGAGCGATGCTACGTCTCCCGGCTTGAATAACAGGCTGTTGGGGATATGCTGGTTCATAAACGAGGCCGCATACCCCGTTACGCCAGCCAGAATGGGTTTGTCTGTGGCTCCGTACTCAAAAAGTTTTGAGGGCAAGACTCGTTTGCAGGTCTCCAGATTATTCAGATGCACAAATAGATAATCGGCTTTTTGGTATTCATCCAACAGCAATTGGCGGCTGGTCGGCTGGCGAATGTGAACGTTTGTAAGCCGTTCTTTTCGAATGGCTTCTTCCAGCTTTTGCCGCGCTCCTCCATCACCAATAATGACGAATTGATACGCTGTTCCCAGTTGGCGGGCGGCCTGGGGAATAATGGTATGCAGGCCCTGACCATCGCCAATGTTGCCGGCATACAGTAATGTCTTCGGTCGATAGATTTCTGCTGACTCAGAACGACTCGCGGGTAGAGCGAGAAACATATCGTCGATGGCATTCGGATAATAGCTATAGGTCGCTTTTGAAAATGCCCGGAAATAAGAGCGGAAACCTTCCGAAACCAGATTGATATGGCTGGCTGAGTTGAATGTGTAGCGTTCGACCAGTCGTAAAAGTGGATTTAACGGAAGGCGAATCAGCGGATTTTTAATGACTCCCAAAATCGCTTCACGAAATACATCGCGAATGTCCAGAAATAAAGGAATTTGCCCACGCTTCGACAGAATAGCAGCCAGAAAAGCCGTAAATAAGCGCGACGATGAGGCAACTACCAAGTCGTAAGGTTGTTGATATGTCAACTGGTGAACCGAGCGAAAATAGCCATAAAATGAACGTATCTGATCTAAAAAACCGCTTTTATGGTTCGAAATTCGAATTCGTTTAATCGTAATTGGACATCCTCGGTCTTGTCTGATTTCCTGATCAAAGGCACCGGGTTTGTAGGAATCGTAGCGATTTGGAAATGTCGTGATAACATGAATCGAATCATTGGGCGACAATTGACGAGCCAGCTCATGAACAAGCGCTGTGTTCCGGAATGGGCCGGGGCCAATATCGGGTTCAAAATAAAAGGTTAGATAAAGAATTTTCATTCAGGAATAACGAGCACGGTTTCCAGCTGACCTTTAAATGCAACCTCAAGGCATTGAGCCGATTGTCGTTGGTTGAAGCTCTGCGCCATGTCATAGCCTATGACGCGAAAATTTGATTTAGTGACATGGTTGAAGGAAATTTTCACGGAACCTATTCTTACCACATTTCCCTCTGTTTGAATAGAAACTGACGGGTGTGCATGAAAATGGGCAGTACCCGATTGCCCGTAAGCAACCTCACTGTTTTTAGTAAGTAAACGATCCACGATACGTATCCGGTTGTCGCCAATTGTCCAGCTTCGTTCGTGGAGAATACCTGATGACTGATAACCAGTATGATAAGCTACTAAAAAAGTAGGCGTATCGAGTAATACGTTAACCTGCGCCCGACGCCCTACCCGAAAACCAGCCCATACTTCTGACGAATTCATGGCGTTGATACTGACCGTATTGTGAGCCATCGTGCTACGTTCCCAATCGCGAGTAGAGCCAATTTGATACGTCGATAATCCGGTATCTACCAATACGGGTTGGTCATGGACGTAGAGAATAAAAGAGAACGTATCGGCATGGGCATGACCTGGCTGATGTTCGGGACCAACCGGCCCCACATCAATAAACACTTCGTAAGATGGCCGACGAACCAGACGATAGCCGCTATCAATACGGTCTGTATTAATTTCGGATGCTACGTTGTTTTGTTTAGTAACTGGGTCGGTATTGGGCAGATTGAGTTGCGCAGCTTTCCGACGGATTTGCGCTGTCGTTGGAGCCATACCGAACGTAGCATCATTGACCATTGGTACGTCACCGTTTCGGAACGTAATGCTATCGAGCCAACTCAGCATCTGATTCGCTTTGTCTACCAGAAAATCACTGAGTGACTCGTCACGTTGCCATGTATTGTTATGAACCATCGCCCAGACGGTGAGTAGCTGGTTTAGCAAAAGCTGGTGATACGTTGGGCTCCGTTCGTTGTGGCTTCCATCTGGCAAAATCTGGCTTGATAACTCATTTCTAAGGAGTTTACTGGCGTAACGATACCAGCTTATTTGTCGAAAATACAGCGACGCAATCAATAGGGCGAAACCGTTTTCGAGGAGGTGATTTCCCATCAGGTGATACTCGGGTTGCTGGCGAAGTAAGGTTGCCTGCGCATACAGATGAGCGTTAATAGCCTCATCCTGAATACGATGTCGGTTCAGAAATTGCACCCAGTTGATGATACGTAGTGAAGTTGGATAAGAGTCGAGTCCATCGCGTACGACGTTCGTTTGGGCCATAAAATCACGTATCAGCGCAAGACCATCGTCCGGTACTACGTTCGGTTGATTCAGGTAATCAAAATAATTGAGATGATACGTCCAGAGTTTGCCGTGAGATGGGTAATTCCAATCGATGGGACCAACAAAACGAACGGATTGATTCAGGAATGTAAAGGTCTGATTGTCCACGATACAGGTTTATCGGCTTCAAGGGTTAGGAGAAAATAGGCCGGTGGAAATGGCCGGGGCAGTTTTAACCGCGCTGGTCTCCGAAGTCGGTGTATCACCTGAAATAGAATTTGTCGAAACGTGAGATGTTTTAAGGTACGCCATAACCGGCCCAGATTGTTCATAGTTGAGTTGAGATTGGTGGAGAAGTCAGGCCAACTGTCGCTACGTTGACCCAGCTATTTTCGCGCAAACTCTGTAAAGCGGCCAGTGTGGTTTGGGTGGTATTGATAATATCGGCGAAAGAAATCAGCGGCTCTTCGCCTAGCTGAATCTGTCGAATGAATTGCCTTATTAATTCGGTATGGCCCTTATTCTGACTCCCCGACATTCGCGAAAAACCGCGAAAACCATAGCCAGTTAACCGGCGAAAATTGTCCAGCACCAGCGTTAGTTCCTGCGAATATACCTCAATACGTTCCTTCGCATACGCTTTACTGCCATTGCTGAAATAGTTTACAACGCCGGTAGAACCATTCTCGTACCGTAGCAGCATCGACGCAGAATCCGTAGTTTCCGTGGGGTACTGGCCCATCGCATTCATACACACACGTGCTACGCGACTGCCCGTCAGAAACGTAATCAGGTCGACGAAATGGCAGGCTTCCCCTAAAATACGCCCTCCGCCAATTGCTCGGTCATGCACCCAATTGTCGACGGGAATAGCACCTGCATTTACGGTTATCACTACGTTCATAGGTATAGAAACCGTATGATGGCCACTCAGAAGACTCTTCATTTTCTGGACATACGGCGAAAACCGGCGGTTGAATCCAACTAATACTGTATTTCGTGCAGATTGGAACGTTTGAATCAGCTCTGGAAGCTCATGCTCATAAATGGCAAGGGGTTTTTCAACGAAAACATGCTTGCCCGCTCGCAGGGCTTCGATGGTCAGTTGAGCGTGACTGTTATGCCGGGTTGTGATGATGCACAGATCGATTTTGGGATCGTTGATGATACGTCGGTAATCGGACGTACTTTGATAAATTCCGTATTTTCTGGCCAGTAACGTAGCATTCAGCCCTTTCGCGCTGGCAATAGTTTTCAGCGTAGCACCTGTTTTTTTTAGTGCTGGTAGTAGAATTGCCTGCGTGAAATTGCCGGCACCAATCAGACCTACGGTAGCAAAGCCAAGCTGGTGAGGTGAATTAGAAATTTGGATAATTGTCTTTATGTCAGGTTGTTCGGGATAGCACAATAGCGACGCAATCTGATTCGATACGTTCAGATGGTTATATATTTTGCCGAATTCAGCTAGAAGAACACGCGACGTAATGAGCGATTTCACATCCAGTTGACGGTTCGCTAACAACTGGATAATCGTCTGAAAATTACGGTTTTCAGTCCAGCGCACGTAGGATAGTGGATAATCGTGTCCTTGTTGTTCGTATGTATCATCGTACCGACCAGGGCCATAGGAACAGGATACCTGAAACGTCAATTCTTTTTTATAGAAATCGTTGCGGTTCAAATTCAGTCCGACGACGCCAACAAGAACAATACGTCCTTGCATCCGGCTCATCTGAGCAGCCTGAGCAATCAATTCATCGGTTCGAGCCGACGCCGTAATGATGACACCATCACTGCCTACGCCGTTGGTTAACAGCCCGATACGTTTTACTACGTCTACATCTGTGGTTGGGTTAATGGCCGTAATACCCCGTTTTTCGGCAAGTTTACATTTGGCTGTGTCGATGTCCACGCCAATAACCCGACAGCCGTTAATACGTAGTAAATCAGCCGTCAATAGGCCGATAAGCCCCAGGCCAATCACCACAACGGTTTCGCCTAATGTTGGATTTAACAGCCGGATACTTTGTAAGGCAATAGCGCCAATAACCGTAAAAACGGCTTCATCGTCGGGCACATTGTCAGGTACTGGAACTACTAAATTTCGCGGTACGCAGACGACTTCGGCGTGGGGGCCGTTAGAGGCTACCCGGTCGCCGATACGCAAGTCGTTGACGCCTTCACCTATAGCCATCACAGTTCCTACGTTGCAGTAACCTAATGGTAATGGTTGATCAAGTTTCCGAAAAACGGCCTCTAACGTAGGACGCAACCCATCCGATCGCACTTTTTCGAATACCTGTTTTACGCGGTCGGGTTGCTGACGGGCTTTCACAAGCAGATTCGCTTTGCCGAATGCTACCAGCATCCGCTCCGTCCCGAGCGATACCAGCGACCGATGCGTCTGGATCAGTACCTGACCCCTGCTTACCTGGGGCACCGGTACGTCTTCGAGTCGGGTTTCACCGGTATTAAGGTCTTGAATGAGTTGTTTCATACTACATTGTTCGGGTAAATACGCTGCGTTTGGCTAACTGGCTCGAATAATGTCGGCGATACGTTCAGCCGCTCGACCGTCCCAAAACGGAATACTTGTCCCTCGTGCAGGCTTATTATTCAGCAACTGGATTACTTTTTCGGCTATCAATTCTGGATTTAATTCTGGTATCAACTGATTGGTACCCAGTTCGATAGTAATCGGACGTTCGGTTGAAGTGCGGAGGGTAAGGCAGGGGATATTCAAATACGTTGTTTCTTCCTGAATGCCACCCGAATCGGTGAGAACAATAGCCGCTCGTTCTATCAGATTCAGGCTTTCCAGATACCCCTGCGGCTTTAATAGATAGGTATTGGGAATGGAGATAAGCTGAGGTAAGATGTTGAAATTGACCAGGTTTGCGTGAGTTCGCGGGTGCAGTGAAAAGACAACTGGTAGCTGTTGGGCCACCCTTTCGATAACAGAAATAAGCTGCTGGAGACTCGATAACGTATCGACATTGGCAGGTCTGTGCATGGTCATGAACGCGTACGGACGTTGGGAAAGCCCCAACGTATCAACAATATTCAAAGCCGATGCTTTGGGGCGATGGTGTACCAGCGCGTCAATCATTACGTTACCAACCAGATGAATCCGCTCTTCAGCCACACCTTCCCGTAACAAATTTTTCCGTCCGGCGGGCTCGGTAACCAACAATAGATCTGACAGGCTATCAGTCACTATCCGATTGATTTCTTCGGGCATTTGCCGGTCTCCTGAGCGCAGGCCCGCTTCTACGTGAGCCACCCGAATGCCCATACGAACTGCCACCAACGCACAGGCCAGCGTACTTGTTATGTCGCCGACAACCAATACCCAGTCGGGTTTTTCGTTAGTCAGCACATGCTCAAATTTGAGCATGATATCGGCCATTTGTCGGGTTTGCGAACCGTTTACTACGTCGAGGTAAAAATCTGGCTTCGGCAAATCAAGTTGGGCGAAGAAAACGTCGCTCATGGATGCGTCGTAATGCTGGCCAGTATGCACGATTTTCGAGTCGATATCGGGGAATTTCCCGAAAGCACGGTGGAGAGGAGCGATCTTTATGAAGTTTGGCCGCGCCCCCACTACGTTCAGAATTTTCATGGGTTGATCGTGGATAGGGACGTACTACTTCGTTGACTGTCAGCTTCTAGATTAGCTACTTGCTGCCGTGTCCAGAAGCGGGAAGCCGACTGACGCTGGCGTATTTTGTCGCAGATAAAGAGCGTTAGCAAAGTCGATAATTCGACTTCTGCCCATGGCCGGTTCTGTTGGCAGAAAGGTTGTAGAATGGCCCGTTCGTGCCCAACATCTTTCGGCGAAAAGCGCCACGTTTTTCGATGCGCTCCCTGCCAAACGGTCATCTGCCTGAAATCGTCGATTTGGGCGATAACGTTGTTGTACTGAATATTAATGAATTCGCGGATGCCTTCGAAAGGCTCTGAACGAGATGTTAGCTGAATGGAAATGAGGTCGTGTTTGTCGGTCGTGAGCGTTACATTCAGATTATCGTCGAGTTCTGTCGGATTCGCCCAGATTAACTGAATATCAAGCCATTCGGGTAGATTACGCCAGGCTAATATATGTATGGTCAGGTCAATCCAATGGCTAAGATTACCGCAGATACGTGTGCCTTCGTTGGGGTGGCGATACCAATGATCGGGTGGAATTAGATGCCCATTGATTACGTAATAGAGACTGAACGGGCCCGCCTGAGCGGAATTTGCTACGTAGCGATGTAACAGCTGGATGGCTCTTGCATACGGTCGGTTATAGCCTGCAAATACGTTTCCCGTTGACTGACGGATCGCTTGTGTAAGTTGCACAAGTTGCTCGCGACTGACCGAAATTGGCTTTTCGATATAGACGATTTTGTTACGTTTCAGGCCCGCAATAGCGTATGGTGTGTGCGAGGCATGATTAGACGTTACGTATAAAACGGCTAGTTCGGCATGATTCAAAAGCGCATCTGGAGAGGGGGCTATCTCCCGGAAACCGTAATAGTGAGCCAGTGATTGCGCTTGTTCAACAAGTGGGTCAAAGGCAGACAGGAACGTAGTACTTCGCTGTTTTTTTAAATAGAAACAGACCGTACTAAACGCAAATTGTCCGCAGCCAATCAGGCCGACGTTCACTTTGCCAAATTGACTGACTGGTACAGGCCACCCACGCAGTCGTGAGCGAGCCATGGCCTTGGTCAATGCCCTCGACCAGCCGTGAATCTCAGCAAAGCGAAAAAACTTTTTTAAGTAATAAATCAACATTCAGCTCAATAGAAAATTGAGCAACAACATCAGGAAAATAGCAGCCGGTACTTTTCGCCTAATTGTTGCTCATTAACGTACTTTTCGACGATTGAGCGGGCACCCTCTGAAAGTGTCGTATAGGCGTCATCGCCCATGTCGACAGCTTGTTTCAGTACGGAGAGCCAGTGTTGTTTTTGGAGAGGAATATCCCAGCCAGCCTGCTGGAGGACTAATTGTTGCCAGGGAGTCTGGTCACTGATGATGACAGGAACTCCCACGGATAATGCTTCGAAAATTGAATGCCCAAAGCTCTCACTGTGTGTTGGGAGAATAAAGAAATCATAATTTCTCAACGTAGCATTGACCAAAGGATGCGCCAGAACACCTCGGTACGTTGCGGAACAGTTAGGCGTGAGCTTTGCCAGTACGTTCTGACAGCTACGCCAGTACGATTCATTGTCAATAGGCCCGAAAATGTCCAGTTCGATGGAGAGGTCACGGATAGAGGCCAGTATCTCGAATAAAAACAAAAGACCTTTTACGGGCGTAATTCGTGCTATAAAAACCAGTTTTACCAATCCAGCCTGCTTCTGATACGTTAAGCGTGGCTGTAACTGTCTGGGCGTATCAGGCGCCAGCACAACGGGTGCTATACCTATCCGCGAGGCCGGGAAAAGTTGTCGGATGGCTTTTTGTTCAGCTTCGTTTGTTGCGTGCCAGGTAATTTGCCCACGTGAAATCGCCTTTACAATACGTACAAAGGGATACTTTTTGTAATATTTTAAACGTAATGCCCCCGGTTGTAATTCACCACGCGGAGCGATAACGATATGTCGACCGGTTAACCACGAAAGAAGTAGTAAACCGTGTGAAAGCTTTCCGAACAAGCTATTTGCGTAAACAAAATCGAAGGCCGGAGATCGTGCTAACGTATACACTAAACGTCGAGTAAGCAAATCTGGCGAACAGTACATAATTCGATAGTTTTCTTTAATTAGCCATTCATTATTAACGATAGCTGGGTAGGGCTTTACGTCCAGAAAATCCCGGTCACGGGTAACTATGGAAATGTCGTAATGCGGATGCAGAATGCCAATGAGATTCGCCACCGACTGAATGGGACCGCCCCATTTATAGCCGGGTAAAAAATATTCGACGAAAATCAGTAAGGTTGGCTTTCTCATTGTTGCCTACACAATTCTCTATAGAGCGCTTTGTATTCTGCTGCGACCGCTTCGGCGGAAAAATTTGCTACGTTCTTCCGGCCTGCCTGAATCAAATTGGTTCGGTACGTTTCGTCCTGACAAATTTGTTCAATACCCTTCCGAATCGACGTTACGTTGGTTGGGTCGACGTAGCAAGCTCCTGATCCACCGATGTTTGTTAATGGAGTAATTTGGCTCGCCAAAACGGGCCGCCCAACAGCCTGAGCCTCAAGGATTGGCATTCCGAAACCTTCGTAAAGCGAAACAAAACAGACCATATCACAACGTTGATACAAACTCACGATTTCTTCCTGATTCAGGTTTTGGTAGTGTTCGTGAGCTATAGGACGGAGAAGAAGCCGTTTGGTAATGGTATCAGAGAGGGGACCAACCAAAATTAATTTTCCAGGGCAATTTTCGAGGGCATCAATCAGACGAAGTACGTTCTTGTGTGGAGCCGTACCGATCTGTAAGAAAGTCGGTTGTTTTTCGCAAAACGGGCGCGGTTGGTACGTGAAAGCGGGATGAATGGCATTAGGAATTACTCGTACTTTTTCGGCGCTACGTCCGACTAAACGTAGTAGTTCCTGCCGGGTTTTTTCGGAAATGGCTGTAACGATGCCTGCCCGGCGGATAGGCCAGTAATACCAGAATAGCCAGAAAAAAGCGTATCGGAAGGGGGATCGGCGATTTTTCTCAAGTAGAATACAGTCGTGGATAGTCAGAACAGTACGGTTGCAGGGTAAGGCCAGGGCCACGTAATGAATGTCGCCGGTTATATGGAACAGACCGTTACGTTGCTGTCGGGCGGCAAAACGAAGGTTTTTCCAGATCGACCGAATCCCTTTGCTGATATGAGGCATTCGGATTTTAGACGTAGTAATATTGGTATGACTAGCCAACTCCATTTGAAGCGTGTCGAAAACAGTTTCGAGGCTGTGACCCGTTCCCAAACTCCGCAAAAAGAACTGGACGAGCATTTAAAGGAAGATGTTTACTTGCCGAAGCGACCAATATAGAAGTGCCACAAACACGCTGGTATTCAATAAACTACCCCAGGCCGATAGAATGTCGGTTTCCATGGTCAGGCAGCCGAAAAATAAGGCGGGTATCCAGAGCAGAACCGACGGTATTTTGTCGGATAAGCGGATCAGGAACTGGAACACAAACCCAAGCAACGTGCCCCATGCCAGCGAGAAAAGTATACCTCCATACCCAAAATTGACGTAGCCTTCGCCCAACGGCGATAGATTCATGCTGGTGTTTTCGTTCTGTCGCAGACTTGTGAAGCGTCGGATGTTTTCGTAACCACCAGTCTGTGGTTTATCCGCCCAGATAAATCGCGGTACTAATGGATGAAGGAACGATAGCAGTACTTCGCCATTCGCAAAATTCTCATGTACAGGTACTTTCGCCATTGCACTACCAATGAGCAGACCCTGGTTGAACCGGATAAAGGCGCTGAAAAGGTGCTGAACGTTCATGACTTTCTCTGGATTCGCCAGTCGATCGGTAATTAGTTCACCCATCAAATTGGCATTACCGCTTCGTTCATTACGTTGGTGGCCCCAGGTATTCAGACGATATTCAACTTTAATGGACTGCATAACCAGTAACGTAGCAAAAGCCAGTACCACGAAACCTGTTTTTTGACGAGCCGTTATCCGATACGTACTACCGGCTGCGACCAGCAGCGTAAGGAGCATAGTCCACAAAAACAGGTCGCCAAACATGCCTTGCTGAATAGTGTAGGTACTTATAACCAGCAGGGCAGCTACACTTATGAGCAGAAAAAATGCACTTTTGGAATAATATGCGTACAAGGCGCTGATAAACAAGCAATTGGAGGGGAGTAGGCTAATAAATGTAGGTGCTGATGGAACGATCATTTTAACAGTAAATCCGCCCAGACCGATAAAAAACAGTATGAGGCTGGCTTGCTGTTTGTCTTGTAGATACGTAGCAACTGCCTGAATATACACGTAGTGCGGACGTGTGGAATGACCAGGCTGCGACCAGCTAAGGCCAACAACAAATGCTATGTAGGCTGGTAAGGCGTAGCGAAAATAGGTATCTGATTCGATAGGCATCGATATCGGGAATACCCAGTATGTAATGGCGGGAATAAGCAGAATTTCCAGAGCAGCAATAAAACCCATGCATTCAGGCAGGGCAAATCGATCGCCAATACGTTGGAGAAAAGTGAGAAAACTGTGTGTAGAAAGCCCGACAGCAACGGCTTCCCACAACGTAGCACTCTCGATCAAAACCAGAGCCAGCAAAATTGTAAGGCAACTTGTAAGACTCTTCATAGCTGCTTCCTGAAAAACAGGTACAGTACAGCCAAAAACTGAATAGCGAACCCCAGCAACGTAGCCAGTGCGGCTCCGACGATACCCAAACGAGGAATTAAAACGATGTTTAGCAGTACGTTGACGATGGCACCCACCACCGTATGCCAAAGGATGAAGCGTGTCTGTCCGTAGGCATACCATTTGATTTCCAGTACCTGAATGCAGGTCAGAAACAGGTAGCCAACGGCCACAATTGGCCCCACCACATAAGCTGATTCATAAGTCGACGAGAGAAACGTAGCACCTATCAACCTATGCAACCCCACGAATAGCAGGCATACGCTACCAACTACAGCCGCATACTGTTTGAGATAGGGTACCAGGAACTTATTCACGTGCCCATCCGAATAGCCGTCTGATTTAAACCTAAAAACGATCGGAGACAGAAAGGCAATCAGGGGAGCCACCAACAGCAATAGTTTCGAACCGAGGCTGTAGCCCATGACGTACTGGCCCACATCTGTATCGGTCATATAGTATTTAATCAACTGACGATCAGCGTAGTTGATGAGCCAGTTCCAAACGGCCAGACTCATTAATGGCCAGACGTAACGTTGGTATTGACGTAGCAAGTCGGGCGAGTACCTGTTCGAAAGCCTTTGAATTCGAAAGCGAAATGTAGTGTCCGATTGTATAGCTTGCCTTACCGCCACTATAGCCAACGCTACGTTCAGTAAAGCCAGGTTCAGGAACAATCCCAACGTAGTGGACTGCCCAAAACTAACGACAACGATACCGAATAAGATCAGGTTGCCAAGCGCATATAGCAGTAGTATTCCCGAATACGCTCGGTAACGACCCATTACGTTCAAATAGTCATTGCTAAAGTTGTAAACTCCCTGACCCACAAGGGATAACCAGGCTGCAATCCAAAGAAAACCATTGTGATGAACGCTTGCCACAAAGCCGGCAACGAGCAGAGAAACGGCGTAAATGAGAGCCAGGATTTGACTGTATGAAGAAACGGCTATCTTTGGGGACGGCCCTGTCAAGGAAGCTTTGAAAGATTGAATTGTTGGCGTAATAACGAACCCGTGCAACAACATCACGAACGTCAGCACAAGGCTATAATTGCCCCATTCGGCTGGCGAAATATACAGAGCAGTGAGTTTCCCGTATGCTAGGTTCGCTAGTGCAACCAGCGCCTGCCCACGTATCAGGACTGCCAGTGGATGATGTCGCGATTTCAGCAAAATACTACCGTTATTCATTGTGCTACGTTAGGGGCTGGCTGTTGGACAATACGTAGCATCTCTAGTACACGCTTGTCAAAAGTATGATGTTGCTGAAAATGCTGATATTGTCGGTCAGCCAATTCATGGCGTTCGGTAGAGTGAGCGAGGTAATAGCGAATTTTATCAACAGCCTCACTTATAGTCTGGTAACTGATGGCTGTTGCGGGCACAGCGGTGTATTCATCCAGCGTTGGCTTATAATCGGAGAGTTGAAAACCACCTATCCCGTTTATCTCAAAATATTTCTGATTGACCGATGTAACTTCGGCGTAGTGGAAGGTATTGACGACAATGCGTGCGCCAAAAAGCAGTTGATTTTTCGCGTCTCCAGTGAGGTATTGCTTTCGGAAGGCTGATTGGCTGTACGGTCTTAAGTAAGGACCGGCAGTTCCAAAAATTGCTACGTTCAGTCCCGCTCGCATTAGCTGCTCAATCATACGTGCCCGGTAAGCGTACAAACTACCGAATATCAGCACATCAATATTGGTCGCCTGTTCCGCTTCGGCTTTGTCAATAGCGGGTCTTTTATGAATGCGCGGGTTGAAACCTTCGGGCAGATAGTGGGCGTTCAAACCTGCTTTATCGCGCATAAAATGGACGATGTATGGTTCTTTTGAGAAATAATAATCGAAATCAGCCGCCAGAATCTGTTGTTTTTCCAGGTTCGATAGCGCATCCGGATTGACCTGCACAATCACTACGTCAGGAAGCTTCTGCTTCAATTCATCGATCAATACCGGGTGCAGATTTCGATATACAATAATCACTACGTTTGGTCGCCAAGCACTTAGTTTCCGCGCTAGCGTCAAGGCAATAGACCGTTCATAAGATTCGATAAACCGGGATGCCCAATACGTAATTTTTTCTGGAAATACACTGGCATCGGTTACGTCGAGAAGCTGAATTTCGTGGCCCAGTACACGTAATGAATCGGCCAGATTGTATTCCAGCGAATCGAAAATCTTGCTGCCTATCATCCCAATTTTCATTACGTTGTGCTGTTTACATTCGCCAGTAATCGATGTTGTCGTCAGGTGATACGTTGTACAATCCTTTGATATCCAATAATATAGGACTGTTGTTCATTAACGATTTGAGATAGGCTACGTCCAGCGTTCGGTACTCTTCATGACCGACGGCTACGATAATGGCGTCGTAGTGGGAAGACGGCGAATCCATGAGTGTCATGCGATACTCGTGTGCTACTTCGTTCGGGGATGCGCGCGGGTCGACCAGATGAACGTTGATGGCGTATTTCATCAATTCACCTACTAATTCGACTACTTTCGAATTTCGGATATCTGATACGTTTTCCTTGAAAGTCAGCCCCATAACCAGCACTTTGCTTTGTCGCGGGTCTTTGTTCTGCCGGATGAGCATTTGCAGTAATCGGGTCACGATATAAGCCGGAACACCGTCGTTGATACGTCGGCCAGAGTGAATCACTTGCGGATCATAGCCGAGTTGACGCGCTTTATAGAGCAGGTAATAGGGATCGATTCCAATGCAGTGACCACCCACCAGACCGGGTGTAAACGGCAGAAAATTCCACTTTGTGCGGGCCGCTTTTAGCACTTCGTGCGTATCGATGCCCATTTTATCGAAAATGATGGACAGCTCGTTCATGAGCGAGATATTCAGGTCGCGCTGTACATTCTCAATCACTTTAGCCGCTTCGGCCACCTTGATGGATGGCGCTTCGTAGACGCCCGCCCGGATAATAGCCCTATACACCTGCGCAATTTCCTGGCAGGCTTCCGGATCACTGCCCGATACAATCTTCAGAATATCAGCTAGTTTATGTTCCTTGTCACCAGGGTTGATACGTTCGGGGGAGTAGCCTATTTTGAAACCCTGCCCCAGCTTTATACCCGACGTTTGTTCCAGAATGGGCAGGCAATCGTCTTCGGTACATCCCGGATAAACCGTTGATTCATAGACAACAAAATCGCCTTTTTTTAGTGCTTTGCCTACTGCTTCGGATGCTCGCTGGAGGTGTTTCAGGTCAGGGACCTTGTATTCGTCGACGGGCGTCGGAACCGCTATTACAAAGAAATTCGCTTCTTTTAGGTCATCAGCATTGGCCGTGAATCGAATGTCAACCTCCTCAAAATCAGCGTGAACCATTTCCCGTGACGGGTCTTCACTACGTTGCAACATGGCAATCCTGCCGGGGTTAATGTCGTAGCCGATCACTCGGAATTGCCGGGCAAAAGCCAGCGCAACCGGGAGGCCAACGTAACCTAGCCCGATAACCGCAATTTGTTTTTTCTTTGTTATAAGTGCGTCGAACATAGGTGTGTTTAGGTTGATGAGGATTGTAACGTAGCACGCAATCTGGGCAAGAAAGCTGCCTGCTGCATCATTAAGCTAGCCAATCCGACCAATAAGCCGGTACCTGTATAAACCAACACCAGTACAGTCCGTTTAGGCGAGGTTCGTTTGAGGGGCACTTTGGCTGGTTCAAGTACTTTAAACACGGGGGTTCGTTCCTGTACTTTCAATTTTGCCTGCTCAAACTGTCTCGATAATTCCGTATAAACCGTCTGTGCAATCGCCAGCTCCGATTCAATACGTTGTTTTTCCATGGTGGCAGCCTGCACTACGTAGTATTTGTGCTGATCGTTGTATTGAAACGCTACGTATTGAGCAGTCTGAAAACGTCGACGCGCTTCCTGAAGCCGTTGGGTGTAAAACTGTAAATCTTGCCGGGCCTTTTCTGTCCGGTAACTCGTTACGTAGTTCGTTAGGTATGCCATGGCTAACTGCGCTACGTTGGCCGCCACATTCGCATCGGGCATCTGAGCCGTGATGGTAATGATTCCCGACCGTGTATCAAGCTTGGCGCTTATCCGTTGGCCGACATCGTCTAGTAAATCCTGTTGTTGTTTGGTTAGCCGTACGGGTTTTCCAGATACTTGAGTCGGAAATCGGCTATTAGAACTGGTTTCCGAACGAAACCAGTTTAAGAATTGCCAGTTTGTGTGATACGCCAGTAAATTAGCTACGGTAGTTGATTGATTTTCCTGCACCGTTACGGACTGGTTGAGTAGGTAAAGTCCAAACGGAGAACTTTGTAATACGTTGGGATATAGGTCTGGACGCACGGCATCAACATCGTCGGCGTCCGATAAGTCCAGTCCGGCAAACCCTGCTACCGATGCCAGCCGTTTCACCATATCAGTTGAGCCACCATTCATTTCGGGCATAATTCGGGCTTCTGACGTAAATTCAGGTTGAGTTAACAACGCCACTATTACCCCCAATACGCCAAAAAAGGCTGTAATTTTCACCAGTCGGACGCGCCCCTGCCAGGCCGTTTGGAAGATATTTTCCACCGACAAATCAAGCCAGAGTTTCGGTGGTATTGGATTTGGGGGCGGCATGACCATTGGGTTAATTTGTAAAGATGCGTACGGCGGTGAGAATGACTACTAATCCTGACCCAACTACAGTCAGCAGTGCGGCTCGCTCGGTGGGGGCAAGCCGATTTTGTTCGGCGGGTGGCTGCGCAGGAATAACGATTTCCATACCTCGTTCGGGTTTCGGAAAACGCCAGAATACCAAAAAAGATTGGCTTGGCTGAATTTTGCCATTAGCCAAAATGGTGTAAGTTTTCCGACGGATCGCTTTTTTCGTGAATCCGCCCGCTTCGTTTATGTACGCTCGCAATGATTTTCCGGCCTCAAAATCAACAGTAGCTGGATTGAGTACTTCGCCCCGAATACGAACAATATCGGGTCGGCGGGGGATGGTTAACGTATCACCATTTTCAAGCAATAGATTTCCTGATACGTCAGGGTTGGTCATCAGTTTTCCCAGATTGATAGAAATGCCTTCCTGTCGTCGTTGGAAGCGGGCTGCGGGAAGATAAGCGTCTGATTTTAAGCCACCTGCCCGATTGAGTAAATCAGTAATCCGGTCGGTGGGAGTTCGGATAGCATATGACCCTGGATAGTTCACTTCACCCAGTACAACAACGCTTTTCTGAGGCTCGTAATGTGGCGACGTTCGTACAAAAACCTGATCAAAGGGACGTAGCGTTAGTTGGGCATCGGCCGGATTTAAGCGTAGATTCCGGTCAATGGTAAAGGCGAAAAGCTGAATGTTCTGTCCGTTTGCCAAGCCTGAAGTATCATACCGCACGCGTCGGGCAATTTCCATTCTTGACGAAATTGCACCTTCCGAAAAGCCGCCCGCCATCACAATAAGGTCAGCGACCGTCATGCTGTCAGCAAAATTGAACGTACCGGGATGGTTAACAGCGCCCCGGATAGAAACGCTACGTTGCTGGCGTAACTCACTGAACGTAATGATTTGCACTACGTCTTCGCGCTGAAGTATTACGTCTGCAATTTCGCTACGTAGCACTTTGCCGATATCAACCGAAATTAGTTCGGGGTCCAGGTTTGGGCGTAAGCGGTGAATGATGGCCCGATTCAGAAAAGCGTCTTCCCGAAGGCCCTCGGCACTTTTAACGAGTGTTTTCAGTGTCTGATTTTTCTCCAACGAAAACTCTCCCGGTCGAAACACGGCTCCCCGTATGATTACTCTATTTTCAACTCGGTCGAGAATGGAACCAATAACGTAACGGTCGCCTGATTTGGGAATAAACGTAGCGTTTTCGCTTTCAGAAATAGTAACAATTTGTTGTTCTGAGGACGTGTTTCGGTAAAGTGTGATGGAAGCCGAATAGGCCTGTTCGGCAAATCCACCAGCGAAATTCAGTACGTTACGTAGCGTTTCATTTGGGCGTATCTCATAAATGCCGGGTTGTTTCACCTGACCGATCATTTCGATTCGGGCGTTGTAGTGGTCAATGAAAATTACGTCCTGGTCGAGCAGACGGATGTTGTCTTTCTGGTCGGCCCGGAGCAGAAAATCGTAGCAATCTATCGTTCGGATAAGTCGATTACTACGGTATACACGAATGTTGCGAAACGAACCCCGGTTGGTGTCGGGGCCGCCGGCAGCATAGAGCGCATTGAAAACCGTAGCCAGCGACGAAAGCGTGTATGTTCCCGGACGAACCACCTGGCCCAACAACGTAACGTGTATACTCCGCACACTACCCAGCGTTAATTGAGCGTATATCCCGCTTCCTGCCGTATTCAATCCCCGAAAAAGCGTTCGGAGCCGATTGACGATACGTTGCTCAGCCTGCTCAATGGTTAATCCATTGACGTAAACAGGGCTCAAGTTTTCAATCCGGATGCTGCCTTCCGGGCTCACCTTCGGTCGATACGTTTGCTGAGCGTTACCAAATACGTCGATAATAAGCTCATCATCAGGGCCAATAACGTAGTGGCGGGGTGTAGCAATACGTAGGTTGGGTTCGAACGATAGGTTCGGACTGGTGAATAACGTAGCACCAAAAACTGCTGGTTTGGCTGGCAACGTAGCACTTTCAGGCGGTGTAGGTGTGATTGGCTGAGTTCGTGTTACGTTACTTTCAGATGGCTGAGCTGATTGCTTTTGAGTTAATCCTAACTGACTGATTCGCTGACGCATCCGACTGAAGTCGGCAGTCGTAAAGCCACGCGATAGTGCAAGCGATTCGATTTGGGCCTCGGTCAAGCCCGACGATTTGGCCTGTTGCACAAACTGCTGTACCTGTTCGTCGGTCAATTGTTGCACTGCCTGAGCGAAGGCAGGACCACCAATGAACCGAACGAAAAATAAAATCAGGTACGTTAATCGAGCAATCACTACTGTCTCTCTTTAAGCAAGTTACGTTCTGCAGCTAGCCGTCAAGCCAGTCTGGAGAATTATACAACTCAACCTAAGACGGTAAAGAGCGCAAAAAGTCTCCTGAAAATTTAATTAGTAGCTTTTTTTGTCATGCTGACCGGGCCGCCGGAGCGGGCACGAAGCATCTTAAGGTTTCCTCGCTTGATTGTCTGGGTGCTTTAAAATGCTTCGTGCCCGCTCCGGCGGCCCGGTCAGCATGACAAAAAGAAACACTTTGTACTTTTTTTTTATTCGGTACGTTCTTGCCTCAAAGCCGCTGCATCAAACGGACAACCATTTCGGCCTTCCACGACACAAAATCACCTATTTCGATGTGCATACGAGCCTGCCGGACAAGCCACAGATAAAACGTTAAGTTGTGAAGGCTTGCTACCTGACCGCTCAGCAATTCTTCCGCCTTAAACAGATGGCGGAGATAAGATTTTGAGTAAAACGTACTGGCATAGCCGCCCAGATTCGCGTCGATAGGACTGAAATCGCGGCTCCACTTTTCGTTTTTGATGTTAATAATGCCTTCCGTTGTAAACAGAATGCCGTGTCGGGCATTACGTGTCGGCATCACGCAGTCGAACATATCTACCCCTAATGCGATGGCTTCCAGAATGTTGGCAGGTGTGCCAACTCCCATCAGGTAACGAGGTTTATCGGCGGGTAATAGGCCATTAACCAGTTCGATGGTCGTATACATATCTTCGGCGGGTTCGCCTACAGCCAGTCCACCAATGGCATTACCTTCTCGCTCTTTACTGGCGATGTATTCGGCCGATTGTCGGCGTAAATCGGGATACGTACTGCCCTGTACAATCGGAAACAACGTTTGCCGATAGCCATAATGCCCCTCAGTTGCATCAAAACGATTGATACATCGGTCGAGCCAGCGGTGAGTCATTTCCATCGATTGGCGGGCGTATCCGTATTCGCAGGGGTAAGGCGTGCATTCGTCGAACGCCATTATAATATCGGCACCGATAATCCGCTGAATATCCATCACACCTTCAGGTGTAAAGATGTGTTTTGAGCCATCGATATGCGACTTGAACGTAACACCTTCCTCTTTAATCTTGCGCGTATCTGATAAGGAATAGACCTGATAACCACCTGAATCAGTCAGAATAGGCCGTTTCCATCCGTTAAATGCATGTAGACCACCCGCCTGACGTAGCACATCGAGACCCGGCCGCAGATACAGGTGATACGTATTTCCCAGAATAATTTCGGCATTAATGTCGGTTTCGAGCTCGCGCTGGTGAACAGCTTTCACCGTTCCTGCCGTGCCGACGGGCATGAAGATTGGCGTTTGAATTGTCCCATGATCGGTAGTCAGAATTCCCGTTCGGGCTTTCGACTGCGTATCGTGGGCAGTAATCGAAAATGTCATATTGCAAAGATAAGGGGTAGGGGGCAGAGGATAGGTGCGTAGAGACTGAATCATGTATGAATGAGGCCAATTTGCCCTTTGCCCTCTGCTCCATGCACCCTATCTTTGCCGCTTCAGTCAAAATCAGCGCATTAGCGGGTAAACTTTACGCTTTGTGATTACTACGTTACTGATCGCCTGGCTACTTGTGGTCAGTATTCAGCTTATTTATATTCTATTTATATATTCCCGAACGGCTTTCTATCGACAGCCGGAAATTATTGTCTCAGGTAATGAAAACGGTACGTTAGCCGCTGGTGCTACGTTAGGAGTAACCATTGTGGTATGTGCCCGCAACGAACTGGAAAATCTAAAAGAGTTATTACCCCTGCTGGATGCCCAAGAGTACCCGAATTTTGACGTATTGGTGATGGATGATCGCTCTTCGGATGGCACACAGCAGTACCTTGATAGTGTCGTTACGCAGTTCCGATACGTTCGACACATGCGTATAGAAAAAGAACACGAGCACATTACGCCCAAAAAATATGCGCTGACCATTGCCCTCAAAAAAACAGCGAACCCGGTTGTGCTACTAACCGACGCCGACTGTCGCCCAGAAACGAACTGCTGGCTGGCTGGGATGATTGCTCCATTGGCGCGGGCTGAAAAAGCCATTACGTTAGGTTTTTCCCCTTATTATTATCAGCCGGGTTTTTTAAATCTGCTTATTCGCTCCGAAACGCTATTTACGGCGGTGCAGTATTTTTCATTGGCGTTGGCAAGCCGACCTTACATGGGGGTCGGGCGGAATCTGTCCTACCGAACTAACCTTTTTTTCGAAAACAAAGGTTTTTATTCACACATAAACGTAACGGGTGGCGATGATGACCTATTCATCAACGAAGTCGCAACTGGACGTAACACCGCGATTTGCCTACATCCCGATACGTTCGTTTGGTCTGCGCCCAAAACAACCTGGTCCGAGTGGCGACAGCAGAAACATCGACACCTGCATGTAGGGAGGTATTATAAACCCGGAAATAAGATTCGACTGGCTTTTTTGGTAGGATCGCATCTGTTGTCATGGATATTTGCACTGGCGGTTGGCGGGGTCGTCCTATATCACGAGTTAGAAGCTGTTGCATTCTCCCCAAATGAATGGCTACTTTTGCAACTTGGCACGGGCGTGTTTGTCTTCCGACTTCTTACCTTCTGGGGTGTTGTCGGACGTATCAGCTATCGGCTGGCTCATACTGTTCACTGGACATTCATGCCATTTATGGACGTAATACTGGCAATGTATTATGGACTGGCATCACTGAAAACACTTGTTATTCGCCCGAAAAAGCGGATATACTGGCGATAAACGATAGGCAGATAATGCTAACTTTCATTTCATGTCGGGTAATTCTCCGAATTTATGAATATTGACCTTATTTTAAATTATTTCCCAGATTTAACGTCAATTCAGAAAGAGCGTTTTGCCGCCCTCGATGGCCTCTATCGGGACTGGAATGCGAAAATTAACGTTGTTTCGCGGCAGGATATTGACGCCCTATACGAGAGGCATATTCTGCATTCGCTAGGTATCGCCAAGATCGTTTCGTTTAAGCCGGGTACCGAAATTCTGGATGTAGGGACGGGGGGCGGTTTTCCGGGAATCCCGCTGGCGATTCTTTTTCCGTTAGCCGATTTTCATTTGGTCGATAGCATTGGTAAGAAGATTAAAGTAGTACAGGAAGTCGCTGATGCGCTTGGGTTGACTAATGTGAAAGCTGAGCAAATTCGGGTTGAGCAGTTGAAGACAACGTACGATTTTGTGGTGAGTCGGGCCGTTACACGCCTGAAGCCGTTTTTAGGATGGGTACGTTACAAAATTCATAAAGCGGGCAACAACGACCGCCCCAATGGTGTTTTATACCTAAAAGGTGGTGACCTAACTGAAGAGCTGGCCGAAGTACCTGATCGTTACCGTGTTTACGAACTCTCAGACTATTTCGACGAGTCTTTTTTTGAAACGAAGAAAGTGATTTATATACCTAAAAAATAACCGGGATTTATCCGATTTATTGATTTTCTGGATTTTGTTAATTGATTAAGCCCTTCTTAGAAGCAAAACAAAAATCCAGAAAATCCCTAAATCTACTAAATCCCGGTTCAGACATGATGGCAGAAAAATTCCGCAGCAGCAGTTTTAAAGACCCGATTCGTTACGATGAGGTCATTTTTGATGAGAAAGGAGTTACATTTCGTATCCGTAAACTGATTGGCGGTACAGACAATTTTGTATTTTACTCTGATATTTCGGGTGTTGAAATAGATAATGGTCTGTTCTTTGCCACGATCCGGGTAATTCCCCGTGCGCGTCCTGAAATCGTTATTCAAAATTTCACGAAAGGCGATGCACGTCGGATAAAGGAACTGATTTTGCAGAATGTTCCGAGCCACCGTCCTGATGCATTCTAGATATTTTCATCGTTGATTACCACGGATTTGGCAGGTAGGGGCGAAAATTTCACCAAGATTATTTGCGTAGTGGCCCAAAACCCACTACTTTTGCCCCATGATTAACCGACACACTCCCGAATAGCTCAGTCGGTTAGAGCATCTGACTGTTAATCAGAGGGTCGCTGGTTCGAGCCCAGCTTCGGGAGCCTGATAATCAAGCACTTACGAGATAAAACTTGTAAGTGCTTTTTTGTTTGCACAAGATTTGCACAAGAAATTTAGGTCGGCTCCAAACACGTAGCGTGTAACTCCTGCACTATTTGGGTTCATCGGTAGCAGCATAATCGATTTTTCCACGAATATCTTTAGCGAGCCTGCTTTTTTACCTTCTGCTGATTGCGCTCTCGGATCGCCCTCTGCTCCTGCATCAGTCGTTGAATTTCGCTTTCATCCTCGGGTGTTTCTTGACTAGTCATTACCTCATTTTCAAAGAAGTGTTTTGCGTTTGTCTGCTGACGTTGGATGTTTGCTCCTTCTTTTGTAGGCTGTACTTGCTCAACCAGCTCATCTTCTGAGTGCATAAACTCTTTCAACTTTTCCCGCTGCCGTTTCTTCTCAGGGCTTAGGCTCGGTTGGCTTGTATCCTCTCTACTGATCGAAAATTCCTCCGCTACCCTTTGTTGTCTCTGTCGGCTCTCGTCACTCTGTGGCTCTGCGCTAATGTCTTGTTTTATTTCTGTTTCATTCTCAACTGATTGTGGTTCATTTTCATCAGTTGTATTCTGTTCTACTTTGCCGGTTAACTCGTCCGCGTTATTGAAATATTCCCCTGCCCGTATTTTTTTCTTTTCAAGGCCATTACTTTCTTCGGTTGGCTTCGTCATATCTTGGCTTGAATCAAGAAAGCTTTCAGCCATGTCTTCCATTCTTTTGCGGCTCTGTGCCTCTGTGCTCTCTACCGTCGTTTCCAGTTTATTATCCCAGAAGACACTAGCCGTTCGTTTCGCCTTCTCCTGATCGCATTGCTGTCCGGCATGACTGGCCTCACTGCTCCCTTCCTGCTTTTGCCGCATCAATTCGATGGCCTCTTTTTCAGGGATCAGCTTTTCATGGCGCAAACGCTGGCGAACCTCTTTAATGCGTACTCCTTTCAGCTGGCGCACGAGGTCAAATGACCGGCCATTTTCGTCTACCACCATGAAGGGATAACGCGGGACGCCTTCGGCCAACAGATAGCCATTGTCGTGAACGGCCTTCACAAAGTCTCTGCCGGTTTTGGTCTGGTTCCAAAGGTTTGTGAGGGCTTCTTTCAGTTCAGGACGGTGTTGATTGCGGTGGGGCGTTGGCGTATGTTCAAAGACGCGCTCCATCTCCTTACGGGCGCGATCCTGCGCCAACCGACTGAAACTATCTGAAATCACCTTGCCCCGTTTATGGTCGTAGCGTTCCCAGACCACATGCGCGTGTGTCCGCCCCTTCTTGGTGTGGAGGACAATCACGCGCCGTTGCTCCTGCAACCCTAACTCTTTACCCAGAATGTCAGCCGCTTTCAGCCAGTCTTTTTGTGACATTTTCCGGTCTTCGCTGTAGGCCGGATTAATCTGGGCGTGATACAGCCCCTTCTGGCTTTTAGTCAGTTCGGAGGTCAGCGACATACTTTGTAGAGTCTGATGCAGGTAATCAGCCTTGGCGTTTAAGCGTCCAGCCACCTCTACGATCTGGACACGTTCATTGGCCTCACCAGACGTGAGGTACTGCGCTAGTTGCTTGCCATTGCCCCGTGTGCCTCCTCTGATGACCATTAGCTTAGAAGTTTAAGAACCTGAGCTGTCAGCGCATCCAACCCTTGCATAGCTTGGTTGATGTCCTCAGGATCAATACCGTGCCCTGTCTCATCACGGCTGTTGAGGTGACGAGCAATCTGGTTGACGTTGCTGCCGATCTTGCCAAGCTCCGCCATGACATTGAGCAGCAATTCACGCTCCGGTGTCGGCACACGGCGCAACGGTTGCGTTGCCGCCATCGTCCGCAAGCGCATGAAGTCGCTAGGCGTGTAACCGTTATCTGCTGCCATCTGCCAGATACGGAGTTTTTCGGCAGACGTGACACGAACGCGAATGGTCAAATCGCGTTTGTCCGCACCGTCCTTTTGGGGTCGTGCCATACGCTGTAGCGTTTACAGGGAGGGTTAAGGGAGGGAGCATCCCCACCCTTACAAGAACGGTTTGAGAGCGACAATTACGATAGTTTTTGTAGCTACAAACCACGTCTTGCAACACTTACCCGCAAGATAAGGAAACCACGGGTTTTAAGCGGACTTCTCTTTTCTTTTTTATAGGCACTGCGTTTGTGAATGGGCGAAATCCCCGTTGCAGATACGGGAAAAGTCCCGTTGTGATTGGCTGATGTTTTTTCCTTTTTGTGAGCCAATCCACTCTTGTTTTAACCTGAACTTTTGAATGCCTACTGAATCCGGCAATATGGATGTGAAGCGGCCAGCGACAAACTGGTTTGGCGTCACCTCCGCAGAAATTGACCACCTCTTCCGCTTCAATTCGAATTCCAGCACGTTCAACAAAGTTATCCTGTATGGGGTCGGCCTCTTACTGACGCCCATAACGTTAGCAGGAGCCTTGCTGGGCTACACCCGCGCTTACAACCGCTTCATGAAGCCGTTAGAGGAATATCCACGGCTTTATCCCCTGCGGCCCATTGTCCGTTTTGCAATGGTTGTCGGCAGCGTCCTGATCTGGATAGCGCTCTTTATCTTGCTGATGAGCATGGCGCAGGTAGCCGTGCTGATGGGCATAACCGGCTATGCCTTCATGATTTACGTTGGTTTTAATATGCTTTTTACGCTGGTCTTCTTTGGCATTTTCCGGCGCTGGCAAATCGGCATCAATAACATGCTGATTGAAGGCAATCGGTTTGGCTCAGCGCGATTTGCCAGACCTGATGAACTCAACCCCTACCGGCAGGGGCCAGGTCTGTATATTGGTGGTGGGTACGTCTTCAAGGATAAAGGCCATGTGCTGACTGTCGCCGGTACGCGGGGCGGTAAAGGCACGAACTTGATTATTCCAAACTTGCTGGGCCTCGGCGGTTATACCGGCTCGTGGGTCGTCATCGACCCGAAAGGCGAGAATGCTGCGATTACGGCGCGGTATCAGCGCGAGAGTGGGCGGCAGGTTGTTATTCTCAATCCGTGGGGCTTGCTTGAAGACCATATCGGCGAAGCAGAAAGCTATAACCCGTTAGACATTCTGGCTGATACCAGCAGCATTCACCTTGTCGATGACGCACACATGATCGCCGAAATGCTGGTGCCCGTCGAGCGCGATGACAAGAACCGCTTCTTTACCGATACGGCGCGGTCGATTGTGACGGGCCTCATCATGCAGATTGTCACCACGCAAGAAGGTGACGATCGGACACTGAAAACGCTCTGGCGGTGGGCAAGATTGGCTGGTGATGATTGGGATGAATTAGTCGCGCGAATGCGGCTGAATAATGACCCTGTGAACGGGGAAATCATTCGCAATTCCGGCAACGAAATCGTCAAATTGATGGAAGCTGGAGAAGAAACGTTTGGGAGTATTATTTCATCGGTGCTGCAAGCAACCGACTTTTTGAAAAGCCCATCGCTACAAAAAGCCTTACGCTCCGGCTACGACCCAGCCACTTTATCCGATGGTGATACGGCACTATATATTATTATTCCCGCAGATAAATTGCAAAGCCACGCACGGTGGTTGCGGCTCATGGCAACAACGACGTTACGAGCAGTCGTGAGAAACCCGAATAAGCGTGTCACATTTTTACTGGATGAATTTGCAGCTCTGGGATATTTGCCTGAAATTGAGACCGCGTTGAGTACGTATGCCGGATTTGAGATCACGGTCTGGCCAATCCTGCAATCGCTTATCCAACTTCAAGGGCTGTATGGCGAGAATTGGGAAACGTTTACAGCCAATACGGCTATTCGACAGTTCTTCACCATCAATGACAACTTTACTGCTAACTATGTGAGTGTGGCCATTGGTCAAACCTCTCATGTGATTACAACACGTAACTGGTTTGGTATACAAGATGCAAATGCTAATCAAAGACCATTAGTGACACCCGATGAAGTAAGGCGTGGTTCAGCGGAAAATATTTTTGCTTTCCTAGATGGTAACCCTCCTACAATATTTGCAAAACAGCCATATTACAAAATGCAAGAGTTAATAGGTAAGTATGTTACTAACCCCTATTATTGAATTTTTTTAATGAAATTAATACTATATTAAGATGTATAATAAAGACGAATTATCATTCTTTGATAGCTTAAAAGAAAAAAATAATGATTCTTTATTTCTTTGGAATCTTATAAACTTAGGATTCCCACTTTTTACTGTTTCAGTATCAATATTAGTAATATTATTTATTGAAGCTAAAATAGCAGATAAATTACAAGATTTACTATTCAATGGTGTACTACCACTGACAGCAGTGAATTTACTTGTCGCCGCCTCAGGCTATCTAATAAAATATAATAAGCAAAAAGAAGAAAAATTAGGTCTGCCGACTGATAATATACGTACGAAGCTATTAATAAGTATATTATTTATATATTTATTTTCATCATCATTATTTGTAATACAAACAATTTACTCTCCTTTTAATAGTTGGTGTAAAAAGTTGATACAAATATTATTATCTATATTCGCAATATATATAGCTTTAGATACATCAAATAAATTATTTTTATTACAAGAAGAGATTATTGATAAAACTCATGACGATTTAAACCTTAATAATGAACGTGCAATAATAGAGTCTGTAGTTGACGAACCCCTCTTAATAAAAAGTAACCCTTCTTAAAATGAAAGACTCTATTAAAATACTGTCCTTTTCCTCTCCAAAAGGCGGAGTTGGACGAACAATGACTTTATGCAACTGTGCTAAATTATATTCTGAAGGTATTATTTGGGCTGGTATAGATCCAACTGTAACAGTATTAATTGATTTTGATTTTACTGCACCAGGAATCCATTACTATGATTTTTTAAAAGATAAAAATATTAAGGGATATAAAACTTCAAAATCTGTTGAATTAAATTATAAATCCATCCAACACGAATTAGACACAAACGAAATTGGTTTAGTATTTTATTTTATACGATTAATAGAAAACGATAGATATAAAAAGAAATGTAGTGAAATTCTAAAATTAATAAAAGTCGATTCAAAAAAAGCTATACAATCTTTTAGAGAATTCGTTTTCGATATGTTTGAAAATGATTTTTATAACCCTCAAAATCATTTAGTCGAAATAAACAATGCAACATCAGAAACCATTTTCATTTTAGTGGCGGGTTCTCCAAAAAATAAGCATTTTAATGATTTTGCTCTTAAATTTAATTGGCAGTCCTTTATAAATGAATTTCTAGGTTTGTACTTAATTGACTGTGTTCTATTCAACTTAGTTAAATATATAAAAGCCAAAAGACAAATTCAAAATAAACCTATAAGAGTATTTCTTGACCAACAAGCTGGTATATCAATTCCAGCAGCTATAAATCGGTCACTAGCTGATGCTCATATATTGGTTGGTGGATTTAATGAGCAAAATAAAATAGGTTTAGAGGCTTTAGTTAAAAGCTATTATTCCGTATATACTGAAATGCAACCTTGGATAGTTTTAAACCAATATAACCTTAGAGACAAAATATTTCAATTTTCCATAAACAATACCCTTAACCCTCATGAGAACTTCTCGCAGTTAGATGAAATAGAAAGAGTAAAATATGTTGAAGTACTAGTTAATAACAATAAAAATTTGGAAAATAGAATTTTCATTACAGAATTCATCGAAAATGCAATCCAAAAGGAACATTTCTATGAAAAAGATAATGTTTCTATTAATGTATTAAGTAGATTAATTACACAAATTGAGGAAAGTTTTTTACCAAAGCAAGAAGTCAGTATTCAATTTTCAAATTTAGAAAAAATCATTTTTCTAGGCGAAAAGATAGAGTTCAATAATACATATTCTGGACCATTTAATGCAATTTATAAGTTACTAGTTAGCCATTTCAGTAATACAAAAATCATTTCAATTGCAGCGCTTCATGAAGATATCGCTAAACTAATAAAGCAAAATACTTTAAAAGTAAAATTTATTAAAAATAAAAAGCAACTAAAAATTGACAGTATATCAGATTTACAATCTGGTATTTACGAAATTATCGAAGATAGAGAAGAAGGCATAAATTTAAATTTATCTGACTTTGATTACATTTCTTATCCATACTATTTAATAAAAGAGCTTGTAAGTAATAACAGTATCATTAAAAGAAACAGTCAAGAATTCACACAAAATATACAAGTTATTGATTCTTTAATAGGTACAACACCTGAATATTATAACCACAATATTTTAAGATGGAAAGAATATAGCATATTTGGTCCCAATAAAGAGGTAGTGGGAGTTCCACTATTTGTTACACCTCAATTGCTAGTGTATAGAAAAGATTATTTTGAAAACTCGGATAATTTATTAAATTTATTTAGGAAGCATTTTCATCGTGAATTTAATGGGTTCAAAGCTCCTGACGATATATTGAAATATGCAGAACTTGCCTGTAATAATGAAAATGACTTCTTAAAGAATGTATTGTTATGTGGTAATCCCAATAACATTGCTATGTGGTATGAGTGGCAAACCATTACAAGCATGTTTCACTATAAAGATCATAACAAAATAAATGAAAATAAAAGCTTGTTGCAATATAAAGAATTTATAATAAGTGAAGAATCTCTAGATGCTACATTGATGTATTTAAGGTTAAGGAACTTAACTGAGAATACAAAAAATAAGAATAAATCTAATATATATGATTGGGATGCGTTAATTAGTAATTTTTTTCTTTCACAAGAAAATAGTTTGATATTTATTTGGCCAGACTCTATTCCAATTAATGAGAGGGCCAAGGATGAATACATATATGAAGTTCCTCCCTCGTTCCACTACTTCGAAGAATGTTGGTTGTTGTCAGCTATCAATAATCATGATTCTAAAGAGAATATAGATACAAAATTCTATTTCCTTAACAAATATTTAACTCCTGGATATCAAATTGATTATATTAATAATGGCGGACTTCCAGTTCATAATAGCCTTCTATCATCTTTAGACCTTTGGCGTAAATATCCGTTTATTCCATGTATCTGGTCAGTTTATTACAACAAAAGTAGAAGCTTTATAAATAAACGAGAAAGTTTTAAAGAGTTATATATTACCGGAATGAAAATTGCCAAAATTCTTGACAATGCTCGTAACAACGATATAATTAGTATGCCATATCAGAATGCGATAAAGACCCTTAAAGAAATGCTTGAAATTGAACTTTTTAAAAGCTAATAATAATTTATGAAAAGTAATAAAATGCTTGCTGAATTAATACCGCAACGCCTTTTGAACAGGGTGCTAGAGCGTTTTGATTTAATGTCGTTATACTTTGCTTTGATATTTGGATCTTACGGAGCAGCACAAATGACTGCCGAAGGCTGGGCTGGTATACCAATGATGCTTCTGGCGGCACTAACATTCCTATTACCTACAGCTTTAGCATCATATGAGTTAGGAACTTTGTTCCCAGGAGAAGGAGGAATTTATATATGGTCACAAAAAGCTTTAGGACCAATTCATGGCTTTATATCGGGTTGGTTATCATGGGTGCCAATATTTTTATTACTACCTCTAGGAGCTTCGACAATTGTAGCGCATATAGGGTTCATTTTCAATACTAAATTTACTTTAGGAGTTAATATTACTTTGCAAGCCATTGTAGTTGTAATCATTACTATCATTTCATGTTTTAGATTAGCTCTCTCCCAAAAATATATAAACTTAATGTTTTTTGTTTCATTCGGAACAGCCATAATTATATTTCTTTGCGCTTTATTCTCTAATAATCAAGCTACTCCTTTTAGGGAGCCAATAATCAATAGCTTTGATGTTTTTAAACATGGTGCAATGTACTCCGCTGCTATACTGTGGTTATTGGGAGTGGAAGTGCCTTTTAACATGGGCGCAGAAATAAAAGATCATAAAAAAAATGCAGGCTTTATGTTCTTATGGGGTACTGTCGCCTTACTAATTGCTTACATATTAGGCATTTATGGAGTCTTAAAGTTATTACCTGTCGGAAGCATAAATGCAATAACAGGTATCTCAGATGCAGTAAGTACAGTATCCCACAGTTTAGGTATTATCATAGCTATTATGATATGTTTCGCCGTTTCTTCACAAGATGTTGCTTATATGAATTCTTATTCTAGATTACTTTTCGTATCTGGTATTGAAAAGCGCTTACCATCTTTAGTCAGTTATATAACGGCTAATAAAGTACCTTTACCTGCTATTTTAATTCAAAGTCTTATTTCTATATTTATAATAATTTTTTTTACAACGCAACAAAACTTAGCAGCCACTTTTCAATTATATATTGGTTCATTAATAGTAGTATGGGTAGCAGCTTTATTTTATTTATATATTGCTTTGCCAATTGTAAGAAGTAGATACAGATCTCTCTATCAAAATTTGGATTTAGTTTGGAAGATCCCTGGAAAATCAATTGGTCTTTGGTTAACAATAACTTTTGGGATATTTTTTAATGTAGTTGCTATATATTTTGTTTTTGCTAATCCTTTTACTACAGATATCCCAGCTAGCGAATGGCGTAAATGGCTCACTATTATATCTTTATTCTTCATTGTTTCGGGAGCATTAATTTATTTTCTAAGCGAATCTAAAGTAAAAAAAATAAATATTGAAGAAGAAATAAAAAAATATGAAAATCCTAACTTGGATATATAATGTATAAAGTATATTTCTATTACCTCTTTAAGTACTACAAATTTAATCAAGGTAAATACTTGGTTTCATTATTATGCTTTTTCATTTGTTACCTTTCTATAGAACTAGTATTTTCGTTTAGCTCTATTATTGAAAGTGATGCTCAACAAACATATAATAACTATTTTCAAGGAGCAAATTTTATTCTTACTTCTCCATTAGGCATAAAATTTGATGACAAAGGGAAGCTAAGTAATACGCCTTACCTAAAACCTTCAATCGTAAATTACTATTTGGCAAATTTACAATCTGGCAGTTTTTCTATAATTAATCGGAAATTAAATCCTGATAGGGATTTTGCCTCTGTAAACTATCTCATAATTTTTAGCAAAACAATACCAAAGAAAATAGTAGATTTTAATAATGAATCAAAAATTCTAAACTTAAACAGCTATATAAATGCAGATTCATCTTATGATGCTATATTATATGATATTAAAGGTACAAAAAATAGATTTGCTTTTTTTTCATTTGAAAATCAAATTTCCGCCTTCATACTAGGTTCTGAACTATCCTCCGAGTCTGGATTAGTCTCTAGGTTGATGTTTTTGTTTTCTGTACTGTTTACTCTATATATTTCGGTGCTATATTTTCAAGAAAGACACAACGAATTTTCAATACTTGTCATGCAAGGATATTTAGATGAAAATATGAAAATTATATTTATTGATTGTATCTTGCAAAATTTAGTTTCTTTTGTAATTTCAATAACTATTTCAATATTATTCCTATTCATTTTTACGAGTTCAGAAACTGAATTTACTAATTCTCTTGGGGGATTTTTTTATATTATTCCATATTTCCCAATAATAGTAATAATGCAGTTTCTATTACTGTTTTCTAAAGCGATCGATTATGAATCATATCTTAAATAGTGTATTATTACAACATGCTATTCTTCTTTTCAAAAGAAAGTGGCGAAGCTCTTTGTTTAAACTACTTCCATCCATTATGTTCACCTTTTTATTTGCTCAAATATACTCAATTGTCACCAGTTTATCATTTAACAAAACATATATTTGGGTCTATTTTTTTCTTGCGATTTTTTTTGTTTTGATTATCTCGGCTGTAATTTATTACAGAGAAGCTAATATAGAACTCCGTTCGTTTTCTTATTTAATCGTTGCTGGCTTTAAAAAGCGATACTTAGGATTTATCATTTTATTTCGTTGGCTTATTATGTTCATATTAGGCTATTTTATCGGCTTCTCTGTTTTTCTTTTTTTAAACTTTTCAATTTTCAATAATATAGATTTGTTACATAAAATAAGATTAATATTAGTACCATATATTTTAAACCTTCTGCTTCTAATAGGGGTGCAAATTGCAATCACTAAATTTGATACGCCTTATGTCGAATGACTCTTTTATAAAAATAGAAAATTTATACAAGTTTTATGGAGATTCTAAGTCTGGATTTTTTGCCTTGTATGATATTTCTGTTGAATTTAAAGCGGGATCCTTTGTAGTAATTTTAGGTGAAAGCGGTAGTGGCAAAAGTACGTTATTAAAAACTATTAGTGGCCTTATTAAACCTTCTAAAGGCAATGTTTTCTTTCGAGATAAAGACCTTTCTCAATTAACTACTGCTCAACTTGCAGAAATTAGACGGAATTATTATGGCTTTGTATTTCAAGACATTGGTCTTCTTGATCATTTAATGTGTTTTGAAAATATTCAGTTTCCTGATTTAAATTTTGATATAAGTTTAGTTAGGGACCTAGCAAGTTATTTTAATATAAGTCATATTATGCATAAGTACCCAAGTAAAATCAGCCTTGGTGAAAAGCAGCGAGTTTCATTGGCTAGGGCATTATATAAACAACCGGAGATCCTTATTGCCGATGAGCCTACTGCTAATTTAGATTGGAAAAATGCAAGAATCTCTATTGAACTCATAAAAAAATATACTCAAGACGGTACCACAGTCTTTCTTGCCACCCATGATGAACGAATACTTGATTATGCAACGGACACAATAAGATTACAAAAAGGTAATCTTATTAAAACTAAATAATATTGTGAAAAGAAGTGAAATATTTAGTAAGCTCAACTCTTTTATAAATGCTTGCAATTATAAAGTATGTTCGTTTGCCTACAACTTACCAAATGGAGATCCTTTAGTATGTCAAATGGGGTTTACATTCCAAGACAATAAATTTATATTGCATACAAACACTTGGACCCAAAAATGGAATGCTTTATTAGATAATCACAATGTTGCTATTGCTATTGGATTCATCCATTTGGAGGATTATGTGCAAGTGCAGGGTTATGTAACTAAAATCAAGACGTCTGAGTCTAAATTTGTGCAATTAGAACAAGTATATTTTTTAGAACATCCTGATGCTATCAATTATAAACATGGTGATCAGGAGGGAATAATTATTATTACGCCAACTAGAATTAGATTTGCTAATGTTACAGGGCATAGTGTAAAATTTTCGGATTTTGACCTTTAGCTTAAAAGTAAGCCTGAAGGTATTTCCTCTGTTCATATGTATTTGTCTGATTCAAAACTATTAGTATCTATATAAGATTATGGATAGCTCTTATTAACAATGTTTAGGGAAGATGTCTGACAGGTATTATAACAGGCTGCCTCTCAGTATGTTACTTCCCTATGCTAGTTTGTTCTTTATTTACGCACTTTAACAACTCGACTATCTACCCTACCTGAGCCGGTTTGTCCTGTATAAAATCATGCATGATACGCATGATTCAAAGCAGTTCTGCCGGTCAAGCTAGAGAGTATTTCAACTCCTCTCTGCGTCGATCCGACTATTATTTAAACGGACAGGAACACCCTGGTCTGTTGTGCGGGTGGGTTGCGGCTCGTCTTGGAATAGAAGGGCCTGTTACAAAAAACACCTTTCATGCTCTTTGCGAACACATTAATCCTATAACGGGCAAATCCCTTACCCCGCGTAAAAAAGATAATCGCACGGTCGGCTACGACATCAATTTCCACAGTCCCAAATCTGTTTCTATCCTTCACGCGCTAACAGACGACAATCATATCCTAGATGCGTTTCAGGCAAGTGTTCAGGAAACGATGCTGGATATTGAAACTGACGCCCAAACGCGCGTTCGCAAAAACGGTAAAGACGAAGACCGGCCAACGGGTGAACTGCTGTGGGCCGATTTTATCCACCAAACCGCAAGGCCGGTTGATGGCGCTGTGCCTGACCCTCACCTGCACTGCCACTCCTTTGTTTTTAACGTGACATGGGATGCGGTCGAAAATCAATTTAAGGCTGGACAGTTCCGGGCGATCAAACAGGACATGCCGTATTACCAGGCACGGTTTCACAAACGGCTGGCTGATAAGTTGGTCGAACTCGGTTACCGTATCCGGCGCACCGATAAAGCGTTTGAAATCGCCGGTGTGCCAGAGCATATCATCGATCTGTTTTCCAAACGCACCAATGAAATCGGCCAGATTGCCAAAGATCTTGGTATTACCACCCCAGCCGAATTAGACCAATTGGGAGCGCGAACCCGCGCCAAGAAGCAAAAAGGTCTGACCATGACCCAGCTCAAGCAGGCGTGGCGGAAACAGATACATGAATTAGGCATGCGTGATAAAGGCGAAGATGAGCAACCCATCCGCTTTGCTTCTATCAAGCCTATGGCAGCTCCCTCCTCTAAACAGTGTGTCGATCACGCTTTGTCTATGCGGTTTGAGCGGGTATCAGTTATGCACGATCGGCGCATCCTTGAAGTGGCTTATCGGCAGAGTCTTGGTCATCCATCTCTGACCGTTGATCAGATTACCGAACGCTTTGCCAGCGACAAGCGCATTATTCGGGTGAAGGATGGCACCAAGACACTTTGCACCACCAAAGAGGTGTTACGTGAGGAAAAACATATGGTGTCTTTAGCCCAACAAGGCAAAGGTAAACTACCTCCGCTTTATATGGCTGCTCCCACAATCGCATTAGAAGGCGAACAATATGAAGCCGTATCTCATGTGCTGACCACCCTGCACCGTGTGTCGATTATTCGAGGAAGAGCCGGAACGGGCAAAACCACCCTGATGAAAGAAGCCGTTCGGTTGATTGCGGAAACAGAGCGTAAGGTCACTGTTGTAGCACCAACGGCTCAAGCCGCACGTGGTGTCTTGCGGGAGGAAGGGTTTAGCGAGGCTGATACCGTCGCCAAACTGCTCTCCTCAACAGAACTGCAAAATAGGCTGCTGGATGGCGTGTTGTGGGTGGATGAAGCCGGATTGTTGAACACCCAAGAGATGACAGCCCTGCTCCAACTTGTCATCCAGAAAAAGGCACGGCTGGTTTTAAGCGGGGATACGCGGCAACATGCCAGTGTGATCCGTGGGGATGCGTTGCGAATTCTCAATACGATTGCGGGGATCAAATCCGCCGAAGTGAGTCGCATCTTCCGGCAACGGAATCTGGACTATCGCAAGGCCGTACAAGCCCTGGCAGAAAATAAGGTAAGTGAAGCGTTCACTGTACTGGACAGCATGGGAGCGATCAGAACCATTGATCCAGTTAATCCCTCTGCCGTCTTAGCCGATGATTATCTATCTGCCTTGAAAAAAGGAAACTCCGCGTTGGTGATTTCACCGACGCATCAGGAAGGCGAACGGGTTACCACAGCCATTCGCGATAAACTGCGCGAAGCTGGACGGATTGCTGTAGAGGAAACAATGGTTTCGCAATTAGTCAACACTAATATGACCCAAGCCGAAAAAAGCGATCACCGCAATTACCGCGTCGGTCAAGTGATTCAGTTCAACCAGACTGTAGCCGGCATTGAGCGCGGTTCGCGCTGGTCAGTCCAATCCATGACCAATGGGAGAGTGGATATTCAGGATGCCTACGGGAAGAAGGATGCCCTGCCCCTTGAGCGATATGAGCAATTCGACGTGTACCGGAAAACCGAAATCGCGCTGTCCAAAGGCGATAAGGTGCGTATCACCCGTAATGGGTATGATGCAAATAAAAAGCGATTGACGAACGGGCAAATGCTGGACGTGATCGCTATTGAATCAAACGGGGCTTTGCGCCTACACAACAAGGCAAGCAAAGCCACCTATAACGTACCGGCCAGTTTCGGTCATATCGCGCATGGCTATTGCCTGACCTCTCATGCCGCACAAGGCAAGACCGTCGATGAGGTGTTTATCGCACAACCGACCAGCACCTTTGCCGCCACCAATCTGAATCAGTTCTACGTTTCGGTGTCACGAGCGCGAGACGGTGTGCATATCTATACGGATGACAAAGCGGCTTTGCTGGCTCATGCTTCCGAATTAGGGGATCGTCTGTCCGCGTTGGAGTTGGTAAAACGCACAAAGCCAAGCCAGAAAGCGGTCGAGCATATGATAAGAAATTCTCGTCCTGCGTCGCCAAACGTGAAACCAACCATCAAACGTGTTGAGACACCAAATGAGCCTAAGCCACTTCAGCGAAAGCCGGTTATTCATGCACCCCGTCCAACACTTTAGAGCGAATTTCACGAATAATGAGGTGACGGATACAGCCAGTAATAGCCTGACAAGCTATGCGGTTGGTAATGTTGAACTATATGATACCGAAAGTCAGGTGCGGAATCTTTGTCTGGTGTGGGAGGATGGGCGACGGGCTTTTTACAATTATGCCTATCTGGTGTCGGTCGATTTAGTACTCACCGATAATTTGAACGTGATGATGCTTTATTTCAGTGGACAAATCGTTACGCTGAAAGGCTATCAGTTAAGCTTGCTGTTTGATTTACTAGTGAACCATGCCCCCAAAACGATCACGGCCGACAATTCGCGTTACTATTCTCCAGATCAAGTAGAGAGAAGTTTCATTACTGAAATTCTGACCAAAAATGAATAAATTTTATTACAATAAATAATCATCTCCATCCAAAATTAATCAAACAAAATCGCCTAGTGGGAATTTCATGGAATATTATTTTTTAATTAAATACTTCTTACTTAGTTTCCCAAAACAAAGTGACTTCTCTGAGTCCTTCAAGGCATAATTGGAAATGATTGACAAAATAATCAACTCTACTTTCAATCCAATTTTGACGAACTTCTACATCACTGCGATTTGAAAATGCTTTTAAATGGTCTCGTTTCAGCTTAGAAGTTATTGTTTCATAATGTACGGTTTGCTTTCTATCATCATTCATTGAATTATAATCATTATCCTTAAAATTCTTCAGCCATACAAAATGAGAATTACTATTAACGTTTGGATCTACGTTGATAGCATCAATTACTCTTGCAAAATCTATATCTCTTGGTTTAAGTTTTGTAATATGTGTCTTAGATAAAGCATCCCCAACCCTACCCCAGAAGTTGTATAGTGCTTGGTAGGCAAATTCACAAAATGTGAAATACCTTTCATCATATAGAGTTGCATAACTTGGATATACGTAATGATCATTAAACCAATGACCATGCCACACTGGATTGTCTAATAATGAATGATATAAAGCTAAGTTGGCTGTACAAAAGCGTACTCGCTGTAAGCAGTAATGGATTTCAAGCCATAAATCAAACGGGTTAACATCTACTGAGAACTTAGCTTTGAAAAGGGCTTGCCTAAATCGTTCGTCAAGCTTTTCATTATTTAAACTTAAGTTGTGTGGTTAGAAATAGAACAAAATGTTGTGAGCCATCACAAAGCCCACTACTTTGAGTAGAAAGCCTTTCGCCGTCACCGCATGAATGCGACGGGGCCAATGACTCACTAACTGACTGATATCAGTTTCAACGTGACGTCGTGCCTGCTTGCGTAACCAATTGGTGCAGTAGTCATTGTCCCCTTGACGGGAGTTAATGCGCCGCATGGGTTCAAATGATATTCCGGCAGCCTGAGCTAGCAAGTCTTCCTGCATATAGTGGTTATAGGCTTTATCGGCATAGACGACACTGTTGGCAGCTAACTCGAAGTTCAATAAGTCAAAGCCAATCTGGTCATGCCAACTGCCAGGTGTAAAATCAAACTCGACGATACGCCCATCAGCCGCTGTGATTAGATGCACTTTGTAGCCATAAAAATACTCGCGTTTACTAGCGCTATATCCTCGAAAGGCTTCACCTTGGACTAACTGGCAGCGACTGATGCGGATGTTTTTACAAACTGGTAAGGGACAGGAGTCAATAGCAAACTGCGTATTTTCCACTTTGGCCCATTGGCTCAGCAGGGCCAAGAGTTCGCACAATCGGTCTTGCAACTTATGGAGTCGGCGGTTGAATTGAGAGCGGCTCAGTTTGTGGCCGGGCCGCCGGTGCGGTGATGTTGTGTGCACGTTTCATGGCGCGCATGGCTTGCTGGCAGTTACCCCCATGATCTAAGCAGCCGATTACGAAGACGAACAATACCTCGGCATCGGTCAACTTGGGCGGCTGGCCGCTGGCGGAAGCCCCTGTGGAGCGACAGTGGTTGCAAGTCTTGAGATAGTCGTCTATCATTGCGTATACGAACACATCGCGTAGGTCGTCGGTGTCGAAGTGGAGCATGGTCGGTAGTTTAAGTTTGGCGACTCAAAACTATTCAAACCATGCTTTTTTAATTACTCCACATCATACCACACAACTTAGGTTATTTAATACAAAGGTATCATCATGTAGTTTTTGGTCTTTATAAAACTGAAAGATATAATCATTATAATCTTTCAAAAGCTGACGTTTACTATTAAATATTTCTAAAGTTGGGATTGAATCTTCATTATCTAAATCACATTGGTACTCACATCTTAATTCGAAGACATGGGCAATTTCTATAGGCTCATGCGTTTCAGTATTGTCAAAAAATTTAAGTTTGGCTGATGCTATAAACTGATTTCTATAACAATGTTTTCTAGAGCTCTTTTCAAGTAATAAAACCCATTCACCATCGCCGTTCCAGTTAAAATCATGTACTTCAACTTGAGCGAAAAAATCTTTATAGGGTGAAAATTCTACGAGCAGATACCTAAAAACAGTATTCCATCTATTCTCATTTCGAAAGTAACTTTCTATTTTCTTTTCGTGTTTTACTCTTTCGGTATCAAAATATAATGGATCAATTAGTTGTTCAGTATTCATATCTTAAATATAAAAATTAAAATTCCATCTCTTATTTTAGATACAAATTTCAACATTCCATCTTTAATTATAGTTCGATCTTTGGTAAATCAGATAATGAATATCGCTTTCTGCAGTGTGCAACTTGATCTTCCTTGCTTAGCAGGATTATAGTTACAACCAGATACATAAGGACCGCTCGAAATCCTAATTTTGCACCCAAAAACGTGTTTTAATCAATAATTAAGACACAGCTTAACCCGAATAATATAGGGTTTTTACGCCAATTAAAATGCTTATTCTCCGCATATATCACGGAGAATAAACTTGACAGTGCGGTGAATAGCTGATATATTCGATGCATATATTGCGGAGAATAAACTGATGTATATCTATCAACGACGCGCTTGGCCGCATTTTCAGTGGGATCAAAACGCTCTTATTACGTTACTGGCGAGTGTTCGGCATAAACAGGGCAAGCTCATAGGCCAGATGACAGGCTTAGGCTTTTCCCTTCGCTCCGAAGCCATGCTGCAAACGATGACGTTGGAGGTGCTCAAGTCCAACGAAATTGAAGGCGAATTCCTCAATCCCGATCAAGTCCGCTCTTCTATTGCCCGTCGCTTAGGCATTGATACGTTTGGCTTGGTGCCAGCCGACCGCAACGTCGAAGGTGTCGTCGATATGCTGGTTGATGCAACCCAATCGTTTGACTATCCGCTCACCAAAACCCGATTATTCGACTGGCACGCGGCTTTGTTTCCCACAGGGCGTAGCGGCATGCATAAAATTACGGTTGCTGACTGGCGCACTAATGATGCAGGGCCGATGCAAGTCGTTTCGGGTGCTATCGGACGGGAACAGGTGCATTTTCAAGCACCTGATGCTGATACGTTAGAAACCGAAGTGCAAAGTTTTCTCGACTGGTTCAATAGTGAGATAAACCTTGATCCAGTTATTAAAGCTGCTATCGCCCACTTGTGGTTTGTGACCATCCATCCCTTCGATGATGGGAATGGGCGTATTGGCCGCACGATTGCCGATATGCAATTAGCTAGAGCCGATGGCAGCGCCCAACGGTTTTACAGCATGTCGGCGCAAATTCGCAAAGAGCGCAACGCCTATTACGCGATTTTGGAAAAAACGCAAAAAGGCGATTTGAATATCACCGAATGGCTAGACTGGTTTTTAGGTTGTCTGGATCGGGCCGTTGGAGCCACCCAAGAGATACTCGCTGGCGTCTTACAGAAAGCGCATTATTGGGAATGGTTTGCCACCAAACAGATCAGCGACCGGCAACGCTTAATGCTCAATAAACAATTAGATGGATTTGAGGGCAAATTAAACACATCCAAATGGGCCAAGATCGCCAAATGTTCTCAGGATACGGCCTTGCGGGATATTCAGCAATTGATTGAGCAAGGTGTATTGATTAAAGATGATTCCGGTGGTCGAAGTACAAGCTACCGTTTGGCTGCTCTTCCGGCCGACACGTCTTAGCCAGACAAAAAAAGCCGAGCGGTTTGAGCCGCTCGGCTTTTGGTTGGTTAATTAGTCTTAGGTTTGTTCCGGCGGATAATCACCGGAACGTTCTGGCCCAAGATGTTGAGCGATAGATTCATTCCGTCTTTATCACCGTGATCCCAGGCAGCCCCTACTTTAATCCAGTCCGATTGTTCGGAGTCAGCTTTCGGTTTGAGAATGTAAGCCGAATGGGTAGGTTTTTTCGAAGTGGTTTCGGTTTGGTTAGTCATCATCAGATCTCCTTTTCTGTTTGGTTGATGATGGAAGCAATCAGACGCAGCTAAGCGGTGACAGCTCCCCGTAGGCCAAAAATCGATGTGCAATGTCTATTTTTGGCCGAAGTCGTTAGAGCCTTTGCAAAAGGCGGGATGAGCGCCATCACCAGCGGCTGCGTTAGGCTGCCATCTCCAATCAAACCACACAGGAAAGCGTGAGCATGAAGGCACCAAACGAAACATAAGAAGCCAACCCGTCCGGCTTTGATGAAACACGCCATTACGGGCAAACCAGCTTCTGAATATACTCGGTGGCTTTTTGTGCATGGGATGCGGCTTGGAAGATAAAGCGTTTATCGTCTTTCAACACTTGCAGCCAGGACTGGATATAAGCCGCGTGATGCGCTTCTGGCATCGGTTCAAACCCCAGATCAGCCGCTAGAAAGCAAGCACCAAGTTCGGCTACCAACTCTTCTTTGGCGTAACCTTCATCGCCATAGTGCTTGCGGCCCAAATCACGGTTCAAGCGAAGCGGATGTTTCGTCCAGTGGGTCAGTTCATGGGCTAACACCGCGTAGTAACGTATGGCCGTTTCAAAGCTTTCAAACGGCGGCATCTGAATCCGGTCAGTACTTTGCGTGTAACACGCCTTGGTGCCGGTATAAATATCGGCTTTGGTTTGGACAAAGAACTGTTCGAGTTCCTGATTACGTTCTTGTTGATTGGCAATAACGGGTTCGGGCGTTTTGTAGAAAGCGTTGGACAATCCGTCAATCTGGGAAGCATTGAAGACGGTATAGGTTTTGAGAAAGGGGATTTGGCTAGATTTGCGTTCGCCATTGGCATCTTCCTCTTCTTTGGTGAATTTGTCGGCATAGACAATCTGTGTCCCCTTCTCGCCTTTGCGGACATTGGTTTTCATGTCGGTGGCCTGTTTGAAGGTCATCCAGTAGGGCGAGGTAAAGCCTTTGTCGCTGGCTTCATTCCATAGAATGAGTGTGTTGATGCCGGTGTAGGGAATATCGTTCCAGCGAAGCGGACGCATGACCTGACTGGTCATGTGCTCGGAATGCCACGGCTTGCGCCAGGACAGATTGCCTTGTTCTAAATCAGATAGAATCTTGGTGGTAATACGAGTGTAAATATCCTCTTGCGGTTGTCTGGTAGGGATCGCAGTCGCTTTGCGGGAAATCGGTTTGGTCATGTGTCATGCTCCAGGGGTTAGGGTTATAGGGGATGAACAACACGGCGGCTTAGCGATAGAACCAGCGAACGTCGCGCGGCCAGAATTTTGGTGGGGCGAGGAATGCGAAGCAGGAGAAAATTGTGGTTGGTGAACGAGTGGCGTCGGTTACAGACCCAAAACAACTCCGACCAATGGGGCAAACATGACCTACTGGTTCGCTAGCAAACCTTCAGCGCGGCATGCATCCCTCGTCCGCGAAGGAATAGTAATTACGCGGTGTGACGATCAGGTGATCCAGTATGGCAATGTCCAGCAGTTTGCCACATTCAGAGAGTTTGCGGGTTAGAGCTAAGTCCTGATCGCTTGGTTGGAGATTACCGGAGGGGTGGTTATGCGCCAAAATAATACCTGCTGCATTGGCCTGTAACGCCGTTACAAAGATGACTTTGGGATCGACAATGCAAGCGGTCATGCCGCCAGTCGCAATGTCGGAAATCGCCAGACAGTTATTCTTGCGGTCGAGAAGCAGGATTTTAAACTGCTCCAGGAGTTCCAGTTTGTTTTCATCCCAGGCGTGATGCAGGATTTCGTAAGCAGTGAGCGAGCGGGTGATTTGAATGCGATCCTGATAGGGCGTTTTGTTGCGGTAGCTGATTTCAACTTCGTTAACGGTGAAGAGCGATTGAATAGCCAATTGTGACACGACCACACCTCACAACGTCAGTTTAAGCTGATGCATGTGCCACGCATTGACATCCTTGTGCGGGGTGTAGACTTTGTTCATCGGCGTATGACGCAAATCGGCTTGCGTCTGGCAAAATTCGGTCAAGAGGGTGGTGGCTTTGGCTCCGGCCTCGTCGTTGTCCATCCAGCTATAGGCAACGCGATAGCCGTAATTCTGCATATAAGCGATGGCTTGTTTGAGGCAGGACAATGAATTAAGAATGATCGCATCATCAGCCAAACCATTGCCGCGTAACTGCGTGATGGCCGACAGGTAATCCATGAAGCCTTCAAAAAGGTGAATGCCTTCCGGCTTCGGTATCTTGCCCCGAATAAAGCTGATGGCTTTAGGCCGTAAACAGCCTTTAAAGAAAGGATTCCGCAGTTCAAAGCCGCCCTCTTCGTTGGGAAAGCCAAGCGCGGTGAAGTATTTGTTTGTCCGCGTGTTGTGAACGCGAAGCTCTTTGAGATGACGACGGGCGATGTTGTGGGGAATACCGCGCTTATCGAGATAATGGATGAGGCCTACATGCTGAATTTGCTTTTTCGATTTCAGCATTAATGGGCTGTCGTTATTGATGAGCTGATCATGGGGTCTGTGGACGGGCGCAATGTCATGAGATGCGACACCCATATTGCCAATCCAGCGTAATGCATCTGAAATCGTGTGGGATTCCCGTGTGAATTGCAAATAAGCGGATGCGAAATCAACCGGATCACCACCCCGCCCGTCGCCGTAATCGTGCCAGCGATTGGTTTTGGTATACACCCAAAAGCTGGGCGTTTTTTCCTTCCGTACGGGTGACAGATAGAGCAATTTGTCGGCTGCAGTACGTTTAGGATGAATACCCAGTCGGGCCAAAATTTCGACAATAGCTATCGCTTTCGCCTGATCGATGTTCATGGGCGATCTCCAAAAAATGATGAGAATGAGGGAGAGTTACTTACCGTTGAAGTTGTCGCTCAATGAATTTATCGAGTTCGGAACGGCGATAACGCACCGACCGCCCAACTTTTAGCGGTTTCAAGTCATAGCGTTTCGTGCAGTCCCATACCGCTAAGGTTCCAGGTGAAATACGGAGGTATTTAGCTGCGCTTTTTCGATCCAGTAGGGATTCATTTTTGTCGTGCATCGCTTACTCCCTTCTAGTATGAATAATTCCTAGAAAGACGGACTTCAATAGGAATATAATCATACTATCGTAAGATCATAGGTTTGGTCAACATAAACTGCATCCCATTAAGAAGTGATAATAAAGCCGCTAGTTACGCATTTTGATCGGAAGGCAACTAATCTGTTTGAATAGAACGAAAAAGTACTGTTTTTGATGAGGTTGACATCGTATATCCCTCTATCGTAAAAAATGCGTGATTTGAGGGGTGATTGGGCATCTTGTCAGTTGGCTTCACCTTTTGCTGTAGCGACTCGATATGAACTCGATCTAAATAATCCGCAAAGCACTGCATCATTTCAGTTCGCTGCGGTAAAAACGTTGCCCGATCATACGCGCGGTCGGTGCTACTTTTGGGAGCGTGTGCTAACTGTCGATCTGCGATCTCATGGGAATAACCCAGTTTCTCCTTTAAAATTCCAAGTGCCAACGATCGGAAGCCATGTCCAGTCATTCGGTTGCTATACCCCATCCGTTTTAGCGCAACCAAAATGGCCCCTTTGCTCATCGGTTTTCTGGGTCGTGGAATGCTTGGGAAAATATGCTCTCGGTATTTATTCATCGCTCTTAGTTCAAGGAGGATTTCAATAACTTGCCTAGAAAGTGGAACCAGATGCGGGCTGCGCATTTTCATACGCTCAGCTGGAATGGTCCATAATTTCTGATCGAAATCGATTTCGGACCATTTGGCTTCGATTAATTCACTGGTGCGAACAAATGTTAGAAACAATAAATGAATGGCCAGGTAGGTTTGACGGTACAACCTTGTTTTATGATTATATAGAGCCAGTAGGAACTGGGGTAATTCCTCAAGATCAATTGACGCAAAATGTCCCTTATTATATTTTTTCAAGGCTGTCTCTAAACCAATCGTCAAATCTCTATCTACTCGTCCGGTTACAATTGCGTAACGGCAGATATGGCTGATGAGTTGTTTCACACGGCGAGCCATCTCCGGGGCTGTTTTTTCAATCTTTTGTAAACAGGCCAAAATGACAATAGGCTTGAGTGTTGTTAGGGGAAATTGACCAATCTCAGAAAAGGTATATTTCTCTAAGCGATGTAAAATAGTTTGTGCATACCGTGGATTCCAAGTAGTAAGCCCTTTAGAATGCCACTCGCGCGCCACGGCCTGGAAGGTTTGTTGGCTGTTGAACACAGCTGTATGCTTGCGTTCTAACTTGGCAAAAAGTGGGTCTACCCCGCCTTTTAGTTCACCTTTGATTCGCTCTCGCTCTTTTCTGGCTTCCAAGAGGGAAATCTTAGGATAGCCCCCGATGGCAATCCGTTTCTCTTTACCATGGATGCGATATTTCAAACGCCAATTCTTCCGTCCGGATGACCTCACTTCCAAGTAGAGCCCTTCCCCATCAAAAAGTTTAAAGGTTTTTGCCTTTGGTTTGGCTGTTCGACACTGCATATCAGTCAATGGCATGCTATTCCATCCTTTCGGTTGCTGGGGATTTTATTATGGCTAAAGGGTGGGGACCCAAACCTCATAATTGGCAAAAGTCTCCCCTAAAGGTCCCCCACATTGCATGAATGTGGGGTAATGTTGGTAATCGTCCGTAAATGACAGCATACGCCGAAAGCCTTGAAAAACCGGTGTTTTTTCAAGTCGGTTAAGAACAAATAATGTGGGTAAAAGAGAGTTTTGGCTCCTCGAGCAGGATACCATTTTGATCACCTATGTACTTAAGAAAACTATATTCTTGATATCAGATTTTTATTTGGGACCCCTATCAAGTCCCCGGTGATAGGTATATAAATGGGGAACCTTGCTCTAGTATATTGAATTTCTTCATTATTGCAAGAGCAATCTACGGATAGGCCATTGCAGTTGGTTTGTTTAATTAGACTGAGCAAAGGTGTTTCCGCTCACAAATATCGGTTTATTGCTTTACTTTGTTTGCTATCTTGTTCCAAATCAATATATAAGTTGCTGGAGTGGTGGACCTTGTTAGATAAGCGATCTTATTGGGTGATCTTATACAAACATATTCTTCAGCAAAAATTGGTTTTGCTGAATAGATACGAAGCTTGACTTGAATTTAGAAATTGCAGCTATCAACTACTTAATAAGTATCATGTAAAGCTAAATTTTATGCTATGAGATTAACGTTTTTCTTTCTCACCGTTATAATTTTAACCTTACAAAGTTGTAAAAAAACAGAGGCAGACGTTGACTTAGTACCTAAAGGCAGCGCACTGTTTTCTTACCAAGTTACCCCAGAGGGCGACGGTAAGGTTGTTTTCATGGCCGATTCAAGCCAAAAAGTGCGCGAGTTTATTTGGGATTTTGGTGATGGGACTACTGCATCAGTCGTTACCGCCAAAACCACTCATATTTTCAAGAAAAATAAATTATTTCAGGTTAGACTGGTTGCTAAAAACAACGCGAGTCAACTCACAGATACGAAAACGATTGATGTTACTACGCGCTTCGCCAGAACCTTTGAGGATTTACCCGCTTCTCAACGGGATACCATCCGCGTACTCTATGTGATAACCTCTTTTGATAAAAGATCGGGATACCGAGATATAGCTGAGAATCCTAATCAGCCCATTTATAATGCGTACCTGAATCAGGTTTTTATTAAATTCCTGGAAAGACGCATACCGAATCACCCCAAAGAACTGGATAACCTGGTCTTTAAAGGCATCCCGTATGTCCTCTCCCCGGAAGACACCTTGAAATTTTATAATAACGGAGATTCTGATAGCTATTCTAAGGCATTATTTAAAGATCCCCAGGATGCTTTGTATCAGAAGATTCTGGCCAAAAAACGGCAGGTAGGTGCATCAAGACTGTTTTTTTGTATGCTTGACCCAGGTAAGCCAGGTCTCGATCACTATCAAAATACGTTTGATTATGTTGGCTATGCGCCAATAGGTGGCGGTTATGTTGCTGCATTCACTATCCCTGTTATTGTTCATGAAATGGGGCATTCGCTGGGATTTGCACACGATAACGAGCGCGACAGCCGTCGTATGCCCTTAATGAATGCTGGGACTACCCTAGTTTTTGGCAATGAACCAGCTATATGGTCATCGTTGCGAGAGTTGCAGTATAAGGACTATGAACATCAATTGGTTAAAATAAAACTATTACCACCTCTCTCCGGTGAAGAAGTGGTCCCCTGGTATTGGCGGCCTATCCTCTATCCCAACAACACAGTCCTTGACATTATTACGTTGAAAGATAGGGCGACGACGCCCTTTTATGGATCCGACAGTAATTTAGTGACTACCCTCTCTCAAGCGTTAATCGATCAATACAACATTAAGGTTTCGCCCAATATATGTACCAGTATAACAGTCAATGCGCAGCCACAGCCCAACGGGAGAATCGGAGTAAGCTCTGAAAAATTACCGGTGGCTTTTTGTAAATGATGTAATAGCTGAAAATTCGCTCAGAAGTAAAGCCTAGACCATCATACTGATAGCCCATCGCAGTGTAAGGGAGAACTATCTTTGCCTATTGCTTTCCAGGTAAGTAAATTACCGTCAGAGCCAATTTTCAACTATATCCGTGTGATTAGCAGCTTTACAAGCTCAATGAGGTATCTGGATTCGAACCGCTCCTAATTAATCTTCCTGTTATACGGTATAGACCGCATCCTCTACTTAATTACGGCTCATATTGACCTTTGTTGATTTGCACACTTGTCCGTGCAGAACAGGCCGATCTGATTTGCTGAGGATGTTAAAGCTTTACCTCGTTCCTACAAAGACGCTACTACCCCCATAAAAGCGGGTACCACCATTCCTGATAAGGCATAGATTGACAAGCTGTCAAGCTTGCTCAATTTGTGCCATCTGTGACACACATGGCTCGCTAAATCTATTTCTGGCTTGCAGCCATGAAATGAGCTGTTTTACTCTCCGGTAGACCCAGCCTTAAAAGTCACCATAAATTAGGTGTATAGTATCGTAATTCAACCTACTAATCTACACTCACAAAAGCCCTAACTCTTTAGTAAAGAAGATGGATTTCGTTTTAAGCGTCTTTCTAGCATCTTTTTTGCGGGGATAAATTCATGGGCTTTTTCTTGCAAAATATATGCGGCAAAAATCATACCTTAAAAATAGAGTACTTTTTTAATATATATTTAACTATTGGTATGTAAAATATAATTATTAATATTTTAATTTATACCATAATGCTAAATTAGTTAACTAATAGTAAGATATTGTGGTGAAAAATAATAAAATGTCTACTAATCAATATGTTACGGAATGTCTAAAGGCTAGCCAAATGCAGACGCTCATCGGCATCCCATTCGAACTAGCCGCTTAGTAAATATGGGGTTTTTCCCCTAAAGGTAATAGCTGGCATACGCTTTGCAAGTACCCGTCACTGTCTATTCGGTTACTTGACCCTAGCTATGCCATTTTATGAAACAAATTTTACAGATTGTTTGTTTAATCTGCCTCTTTTTTTCAGCCGACGCTAATCCAGCCAAACCCATCAAGGCCAATCCGATTAAAACTTCCAAGGGAAGCCGTTCGCTATCGGGTAGACTTAGCGCATTAGCTCATCGTCTCCAAAACGCTGTCCGAGTTCATGACGAACCACAAAGCCTATGGAAAAGTACCCGATTTGCCTTGGGGGATCACATTGATGACCCACGGAGCCTGTCTGCAATTGCTCCCCTACCATTCCCTAAACCACTGCCTATCAAAAAACCACTAGGACCCGATCCTATTCGGTTTTTGATGCAGGCGAATAAAGCAAGCATTGCCATTGGTGAGGAAGTTGAAATCACCATTACTGCCGAATTGATGCCCATCCTGCCAAGCCAGATGTTCTTTTTCGAGGCTCAGCGAAGCTACCGGCTAAAAGTCCTGTTGCCCAAGAATTTTGTACAAACGGGAGGCACTTATTACGATTATGTTGGTGGATCGCTGTCAACGAATGGCAACAAAAAAGAACAATACACCATAAAGGGGTATTTTATCGAAGCGATTGTAGAGCCGTTCATTCTCTTGCGAGGCGGGAAAGATCCGGGTGTTTCGGATTTGTTTGAGAAGAAACAACAGTTATTCATTCAACTAGCCACCAAGGATCCAATCACCCAGCCCAGAGCAAGACAAACAGCAGCTTGTTTATTAAAGACTATGCCGGTTGGGGTTAGTTATAAAACCAAAACCACTACGGTAAAAGGCCAGCCGAAAGTCGATTCTTCGTTTATCATCTTAAGGATCCCAGATTCCGCTCGCTATGAATTTAGCCGCGATAGCATCCAGTTTCAAAATAGCCCTCAGGTATTTTTACCCGATACAGCTGGCTCTATCATCATTCGGGATAAAGTAGATAAGACGTGTACTATTAAGATAAAATACCATTATAAAAAGCCATCAAACAGCACAACGAATATTTTTACCCCCTGTGGTGAAGCTCACTTAGAAAGTGAGACCCCACTTTTATGTGATGATTCAGAAGGTGGGAATACGGCAGGAATTGTAGAGCTTAAAAATTGTACTGGGGGAAGTACAAGATGGGCCATAAACGGTCAATATGATAATACTTATGATAATTCCATTAACATTCAGAATGCCCACTTAGGGAAAATTTATTCCGCTACCTGTGTATGTAATGGAGTAGATTATCCTTTAGATGATTATGCTTTTTCTGAGGACCCTCAATGTGGCTGTATTCCCTCTTGGGTGAATGTCAGTCCAGCCGTTACTCAGTGTAACGGCAACGACCGGGAACGTAAGCAAGTCGACGGCTGCGGCAATGAGCGTTGGGTGCTGGACCAGCAGAATGCCTGTGGCTGTAAGCCACAGGTCTGGACCGACGCTAACCCAGCCGTTACTCAGTGTAACGGCAACGACCGGGAACGTAAGCAAGTCGACGGCTGCGGCAATGAGCGTTGGGTGCTGGACCAGCAGAATGCCTGTGGCTGTAAGCCACAGGTCTGGACCGATGCTAACCCAGCCGTTACTCAGTGTAACGGCAACGACCGGGAACGCAAGCAAGTCGACGGCTGCGGCAATGAGCGTTGGGTGCTGGACCAGCAGAATGCCTGTGGCTGTAAGCCACAGGTCTGGACCGA
>NZ_JACWZY010000038.1 GCF_014699005.1 Spirosoma profusum
CGCCTATTGTTTTTACGATGATAAGCCTTCCATTGTCGTGCCTGTCCATAAACGCCTTTATCCATAATTCACGTTAAACTATCATATGGTATCCTTTACGAATTACATTCTGAGCCAAAAATGGTTGAAGCTTTAATCGTCATTTGATCCACATTTCCTGATAGAAGGCTCCTTTTCTGGGATTGAGCTTCATTCATACGAAATCACATACTTCCCTGGGAATTTTGACGGCGAACGCTTTGGCTGGATCAACGGTCGTGAAATGACTTACTTTTGACGATTTTCTTACCCCATAAGTTATTAATAAACGTGAGGCCGCTAAGTGAATATGTAGAAGGTGAAGCTTATTTTGGTGTAAAAACAGGTCTAACTGACGTTTTCTAACTGATGAACAGCAAAGGATTTATTGATTCATGAAGATACTAAAAGTGCTGAAATCATAAAGTCTGTTCTATTGGGTAGAAGCGTTTGCAGTGCCAAAGCCAATAAAGTAACTTTTGTTTATTAGATACGGATATGTAGAAGAATACCGGGCAGTTAAAGCGTATTTATCAGTGAACTACGAAATATTAGAACTAAAACTACCACAGTTATAATTGGAACTGGTACCTATCTTGAATAAACGGGAGTTTGCGGAAACACATTAGGTATGCTTATTTACTGGGAAGCTTCTACTGGGCAAATGACAAAAGAAATATTATACCAACTGGCATGTTCGTACATTCGTTGATTAAGGTAAATTAGAACTAGTTGGGTCGTTAGTGTACTACGATCTCTCCGTTGGAGCGGATGGTAAATTCATCGTCGAAGGAAATAAGCACTGCACTGACATCGCGAACGCCCGGGTTTTGCTGAATGAATCGGAGCCTGGCCGTTTCCTCACTTTTGTTGAGATAAGCCTTTCGAAGCGGCTTTGGTGAGACTGAACCATAGCCCGTAATAATAACCAGCGTGTTGGTATCCATACGGAAACGATTGGTTAAAGAGTAGTATAGTGTTGAATGCAAAAGCCCCTCATGAGTTCTGTTATGAATTCATACTTGCGACTTCTTAGAATGACTACAAGCCTAGCCAAACGCGAAGCTTGCTAATGGGCTATAAGTAACGTATCGAATAAGCTCATTCTAACCCTTTTTAGCTTTGGGCAATAAAGTCGGCGTCGTCAGCACCGTTTCGTTGCGAGCGTATTTAGGCAGCACGGTCTGACCAGCTATTTTAGCCGGCTTTGTCGCTGCTTTCTTAACATTATTATTTTTCTTGTCCTGATGTGCCATGAGATCGAGTTTAGGGTAGAACACAATCGGCACTGAAACGCTTTATTTATTTTCAATCACTGGCCATCAACCTAGTCAGTTGCCGGAGGTCAACCAAGCTGATTGTTGTTATTCAGCTTGTCTTGGAAAATGGGAAGCATGACCACGACTAAATAACTTCCTTGCCTTGCAATCATTTTTCGAATGGCGCTGTTGACAACGTAACAGCCTTGCTGCGTGCGTGCTTACCGGCAGTCAAATGTCGTCATTTAATATGATTGACTCCTCAGACAGGATTTGGCCAAAGCCGCAATTAATGGAGCATCTGGAGCAGGTGGCCCTTCTGTTCGAATCCAAGATTTTCCTGCCTTCCATGCCCTTTACGCTGCAAAGCCAGCTCTACTGGATCGAACTGATTAGAGGGGTTAGTGATTTGGTTCGGCAGTCAGCCTTGGCTGGCAAGCGTATTTGTTTTACTGATGAGGTGAGCTCCCAGGATCAACTCCGGGACATCACCGATCTGCTGGATGCCATGCGGCAGTCTGCCCACGTCGTTGGGCCGCTCTCACCTTCTCAACAGCACTTAACGTTTATCTCGCCAGCTTTAAATCAGGTCAACGGGGTTGGCTGTGGCCATTTTGCCAATGGCTTATTCTTCGCCTGTCCCCACCCAAACGAACGCGCTTTTTTCATTGGTCAGGATCGCGTTTATTTCTATCGGCATCTGATGCGAGCCTTCCTTGAGGCTGGACATCACTTGCTTATTGGCGGAGTTAGCCTAAGTCTGCCCATGGATTGATCGCCCGAGAAGTGAGCCACTGATGGAGCATAGTCATCGAATGAGCGTACTGTAACTTTTAAAGGCTAAACATTCCCAACACATGGGTGTTTACCTACTAATAGCATAATGGGATTACTTTTCTCCGCCTGCTTTACTGATTCATTCGTCGACGTAATACAGCAAACGGTCACGAACACGCTACGCTGCTCAGTCACGTTTTGACTCCGTATTTTCCTGTACTTCCTGAGCTCATCATGCTCGACTTCCCAATCGTATCAGTCAGTTCATTCGGTTTTGTATAGTGAAGGGTATTAACCAATAGAGTTGGATTATTCTATTCAGTAGGCACGACGTTGATAAATCAACCCTCTTTCTGTTCAGGAGGGTTCTTGGTAGACACCGTAATCCGACGTTCTCACTCTGAATAAAAGCTACTGACAAAAAGGCTTTGCCGTTACCTTCCGAATCCAGCCACAAGCAGACAGTCCTGTCACTAATTATCTATTAATCATGATATAACCCCCTATTTCAATTCATCTTTAACTTCATAAAACTATGCGAATCAATTTCAATGAACTCTTCACGGTGACAGATGTCGTTGTCACACCGAAAGTACTGATCAATATTATGAGTGTAATCCGGGGTGGGCCTGAGTTGCACTTAGAAAAAGACACCTGGACCATCAATGGTGTCGATCCAGTTAGTTGGCAGGGTAAAGATTTACTCGTGGATGTACGGACCAGTAGCCAGGGAAAGGAATATTACATACGAGGCTTGGCCGTGGCCTGATCAAAAATGGGCCAACAGTTAAATAAGGAAAAGGGTAGCATAGCACTTTATATGGTGTAAGTTGCCTGAAAACACCAAAAGAAGTGCTATGCTGCTCAATAATAAGATTTCAATAACCTTCTTTGTTCAAAATATACTTCGTCAGGCCCTGCTGATCTTCTTATATGCCAACGTCGTTGTTTTCCTAAAACTCTTCAGCCCCTGGGCGCTGGTTATCCCCATTTCCATTGCAGCCATACTGGGTACCTGCATTGCTTTATTGCTGGCATTCCGCACCAATCAGGCCTATGACCGGTGGTGGGAAGCCCGGATTGCGTGGGGCGCAATCGTCAACGATAGCCGCAGTTTGATTCGCCAACTTCAAATGTTCCTGGATGAGGGACCCCATAAAGTGTCGCTGCTGCACGCCTTTGTGGAGCGCCAATGTGCCTGGTGTTTTGTGCTGGGCGACACGCTACGGGGGCAGGACATAACGGAACGGCTGCGTGAGTTCCTCCCATCGCCTGACCGACAGCGGCTGGCCGAGGCAACTAATAAACCGAATGCGATCCTACTGGCTCATGGCCTGGCCATTCGCCAGCTCTTTGACAGTCAACAGCTAACGGATTATCAAATGGTCCAGTTAAGCACAAACCTCAACAGCCTAACGGATTCAATGGGGCGATGTGAACGGATCAAGAAGACTATTTTTCCTCGGACCTATATATTTAATATGCAAGTGTTTATTTACTTGTTTGCCACGATTCTTCCTTTTTGTTTAGATCCGGTTCATTATTTGCTGGATGTACCCTTGGTAACGCTTCTCTCCTCGGCCTTCATATTGATTGAGAAAAGCGCTCTTCAATTGCAGGATCCTTTTGAGGGTAAACCAACCGACACGCCCATCACGACGATTGCACAGACGATTGAAATTGATCTGAAGAGTATGACGGATTACCCAATCATTCCAGACAAACCAGTCACCAAAGACTTTTACTCCTTATAGACGTACTCTACAAATGAGATGGTTTGCCTGTAAATTGGATTGACAACGGATCTCTATATGGTCAGTTCAGCCAAGTTATTTTTATTCTCAAAATACCATCCAAAGTAAAACGATAGAACTATCATGTATCTGCCTTCTATATGGGGCGTTTTGAGATAGCTTAATCAATCGTCCTACCGGCCTGATTGGGAATGCAATAGACTCGCTGAGTGGTGGGTGATCAAACAGTCGCGGATACGCTGTCGCCGATCAATTAGCGATAGCGTACCCGCGACTAGCATCCCGTATCAGAACCCCATCCTTAACGTAGTAACGGATAAATACATTACCTTCCCAGGACTACTGTTACGTAGCGTTTTGATTGTCGCTACGTGGTTGAGCTACAAAATAAAAAATGGGATCCTGCTTGTCCTTCTTTTATTGGCCACAGGGCCAATAAAAGAAGCGTAACGTCGCTTAAAACGCTCCAAAATGAGACGAAGATGCATCATGATTGACCTTCTTCCAACGGGGCAGATCATTTCTGCTTCTTCATACTGTTTAAAACGATTATTATCAGTCTTTTTGTGGCCTGATTCGGATTCTACGAAGAGACATGGATAAGCCCAATTTCGTTGCCATCAGGGTCATAGTACATGACTTTGCGGGTGTTCCGTTCGGGTCGTTCTTCTTTACTATACTGGATGCCACGGGCTGCAATCTGGGAAACTACCGATTCCAGGTCGCTCTCCAGCACATTTTGTATCGAGCGCCCTGCGTGTTCGGGTGACACGATAATGTAGATGCCGGGCCGCCGTCGCGGGTTTTTAACAATACGATGAAATAGGAGAAAAGTTTCCAGGCGAAGTTGTGACTAGTGCAGTGCCACTGTTCACTACTTCCGCTTCCAGCCAAAAGGCTTTATGCGCTTTTAACAACTCCATTCAGTTTTTACAGCGACAGGCTTATCGCTAAAGGTAATGGGCTATTTGTTCAACTTCCTTAGGATGCAACTTTTCGTGTATGATCTGTTATTGTCTTTTTGGCGGAATAATTAGTTGCTGGACAAGGTTTTTACCGGTTTATATTTCACAAAGATGGAGCCCTCTTTTAGCGGGGTTGCCTCAATCAGGTCAAAATCTTTTCGGGCACTAAGCTCGTCGAATAAATGCTCACCCACGGTTACCACCACCGGACGAATCTGGATCTGATACTCATCAATGAGATCCGCATCGGTCAGTGATCGAACCAGGGTTGGACTACCAAAGATGACGATGTCGCCACCCTCCCTATTTTTTAGCGCTCTAATCTGCTTTTCGACATCAGGACCCGTTAATGGCTTAGGCGCTTCATAGTCGCCCCACGTTAGCGCATCGAGCGGGTGATCATGGCTGACTACCCACTTGTGGATGTTATTAATCTTCTCGCCCAGCGCTAGACTTAACCCACTGACGTCCGGCCATTCCTTGACTGAGGGCCATTTGTCAGGTTTGGAAAGATCTTCATAGGTTCTGCGGCCCAGCAGCAGGGTGTCGACCGTTTCCATGGTTTTTAAGGCGCATTCGGAACCGGCTTCCATAAACGCTTGGCTCGTCCAGACCATAAAGTTGGTCTTGTCTTGGCTGGGATCGCCTGTGACAACCCCATTAAGCGTGCTATTGATGTATACCAGGAGTTTACGCATATGTGGGCTATTTAAATATTGTATTGTACACCGGATATAAGCTAAGAAAAGGCAGGCTGAGCGGTCGTACGTTGTCATAGACAATACGCCCTCCGTTCGGCTAAATTGAGCGTTACCAACCAGTACCCGTGCGACTTGGCCATTAATATGAACTCATCGATTAGCCCTTTTGGCTGCATCTGACTAATGTAGGCAATGACGCCGATCCATGACGGGACAAATTCAACTACGGCCTTATTCCAGATTACCAATCTGTACGTAGCGGAGCTTTTCCAGTCTGAGTTTGCAAAAAAAGGAAACAGACTTGACTTGGAGCTTAGAAAACTTGCTTTCTTTGGTAACGGGTTATTTCAACTAGTACAAAAAAAGCAAGATTCCTAAGCTGTATGTCCGTCTAACCTGCTTCATTTGTCCTGTTTTCTGCCTGACCTGAGATGTTATGAACCAACGCTACACGCCGACAGATCGGCCCAGCCTCACCCTTGACTCCTCCTCGGATAGCCCTATTCAGACCCAGTATTTGTTCAACACAGACTTTTATCAATTTAAACACTGGGATTTTGATCTGGACGAGCCTGGTGTATCGCACAAAGGTTATAACGACTGCTTTTGTCTGGTGTTTGTCAATCAGGGCCGGTTTGTCGCCCAGTTAGCCACTCAGGCCTATGACTTGCATACGGGACACGTTCTGGTCGAAAAAGCCAATTATGAGTACCAACTACGTCCAGCCAGTGGCGCGTGTTCAATTCTCAATTTTAGTGCTGACTTTTACCAGCAGCTACAGGAAGAATACCGCTTGCGCCACTCCTTTTTTTTCAGCAATCCGAACGTGCTGACATTGGGTCTGAAGACCACCCCCACCATCGATTACCTCCATTACCATCTTCGAGAGAGAGGCAGGGGCATGGCTCGACTGGAGCGGGATCAATTGGTGTTGGATCTAGTTCGGCATATCGTAGAGCGATTAGAGAATAACAGCCTAACCGCGCCCCTGTCCACAGGCTATAAACAGTTTCATCTGACTACGATTGAGCAGGCGAAAGCCTACCTGAATGGCGAGTTCAACCGCGATCTGTCGCTGCTGGATTTAGCCAGCCACTGCTGCGTGAGTCCGTTCCATCTGGGTCGGCTCTTCAAAGCCTGTACGGGCTACGCACCTCATCATTACCTGCTGCGTATCCGGTTAACTCATGCCGAGCGATTACTACGGGATACGAGTCTGCCCATAACCGAGGTGAGTTATGCCTCGGGTTTTAATAGCGTCGAGCACTTTGCCACCTCCTTTCGCCAGTGGTCCCAGGTAAGTCCGTCTCAATATAGGAAGCAAGCAGGTCAGTGCTTCGGGAAAGAGCAACTGACTAATCCGTTGTAGCAGATCAAGGACAGGCGTTTCATCATCAATCACTAAAATCGTTAGGTGCCGTTGGGTATGCAGTAGCTAAGTAATGAAAAATAAAAATTGTATTGGTTGACGAAAGGCTGTACTGGAATCGTTAAACTACTCTAATCTGCCAGGCTATAAAGACAGTTTTCTCCTTAAAAAGGCTGTTTAGTACCTTACTCTGAGTTAATCACACTAGTACGCTGAACCGGGAATAAGATGATAAACTGAGTCCCTGGTTGGCTGGTTGGATTAATGGAAATTGTTCCTCTATGATTGTCAACAATTTTTTTGCAGATCGCTAACCCAAACCCTAGTAATCCAGTACCGGGCTTTTTATGAATCTGGAACACTTTATCAACTAGCTCAGGTAGCAGGCCCGGTCCGTTATCCGTATACGTGATCTGAATAAAGGGCTGATAACTGTATTTACCTGGGGTAGCCCGGAACCGATTGGATTCAACTAGCTGGCCCGTGATGGTAATTTCGACCGGCCCCAGAATAGGCTGATGGCGGAAACGGACGGAATTGTCAATCAATTGAAAAAACAATTCCAGTAGCTGACCACGATCCCCATCAATGGAGGGTAATCCCTGGGTAACTAGCTGAATATCGGTCGTCGCCAATTGCTGACTGACCAGCTCTTGGGCGTTAATGGCCAGTGAGTCTAAATTAACCAAATGAATCGGATGCTGGGTGACTTCCAGCAGCATGTAGTCTCGCATCCGTCGGATTAATTCCCGCATCCGCTGACTGGCTTCGACAATTCGGTCTAATAACCTACCCGAATCGACTGCCAGGCTCCCGTTCGCTTCCTGCTGTAGGGCATCCGCTAGCAAGGTGATTTTTCGCAGCGGCTCCTGCAAATCGTGGGTGATCAACCGACCAAACTGCCAGAATTCCTGATTCTTTTGCTGGAGTTCGGCCAGTTGTTGATCCAGCAACAGCTGATGATGTTCCAGATCCTGTTTGGCGTTGATGAGTGCTATATTTTCACGCAGGGCCTGCTCGGCCATACGTTTGGCCTCCAGGATCTGATCTTCATACTTTTGACGTTGACGCACGGTTAGACAAACGCATTGATGGAGGAGTCGATCATCCTGACGAATCGTGGCTGCATTCAATAATACAGGCAGCGCTTCTCCCGTCTTCATCCGAAGCGAGAGAAAAATTTCCTCCGCCTTGCCCTGGAGTTTAAGCAGCGGATAAAAGTGGGTCTGATAAAAAATCCGACTGGCTATGGGCAATAACCTTTCAATTGACTGTCCTAGCACATCCGAGGCTTCATAGCCCAACTGCTCAAGCAAACTCTGATTAATCTGAACGATGGTGCCTTCATCGGAAAAGCAGAAGTAGCCGCCCGGTAGCTGGTTGAGCTGCTCAGTAGACAGCCCCATGCGTATTGGCGTTAGATGCCCTTTGAAGGTAGGCCGTCATAGCCTGTAACGTCTCCTGAGGAGCACTCATATGTGGGCAGTGCCCAATTGCATCCAGAACTGCCAGTTCACTATTCCGTAGCCGTTGATGGACATAAGTGCCTACCTCAACCGGGGCAATCAAATCCTGAGAAGCTTGTAGGATCAGGACTGGAATTGACGACTTGGCTAAATCGGATCGGTTATCGGATAAAAACGTAACCTGAGCAAACTGGCGGGCGATAAGCGGATCGGTGGAGCAAAAGCTTTCGTTAAGTTCCTGAGTCATCTCTGGTTGGGTCGGATCATTGATCACGACCGGCGCCAGGAAATTGGCCCAGCCGATGTAATTCTTCTCCATAGTCTCCAGCAACTCCTCAATGTCGGTGCGGTTGAAGCCACCCACGTAGTCTACCCCATCGTTGATGTAGCAGGGAGAAGGACCAATCATGATCAGTCGGCTAAAGCGTTCGGGTGCTTTCAGCGAAGCCAGCAGGCCAATCATGCAACTGACTGAATGGCCCACAAAAATGACATCGGTTAGCTCCAAGGCAGAACAGATATCGAGTACATCCTGGGCATACCCATTGAGATTGGCGTATCGCTCGGGGTTATAGGCACCGAGTTGAGAAGCTCCCGAGCCAACATAGTCAAATAAAACGAGTCGGTATGTATCCTCAAAGGCGGGGGTAATAAATCGCCACATCTGCTGACTACACCCAAATCCGTGAGCAAACAACATGGTCTGGGTTCCAGAGCCCAGGATGGTCACATGATTACGGGCTACTACGGCTGAATCGATCATTCACGGTCTATGGTATGGCTTCAGGTAAAGGTAGGTAAAATAATGGGTATTGTTGGTACAGCCCTAATTGTGGACAAGCTGCCATCGGATAATTCGTCCGGCAAAAACGAGCAAAAGCAACTTGTCGTTCGATAAATTACCGGTTGGAATAGATCCCTGAAACTATAAACGGTCCTCAACTCATGTTCGTAAAATGCTCCTGCTTGAGACGAAGGATCTGTCATGTATCTGCTCCAAAAATGGGCGTTTAATAACTCGGTAAACGTATCACCATGAGTAGAAAAGAATAAATGGAATTGAGCTAGTCGGTAATACTATCAAGGACCAGGCATCAGCAGGAACACCTAATCTCAAAGTAAACCGCAAGCTGGCGTAAGAGCTGGCTTTTAATTGACGCATACGCCGACGAAGCACAACCACCCGCTGCGAATTATTACTGTCGGCTACCATCACCACCAATTGTCTGGCCCCGGCCCTATGCCAGCTTACATCAGGCCAGAATCAACCGCCAACTCGTATCAGATTGGGAAAACGTTGGTAGATTTTACCCAGCTTACTGGCCGACAGGTAAGAAGTTACCTTCGGCCAGTATCCAGTTCACCTGGTGCTGACTATGAGGTGGGTGTTTTTAAGTAAGGCGTTGGTTTCGTTATCCAAGCAGGAACAGGGTAAGGAGAAGACTTGAGGCAGAATCTTAAAGCGCCCATGAGTTAACTGGGGACAGCAGTTGTAAGCGTAATTTTTACGGCCACTGACCCCTTACTTCAGAGGCTAATTCCCACTCAGCCTCAGCCGACTATTGGTCCCAAACAGCAGCCGGCCCGTTGGCGAATAAGTCACCCGCAAAGCCTGTGCCTGGTAGACAGGAGGTAAACTTACCGCATGATTGAGCGTTACTACGTCAGTAATTAACGGTATACGTCCACATGACCACACATTAACGTCATTCCAGTTGCCTGCTTTCAGGGTAAACATACTCCCGCAGCCACTTGGGTTCACTATACTCAAGGGCAGAATCGTCGATACGAACCCGCCGACTGGATCAGTGGCCGTTACTGTTACACTGTAGAAAGCGCTGGTACTGGCTGAAACCGTGCCGATGATGGCAAATGGAGACACAAAGCTCAAGCCTGCCGGTAAACCGATAACAGAGAGTATCAGACTATTGGGTGTTTCGGCATCAGTAAACGCATTGGCTGGAAGGGTATAACTGAAGGACTGTCCCAATGTAACTGATTGGGGAGGTATAGGATTCTCCACTCTGGGGTTTCCATTGGCACAATGAGCCAGCCAGTTGTAGGCGAAAGTAGCCTCACCCGGTGTGCCCTGTTGACGGGCTTTGAGCACAATCACTGGATTGTCGGTGAACAGATTCAACTGATAAGGCTCATGAATGGTGATAGTCGGAACCTCATTCACTACCGAGAGGCTGATGGGCTGACCATTGATTGCTTCAAAACTGACCATGAAGTTAATGCGCCGTTCATAGTAGCTGATATGATTGCAGTCCAGCATAGTAACTCCAGTGATGGCAAAGCTGCGAGGCTGTACTATCAGCAAAAAGCTCGTGCGGACGGACAATCCACCCGGATCGGTTGCCACCACCGTCACGCTGAAGGGCGTACCAAGGGTAGTCGATGGTGTACCACTGATGGTGTTGGGTGATACAAAACTCAGACCAGATGGCAATCCAATCACCGAAAGGGAAAGGCTGTTGGGAGATTCGGCATCGGTGAACGTAGTAGCTGGGATAACGTAACTGAACGCATCCCCGATAATGGCAGATTGAGGAGGAATGACCTGAACCAGTGTGGGCGCACAATTTTGGTAACTCACACTGGTGCTGGCCGCAGCTGTACAACCATTTGTTCCCGTCAGCGTAACGGAATACGTACCGGCCAACGTAGCATTGATGGCCGACGTAGTGGCTCCGTTATTCCAGCGATACGTACCGGTGCCTACCGCTGTCAGGCTCACCGAGGTTGTCGCACAGGTCAACGTAGCATTCGCCGGGCTAATACTTATCGAAGGCGGATTTTGATCGATCGTTACGTTGATGGACGCCGTGCTGGAGCAGCCGTTAGACCCCGTCAACGTAGCGGAATATATTCCTGCCGTGCTCACCGAAATGAAGGACGTAGTGGCCCCTGTACTCCATCGATACGTACCCGTGCCGATGGCCGATAAACTAACGACTGGGTTAGTACATGTCAACGTAACACCAGTCGGCGTTCCGGTCGAGGGGCTGAGCGTTAAGGAAGGTGGCGTTTGATCGGCGATCACGGTGGTAATTGCCGTACTGGAACAACCATTAGTGCCCGTCAACGTAACGGAATATGTGTTCGCTATACTTGCCGAAATAACAGACGTAGCGGCTCCCGTACTCCAGCGATACGTACCAGTCCCAGCCGCGCTCAGACTGACTGTCGGACTGGCGCAGGTGAGTGTTGCCGATGCCGGGGCGACACTCAGAGCCGGAGCGCTGTTGTCTATGCCGATTGTTAACGTAGCAGTACTCGTGCAGCCATTAGCCGACGTAACAGTAACTGAGTATGTGCCCGCAGTATTGACCAAGGCGGCACCGCTAGTGGGGTTGGAAGCAAGTATGCCGGGGCCACTAAACTGATACGTTGTTCCCGGACCGCTGGCTGTACCGGTGGCGGTTAGGGTAGCCGTCGGATTGGCGCAGGTGAGGGTCGTAGTGCTGGCCGTCAGGGTAGCGGTGGAAGTAGGGGGTACGGTGATGGTAAAACTGATGGGAGTTCCGGAGCAACGGGTACGAACAAAAAAATTCCCTATGTTTCCAGCCAAACTATTAGGAAAACTAAGCGAGGTGTTCTCTACCTGATTGGTGGCCGTATTGATGATGCTCACATTATTGGAAGTTGAATTGGTCACATAGACCCGACTACCATCGGGGCTTATGCTCACGCCAATAGGGTTATCGCCTACAGCAATCGTGGTGGTAACAGCGTTGGTGACTGTATTGATTACGCTCACATTATAGGAATTGTTATTGGCGACATAAGCCCGGCTTCCATCGGGGCTTACGCTCATACCCAAGGGGTAATCCCCAACCGGAATGGTAGCGGTAACCGAGTTGGCAGCTGTATTGATTACGCTCACAGTATGGGAGTAGTTATTGACCACATAGACCCGGCTTCCATCGGGACTCACGCTTACGCCAACAGGTGTACCTCCAACTGGAATAGTAGCGGTAACCGAATTAGCAGCTGTATTGATCACACTCACAATATCGGAACCTGGATGGGTGACATAGACTCGGCTTCCATCGGGACTTACACTGACTCCATTGGGGTAATCTCCAACTGGAACGGAAGCAGTGATCGAGTTAGTGGTCGTATTGATCACGCTCACAGTATGGGAGTAGTTATTGGCCACATAGACCCGGCTTCCATCAGAACTTACACTGATTCCATTGGGGTAATCGCCTACCGGAATAGTGGCAATGACAGTACTGGTGGCAACATCGATTACACTTATATTATGAGATTCGTAATTGGTGACGTAGGCTCGGCTTCCATCGGGGCTTATACTCATACATCTAGGCTGTTTCCCAACCGGAATGGACGTAAGTATGGCGTCGGTTACCGGATCATAAACATTAACACTGCCTAGGCGGGAAGGAAAAGTAAAAGTGCCCAGATATAATAAATCCCGGAGGGCTGACTGAGGAGTTACGGTGACAATGGCTGTTTGAGTGGTAGGCGTATTGTTGATGGCAGTGAATGAACTCAGATTACCGGTTCCGCTGGCAGGTAAACCAATGCCCGGATTGGAGTTGGTCCACTGATAACGCCCTGCAGTGCCACTAAAGGAAATTGGGCTAACGACTGAACCTGCACACACGGTCTGGCTGCTGACCGGATTGACGGTAGGACTGGGCTCCTGGTCAACCAGGCGCGTGGCCGTGGCTGTACAGCCGTTAGCCCCGGTGAGTGTGACTGAATACGGACCTGCCGTGCTCACCGAGATGGAGGCCGTAGTGGCTCCCGTACTCCAACGATACGTATCAGTACCAAACCCATCAGAATTAATCGCCTTGAGACTGATCGTTGGGCTGAAGCAGGTGAGGATAGCCGATTCAGGACTGATATTCAGATCAGGGGCACTGTTGTATGCACCGATTGTTACCGTAGCGGTGCTGGAGCAGCCACTGACTGACGTAACGATTACCGAGTAGTCACCTGCAACATTGACCAGTGCAGTACTATTTGTGGGGCTGGACGCCAGAATGCCGGGCCCACTAAACTGATACGTTGCCCCCGGATCGCCGTCCGTCCCAGTAGCGGTGAGAATCGCCGTTGGATTGGCGCAGGTAAGGGGATTGGTGCTGGCCGTCAACGTAGCGGTAGCAGCAGGCGGCACGGTGATGGTAAAGCTGATGGGGTCACCAGAGCAGAGGTCGGATTTGATAAAATTGCCCCAGTTTCCACCCAACTGACCAGGAAAGCCAGGCGAGGTGCTCACCACTGCGTTGGTGGCTATATTGATCACTTTTACCTCATTGGCATTGTAATCGGCCACATACAACCGACTTCCATCGGCATTCAAACTCATCCCATAGAGTTCATCCCCGGCGGCAATAGTGGTGAGGAGGGTGTTAGTGGCGGCATTTATCACCCGTACTGTACCGTAAGAACCAGTGGACGCATATACCCGACTTCCATCTGGGCTCACGATCACTCCATAGGGCCTATCTATGACGAAAATGGACGTTGCAACAGTGTTGGTGACTGCATCGATCACATACACCCGGCTGTCATCGAAACTGGGCACATATAATCGACTACCATCCGGGCTCATACTTAATTGCTCGCCCCCGTCTACTGTTGGAATGGTCGAGATGACGGTGTTTGTGGCTGCATCGATCACACTTACGGAATTGGAACTGTGATTGGCCACATACACTCGGCCACCATTAGGACTCACGACTACTCCTCTGGGCCCATCCCCTACGGGAATGGTCGCAATCACGGTGTTGGTGGCCGCATCGATCACACTCACGTTATCAGAGTTAGTATTAGTCACATATACACGATTCCCATTGGGGCTCACACTCAACCGATAGGGGGTAAGCCCTACGGTAATGGTAGCGATGACAGTGTTGGTAACCATGTTAATCACACTCACGGAAGAGGAACTGGCATTGGCCACATACACTCGACTCTTATCGGGTCTTACACTTACGGCAATGGGATTCCTCCCTACCGGAATGGATGTAATGATAGTATTCGATACTGGGTCAAACACATGTAGGGTACCATTGCCTGATGGTTCTGTAAAGGTACTCATATACAATAAGTCAGTAGCCAACCGTGGGGTCACGGTGATGAGGGCCGTTTGGGTGGTGGGACTATTGTTAATTGCCGTGAACGAACTCAGATTGCCCGTCCCATTGGCCGCTAAGCCTATAGCCGGGTTCGAGTTGGTCCATTGGTAACTAGTCGCCGAACCACTAAATGGAATAGCAGCAACTACCGAACCGGCGCACACCGTCTGGCTGCTGACAGCGTTAACGGTGGCGCTGCACTGTGCCCAACCAGTGTTCAGGCTGCTGAGTAAAATAGCCAGTAATCCAATTAAACGAAAGGTAAAGGGTATGTTCATGAACGGACGTTGATTAAAAAAGGAAGGGAATGTGACAATGTAGAAACCTGGCAAGTGAATCAGGGGGGCAACGTCTGCTCCAGCAGACTCAGTTTATACTGGAAATACCAAACGACAGCCAGCGCCAGCAGACTTAAAACCAGTAGCCATAACCTCAGGCTTCGACGAAGCCGACGAATGGAATCCGGTTTTGGAGAATGAGGAGTGTACTTCACAAATAGCGGTCAGGAATGGAGCCGCTAAGCTGCTTTAAGTCTCAAAAAGCGACAAAAAAAGAGCGTGACAAAAGTGTGACAATTACAAAAAGCCCCTCAAATCGATTTTTGAGGGGCTTTTTGTAATTATAGAATTTTAGAGTTCCGTCAGGAAGTTATCAATACTAGACTGGTTATTGTCCCGGAGTTTCCGACTGAGTCGACTCCGATACTGACGAACCGCATCGATGCCTACGCCCAGCACCGTGGCCATTTGCCGGGGCGAATACCCCAGCTTATACAGGCACAGGAAGCGACTGTCGGCGGGGCTTAAGGTTGGATGCTTTTCTTTAAGCCGATGCAAAAAGCCGGGGTGTACTTTATCAAACAAAGTCTTAAAGGTAACCCAGTCCTGTTCGGTGAGAATGACGGCTTGCTGAAGCTGTTCCAGCATCGGATGTCTGGGGGCGTTGTCTCCTGCTAATGTCACCTGCGAAAGCTGATGCTCCAGTTTTTCCAGCAAATCGCTTTTTTGTTGAATATGCTGCCGAAATTGATCCAGTTGCGACATGGCATGAGTCAGTTCGGTTTCAGCCTGCTGTTTATCCGCCAGTAACTGCTGTTGCTTTTGTTGATACGTTAGCATTCGGCGGCTGTAGAGCAAATAGGCAATCAACATACTCAGGGCAATCAGGGCTAACAGACCATTACGTAGTAAGATTTGCCGGTCTTGTTGTTGTTGTACTACCTGAAGTTGTAGTTGGTCACGTTCGCGCTGCATTGCCATTTCGGCTTTGTGCTTCAGGCTGATATCGATTTCCTTATTCCATTCATGCGTAGCCGTTGTAGCCGAATCCGTGTAACGTAACGCCATTGCTGTCTGCCCCATTTGCCGGTAACAACGGGACAGAACTTCGTACGTCTCGTGGGTAAACTTAACCTGTTTGGTTTGAAGCGCGGCCCGATGAGCCTGATAAGCCGTCTTAAAGGCGAGTTGCGCCTGATTACTTTTTAAATAAATACGGGCTAACTGGGCACCAAACGTAGCGGCATTATCCCAAACCTTTCCACGGGTTGTCAAGTCAACTCCTATCCGCAGATAATACGTAGCAGAATCGGGTTGTTGCTGGGCCAGCGTTAACCCGATACTTCCCGTCAGAATACCTACCCAATCGTCGTTATTAAAGTTTGCAAGGGGCAACTGTCGCAATCCCCAGTCAAAGTAGGAGCGGGCTTTCACTACGTTATTCAGCCGTAAATGCGCTAATCCCAGCAGGCAACTCGTGTAGATATGCGTTGACGTTACGTTGGCAACAGGTTTACTGATCAGCGTCTGACCGATCAAAATGGCATTTTCATAATCAAAGAATTCATAATACGCTCTTGCCAGCACATAAATCGTATAATCACGATCGGGGAATTGCTCTTCCTTGAGTGGTTTAATCAATTCGAACGCCCGCATGTAATACGTGAATGCCTGGTAGAAGTTTTGCTGAATATTGAACTGATAAAGCCCAATCAACAGCGATACGCGTCCTAATACCAACGTATCGTTGCTGTTTTTTGCCTGTTGTATTAACGTTTGGGCGCGATCCATAAACTCGCCTTCCCGCCGACGTATCGACCGGTCAATATCCAGCATAGCGGTCTGACAAAGCAGAACATCCGGCTTTCTACCTTTCTGCTGAAAATACGTAGTGAGCCGGGGAATTAGTCGGCTAGCCTCGTTTGTATCTTTCTGCCAGGCTTTTCCGTAAAGTTTCCGGACAGTCTTATAGCGCTCTGCAGCGGATAAATTGAGTAGGGAATCAGGTTGAGCCCAGCCGTTAATCCCAGATATAAGATAAGCACCAACAAACCAGACGATTACCTCAATCGTCTTTCGCTTACAAATTGAAGAGTAGAGAGTAAGCACACGCACTTGCAAGCTGAGTTCAAACCATCATTGGCTATTTTTTAAGCCAATGATTTATACTGAGATTTAGTGCAAATCCTGTGCCTAATCATCAGTCATATATTGCCCAGTTACATGCCATTGTTTACGATCTAATGCAGGGGTGCCATCCGGTTAAAATAGGTGTTTGGCTGACTATCCTACTTTTAAATCTGCTCCTGTCCACAATTTTTTGCTCATCAGGACTTTGCCTCAGCTTTATCAGTATGCAGCATACCTTGTAACCACTAGTTACAGATTCTCAGAAAAACGCTCGTGGCTGTTGCACAACTATCTTGAAGCAAGGTTTGCCATCAAATTTCAGCACCAAACGGCTTACTGGCTGCTAATCCGGTCTAAACTATCCTGTGTTAAGCATGTGCGAGTATGTACATACTACGTACTTCTGGTCAACCTGAGGAGTTACGCCACAAACCTACGCGTTAAATCGTAGTCTGTTTAAAAGGATATGATTTAATAATAAGGAGACTATACGTAGGATTGTTGAATTTACGACTACTTTGTACTTTGTGCAAAATTGTATCCTGCAATGGTGTTTTTCGATTGGCGGCTAACTGGAAAAACAGTCATTCTGAGCCTGATGATCTGGGTGCTCCCCAGTTGGACATTGGGACAGGTAAAGCAGTTTAATCTGACCCGACTTCGGTTACCTCAGGAAGTACCGGCCAACAGCGTTCGAAGACTGCTGATCGACAAAAAAGGATTCGTCTGGATTTTCACCCTAAATAATTCCTTTTACCGATTCGACGGCCATTCGGTGACCAAAGCGGAAGCTATGCTTTCCGAAGGAGTCCTCGCCTATAGCACGCTTAGACCCCATATCGACGATCAAAATCAGCTCTGGATCGGCGATCTGGAGAAAATGATACGTATTAACCTCAATACGTTGACTATCCATCCCTTTACACTTCCAGTAACTGGCCGATGGAGCGATAAGAAGATTGCTGATATCACCAGCGATGGGCAAACCATCTACCTGTCGACCGAAGTAGGGCAACTGTTTGCTGGCAACGCCGAAAAGGGCTTCCACCAAATCGTCGACGTAGCGAAAATTTTTGGCGTTTCCTCTATTTCCCGCCTTGCTTTTTTTGAGTCGTCGCTCTATTTCACGGTAGCTAATCAGGGGCTTTTCAAGCGGGATAGCCTTGGGCGAGTCGTCCGCATCTCCATTTCTGGAACTGATGAAAAACAACCCACGAACTACCGTTGGCTGCAATCAGATGGTACGTCGCTGTTTGCCCAGGATCATAACGGCAGATTGGTTCAGATTCTGAAACACCAGGCAAAGCACGTAGCGTTAGGTCAAATTACTTCAGACTGGAATCTGTATCCACTGCAAGACGGTTATTTTGTTCGTTTTTTGGACAACCAAACCCTGATCCTAAGACTGGTAAATGACCAATTGGTGGTAACGGATCGGATTGCTACGTCAACCCGGCATCGGGAAGATAAAAGTGGTTTATTTCTGCGTAACAGCCTGGGCGTTTACCAAATTGGACCCGTTCAGAAAGAGTTATTTGCGGGCAATCAACAGCTGAAAGCGTTCAACGCTCAGAACATTAGTATCCGGCATATTGCCCAACATAGAGGCACGCTGTATCTCGGTACGTATGAAGGTTTCTTCAGGGTTGATGCCAAAAAAAACGCCCGGCGACTCACCAACACAATTGTTTACACCAGTTTTGCCGATCAGCGGGGTACTATCTGGCTGGGAACGGAAGGCGGTGGGCTGAAACAGTTGACAAGTCATGATAGTGTCCGTTCGGTGGAGGCCGTCAATACGTTGGGCAATGCCTATATCACCTGTATTGAATCGCTTGACCCGATTAGACTGATCGTCGGTACGTATCAGGGCTTCTACGTGTTCGATATACGCCAGAAAAAATGGAACCGGCTGGTTTTCAGCAACGATACGTATCAAATAAACGAATCTAAAATTCGTAAGCTTCGAAAAATCGGTAACCGGATTTACTTCTGCGGAGAGAAAGGAATTGGGTTTTTGGATACTGAGAACATGACAAAAATCAATACCTTACCCGGTCTGGCTCCCAGTTATTCCATTTACGACTTTTTGCTACGTGATTCAACGCTCTGGCTGGCAACGGCCAGGCATGGCCTGGTGGGATATAACCTGACCAGCCATAAATTAAAGTCCATCGAAAGCCGTGACAGTTTGATCGGCAAAACGGTTTTTAATGTGCTTTCGGCTCGTAATTACCTCGTATGCGGTACGGAAGCAGGCCTTAGTCTGGTTGATTTGACTACGCGCCGGATCAAGAATTTTACGACTGACGATGGACTGCCCAGCAATGAATTTAATCAGGGTGCCCAGTGGATCGATGGTGATACGCTCTACCTGGGTACGATTCAGGGGGTGACTTACTTTACGGTTGCCGATTTGCTAACGTATCAGCGAAAAACGACGGTAAAACCGATTCTTTCTTCACTACTGATTACGAACGTATCAGGAGGCATTAACCGGCAGATTTATAACCTCGCTTACCAGCCCGACAGTATCGTGCCCCTTCAAGCCTCAGAACGCGTACTGGCCTTTCGGTTTAGTACCCCGCCCGAGCTGGAAGCCAGTCCGCTGATGTACCAATTGAATGATCAGAGCCAGTGGATACCCATTTCGGGTAATACGTTAACCCTGGCCGGGCTAGGTGCTGGCTTGAATCAACTCCGCTTTCGGTATCAGCAGGAGATAAACGAAAGCCCATTTCAGTTTCGGATAGCTCCTTTTTTTTACGAAACCTGGTGGTTTATTCTCCTGCTGCTCGTGCTTGCTGGCCTGCTGGTATACCTGTATATCCGTTTTCAAGTACAGCGAATTCGGGCTGAACAGGCCATTCGCACCCGGATCTCCAGCGACTTGCATGATGAGTTGGGCGGGTTGCTGACGGGAATTTCGCTCCAGGCCGATTACCTGATGTATTCCGAAAATAAAGAGCAGCACCACCAGAAATACCTCGACCGGATTGCGACTGCCAGCAAAAAAGCGACAAGTACCATGAGCGACATGGTCTGGTCGATTGATTCGCGCAATGACGACTGGGAAAGCCTCATCCTGCGCATGAAAGAATTTGCTTATACGTTGGCGGAGACGGCTTCAATTCAGCCAGAGTTCAACATCGAGGGCGATTTAACTGATAAAAAACTGCATCCGCAGGTACGCCAGAACCTGTATCTTTTTCTGAAGGAAACAGTCCATAATGTGTGTAAACACGCCAAAGCCTCGCGGATGATAATCAGCTTATTTGTTGGAAGTCAACACGTTGTGCTGACCATCGCGGATAACGGGCTTGGCCTTAAGGGCCATAACGTATCATCGGGTCAGGGACTCAGCAATTTACGACTAAGGGCGCAACGCCTGAATGGTACGTTGACATTTGAAGATCGACAACCGGGCCTACTGGTGCAACTTCAGTTTAACCCCAAAAAACTACCCGTTGGGGTAAGAAAAATCTAAGTCTGACTTCCCAACTTGCGCCATGTTTTCACTTGCTCTTATCGAAGATAATCCCGAAATCCGGTCGGTACTCACCGTTTATTTGGGTGAATTGCAGGGATACGATCTGGTGCTGACAGCTGGCTCTTATGAGGATTTTGAGCAAAACTGGAAAAAGAAACACCTCGATATTGTCATCTGCGACATCGGTTTACCCGGTAAATCGGGCATCGACCTGGCCTGGAAAATCAAGGAAATATCACCGGCTACGCAGATTCTGATGTTCACCGTGTTCGACGATCACGACAACGTATTCCGGGCGTTGTGTGCAGGTGCGTCGGGTTATCTGCTCAAAAATACGCCCCTCTCCAAACTAAAATTCGCGCTGGATGATCTGATGGAAGGCGGAGCGGCCATGTCGCCGACCATTGCCCGGCAGGTGCTCGACTTTTTCAACGCTCCTCGTCCAACGACTGTTCAGCCCGAGCGACTCACACCACGGGAGCTGGAAATTGCGTCCCTGATTCGTGAAGGTTTACCCAATCAGCAGATTGCCGACCGACTGTTTGTGAGCGTAAATGCCGTCAAATACCACATCAAGAATATCTACCTCAAGCTTCAGATCAACAGCCGCGAAGAACTGATTCGTAAATACACGTTTTCGCTACGTTAGTACGTCTACGTCTTATTCACCTGTTCTAAAGACGTAGCATTTCCTCAAAAAAAGAATTTCAGGTGCTGAAAAACTACCCGCGCGGGTAGGAAATCGCGCTGCTACGTCCGCTAGCTTTGGTACGTTGGACCCGCTCTCTCAATAGGGAACGTAGCTGGCTGCTATGCCCCGTTTTTACCTCCTTCTATCGGCTCAATCGCGTATGACTCAACCTTTATTTTCTGGAATTAGCCTACCTCTGTGGGTAGTCAGGCTCGTTTTTTTGACAGGATTGTGGCTAAACGTAGTGAGCCTGACGCCACTGGCCGCCCAGACTCCGCGGAGGGCTGACGTGGGCATCCGTTTTTCTGAGGAGATACCCACGGTCATTCCCGGTAGAGTAACCCCATACTTTTATACTATTTCTATCTCGAATACAGGCCCCGATGACGCGGTCAATGTTAATTTAACGGATATAGTACCCGAACCGTTGATGATTAGGTATTCGACGACTAGCTACAGTAATGGGACAATTTTTTCCGACCCAATCGTGCCGGGAACAAACACTATCCACACAACGGTAGTTACTCTGCGCGCAGGAGATACAGCACGTATTCGGGTTGCGGTAGATATTCCACCATCGAGTACTGGCACCTTGAGCCACTCGGCGACAGTAACGGTTCAACAGCCCAACACTTCAGATACAAACCCAACCAACAATTCGATTATTGCCGCCATCCAATTGACACCCCAGGCTGACCTGGCTGTTACGCTCATCAATAGTCAGACGTCAGTTCAGGCGGGTAGTCCCGTTACGTACACAATGGTAGTTGCCAATAAGGGCCCCTCGAATGCGCCCAATGCGCGGGTGTCAAATGCCTTTTCAGCTAGCATGACGGGGATGAGCTGGACCGCAACAGGTTCGGGAGGTGGTAATTTAACCCCAACTTCTGGCGCGGGTATGCTAAATCAGGACGTAAGTTTGCCATTCAGGGGTTCGGTAACGTTAGTGGTAACAGGCACGCTGGCGCCAACCGCTACGGGTAACCTGGTCCACACCGCTACGGTGGCGGCCCCGAATGGGGTAAGTGATCTTGACTTAAGCAACAATGTGGCGACGGATACCGACGTCATTATTCCCCCACCCACCATCACGGGGTTTGCTGCCAGTCCGTCTCCTGTTTGTGTGGGTAGCCCTATGACGTTCACCGCGACAGTGGGCAACGTCACGGGCAGCTATGCGTACACGCTCGCGGGTAGCATTGGCTCCGTCCAGTCGGGTACTGCCAGGGGCAACTTCAGCCAGAGTCTGACGGCTGTGGCGATGGGTCAGCAGAGTTTCACGCTGACGTTAAGCAGCGGTGGTCAGTCGCTCACCGCCAGCACATCTGTAACGGTTAGTAGTTTACCCGTCGCATCGCTGACCAGCAATGGTCCTTTAAGTTGCACACTTACCAGTGTAACGCTGATGGCATCGGGTGGGAGCAGTTATACGTTTGCCAATGGAAATGGAACACTCAGCACACCAGGATCGTCCAGTACTTTGGTGGTCAATCGCCCCGATACGTATTCAGTTAGGGTGGCCAATGTCAATGGCTGCGTAAGTACCACAACAACAACGGTGGGTAGTACGTCAATCGCCATTGCTGTTACTAATCCGTCGGTTACAACCGCCATACAGGATAGGACCTTCAGTCAGCTATTTTCGGCCAGTGAAGGGCTATCCCCTTATAGTTTTAGCGTGGCCAGTGGCAACCTGCCCACAGGATTAAATCTATCCACACAGGGCGATCTGAGTGGTATAGCTACCCAAATCGGCAGCTTTTCGATTACGGTCAGTGCTATTGACCCTAACGGCTGCCAGGGCACTAGTTCGGCGTATTCGCTGAGCGTGAGCGCGCCTAACATTCGTTACGTAAAGCCGGTAGCTAGTGGTAATGGCAGCGGCAACTCGTGGGCTAATGCTTCGGGCGATTTACAGGCCATGATCAATGCCGCGAATGTGCAACAGGTCTGGGTAGCTCGCGGTACGTATAAGCCAGGAGGTAATGCCAACACCAATACTACCATCAGCTTTTCGATGAAGAATGGGGTGGCCATTTACGGCGGGTTTGAGGGTAATGAAACGAGTCTTGATCGACGGGTGTTAGGTCATCCTTCTAGCTCGACTTTATCAGGGAACATTGGTCGGTTGAATGACCAGAGTGACAATAGTCACGTCGTTGTTGCCAGCGCGGCCCTTGACACGACTGCCGAGTTGGATGGTTTCGTTATCAGCGATGCCTATAATTATAGTGGTGCTGGAGGAGGTATGTACTTTAGTGCCAGTAGTCCGAAGCTGCGTAATCTGATATTGACCAGAAATCACGCAATCTATGGAGCAGGTATGTACATCTTTAACGGTAGCCGACCCTTACTAATCAATTGCGAGATTAGTAGTAATTCGGCTGGTTCAGGAGCTGGTATTTACAACTATAGCGGAAGCCGGACCAGTTTAACGAATTGTGTGATTCGTGACAACGCTACGGTAAATAATGGTGCCGGTGCCGGGATTGATAATGTAGCAAGTAGTAGCCTCGTTTTAACGAACTGTGTGATTAGTAGCAATTATTCGCTTTCTGGAGGCCCAGGTAGCGGTCTACATAATTATAATGACTGCTTTATTAGTCTTTTCAATAGTACGCTTGCTGGTAATTACGGAGGTCCAGGAGCCGCTGTCTATAATATGGGCGTTCTTCAATTGAGCAACTGTGTGCTATGGAATAATACCTCTGATCCGATAGATAACTCGGACGGACAGTCCATAACGGCTACCTATAGCCTCTTTGAACAGGGTACTGTCAGCAATAGTATTTCAGGACCAACTAATTTAACGACCAATATTTCTCCTTTCCGTTCAGATACGGATCTACGGCTTAATGCCTGCTCCAATGCTATCAATAGTGGTGATCCCAATGCTACCACTGCCACTAGTGGCATCATTGACCTGGCCGGAAATCCGCGCTTTTACAACGGGGGACGTATCGACATGGGCGCGTATGAGTTTCAGGCAACTCCCACCAGCATTTCCATCACTAATCCGGCTGTTACAACCGCTACCCAAGGTGTAGCTTTTAGCCAGTCTTTCACGGCCATCGGAGGGCAGTCTCCCTACAGCTTTAGTTTGGCCAGTGGCAGCTTACCCGCCAGTCTGAGCTTATCTGCAATGGGCATTTTATCCGGTACGCCAAGCCAAACCGGGACTTTTCCAATCAGCGTCAGCGCCACCGACGCTCAGGGCTGTGCGGCAACAGGTACGATCTATAGCCTGACCGTTATCAATGCTACCCCCACTATCTCCGGGTTGGCCGCTACGTCATCTACCGTCTGCGTGGGTTCTCCGGTAACGGTTACCGCCACGGTGGGCAATGTAACGGGTAGCTACGTCTATACCTTAACCGTCGGTGCTATAAGTCTAACCGGTACCCAGAATAGCCCAACCTTTAGCCAGAGTCTGACGGCGGCTGGGTCGGGGAGTCAAACCATTACGTTAATCATAGAAGCGAGTGGACAACGTACCAGCGTCACTACGTCCCTAACGGTCAACCCTAACCCAACGCCCAGCCTTTCGGCGACTCCAAGTGCTACGTTGACTTGTGCCCAGACTTCACTGACCCTGACGGCGGGGGGCGGCACTACGTATGTTTTCAGCGGGCCAGAAGTAGTAAGTCAGAATTCTACGGCGGGTACGGCAGTCATTAACGCCAGTGGAACGTATTCGGTCAGCGTCACTACGTCGGGCTGCACAGCTACTACGTCGATACAAATAAGTCAGGATAACGTAGCACCCCCGGTGAGCATCAGCCCTTCAATCGGAACGCCGACCGGTACTACGTTAAGCTGTACTACGCCCTCCGTAAGTTTGTCCGCCGTGGGCAGTGGTACGTATCGCTGGAGCACGGGGGCCGCTACGTCAGTAATCAGTGTTACGTCGGCGGGTACGTATTCTGTTACGTTGACGGGGGCCAATGGCTGTACGGCTATTGCCAGTACGTGGGTTACTTATCAGAACTGCGCACCTACCCTGGCAAATGCTATTCCGCCCCAATCGGCTACGTTGGGCAACGCGTTCAGTTACCCCATTCCGGCCACTACGTTCACCGATGCTGAAACGCCGAATAGTCTCACGCTGTCGGTAATAGGACTGCCCGCCGGGCTGAGCTTTGTTTCCCCAAATAACATAACGGGTACACCGTCTACTACCCTGGGTTCGCCTTTTACCGTAACAGTAACGGCTATTGATTCGGGTGGTTTGTCGGTCAGTACCAGTTTTGTTCTGACGGTGCAGCCCCGCAGTTTTGCGATTACCGGAGTCACTATGCTGGATTGTAATCATACGGACTACTACGAACGACGTATCAATTTCATGGTAAGCTATGAGGAGACCAATGGTCAGCCGATCAGTCTGTCGGTGGTTAATGAATTAAGAGCTACTGACTATACCGGACCTTATCAACTTACGGTTTACACTGACAATCCGGTGATTACGATTACCGCCCGACAGCAGGGCACGCCGAACGTAGCTAGCTTCAATTACAACTGGCAAGCCAATTGCGCCAACGGGAATCCCAGAGTGGAAAACTCAATTCCACCCCAGTCGGCTACGGTGGGGCAGGCCTTTAGCTATACCATTCCAGCCAACACGTTCACCGATGCTGAAACGCCCAACAGCCTCACCCTATCAGTGATTGGATTGCCAGCAGGGTTGAGTTTTGCGGCTCCAATCACTATAATGGGTATGGTTTCGGCTACCGCAAGTTCGTTTTATAGTGTGACAGTGACGGCCACGGATGCCGGTGGTGGGTCGGTATCGACAATTCTGCCCCTGAGCGTAGTGAATCCAGGTGGTTGTGCGAGTATGTATACGGTGAAGACGGGCGATTGGAGTGATGTGAGTGTGTGGTCGTGTGGCCGGTTGCCGCTGGTGAGTGATGCGGTAAGGCTAAACCATACGGTGAGTTTACCGGCCAGTTATCAGGGGCAGGCTTTGCAGGTGATTTATTCGTCTGGAGGTCGGCTATTGCTGAGTCCTAACAGCCGGTTGCGGCTGGGGGGCAATTAGTGTTTATCTACCCGAGTCATCCCCTCATTCTTCGGAGTGATTGTGCCTCAGGTATAGCATAGGGTCCTTAGCCAATATCGTAGCCCTTGGGCCGTACGACCTTCCAGTAAGTCGATAGGTTGAAGTCGATCTGGATCGACTAAGATTGTACCTCATATGGCTGAGGCCGATCGTCAATTCCTGGTTTCTTACCAATCCATAAACCTGAAGGTCGGCCTAACACTTATCAAAAGTCTCTGTTTGGTGAACAAACGCTAATGGGAGTTGAGTTTAGATGCTGGCAAGCTTGCGTTCCTGGATTTTTCGTAAAAAAGCCCCTTTGTATAACCGGCCCAGCGGAAGTGTGTCTGTCGCTAGATGAACCTGCTCAGCGTTGTAACTGAGTAGCTTATCCCAGGCAATAATAAACGATTTGTGCACCCGAATGAACTTGTCTTCAGGGAGTTTCACCTCCATATACCCTAATTTTTCGGACGCTATGTAGGACTTTTCGTTCGTATGCACCTTTATATAGTCACCCAGCCCCTCGATAAAAATTATGTCCTTCAGGAAAATTTTTGTTTGATCCCGCCCAACCTTAAAAAACATATACGTCTCCTCATAGCGACTGGGAATCTGATGAAATACCTCAGGGCTTTTTTGATGATGCAGGTACTTTGAAACGGCTCTCATGAACCGTTCCTGGGTGATCGGTTTAACTAAGTAATCTACAACATCTAGTTCAAAGGCAGTGGCTGCGTACTCCCGGTAGGCCGTCGTCAGAATAATCTTTGGACCGGTCTTCAAGGAACGTATCAAATCAAGACCAGACATTTTTGGCATCTGAATATCGAGGAAAGCGAGGTCAACCGGGTTTGTCTGCAAAAACGTGAACGCATCGACCGCATTGTCTAGGGAGGCTAAGACAGTAAAACCGGCCAGATTGGAAAGATGCTCCATGAGTAGCGCCCTGGCTGGTGCTTCATCATCAACGATTAAGCAATTAGTCATTTTTTAACGGGTTAATCGTCAAACTAATCAGGTACGAATGAGGCTCGTCAATAATGGTTAGCTCATGCGCATCTGGATAAATTAATGATAGCCTTTTTTTTACATTCGATAAGCCAATTCCTCCCAGATCGGTTACAGAGACAGGGCCTTGCTCGTCCTTGCTGTTGGCTATCTTAACCGAAAATTTGCCGTCTAGTCTGGCAATATCGATACGTATCCAGCTTAATCCCGGCGAGCTGGCCACGCCATGTTTAAAGCTGTTCTCCACCAAGGGCAATAATAGTAAAGGAGCGATCTGGAGATCATGGATAGGCCTATACACATTAATCGCTACGTCCAGTTTGGGACCATACCTGTTTTTTTGCAGTTCGATGTAGTGTTCGATATAGGCAATCTCCGTCGCTAAGGACACCATCGCCTGATTGGATTCATATAAATTGTAGGCCAGAAAACCAGACAGATGAGCAATCAGCGAGGCCGTCTCTGGGCTGCTTTTCAAGGCGGTAGCATATATATTATTTAACGTATTGAAAACGAAATGGGGCTGAACCTGGGCTTTCAGCAGGTTTAATTCCGCCGTTGTTGTCTGCTGCACCAATTGGTGTACTCGAAAGCGTTCCTCATACCAGGATCGGATAAAATAATACAAAGTATATAAGCCGGTTATCGTGTATAAGTTAACGAACTCGACCAGCATTTTGCCAGCTGAAAGAAAGGGCATATGCCGGGCTTGTGGAAAGTACGCAGGGTAGATAAGATAGTAATTGACGTATCGCCTGAGTACGAGCAAAAAAAGGGAAAACAGAATCAGATACACCCAATAGGTTGTCTGGCTGGTTTCTGCCAAACGCTTCTTAATCAAGAGATGAACGGCCAGCCTGGAAAAGAGGAAGGCGACCGGCAGGGCCATGCAGGCGTTGATAAAGTAGTCGTGATAATTGCCATATAGAGACGCCAGACCTAGCCACTGATACAGGAAATACAGCAACCAAAAAACGGTATTAAATGCTACGTCTCGATTCAGGTTCATAATTTGGCCATCTCGAACTAAGGTAAGCGTTTTGACGGCCGGTGCGATACTACGTTATCTGATTTTCGATCAACGACCTTTTTTTTCGGTAAACGGTGAATACCGATGAATTGGGTTGTGTACAGACAATACGCCTGGACGTAGCGACTTGTCTCTACTTTTGAGCGTATCAATGAGCTCTCAGATCATCATGAAACAACTGGTACGAATTGGCCGGGCCTTCTACGCGGCCGCTCTTTTTGTGTATGGTTGCCAACAACTTTATTTTGGGAGCTTCCGAGATGTATTTTTTTCGGTCTATCAACAACACCTTCCTTTCCTGAATGTATTCGCCTGGGCCTTCGGGCTCTATCTAATCATCACCGGCGCTTTACTGCTTGTGTCCGGTACAGGCAAAAAAGCGGCTCTACTGCTGGGAGCTATCTGGATGTCGCTGTTCCTGGGAACCCATTTGACCTACGAACTCATTTCAGAACCCAATAAACTGTATCACTTAGGCTTATGGACGACTCCTTTGAAGGAGCTGGCTCTGGCTGGGGGGGCATTTGTAGTGGCCTATTCGTTTGAGACGCCACTAACCGGTAAGCTGGCGGTTTTAGAAAAAATCATGCCTTATGGCAATCTGTTTTTCCTCTACACCATGACGAGCTATGGTATCTCCCACATTATTTATGCGGAGTTTCTGGTCAATACCGTTCCCGGCTGGATGGCAAACCACCTGTTTTGGGTAAATCTGACGGGAGTCGCCTTAACCACTTCGGGCATAGCCCTTATACTGGGAATACGGATACGTATCATCGCCCTGTTACTCTCGCTGATGATCTTTTTGTGGTTTTGGCTGATCCATGTCCCCGGCGCTCTGTGGGACCCAGTCGGAAACCGGGGAAATCTCCTGGCCAGTGCATTTGACGCGCTTGCTTACAGCGGGGTAGCGTTACTGATTGGTCTGACTATGAAAAAGCAGAAATGGGTAGAGAACATCGAACGTTGGCAATGATTCGAACCAGTGGAGCCATTAAAGAAATAGAAAGAAGCATGAAACGAAACAATAGTATTGATGTGATGCGCGGTCTGGTTATGATCATTATGCCACTTGACCACGTACGGGATCTTTTACATATAACCTCGTTATCACAGTCTCCGACGGATCTGACCACCACCACCCCTGCGCTATTTTTTACCCGGTGGGTCACTCATTTATGTGCACCGACGTTTGTATTTCTTTCCGGTACCTCGGCTTTCCTTTCCATGAACGCGAAAAAAGATCTGGCCGCTACCAGGCATTTCCTGCTTTCAAGGGGTATCTGGCTGGTGCTGTTAGAGTTCACTCTGGTTAATTTCGGTATATGGTTCGACCCGCATTTCAATGTCCTGATTTTTGAGGTGATCGCAGCCATTGGGGTTGGCTTCCTTATTCTCAGCCTGTTGTTAAAATTACCTCCCCGGACGGTAGGATTAATCGGCGGTTTGATCGTCGCTCTTCATGCGTTGGTAAGCTTGATTCCGGTTCCGGAAAACGTGGTCTTAAAAGTTCTGCTGTCACTTTTCTCGCCCATGGCTTTTCCCTATGGTAGCGGTAAACTATTTCTGATGGGCTACCCGCTGGTTCCCTGGCTCGGCATTATGCTGATCGGCTACGGTGCCGGCTATTTTTTTGAGTCGACCGAAAATGGCCAACGACGGATCTTTCTGAAACTAGGATTACTATCGCTAGGCTTATTTCTTGCTCTACGAGTAGTTAACATATATGGTGATTCGGTTAACTGGGCCACCAACAAGAATCTGCTCTACACGCTTCTCTCATTCGTCAACGTGACCAAATATCCCCCATCGCTACAATTCTGTCTTCTTTTTCTGGGGATCATGTTTCTGATTCTTTCGCGGGTACAAGGCCTGAAAAATGGCTACGTGGATCGGATAAGTGTCTATGGAAAAACGCCCCTATTTTATTTCCTGGTACACTGGTATTTGATTCATCCGCTTGTTTTTGTCATGGTCTTCCTGCAGGGATTCAAAAGTTCTGATCTGGTATTCGGCTCAAATTTCGGCAGGCCAAAGACGGGCAGCGGAGTTGAGTTATGGGCAATTTATTTGATTTGGGTCTTCATCGTCTTGGTGATGTACCCGCTTTGCCAATGGTATGGAAACTATAAAGAGCGCCATAAAGAGCAAACGTGGCTTCGCTATATCTGAGCGAAAACGCAGTCGTTTATAAATAATCAACGTATCAGCAACCCAGAAATAGACAATGATCCATTGTACCCCTTTTCTCTTATTTGATGGCAATTGTGCCGAGGCTATGACCTTTTATCAGCAGTGCCTGGGTGGCGAGTTAACCCTGACCAAATTGGCGGATACGCCCATGAAGGATCAGTTTCCCCCCGAAAAACACAACCGCATCATTAATGCGCAACTAAAAAGCGGTGCTATCGATATTTCGGCTACCGACTGGATGGCTTCCCCAATCCTGGATCCTAAGCCGGGCAATACGGTTAGTCTGTTCCTGATTGGGAACTCTTACCAGGAAGTCAAAACGGTTTTTGATAAACTGGCCGAAGCGGCTGTTCCAGACAAGCGAACGTATCAGGAACTCCATTCAGTGCCCTTCGGCAGCTATGGTCAATTCACTGATAAGTACGGCGTGGGCTGGGTTTTCAAAGCTGACAAGGCTGACTGATCGGGCCAAAACGCTATAAATCAAGAACAGGTTTATCAATTTGCCGATGAATGGATCAGGGCGTTTAATGGCCATGATCTTACCGCTATTTTAGGCCATTATGCCGACGAGCTGGCAGTTTATTCGCCATTCATACGTCCCCTTAAGTCTAATGAGTCAGGTTATATTATTTAGTGTTCAGCGTCTTCTGCCGATAGAAATATCACAAATTTTTGCCATAGTTCGAGATTGATATAGAAGATAGGGTAAGTTAGCGCCCCTATCAGTTTAGCTATGCACCCTGTTTTTTGTAAGATGATCTGTCCTGCCGCTATCCGGCATAAACATCAACTAGTGATGAGTCCGCTAAAAAAGGTGGGAAGCGACGTTTCCAGGTCTTTTAATCGGAGGTGTACAATGTGCCTGTGTTCTTTCATCACAATAACTACATAATCTTTTAACCCCTCAACGTAATCAATTGTATTCCATTCGATCTGAATGAGCGAGGTGCCCGATTTAATAAATAGCCGTTCGGATTCCGGGAAGATTTTCTACCGGGAAGATAAAAAATGACGATTAGATAAAACAGCGATAATAGACGCTAAAAAGAAACTGGATTTCAGGTTAAATCAACTTTTGAACACATCGAATAAAATAGATTTAGTAAGGTAATCCAGATTTCACCTATGCCAATCTTCATTTCTACCCATTTCCAGGCAGTTTCTTAAAAATATCTCCTGTCTTGGAAAAGTAAAGTGTTAATGACGAGGGTTTTGTATAAAAAACTGTAGCCAGTTAAGTTCTGGGTGTCCTAACTGGCTACAGCGTTATTCAATCTTATTCTGACTTAGTGCTTAAGCAACTTTATCGTCCGACGCTGGGACGAGGTTTCTACCTTCAAGAGGTAAATTCCGCCCGAAGCGCCAACCCGCAATCGAATACGCTCCTGATCAGCTGCCGACGCCGTTTGCCATGAATCGACCGAAACGCCCTGGCCGTTCACAGTGGTAGCATGCAACAATCGCCCATATGCACCCTCTATCAGCACGTCCACCCACTCGCCGGCCACAGGATTTCCCAGCACCTGCACACTGAGTTCAGCGAGCTTCTCGGCCGATTGACGGGCGGGAGTGCTACAAGCCGCCAGCCAGTTGTAGCTGAAGCTGGCTTCACCCGCCGTGCCTGCCTGAACCGCTTTAAGCAAAATCACCGGATTGTCGGTGTACAACCGCAACTCATACGGACCACCCGCTGTGGTAGGAGCTAGTTCATTGACTACCGAAAAGCTAACAGGTTGGCCCGTTAAACCACTGTACTGGGGACTAAAACGAATCAGTCGCTGCTGTGCGCTCACTGCCTGACAGTTCAGTAACTGCACACCCGTAATAGCAAAAATCCCGGTGGGCGGAACAGTTACCTGATTGATGGTGAAGACAAAGCTGGTACTAGCCGACAGGCCCCCCGGATCGGTGGCGGTGATAAATACTGTAGAAACACCGCTGGCTGAAGGCGTACCACTGATCACCGACCCATTCAGGGTTAACCCGGCTGGTAAACTACTGGTAGTCAGCACTAATGCATCGCCATTGGGGTCTGTAAACGTAGTGACGGGGATACTGTAGGTAAATGCCTGACCAACAACGCCTACCTGGTTGGGGATTGACTGCGTAACGGTGGGGGCTGCGTTGACAGGGGGCGTACTGCCGCAGGCAGCCAGCCAGTTGAAACTATAACTCACTTCACCAGCAGTGCCCGCCTGACTGGCCCGCAGTTCCAGCACTGGATTGTCGGTGTACAAATCCAGACTATAAGGGCCTGGCTGATTGGTGGCAGGCAGTTCGTTCACCACCCGAAAGGTGACAGGTTGGCCTGTCAGTCCACTGTACTGGGGGGTAAAGCGCACCCGGCGTTGAGCTACTTTGAGCACTTCACAGCTCACCGACGTAACACCCACAATAGCAAAGTTGGTTGGCTGAGTAGACTGGGCCTGCACCGTCAGTGTGAACGTAGCACTCACCGACAGATTGCCTGGGTCGATAGCGGTGATGGTCACCCCGAACATACCGGTCTGAGAAGGCGTACCACTAAGCAGCGTATTCACTACGTTCAACCCGGCGGGCAGTCCCTGAGCGGAGTACGTAAGAGTCTGGCCCTCAGGATCGGTGAAGTAGCCGCTCAGGTTAAGTTGAAACGGCTGATTCAGGGTGGCAGTCTGAGCGCTGATACCCACGGTAGTTGGCGGCTGGTTGGGGCTGCTTCCCGTACTACAGGAGGCCAGCCAGTTATAGACGTAGCGGGTTTCACCATTACCTGCCTGATTGGCAACCAACGTAATAATTGGGTTGTCCTGATAAAGATTCAGGGTGTATGGAGCGGGCTGGGTGGTAGGTGCCATCTCATTGACAACAGAGAAGCTGATTGGATTACCATTTTGCCCGGTATAACGGGGGGTAAACTGCACAACGTACTGACCTCGGCTTGGATTTGTCTTGTAGCAGTTAACCATGTTGACGCTGGTGATGGCGAAATTGGTGTTAGGTGCCTGAATCATCAGAATCTGCGCAGGAGCGGGTGGACTAGTACAGTTACCCACGGTACAGGTAGCTGTCAGGGTATACGTTCCCGGCGTGGAGAGCGTGTAGATGTTTCCACTGGCCTGCCCGGTTCCACCCTGCACCTGCCAGTTGAGCGTACCCGAGCAGCCGCTGGCGGTAACGGAAATGGGCTGGTTGACGGTGGTGAGGGCACTAACCTGAAGGCTGGGGACAGGTACTGAGTTATCCTGGCTAACCTGAGCAGAGGTTATGCCCTTGCAGCCATTATTTCCAGTTAGAGTCAGGGAATAGGTACTAGCTATACTCACCGAGATGCTGGGCGTAGTGGCCCCTGTGCTCCACTGATACGTACCTACACCATTGGCTGTTAACGTAGCACTCGGGTTGGCGCAGGTCAACGTAGCGCTGGTGGGCGTAATCGTTAACGATGGTACGTTGGTATCCTGAGCGACCTGAATAGAGGCAGAAGCCGTGCAGCCATTAGCTGAAGTCACCGTTACCGAATACGTATCGGCTGCATTTACCGAGATGCTCGCTGTATTGGCACCCGTACTCCATCGATACGTACCATCGCCACCAGCAACTAAATTGACGGATGGATTCGCGCAGGTCAGCGTAGTACCAGCCGGCGTTCCGGTTGAAGGCGTAATACTCACCGACGGTGCATTGATGTTCTGATCGACCTGTGCAGATGTGGTGGCAGTACAGCCATTTGTACCAGTCAATGTTACGGAATACGTAGTAGCTATACTCACCGAAATACTGGATGTGGCAGCCCCTGTGCTCCACTGATACGTACCTACACCATTGGCTGTTAACGTAGCACTCGGGTTAGCACAGGTCAACGTAGCGCTGGTGGACATAATACTCACCGACGGCGCACTGTTATCCTGAACTACATTCACCGTGGTTGTGCTCGAACAACTGCTTCCATTGGTCGCGGTCACAGAATATATACCTGCTACGTTGACGAATGCCGTGTTGCCCGACTGATTTACTACCCCCGGTCCGCCGAATTGATACGTTGTACCTCCGCTAGCAGTTAACGTAGCGCTCGTCAGGGCGCAGGTCAACGTTCCGCTGGCCACCAATATAGGCGATGGCGTTAAATTCACTATTACGGACTGACTAGTGGTGGCTGAGCAACCGTTGACATTTGTATAACTATAGACCACCGTATGCTGACCTACCAACAGATTACCGGGCGAAAAGTTGAGCGCTATCGTACCGTCGACCGTAAAGACGCCACCGGTTGGCGACCCACTTAAAGGAACATCGGCGGCATTTTTACAATAACTACTGGCCAGATTTGTAATGGAAGGCGTCGGAATCGGATTCACCGTAACGACCGCTGTAGCACTGGCATTACCGGCATTACTGTTGGCCGCTACGGTAAGCGTATACGTAGTTGGAGAGCCAACCGAGGGAGCACTAAGCGTGAATTGGGGTGACGTACCGGAACCGGCGAACCCGGCTGGACTACTACTGAGCGAATAAATTACCGGGGAGCCAATATTGCTGGCTGTAGCGGTCAGGCTCAGGGACCCATTGACGCAGACCGCATTAGCGGATAAAGCCAGGCTTAAGGTTGAAATATCGACCGTGAATGAGTTGGTATTGCTACTGACACTGACCGCCTGGCCGCTCAGTTGAGCCGTAGCTCGTACCGAGTGACTGCTATTCGATAAAGCGGAAGGCTGAAGCAGCGACCAGTTGCCGCCAGTGGCTGTCGTGGAACCGATTGTGGAGCCATCCACATAAACAACAACCGTGCTGCCCGCCGAAGCTGTTCCCGAATAAGTAGGCGTATTGGTGGTGATCAACGTTCCGTTTGCCGGTGTGTTTACCTCCGGTGTTGGTGTTACCGGCTGGCTATACGTAATGGAGAATTGAGCAGCCGCCGAGTTGTTATTACCAGCGGCATCTTGTGCTACGTTTGCCGCTACGTTAATTGTTATCAGCCCATTAGCTGCGGGCGTAACGTTGAACGTATACGTAGCACCACTACCTCCAAAGCCACCCAACATACCATTTGTCACGGTTACCTCATTGGCCAAAAGTCCGGTTACGCTCTCCGAGAAAGTCACCGTAACAGGAATGGGGCTGGTCGACGTTGTTGACCCGCTGGTGCCCGCCGAGCTACTGATACTAACGGTAGGAACAATGGCGTCCACTTTCACGCCAGCCGTGTTAGGAATAGTATTGAGCGTCAGGTTTGCATCATTCCCGAGTCCATCCTTCAGCGATCCTGAATTTAAATTTATCGGGCTTCCAACTTGTACACCATCATTGTCTTGCTGCCCTGCCAGAACGGTATATTTGAATGTCAGCGCAGAGGTTCCACTGCCGCCGGTGTAGAAAGCCTGTACGTTTGTACTTCCAATGGTCAGTGTGAGATAGGGGAGGCCCGTTACGTTTACATTATCATTGAATTGTACAGTAAACGTCAGATCCTGCCCCGTTCGGTAGGTATTATTAGCCGGTATCGTAACTGAACTAACGGCTGGGCCTGTTTTGTCAATGGTGACCGTTGTTCCTGTCGTAAATGGTACGTTGGTAACCGTAGGAGCAACTCCTGACGTATTGGCCATGTCTAATCGAATGGTGCCACTGCCCGTACCTGTATTCACGGCTACGTTACGTGTAGATCCTGAACCGGTTACAGTTCCTACCGAGGCACCTGACACTCCCGATGTTGTTAACACAAAATTTGATGACCCTACACCAGTAACTGTCTTATCGAACGTAACGGCAAAATTGATTGACGATGCATTGGTTGGGCCAGGAGAAGTTGTGCTAATGGAAGAAACGGTGGCATTGACGGGAGGACCGGGCAGCGTAGCTGTCGTATACCACAAACTTCGGGAACTTCCCTGAGAACAGCTTCCTGAGGGCTTATATCCAAACAGGTACATGATACGCCGATCCGCTGTCAATATCGCCGAAACTGGGTTGGCTTCTGTACCAGAAGGGATTGTATAAGCAGTACCCGTAGTCCAGTTGCCAGAAGCACCGGCTAACAAATAAGCATATTTTAAGCCATTATTCGAATAGGCGACGAACCGGTCGCCATTGCTGTTGATGACAAAGCCTCCAAAATACGTACTACCCACTAAGTTGCTATTAATCTGACTGCTGCTGAAGGAACCGGAAACATTGTTCAGGTAAAGCAATCTGTTCTGAGTGTCTGTATGAACAATATGTACTTTGTTGGCAGCATCAATATCCATACTAATGGCGTTCCCCTGGACGGCTCCTGTAGTGCCGTGCGCTAACTCCTGCGGAGTTGAAGGCCACGACCCTGACGTATTATTTATGTACCAGAGGCCACCGTCCGTGCCTGAATTATCGGTCTCCCGCTGAAAAGCAATATGTGCTTTCCCATCACTGTCCAGAGCAAAATCAAATACATTAATATGATTATTACCTGCTGATCCTCCGCTTTGCGAGAAGGCATCTACTCCTGTCCAACTGCTGCCGTTGTACGTAAAATAACGTAACGCAAAAAACCGTGAACCAGCAGCATCCTTAGCTACAAAGACAATGTGAGGCCGGTTTGCTGCATCAATTTCTACAACGGGGTCAAATGGTGCTTTAAAGCCGTTCGGGGTCGAGTAGCTTTCAATTTCGGTGAATACCCAGCTGGTACCGTTGGCACTATAGCCGTAAAAGACAACCTTTGGGCCAGAAGTGGCATCACCTCTGGAGCCAACAAAGACGACGTGAAACCCACCATCGCTATCTATGGCCAGATTCAGATCATCGGTGGGTCTTTCAAATCCGGACACTGCAGGTAATGTACTGACTGTTATCCAATTGCTGCCATCGAAACGTATCAATTTATAGGAATAAGTCAGATCGTCCCCTTTTTTCCAAAATCCATACATATTGCCATTTGTCGGGTGAGTAGCTAATGAGCTGAATGGTAAGGAGCAACCCAGCCCACTTTCGATTTCATCGGTGTCAAAGGTTTGAGCCGGCGTGGTTACAGCAAGACCAGTGATGAATACCAGGGCTAACCAAAAGGTCGTCCAACAGCTATTTCGATACCTGTCGAAAAGAGTAAAGATTGGCATAGTGAGTTATTGGTTTAGTAAAAAAGAAAGCAGAGAAAGCGGTAAGAAGCTTATAGGAAGGCAGCAGCAAGTAAGCGTATCAATGGATGATCGCTGGCAGCTTGTAATCAGGCCAAATCCTGAAGACTACGTATTGAAAATGAGTAGACAAACCATTAGTAATTCGGGCTTGTCTCAGTAAGCAGGCAGATACCAGATAAGGCACAGGACGCTCGATCCCAGCATGAAAATGACGTTTTTCAGGATGATAATTTAAAGGAGTGGAACGTGTTTAAACAGGGCAAACCTAGAGATTTGCAAGCCCCCTATCCATACTGCATTTGTATGATTTTTTCAAGGTCGCCTTAAACTTTATAAGACTCATATCCATACTACATTTGTATGATTTTGCAATCTGAAGTCTCAATTAGAAACCCAGATTTGCTCGCTCTTAGGTTTATTCCCAATTGCTTGACTTGAACCTATAGTTCAATTGAAAAGTAAGGAAGCCCTACCTATGCAGGGCACGAGGAGAATTTGAGCGAGGGTGAGCGCAGAAAAAAGAAATCAATACAACAGACGAGGTTTTGCATTATTTTAATGAACGAATCCAGTCAGTGTTACAGATCCAGACTGAGCATTGCCAGCCTAAATCGACGACAATAAAAAGCCCGACCTATCAATAAAGGCCGAGCTTTTGTTTATGTCCGTCAAGAGAATGCCCTGGGAGAAGATACCGACTGCCTTTTAGAATGTCGCGTCGCTTCGTCGATGCGATCTAATTCGACCTGTTAAAGCTCTTTTTCAGGCGTAAGATTTCTTGTTGCTTTTAGTTATATGGACTTGGCTGCCAACCCCTTGAGTAGTTGCTCGTTCCCGGTGTTATGGGTTAATTGTTGGGGTGTACTTCAGCAGTTGCTTTTGGGAGCCTTTAGCATGGGCTAACTTAGGGAACATAAACGACATCGCGGCAAGAAACGCATACGCTGATAAGTTTAAAAATTAGTATGCGTGCATAACAATCTTAATGAAATGATTATATTCGCCACAGATTCCATGAAAAATGACAAAGGATTCGCTTTCGTTAATATTCGGCTTTTATAGCGAACTGCGCTGCTGGAATGGAATTAAAGGAGCGTATTAGACATTACCCCTGATTACTCAAACGATTATGAATAAGTCTAAAAGTGAAAATGTTGTACCTATGTTGTACCAACAAAAAAAGCAGTTACGAGCAAAATTCGTAACTGCCTGATTTTGAGGTGGTGATGAACGGAATCGAACCGCCGACACAAGGATTTTCAGTTCTAAAAAAGCTGGTTTAATATGGTTCGATATGATTTTATTTGGCTGATTTTGAGTAACTTAGCAATCGCACAAAAACAGGTGGAAACAGACAAAACCACCAAATGTTGTAGTATTGTTGTAGTAAAATCATGACAGCTGTAAAAATTATCCTCCGAAAAGAAGAGAAAAAAGACGGGACCTACCCGCTTGCCATCAGGGTTACCAAGAATCGAAAATCATCCTATATCTATCTAGACTACAGCGTTAAGCCGGAAGACTGGGACTATAAACAGGGACGCGTTAAGAAGTCTCACCCAAACTCGGCCCGTCTGAATAATCTCATTCTCAAAAAGCTTTCAGAAGCCAATGATCATTCGTTAGAGCTTGAAACGCAAAAAGTCGTTGTCTCTCCACAAGCCGTCAGGCAAAAGATCAAACCATCAGCCAGCAACACGTTCTTCGTTCAGGCTGAAGTCTGGCAGCAACGCTTAAAAGAAGCCGGTAAATATAACCAATATACGGCTGACAAACCTCGCATCAAGCATTTCAAAGAGTTTCTGAAACAGGATATCGCCTTTGCCGATATTACTGTTGCTATGCTCGAACGGTTCAAGGCGCAGCTTATCACAAAACACGGCCATTCAGAACGATCGGCAGTCAATCATATCGTGATGATCCGCTCGGTGTTTAGCCATGCCATTAAAGAAGGCGTTATTGATGCGAAGCACTATCCGTTCGGGAAGGGTAAGATGAAAATCAAATTCCCTGAATCTAGTAAGATCGGTTTGACCCAAGAGGAAATAAACCGACTGGAAACGGTCGCTTTGGAGGGCAACGCTAATCACGCCCGAAATCTGTGGCTATTCTCCTACTACTTCGCTGGTATGCGGATCAGCGACGTGTTGCGCCTGAAATGGAGCGATTTTCAAAATGACCGCTTACACTATGAAATGGGTAAGAACAGCAAAAGCGGTTCTCTGAAAATCCCTGATAAAGCGATTAATATCATTGATCACTACAAAGCGTTTCAGCAGAACAAAAATGATTTTGTTTTTCCCGAACTTAAAGGTGTTGACCTCAACGATAAGTTCATCACCCAGCGCACGATTGCGTTTAAAACAAGTAGTATTGACAAAACTCTGAAAACGCAGGTTGCCCCGTTGATTGGCACCGATAAGAAACTGACGATGCACTTGGCCCGTCATTCGTTTGCGCAGGTTGCCAGTGATAAAATACCTGTGCAAATCCTGCAAAAGCTGTACCGGCACAGTAGCATCCTCACGACGATGGGTTATCAATCCAACTTTACTACCCAACAGACCGATGATGCGCTTGACGCTGTCTTGAATATGGAACAGAAACCGAAGCCATAGTGGGTAGTCGAACGGCTTTATTTTCTTTTTCAGGCAGATTTTCTATTTTGGCTTAAAAAATTCTGATGGAAGTTATCTGTCTGCACGATGAAGCATTTTATGCCCTAATCGACAAGGTTCTTGACCGTGTTCAACAACAGCAAGCGGTGAGGGAAGATAAATGGATTTCGGGCAGTGAGGCTATGAAGAAGCTGCGTATCCAAAGCAAAACGACTTTGCAAAAGCTCCGCGACGAAGGCAGTATCCGGTTTTCGCAGCCAGAGAAGAAAATCATTCTGTACGACACCGATTCCATCAACGACTACTTATCCCGCCATTCTAAAGCTACCTTTTAACCATGACAGAAGACGACGAAGAACCATCTCCTGAATTTGTAAAAGGCTATAATCATGGCTACCAGCTAGCCAAGCACGAGCCGGAATTACTGAACAAAATTATGAAGTCCCAAGCCAACAACGCTCCCAGCGATTACGGTAGGGCTATGGCACAGGGCAAAAATCAGTTTGAACATGAAAGGCTCGTTGCTGAGATGAAAGCTACTCGTGAACGGCAAAAACAGAATATAAGGAGAAAAAGGTAATTTGATACTTTTATTAAATTCCAGTAGTTTTAAAAATAAATCACACCATCATTTAATTATTATGGAACTTAAATCTCTAATTAAGAAAGAACAAATTCTTTTTAGTACTGCTCTATCCATAGTCTCTTTTATATTTGGTGCTATAGTACCTGATGTCATACAAGATGTAATCAACGACACCATAATGTATAAATCAGGTGATAACGTAAATAGTTATTTACACACCAATATAATAATTGTTATTAATATGTTTTTTATTGGCTGCTCTCTTTTATTTTTCTATAGTAACAATAGAAAATTAGAAGAAGTGAAAAATGCTAAAAGATTATCAATAAAATATGTTTCTATTGATGATGCATACGGAAAGGATTTATACGCTGAAGCTAGAGATTTTGTAAACCATATCCAAGAAGGCGCTGAAGTAATAGCTATAAATTCGTTTGTAGAAGTATTTGAAGAATCAAAAGATACCGGAAAAGAGGAATATAGAAAAAAATATTTAGAAGATATAGAAAAAAAATTTGGACGAATAAACTATCATAGAATCATTCAATTGTCTTCTACCGATTATGTGGAACTTAGAAAAAATAGCTTGGGTTTAGACGCTAAGATATTAGGTAACTACAAAGATCACTATATAAAGATACTAACAAGTAGGGATGATAAACATACAAATGACAAGCAAATGCAACTTAGTGTAACTATTGCTAAATACCCTATCTCTTTTGTAGTAATAACAAATCCGGATGGGATAAATTATTTAATTTGGCAGATAAATGAACATGTACCAAACTCTACTGATGGTGCCATTCGTTTAACAGGTGTATTTTTGATTATAGACCCCGATGAGCAAATAGTAAAATATTTTAAAAGATGGTTTAACCATCTATATAGCAGCGGGAAAACACATCCTTTAAATTTAGAAGATTTGAGAGCTGCTTAATATAATATGTGGTGTCTACAAAGTAAGTTTGGTTGTTTTAACAATAAAGCAGATTTCTTTATTCGGTACTTGTGGCAACTGGAATTAATATATTGTGCTCATAAAAAATGTTGAAATGTTTAACAGAAAAGAAGTCGTGCAAAGTTATTATACTCATGTTGATAGGAATGACTTTCAACACTTCTCTAAGATATTTACCGAAGGAATTATATATCATAGAGCGGAGCATACGATTATTGGCCTGAAGAATTTAATAAAATTTTATAATAGCGAAAGAAGGATTGTAGGTACTCATTTTATAGATTCTATTTTTGAAAGTCAGAATACCTTAATTGTCTTAGGAAGATTTACGGGAGTAAATTCTAATTCTAATTCTATAATAATAGATTTTGCTGATTTTTTTTATTTTGATGATAAATCCTCACTAATTAGTCAAAGAAAGACATACTTGGCTAACGGTTACGAACTTACAAAATAAGCCATTCGATATTTAGCTTCTACAAAGAATTGTGCTATCGTCTGAAACCGCGCCGAGGCTGTTGTTGATATTTTTGCTCTCGTTTTTCGCGTGCTTGTTGTGCAAGCTTTTTGACTTCATCCTCATCAACTGGCTGCCCTTTTAGAGGTTGCAATCGCTTGGCATCTTGCACACTATCCGTATCTTGCCGACCTCTTGTTTGGCTTTCGGTTTGTTGCTGCCGATAAGCTTTGATCATGTCAGTCGCCTTATCCTGACTTTGGGAAATATCAGGTGATGGCTCTGGTGGAGTGGGCTCCCCTAGATAATCTCGTTGTTCTTGAGCAAAACGGGTTTGCACATCTTTGACCTTTTTTTCATGCAGGTCTTTGAGCCGATCTAGCTGGCCATCAAACCGGCTTTTATCGTAATGATCGTTTTGCAGTTGCCGGATGGTGGCTTGGTCTGCGTAATAGTCTTGATTCAACCGTTCAAGCTCCTTGTCCTGTTGGGCTAAAAGATCGCTGTATGACATAGATGTGGATGTGTGATATTATAGATTGCTTATTTCTTTGATTCCAGTAGTTTCTGCAACAGCTCATTTTTCTCCCGTTCTGACTGAAGCAGTCGCTCATAGAGCTTTCGGTTTTCATCCATTGCTTCAATCCACTTATCAATAGGGTTGAAGTTATAGAGAATCAATGCAGAGTGATCGTTATACGTGTTGGAGATGATGTTTATAGCTTTTTCCTCGGAAAAGTTTTTGATGACTTCTTCCGAAACACCGAGCGCTTTGGATAATTTCTCCAGAGTCGGTTTGTCCAATACCTCCTTACGTTCCAGTTGGGATACAGCCTGCTGACTAAGTCCCAACGATGTAGCCAAAACATCCTGTTTGATTGCCAGAATTTCCCGAATACGTTTGACGTTGCGCCCTTGGTGTACCGTTTGCGTGTCCATGCACAAATCTAGGTGAAATCACTCTGGTAAAAAACAAGTGCCTTGCTTGTTCGATACAAGTCCTGAATTGGCTAGTGATCAAATTGGGCACCGTAACTTTAGCCGAACAAAAACCAGAACGACTTAACCAATTCCAGTCATGACAGCGATTCACTCAAACGATATTCTCTTCGACGATTTTTCCATTCTCAAGGAATTGGTCGGACAACGGCAGCTTAACCTTTCCTCACCGACGACCGATTGCGATTGCATCGGATATACAGTTCCTGTAAGCGATGACAACCACGATACCAATCAAGTCGCCCCAACTGCTGGTCAGGCCGATTGACGAAAAGCATTTCTACGTCGTCAATTGCTCATTTCCCAACTCGCTGAGGATTCTCAATCGGGCACAGTATAGGATACTGGCGGCTATCGACAACCAGACTCCTGTAGCAGCCCTTGGCGATAAACTCGCCATTGAAGCTGACGTTCTGGAGCAGTTTCTGGAAATTCTGTCCCAAACAGAAATAATTCAGTTTGACGACCAGTTTAGTAAACCACAAAAACCAGGCAGGCTTCAATCGCTCAACTTCTGGGTCCATACCACTAATCGCTGTAACCTTTCGTGTGGCTACTGCTATATCTCCACGCTCAATAGCACAGGCGGGATGGTGGAGGCTACGCAAAAGCAACTGCTTCACAAGCTGGTTCAAACGGTCACGCAGCGGAAGATTAGCCACATCAAGCTCAGACTGGCCGGAGGGGAGCCACTAAGCCAGTTTAAAGCATGGCAGGCTTTCATTCCCGAAGCGAAGCGTATTTTAAGCGAATTAGGGTGTTCCCTTGAGTTCTCCTTTATTACCAACCTGACAATTTTAACCGACGAAATTCTTGCGTTTTCCAAAGAGTATCGGATCGGTTATGGCGTTTCGCTGGATGGATTGGACGCCGACCACGATGCGACCCGAAAATTCCGCTCAGGGGCAGGGAGCTTCCATATGATTGACCGGAATCTCAGGACCCTGTTGCAGCATCATATTCCCGTATCGACCAATACGGTTATCACCAACGCTAATCTGGCAGGGCTACCCCATTTGACTCGCTATCTGATCGACTTGGATATTCCATTTCGGTATTCGATTGTGAAAGGCCAGGCTATTGACGCGGAACTCCTGGAAACGCATCTATCCGAATCCTATGCGTTGATGAAAGACGCCATTCAGGAGGGCTGGTCTTTTTCCCGCCGTCATCAATTCTGTGATCTTAAGCCCAATGAGCTGGGCTTTCAGACCTGTGCATCAGGCTTTTCCGGCGGAGCGATTTATGTGGATGGGACTGTCAACTACTGTCATGTTCACTTTGGCGACCCGACGCAGCTAGCCCATACCATTTTTGACGATACATTGGATTTGGTGGATATGATCGAGCAGGGCAGTCATTATGAGGATATGAAATCAACGGACTGCCAGTCTTGCCGCTACAAAGCGGTCTGCACCAGTGGCTGTCCTGTCTACCGTCTGAACGGGAAAGATCCCCAGTGTAGCCTTTATCATCGGTTTATTCCCCTGATTTATGACCTGCAAGCCCGTGAACGGTTGAAATTGCTTCAGGATTACACGATGATATAACCTGTTTTAACTCGTTTCGAGCAAAGGTGGGTTCGCGTGTCAGTCACGATTTCAATCATCATTTCACTACTGGCGTTGTTGTTAACTTTTTATCAGTTACGTCTGCAACGGATTCACAACGAAAAATCGTTGAAACCACTTGGTCAGATTGACCTGCCGGATCACAAAAAGAAGCTTGGCGTTCATATCCGCAATAACGGCTTGGGTCCGCTCATTATCGACCGGCTTAGCTTCACAAAGCGTGATAATATATATTCCAGCATTGCAGACTGTCTTGACCTCGACCCGAAATCCTATATGCACATTTCAGCGAGTGATTTGGTCAAGCGCGTCATTTTACCGAACTCTCATCTGGCGGTATTCGAGAAGAATTTTGGTGAGCACGCCGACGAAGCTCATATCGACCATGTCCGAACGCAACTAAGCCCAATCACATTGAAAGTAGAAGGTCGTGATATTTACGATAACAGGATAGTTATCGAGCGAAGTTTTCAATGGTTTTCCCGATATATTCAGAATGAGACCGTTAAGCCATAAAAGCTCTCCTCTATTAAGACCGAACAAAGGCTCTTAACAGTTCATAATCGTGTTCATCGGCCGCTTTTAAGGCCGTAATATATTGTTTTCTGACAGTGCTGGCATTGGAAAGATCGTCGCTGCCCCAGCTAAAAGGTTCCTGATTCAACAGCTCCGTTAATAAGACGTCTGTAATCAGCCGCGCATGGCGGCCATTGCCGTTCGGAAATAAGTGTATCCAGACCAAGCGATGATGAAACCGGAAGGCGATTTCATCCGGCGCATACGCTCCATAATCAATCCATGCTTTTGTATCGTTCAGCAACTGTCTGATTTCAATCGGAACGCGACTCCACGGAACGCCAATATTTTTATCGGATCGCCGGAAACTGCCCGTCCATCGCCAAACTTTATTGAACATTTTGTCGTGAAGCTGGCGGATGAAGTGCTCATCTAATATATCGGCCTTACGTCGGCGCGATAACCAGGCCAATGCCTCCTGAATATTCTCTTGCTCCCAACGATCCAGTTCGGCACGGGTTGTTATATACTTGAGTTTTAAACCCTCTATCTCGTCTGGATTTAAGGGGGTGGCCCCTAATGGATAGTCAAACTGGTTCATTGATCCCAAAAATCCTTAGGGTTTTCCAGCAATATTTTTTGCACCAAATCGTCAAACGATTTCGCTTTCTCTTCGTTGGTAAGCTCTTGTTCTTCTAAACGCATGGTATGGTTTACTTTTGCCATGCGCTTCATGGCAATCTTTCGAGCTTGTTCCCGAACCATATCCTCAAGGCTGTTCTTGGGAATAAACCCATACACAAACTGCATATCCAAGCCATCGGCAATTTTCTTGAGTGACGATAACTTAAGATCACCATCTATTTCAGCATGTTCTAAGCGGGAAATTCGCGACTGATTGATACCGACCCGTTTCGCCAATTGGTGCGCTGACATGCCCAAGGCTTCACGGATGGACTTAATCCAACCTGCGTCGGAATAGAGGGCAACGAACTGGCTTTTTATTCTCTTATCCAGTTGCTCTCTAATAAGTTTTTTGTCCCAATAAGTCATTTATGCCTTATATATCATTAATATTGCTTTATTTGATGACAATTATAGCATAAAATAAGTTATTGTCAATGCTATTTTTAGCATTGACGTAGAATTCTAGCCAGTAGGATGTATATGTAATTTTGTGTGTTTGTTCATCTTATAATATTCCATTTATTTGTTTTACTGAGATGCTCCACCAATAGCTACCAGCACTTTATTAAGAGCGCCTTTAAGAAGTGAACTAGCATTATGGCTGTCGTATCTAATCCGGGGAACATGAAATATCTTTCACTATGCTTTATTCTGAATTAGTACATCAAGTTAATAATGACGCTTCATTGCATGCACAACTAAAACGTCTGTATGAATTTTATCTACAACAAGGAATGACTTTGTCAGCAGACACTGTTGAAAATGTCCTTGATCCATTGATTTGGCAACCATTAAACTTGGTAGCTTATGAATCTACAGAAAGTAGCTGGCTCATTCAGCCAAATGACTTGTTTGCCAATTATGTTTTAAATGCGAAGGTACCGGACTTTGCCGAACGACTACTCGTAGAACTGGCTGAGTTACGCCAAATCTATGAACAAGCCACAGAGCGCCCCAATGACTTATTTTCTACTAATATCATGCGATTGCATGATCGAATTTTAGAACTCATCTTAAAACACGTACATGAGACAACAGGCTCCGATTTTAGTATATGGATAGATGAACTTGCAAATGAATCTAATCACCAAATTCAATTTGAATTTTTAGAAGCCTATTGTGAAGTTGCTGATCAATTACTTCTTTCTGGGCAATCTATTATCAATGCCTGTCGTCGTTTTTTATCTTGGCGAGATGGAGCAGCCGAAAGTAATGTTAACAAACTACTAGTTCGTTATGCTAGAAATGATTACGGAGCCGCGACTTCCCTGCTTCGTTCTATAATAGATAGTGACGACCGTTTCATTCAGAGTAGTCTATTAAGAGGCTTGCTTGAGGGCGATTCCGAGCAATGTTGGCCCGTGATTGAGGAGTTGTATCAGGAGTCAAAACACCAAGCATTTATTATGAATGCGCTACCTAGCCTTCCTATACCGGACTCGACAATAGGTTGGAAAGTTTTAAATTTACTGTTGTCTTATGATCGCATGGTTGAAGCAAATCGAATGACCATGCCATTCTCCTTAACTCGTGTGGTAGATCGAGTTGAATTTATAGACACTGATTTCATACAAAAATGTTATGATGAGTTAAATGAGTTAGCACAAATTGAAGATCTGAAAATTGTAAAATACGTTTTAAGCGCGTTACGGGTTTCCGTTGAAAAGCATCCTCAACAATCAGTGAAGGTGCTTCTGGCCCTGCTTGTTAACCCCGTCATGACGCACGAGCATATAGGTAAGCTAAATTATCATCCCAGTTTTGACGATGTACTTCACTACGTAACAGATATTGATTTGGTATTTGAATTTTTTGAAGAGTATGCTCGTCGTTATGCCATTCATTTTAAGCACGACACGTTTCATTCTACGATTTATTCGTCCTATATGCGGCAGACTACGACTTCGGCTTTTAGAGAAAAGCTTCTAAATTGTTTAGTGCATGACGAAGGAGCAATACGCATGCTTGGTAATGGCATACTTGATTATTTCTACCATTATAATAATCCGTTTGAATTTCATCAAGATATAAGCCAGTTGCCACCAATTATTCAATACAAGCTTTGGATGTCAATTCTTTTGCTCTACAGGAGGCCAAAAAGTACTATCCCGCTTGTTTTACCCTTGCTGAAAAGTAATGAGTCAATCGTTGCTGAAGCCCTTTTTTGTAAACTCGAAGAAATGACAGAATGCTACCACAACGAAGCGCTCCAAGTTGTTGAAGATTACATCGCCCAGCAAGCACCTGACGATACATATCTAGCGTCCGCGCTGACTCGCCTTAAATTACATTATGCAGAATTTTGTAGTCAATTAGACAAAAAAAGAGAGATACTAGAGTTTCATCCAGCAATTTGCCAAACAGCTATTTTTAACCGGTTCAATGAAATACATCGGTATAAATTGAATGAGCGAATGAACACAGTTATGGAGGAAAGTGGCGGACTAATATCATTATTTAAGAAAGTTGTGTTGGCGAAAGGCGGTGGCTGGAAGCATAGTAAACGTGAAGAAATCAGCAAATTAGGCCAGTTTCAATCGTCATTTACGTGGCCTAGACTTCATCTGGTTGATCCTGAGAGATTTGACTTACAGCATCGGAGGAATCGTTCAGCAGACTGGACATCTGATAAAACTGATTTTCTGGAATGGATAACCGAATAATCATCCGAGAATATTTAGAAGGTCTCAAAGAAGATCAGGAGCTTGACGCCATCTTTCCTCTACTATTAATGGCCAAAGGGTTCCGGCTTCTTGCTACCCCGGCACGCGCCAAAGGTCAATCTCAATACGGCAAAGATGTTGTAGCCATTGGCAAAGAAGGTGATACTGTGTTTCGGTTTTATTTCGAGCTTAAGGGCGGCGCTGATCGACATATTGACCAACAAACCTATTTCAGTAACGATGGAATTCGGATGTCATTATTAGAAGCAAAGGATACCCCTTTTCGAGATGTAGGCGTACCTGCTTTTGATAAACTTCCTGTAAAGTATGTGTTGGTTCATAACGGTGAAATTAAAGAAAATATCAGACAGACGTTCGATGGTTTTATTGCACAGACGTTTCCTAACGGAAATTTTGAACGTTGGGATCTCAACTGGTTAACTGAGCAGTTTGACCTTTTTCTATTCAACGAGCACTTAATACCTAATCAGGCAGATAGTCGTTTGTTCAGGCGGGTATTATTACTTATTGATACACCTGATTATAATTTGTCAGACTTCAAGGAACTAGTTATAAACCTTCTTGGTCGTATGCCGATGCCTGATCAGAAAAGACAATTTAAATCAGCATGGGCTACCTTAGTTCTTTTAGCACAAATTGTTTGGCACAAATGCAGACAGAACAACAATCTCTATCCCGCGAAGGACGCATTGACGTTTCTACTATTATCTGCCTGGGCTTGGGTACTAAGAAACAAGTTAGAAACAAAGACTAGGATTCTTAAAGAATTCCGACGGTTGGTCAGGTTGCATTTTGAGTTTCTTCGAGAATACATTCAAAAAACTGCCGAGATAGCAGCACTACCCGAAGGTTTATTCTCAGAAGGCGGTGGGCCGTTTGAGGCTATTGGTTATCCGCTTCGGAGTTTCGAGTACTTAGGGACACTTGCCTACTACTTTGAAGCAAGTCATTATTACCCGAATTTCGACAAATCTGTAGATAGTTCTCGAAAAGCACATCTAGAGCACTGGCACAAAAGCTATCTGACAAAATTGGTTAAAGCTAATACGGCTTGTCATCGCCCAATTTTAGATGCTCATAGTATCCCTATCTTGGCTACAATTCTATACGTAATAAAATCTGAGGAGTTTACAGCAAATGACCGTAAGTTTTTGAATGATTTTCTATTCAAAAATCTTGAGTCTATAATCGTTATCAAGCGAGTAGCGGACCGCTTTCCGTCTTTATCATTACACTTGGATCCGCTCGTTGAATTTGTAGCTACAGGCAGCAGACCATTCAACTACTCTGATAGTTCGTCGCTTTTGCTGCCAATGCTATTAGAAATGATCGCTCATTTAAAGAGTGAAGCTGTTTGGAATATGATTCAGCCCGCAATTAAAGAGTACGATATCGATATGCAAGCTGCTTATCCACTTGTAAAAGAATATGATATTGAACAGTTACTATTTGAACAGCACTTAGATGAGGAGTTTTTTGTAGAAACAAGTCTTGAATTTCCGCAAACCATCGAGGAATATACTGAAGTTATTAAAGAGAAGTATGAGCAACCAATTGTTTACAGAACTGACCTTGCAGGATTTCCTTTCTTAAGAACGTTAGCCCATTTATATTATCATTCTGAGTTTTTTCCTGCAGACTGGCGTTCAATTATGGTTGAAGAAGGAATGTTACCCAGCACTCTACAAACCGGACAACCACTCGCTAGTTGACATACATATCACTTCGCCAAGTCTGTATTGTATGCTATCTTGCTTCACAATGGCCCAGACATTACCCGATAATTATTATTCTCTGCTCGATGCGTTAAAGGCTGAAATCCGGCAAGCCCGTCTACGGGCGACCCTTGCCGCCAACGCTGAATTGCTGCGCCTCTATTGGCACATCGGCAAAACCATCTTGAACCAGCAAGAGCAAGCTGGATGGGGCGCCAAGGTTATCGACCGATTGGCGGCTGATTTACGGTCTGATTTTCCAGACATGCAGGGTTTGTCTCGACGCAACTTGTTGTATATGCGCAAGTTTGCCGAAGAATTTAGCGACCCTGATTTTGTGCAACGGCCCGTTGCACAATTGCCGTGGTCCCACTACGTGATTCTCATGGATAAGGTCAAACAATTAGATGACCGATTATTCTATATAGCCAAAGCTCTAGAACATGGTTGGTCTCGCGATGTCCTGAGCTTGCAAATTAAGTCTGGTCTGCATAAGCGTCAGGGAAAGGCTATTAGCAATTTCAAAAATAGTCTACCAGCCCCACAGTCGGACTTAGCCCAACAATTAACCAAAGACCCTTATTTGTTCGATTTTTTGACCTTACGGCAGGACTATCAAGAAAGAGACCTAGAGGATGCGTTAACTAACCATATAACAAAATTTTTGCTGGAATTAGGGGCAGGATTTGCCTTTGTGGGTAAGCAGTATCATTTGGATGTCAGCAACCAAGATTTCTATCTGGATTTGCTCTTTTACCATCTGCGCTTGCGGTGCTACGTGGTCATTGACTTAAAGCGTGGAAGATTTGAACCTGAATATGCTGGTAAACTCAACTTCTATCTGTCAGTTGTTGATGATCAACTAAAAACAGAAGCTGACCAACCCACCATCGGCCTATTAATTTGTCAGGATAAAGACAAAGTAATTGCCGAATACGCACTCAAAGATATACACAAGCCTATCGGTATCTCAGAATATAGGTTGACTGAAAATATTCCAACGGAATTTAAAGGCACGTTACCAACAATTGAGGATTTAGAACGAGAGTTACAATTACCAAGTCGAATCAGTAGAGGGAAAAAGAAGAGCGACAATTAAAGGTTACAGTCACGTTGAAAGTGTAACGTTACTGGCATACAGTTTAATGAAGAATCTATTCAATATATCAGGCGATGATATTGCGTGTCTTAGCGACAGTGATTTAAGAGAGCTTATCGGTTTACTCTGTGAAGCAGACTGCAAGGCCTACGGGCTTTCTCCCAGTGGAGTCACCTGGGGCGGTCATCAGGATGCTAAAGACGGTGGCCTTGATGTCGTAGTTGAAAATAAGGAATTAATACCGGGAGGTTTCATTCCGAGGCTCAAAAATGGATTTCAGGTAAAGAAACCAGATATGACGGCTTCAGCAATAATTGCTGAGATGAAGCCCAATGGTATTTTAAGGGAGTCGATTAAAGCACTTATTCAAACCGGTGGAAGTTATATCATTATTTGCTCAACAGGATCTACGGCAGATAGAGCTTTGCAGGATCGCCGTAGAGCGATGCAAATGGCCGTAATAGATGAAATAGGCCATGAAAACATCCATCTGGACTTCTATGATCGAGGCAGAATTGCCACTTGGGTAAGAACGCATCCATCAATGGTTGTTTGGGTACGGAATAAGGTGGGCCGCAATTTAAAAGGCTGGCAACCTTATGAAAATTGGACTCAACCGGGCGAGGTTATAGATGACTATTTAATCGACGAAGGAATGCGCCTTTTTGATGGAACAAACAAAATCGAAGAGAGCGAGCTGTCAGTAGAAACCGGATTAAATAAAATTAGAACGATTTTATCGTCCCCAGGCTCTTGTGTCCGATTGGTCGGCTTGTCGGGAGTAGGTAAAACAAGGTTTGTACAAGCGCTTTTTGATGAGAAAATCGGCAAAGCCGTTTTGAATTCGGCTCAAGTCTTATATGCCGACATATCAAATGGACCGGAGCCAGACCCAAGAACTTTTGCGGAACAACTCATCTCCCAAAAAGCCCAAGCGGTACTAATCTGCGATAATTGCCCGCCCGACTTGCACGGCAGACTTGCCAATGTCTGCTCAGGGAGTAAAAGCACGATAAGTTTAATTACAGTTGAATATGATGTTCGCGAGGATTTGCCGGAGGAAACACGGGTTTTTCGGCTGGAACCCGCCAGTGAAGAACTAATTTTTAAACTAATCAAAAAAAGATATACGCACATCAGTGAAGTAGATGCTCGCAGTATAAGCAACTTTTCAGGGGGGAATGCCAGAATTGCCATTGTGCTAGCCAACACGGTACGGCAAGGCGAAACACTATCCGGTTTTAACAATGAAGAACTCTTTAACCGACTCTTCCACCAACGTAATCAATTTTCTATCGACCTGAAGAACTCAGCAGAAGTTCTCTCCTTAGTTTATTCTTTCGAAGGCACCCAAGTGGATTCGTCTTCAGAATTATCACTTCTCGCTTCGTTAATTCAAAAATCACCTGACGAACTTTATCGATATATAACAGAGCTTAAAAACAGAGACCTTGTACAAAAAAGAAGCCACTGGAGAGCCGTGCTTCCACAGGCAATTGCTAATCGACTCGCTAAAAACGCGCTAGCAGCTATTCCGCGAAGCACAATAATTGCAACTTTTATAAACAGTGGTTCAGAGAGATTATTAAAATCGTTTACCCGCCGATTGAGTTTTCTTCATGATAGTGATGATGCTGTCTCAATTGTCGACGAGTGGCTAGAAGCAGGTGGTTGGCTGGGTAATTTAGAGGGCTTGAACGAATTTGGTATAAGTATCCTGAAAAACATTGCGCCTGTTTCACCAAAAAAAATTTTGGATGCCATCGAGCGTGCAATGAAAGGTATAGATTTTAAAACTAGGTCAATTTCTCACCATTCGCGGTTTGTACGACTTTTACGATCATTAGCGTATGATAAAGAGTTTTTTATCAGAAGTACAAAAATTATTTGTGTCTTGGCCTTAGCCGAAAAAACTGATGAACGATACAACAATACAAAAGACGTTTTAAAATCTTTATTTTTTTTAATGTTGTCAGGAACACATGCGCCTGTCGAAGTCCGGTACTCAATTATAGATGAATTAATTAATGATCACAATATTAAAAAAAAAGAATTAGGCCTTCTTCTTTTAGCTACGATTCTTAAAACACAAAGTTTTAATTCGATATACGAATTTGAATTTGGAGCGCACCCTCGCGACTATGGTTATCTACCGAAAACGCAGGAAGAAATTACACACTGGTATAGTTCTGTAATTGATAAATGCGTTAAAATAATTTTGTCTAATGACCCTTTATCCAATGAGATAAAGCAAATACTAGCTAATAACTTCCGAGGCCTTTGGACAAAAGCTGGCATGCATAATGAATTGTATGATGCCACTTTGAAAATTACAAATATGGGACCTTGGAATGAAGTCTGGCTTGAAGTTAGAACCATAATGTACTTTGATAAGGAGAATATTAATGCAGAATTATTAAAACTAAATGAAATACTTGAGCCACAAGATTTAGTAGAAAGAATCAGAACTTACGCCTTATCAAAAAGAGGAATATACATTGAATTTTTAGAACATGAAGAAAATAGTAGTACAAGCACATGGTCAGAGCGTGCAGAGGAAATTTCATACAATTTAGCTCAACAATTAGCTGAGGATGAAACAAGCTTGAATATACTTTTACCTGAGTTATTAGCTGGTTCAGGGATACGGCTATGGGCTATTGGACGCGGATTGGCCAAGGGGTCTAATGATAACTTGGCACTATGGAAAAAGCTAAGAGATTTTATAGAAACTATAGAAAAAGGCAAAATAAATATACTTGCTCTGTTGGGTTTTCTTAATGAAACAAACCGAAATAATATACAGCAATCAAATATCATATTAGATGAAATCGTTACAGATCCTATTTTAATGGAATGGTTTCCTGACTTTCAAACTTCCGTCAAAATAGACGATGACGGGATAGTAAGACTTCACATGGCTTTAGATAATAATATTTCTCCCATTCATTTATATAAATCTCTTGACAGTTGGAGGACGTACCAAACGATTAGCGATGAAGAAATAGCTAATCTTGTAATAAAAATTTTATCTAAAGAAGGTGGTGATGATGTTGCATTATCAATACTTCAAGCATGGTTTCATAGATCTGGCGAGGAGCATTATTCAGACGTACTAGCAGAGGTTGGCCGAACAGTATTAACATGTTACAGATATTCAGAAGAGAATGATGGTCGATTTATGAACCATTATCTAAGTGACGTTGCTAAAGCATGCTTAAATGGCGAAAGTGCCAGTGAAAAAGCTAGATTAATCTGTCAAAAGATACTCAATTCAATCACATCATATAAAATAAATATTGGCGATTGTGATGAATTTTTAGAAACGATCGCTGAATTGCAGCCAAAGGTCTTCCTTGATATTATCATTGGTTCAAATTCATTAGAAGATTATCAACTCCGTAGTATAAGCTTTGACAATTTTCCTGGAACGAAAAATCCATTATCAAAAATCCCTAATAGTGTAATCATTTCATGGTGTGAAATCGACCCAAGTTGTCGCTACGAAGAAATAATTTATTTAATTGAGACTTTTTTTTATAGTCAAGAAACATCTAAACTGGAATGGACACCGCTTACAATTACTATCCTTGAGAAGGCGATTAATATAAAAAAGGTTTTGCATGCACTTGCTGATTCAATCACGCCTAGTTCCTGGTCGAGTTCGTTAGCAGATATATTAGAACTTCGACTTATTCTATTTGAGAATTTATTCAACCATACGAATATAGAAGTATGGACCTGGGCTAAGGAGATGCATGCGAAATGGCAATCTAACATTATAGAACAACGGGAATATGAATACGCAAGTGACCGGCGGCAAAGTGAAAGTTTTGAATAATTTATTTGATACAAATAAAACCTAATCTTCGTTTAAAAGTAATCCATTTTCCTTTCTTATTACTAACAATTGAAGTGACAATTTACATCCTTCCATCAGTTCATTTTCTTCTATAAATTTTTTTACAGATTCTTGATCTAATTTTATTTCTTTCACATTATGTGTTTCAAATTTATTATCAGGTGCTAATTCGTAATTCTTCCGGAAATTATCGAAAGTATATGGATATTCAAATATAGAAGTAAATTCTAGTTCAAACACATTTCTGTAAAATATAAGATCCATGAATTTAGGAGGGAAGCTAGCTGCTATTTCTTCAGTTATATTAAGCTCTGAGAAGAGGCCACGGTTAAAGCATTTTACAAAACTTGGACCAAAATCATCGTAATCTGTTTGACTAAATCCTTCGTCCATTGTGTAATGCCATCTTCTAAGTCCAGTTTTTATAAATTCTGACCTCTCTGCAACTACTACAGATTCGCCTTTGTTGAGTAGAACTAGAGTTGTTGCTGCTATGCCTCCTATGAAAGGAGAGTAATCAGCGTTTGCGCTTGTAAGTTCTTCTAACTTATGAACTTTAGAAATTTTGTGACCAGCGCTCTTGAGCTCCTGATATATTGAAGCAAAAATTCTTTGAGTAAAGTAATCCGATCTGTATGTTTGTACTTTAAAAGACGATTTTTCTTTTACTCCTAACCTGTCTCTCCTAAGGCGGAATATGCCTAGTGTTTCGCCATTAAAGAAATTACCATTAGCTTTTAATTTATTTATAATATTTTTTGATACTATATGCTTATGTTTTTCAATTAAAATGCTCAAGTTTTCGATTTTTGTAGACTCGCTTATATCATTAAATGTTTTACTACCATCAAATGAAATTTGATCTCGAAATTCAAAATCGTCTTTAAGCAAAAGGAGTTCGGAATGGTACTCTTCAGGAATGGAAATTATCAGTTCCTTGTCTGAGTCTTTAATTTTGATATCTTCAAAACAGAAAAAAGGATCTCCTGATTCTAAAACGAAAATATCAGTAGTAACTTTCGATTTATTGGACGCAGAATCGATAAGTTTTACTACATGATCGTTTATTCTCTTTTTTTTCCTTGACTTTAAAAATTCTGGTAATATCAAGCCCAATAATGTTCCTAATGCTGTCCAGAAAGCGTTGTTTAGTATTCCTAATAAAGTTTCGTTCATAGCTATATTTTGATGGTTTGTGTAAATTATTTTATAATTAAGATTAAAATGGTCAGAAAGCGATGCATAATTTATTATTCGGTCTTAATGCTATTCTAGTTGGACACTTGGTTGTCGCATAAGGTTACTTAATGAGCAACAAATATAATTATTGATGAATAAGCACGTCTTTAAAATTTATACCAATCCACCTATTGTCTATTAATGTGAGTACAACTATGAATTTACGACCTTACGACTCAATTTACTTATTAATGAAATCGGGATAATGCTTTGGCTTATTGATTGAACTAATTTATAGAAGTTTAAAAAAAGAGAAAGTTCATATCCGTTTTTAAAACTTTGCTCATGTATATGCGATATTACTCGAATTTTTACAGTAATACAGTCCAATAATTTCTAGAATGTAATTGGGTAATATGGGGTAAAAAATTAATAAATAGTATTTTATTATTAAATTAAAATATTAACTAAGAATTTTGAATCCCATCCTGTGTAGGCAATAACAACGAACTTTATCTGGTCGAATAATATTTGTACCGCCGTATTTATAAGCATTGAGTTCTAGTATCTGGTCTAACACTTTTTCTACCCATATCGATTTTAGATTTGGGTAGAAAAAGGCGTAGATTTTTATTTTGAGTACTATTTTTAGTGTGAATTCGGATTGTTACAAGACTTATTCGTCTTCTGCTCGAAAATCGGGGCCTAAACGGGGGACCATACTTGAAAAGTTTATCTCAGTTGCAAGCTGCTTCAATCAGTTAGGCACAGAATTGAAATCCTGTTCAACATTCGTTTCTGTTAGTTTCCCTGAGCCAGTAGAACGATGAATTTAATTAGCTGATCGTCAAAACATGCGGGAGTGATTGGCCTAAGAACCTAGAGGATATAGTTAAAATAAAGCTGCTCGATGGCCAGATGAATAACCAAACGGGTCGCCAACGTTGTTTTCTTCAGGACGACTTGTTTACTTTATAGGCGATGCGCACGCCCCGGGCGGCTGAAAACAAGATAGGTTTGGTAGATTGCTTATAGCCTCTCAGTGAATCGGGCTGCAAACGTCAACTCTTCATTTGTTTTTTGCGGCAGTTCATCGGCCATTTTAACCGTACTTTTTAATGAAACCACCGATTTACGTTTTCATCCTTGTAACACTAGCCTCGTTCAGCTGTAAAAAAACAGAGGATGACATGGGGCCCGTCGTCAAACCCAGTGGACTCTTTACCTACCGCGCTGTTCCCGACGGAGACGGCACCGTTGCCTTTGCCGCCGATTCCAGTCAACAGTTTCGTGAGTTCAGCTGGGATTTTGGCGATGGCACCACCGCCACCCTGTCGACGCCCAAAACCGTCCACATTTTCAAGAAGAATACCACCTATCAGGTCCGACTCGTGGCCAAAAACAACGTAGGCCAAGTAGCGGAAACCAAATCCATTGCGGTCACCAACCGATTTGCCCGCGTATTCGAGGATTTACCCGCCAGTGAGCGCGATACCATCCGCGTGCTCTACGTCTTAACCTCCGCCAGACCAGAATTAGGTTATCGTACGATCTATGACAATCCGGATAAACCCCTCTACGATCTCCACCTGAATCGGGTATTCACCCAATTCCTGCAGCGAAGCCTATCCGGCTATCCCACCGAGTTGGATCGGTTGGTCTTTAAGGGCATTCCCTACGTACTTTCTCCCGAAGATACCCTGGCCTTCTACAACAACAACGATCCCGATGCCTTTTTCAGGTCGTTGATGAATAAACCCCAGCATCCCCTCTACCAGAAAATTCTGGCCAAAAAACGCCAGGCGGCCGCCGCCCGAGTGGTCTTTATGATGGTCAATCCACTCGTGGTCGTCAAAGTCAATGATCGCTTGTACTCCACTGCCTTTAAATACAATTACGCGGGCTATGCGAATTATGAGGCGGGCTACATTGCTGCCTTCGATAACCTGGGGGTGGTGACCCATGAGATGGGCCATTCCTTCGGGCTAATGCACGAGACCCAGCGGGATAGCCGCTACCGGCCCTTGATGAGTGCCCCCGAAACCCAGGTGATCGGCGGCGAGCCTGGCGTTTATAATATATATCGGGAGTTTCAATACAAGGGTACTGAATACCAGCTAGGTTATTTAAGGCAACCCAATGACATTTATGCCTGGGTACCCCAGTACTGGCAGTCCATTGTCTATCCCAATAGTCAGGTGATTGCAACGATGACAGTCCGAGATATAGCGACCACGCCCTATTACAAACCCGGTATTACCCTGGCTACCACATTAACCCAGGCTTTGGTCGATCAGTACCTCATTAAAGTAGTACCGGGCTTAACGACCAGTCTGCTGGAGAATGCAAAGCCCAATGGCCGGCAAGGGATCGACACCACCCAGCCAACTTATGTGGCGTGTCCACTGCGCCAGCAGTAACCCGGCCACCAATGAAACCCGCAGGCCCGCACCGCCTGCTAGGGGACTAGCCAGCGCCCAGCGAATCGGCGCTGTCCTTAATGTCGTCTACGAATACGTGGAGGGGGAGGTCCCAGCGAGGCGCTGGCTATCGGGCGAAGGAGCCCCAGAGTCCAGCTTCCGTTCAGCGGCCGCCCGCTAGCAGGGGCGGGGGACCAGCGGCGGCCCTGGGACGAGCTACGCGCAACGGCCAGGGCTACCCAGTGCGTTTTCCTGGTTGATCCCGTTAGTGGCCCTGCCTGGCTACCAACGGCTCAGTCCCGTGGAGAAGGGCCATCGACTACCCATTTCCCAGGCCCACACCCACCTAAATCGCCTGCTGAGCGTTACGGATACCTTGTTGTTACTATCTGTGTTATATTTTTAATAAAAAGTTTAAAATATACTTGACATTTGTTTTTTGATGCTTATGTTTGTGTCAACAATGACGTTATGATATATAAATAAGCTTAGATTGACACATACTCCTTGATTGATTTACTTATTAGCTCGTAGTTCCCCTAATCACATTTCTGTACCCGTTTCTCCAATAGAACCCATATACCCATTAGCAGCTCCTTACAAGAACCTTACCCATCCCTCAAGCTTCGTTCAATCAACCTGTACTTACTAGTCTAAACCCTTTGTATGCCGCCTGAGCTGGCCTGCGGCGGGCCAGCCCTGCGCCTAATCACGCGTATTCACACCGTTTTGCTATGCGAACATGTTTACTGCTCCTACTGGCTCTGAGCTGGTACACTACCCCTGCGTTTTCTTTTTTGGACGATGAGCCGACCCGGGCCACCCTTCACCCCCCGGTGACGGCCATCCGACCCTTACCCACCAAGCCCCTCAAGCACAGTCGCCCCCCGCTCTTCCAGGGGAACCCCTTGCCGGTTCGACCGGGCCTGCAGACCCAACCGGTCGGCCTGGCCCTGGCCAGCTATCTCGCCCCCACGACTAGGCGGCAGGACTCCACCGGCCTGTTAGCCACGGTTACCTTCCCGGTCAAGCCAGCCACCCGGCCCCAGGGCCCCGACCCCATTGGCTTTCGCCTGCAGGCCAATACACCCCGCCTGCGGCTCGGCGACGAGTTCACCCTGACCATTACCGCCGAGCTGCTGCCCATCCTGCCCAGCCAGCTGTTCTTCTTTGAGGCCCAGCGCTCCTTTTCGCTGCGGGTGCTGGTGCCCCCGGGCTTTGTGCAGACGGGAGGCACCTATTCCGACTACGTGGGCACGACCCTAAGCCGGGAGGGCCCCTCGAGCGTCACCTACACCCTGCGGGGGAAACTGACCCAGCCCCTGACCTCGGCCGATTTTACCCTCTTGCGCGGCCCCGCCAACGGCTCGGCGGGGAGCCTGTTTGAAAAAAAGCAGCTGATCAGCCTGCCGGTCGAGGGCGAGGGGGTGAGCGCCAGTCCGCTCGCCCGGGTGGCGGCGCCCGGCGCCGACGCCTGTACGCTGAAGAGCCAGCCCGTGCGGCTCAAGTTTGGCCCCACCCTGGGCAAAGCCACCGCCATTACCATCCTCCTCAAAAAGAGCGCATCGACCTATGAGTACAGTGGTGACGACCTGATCTTTGCCAAAACCAATGTGGTCCAAACAACCCGAAGCCAGGGGTTTGTCTACATTCGGGATGGCACCAGCAACAGCTGCTTTCAACAGATTCCCTACACGCTCCCGGCGGGGGGAGCCACCACGGCGGGCAAACCCGTGACCAATAGTCTGGACTGTGATATTTCGGAGTACATCGAAGTCACCCCGAGTGCCACTGAGATCTGTCCCTCCTCGGCCAGTTTCAGCGCCAGATCGGCCCGCCAGGCCAGTACCGCCCCCAGCTCGGTGACGCTCACCGTAACGGGCTGCACGGGGATTATTACCTGGACTGACGGTCCTACTATAATTTCCAATACTTCCTCGTCCAACAAGCTGATCGTCTACGCCAGTGGGAACTACATGGCCACTTGTTTTACCCAGCAATGTCCCGAGCAAACCGATTCCAGTGTGCCGGTGCCGATCGCGCTCAACTGCCCGGGACCTACCTGTACGCCGGCTACACCGGTGGCCCTGGCGGCGGGACAGGACAATCTTTGTCCGAACCAGACCACCTCGTTAACGGCCACCGGCTGTAACGGGGAAATTAGCTGGGCGGGCTATACGGGCACCGAAGCCGTTCGAACGAATTTGGGGCCGGGTACGTATACGGTTTACTGCACCACCGATTGTAACAATCCGACGACGAAGAGCTATATCATTGGTGGCCTACAGGGGGCCACCCAGGTAAAGTTGGAGGCCGTTGGGAATGTTACCAGTGTATGCCCGGGGGGCGGTACGACCATCCACGCCGATGGGTGTTCGGGCAGCGACCTGCAGTGGAGAGACCACCCCGAGTGGGCCACCGAACCCACCCATCCGGTGGGCGTGGGCTCCTATACCGTCATCTGTAGCCAGACCTGTGGCACCTCGACGGCCATCATCAATATCACCCAAAAGGATGCTAGTACCCAGGTGAGCCTGGGCGCCGATGAGTCGAGTGTTTGTCCGGGGGGGGAAACCACCATCCACGCCACCAACTGCACCGGCGGCACGCTATCCTGGCGGGATCATGGGGACTGGGGAAGCAATGCTAACCCTACGGTTGGGGTGGGCTCCTATACGGTAACCTGCAGCCAGACCTGTGGCACCTCGACGACCAGCATCGACATCACCCAAAAGGATGCTAGTACCCAGGTGAGCCTGGGCGCCGATGAGTCGAGTGTTTGTCCGGGGGGGGAAACCACCATCCACGCCACCAACTGCACCGGCGGCACGCTATCCTGGCGGGATCATGGGGACTGGGGAAGCAATGCTAACCCTACGGTTGGGGTGGGCTCCTATACGGTAACCTGCAGCCAGACCTGTGGCACCTCGACG
>NZ_JACWZY010000039.1 GCF_014699005.1 Spirosoma profusum
GCCTGCGCAAAGCGGTCGAGCGCATTCTAAGTCAGGTCGGTCAAGAATACACCATTACTTTTGCTTAACCCCTTAAAGAGTGTTTTATATAGGTATTTTGTTCTGCTTAACGAAGTCAGGAAAACGCCAATCTAAATTCCGTGCCACATCCCGGTTTTGACTGAACGCTGATCTGGCAAGCAATGGCCCGAGCCAGATCACGTATCAGATGTAGACCCAGCCCACTTTTGCCACTAATTACCGCATCATTGCTGTAAAGTGCGTTTAATTGAGCTTCCGACATACCAGGGCCGTTATCAGTGATAACCAGTATAACCTGATTCAAGTCACCCTGAGCCTGCCAGTGAATGTGCGCGTTGGGAGTATGTTTCAGCGCGTTGATGGAATTACTGGTCAGGTTTTGCATGATGGTGCGTAGGTAATCTTCGTCGGTAGCGACCTGTATTCCATCGGGCGCGTCGAAGCTGATACGTACATGGGGAACACCTACAAAAAATCGCTGCAAATAACCAAACAACGTAGCAATGGGAACGATCTTCTTATCGGGTTTAAATTGCTGCATCTGACCCTTACTCCATAACAACATCGATTCCATCGTATCGAGCAAACCTTCCGCAGCTTCGGTAATATTTTGTTCATGACGAGCTACCTGGTCGGGTGGGAGCAGGTCGGGATTTTCGCGCTGGAGATGCAGAAAACTAATCAGATTGGCAATTGGACTACGTAGGTCGTGGCTCAGAATAGCAAAGAATCGGGCTTTCACACGGTTAGCTTCGTCAAGTTCCTGATTTAGACGCAGTAACGTAGTATTAGTACGTTTACGGGTGCGGTTTTGCCAGTATAGTAGCCCCCCAATCACTGCCAATAGCCCCAACCCAACAAGCATAGCCAGTTGCTGACGTTTCTGAGCGGCAATGATTAACCGATTAATTTCGAGTTGTTTATCACGTAGTTCGATTTCGCGCTGACCTTCCAGACCGGCAATCCTGTTTTTGGCTTCCTGTGAATACAACGAATCCTGGGCCGTCTGATATGCCCGGAAATTTTCGTAAGCTCCTTTGTAATTTCCTGCCAAAGCCTGCAATTCGGCCAGGCTTCCCCGAAAATGAGCCTGATCACCTACTTCGCCTTTATCGGCACTGAGTCGAATAGCCTGGGTCAAATATTGCTCAGCTAGTTGCAGCCGAACAGCCCGATTAGTAGGCTGGATCGCAACGGTGTTTGGATTGGGGCGACGTACCAGATCGAAATAGGCTACGCCCAGATTAGCCAGATTAGCAACTGCCTCCAGATGACGAGGATTTGTTTCGTCCCATAATACTTTGGCTTTGCGGGCGTAATCAATTTTCTGGACATAATCCTGTTGCATCGCCATAGACAGATTGCCGTACGTTTTTGCCAGTCCTTCCTTATTATCAACCTGCCGATGACCGGCTAACGCCTGTATCCCGAATTGCCTGGCTTTGGGCCAATCTGCCATCAGAATGTATAAAGCGGACATACTGGTCTGAGCAGCAGCCAGTTCACGTTGTGCGTTGATGTCGGGGTTACGCTGCTGTTGGCGAAGGGCTAGTGCCCGTTTCCCGAATTGTAGTGCCTTCGGGATGTTCTTCTGAATCCGGTAAATCTCCGAGATGTTATCCAGACTAATCCCGATGAGGTAATTGTCACCTGTCTTTTCAGCATAAGTTAATCCCTCGAAATAATAGCGTGTGGCGGCTATGTAATTAGAGCGGATATTGTGCTCGGCGACACCAAGACTATTCGTACTGCTAGCCAGATTCCAGGTATCGCCAAGCTGTTTGTAGATTCTGATGGCTTTCAGAAAATAGTAACGACACGAATCATAATTTCCCTTGTCGCTATAGGCCCGGCCAATGTAGGCATTGAAAACACCAATGCCTCGTTGCCAGTTCATGCGGGTGGTGTGCTGTAGCCCTAATCGGCTGTAATACAGCGCCTGATCGATATTGGTAAAGAACCATTCTTCGGCGATAACCCGATACAGTCGACCTTTGGCTGTATCATTGGTGGTTTTGGGTAGCTCAGCTACCAGCGAGTCAATCAGGGCGCGACCCTGCTTTTGGGCCAGCGAAGGGACAGAGAAAAGAAGAAAAACGATGATTAGCCGGTTCATTCGATTCCGTTCAACGCCGATTTATAACTCCGTCCAACGGGCAGGGTAAATTGCTGCACGTGTACCTGTTGTGCGCTTACTCGGTCGATGTAGTGACGTTGCACGGCATAACTCCGGTGAATACGTAAAAATGACCCAAACGGTTTCGTCTGCAATAGATTTCCAATCGATGAAAGTACCGTATACTGTTGCGTCGACGTAACAATTCGCGTGTAGTCTTTCAATCCTTCCAGATACACAATGTCGTGTAGATTTAGCTTAATCTGCTCATGGCCGTCCTTAATATATATAGTATCGGCGCCGAGGCTTAAATCGAACAGTTGTGCCTTGCGGGTCAATTCAAAAAAAGATTCCACCCGGCTCATCGTATGGGCAAAGCGTTCACGACGTATCGGCTTGACCAGATAATCAAAAGCATCGACGGCGAAACTATCGGCGGCATAGTCGGGATAGGACGTAATGAACACGCACACCGGCACTTTCATCAGATTCATCCGCAGTTCCAATCCGTTTAAATCGGGCATGTCAATATCGAGCAGCAGTACGTCAACCGCCCGATTTTCCAGAAACGGCAAGGCAGCCGTCGCTAACTCAAATACGCCCACTACGTCGAGGATCGGGTACTGGCGTGCGTGCGCGAGGGCCGTCAATCGATCTATCTCGTTGTCGTCAACAATTACACAGGAATACGTAGTGAGTGGCATTGCCTTACAGGTGGTCAACGATCAAAGATATACGCTTTGGGTGTACAAAACGAACCGCTTACTCAAAGCCACCTGCTGTTGGTCGATTCAAACGGTCGTTAGTCGAGAGTCTGTTGTAGGCGTGGTCGAACGCATGCAGTTTCGACCCATCAACGCCAATTGTTTATGAGACACCTATTGTTTTTACTGCTGCTGGCGGGTTGTGCCAGCCCATCCAACGACCCAAGTCCTGCATCACCAACTAGTCCCACAACGCCGACCAATCCTACCGACCCAGGCACTGTCGGTAACGTAGCACTGGGCAATGGACAGCCAGGAATAGTCGGAATAGCTGGTATCGAGGCCTGGGACAAACTGATTGCAACCGAAAAGGGACGTATCAAAAACTGGAATACGCTTTTTCTGCATCAGTCTGTTGGTCAGGATTTAGAAGAAGGTGCCAAAGCCAACGGCGTTACGTTTGACTACTTCGGACCGAAAGACCTTGTCGATAAAGGGGGCGAAGGGAAAGGACTTCGGGGAGGCATTTTCGTGGATGTGGGCGGTATTCCGAATGGCAATCCGTACGAGAAAATTCGGGTGTTTAAAGAGGCCGCGCTACGTAGTAAAGCTACGTTAAAAATTGCCGTGTTCAAGTTCGGCTATGCCGACGTTCTGGATACTAATCGGGAACAGGTTAAAACGGCTTACAAAACATTTGTCGATGAACTTCGGCAACAGATTCCGGGAATTCGGTTCGTACACATGACGCCCCCGCTCGTGTATTCGACTACGGCAGAAGAAGGTAATGCTGCCAAAGCGAACGTAGGCCAGTGGATGAAAGATACGTTCAAAAGTACCGACGTAGTATTCGACCTACAGGCTGTAGAAACGAACGATGGTGCTTGTCAGCAGAGCAACGTACCACGCATCTGCCAGGATAACCGCGCCAGTGCTGCCGATCCTTCTGAGGTAAACGGCGTGGACAGCGACGGGCAGGGACATTTGGGTAAAAAGGCCAGCCAACGTATCAGCAAGGCACTTTTGTACGCCATCTATCAGGTTGGCAAATGACAAAAAGCACCAAACTCCTGCTGTTTTTTCTGGGACTGGCGGGGATTAGCTGGGCGGTTTACGAATGTAAGTACTACGTCAGCTACTACGCCGACCTGAGCGAACGCCCCTGGGCCTACAGCCGCGACGAAAATGCTAAACTGCTCGTCGGTACGTGGCAGGGCGAATTCCACGATCCAGACAACGTATTGAAAACGATCCGGCTGACCATCGTTAAACCGATGACGGACGAAGAACGGGCCCAAAAAGCAAGTCGACGGACGCGCAAACGTAGCGGATTAGGCTCCCGAGCTGATAAGCAGCATTTCGACGGAACGGCTAACGTAACAAGCAAGTTCGGAAATGAAGTCTACGACCTGAGCGGCCATGTCGAAACCAGGGATGGACACCGACTTGATGTGATTCATTTTCAGGGTAGCGACGAAACTGGCCCGCTACGTAACAACTTCAACGTAGCATTGGCGCTCGAAGGCGGTCAATGGCAGAACGACGATCTGACGCTTACGCTGGCTTTCACCTTTACGACCAATACGGGTTCGGGCTATTCGAGTAGTGCCGATCCACGCTACGACAAAAAAATAACGGTTCATTTAACACGAATAAAGTCATGAAAAAAATACTTGTATACAGCTTGTTAGCGGCTGTGCTGTTCGGCAATTCAGGCGCGGGTTGCAGCAGCAAAAATTCCGATGACCCGCAGCCGCAACAAATTACCTCACTGGTAGGCAAATGGGAGGCCATTCGTGCGCTCTATCACATCACCAAACAGGATGGTACTACGCTGAGCACCGGCCCGGAACTCAAAAGTAAGGGTACGGTAATCATCTGGGAATTTTTCAGCGATGGTCGGTTGAAAGCAACTGGAGACATTGATGGAAGCACTAAAACCCGTGAAGTACGCTGGTCGTTGAACGCTAAACGCACCAGTGGGATCGGCATTGAGGAGGGAAAGCTCACTATTATTGGTAAAGAAGAACGGGAGTTTGCCCAACTCATCGGCCAAACGGGCGATCTGACCTACGACATTCAGACCGTAGACGGGATTAACGGCTCTGCTGCTATGTTCTTGGAGGTGGACGCAACCAAAGTTGGTCCATACAAAAAAAACATCCTGACCTACGTCTACCACAAACTCTAAACCATGAAACCCCTCTTTAGCCTACTTTTCTGGCTTCTTCTGGCTTCGGTTGGTTCGGCGCAAAATTTGTACCTAAATCAGACGGGCGACGTTGGTATCGGCACGCGCAATCCCTTGTCCCCGTTGCACGTAAAGACTCCCGGCGAAAACGCCATGCGCGTTGAAGGTGTAAATCCCTACGTATTGTTCCGGGACGTGAACGACCCCACCCCAACCGATATCAGCCGATCCTATGGCTACATTCGTACCTGGACCTCCAATCCATTCAACCCGGCGGGTCACTATGGACTCGAAATCGGTGTGCCGCCCACAGGTAATAACCAATTCCCCAAACACCTGATATTTGCCACCAATTACGCTACCCGGATGACGATTCTGAACAACGGAAACGTTGGCATTGGTACGTCTAGCCCGGCATATAAATTAGATGTAGCGGGCGATGTACGGATAACAGGAAATAACCGAGTCGAGGGATTTACGAATATTGTAGGAACGACTCTGTTTGAGGGCAGTGCGTTTGATGGAATAGTTGGTATTCGGGGCAGTGCCGTTAACGCATTAGTCAATATCATCAATACCGCTGATGAGTCAACGGGAGCGGCTATCAGTGTGAGAAGCCAGGACAACTACGGCACTATTCGGGCCACGAATACCCGCCCTAGTTTCTATGCTGGTCCTGCTATATTGGCCAAAACGATTTATGGGCGCTATTCGGGGCATTTTCAGGGAGGGCGTATTCTGGTTGAAGGAGGAAGCGACGCTTCCCGCTCCGGCGGCATTGAGTTCGCCAATCTCGAATCATTTCGGGTGCCCAACCCTCAGGCATACGTTGGCATGAGGGATGATAACGAACTGGGTATTTATGGTTTTCCTCTTGGCGACTGGCTGCTTCGGCTCAATGTCAATTCGGGCAGCATTTGTTCCCGATCGGCTATCGCCCTTTGCTCCGACCAGCGACTAAAACGGGATTTTCAACCGCTAACAGGTTCGTTAACTAAACTTACCGGCATACAGGGGCAGCATTATTTCTGGAAAGAAGCCAAAATGCCGGGTCTGCAAACGGGCTTCGTCGCGCAGGAAGTGCAGCCGATTTTTCCTGAACTGGTTCGCACCGACGACAACGGGTTTCTGAGCGTCGATTACACGGGATTTGTACCGCATCTGGTTGAGGCCGTGAAAACATTAAAAGCGAAGGACGACGAACTTGTTGAGACGCTGAGACGTGAAAACGAAGTGTTACAGGCCCAGTTGGATGCGGTCTTGAAGCGAATAACGGCATTGGAAACTCAGTTGTCAGCAAATCAATTGGCAGAAGCTGGGAAGAAATAAGTAACGACTGATACGTATGAAAACATTTGTTTCTGCTAGTACGCATCGGACGAGGTTTTGGCTGGGAATGCGCTCAAAATGCAGCAGAGAAAAAAGATTTGTTACGTTTCAGGGAAAGGCAGCGGCACTGCTACGTTCACGTTTGATCTAAAAATTGAACGGTGAGTAAATTAAGTATTGGAAATGCAAAAAGGATGTCGATACTTCAGAAAGCTAGCCGGGTACGTACCAGTGCTGTTTTTTTATTCTCCATTCCTTAATATCTAACCAAATGATACGTCTACTTTTCACTACGTCAGTCTGTTTCTTTTTATGCGTTACGGGTTGGGCACAAAGTGCCGTTGGTACCTGGAAACGTACCACCATGCTCATGACCGAAGCCGACGGCAAAACCACTGATATGTCGGTTCAGCTCACGAAAGCTATGCCTTGCACAGCCGACATTACCTACACCTTTGTAGCCGATGGTACGTTCCGGACGGACGTTCCTGAATCTTGTGGCCAGATGAAAAAGGCCATTGAGAGCATGAACAAATCGGGTCGATGGTCGGCAAAGGGTAATAAAATCAAAGTTGTCATGATCGATAAAAGTTTGCCCGACGCCGACTATGATCTGACCGTAAGCGGCAATACCATGACCTGGTCGTTCAATTATGCCGACAATCCGCAAATGCCTAATCCTACCAAAGCCAAACGTACAGTCATTACGTACAAGCGAATCTAAAACCACTCTGTAGCAATGAAGTACGTACCCATTTTGCTAGTGCTGTGTCTGGAATTGCCAACATATTTGTAGGCTCAAAATCTATACCTGAATCAGGCCTGTGATGCCGGTGTTTTGCCAGAGTTGATTCAAACTGACGACTAAGGATTTCTGCGTGTGAACTACACAGATTTTATACCGCATCTGGCTGAATCTGTAAAGGAGTTGAAAAGCGAGAACAACGTATTACAACAAGAATATGCCCAGTTGAACAACCAACTGGAGGACGTAATAAAGCGTTTAGACAAATTGGAGTCACGGTTTACAGCTTCCAGATCGGATCAGCATTGGATAATCTCAACACCCAAAAACGATGAAGAAACTAATTCCACACCTCGTATTCTTTCTGATTGCAGCGTTATCGCTGACTCAATGTATAAAAGCTAGTCTCGATCCATCGGACCCGGTGGATAGCGCCAACGTAACAGACCCCGGTAGTAATCCATCAGGTTTTGCCTGTAGCGAGCCTAACCCAACACCCCGAACGTGGTACGTAGCAACGAACGGAAACGACAGTAATGACGGTACGTTAGGTAAGCCACTGAAAACTGTCCAGAAAGCCGTCGATTCGGCTAAACCGGGCGATGCTATTGAGTTGCGAGCAGGTACGCACGAAAGTCGCGAAATCAGGATTTTAACCTGCAATCTCACGATACGTTCCTATCCGGGCGAATGGGCGATTATCCGGGCGGTGACCAACGATGAGGATATTGCCTCGACAATCTGGTATCGCGAACCAACCATTGTTGGCGGTCTGCTCGAAAATCTGGAAATCGTTGGTGGCTACTATTATGGCATCAAACTGGAAAACAACTGGGAAAATGGTGAGCCGGTGCTACGTAGCGTCAGAGATATTACGATACGTAATTGTAAAATTCATGATACCGGTCGCGACTGTATCAAAATTGTGTCGGGTTGCGATAACGTTAAGATACTCAACTGTGAAATTTATCGCTCTGGTGTTGGTCCAGCCAACGTAACGGCCAACAATGCCGAAGCCATCGACAATGTAAATGGTTCGGCGATGGTGGTGCGCAATTGTTACATCCACGATATTTCGACCAACGGCTTATACGCCAAAGGCGGCCCTAAAAACTGTGTTATCGAGAACAACCTGATTATGAATTGTGGGGAGTTGGGCGTAGTGGCTGGCTATACCAACACCGATCAGGAGTGGTTCAGTAAGGACAACACTGAGTACATTGAAAGTTTTGATATGGTGATACGTAACAACATCATCGTCAATGCCAAATGGGGCGGGGTAGGGCTGATTGCGTCGGTACGTCCGCAGGTGCTGAATAATACGTTCGTGAATGTCGGCAGTGATACGTATGGTGTTCTGTATATCAGCCGGGGCGAAACCTACGTAGGGCCATCGGGTGCGTTACGTACTCCGTCTAACCGAGACGCTAAAGTGCTGAATAACATTTTTGTACAACCACAAACGGGCAATGTGCCCATGGTACGGATTCGGTATTACGAAGATGACAAAGCCGAATCACTGGCCGGTAACAGCCAGATTGATTATAACCGGTATTATCGAGCGGGCAAAGCTCCGCTTTATGAGAACCGGCAAAAACGCGATCTGACATTTGCGCAGTGGAAATCGGGAACGGGTTTCGATGCGCATAGTATCGAAGGAGATCCTCAACTCAATACGCAATTCCATCTTCAGGCTGGAAGCCCCTGCATTAAAGTGGGTTTACCTCAATCCATCATTACCATTGATTACGACGGCAATCCTCGCTCTGGCAACCCCGACCTCGGTGCCGACGAAACCGGCGGAACTGCTCTAACCGTGCCTCCGCCAGCTAATGTGATTGGAACAGGGTTGAAGTGAGATTTTTGTCATGCTGAGAGACGAAGCATCTTAACGTATCATAACTATTTTGTTTGGATGCTTTAAGATGCTTCGTCCCTCAGCATGACAAAAGCCTCGGCATGATAAAAGTGTCATTGATCTACCCCGATAAACTTACGTAAATCTTTGTAGATGAGGTTGTTTTTCCAGAAAAGCTGTACCGCCATACCGACGTGTTTTTTACCCGGAATTATTGTAAGTGTGTGTCTGATGCCGAACTTTTTCAATTGTTGATCAAACTTACGACTGCTTTTGATAATGCTGGGATACGTCTCCTCACCCGTGTACATTAGCATCGGTGGACAATTGGCATCTACTTGATATAATGCTGATACCATCTGCCAGACGTCAGCCTTTTTGCCGAAAGGAATCAAATATTTTTCGTCGCCGGGATACTCCATTTTTTTCAGATAATCGAACATATCCAGGCCGGCTGGGTCGTCGAGAATGGCCCCTTTTATTGGATTTTGCATCAGGCCAAGCTGGGTAAAATAATGGCTATTTACAGCCAGTAAGGCCGCTAATCCACCACCCGCTGAATGGCCCATTACGTAAATCTGATTAGGATCGCCACCATATTCGGCAATGTGTCGATACGTCCAGACTAAAGCATGAGAACAGTCAACAGCCATTTCTGGTACCTCGACCGCCGGGGCAAGTCGGTAATTGATCAGTACGGCCACAACACCCTGACTGGCCAGCCGCCGACCAACGAATGAATACATATTTTTGCTGCCACTATCCCAACTCCCACCGTGGATAAAAACGACCACTGGCCGGGTTTTCGACGTAGTAGAACGAGGTGTGTATACATCGAGCCGGTGCCGCTCAGATGCTGAATCGGAACTATCGTACAAAATATCTTTGGTACGTTTACTACCGCTGGCTACAGCGTATTCGTTGGCTATAACTAGTAGCGTTGTCAGCAGAATCAGCGTAAGTGGAGCGAGCCAGAGTAAACGGGATAAAACCATAACGATAAGCGACCGTAAGAAGAAAATCGCAACCTATATACCACTAAGAAAGATTTCTGGATTTATAAATGGGATTCTGAAAGCGGAAAATGCAGAACGTAGCATCCGAAAACGACTATCTTATTTGACGAAACTGATACGTCCGATAAGCTGCGTTCCCACCCGAGCCGTGAACCAGTACCTACCTGGATTGGGCAAACTTACGGTTTCCTGAATCTGTGACGTATTCGGGTATTGTTTTTCGAAAAGAACCAGACCCTGGCTATCCGTTACGTGTAGATCGACAGTCTGGTTTGCGGGTAACGATATACGTACTGTTGCCGGCTCTTTACCTTCATCGATAGTCATTTCACCGGCAAACGTCAGATTGGAATCTGTTGTGTTGTCCATATCAATAGTAAATACGTCGGTGAGGCAGCCAAACGAATCGGTTACGGTATAGCTCGTAGGGGTTGTTGGTGCTACGTTGATAGTACGGCTGGTTTGATTACCACTCCAGACGTAGTTGCCTGGCCAGGAAGCGGTTAGTGTTTGAGACGTAGCAGGTGTTGTGAACAGATAATAGCGTTTGCCAACGTTTTTGAACAGCGTGAATTTGTCTTTACTAGTACCATCAGCCGCCAGCCATTGTGCATCGAGCCGGTTATTATTTACGTCGATGAGCATGGAGCCGCCAATTGTATTATTCGAATAAATCATCGCCGGATGTGGGTAACCCGCTGCCTGCCCGCCCAATTGCCCCCCACTACCGTTTACTACGTAAATAACACCACTCGTTTTGTTGGTAATCGGGCAGGAGTTAGGCGAACCATCGTAACGGGCCGTGCTGGTCGAGACGGCGTGCTGATTAACGTTAAACGTGTTAGATAAACCCGTATGCCCTTTCATCAGATAACTCCGCTCATACACATGACTGTGGCCACACAATACGAGATCGACATTGTAGCGCTCAAGAATAGGGGTAAGTTGCTGACGGATAAGAGTTAACTCCAGACTATTATTAGTGTCGTGCGAGCCTTTGCTATAGGGAGGATGGTGAAAAAATACGATAGTCCAGGGTAGCTTATTGGCTGCTAAATCCTGCTTCAGCCACTGCACCTGCCGCCCCGTTGTGTCATAAAGACGTTTGTCGTCCTGCCCTTCAGAATCCAGCGATACGAAATGGACGTTTGCGTAGTTGAAGGAGTAATTCATTTTCGAACCCGACGGTACTCCACCAACTTCAGCCTGTTGTGGCACCGTAATCAAATTGAAATATTCGATGTTGGGATTAGTAGGAGTATCGGCGTAGTCGTGGTTGCCGGGTGTCGGCCAGAAGGGAAGGTGTTTCAGTATGTCGGTATACATCGTAAACACGTTTTGCTGGTATTGCCAGTCGTATCCCTGATTATAAGCATTGTCGCCCAGCCAGAGCCAGACGTCGGCGGGTCGGTTTTGGGCTACCTGTCTGTATCGTTGTGCTACGTCCATCTGATTGGCAGAACCCGCTCCAAAATCACCCAGTGCCCAGATGCGAAAGGGGGCAGTGGAACCCGGCACAGGCGAAGTTTTGAAATACAACTCTTCCGACACCAAAATATCGTTGGCCGATGAACCAATGGCGTAATAGTAATGAGTAGCCGGTTGCAAATTCGTTAACGTAACGATGTGTTCGGTGGTCTGCGCCGGATTCGTAGTCTGTTGAGTAAGTTGGCCGAAACTAGTACCAAATCGAACCCGGCTGTCGGATGGCTGGTCGGTACGCCATCGTATAGTAATTCCTGTCGACGTAACGGTTTGCAGGTAAGGCGCACGGGTAAGCGCCTGAGCCATCCCTGTCAGCGTAATTAGTAGTAAACAACCAGTTAGCCAATGAGAACGTTGAGAGAGCATATGCATGGTCGGGATAAAGAAGAGTGAATGTACTCAACTTTAAGCAATGCACGGGTCTTGATACTTTTTTCTATGACTTAAGTATCATAATCTCCTCTCTTTGATGTAGCAGTTTAAGGTCGATTACAGTCAATTGATGTGACTCTTTTGCCAGTTGATACAACTCAGGTAAGGAAATAAGTAAACTGGCTGATTAACTTGTCTGGATAACAAACTATTTCTGAATCAGCCAGAAACCATGATAACGTATTATCTAAACCACATCGACCAACTCGTACTGACGTTCTGCGTCGTTTTTACCTTCATCAATACGGTTCGGATGGTACGTCGGGCCGCTGTGCCTGTGCGAAAAGTGCCCGCTTATTTTGTCGTTTTCGGCGCTACTTCAATCGCTACGTTCCTGGGAGCCGGACATTTGTTTGAAATCAGTTACCGGGCCATCGAGCAGAAAATGGCGGGGACTTTTGTTTATAATTTCCGCTTTTACGCACTGATTCTACTGGGCGTATTACTCCTGTCGCTCAGCGTGCAGATGCTACGTTACATCCGAAACTGGTTCAGCGGAGTGCCTGACAGTCAGCGTCAAATCATTAAAACGGCGCTTATCATTGTAGCTATCAGCGCACCTACCGGTGTGTTTTCTCCAATTGGCTACGTACCAACAATTGCCTGTACTATTACGTTGCTCTTTATGCCGTTTGCTGTTCGAAAACAGCCAAAAACTACTCAAATGGAACTGGTAACGAATGATGTAAATGAGCCTGTTTAAACTTTTGGCACTGTTGCCAAAATGAGCGTTTTGTCATTCTGAAGAAGGAAGAATCTTAATGCATCCTTACTAGTGAGTAGGGGTACTTTACGATTCTTCCTTCTTCAGAATGACAAAAATATCTCCTAAAACGCTTTATAATTCTTAACGCTTTCCTGCAAAGAGGCTAGTACGCCGGTGAGTTGTTTGTCGAGTTCCGCACAAACGGCCTGCGTATCCTTCTCAGTACGTTGGCAGAAGGTTTCGAGCGAAACGCGTTTATTGCTACCGTTTTCTTCCAGCTCAATTCGGGTGATGGTAGCCCGGTATTTCCGGTTGGTACATTCAATTGTCAGGCTATACTGGAACGTATAAATGCCACCTGCCGATGTTTCGGTGCGGGGAAGGCGTATAACCTGCGTGAGCCGACCAGCCAGATCGCCGGTTTCTTTATCCATAACTGGAAACGTTTCGACCGTCGATGAATTCGACTGAGCCAGCCACAACCGTACCCGGCGGAATACGTCGGTCTGTGTTACGCTTCCGCAGTCTACTACGTCGATGTAAGTAGCTTTCTGATTAACAACAGGAAAAATACCCGCTAATTTCCCGTCCGACGGATTTGGTGTGGAATCGGCATAAACCGAACCGGTGAGAAATAAACAGGCAGTAAGTAGCGAGAGAAAGGCAGTGTTCATGTGTTGCTTGGTTATGCTTTCGGGGGCTTTACATTGAAAGTTATGTAAAGGTAGATTCCCTCGAACCGAACAACCAGCCAGATTTTATACGTAGTGGCGTTGGCTGAATAACGGGCGAAAAAATGCCGATAGTTGGCGCTATTTCGCCACAACCCGCACTACGTAGGTACGAACGGGTTGCCCGTTTCCCGACTGATTCAGCGGTCTGGCTGAAAACACAACGTTGGCCGTACCTGACGTAACGCCTTTTATCTGGAAAACCGTTGGTCCTGATTTGCTTCGACTTAACGTATCGACGGCGGGTGCCAACTGCTGACGAGATACTTCTACAACTTCTTGATTATCAGATGTGCCGATAAGCTCGGTACGTCCATCTCCCTGAGCAGGGAGCGAAACTTCTTTGATTTCGCCCACCATGACTCGCAGACGTTGCGTAGGTCCATTAATCGGTTGGCTGGTCTGGCTACAGGCTGCCAAACCAATGAACAGGCAGACTACGGGCCATAACAAGGTAGCCTTTATGATACGTATTGAAGTAGTTGAGTATGTTTTCATAATGGCTATAACTAGCCAATTACGTACCTGGTTTTGAACGTATTGATTTGTAGCCGATACGATTGGTTGCTACGTTGCCGGTTTCTATTTTTACAAAAAGCCCAATCCTACTATTTATGACTGAAATTGACGTACTGAGATATGCCCTGAAAGCTTTTGCCGATATCGATGACGAAGCATTCGACTTGTCGATGCCTCATTGGCAAAAGAAACAATATCATAAAGGCGAGTTTTATAATGAGTACAAAAACGTCTGCAAACACCTCGGATTTATTCTTGACGGCGTGTTTCGGGCGTATTGCGTAAACGAGCAGACAGGTGAGGAGAAGAACGTTTTCTTTTTCTCGAAGAATCAAATTGTAGTTTCCTTCAAAAGCTTTCTGGAACAATCCCCCTGCAATTACTATACGGAATCGATGGTCGATTCAACCATTTTATACATCCATGTCAACAACCTGACGCAACTTTATAAGGAGTCGCACCAGTGGGAGCGGTTTGGGCGGATGGTAGCTGAGCGGGCCTTTTCCGTTGCGATGGGACGTACCGAAAGTTTCCTGTTTCAGACGCCCGAACAACGGTACCTCGACCTTGTTCAGCAGCATCCCGATATTTTTAACGCCATTCCCCTTTACCATATCTCGTCCTATCTGGGCATTCAGGGGCCTTCGCTGAGTCGTATTCGAAAAAGAATGATTGGTCAATGACGATTTTAACTTGGGTTAAACTGTTTGCCGCGACCCATGCTGAATTTTGTCCTGTTCAAACGCTACAGCAGACCAGTTGACGATCAATTTAATGTGTAGTGTCTTGACAATAAATGTATTCTAAATTTTCGACCGACTTAAAACACTACAATCATGGAAACGACATCGAGTAAAAATAAAAACATTGTGTTTGTAACAGGGGCTTTCGTTACACACCACGGCTGGAGTGAGTGGCAGGCGTATTTCGAAAGCAAAGGCTATAACACGGTTGCACCTGCCTGGCCGCATAAAGACGGAACTGCCGAAGAACTGCGCAATCGTCAGCCAAATGACACCGATCTGGCTAAATTAACCCTAGACGAACTGGTCGATCATTACGCGGCTATTGTCGCATCGTTTCCCGAAAAACCGATCGTCATTGGGCACTCACTGGGTGGTTTAATTACGCAGCTTATCGTGAATCGCGATTTGGCTGCGGCCGGTGTTGCTATCCATTCGGTTCCGCCACAGGGTGTATTTCCATACGAATTTTCATTTTTGAAAGCGGGTTGGAAAGCCCTCGGTCTGTTCACAGATCTTGACAAAACGTACCTGATGTCGTTTGAAGACTGGCAATACGCGTTTGTGAATGAAATGCCGCTGGACGAACAGAAAGCCGCCTACGAAGCGAACACCATTCCCGAATCGAAACGGGTAGCGCGTGGAGGACTGACCAGCGCGGCCCACGTTGATCTCGACAAGCCGCATGTTCCACTGTTGCTTACATCGGGCGAACGGGACAACATCATTCCCGCTCACCTGAATCACCGGAATTTTGAAGCGTATGCCAAAAACGGATCTGTGCTGGATTACAAAGAATTTAAAGGGCGGAATCACTACGTCCTGGGTCAATCGACCTGGAAAGAAGACGCCGATTATATTCTGGATTGGCTCGATAAAAACGCCTGAATCAACTGATTACGGAACGTAGCGATACGTAGCATAAGCGAATCCTGGTTAACTTTAGCCAGCTTTAATCGATTCACTTATGCTACGTATCACTACGTTATACGGGTTAGTTACTACGTTCGTTTGCCTGTTTACGCCAACTTTAGCGCAGCAAAAACAGCCAGATTCAACGGCGCACAAAAGCCGAATCGCGTTTCAGCTACACCAATCCGAACTCATTACCGAGGGGCTTGCCTACAACCCCCAAACCAAAACGTTTTACATAAGCAGCGTCCGCGAACGACGAATTATCAGTTATGATGCGTCTGGGAACGTAGCGAATTTTTCGGCCTCGAGCGATAGTTTATGGGGCGTTTTCGGGATGAAAGTTGACCCCGATCGTCGGCTTTTATGGGCATGTAGTTCGGCATTGGTGCAGGCTGATGGTATAACGGCCGCCGAAGAAGGTCGGACGGCGCTGGTAGCGTATGATTTACGTACCAAACGTAAAGTTGCTACGTATCCGGTTGCTGCCGACGGAAAACGGCATTTGCTGGGCGATTTGACCATTGCCAAAAACGGCGATGTGTACACTACCGATAGCCGCACGCCCTGGCTGTATCATCTGGCGGCTGGCACAACAACCGTAAAACCACTGCTGACCGATAGTTTATTTCGCTCGTTACAAGGGCTGGCGTTTTCCGAAGACGGCAAAACGTTATACGTAGCAGATTATCGAAACGGGCCACTTGCTGTTGACGTAGCAACGAAGCGGGTAACCCGACTGACAAGCACCCAGACTGCTGATTTGAGTGGTATTGACGGATTATATTATTATCGGAACAGCCTGATTGCCATTCAGAATCGCCGGAAACCCTTTCGCGTTTCGCGGTTGTATCTCTCCAAAACAACGCCTTCCATTGAACGCACCGTTACGTTAGAAAGCGGCCACCCGCTCATGACCGAACCGACGCTGGGCGTATTGGTGGGCAATCAGTTTTACTACGTTGCTAACAGCCAGTGGGAGGCATTTGACGAGGCCGGAAAACCCGTTCCGAACTTCCCCGCGCAGAAGCCAACGATTCTGGTTGTGCCAGTTGATTAAACGGCCCCGACATCGGACGGCACGGGCCGCCACGCGCCAAAGCGGCAACTTGCTGTCTGGGATAAAGTCTCTACTCGAATTGAAAGGCGAAGTATGTGCAAGACCCCTTGCTCGTGTTCTGAAGCGCGTGTGGTACGTTCGATTCCAGAAAAATCAGATCGCCCGTCGTGGCGGTAAATAGCTTGCCGTCAATACTTTCCTGCGACGAATCTTCTTTCATCAGGAGGATCTCGGCTGCTTTATGCGTATGGGGTGGGTGACTCCACAAGCCCTGATTTAACGTAGTGACGTGCATTTCGAAACGTTTGGTCATGGCTGTTGCCCGGTCGAACATCCGACGAATGCCACCTTTGTCGTGAGATTTGAATGCTACGTCGTTCCAGTCGATCCAGAACGACCCGCCCGCTTTACGGCCCCGTTCCAGATCAACGGGCTCTTTCGACGTATAGCGCATAACGTAATACGTTGCCGAAGCGTCGCCGTTGTTGGCAAAACCGTGTTCGTCGCCGGGCATAATCAGCGCTACGCTGCCCGGTCCCAGTGTTTTGGTTTTTCCTTCGATGGTTACGGTAAGTTGACCTTCCTTGATGATAATCAGCTCTTCATCGTCGTGTTTATGGGCGGGGTGCGGTTTCTGATGGGCAGGGAGAGACGTAGCATGTACTTCGAGGTGACTAAAATCGGTGGAGGTTCCATCCAGAATGGCGCGTTGCTCCGACGTTACTTTCTTCACAACTGGAATATCTTTCCAGACATACGTTTTCGATGCGATAGTCTGAGCCAGACAGAAATATGTTTGCAACAGGCAGATAAACAGGAAAATAGAACGAAGAATCATGGGCGTATTCGGGCTTTGATCCGTAAAAGGAGTAATATAAAAATGATTACTCACAGGTTTAGCAATGAGCTATTTGCCTTGCTACGTATTGGCCTTAACAGCGCTGAAAATAAAGTTAATTCCCGGAATCACTACTGACATAGGGCTGTCAGTGGGTGAGGTTAACTTTATATTATCAAACCAAACATCGTATGATACTCGAAACCGAACAAAAAACGACGCTCGCTGGAGCCACGCTAATTCAGGATTTTGCCGCTTATAATGCCTGGGCCAACAAACGGCTGGTCGATTGGCTGCAAACAAAATCTGCCGAATTGATGGACGAAGTAGTACCCTCCAGTTTTCCGGGTTTGAAAGAAACGTTGGTTCACATCTGGGATACAGAGCGTTTCTGGCTGGCTGTGGTGCAGCAGGTTGAGCCGCCTATTTCATTTCGGCTACATGGTTTCAATGGTACAGTGGATGACGTTTTCGATGGTATTGTTAGCCAATCGGAAGCGTTTACGGACTATATTCAATCGTTGTCAGACAAATCGTTGCAAGAATACGTAACATTTGATACGCCCTGGGTTTCGGGAACCCAACCCCGCGCCAACTTTATTCAGCATTGCCTGAATCATAGTACGTATCATCGGGGGCAGGTAGTGACCATCGGGCGCGTGCTTGGTCTTACGGATGCACCGATGACCGATTATAGCTTTTACCTTTTGGTAGGATAACATGAATGGCGGTCGGATTTTTAGAAAATCCGACCGCCATTTGTAATAATTTGACCTTATAAATCAATTAATTGACCAGTTTCAATTTGCCGCCATCATTGAGTACTAATCGGCCACTGTTGGTGTATTGAACGGTTAAGGCTTGGCCGGTATAGTTGCTGGGCATCGTTACCAGGTGGCCAAGTGTAACGGCGTCGATATTGGTTGGTACTCGCCCACATGTCCAGACAGTAGGGTCGTTCCATAAACCCTCTTTTGTCGTGACCATGTTTACGCAGGGAGATACAATATTTACTAAATAATCTTCAGCTTCGCCATAGCCATAGTTTCCGCAGGCCGACGTGGGCGCTGAGTTGAAATTCAGTACAATTCGTAGGCGAGTCGCTGTTTGCAGCGGACTGTTGGCTGGTATCTGAAACGATCCAGTAATTGGTGCTGTAAATTCCTGAGTAGTTGTAAATATTCGTTCAATGCTCTGAAACTGCCCATCTCCGTTAAAGTCAAGCCAGATAGCCGCCTGACTACCATTGTAATAACCATCCAGTGCCAGACTGAACGAGTAGGTCTGATTACGCACAAGATTGTTGATGGGGTAAAGCGAAAAGTCATATCCATTTGGCTTGCAAGCGGAATTCTGACTGAAATAGGTGCCGCCGATAACTACATCCTTGATGGCAATACCAAACTGACATGGATTTGAAAACGAAATCGAACAGTATTGTGGGGTTGGCTGGGCGTTTGTCGTAAAATTGGCCACGGCTGATGTCACACAGCCAATTGTTACTCGCCAGTCATAAACGGTGTTATTAGTTAACGAATTGATGTAGGTGCTAGGTACTGTAAGTCCGGTTATAGCAATCCAACTGCTCGATGTGCTAGGTTTGTACTCTACAGTAAATGGGCCCGTAACATCCGTATGGTTCCAGCCTAACAGCACCTGCGACCCATACACTTTAATCGTTGTCAGATTCGTGGGCGCAGTTAATAGGCCCACCTGGTGCTGGGCCGGTAAACTCTGACAACCATCTGGCAATTGGCAGTAAGCCGAGTAGGTTGTCGATACCGTAGGTGAAACTACTAATTGATTGCCCGTTGAGCCACCGCTCCAGACTACAGTTCCGGGACAGCCTCTTGCGGTCAGCGTAGTAGAAGTGCCGGAGCATATCAGAGTATTGCCCGAAATTAATGGAGGAATTAGATAGCGACAAGATCCGCTGGTGTTGCTTACCCGTGTTGTGATAGGGGTTCCAATAGATTCTGCTCCGTTTTGATCTTTTACTTTCGCTTTTATTAAATAATTCCCCGCAGCCTGATAGGTGAAGTTCAGGGGCGACGATGCGCTGAGCCAGCCTGTGTCATATGTGCCGTCGTTATTGATATCCCACTGCACACTCAGATTACTCAGGGGTTCGTTACCATCTGAACTGCTCGATGCTTTCAGCGCAACCGACTGGCCTACTCTTGGTGATGGCTCCTCTACAGAAATGAAAGGGCGTGGTGCCTGATTACCACCACTCTGTACGGTCAGCATGGTAGTGGCTTCGTTGACGTTACCCTGTTTATCAACCACCAGAACTTTGTACTCCCGGCTTTGGTCGAGATCGTAATAAGGTGTTATGAACTGGGTAGTAATGCTGGTCGATAATAAAGATAGTTCAGCTACCCGGTCCCCATTATACATCAAAAAAGCCGATGTCAGTGTGTCGGCGTCTGAGGCTGTAAACGATATAGCCAACTGCCCGTTGCTCAGTGTGGTGGGAGATGGGGTGTTTATATTGACATTTGGTGCATCGGTAGTGCGCTGATTGCGATTGAATTTGTGACTGGTATTCAAATAGAGAGCTGCGGCATACTCCAGCCGCATGTGTTCGGTTGGATAAAGGGCTGGGTAAATGCTGCCTCTGCTGCCTCGAAACCCATTATGCATCACATTCCCGAACCGATTGGCATCATTACGCTGATCATGGGGTAAGCCAAAAGCATGCCCTATTTCATGAAGTGCGCCCCCAATAAACGAGGAAGCCGCTGAACTAAACGTACTTCCGTCGGCCCATGAATAGGTTACGTCCTGTATCATTTGATAAGGACCAAGGGCAGGCAGAGTCTGACCGTTGTAGGGGGTATTATCTGTGAGTTTATTGAAGAATGCGAGCCAGTCACTGCCTACCAGGGCTACACCTCCCGAACTGCCACCTCCACCGGCGCCCAGGGCAATGCCCCCAACAACAGTGCTGTTGGCATTCATCTGATGAGTTTCAGCTATCAGGAACCATACTTCGTTAGGAGCCCAGATCGATAAACCACCATTTGTGGCAGCTGTTATGCTACGCCCCCATGGGTCGGCCCGGATGTAGTCGTCGGTGAAGGAACTGTTAACAAAGTTGATTTTCGGTCGGTTTGAATTCGGCTCGGATTCATAAACAAACGTTTTCTCTCCAAATCCATTCAGTTTCATTTGTTCGCGATACCAGGCCTGCGCCAACATGACCACATACTGCATATCAGCAACGGCGTTCGCCTGTGCAGTTCGGTTCGATGGGATGATATAGGCGACCCGAAGCCGGGGCGGAGTAGTGGCTGCATTTGTAGCACTTAGCCGGGAAGCTGCAAAAACAGTAGCCGGCGGTGTACAAGCTGTTCCCGTGGGGTGTACAAACTGCTGCGTGCCCATTTGTTGGACAGGCTGTGCTATCACGTTGCCCCATATGGTCAACATGAGCAGAATTTTTGTATAAAGATTTTTCACAGTGTGGATGGCTACGGTTCAATCTGTACGCTTCCGCTTCCATTGTATATAAGTTTCCCCCCTGCTCCCAAGAGTATCCGCTGCGCTCTTGCGGTGAAACTGGTCGGAATAGTAATAAGGTGATTCAGACTAACCGCGTTGGTAATCAAAGGGATTTGGCCACATGACCATACCGTAGGGTCGCTCCAATTGCCCGCTTTTAACGTAGTTAACGACGTAGCACTTGTGATAGTCAGCGGGTCGCTGACTGAAGATGAGCTATTAAAAGTGGCCACTACTGTATATACCCCGGCCAGTGTTGCCGTATATCGGTCGCTGGTAGCTCCGCCGATATCGCTGCCGTTACGTCGCCATTGGTACGTGAAATTTTGCCCACCATTCATGGCCGTCAATTCTATGCCATTTCCCGAACAAAGCGTTGTTGTAGCAGCGTAGGGGCTGGTGGTATTGACATTGAAAACCGTTTCGGTTGTAATTCCCAACGTAGTAATCTGAAACTTCCAGCGGCCCGTTTGTGCTGGGTTGGGCAATGTCTCAGGGAAAGCGTTGGCCGTAAAGGCAAAAGGTAGATAATCGGCTTGACGAGTATACTGGAAGTCTTGAAACGCAGTGCCATCAGGCCGAATGATCTTGATGGTGAATACCTGATTGGGTTGCCAATCTCTACCAAAGAATCCAAAATGCACCGTACTGCCCGATACAAATGAACGCTTTTCATTCGTGACATCTGCTGGGTTAGCTGTGCATGGTGCAATGAAGACAGGCTCTGCACTATGAGTCATTAAGCGCCCAATTTTAGGGTCCCAATAAGGCTTTTGAGCGATCCAGCGGCTGGTGGCCGTGGTTGGGTTACTAGGCCCCGCAAACGGATCGATAATATTGTTGCTGGCGTCACGTATTTCAAAGTGAAGGTGAGGGCCAGCAGAATTTCCTGAACTAGCTACAATTCCCAGATACTCACCCAACTGCACTGTCTGGCCGACTCCTTTGGACGTAACAGAGCCATTTTTCATATGTAGATAGCGAGTGGTTGTACCATCTTCATGTTGAATAACAACCATGTTAGCGCCATTAGCTGGATTAGGGTTGCACTGACGATCAAAATTGCCATCCTGACGAATTATAATTGTTCCCGCAGCCGCAGCAATCACTTCTACCCGGCTGTTATCCAACATATCCCAGGGAAATGGCTGCACGCCAATATCTGTTCCAGTATGGCCGTCGTAGGTGCGATTTCCACCATTATAATCAAGGATGGCATTTGTAGCTGGATTGTTATCGACAAAAGCCACAAAACCGTAATACGTATAGTCGAGCGGGGCTCGCTGACGTAGCGGCCAATCAAAAAGTACGGGACCTGCGGTCACAGCTTTGCTACGTGCCCCGGCTCGATAGGCTCGCGTTTGTGCCTGAATTTGTTTTTCTAAAGCAGGAGTAATGCAATTAGTGGTAGGCTTATCTGGCTGCTTCTGACCAAAATAAACAACTGGCTGAGCAAGAACGGTTGACGATAGAAGAAGAAGAAGTATCAGTTTTTTCATGTTTTGGTGTAGATTTCGTTTCTATTTCGCAAAAATAGAAAACCCTGGTGTAATGGTTTGACTTACTACTGCTTATATGAGGGAGCGGTAGGTTTTAGTCACTTTTTAATGTTAATCTGGAAGGAGACGCGTAATGATACGTATCAAATACAAGTTTTAGAAAGAATTATTAATGGGTCAGATAAAGAGCAGTTATTTCAGCTTACTTCATTTTTGACGATTTATGGAAATAAAGTGGCTAACGTTTTCACTACGTTAGCTGTTTACTGTCTTTGGGTGTACGTAGTGTTCGTGAGCGAAAATAAACGCCACCGGACATACGAAATGATTAACAGTAAATTGTAAATATGGCTACTACAGAAACAAAAACGGCCCTGATAACGGGCGGCTCAAAAGGTATTGGATACGGTATCGCCGAAGTTTTGATCAAGGAAGGCATTAAAGTGGCTATCACCAGCCGCTCGTCGGTAGCGGCCGAACTGGCTGCGACTAAACTAAATGAAATTAAACCCGGCTATGCGCTGGGCGTAGGCGCTGATGTTCGTAATCTGGAATCGCAGCAAAAAGCAGTAGAGAACGTAGTAAAAACCTGGGGTCGACTCGACTACGTTGTGGCTAATGCCGGCGTGGGCCATTTTGCTTCCATTCAGGAATTAACGCCCGAACAATGGCAGGAAACCATTGATATTAACCTGACGGGTGTGTTTTACACCGCAAAAGCAACACTCGACGCGCTGAAAAAATCGGAGGGTTATTTCATTACCATCGCTAGTCTGGCCGGAACAAATTTCTTTGAGAAAGGTGCGGCTTACAACGCCAGCAAGTTTGGGCTGGTCGGATTTACGCAAGCCGTCATGCTCGACCTACGTAACGAAGGCATTAAAGTAACGACGATTATGCCGGGCTCTGTCGCTACGTATTTTAACGATCATCAGCCAAGTGAAAAAGATGCGTGGAAAATCCAGCCGGAAGACATCGGTCAGCTCGTTGCCGACCTTATACGTATGCCTGCCCGCACATTGCCCAGCAAAATTGAAGTCAGGCCGACTCGTCCGGGTGGAAAATAATACATGCTAAATCCGCCAACGTAGTGGTTTTAAAAGGCATTAAATTCGCCAAAAAATGCCGCTGAACGTATCATACTTTGGTGCAAAATGGCGAATGACGTAGCACTACTAAAACTGTAATCTACTTTATGACGGGTGAATCAACACGAACACATCTGTACACAAAACCAACCATATTTTCTGACTTTCCGAACGTAATGGCGGCCGAAAGTACCCGCCACGGGGGCGTTAGTCCGGAGCCGTTTGCATCGCTCAATCTGGGAATCAATACAGACGATGATCCGGCGAACGTAACAGAAAACCGTAGACGATTTTTTGCGGCTATTGGTGCGGATGAGGCTTCGGTTGCTTCGTCGTATCAGGTGCATGGTACGTCGGTTTTGGTCGTTAGCGAGCCGGGACGTTTTGAGGGGTATGATGCGCTGATAACCAACAAGCCAGCTATATGGGTTGGTGTAACGGTAGCCGATTGTGTTCCTATTCTGATTTACGATCGTACCAATCAGGCTGTAGCCGCCATTCATGCCGGTTGGCGCGGAACAGTTGGAGAAATCGTGTCGAAAGCACTCGCCATGATGCACAATCAGTACGGAACAGTCGCTACCGATTGCAACGCTTACGTAGGTACGTGTATCGATGAGTGTTCGTTCGAAGTAGGTCCCGAAGTGGGCGAGCAGTTTGCCTCCGCTTTTAAACGTATTGATCCGACTACCAAAAAAGATTGTGTTGATCTGAAAGGAGCAAATCGGCAGCAATTAATTGATTTTGGTATTCCGGCGTCACAAATAGCGGTATCGCCATTTTCAACGATTGAACATAACACTGATTATTTTTCTTATCGTGCCGAAAAGGGCCAAACGGGTCGAATGTTGGCTGTTATTGGTATTCTCGGATAAACAAAGTCAACCAAGCGCTAGTTATGTATCTGTTCTGCTTTTAGAACAATTTATTTACTCAACACTAACTAGAAATAATCATGGGAATCTTAGTTTCGATCCTGGTAGGTGCGGTTGCCGGTTGGCTGGCCGACCTCGTTTTTAAACGGTTTTCGTTTTCTTTACTTGTTGAAATTCTGCTCGGTATCGCCGGTGGTTTCGTCGGTGGCATGATCTTTGGCCGCGATGGCGGAGTCATTGATCAAATACTGACCGCTTTCGTTGGTGCCGTTATCATTCTGGGTATTGCCGCCCTGATTAAGGGACGTAGCAGCGCCGTCTAATTCTGAACCGGGATTTAACGGATTTAGGGATTTTCACGATTTTGTTATTGATAAAGCGCTTTGAAGAAGCGAAAAACAAAATCGTGAAAATCCCTAAATCCGTTAAATCCCGGTTCAAATAAGTATATGCCTTGAAATCACTATTTTCTGAATTTCGCTCGTTCCCTCACCAATTGTACACAGTTTAGCATCGCGATAGAATTTCTCCACCGGAAAATCCTTTGTGTAGCCGTAACCGCCGAAAATCTGCACGGCCTCATTCGCAACGCATACTGCCGTTTCTGAAGCAAATAATTTGGCCATAGCTGCCTGTTTGGTAACTGGTTTTCCCGTGTCTTTATAGGCAGCCGCCTGGTAGGTCAGAAGGTGAGCTGCTTCAATAGCTGTAGCCATATCGGCCAATTTAAAGCTGATGCCCTGATACGTAGCAATCGGATGACCGAACTGTTCGCGCTCTTTAGCGTAGGCAAGCGCAGCATCGTATGCTCCCTGTGCAATCCCCAAACTTAAAGCTGCAATGGAAATACGCCCTCCGTCCAGCACTTTGAGGGATTGAATGAACCCTTCTCCTACTTCACCAAGTCGTTGACTGTCGGGAATCCGGCAGTCCTGAAAGAGCATTTCTGCTGTTTCTGATGCTCGCATTCCCAATTTATCTTCCTTCCTACCACCTGAAAAACCGGGTGTTCCGCGCTCAACGACAAAAGCCGTGGCATTCCGCGCTGTATTGGGTTCGCCGGTACGGGCAATCACTACTGCTACGTTGCTGCTTATGCCATGTGTAATAAAATTCTTAGCACCATTCAGCACCCAGTCGTTACCGTCGCGTACGGCGGTAGTGCGCATATTACCAGCGTCAGAACCAGTGTTGGGTTCAGTCAGTCCCCAGGCTCCCAGCCACTCGCCGGTGGCTAATCGGGGTAGATAGGTCTGCTTCTGCTCTGGATTTCCAAATAGTAATATGTGATTGGTGCATAGTGAGTTATGGGCTGCCATGGATAAGCCAACTGAACCATCTACACGAGCTATTTCAACAATAGCGGTTACGTATTCGGCATACCCTAGTCCAGCACCATTATACTCAACTGGTACGAGCATTCCCATTAGACCCTGTTCACCTAACTGGCGAAATAAATCGGCAGGGAAATGTTGTTCATCATCCCACTTTCGGATGTTTGGGCGAATAAGGCGTTCGCTCAAATCACGTACTGATTGGGCAATTAATTCTTGATTTTCTACAATTTCGTTTGTCATAAAGTGAACATAGTAACTACCTTAGTTAGATAGTAATAGTTGATAATATAGGAAAATTATTGGAGAATACCAACCTTATTTTCTGATTTTACCTGCCATTCCTCTTAAGGTAATTTAGTTTAATAAATTCCTGTTTAGCTTAGCTGATGATAACTATTGAATACTATTAATTTATTTTTTTATAAAAATGGTATTGTGACTTGGCCTTAGTCAATACGTCAGTATGAAATATATTAATTAGCTAAAACAGGGAACCGATCAATCACTTAATGACACATACCGATATCGACTATTAAAAAACTCCTATTTTTGTGAGAATAGACTCGATAATTGGTCTAGATTAATTACTGTCTGAAATTACTGAACATCACATATGAAATTAGCCGTTGTTGGAACTGGATACGTGGGCCTCGTTACAGGCACCTGCTTTGCCGAAACAGGAAATCAGGTTACGTGTGTTGATATTGATGAGCGAAAAGTTGAGAAACTGAACAATGGAATAGTACCCATTTACGAACCTGGTCTTGAAACGTTGTTTCACCGGAACGTAGAAGAAGGTCGACTATTATTTACGACGAGTCTGGAAGAAGGTATCAAAGGAGCCGAAGTGATTTTTCTGGCATTACCAACGCCACCGGGCGAAAATGGTTCGGCCGATTTGAAATACATCCTGAAAGTAGCCAGCGATCTGGGACCGATTTTAAGTCAGTACGCGGTTATTGTCGATAAAAGTACCGTACCCGTCGGAACCGCTGAGAAAGTGCACACTCACATTGCCGACAACGCGAAAGTTGATTTCGACGTAGTGTCGAATCCCGAGTTTTTGCGGGAAGGCGTGGCTGTCGAAGATTTCATGAAGCCCGACCGCGTCGTGATTGGCACCAAATCGGAACGGGCTAAGAGCGTTATGAATAAGCTATACGCACCACTGGTACGTCAGGGTAACCCGGTTATTTTCATGGACGAACGTTCGGCTGAAATGACCAAATACGCGGCAAACGCGTTTCTGGCTACCAAGATTACGTTCATGAACGAAATCGCTAACCTATGCGAACGAGCTGGCGCCAACGTCGACGATATTCGACGGGGAATCGGTACGGATAGCCGCATTGGTAAGCGCTTCCTGTTTGCTGGTATTGGATACGGCGGTAGCTGCTTTCCGAAAGATGTGCAGGCATTGGCTAAAACCGCCGAAGATTTTGATTACGACTTCAAGGTGTTGAAATCGGTGATGGAGGTTAATGCCGAGCAAAAAACCAAACTGATGCCGCTGGTTCTGGATTATTTCGGGGGCGATTTACGTGGTAAAACCATTGCCGTTTGGGGACTGGCGTTTAAACCGTATACTGATGACATTCGGGAAGCGCCGGCTCTGGATAACATCCGGGCGTTACTTGATGCGGGAGCCAAAGTAACGGTTTATGACCCCGAAGCGATGGAGAATGTTCGCCAGCAAATTGGCAATGCTGTTTCGTATGCGCACACGCAATATGCTGCTCTTGACGATGCCGACGCGCTGGTGATTATTACCGAGTGGCCACTCTTTCGCACGCCCGATTTCGAGAAAATGAACCTGTTGCTGAAGAATAAGCTTATCTTTGACGGCCGGAACGTATACGAACTCGATCAGATGCGGGAAAACAATTATACGTACTACAGCATTGGCCGGGAAGCTGTACTGGCACCCGTTGAGCAAACCGTTAAATAATGAATAATGTACAATGAATGATGAATGATGACTGATGACTGATGAATGGGCTGGCGCGTCAACAATCCACTTGCGCCAGCCCATTCATCAGTCATCATTCATCATTCATCATTCATTATCCATCCCTCCGATGAAACGAGTTTTAATTACCGGTGGAGCCGGCTTTCTGGGGTCGCATTTGAGCGATCGGTTTATCAAAGAAGGATACCATGTGATTGTCATGGATAACCTCATTACGGGCGATATCCGGAACATTGAGCACCTTTGGCATCTGCCGAATTTTGAGTTTTATCATCACGACGTTTCCAAATTTATTCACGTACCGGGCAACCTGGATTACATTCTGCACTTTGCGTCGCCAGCCAGCCCTATCGACTACCTGAAAATTCCGATTCAGACCCTGAAAGTGGGATCGCTGGGCATTCACAACTGCCTGGGTCTGGCCCGTGTGAAGGGTGCTCGTGTGCTAATTGCGTCGACGTCGGAGGTATATGGTGACCCTACCGTTCATCCGCAGAACGAAGAATATTGGGGAAACGTAAACCCAGTTGGCCCTCGCGGTGTGTATGACGAAGCCAAACGGTTTCAGGAAGCCATGACGATGGCCTACCATACGTATCACGGCTTGGAAACACGTATCGTTCGGATTTTCAATACGTATGGTCCCCGGATGCGCCTGAACGACGGACGGGTACTGCCTGCGTTCATTGGGCAGGCGTTACGTGGCGAAGACCTGACCGTTTTCGGTGATGGCAGTCAGACGCGCTCGTTCTGCTACGTCGATGATCTGGTAGAAGGTATTTATCGACTGCTCCTGAGTGACCACGTGAATCCGGTGAACATTGGTAATCCGTCGGAAATTACGATTAAGGAATTTGGCGAAGAAATTATCAAGCTGACAGGCACCACCCAGAAGCTGGTATTTAAAGAACTGCCGACGGACGACCCGAAACAACGCCAGCCTGATATTACCAAAGCAAAAGCGATTCTGGGATGGGAGCCGAAGGTGTCGCGTGACGAAGGGCTACGTATTACGTATGAATACTTCAAGAGTTTGCCTCCCGAAGAGCTATACCGGGCCGCCTATCACCGCGAGTTTGTAAAACAGTGATATTGCCAACTTATTGTGGTTGTCAAAAAATAATTATACTTTTACTTCAGTAACTGCTTTTGAGCAGTACACCTTTAGCTGTCTAATAAAAACCTGCGAGCCACTTGCGCGCAGGTTTTTTTGTTTTCAGCCTGTTGCGTTCGGTTAACTTAATCGATCCTTAAAACTCTCATAGCCATAGGTTTTGACGAGTCGGAATGTTTCGTCCTCCTGCCAGATGCCAATAGCGGGCAGATTAACGCCATTAAACGTAGTGGTTTTTACCATCGTGTAGTGAATCATATCGTCAAATACGATTTTGTCACCAATGACGAGCGGCTTATCGAACGAATAATCGCCCATAAAATCACCGGCCAGACACGTCATGCCACCGAGTCGATACATAGGTTTTCCGGCAATGGGCTCGTGATACGATCCCAGAATACGCGGTTTGTAGGGCATTTCTAACGTATCAGGCATATGAGCTGCAAACGACGTATCAAGTATCGCCACCTGGATTCCCTGACTGTCTACTACGTCCAGCACGGTCGAAACCAGCACGCCCGTTTGCCAGGCGATGGCCGAACCCGGTTCCAGTAGTATGTCCACGTTGTATTTCTCCCGGAAGTTGGTCAGTAACTGAATCAGGTGATTGGTGTCGTAGCCTTCGCGGGTCATCAGGTGCCCACCACCAAAGTTGACCCATTTAGCCTGATGCAATAAATCGCCGAAGCGGTTTTCCAGCGCGGCCAGTGTTCGCTCCAGCGTATAGGAATCGTTTTCGCAAAGAGTGTGAAAATGAATACCGTCAAGACCGTCTGGCAATGTATCGGGCAGTTGGTCGCGGGTGGCGCCCAGGCGTGAACCCGGTACGCAGGGATTATACATCTCCGTGGCTACTTCTGAGTATTGCGGATTAACGCGAATGCCGCACGAAACGTTGCCTACCGCCCGATCTTTAAAACGGACCCACTGATTCCATGAATTGAAGGTCAGGTGACTGCTACGTTCCACTACTTCGTCAAATTCATCGTCGCGGTAAGCAGGGATGTAGGTATGCGCTTTCACGCCCATGTACTCGTTCACCAGCTTGATTTCGTTGAGCGAACTGGCCGTAGCACCAGACAAATATTCGCGTACTAACGCAAAGGCGCTGTACATGGAAAAGCCTTTCAGGGCCAAGATAATGGTAACTCCGGCAGCACGTTGTACCGAATCGATTAATTGCAGATTCCGCCGGAGTCTGGCTTCTTCCAGCACGAAGCAGGGCGACAGAATAGCGTCGAGGTTTTGTTGCAGGCTTGTATTCATGCCGCAAAGGTAGCATACAAGCTGCTTCTACCACCTGTTACGTTTGGGGTAATCCATTCCGAATGGAATTCGTAAACTATACGTAACACGTACTAATTTCCCTGACTGACTACCCGGTTTCCAGGCTGGCATTTCCTCAACGATACGTAGTGATTCTTCATCGCAACCATACGGGCTTCTGCTGGATATTGACGTTTTGCCAGAACAAATTGACGTAGTGAATCAAGCCCACTGGAAACTCAGGCGGCTTTTCGACAATCGTGTAAACGGTGGAAGCCGGGTCGATCGGAGACTGTGCCCAAATATGAGCGCGTAGGCATAACACAAGACTGATGCTTACAACGAATGCCATTCCTTGGGGAATGGCATTCATAATTTTAACGTAGATTCTTTGAGAAAGAGCATGTCAACTTTCGTGCTACGTCCTATTCCAGTGTGAAAGTTATTGGCAGGTTGTATTTCACCCGAACTGTTCGGCCAGATTGTTTACCCGGCCGCCAGGTGGGCATTTTATTGACAACGCGCAGGGCTTCTTCGTCGCAGCCAAAACCAACACCTTTCAGTACGTGCACATCCGTCAGGCTACCGTCGGTGTTGACGACAAAACTGATATAAACCCGCCCCGAAACACCTGCCGATGCAGCCGCCCGTGGATAGTTTAGATTCTTGCTCAGAAATGAACGTAGCGCATCCATTCCACCCGGAAATTCGGGTTGTTGTTCAACCAGAATGAACGTCTCCTCTGGTTTCGGGTTTGCTTCGACGACCTTTTCCTGAACAGTCGGTGCCGAAGCCTCGGGAGCAGTAATAGCTTCAAGATCACCGGTTCCTTCGGCAGTTTCGGTTCCAGACGTAGCATCTTCGAGCTGGTCGGTAGTAGCGGGCAGGTTTTCTTCAACAACCTCCGCTTCGGGCATAACGACCGGTGGCAGATTGCGTACGGTGTTTACGGCGGGAGGTTGCTCAACGGGCGGCAACGTAACAGGGGGCTCGATGGGTTGTTCAGGAAGTTTCATTACGTAGTGTTCTAGCATAACTTCAGTAATTCTGCGTTGGTCGGTGGGGAAGAAATGGGCGTGAAGCATGGGCGCGCTTAATGCCAGCAGAAATAAACCGATGCCCAGCCCCAAAGCACGGTTGAGTGTTGGTCGGTATTGGCGACGCAGTTCGAAAGCTCCATAAGCACGGTTACGTGCCTGAAAAATAATCTCGTCGTACGAGAGGGCGGACGTATCGTTCGGTAACATGGTCGTTGTGGTTTAAGGTATACCCCATAGATGACCAAGTCTGTCCTATTCCATATGGTATTTTGTTACGTTGATCAACATTGACTATGTCAACGAGTGAAAAAGTATTAAATTGTTAATAGTCAATACGTTGCAATTAAATTGAACTAACGTAGCAAAGACCATATAGTCTATAAAGAGCGAAAGGCGGAAAGAGTGAAAGAGCAAAGGCCATCCGGCAGATTCGCTCTTTCACTCTTTCCGCCTTTCGCTCTTTATAAATTGTCGTACTGTTTCAGTAAAGACGCTGCGCCTTCTTCGGTTTTCAGGTTGAGTGATGCCTGTTTGGCAAAAGCTTTTAATTCGTCCTGATGTGCACCTATAGCCTCAAGTAGGGCCTTATCCGACAGTTTGATTTTGGCGAGGGTCTGATCAGGTTTTTGTAGGAAATACGTATCGGTTTCCCGGAATTGATCGTAGCGAGTGTTGTTTGAGTATGGATCTTTGTAGTCGGCAGGTTTAAATTTCTTTTCGATACGTTTCAGTAACGCTGTTTTTCCCGAGTAGAGTACTAAAAAGTAGCCTTGTGGCTGTGATTCCTGCGGGGCTGTCAAACGCCGGAATAGGTATGTTTGCCCATTAGCATCGCGGAATTGAAATGATTTTACGGTCTCGGGATTGACCATAATAGAATCATTGCCCATCCAGGTACGTAGCAACATCAACTGCTGGCGAAAGGCGTCGAATTTGATAGGGACGTCTTTGTAATTCTGTCCTGCCGTCATTTCGATCTGCCCTTTGTTCCATTCTGGTAGAAAATAAGGGGTCCCGCGCAGTCCTTCATAACGGTGATCGATGGTATTGATGGCAGCTCCGGGTGCTAAACCTACACCGGTTAATTCAGCTGAATTTTGATACGTCTCATAACCGTTACGTCGGCTGTTCGGATTGTCGATGACGGCGCGCTTGGGTTTGGTTGCCGACGTATCAGCCTTTTGAGCCATTACGTTAATGCCAATCAGCGTGAGCAGCGAGAAAAGAACCGGGGTTTTCATAGTTGGTGCTACGTAGTAAACATGATTTTGGATCAGACGCGGTTTATAAGCTATCGTAACGTTTCAGTAGGGCAGCTGCGCCTTCTTCAGTTTTTAGATTGAGCGACGACTGCCTGGCAAAATCTTTCAATTCATCTTTATGATCACCGATGGCTTCGAGCAGGGCTTTGTCCGACAGTTTGATTTTAGAGAGCGTCTGGTCGGGTTTGAGTAAGTAGTAGGAAATGACGTTCTGAAATTCATCGTAACGAATATCATTTGAATACGGACCTTTAAAATTGGCCGGTTGAAACGTTTTGGAAATACGTTTCAGCAGCGACGATTTGCCTTGATATAACACCAGAAAATAGCCTTCCTTAGCTTTCGTCTCGTCGGTTTTAACGTTGGGATACCTCCGGAATACGTAAAGCTGACCCAGGTTATCTGTAAATTGAAACGACTTCACCTGGTTTGCATCGACAATAATTGAATCGTTGTTGACCTGTTTGCGGAGTAGTATTAATTGTTGTTTGTAGGCATTGAACTTGATTGGTACGTTTCGATAATGTTGCCCGGAAGCAATTTCAACCTGGCCGGTATTCCACTCCGGCAAAAAGTAAGCTGTTCCGTGCAAACCCTCGTAACGCTGGTCAATGGTGGCTACCATGGTATAAACCCCTGAGCCAATAATCTGATTCATCGAGGAGATTCCTTCAAACGCATTACGTTGCGCCGTAACGGAATTCGGCACTTGGGGTTGCCTAGTTTTGCTGGAGTCAGGCTTTTGAGCAAATGTGCTTACAAAGAGTCCAAGAGTAAAGACAGTCGATAGCAGTAAGTTCGTAACGATTTTCATGGTGAGTCGAGCTTTTCAGAGACTATGTGTAGAGGCATTTTTGTCATGCTGACCGGTCCGCCGGTGCGGCAGGAAGCATCTTAAGTTTCCCCAGCTAATCGGTTTGGGTACTTTAAGATGCTTCCTACCGCACCGGCGGACCGGTCAGCATGACAAAGACGCTGCTTTCGCTTTTCTATTGAATTTTATCAATTTTCATTACTAACGAAAAATCCCGCTTCTTAACGTAGCGGGATTTTAAATTTACTAGTAGGTAGGATACTCATGCGGGAGTGTTACGTTAATGCGCTCCTGAACGGGCAGGCCCTGTTTGTTCATTTGCTCGATAAACGGGTCAGGATCAAGTTCTTCGCAGTTCCAGACACCGGGTTTCATCCAGACGCCGGTGAGCATCAGTTTGGCACCGATCATGGCCGGTACGCCCGTTGTATAACTGACGGCCTGCCCCCGTACCTCGCGATACGTTTCGGCGTGGTCGCAGTTGTTCCAGATGAAGTACGTTTGCTCTTCGCCATTTTTCACCCCTTTAATCTGACAGCCGATACTGGTCTGACCTGTATAGTTTTCGCCGAGCGAATCAGGGGCCGGAAGCACAGCTTTCAGAAACTCCAGTGGTACTACGTCCATGCCCTGAAATTTAATGGGGTCGATACGTGTCATGCCCACGTTTTGCAGCACTTCCAGGTGCGTCAGGTAAGCTTGCCCGAACGTCATCCAGAAACGGGCGCGCTTCAGTGTTGGGAAGTTTTTCACCAGCGACTCCAGCTCCTCGTGATACAGTACGTAGGATTCACGCGGCCCAATACCCGGATAGTCGATGGGTTTGTGAATGCTCATCGCCTGAATTTCGACCCATTCGCCATTTTCCCAGTAGCGACCGGGCTGGGTGATTTCCCGAATGTTGATTTCTGGATTGAAATTGGTGGCGAATGCTTTGCCGTGATTTCCGGCGTTGCAATCGACAATATCCAGATAATCCATCCGGTCGAAGTAATGTTTGTTGGCGTAAGCTGTAAACACCTGCGTAGCGCCCGGATCGAAACCGCAGCCCAGCAAGGCCATCAGACCGGCTTGTTCGAAACGTTCTTTGTATGCCCACTGCCAGCTATACTCGAATTTCGCTACATCCTTCGGCTCGTAATTGGCCGTATCCATGTAGTGAACACCCGCTTCGAGGCAAGCATCCATTATGGGTAAATCCTGGTAGGGGAGTGCTACGTTAATGACCAGCACCGGATTGAACGACCGGATAAGTGCTGCCGTTTCGGCCACTACGTCGGCATCGACCTGCGCGGTTTGAATCGTTACACCGTGCATCTCCTGAATTTCGGCTGCAATTCGGTCGCATTTTGCTTTCGTACGGCTGGCCAGCATGATCGATGTAAATACGTCGCTGTTCATCGCGCATTTGTGCGCTACAACCCTACCAACGCCACCCGCCCCAATAATGAGCACATTCGCCATCTATGTAAATTTAATGGTTTTACGATTTTTACGGGCGCAAAGATAAAGAAAGTCGCCAAGTCGCTACGTCTCCGACTGCCACTGAGAGGTAAACTTAATAGTACGGAAAAAATAGGAACAGACGCCCGTCTGTTCACAACAATCTTTTAGTATATTTGTTAAGTAGACATATATACAATCCCTAATTGACCCGTTATGAAACTTATCTCCTCTTCCGGCTCCCTCGATTCGTTTGAACTGTCTATTCTTGGGTATGGTACGGCATCAACTACGTGGCGTGACCGCAACCGTCTTCAATGTCGAGTTTCTACGTTCTGGCGGCAAAAATCGGATACGCAATCAGCCCCTTTGCAGACATGGGAAGTGAAACGACTACTGAGTGGATTACGCTCACTCTGGAATAAAGCTGCCAATCGCATTACGTTTAATTTCTCTGAGCCAGGGCTAAGCATGGAGGCCAAAACGATGGCCGAAAATACGTATCAACTTCAGATTCAGCTAGGCCATTCCCTAAAACCCGCCTGGGACGCTTATCCGGATGTGCCGATAGAAGTTACCATTTTACTGGACCGGAATCAGTTGCAGGAGGCTATCCAGGATTTGTCGGGACAAGTGGCAACGTACCCTGAAAGATAGTTTGGTGATTTTGATGTGACTACACCAAATTTCTGAGTCTATATACATAGAAGTTCAGTATTTCGTTAGCTGAACATACAGGTGCCATTGAGCGCAGATTGTTAATAATATAAATCAAGTGTGACTGATAAGTGTCATTCTTATCCTTACATCCCAGTTTTAGCGGGTATATTTTGATAAGATTCGTGTAACTGTCATATTTGTTTCTATATCAATTTGATTGGTGTATTTAGTGGTATACATCATTGAAGAAATCCTGAGATCCCTCTTTTTTAACCAAAAATATATTTCCTATGAAAGTAATTAAGCGTAGAAACCGCCAGATGACAATGGAGCGCATTCTACGAGCAATGGGCGACGTAATGGCCGAGCGTGGTACCGATAAAGCTGGTATTAATGCCGTTGCCGAACGGGCTGACGTTAACAAAGTGCTCATTTACAGGTATTTCGGTGGCTGGAACGGGCTTCTGGAAGCGTATGTACAACGGGGTTTCTTCCTGTCGATGTTTAATGACAAATTTCTGGATTCCGTACCTGCGAATTTGCCTGCTGAAAATCGGAGTAAAGTTTGGTCAGAATACACGATTCAGTTTATGCGGGAGTTTCGCGCTCGCAAATCGTCGCAGGAATTGATTCGTTGGGAAATGGCGCATGGTGAAACCGAACTCGCTCGTCGGTTAGCCGAATTCCGGGATAACTCTTATAAAAATCTGGTTTCCAAGTTAGCTCCCTATAACGATTTTGACCCTATTGCGATCACGAGCCTGATGGTGGCAGCGGTAACGAATATTGTATTGAATAGTGCGCAACGTGATCATATCGGCGATATTGACCTTCGTTCTGATGCTGGCTGGGAACGTCTTGAAACGGCTATTCGTCGGATTTACTCGAGTCTGAACATCGCCCTCGAACGGGAGAATAATAAGAAGGAAGAGGCTGCGGTTTAGGTTTTTGTTTGCATCCCATATATAGATAAGAAAGACAAACGAGTAAAGACAAACCCTAACGTCAGGTGCTTGTCTTTACTCGTTTGTCTTTCTTTATTGTATAAGTGCCCGCTAAAAATGTATCGGAGATTTGTTATGCTGAGGTAAGAAGCATATTAAAGTACCCTTGCTCATTAACTGGGATGCTTTAATATGCTTCGTACCTCAGCATAACAAATCACTGCTTTTGATTTTCAGTATAAATTTTAGAGAGCCTCTATAATCTACCTATTCATCAAATCCTCGATCGCTCCTGCTTCTAAGGGAATATTGGCCATGAGGTCTATGTTGCCGGATTCGGTAATCAATACGTTGTTTTCGAGCCGAATACCGAGCGATTCCTCGCGTATGTAAATGCCGGGTTCGACCGTGAAAACCATTCCTGGCTCCATTTTTCGGTATTTATTACCTACGTCATGCACGTCGAGACCCAGAAAGTGCGACGTACCGTGCATGAAATATTTCTTGTAAGCCGGTGTATCCGGGTCTTGTTTTGCTACGTCATTTTGGTCCAGCAAGCCGAGGCCGATTAATTCGGATTCCATGATTTTACCCACCTCCCGGTGATACTCATCCCAAAGATTGCCAGGACGTAACAACTGCTTGGCTTCAGTCATAACTCGTAGCACAGCATCATACACCGCTCGTTGACGGGCTGTGAAGCGACCGTTTACAGGTATTGAACGCGTCATATCTGCATTGTAATTAGCGTATTCGGCCCCTATATCAAGTAGTATTACGTCGCCATCTTTGCACTGCTGACTGTTGTCGATGTAGTGCAGCACACAGGCATTGGCTCCTGATGCAATAATGGGCGTATAGGCCACTCCCCGTGAGCGATGGCGCAGAAACTCATGCATCATCTCAGCCTCGATTTCGTATTCCCACACACCTGGCTTCACAAAACCGAGCAGTCGACGGAACATTTTATCAGTAATATCGATAGCAGTCTGAATGAGTGGAATTTCCTGTGGCTGCTTGATGGCACGTAGCTGGTGCATTAATGGAGCCAATCGTTCCAAGTGGTGAAGCGGGTATTTCTGCCGGAACGCATCAACGTAGCGCGCATCCTGACTTTGGACTTCTACACCCGCGCGGGTATGTTCGTTGGTGTTCAGGTAAACGTATTCAGCTTCGAAAACCATCTGGATGAAAATCTGCTCGAACTGGGTCATCCAGTAAATTTGTTTCTGGGGGATGCCCGTTACGTTCTCGGCTTCGGCTTTGGTGAGTTTGTGGCCTTCCCAGATTTCGATCAATTCGCTGGTTTCGCGCAGGAACAATACTTCGCGAAATTTCGGGTCTGGGTGTTCAGGAAATAAAACCAGCCGGGTCTCTTCCTGATCGACGCCCGTGAGATAGAAAAGGTCATTGTTTTGCCGAAACGCCATTGTGCCATCAGCATTTGTAGGCATAATGTCGTTGGCGTTGACCACTACCAATGATTTTGATTTTAACAGAGCTGTCAGGCGTTGGCGATTCTGGATAAAGAGCTGGTTATCGATTGGTAGGTAACGCATACCGCAAATTGAGAAGACTCGTGTTTCTGATTAATTTTGCAAATATTAGCAAAAGCTATAAGAGTTTTTGCCCGTTTCATTGTTTTAGCAAATACTGATTCGGGTTTTACTCCAACAGTCTTTGTCTACCTAAACTAACTATGACGCTTCGCTTAACGACCCTGCTTTGGCTGGTTGCCCTTTCGGTACAGGCACAAACGAAATACTGGATTCTTCTTAAGGATAAAGATGCTACGTCGGTTCCGGCTCTGTCGCAGCAAACCTTACAGCAACGACAGCTTCAGAATCTTTCGGTTGATGAGACGGATAAACCGGTTTCGGGGGCGTATCTGCGTCAGTTAAAACAAATTGGTATTCAGACAGTTTGCCACTCGCGGTGGCTCAACGCGGTTTCGGCGCGTCTGAGTAATGAACAGTATGCCTACGTTCGTTCGCTGCCGTTTGTGCAGGAAGTTCGGGCCATCGACCCAGCCATTGTCATTACGTCGATTGATTTACCCGTTAAACCACAAATGGCGCCTGTGATGACACAAATTCAGGCTCCTGATTTTGCGCAGGCGGGCCTGACAGGTCGATTTGTGAACGTTGGAGTTATTGATGCCGGTTTTTTCGGCGCCGATTCGGCTAATGCGCTCAAACATGTTTTTGCGCGACAGGGCGTGAAACAGGTGCGCGATTATGTCAACGTAAAGAAAACAAACAATAACCTGTTTCGCACACTCGAAACCAATTCCGACTTCCACGGTACCGAAGTTTTTGCAGCTATAGCTGGTAGTGATCCTACCGAAAATATTCAATTCGGCTTGGCTACCGATGCTACGTTCTATCTGGCACGTACCGATCAGGGAAATCGCGAATACCGGGGGGAAGAAGACAATTGGGTGGCGGCAATGGAATGGATGGACAGTCTGGGCGTTCGGTTGATCAATACGTCGCTGGGATACGCTAAAGGCATGAGCAATCCGAAGGAAAATTACGAACCCGGACAAATGGATGGGCATACCAGCCTGATTAGCCGGGCCGCTCAAATTGCTGCGGATAAAAAAGGAATATTGATTGTGGTATCGGCTGGCAACGAGGGTGAAGATCGTTCCTGGCGTATCATCAGTACCCCCGCCGATGCACAAGGCGTACTGGCCATCGGTGCGACCAACGCCCGGCTTTGGAACCGCATCGGATACAGCAGTATCGGCCCCGAAAATCTGCCTTACCTGAAACCGAACGTATCGTGTTTTTCGCTGTATGGTACGTCGCTGTCGGCGCCAGTAATTACGGGTTTTGCTGCCTGTATCATGCAGGCCAATCCAAAATTGACCAACAAGGAGGTTATCGACATCATTGAGAAGTCGTCGCATCTTTATCCCTATGGCAATAACTACGTTGGATACGGCGTGCCGCAGGCATCGCGGGCATTGGCGTTATTACGTAATCAACCGCTGACTGCTACGTCCCGAACGGTGAAAGCTTCTGGAAAAACGTTCGCGCTGATGTTAGAGACGAAAGAACCAGTGGTGTCGGTCTTTCATAAAAAAGATGCCACGCACGTATTGAATCAGGAAGCGGCCAAAGTTAGTGACGGAAAAGTGACGCTACGTCGTTCGTCGGATGAAAAACAAACGACAGTTGACTTAAAAAAAGAGGTAATTGAGGTGATTTGGGAATAAGGAACGAGATGAAGAAAAATTAATTTTCGTTTCAGATCGAGCTTATATGGTCGTATTAGTTTTGCTTCCGTAATCAACAGTAAACAACAATTGACTATGGAAACCAACGCAAAATTAATCACCCTTGCCAGCCTTATTGCTACGTTAACGGCCCCATTGGTTCATGCCCAGGATCAGGCTCCCACAAGCCAGCCAGCACCTCCGGTTGCTCTGAATTCACCGGATAGAGCCCAACCTCCTATGGGTCCGGGTAGACGACATGGTGGAGATCGTCGGCCTGGTGGGGCAGATCGACTTCCAGGGCTGCGTGGAATGCACTCACGGGGGCTCACTTCACTGACGACGGTTTCGGGAACGGTTGGACAATGGGTTGGCAATGATGACGCTATTCTTAATGGATTCACCCTCAATTCCGGCTCTGCTACGACGACCGTAAAATTCCCAACCCATTTGGGAGAAGAAGTGCAAAAGGCGGTTAAAACCGGAGGTTCTGTTAGTGTTTCAGGGTATACCGAAACATCACCGAGAGGAGAGACTTTCTTCCTAATGAACAGTCTGAATGCGGGTAAAACAACAGTTACCAATACGCCCCCTGCTGCCCCAATTACACAGCCTGAAACGCCAGCACTGACGACGATCAGCGGAAGAATCGCGGACTATCGACTTGATAAGGAAGGGCGCGCCAATGGCCTGATTCTGGACGATAAAACGATTGTGAACATCCCGTCCCACGTGGCGTATCAACTCACAAATCTGGCTCAGAAAGGTAGTACGATTACGGTACAGGGCTATCCAAGAACGGTACGTAATGGACAAGTACAGTTGGAAAAACGTAATATTATGCGTGCTTCCGTGCTGACAATCAACGGACAACAATATCTGGTTCGCTAAAAACTCAATTCAGATCCTCTCCTGATTTCGCCTTATGAAAATTTTGGTGATTGAAGACGAACGCAAGCTGGCTCGATTCATCAAACAGGGACTTGAGCAACATGGCCACGTCGCCGACCTGACCCATTCCGGTACCGACGGAATCGATCTGCTTGCGGGAGGGCTTTATGATCTGGTATTGCTCGATCTGATGCTGCCCGGCCAAACGGGTTTCGACGTATTACAGAACATCAGAACGTTTGGAATGACGGTTCCGGTGATGATTTTATCAGCACTAAGCGATCCTGAAAAAGTGATACAGGGACTGGATTTGGGCGCTGTCGATTACCTCAGAAAGCCGTTCGATTTTGGCGAGTTGCTGGCCCGTATCCGGGTGCTGCAACGACGTACCACAACGGGCGACAACGTAGTGCTACGTGTTGCCGATCTGGAAATGAGGCTGGTATCGCATCGAGTGATTAAATCGAACGTAGCACTTGAGTTAACGAACCGTGAATTTGCGCTTTTGGAATTATTGATGCGCCGGGCAGGGCATTTGGTAACGAAGAACGAAATTGCGGAGAAAGTCTGGTCGGCCGATTACGACATGGGAAGTAATGTCATTGAGGTGCACATATACCAGCTTCGTAAAAAACTCGACGCCATTGGTACTACCGGATTGGTCGAAACGGTTATCGGTCGGGGGTATCGGATGAACACACCATGAAATTACGCAGTCGGATCGTACTGGCTACAACCCTTGTTTTCGCCACTATAAGTTTACTGGCGGGCTGGTTAATGCTCATTCGGGCCGAAACAAGTTTACAGACAGCCTTCGATCGGGCTGCACAAACGCGGGCCGACTGGCTATTGTCGCTCGTCAGCGTAGACCCCGTAGTTTTGCCGGTTCCGGCGGCTAATGAGCAAATGCTCGTTCACTATATGGCGTATGGGCAGACCCGCGAACTGTTTCGAAGTCCAGAATACCCTAACGATGAACGTAGCACTCCGTTTGCCGAAACATATCGGATCGTAACAAGCCGAAGCAATCCTGAGTCGGTTCCTGCCAGTGAAATCATGCTGAAGCTGGGTGTGGAAGATACTAGCCTTCAACAGGATATCAGGCAAATACGCTGGACATTTGGATTAGGCTGGCTGGCAAGTTTATTGCTGGCTTTTGGCGTTGGATACGTAGTGGCCGGATGGTTGCTACGTCCAATTCAACGTATTGCTAATCAAGCGAACACGATCAACGATGCGCTCTCAATCGACCTGATAAAGTTGCCTGATAGTCGTGACGAATTGTTTCAATTGACTGATACGTTGAATCAGATGCTACGTCGGATTCGGGAAAACGCTGAACAGCAACGAAATTTCTTTGGCGCAGCAGCCCACGAACTCCGAACTCCACTGGCCGTCATGAAAACGGGGTTGGAAGTAACGATTACAGGTGAATATAATCCAGAACAGGTCGATTTTTTTTTAAAGGGGCAATTGGATGAAGTAAGTCGCCTATCACGGTTACTCGACGAATTTCTAACGCTTAGCCGTCCTGATTTTAACGAACAGCAACTTAATTATCAGGAAGTTAATCTGATGGAATTGGTTGATAAATCCATAGGACAATTATCGTCCTTAACTAGTGAATATGGTGTAGGTGTTGGTATTTGGTTCGGTAATACAGAAGATAAAACCATTGTGACCGATGCCATAAAACTGGAGCATATCGTGCTAAACCTGATCGAAAACGCCATTAAATACGCAATCGAAAAAAGTAATATACAAATTCACGTAACGTGTGATTCGGTCTGGACGGTGCGAATACAGAATCAAACCGTGCGTGAGAGCGGTCCCACCGTTGATCTCACGCAGCCGTATTTTCAAGCCGATCCGCTAAAAGAAGGACACGGATTAGGCCTCTGGATCAGCGCGCGATTAACCCGACTGCTCGAAGGAAATTTAGCATTAGATTGGCAGAACTTTACATTCACCAGTACGTTACATTTACCGCTGTTACCCGTCAATCAACATTTAACCAGTAAAAAATGAAAGGAGTTTATTGCATTCTGTTGCTCACGTTATCGAATATCTTTATGACCCTGGCTTGGTACGGCCATCTTCAGTTGAAACAGTATCCGATGCTGGCTAAATTATCCCTGTTCGGCGTCATAATACTCAGTTGGGGCCTGGCTTTTTTTGAATACATTTTTCAGGTCCCGGCCAATCGATTCGGCTCTGCAGAAACTGGCGGGCCTTTTTCGCTTTTTGAGCTAAAAACGATTCAGGAAGTCGTTTCGCTAATTGTTTTTACGTTAATCACTGTCTTTATTTTCAAAACGGATAAGCTGGCCTGGAACCACGTAGTAGGATTTGTTTTCCTTGTAGTTGCCGTATTCTTTATTTTTAAGAAATGGTAAATTTTTAAACCGCAGAGAGTGCTAAGGTTTCGTAATGGGAACTCCGCGGTTCTTTGCGAAACTTTTGCGCTCTCTGCGGTTAAAGAATCCTACAGATACTTTCCTTTGCTCAGGTAATTCGTTACGTAGTCTGCAATACCTTCTTCTAACGTGCAGAAAGGCCGATCGTAGCCGATAGAACGTAGTTTGGCCATGTTGGCCTGCGTGAAGTACTGGTATTTGTCGCGAATATCGGCGGGAGTATCGATGAATTCGATTTGAGGATCAAGATCCAGTCCGTGAAACGTATTGGTTGCCAGATCGAGGAAAGTACGGGCTTTGCCGCTGCCCAGATTATAAATACCGGAGTTTCGCCGGTGATGCATCAGAAACGAACAAACTTCGATTACATCTTTCACATAAACAAAATCACGCATTTGTGCGCCGTCGGCAAAGTCGGGATTATGCGACCGGAACAACTTCATATTGCCCGACTTCTTAATCTGATTGTAAGCGTGAAAAATTACCGACGCCATACGCCCCTTGTGGTATTCGTTAGGGCCATATACATTAAAAAACTTCAGTCCTGCCCAGAAGAAAGGCTTACGATCCTGTTGCATCGCCCAGATGTCGAATTCGTTCTTTGAGTCACCGTAGGGATTCAGCGGTTTCAGTTGCGGAATGAGGGCTTCATTGTCGTCGTACCCTAACTCGCCCAGACCATACGTAGCAGCTGAGGAAGCATACACGAGCGGAATCTGATACTCGATGCAGCGGTTCCAGATCTGTTTAGAGTATTCGACGTTCAGATGCTCAAAAATCTGCCGGTCAAATTCAGTGGTATCGGTGCGGGCTCCGATGTGAAAGATAAATTCTACTTCCTGATAATTCTGGTCGAGCCAGTAAAAAAAGTCTTCTCTGTCAACGCGCTCCTGAATACGTTTACCGGCCAGATTGGCTTCTTTTTCAGGATATGAAAAGTCATCAACGGCAATGATGAAATTGAAATTTTCCTGATTTAGCTTATTGATTAAACAACTTCCAATAAAACCGGCAGCTCCCGTAACGATGATCATAAAGTACTGGTCGTAAACGTGTTCTAAGTGGTAATTAGCGTAGTGTCAGGTCGGATGAAGTAAAATTGGCTGTAAAGATACGCCTTTTATCGGGTAGTAATGAATAGCGGATTTAGTGAATAATTTGTATTATTCTAATATAGTAGATTAGCGCTTTCTAATCTTCTCTAGTTTTAGAAGTTGTTTTATCCCGCGATAAGTGTTCGTACCTTTGTGGTTTATTTGTCAAACGGCGTTTCTGGCAACCGCCCCATCTAAACCAGAAAAATGGTCTATATCAACAGAATTGAGCACTTTAATGCGGCTCACAGGCTTTATAATCCAGCCTGGTCGGAAGAACGTAACAAAGAGGTTTTTGGTCCCTGCGCCAACGTCAATTGGCACGGGCATAATTTTGAATTGATTGTAACCGTCAAAGGTGAGCCCGACCCGGATACGGGTTTCGTGATCGATTTGAAAGTATTGGGCGATATCATCAAGCGAGAGGTTATCGAAAAAGTCGACCATAAAAATCTGAATATTGACGTCGACTTTATGCAGGGCAAAATGGCGAGCTGCGAAATCTTTATCATGCAGATCTGGAAGATTCTCGAACGGGCTTTAGAACCCGTTACCGATGCTCACCTTCATCAGCTCCGGCTCTACGAAACCCCGAAAAACTTTGTCGATTATTATGGAGAATAGTATCTGGATGTATGATATATGATGTAAGATGTATTCAAGAAACTGGCTTCATACATCCTATATCATACTTCATACATGACGTATTATCTCATTGCCGGTGAACGCTCTGGTGACCTTCACGGGGCTAATCTGATCCGGGCCATACAGCAACATGATTCAGTCGCTACGTTTCGGGCGTATGGTGGTGAACAGATGGAAGCCGCTGGTGCTACGTTGGTCAGGCATTACCGGGAGATGGCGTTCATGGGGTTTCTGGAAGTCGTAAAAAATCTGGGAACAATACGTCGGATTCTTCGCGAATGTCAGGCCGATTTGCTTGCTCACCGTTCCGACGTATTGATTTTGATTGATTACGCAGGTTTTAATCTGCGGATGGCTCGTTTTGCCAAAAAACACGGCATTCGGGTGTTTTACTACATTTCGCCGAAAGTCTGGGCCTGGAATCAGCGTCGGGCGTTACGTATCAAAGCCAACGTTGATAAACTGTTTACGATTCTTCCCTTCGAAACCGAATTTTTTGCCCGCTACGATTATAAAGTCGAGTACGTTGGTAATCCGTTGCTCGATGCGCTGGCCGATTTTCAACCTGATACTACGTTCGCCAAAAAACTGGAGCTAGATAATCGTCCGGTTATTGCGCTGCTGCCGGGTAGCCGAAAGCAGGAAATAACGGCCATCTTGCCCACCATGCTGGACGTAACACGTCAATTTGCGGATTATCAATTTGTATTGGGTACGGTCAGCAATTTGCCTACTACGTTGTACGATAGCCTGTTAATTGATTATCCTAACGTAAAGCTCGCTCAGGATGCCGCTTACGACGTATTGACTATTGCCACAGCTGCCCTCGTTACGTCGGGTACAGCTACGCTCGAAACCGCCTTGCTGAACGTACCGCAAGTGGTCTGTTATAAAACAACGGCCATTTCATACGTGATTGCCAAACGACTGATCGCCGTTCCATTTATTTCATTGGTGAACCTGATTGCCGGGCGCGAAGTGGTCAAAGAATTAATTCAAAATGACCTCACTCCTGATAACGCTGCCCGCGAATTACAGGCTATTTTGCCAGATTCATTAGGGCGAGTGAATATGCTGGCTGGCTACGCCGAGGTGCAGGAAAAAATGGGCGAGCCCGGCGCTTCGGAACGGGCCGGTAAAAAAATGGTTGAAGCGTTAAGGAAATGACAGACGGCAACGTAGTATCAGTATCAACAGTACTACGTGTCATTTATAATAACCCCAGACTTCCCGACTCGTAATAACCGGCTTGTTCACAGTTGAAGGCACTATAAATTCCTCTAGAAGCGTACGGTCGCCTAGTCGCTCAGTCGGCAACTGATTTACAGGGACGTGCGGATCTGCTTTCTCTTTTACATTGGTATACGTGAACGTAACAGGCAGGGCGTATTGTCCGCGGAGGGAAGGATTGAGGTCTGGTACGTAGTTAAACGCGTTTCGAACCATGTCCGTAAAACCAATGCCATCGTTTCCAGGACTAAGAATCTGGACGTTTTTTACGCTGCCCTGTTCCGTAACTTCAAATCCAATATAAACGCGCCCGTAAATTCCCTGATTCCAGGCCCGATTCGGATATGTGATTTTGTCCCGGAGCAACTGGGCAAAAATAGGTTCGTAGCGCAAAGGCGACTTGTTGGCCCTTGTAGTAGCCATGAGCGTGTCGTAGTAAAGTAAGGTTTTAGCTACGATATCCGGAGTCAATTCTTTGTTAGAAATTTTAGCTGCGATCTGTTCCGACTGCTCGTATAATACAGAAACCAGCGAATTTTTCGAAAGTGAAATGAACTCAGGGCTTGCGTCGCCCTTCTGGATGTAGTATTTCGTATAATCCTGATAATAACCCTTAACTGCCAGATCTTTGTCGTAGCCAGTATTATTACCGTACGCAGGTTTTGCTTGTTTACTGTAACTGGCTAACAGTTTAGTTGGGCCCTGATGAAGGATAGTCAAATACAAGCGTTGTTTTACGGCAATCGATTTATTTGGCTGTCGGATAAATTCAATATCGTTGATAGTAAATGCACTCGGTGTCACAATCTTAACGGCCAGATCGTCGGGAAACCGGCACAACACTTCGTTCGTAACTAAATTATAAGCCAGTTCACACACAAGCACCTGCCCACTTTCATCTAAGCGAACTTTGCCAGCCTGCCACACCGGATACGTCAGAAATGGGCTTCCCTGGTAAAGTACTTCATTATGTCTGGGTCCATCAGTCTGTGACGCATATTGATCAAACCGGGTTAAAACGTGCCCTTTTGTATCTTGATATACCGTATACTGTCCGAAGGTTTTAGCAAAGGCAATGCTCAAAATACAGGTGATCAGGATAAGTCGATTCATAAACAGTGTAGCTGTTGCAAAAGTCGGTATTATTCTGAATTATCCGATTGAGCCCACAAATTTCAGTCTCATTTCGCCCTATAAGCAGCTCTTAATTTAGACCTCTTTAACTTGGTCCAGACTTTTGCAACAGCCACTATGAATATGTTAGGGGAATTAACCAATAGATGGGACAAATTATATCCATTTCCAATCTAGGAAATAGTCAAAATCTTTATTCAAATCTACCCTTATCATTAACAGGTGCTGAGAATTTTCCACCTGTAAAACTGACAGTTGCAGGGTCGTTATTTGTATAGGCGGCTTGCTTGTTGAAAGTGACTCGAAATGTGCCCTCAATACGGTGAGTGGTCGAATCGTAGGCAGTAATTTCTAAGTGATTGGGTTGGCTTTGGTCAAATGAGTAGACCGAAATTCGCACATCATCGTCATTGGTTTGATAGCCCGCTAGAGCCGATCCACTGCCACAGGCCGAAGTAGCTTCATCAACCAATCCATAGCGTCCTGGCGATTGGGGAGATATCCCGCTTATGTGTAGACTTTCACGAATGTCTCCACTATCGCTAAACTTATAAAACTGTAGATCAATATAGCCGTTGCACTTACCATTCAGTTGTGTTTTGACGAATAGAGCTGCTACAGCCGTATTAGTCCACTTACTGCCATTGCGAGTTGCATTGACATCTCCCCAGCCTGTCCATTCCGGTTTAATAGGTGCTTTATCACATCCTAATAAGGCCATTAAAAGCAACATAGAAGGGCCTATTTTCTTCATGACGATGAGTTTGAGGATACCGTATTTAGACTCCTATTGATCTAAATAGGTTGGAATAAAGCTGTTCTATAAGTGTCGTGGCTGTTGCAAAAGTCGCAAGTGCCTTCAATGTTATTGACCCCCCTCATAAAAGTATGGATTCAAAATGTGTTTGTGCATCTTCAGAAGTATAAAACAACTCATCTGGGGTGGTATCGAATCCGGGATTAGCCTCTGTAACCTCCGAAAATCCTATTGATTCAGAGTCAATTTGAATAACATAGAAATGGCCTTTGTATCAAATATTAATCATTCTCGCACCAGAGTCAAAGTTGTGAACATTATGCCTGATTGACCTTTTATTTAGTTCATCAATGATATATTGATAAGCAACTTCAGTAACAATGCTCATTTGTAATAGGTAGTCCTTATAAAATTCACAAGTTAGTGGGTTGTAAGAATAGCCAACTAGTTTTGCAATAGCCACCAGTATTATGTTAAAAATACGTATTAATTAACAGGAAAAGATAATAAAATCATAGAATATGGCTAGAATAACGTAGCGTTTGCTGATTTTGTTTACTCAGGATTTTGGCTCCAGGCGAACAAGAATATGCATTATAACGCTTGCTACAATGAGGTAAGCTGCTTTGTGCAGAATGGGTGTTTGAGGAACATAAATCGGGTCGACTTCGTAGAAAAAAGCATAGACAAATAATCCATGAGCAGCCAGTAACGTAGTAGTTGCTACCCATTGCAGAAAAATCGCAATTGGTTTTTTTGCCTGCTCGATGTAGAGTCCAATTCCCACTTCCATCAAACTGACCAATAGAATAAAGATGTGCCGACTACGTAGCATTATGCGTAGCCCCATATCCATCGCCTGTTTGTCGGGATATGTAGTTCTCAAATAACGCCCGGTCCAGGCAAAGAATAGGAGGGAGGCTATACCAATGCCCAGGTATAAAATCTGTAAATAATTTCGGTTCGTTCGCACGGAAACGTCAGTTGATCAATCCAATTTTGTCATACCTCAACACGGCAAAGAAGGCTCATTTTTATCTGAAACCATATCAAATTCGCTCTCCAATAAAAACGCCCCAACCAAGCGGCTGGGGCGTTTGAATGATTGCTATTAATCAATCTTATACGGTTTGTATCCAGCCGAATTCATCGGCTATTTTACCCGTACGTAGGTCGGTCAGGTAATTTTTGACGCGGACAGCAAACGAATCTTCTGGCGAAAATTCGGGTAGCATATAATCTTTACCGTTGTACCCAATGAGCGAATAGGGCGATACGACGACGGCAGTTCCAGCCCCAAACGCTTCAGTCAGGCGACCCGTTTCGATACCGTTGATAACCTCATCGATAGAGACGAGCCGTTCTTCAACCGGAATACCCCAGCTACGGGCAATCTGTATGATTGTATCACGAGTAACTCCTTTCAGAATCGAATCCGACGTAGCAGGTGTAATCAGTTTTCCGTCCATGAAAAACATGATGTTCATCGTGCCCGATTCTTCAATGTATTTATGCTCGCGAGCGTCGGTCCAGATAAGCTGGTCGTAGCCCTGTTGTTGCGCCATTAGCGTTGGGTACATGGAACCAGCGTAGTTGCCAGCACATTTCGCGTAACCAACCCCGCCCGGTGCCGAACGGATGTATTCCGTTTCCACTTTCAGTTTCGGCGGATTTGTGTAATACGCGCCAACGGGGCACGTAAAGATGCAGAATCGATACGTTTTCGAAGGTGCAACGCCCAGAAACGTATCCGTCCCGAACATATACGGTCGAATGTACAGCGAGCTATCAGGGGTATCGGGCACCCAATCGGCATCGACACGTAGCAGCGCTTCCAGTCCGCCGATGAACACCTCTTCGGGCAACGTAGCCATGCACATCCGACGAGCCGACTCATTCATCCGCTCAAAATTAGCGTGTGGACGGAACAGAAGCACTTCGCCAGCGTCATTTTTGAACGCTTTCATGCCCTCGAAAATCGACTGACCATAATGTAGTGACGACAGAGCAGGACTTAGCGTGAAGTTGTCGAATGGCACAATCATCTGATTTAGCCACTGACCGTCTACGAAATCGGCCACGAACATGTGGTCCGAGAAATGTTTTCCGAAAGGCAGATGATTAAAATCTACCTCCTGAAGGCGGGAGCGTTCCGCTTTCCGCAGTTCAATTTGCAATACGTCCGTCGTCATAACAGCTTGTGGTTAATGAGTTAGCCCCTGGTTGCGTAGGCTGTGGCAAAGCTAAAAAATAAGATCGAGCAAATTTAGTTGTCAAGACAACTTTTTTTTTACGGTCTTATTTTTACGCTGAAAACGTTCGAAAAATGCTACGTTCGCGGCTTCCAGACTACTTCTGCTACGTTCAAATCCTGTGCCATCAACCGCCCTAAAACAAATAGGTAATCCGATAAGCGATTGAGGTATTGCAGAATCTGTTCGTCAACGGGCGATGTTTGGCTGAGGGCCGTAACCAGCCGTTCGGTACGTCGGCAGACGGTACGTGCCAGATGACAATAAGAAACCGATTCGTGGCCACCGGGTAAAATAAAGGCGTGCAATGGAGCCAGCAGATTTTCCATCTCGTCGATTGCTTGTTCGAGTTGGGTAACATCTTCCGGTACAAGCACAGGTATGCTACGTCTGGAGCCGCCGGGCGTAATGGTTTTTTCGGGGTCGGTGGCTAATTCAGCTCCAATCGTAAAGAGCCGGTCCTGAATAGCCCCCAACAAGTCCTTCCGCGCTACGTTGATGGGTTGGTCACGTAGTAAACCAATCCACGCATTCAACTCATCTACCGTACCGTACGCATCGATACGTGCATCGGCTTTGCTAACCCGGCGTCCGCCGATAAGCGCTGTCTGTCCCTTATCGCCCGTTTTTGTGTAAATTTTCATTGAATCTTGAAGATTGAACTATTGAAACAACGAAAATGTCCAATGAGTGTTTTTGTCATGCTGAGGCATGAAGCATCTTAATGCATCCTTATTTGATGTATGATACGTTAAGATGCTTCGTGCTCCAGCATGACAAAACAGGCTTCTAAATAAAAAGTTAACCAGGTTCACTAAATAGACCGGGCTCACAACGGTTACGCTACGTAGCAATCTTCTTCCTATTCAGTTCGTAAAGTCTTTACCGGATTTGTCAGGGCGGCTTTTACGCTTCGGAAGCCAACAGTTAGTGAGGCAACCACAAACGTGACCAGAATCGCCAGGACGAAAATGCCAGCGCCAAGCTCAATCCGATATACAAAATTATTCAGCCACTCCTTCATGACCCACCACGCCAGCGGAGCCGCCAGTACAAATGCGATCAGCAGTAGACGAGAAAATTCTTTTCCAAACAGCCAAAGAATACTGGAAGTACTGGCTCCCAATACTTTACGTACGCCAATTTCTTTTCTTTTCTGTGCTGCCATGAACGATACCAGCCCGTATAAACCCAGGCAACCTACAAAAATCGCAATGCCGGCAAACGCCTGAATGAGTCGTAGGAGCATGCTGTCTAGCTTATAAAGTCGGTCAATTTCCTCATCCAGAAAGCGATACGTGTAAATAGACGACGGGTACAGCGCTGTCCAGGCTTTTTCAAAACCCGCCAGGGTTGGCTCTAGATTCGCCATATTCACTTTTACCGCGCAATGGTTGTAGACTTCGCCCCAGGTTGTCAGGCACAAGGGCTCAATTGCGACACGAAATGACTTAAAATGAAAGTCTTTCATAACGCCGACGATGGTTCCCGGTCGGCCATTGATTGTTGCCGTTTTGCCAATTACGGCCTTTAATGAGGCTAGTCCAAGGGCTTTCACAGTTGCTTCGTTAACCAGATATTCCCGAACTGTATCGGATGGATACAGATTGCGGCCGGCCAGAATGGGTATTTTGAACGTAGGAACGTACTGGTAATCGGCAGACTTAATCCCAATGGAAAAGTCTTCCTTTTTAGGACGCGAGTCAAAGCGAATACCCGTGCTCGCTAGAAATTCAGATGCGGGGGGAGTATCGAAAAATGTTACGTTTTCTACACCGGACATCTCAGATAATTGAGCAGCCAACGTATTGATTGTGGACTTTTTATTGTTGGGTATCGGTAGAATAACGGTCGCATCTTTTCGAAAACCCATATCCGTCTGTTGCGAATAACGTATCTGGTTGGTAACGATTAACGTACCGATAATAAGCAGTTGCGAGATAGCAAACTGCGTGACAACCAATCCTCTACGTAACGAAAAGCCGCCCACTGACCGCTGGGAGAGTTTTCCTTTCAGCGCCAGCACGGGCTGGAAACGGGCCAGAATCAGACCGGGATAAGCACCTGAACAGAAAACTACGATCACCAAAAGGCCAAGCAAAAAGGTAAGTAGATATGGGTCCGTAAATGGATTGATAGCCAGGTTTATATCAAACCATTGGTTGACAAATGGGATAGCCAGATAGGCTAATCCTAATGCAATAACGAGGGATAGTCCGGCGATGAGTGTCGTCTCGGTAATGAATTGCCAGAAAAGAGCACTTCGTTCGCTGCCTAATGCCTTCCGAACGCCAATTTCTCTGGAGCGACCAAGTGCCTGCGCGGTTGCCAGATTGATAAAATTCACACAGGCCGTAACGACCAGGAAAAAGCCAATCAGTACAAACGTCCAGAGATTCTTTTTCTCCGTATATCCCCGCAGTTTCGGATTAAAATGAACATCGGCGAGCGGCTGTAATCTGAATTGAAAATACTTCGCCATGTCCTTATCATAGTGTTTGTTGGAAATCGCCGGAAGAATATTCGCATCAACTGAAGCGGCTAATACGCCCGGTTTGAGTTGGATGAAACACTGCATTTCTTTATTGACACTGAACCACCAGTCTTTTTCGACCATCCAGGGACTATGATTCTGCAAATTGCCGAATGGAATATATATTTCTGACCGAAAATCGGTGTTGGGCGGAAGGTTCTGAAGAACTCCCTTAATGCTAACGACTAATGAATCATCGATACGTAGTAATCGGCCAATTGGGTCTTCTTCTCCAAAATATTTTTTAGCGATACGTTCCGTAATAAGGGCCGTATTACGTTCCCGCAAGGCAGATCGTGAGTTCCCTTGAATCAGTGGGAAATTGAAGATGCTCATAAAATCGGCATCGGCAAACGCAATGTCTTCTTCAAACTTTTTCTGGGGCGATATAGTCACCACCCGTTTTGGTAAAAACGCGATACGTCCGATTTTTTGTGCTACGTTATAGTCATTTCGGAAAGCATCGCCCATCGGATTTGGAACGCCTGTACTATAAGTCAATTTTTCGCCATGAAACTCCGTATAAATTCGGTAGATCCGGTTTTGATTGGCATGGAACGTATCGAAACTCAGATGGTATCTGACCAACGTAAAAATCAAAATGACACAGGCAATGCCCAGGCTCAGGCTTACTACGTTGATTAAGGTATAGGACTTTTGCCGATTCAGTTTTCTGATACCGATTTTAACATAATTGCTTAGCATGTTCATTGGATTTGGTTGTGAGTAATCAGTCGGTTTGGGGTACTGGTGAGTCGATTTGGTTTGTTTACGCCAAAGCCGGGGATGCAACAAAAGCACGATTTCCAGCGCATAAACTAATTGGGCAGTGGTGTTACCGTATCGTTGAACCCGCTTTTGAAATAGCTCATACAAATCGCCTAAAACTTCGTCGCGAAGATGAGGAGCCGTAATTTGTGTCAGCAACCACTCAGCCCAGCGTGGCGGCTCCGGTTGACTTGGCTTATTCGTATTATTTTTCTGACTCATAACAGGTTGTCAAAAGCGGTTTTCGGAATACCTTCCCATAACTCGTTTCGGATACGTCGCGCTTCCCGTAAGGCTTGCTCACCTGCCATGGTTATCGTGAACAGGCGTTTGCTACGTCCTCCACGCTCGGCGATGGGTTCACTGAATCGGGAATGAACCAGCCCTTTTTCCTCTAATCGCTGCATAGTTCGGTGGACAAATCCCAGGCTTATGGGCCGCTCCAGCCGTTGACTTAGTTCTTCCACAACGGCAACACCGTAAGCATCATCGTAGAGTCGAGCAATCGTCAGCAGAACGATTTCTTCAAACTCACCTAGTTGAGTACCTTTCATAAATTGATGCTACGTTAATCCAGTAAAATTTATCTTTCCTCTTTGCATAGCAAATCCAAGACCAATACCTGCTGAGTGCGCTACGTCCCTCAAAAACGCCCATTTTAAAGTTCTTTTAGATGGGTGCCGTCCGAAAACGGACGTCGAATCGTCCAAATCTGGACGGACGTCGGCGATCATTTTGATCACTTTACTAAGTTGGTAAAGCCTGGCTGGAATGACGTAGTAAGTGATCTGAGAAATGCATCAGATATTCCAGGCGACTGCACTAACAGATTTTCCTGGTATCGCCGTACCTTTGCATCAAAATAAAGTCAATAGTCGCTGGTCGTTAGTTGAGTGTTACTGTAAAACTTCTGATGACTGACGACTATTGACTAATAACTATAATGAAAACAGGTACCTTTCTTGTCCGTGCGTGGCGTCTTCTGTCCATTCTCGGTTTGCTGATAGCCTTATTCTCCAGTTATATTTCGTATCCTGATGAAGTTGCTGTTCGTTTCGATGCCCTCAAGCAACCCATTCAGACGATTGGCCGCGAGGTGATTTTTTACATTGCCATCGGTATTTTTCTGCTGAGTAATACGCTGATTAACGTAGTAGCCCGGCTTTTCCCGCGTGTTCCAACTCCTCAGATTCCGGTTCCGAATCAGTCTGTGTGGGCTAGTCATCGTTCGCAACTGAATGAAGTGTTTAAAAACTGGTTTCAGGCTCTGATGGCTGCTATCAATACGATACTGGCTATGGGATTGCTGGTTTTATCGCTGCTCAACCGCTCGGATCGAAGTATGCAATCTTACGATTATGCCTGGTTACTGCCATTGAGCACGGCCATTTTAGTCGCTGTTCTGCTATCACTGCCCGTTCAGTTGTACATGAAGCCTAGTACTGATGACTGATAGTGAGTTACTGCTGACCCAGTTTCAGTACGACCTTCCCGATGAACGTATTGCCCGGTTTCCACTGGCGCAGCGTGATACGTCGAAATTATTGGTTTACCGCAGCGGTCAGATTAGCCATCACCAGTTTACCGAACTTCCCGAACTACTTCCGTCGGATAGTTTTCTTGTATTTAATAATACGAAAGTTATTCCGGCGCGGTTGCACTTCACGAAACCCACTGGCGCCCACATCGAATTATTTTTGCTAAATCCATTTCCCAGCGATTTGCCGATCAGTCAGGCGATGGAAGCGACGGGCTCGGCAGTCTGGCAAGGGATGATTGGCAACCGTAAACGCTGGAAACGAGACGAGTCGCTGACTTTGCAGGGGGCAGAGGGCAGGGGGCATGGGAAACATAGCATCGCCTTGGGCGGGATAGAAATTACCGCGAGTTGGGAGGACTATGAGCAGTCGGTGGTACGTTTGAGTTGGGCTCCTACAGAGTTAACGTTCGCCCAGATTGTTCAATATGCTGGCGAAATTCCGTTACCGCCTTATCTGAAACGTAACGTTACCGACGCCGACCGTACTACGTATCAAACCATTTATTCGAAGGAAGAAGGAGCTGTGGCGGCACCTACGGCGGGCCTGCACTTTACACCAGCCGTCTTTGACGCGCTACGTTCCCAAGGCGTTACGTTCGATTATCTGACCCTTCACGTAGGGGCCGGTACGTTCCAGCCTATTAAAACCGATGATGTCCGGCAGCATTACATGCACTCCGAACAGGTCGTTTATACAAAAGAAAATATCCAGAATCTGCTCAGTCATCTCGATACGATTATTGCGGTGGGCACTACGTCGATGCGGGCGTTGGAAAGCTTGTACTGGATTGGCGTTCGATTACTACGTAGTGAATCAACTCCGTTTGTGTTAGATCAGCACTATGCGTATCAAATTCCGATAGAGCAGCAGCCAACAGCTGAAGAAGCTTTACAGGCCGTTCTTCACTACGTAGCATCGGCTGAACAGGGATCGGTTGTGGCACATACCGGCATTTACGTGACGCCCGGTTATTCCTTTAAACTTTGCAGAGGACTCGTCACGAACTTCCACCAACCAGGCTCTACGTTGATTTTGCTTATTGCTGCTTTAATAGGAAACGACTGGAAACGAGTTTATGAAGAAGCGCTACAAAACGATTATCGTTTCCTGAGTTACGGCGATTCGTCATTACTTTTGCCAAAACTAAAGAGCGAAAGTGTGAAAGAGTGAAAGAGCGAATACCATCTGGCACCATCGCTCTTCCACTCTTTCACACTTTCGTTCTTTGAAAATGCTCTTTATGAATTTCATTGAAGAACTCCGCTGGCGCGGTATGTTGAACGACATGACCCCCGGCACTGAAGAACAACTTCAGAAAGAAATGACGGCGGGCTATATCGGTTTCGACCCGACGGCTGCGTCGCTTCACATTGGTAATCTGGCAACCATTATGCTCCTGGTGCATTTGCAGCGGGCCGGCCATAAACCGTTTGCGTTGGTTGGTGGTGCAACAGGCATGATTGGTGATCCATCAGGGCGCTCTACCGAACGTGATTATTTATCTGAAGAAACACTACGTCGCAATCAGGAAGGAATTCGGTCGCAATTAACTCGGTTCCTCCATTTTGATTCAGGTGCGAATGCCGCCGAGATGGTCAATAATTACGACTGGTTTAAGGAAATGACATTCCTTGATTTTCTGCGCGAGGCTGGCCAGCATCTTACTGTTAATTATATGGTGGCGAAAGATTCGGTGAAGAAAAGGCTGGAAACGGGCTTGTCATTTATGGAATTTTCGTATCAGTTGCTTCAGGGCTACGATTTTTTCTGGCTCTATAAAAATAAAGGTGTCCGCTTACAAATGGGCGGTTCCGATCAGTGGGGAAATATTACGACAGGTACCGAATTGATTCGGCGAAAGGAAGGTCGTGAAGAATACCACGCTTACGCACTGACAACGCCATTGATTACAAAGGCTGACGGCACCAAATTTGGGAAATCGGCAGGTGGAAACGTTTGGCTTGATCCTGCCATGACATCACCCTATCAGTTTTACCAGTTTTGGCTAAATGCGGCTGATGAAGACTGTGGGCGGTTTATGCGTGTATTCACCTTACTAACCCGAGAAGAAATCGAAGAGCTGGAACGTCAGCACCAGGAAGCTCCTCATTTACGAATACTGCAAAAAGCGATTGCGAAGGACGTAACGATACGTGTCCATTCGCAGGCCGGATATGATTTGGCTGTAAAAGCATCGGACGTATTATTCGGGAAAGCAACCCTCGATACGTTACGTTCTATACAAATCGACGAGTTCGATACGATTTTTGATGGCGTACCACAAACGGAGATTTCAGCAGAGGAATTAGCCAATAGCAAAGACATTACTGATTTGTTATCGATAGCAAGTAGAGGGGAAGTGTATGCTTCGAAAGGAGAAGCACGTCGTGCAATTACTCAAAATGCGGTCAGTATTAACAAAACGAAGGTGGCTGATCCTGCTGCGCCTTTGTCGCTGGAATGGCTCCAGGATCGCTATATTTTGGTTTCAAAGGGGAAGAAGAACCACCTGCTAAAAAAAGTTTAAAATTTTTTCGGTTTGTAAGTAGTTGATAGCGGGAGTCTTACCAAATAATATTTGGCAGGGCTCCAACTATTTTCAAACCACCCCTTGACAAAGCTTTTTTATCCCCCTACCTTTGCAGTCCCAATTCACTAAAACAATTCACAGATAAGTACTAATAAGCTCATTGTGAAGAAGTTAACCAGCTGAAACGGGTAAGTGGATCAGAAAAATATTTTTCATTTTCACTTGACACGACGGAATAAAAGGTGTACCTTTGCATCCGCTTTGAGAAACACCCCAAGTTTCGGGCCTTTTTCTCACCTTGCTTGGGCCAACGGGCCGGGCAACTTGTTCTTTGACAAACGGGATATCACTGGAAAGCACACAACCGAGATTGAGTTCGCTCAACCGGTTAAAAACACCGTGTTTAATTTAGGTTAGACACACAATTATTTACGATGGAGAGTTTGAT
>NZ_JACWZY010000003.1 GCF_014699005.1 Spirosoma profusum
CGTTCATCCTGAGCCAGGATCAAACTCTCCATCGTAAATAATTGTGTGTCTAACCTAAATTAAACACGGTGTTTTTAGCCTTATTAGTGCTACTTCTAGATGTCAATATGTCAAAGAACGGTCTCTCTTTCGAGATGGCGGCCAACCGTTGTTGGCCTTCCCTATTGATTTGGGACTGCAAAGGTAGGTGTATTTTTCACTTTTCGCAAGTCCCCTCCAAAACTTTTTTATGAATTTTTCTCAGCTTCCAGAAATGGATAACTGTAGTGTTTTGGCGGAACAAATGTTTCTTTAATCGTTCTGGCTGAAACCCAGCGATATAGGTTCAGGGCCGAACCAGCTTTGTCATTTGTACCCGATGCACGTGCTCCACCAAATGGTTGTTGCCCTACTACTGCTCCCGTTGGTTTATCATTTATATAAAAATTTCCAGCAGCATTTTGCAGTTGTTTCGTTACCTGCTCGACAACGTAACGATCCTTTGCGAATATGGAACCTGTTAGGGCATATGGCGACGTAGTGTTTACTGTTTTAATAATGTCAGTAAACTCTTCTGCCTTGTACACATATATAGATAATACAGGACCAAAAATTTCCTCGCACATGGTTCGGTAGTCTGGTCTATCTACCAATAATACGGTTGGCTCGATAAAATAGCCTTTTGAGCTATCGTGATTTCCACCAGCTATAATTTTGACTTCATTACTATTTTTCGCTTCTTCGATATAGGCTGCTATCTTTTTAAATGCACGTTCATCAATGACGGCGTTTATGAAGTTAGTGAAATCCTCAGTCCCTCCCATTTTCAGTTCGTCCAGAAACTGCTTGATTTTTGCCTCAACGGCTGGCCAGAGATTTGATGGTACGTATGCTCGTGAAGCAGCAGAGCATTTTTGACCCTGAAATTCAAATGCTCCACGTACTAAACCAACCGCAACTTCGTCAACCTCAGCTGATTCGTGTACCAATACAAAGTCTTTTCCACCAGTTTCACCCACAATACGTGGATAACTTTTGTATTTGTGGATATTAGCACCAATTGTACCCCAGATTTGTTGAAAAACCCCCGTACTACCTGTAAAATGGATTCCTGCAAAATCAGGATTATTGAAAATTACGTCACCAGCTACAGGCCCATCTACGTAAATTAAATTAATGACGCCATCAGGAAGTCCTGCTTCCTGTAATACGTCCATAATCACTTTTGCTGATAGGACTTGTGTGTATGCAGGTTTCCACACGACCGTATTGCCCATCAAGGCAGCTGAAGTTGGTAAATTGCCCGCAATAGCCGTAAAATTGAAGGGTGTCAAAGCAAACACAAACCCCTCAAGCGGCCGGTACTCAAGTCTATTCCATACACCTGGCGATGAGTTGGGCTGCTGGCGGTAGATTTCATCCGCATAAAGCACATTGAAACGAAGGAAATCTATTAATTCACAAGCTGAGTCAATTTCTGCCTGATACGCATTTTTTGATTGCCCAAGCATCGTTGCCGCATTGATACGTGCCCGATAAGGGCCAGCAATCAGATCAGCTGCTTTTAGAAAAATGCTAGCCCGGTTCTCCCAGGGTAAATTTGCCCAGTTTTCCTTTGCAGACAATGCAGCTTCAATGGCCGCTTTTACGTGTTCGGCTTCACCTTCATAAAAATATCCAAGCGTATGCTGGTGATCATGGGGTGGAGCGACCCGCACTTTTTTATCTGTACGAATTTCCTGCCCACCTATATACATGGGTATATCGGTTTCCTGTGCACGAAATTCAGCTAGTGCTTTTTTCAGTGCTTCCCGTTCAGGTGAATCCGGACGATATTCTTTTACAGGCTCGTTTACCGGAGTTGGTACGTTGAATATTCCGAAAGACATAAGTTTAACTGTGATTTGTCTTCCCTACCGTTTACTACGTAGGTTATGAAGTGTTTGATTTCACAAATTTACGGATTGCCCTACTTATCCACTAATCTGGATTAGTTTTCCACATTTCAATACATCCATTTCTATTCCTTGGCTTGATTTGCCGTAATTTGCGCCATTATTCTGATTTCAACCTATGCGTTTTTATAGTACGAATAACCTACAGGCAACTGTAACGACAGAAGAAGCACTTTTCCACAGTATGCCTGTGGACAAAGGTTTGTATATGCCAACCCCTTTGCCTCACTTAGGAGCTTCCTTCTTTGAACGTATCGCTGGTGATACACTGGCAGATATTGGCTATGCCATCAGTAAAGAATTATTCGGTGCTGAAATTAATTCTGGCGATTTAGAAGAACTTACCCACAAGGCTTTTCCATTTGATACACCGGTTGTTGACTTGGAACCCGGTAAAATTGGCGTTCTGGAGTTGTTTCACGGCCCCTCACTTGCTTTTAAAGATGTAGGAGCGCGATACATGGCTGCTCTAATGTCTTACTTTTCTAAACGTAACGATAAGGAGGTTAATATTCTGGTTGCTACGTCGGGAGATACGGGTGGAGCTGTTGCTATGGGATTTCATAACGTACCGGGCATTCGGGTTTCGATTTTATATCCCAGCGGTCGTGTGAGTGATTTGCAGGAAAAACAGTTGACTACGTTGGGCGGGAATGTGCAGGCGTTTGAAGTCGATGGCTCTTTCGACGATTGCCAGGCTATCGTTAAGCAAGCCTTTGTCGATGCTGAGTTGAATGCTACGTTGTCACTTTCCTCGGCAAATTCAATTAATATCTTCCGCTTAATTCCTCAAGGGTTTTACTACGTTCGTGCTTTTGGTCAGGTCAGGAAATACGGGAAGCCAGTTATTTTTTCTGTTCCAAGCGGAAATTTTGGCAATCTAAGTGCTGGCGTGATGGTGCAGCAAATGGGTCTGCCTATCTCCCATTTCATTGCCTCCACGAACTTAAATCATGTAGTACCTACCTATCTGGAAAGTGGAATTTACTCGCCTAAAGCTTCAGTTGCCACCATTTCAAATGCTATGGACGTAGGAAATCCAAGCAATTTTGTTCGACTGAAGCATTTATATGGCGACGATTTTCAGCGAACCAGTAATAATGTTTCGGGTTTCTTTTATGATGATGAAGAAACTCGTGCGGGTATGAGACGTATCAATGAGCTATATGATTACGTAGCATGTCCACATACTGCAATTGGTATTATGGGTTTGCAAGCTTATTTAAAAGCGTCTGAAAAGGACGTAGCAGGTATCTCTTTGGCTACCGCCCATCCTTCTAAATTCAAACCACTGGTTGAATCTGTTCTAGAAAAGTCTGTTGGTGTCCCCGAACGGTTAGCTATTTTATCGCAACGTATTAAGCAAAGTATTCAAATTCCGGCTGATTATCAGGTCTTTAAAGAATCGCTTTTGCAAACAGTTTCTTCACACTAAAATTGTTTATCCACAAAGTTATCCACATAAAAATGGCCAGATTGATCAATCTGGCCATTTTTATGTGGATAACTTCTTAATTAATTCACAGTATCACCACGTAACATTCTGAATCGTTTTCTGGCTTCTGCACCATAAATGCTACCAGGGTACTGAGTGAGTACTTTTTGATACGCATCCATTGCGGCCTGCTTATCTTTTAAACGATCTTCAAAAATTTTTCCCTGGGTAAACATGGCATCGTCTCCTAAAATGTCGTAGGGATAGCTGGCCACAATTTTCTTCAAATCCTCAAGTGCTTCATTATTCTTGCCTTGTTTCATGAACGTATTCGCCCGCAACCACAGTACTTCATCAACAATTGTATGTTCAGCGTATTTCTTTAGCATGCCATTAAGCGCTGCAACTGCTTCATCGGTTTTATTTTGAAACAAGAGCAAATCTATTGAGGCATATTCCCGCATGGCAGCCTCGGTGCTGTCCATGCCCGTATTATCGATAATTAATAAGCTTAATTGCTCAGCGTCGTTAGCGATTTCACGGGACGTAGCAAGTTTCAATACGTCCAGCAAATCTTTCGCGACCGCAAAACTGCCCTTATAGTAATGAAGCTTAGCATTTTTTAGCTTTGCTTCATAACCGAGCAATTCTTCTTTCTGCGATTTTTCGACTTGAGAATACAGAAGCGTTGATTCCCACGGTTCGCCTTTGAGCAGGTAAATGTCACCTTTGTCTAGCTTACATCGGTCTACAAAATTCTTATCTGTTTTGCCCAGATCAATAGCCAAATCCAGCACAGTTAGAGCCGTGTCTTTGCTATCGAGATAATTTCCGTACAAATTGGCTGTGCTACGTAATGCTTCCAGCGTTTTCACGTTTGTACCGATTTCCTGCAACATCCGCTGGTAATCGCTGATGAGTTTCCGGATTTCACCCTTATCCACCGGATACGTGTTTTTTACCTGCTCTTCTCGTGCGTTGATAACTAACCGACGGGCAAACGGATAAAGTTGGCCCTGCGGATACGTAACAGTTACGTACTCAAACGATTCGGCAGCCACTTTATACTCCTTGTTGTTCATGGCCAGCATACCGAGTTCATAAACTCTGCTACCGTTTAATTTTAGTCGTTTATCAGTTGCTTTTTCTTGTAGGAGTGCCCGGCTAAATTTCTGTTTCTGGACGAAATACCAAATTAGCAGTTCATTATATGCCAACTCATTCGGCTCTTGCTGAATACGAGTGTAAAGCGCTTTTTCCACAATTGGCTCATCTTTGGTGTTAATAAATCCTTGAAGAGCGGCCAAAACAGTTTCTTTTTTCTCAGCCTGTTTGCTTGTGGTTATGATTTCTTCTATCGTTTTTTCGGTTTGACCCGTAGCCCGGTATAGGCCCATTAAATCCTCACTGTAAGCCGTTGGGTCTTTTCCGAGCTCCCGTGCCGATTCGAGTGCGCGGATCGCCCAGCGCGTCTCTCCGGCCTCATTAAAGGCCGTTGCAATCTTCTCGAGCTTTGCCACTGTCGATTTACTCGATTGAAGGGCGGCCGTATATTGCGTTTTTGCCAACGTAGTATCGCCTTGCTGAGTTGCCGTCTGCCCTATCAACAGTTCGTAATATGCCCGGTTCGCTTCATCGCTACGTTGTTGCTTTCGCAGATATTTATTGGCTTCCTCAGCTTTGTTACTTTTTTGAAGACTGTATACGTATCGTGACAACTTTGTCCACGTCACTTCAGTCTTCAGCAACTTCGTATACTCATTCGCGGCCTTTTCAAACTCGCCGGCTTTATAATATTCTTCGGCCAGCGTTGCCCCTGCTTGCCCCCATGCCATTCCGACTGATAACAGCCACAACAACGTAACAATGACTTTTGACCTTATTAACATTTTATAATTTTCTCTTTTAAAAAGAACGTTATTATAATCATTAGCTGTGTGGATATGTGAACAAATAAGTTGTCCACTTCTGAAATCAGCATCTGTGGATAAATAAACCATTTTATCCACTTACTCTTCGTGAGTTATCCACGTGTAATATACTCACTTTTAAGTAAATAACATTTTATCCACAAATTGTGTGTTTAACTTTTGTGGATTTGTGCATAAAATCTATACACATTTTCTGTTGGGGAAAATCTGTGGAATGGATTGTGATATGTAGCTGTTTCTCCACAGATAACAGGACCTGAAAAACCTGTGTGGATTACTCAGATACTATTCCACAGTAACTCAATAGCTTGTAAACATGTTTTCCACGCGCATGGTCAAATTATGCACATAGTTATTCACAAGAAAATTTCACTTTTTTAATTTAGAATTGACCTGTTTTCCTCAAGCTGGGAATAAAGGGAGTACCCTTAACTCTAGTACAATTATTATGCCTTGTTGAAGAGGTAGATTTGACTCGATGAATTTCCACTACGTCTCGCTTTAGCATTGGAAGTGAGTCCTACCCGGATACCTTTAGAATAATTTGTTTTACCGGTTTTATATCGGGTACTGAGCAGAGCTATATAAAAAGCATCAAAAACCATTGGCTTTTTGTCGATCAGTTTAAAGCCATGTTTTTCGAAAAGCCGGGAAATAGTTTTTGGCGTAAAATGATGCAGGTGGCGGGGCACATCATAGGCTGCCCAAAATTGCTTAAAGTATTGAGCGTCGTATGAATCGGAATTTGGGACGGCGATAAGCAACGTACCATTATCACTCAATAATTGTTGAAATTGTGGAATTACTACGTTTAGGTTTGGAATGTGTTCGAGCACGTGCCAAAGAGTAATTATATCAAATGGGCCGGCGCTAATTACAGCATTTAAATCAGGTTTTATTTCGGCCACTAATTTTTTAGTGGCTAACTCTCTAGCATCAGGATCAGGTTCCATGCCCATGATCTGCCAGCCATCTGCTTTACAACTTTCTAAAAAAGCCCCAGTACCACAACCTACGTCGAGTATTCTGCCCTGACTCCCGTTAAGTTTATTTATTAGGTTGACTTTTGAACGTAGCGTGTAGGTTCTGACCAATCTATAAGCTGTGTTAATTATTCCCTGGCTTTCATCGTTGTGGGAGACGTATTGCTCAGACTTGTAATATGCACTTATAGCATTCTCATCCGGGCGAGGATTTGTTAGTCGGAAACCGCACTCATTACATTCCTGAATTTTAAAATCCTCATTGCTTACCAGATAGTCTTTACAAACTAAATATGTTTTGAAGGTCGTATTATTACAGACTGGGCACTGAGTTACGGTTTCCAAAATTTCGAAAGGATGATAAGTTTTGACAAAATCTGAGCTATTAACAACATTGTTAACAGCAAATACTTTCGTTTTTAACGACCCATGTAGACAAGTAAGATTGAAACATCTGACGGGCTGACTCCACTAATTCGTGAAGCCTGGCCAATTGTTGCAGGTCGCAATCGTTTCAGTTTTTCTTTACCCTCGAATGAAAGTGCTTTTAAACGATCATAATCAAAGCTGGGATTAATGGACAGATTTTCCCATTTATCCAATTTTTCAGCGTTTTGCTTTTCCCGGGCCAGGTAGTCCTCGTATTTGATTTCAATAACAGTTTGCTCAATTACCTCCTCCCCTACTTCGGGTAAATCTGGTATTAGTTTGAGTAACTCATTCACCTCACCATGTTCAACTTCTGGGCGTTTGAACAACGTATACAAACTGCTTTTTTCACGTAACGGCGAGCTACCTTTTTCTATAAGCCAGTCATTAACTTCCTCCGGTTTTACCTTCGTTACTCTAATAGCTTCGGTCAATTTAGCTAGCCCGTTACGTTTGGTAATCATGGTATCATACCGATCTTGCGAAGCCAGTCCAACTGCATAGCCTTTTTCGGTCAATCTTAAATCAGCATTGTCTTGCCGGAGAAGGGTGCGATATTCCGCTCTTGATGTAAACATACGGTAAGGTTCTTCCGTACCTTTTGTGATTAGGTCATCAACTAAGACACCTATATATGCTTCCGACCGTTTGACAACAAATTCCTCCTCTTCATTTGCTCGACGGTTTGCATTCATGCCTGCAATTAAACCCTGACAAGCGGCCTCTTCGTAGCCTGTTGTGCCATTTATCTGACCAGCGAAGAAGAGATTATTTATTAACCGAGTTTCGAGAGTCGGTTTTAATTGTGTTGGTGGAAAGAAGTCATACTCTACAGCGTAGCCTGGACGAAACATCCGCACGTTTTCAAAACCAGGAATTTTACGTAGTGCATTGTACTGTATAATCTCAGGCAGAGAGGTTGAAAAACCATTCACGTAAACTTCTACAGTATCCCACCCTTCAGGTTCAACGAAAATCTGGTGACGATCTTTGTCGGCAAATCGATTTATTTTATCCTCAACTGATGGGCAATATCGCGGTCCTAATCCCTTGATACGTCCCGTAAACATGGGCGATTTATCAAACCCCGTTTTCAGTTCGTCGTGTACTGCTTGATTCGTGTACGTTATCCAGCAGCTACGTTGCTTAGTGAGTGTTGGTGTATTTGTGTAAGAAAACTTACCCGGATTTTCGTCCCCAAGTTGTTCTTCCATTACGTCATAATTCAGACTCCGTCCATCTACACGTGGAGGAGTTCCGGTTTTCATTCGGCCAGATTCGAAACCTAGTTTCACTAATTGTTCAGTCAACCCAGTAGCAGCTCGTTCGGCGGTACGTCCCCCACCAAAGACCTTTTCACCGATGAACATCTTTCCATTTAGGAATGTACCATTAGTGAGTACAACTGATTTGGCCCTAAACTCTACACCCAGATTAGTTTTTACTCCTGCTACGTTCCTATCCTTTACAATAACTTCCTGAACCGTATCCTGCCAGAAATCGACATTATGGTTTTCTTCTAATGCTTTCCGCCATTCCCAGGCAAATAGATTTCGATCGCTTTGGCACCTTGGGCTCCACATAGCTGGACCTTTCGAGCGATTGAGCATTCGAAATTGAATCATGCTTTTATCACTGATAATTCCTGACATGCCACCAAGCGCGTCGACTTCACGAACTATCTGACCTTTTGCTACTCCACCCATTGCTGGATTACATGACATTTGTGCAATTGTTTGCATGTTCATGGTAATCAGCAAAACATGTGAACCCATTGTGGCTGCCGCGTGTGCAGCTTCACAACCAGCATGACCTGCCCCAACTACAATGACGTCGTAAGAAGAATGCATCTTTTAAAACTTTTGCAAAAGTTTCCACGTGAAACTTTTTACAAAATTGTTGAAAGTTGAAAAAATTATGAAATCCTAATAAGAACCCAACAAAAAACCGCTGGACTTTGTGCCAAGCCAGCGGTTCTAATTGAAATACTCGAATTTATTTGCTCACTTTCTGCAAGTACTGATTAGCTTCTTTTTTGTAAAAGAGATTGTAATTAGGTGTAACGGAACGTAGTACTTCGACTTGCTTCGTCTTGTTCTGAAGATTCGTAGAATCAAAAAAAGCAGGCGTACTACGTTTCAGTGACTTGGCAGTTTCGGCCTGGCGCTTTGGATCTTCCTCTTGTTGCTTAAGCGCTTTCTCAGATTCTAATAGCCGAGTCAGTATTTCATTCTGACGATTAATGAGATTCTGATTAACACGCTTATTTACTAAGTCGGTTTCTGATTCATCCATTTTTTCCATCAACTCTTTAATCTGTTTTTCCTGTTGTTTGCCGGCTTCAGTACCTTTTGCGTTCTCTTCCATTTTCTTTAACATCTGACGAATCATAGCCTGTTCTGCTGCCATCTGCGAGAGTTCTTCCGAAAGTCCCCTACCCGACTTACCTCCCTTTTGAAGCTCCTGCATTTTGCCATTTAATTGCTGTTGCATTTCTCCCATACCGCCGGGCTTCTCGCCTTTCTTACCACCTTTACCTTTACCTGGCATGGCCATTGCATTCATCTGCTGTTGCATATTCTTCAATACGTCACTAAGCATTAACGCTAAGTTGTTAATCGAAGTCATCGCAAATTGTTGTTTAGATGAAGCCATACTTAATCGTCGCTCCTTTAGCTGCTGAGTACTTTCATCCATGTAGGATTTCATATTGGTCAGCTCGCGAGTAACAAACGATTGAATTTGTACCACCCGACTGGCAAGCGCATTTAGGCTATCTTCGATGATTTTTGCATCGTCCTGAAGTTTTAATTGCTCCTGAGAAAGTTTCGTAACGCGTGGATCCTGAAGACTCATACCCCGGAAATCTTTCATCACACGCTCTTGACCGAATGATAATGTAATGAGGTTATCGAGGATATTTCGAAGGTCATCCATATTCTCCTGCATCTCCTGCATCTCAGCCGACTCCATGGATTCCTTCATGGACTTACTCATCGCACGCATGGACTTTGCTGACTTCTGTTGTTTTGAAGATGCCTGTTTTCCTTTGTTGCTCTTCATATCTTTAGTAGCCTCTTCCATATCTTTTTCAATTTCCTGCTGCTCCTTTTCCGAATCTTCAGGCTTATTGAGATCTTCCTTTTCGGCTTCCTTAGCAACTTCCTTCAATTCTTCCTGAGTCTTTTTAAAGTCCTCCTGAGACTTCTCTTGCTGCTTCTGCTGATCAAGAGAAGTCTCATTTTTCTTGGCATTCTCCTCTGCCTGCTTCTCAAGGTTCTCCGCTTGTTTCTCTAAATTTTCAGCAATATTATTTACCTTCTGCTCAAGCTGCATTTGCTTAAAGAGCTTCAAAGCACGATCTAAATCACGCTCCAGGTTACGCTCTTTACGGCTAAGCTTATTCAATAAGTCCGAGGCTTTTTCATCCTGTTTACGCTCTAGCATTTGCTTTAACTGCTCATAAAGCTGTTTCGATTCAGGATCAAGGAGCTCGTTGAAAAGCTTCTGTAATTGGTCTAGCTTGTCCTGAACCTGTTGATTTTTTTCAGCAAAGCGTTGTTGCGTTTCATTCGTTTTTTGGAACTGCTCCTGAAGTTTTTGAATTTCTTTTAACAGTTCTTCACGTTTCTGAAGCACTTCCTGGAGCTGTTTCTTATCTTGAAAATCGGATGTCTTTTTAGTGCGCATCCGCTCTTCCATTTGGTTCAGCTCCTTCTTGATTTCCTGGGTTTTGCTCAGCGCATTGTCAATTTGCTGTTCGGTTTTTTCCGCCGATTTGTCTATTTGCTCCTGAATTTCTGTATTAGATGGAACCACAAAATTCAATTGATTCGATCGACTGGACTTTGGCCCATTTACCCCATCATTGTCCCAAACTTGAACGTAGTACTCCAGTCTATCCTCTTGTCCAAGCTTCAAACTATCCAGTGACCAGTTATAAACAAAATTCTGCGACGTAGTAGAACGGTTGACTGGAATGTCCTGCACGTAATTTGGTGAGGGTTTTCCATTACGCGTAATTTTGTAATTCAGCTTTAGCTTCGAAAAGCCATAGTCGTCAGAGATGAGGCCGGAAAGTGCGATATAGTTATACGTAACAGTATCCTGAATCCGGTCGACTGAAATCTGCGGATAACGATCAGGGATGACCTGAACATTATATTGAATGGTAGAAGGTGATGCAATCTGGCCATTCTTCAGCGAAACAGTATAGACCGCATTTTGCATTACCCTACGATTCAGAACGAACGTATTGTTGTCAACTAAACGAGCGGGAGTTGGTCTTGGATCAGTATTAAATCGGAATAAAAGGGAGTCGGTATGATCAGCCGCAAACTCCCAATTAGCTACCGTACCCTGTGGGACCAGTAAGTTTCCAACGTTTGAAAGCTGCTCATCTGCTTTATTCAAATAGGCAGGATAATCGAGTTTTACGTTAAAAGACAGCACGGAAGGCCGGTCAATTAATAGGACTTTATACGTCGGCGAATTGAAGCCAGCAGCCTCCAGATGGAAGTCTAAATCTCTTTGAAGGTTATCAAAATTATATGTGAATTTATCACCGGTCTGGTCTAGTTTAAAGCGTGTTCCATTTGCTACTACGTATACGGCTTGAGGTATTGCATCACCCTTTAATTTCACTGAAAGTGGAAAATCTTCATTTCGAAAAGCTTTCAACGATTTGTTCTGTACAACAAATTGAAATGGAGCTTCCACTACAAACTCTTTGTCATAATTCACGATTCGCGTGGATGACTTCGTGAAAAAGCCCGGATTTAAAATCAGGATCAGGAGAATTACTGCTAAAGGTGGAATGGCATATTTTAAGAATTGCCGGTTTCGACTAATCTGGATTGCATTGGCAAACCGATTAATTAGCAGTTGCTGTGAACGTTGATTCAGACTTGCATATAATAGATCGCTTTGGTCTGAGGAGATACGTTGTAGCTGTAACGTATTAAGCAACTTGTCCCCTACTTCCGGAAAGAACGTACCAATTTGACGGGCGGCTTCGTCATTCGTTAACGGTTTATTCAACCCATATAAACTCATAAGTGGCCGAATAATCAGCAGATACAGGCCCGCCAGCATGGTCAGTAAAAAGCCAAAAAAGAGAACTCCCCGACCAACAGTATCGAAGCGGCCAATGAATTCAGCTGTGTTAATAAGTAAGTAGCCGCTGCCAATCAATGCAAGAAAAAACAGACTTCCTTTCACCAACTGATTTTGAAAGTAACGTCTTTTATACTCGTCGATGCGCTCAAGCAACGTAGTATAGGCGGTTGAGGATTGCATAGAATTCAGGTTGATTGAGTTAAACGAGTTGAGTTTCGAAATAGTGAATTATGTGTTGTTTCAGAAAACCTTCCTGAGCTAATAAATCGCCCTGTGGAATAGGTTTCGCAAGAGTCCATTGTGGCCACCCATCCTTATCATTGCCTTCAAATACGTAGTATCCAGATAGACTTAGCACTCGGCATACAGCAATGTGCATCAAGTCCTGTTTAGCTTCTTTTGAGAAGCGTTTTGGACCGGTCCCTAGTTCTTGAACACCGATTAAAAATAATACGGCATTTAAGTCTACTGGGCGTTTACCAACCAAAACTTCCAATTGGTTAAGTAACACTTCCCAGCTTATATCGATACTTTTTTCCTCTACCACTTTCTCTTCAATTATTCTTCTCTCTAAATTACAAGGAATTATATGTAATTAACGAATGAATGCGATGTTTCGGTTTATTAAACGTATCACTTCTGATTTTCTCAACCTTCTCTACCCTACTCCTTGCCTTGGTTGTGATAGTTTGTTAGGCGACAATGAGAAATTTCTTTGTACAACTTGTCGAATTAACTTACCCGAGACAGGCCAACATTTCGAACCTTATGACCGAAATCACCTCAATAAGTTTGCCGGAAAAACACCGATTCAATTTTTAGCATCTTACCTCTACTTTACAAAAGGAGGTATTGTTCAAAAGTTAATTCACAGCATTAAATATAAAGACCAAAAGGAGGCCGCCACAGAAATTGCGGGCTGGTATGGGCACCAGTTAAAATTGGAAAGTGGACAGCTCAATGATATAGACGTAATAATCGGCGTACCGTTGCATTCAAGCAGAGCGCTACAACGGGGTTATAATCAAGCCGATTTTATTGCAGCAGGACTTAGCAAAGCCTTGAACGTAATAACCCGGACTGACATACTTCGACGTATTGAATTCAAGCAATCCCAGACGAATAAAAACCGCTTGGAACGGTGGGAAAATGTGAAGTCAGTTTTCGCCGTTTCTAAACCTGAAATGATTAAGGACCTCAACGTAATGCTGGTTGATGACGTATTAACGACCGGTGCTACGTTGGAATCTTGTGCTGTCGAATTGATTAATGCAGGTTGTAAATCTGTAAGTATTCTGACCTTGGCCGTTACCAAATAATCTGTTGATTCTGCTACGTTCCAAAACAGAAAAGCCGCACCCGAAAGAGCGGCTTTTCTGTTTTGGAACGTAGTATCTTATTTATTCCGACCTACACCAATCATTGCGCAACGGAAACCAATCATGGCTGTAGCTGAATCCTGATCCAGGAAACGACGAGTACCGGGAGAGAGCCAGTATGCTACGTCATTCCATGAACCGCCTTTATAAACACGAAGCTTATCGTCAATCAGCGATTGCTTATTTTTAACATCATAGTTTTTAGCGTCATCAATGTAGCCATTTCGACGTACTGGGTTCAGGTCATTTACATCCTGGTAAGACAATGGGCGATAAACGTCCATAACCCACTCGTTTACGTTACCAGCCATGTTATATAAACCAAAATCGTTGGCTGGATAAGCGTAAATTTCAGCCGTAATAATGGCACCATCATTCGAACGTCCGGCAATACCAGCGTAGTCACCACGACCCCTTTTGAAGTTCGCCAGCATTTGGCCCTGTTTCCGACCTTTCTTGGGGTTGCGAACTGAAGAACCATCCCAGGGATAAATCCGCTGATTTATTTGATTCTCGTCCATGTATTGCGTTCCTATCAGGGCTTTAGCAGCATACTCCCACTCAGCTTCAGTCGGTAAACGGTAATCTGGTAAAATCATACCGCTTTCAAGACTTGGTTTAGCTGGTGCAGCTGTTGCTTCAGCCATTGCAGGAGCTTCAGCTTCAGTCTTCGACTTACGTTTCAATGAGAACCCTCCCCCCTTTTTCTTTGTACTTGCACCCCCTTTTGCCAATTCATTATTTACTGCATTTGACCGCCAGGTTGCATAGTCATTCGCTTGTACCCATGATACACCTACCACAGGATAATACCGGAAAGCAGGGTATCGTAGATATTGTGTTACGTAAGAATCGTTAAAGGAAAGCGGATTAGACCATACAGTAGTATCTGGTAAAGCAGCTCTTACAACTTCTTCAGAAGAGTCACGTGTAATGGCGTTCAAATATTCAAGATAGTGAACATTGGCCATTTCGGTTTCATCCATGTAGAAGGATTGAATTGAAACGGTACGTTCGCGGTTATCACGACTATTCATTACGTCCTCTTCCAGAGCTCCCATCGTGAAACGTCCGCCTTCAATAAATACAAGGTTTGGCCCTGCTTTTTGGCCAGCAAATTTCTTTACTTGAAAACCATCTTTTTGGTTATAAGCAATTCCCGTCGCCGTACTCTTCTTACCGGGCTGCACACTAGTCGGGTGCTTGGATTTGCAGGCTGTCAGGGCTGCTGTTGCCAGCAATACATAAGCCGCTCGTCGCAGGTGATACTTTTGAATCATTGCTTTTTTGTGTAAAAACGTAGGTGCAAAATTAAAAAAAGATGGAAGACGACCAGTGAACGACTTTATCTTCAAGCGAATTTTACTTAAAAATTGCCTTTGTCACTTCGTCTCTTAATTTGTCATTGCTCCCAGAATTTCGTCCAACTGCTCTACTGAGAACACATTGGTATGCGTAAAAATGGGCCTTCCCTTCGACTCTTTTAAGGAACAGTTTGCTGGGTATCGCTTGATGTATTCAATTACCTTGCCAAACTGGTCAGACCTGAAGAAGTCGTCGTTCCCGTTAGAAACGAAGTATCCTTTCATGATATTATTCTTTAGAGTCAGTTTTTCGAGGTATAATTGCTCTGCTTTCCAGCGTACATTGACCATTTTGATGAGATTTTCGACTTCATCAGGCATTGGTCCAAACCGGTCGATAACTTCCTGTCGAAACGCAGCCAGTTCGTCGAGATTCTGTAAACTATCCAGGCGTGTATATAACGCTAAGCGTTCCGAAATATTGGAGACGTAGCGTTCGGGTATTACTACCTGTAAATCAGTCTCAATTACTGTATCTGGCAAAGCCAGTTTCAGATCTCCTGGTTTCGTTTCGAACAGGTCTTTAAATTCATTTTCCCGCAATTCCTGAACAGCTTCATCGAGTACTTTGTGGTACATCTCAAACCCTAAGTCATTAATAAAACCACTTTGTTCTGCACCTAAAAGGTTGCCCGCCCCGCGTATGTCGAGATCACGCATAGCGATTTTAAAGCCTTCGCCCAAATCAGAAAAATCCTCTAATGTTTGGAGTCTTTTGCGCGCATCTACTGTCAATACAGTGGGCGGTGGAGTAAGCAGATAGCAGAAAGCTTTTCGATTTGAACGTCCTACCCTACCCCGCATCTGATGCAAATCTGAGAGTCCGAAATAATGGGAATTGTTTATCAAAATCGTATTCGCATTCGGAATATCCAATCCCGATTCTATGATATTCGTCGAAATCAATACGTCGTAGTCACCATCAATAAACCGGGTCATGATACGTTCCAGGCGGTCGCCCTCCATTTGCCCATGCGCAACTCCAATACGTGCCTCCGGCACCAAACGCTTTATTAAATTCCCAATAGATTCGATATCACTCACCCGATTATGCACAAAGAAAACTTGACCACCACGTCTAATTTCGTAGCTAACTGCATCTCGAATAATTGTCTCATTATAAGTATGAACTTCTGTAGTTACAGGTTGACGGTTCGGTGGTGGCGTTGCAATGACCGACAAATCCCTTGCACCCATTAGCGAGAAGTGCAGTGTTCGCGGTATCGGTGTTGCTGTCAGCGTCAGTACGTCCACTTCTACCCGCATCTCTTTAAGGCGGTCTTTGGTTTTTACTCCAAATTTCTGCTCTTCGTCAATCACTAATAGCCCCAAATCTTTAAACTTTATGTCTTTATTGACGATGCGATGTGTGCCAATCAGAATGCCGATTTCTCCGGACGTAACACCCTTTAATATCTCCTTAATTTGAGCCGCCGATCTAAATCGATTGATATATTCAATCTTTACTGGAAAATCCGCCAACCGCTCACTAAACGTTCTATAATGCTGCATGGCCAGTATGGTTGTTGGGACCAGCATTGCTACTTGCTTGTTATCGGTAACTGCTTTGAACGCGGCACGTATCGCTACCTCCGTTTTCCCGAATCCCACATCACCGCATACAAGTCTGTCCATCGGATGTGGACGTTCCATGTCATCTTTTACATCATTAGTTGCTTTCGCCTGATCGGTCGTATCCTCATATAAAAAGGAAGACTCAAGTTCAGCTTGCAAAAAACTATCGCGACTATAAGCGTAACCCGGTGCAGTGCGACGTTTGGCATAAAGCGCAATCAGCTCACGAGCAACATCTTTTACCTGTTTGCGTATCCGGGATTTTTTATTCTCCCACTCCTGCGACCCCAGTTTACTCATAACTGGAGGTCCACCTTCTCTACCGCTATATTTTGCGATCTTATGTAGGCTGTGGATACTCACCAGTAAAATATCATTGTCGCGATAAATGAGCCGAATTGCTTCCTGCTCGTTACCTGCATGGTCTACTTTTTCAAGTCCAGCAAAACGTCCGATACCGTGGTCAACATGTGTTACATAGTCGCCTGGTTGCAGCGTTTTCAGCTCACGTAATGTTAAGGCCTTCGATTTTGAAAATTTGTCCTGAACCCGGTATTTGTAATAGCGGTCGAAAATTTGGTGGTCTGTAAAACAGGCAATTTTTACAGCCTCATCAATGAACCCTTCCCTCAACCCAATATTCATCGCCTGAAATTTCACAAATGGGTCAAGTTCTTCGAAAATGGTACGAAGTCGGTCAAGTTGTTTGAATGACTCAGCAGCTATAACATTTGTAAACCCTTTCGCTTGGTTCTCACCTAACGTGTCAACCAGGCGCTTAAAATCTCGATTAAATGATGGCTGTGGTTTTGAGACGTATTGCAGTTTCCCTTCAGTTTTGAAATAAAATTTACGGCCAAATTCTACTGTCCTAAATTTTTTCAAATCGTTTAGAAACGTTCGGCGCGTTTCGAACAAATCACCTGGATCGGAAATGACTTGTATTCCACCACTACTTTCCAGTATAGACGCAAAACTTTGCTCTGCCTTCTCATAACTGCTGTCGATTATTTCGAGTGTGAATTCAACATCCTTGGCCCAAACGGTTGTACTTTCCGGCAGAAAATCGAAAAACGGTTCTCGTCTTTCCTCGACTAGTTTTGTCTGAATATTCGGAATGATATTGATAAATTCAACCGGGTCAGTTGAGAGTTGCGATTCTGGATTGAATTTACGAATGCTTTCAACTTCATTATCGAAAAGATCAATCCTGTATGGAAACTCGCTTGCAAATGAAAATACGTCGATTATACCACCCCGTACAGAGAACTGACCAGCTTCATACACGAAGTCCGTTTTTTCGAATTCATACGTCTGTAGCAGTTCAGACACAAAATTTGTATCGACTTTCTCACCCACACGTATGGTCAACGTATTGGCTTGTAACGATCGTTTATTGATGACTTTTTCCGAGAGTGCTTCTGGGTACGTAACCATTAACAACCCATCTTTTGGTGGTGGGTTCAACTTGTTAAGGACTTCTGCCCTCATCAGTACATTCGCATTTTCAACATCCTCATATTGGTATGGCTTTTTATATGACATTGGGAAAAGCAATACCTCACTTTTTAATAGATTTTGTAAGTCGTTGAAAAAGTAAGCAGCCTCATCACGGTCTGTCATTATGAATAAATGATTCCCCTCAACAATCCTTATTATAGTGGAAGCTATTACAGAATCTAAGCTTCCTGACAGACCTTTGATCTGTAATCGTTGGGGGTCGGAAATGGGCTTTCGACTGAACGGTTCAGCTAATAACTTTATAAAACTATCGTCGGCATAAAGACCGAGTAACTCTTCAGTTTTCAAATTGAATTCAGGTTGGAGTAGTTCGCTTGTTTAGCTCTTTCAAGAAAAACCGCTACGTAATTCTTTGTCTTGATTTACTGAATTTAACAATACGAAAAGCCGCTGGAAGGCTTTCCGACGGCATACTTTTTAACAGCAGGTTTGGCAAAATTGTTGCAGGAGACTGCTACATTAACGACGCTATGTCGGTACATTCAATGGACTCACTACCGAGAAACTTGCGAATCCTTTCACTATTTTCAAATACGATTATGATTTCTTTTGGCTCAATATTTTCACTTTCATCCACCCATTTCCAATCCTCCGCTGTTGCATCTAACACACTTAATAGTGCTCCTATTTTTGCTGGGTCACGTTCTTTGCTGATTAAAGAATCTGTATTTGTGAAATATAAAACGATTCGATTTTCTTCTAGCCACTGTAAATCATTAAGCGAATCACTTAGTGAATCCAGCGTAAAACCAAAGTCGGGGATCTCTAAGAGCTCAGCAATTTCTTCGTAAAACTGACGTAGTGTCAGCGTTTTTTTACCATCGATATGAGCGATAAAATCCTCTGAAAAATGGGCCTCTAACTCGCTCTCTGACCCGCAAATCAGTACGTTTGTCTTCATGAATTCCTTATATAACTGCTTTTGTACCGGAAATATACAATGTTCCACGTGGAACTTGACTATCAGCGACTTAACTATCTATGTAACCAGCGGAAACCTGGTTACATAGATAGTTTTAGCAAAATACTAAAACAAAAATACAATTGTTTCACACAAAAAAGCCCTCAACTTAGAGGGCTTTTTCACGAATATTAGTTCAACGAAAAAAGAGGAATTCGGGCGGCAATCATATTGTGAAACATGAGTTCAGTAATCATCGGAGTCATGTATTTAATGAGTGGAAATCCAGAGATAAATTCCATAACTTCTATCTCCGAATCAGTCTTGAAAATGCACCAAAGTTTCTGTCGGTCGAGTGAAAGAGAATAGGATAATAAAACTCCTTTCTCCATCAGTTCTTCTACTTTGAGCCGCTGGGCGGGAATCAGGTTTGCGAATTCTTCATCCATCACAGTCGGAAGGTCAAATTCAACCATGTATTGGCTCATAGGCAAATGTGTTATGTACAAAGCTGACTAATGTGAATCAGCTATCAGCAAATTAACAAGGTTTATCTCATCTTCGTTGATTGAGTGAGAAAAATTCGGATACAGCTTGGCCGTTACGTTACCACCCAACTCACGAAATATAGTCTCAGATTCCAGAACCCGCTCTTTCGGAATGTGAGGATCGTGGTCACTGCATCCCAAAAAAATAGGCGTATTTTCTAACGTACCCTCGTACTGCCGCAACGTCCCTTCTGGACCGATCAACCCTCCACTTAGCCCAAATACACCACCATATTCGGCAGCATTACGTGCCACAAATTCGAGCGCCAAACAGGCACCCTGCGAAAAACCCAGCCAGTAAATCTGAGGAATTTTAAAATTAAAATCTGACTGCAATCGTGCCCGCAGACTTGCCAGTACTTCAAGCGCCGAGGACAGGTATGGTTCGTTTTCTGAAATGGGTCGCAGAAAGGAATTTGGATACCAGGTATTGCCTTTGGCTTCAGGAGCAATGAACGCAAAATCCTTATCCTGAATATATTCAGAAAGAGACAGAATATCACGGGCAGAACCTCCCCTTCCATGAATCATAATCATAACTTTCTGTGCCGATTCCAGGGGCACTCCAGCCGTACGAATATTATTGGGATTGTGAATCATAATCGCTCAATAAGTTTGGGTTGGCTTACGGTGAGAAACGTAGCACAAGCTATCTTGCCAACTCACCGTAAGCCTAAAAAGAAATATTAGTTCACTATGATTTCAGGAAGGGCAGCTTCGAGTTTTGCACGCCGAGTCTCATATTGAGGAGGCAACTTTAACGTAGTGCCTAATTCAGCAAGCGGTTCATCGACGGTAAATCCAGGAGGATTCGTAGCGACTTCAAACAGAATTCCACCCGGCTCCCGGAAATAAATACTGTTAAAATAGTTACGATCCTGAACCGGCGTTACGTGGTAACCAGCCTCCGCCAACTGCTGCTGAATGATCAATTGGGTTTCGTCAGAATCGGTAGAGAATGCTACGTGGTGAACCGAGCCCGCGCCTTGTAGCGCATGAACATCATTAGGCGAGTGCAACACATCGACAAAATTTCCGGGACCACCATTCCCAGCTTTAAACCGAAAACGTCCTCCCTCCTCGCCTACCAGCGTGTGTTGCATGATATCCGTCAAAAGATTTATTGTCCGATCAGTACGTAGTTCGTTTAACGTAACGGTATGAAAACCACGAATGGAAAACTCTGCCGGAATCCGTCCGTTGTCCCAGCCAGGTCGTAAATCATCGTTTGTAAAGACAAGCTCAATGCCCATGCCGTCGAAGTCCTCAAATCGAATGTACGTTTCTGAAAAACGTTTTTGAGGAATAGCGTAAGGAATATGGTATTGATGCAAACGATCCATCCAAAAGCTAAGTGAGGAAGTCGGAGCCGAGAAAGCTGTGTAGGTCAATTGGCCGACACCTTTACGCCCACGAGGAATATCACCATAGGGAAAGAACGTGAGTATAGATCCGGGCGAACCGGTTTCATTTCCATAATACAGGTGGTAAACATCAGGCGCATCGAAGTTAACCGTTTTCTTCACCAAACGAAGTCCCAAAATATCGGTGTAGAAATCAACGTTACGTTGCGTTTCGCCTGCCAGGGTTGTTACGTGGTGAAGGCCATTGATCAGGGTTTCCATAGTTGCTTAATACGTTAAAAGATGATATTGTTTCCAGTTTAAAAATTAAATACACTGGTATTTGATGTATATACATTTAATTTGAGGTAGAAGTTCAAAAAAATGTCCGGGTTTTAAGCCCGGACAAAATTTAGAAGTGTTTTCTGGAATTACTCCATCAGGAACGGATAATCCTGCTGCATATAAACATCTTTGAACGCTTCTTCAGCAGGCGGGTATGGCGATTCTTCAGCAAATTTCACCGACTCGTCCACGATGCCTTTTATTTTCTGATCAATTGCGCCAAGCTCATCTTCAGTCGCAAATCCCTTCTCAAGAATCGCAGCCTTTACCTGCTCAATTGGGTCGCGCATCTTGTACTGCTCTACTTCGTCCTTAGATCGGTATTTCTGTGGATCCGACATAGAGTGCCCACGGTAACGATACGTCCGAAACTCAAGGAATGTTGGCCCCTCTCCTGCCCGAGCACGTTCGGCGGCACGACTAACGGCTTCGTGAACGGCTTCAACGCTCATCGCATCGACGGGTTCAGAAGGCATGTCGTAAGCTTCAGCCAGCGTATATAAATCCGTTACGTTCGACGTACGAGCAACGGATGTTCCCATGGCATAACCGTTGTTTTCAACCACGAAAATGACCGGGATTTTCCAGAGCATCGCCATGTTGAATGCTTCATGTAAAGCCCCTTGCCGAACGGCGCCATCGCCCATGAACGTTATACAAAGGTTGTTGGTCTTGTTGTATTTCTCCGCAAAACCAATCCCAGCACCCATAGGAATCTGGGCACCAACAATGCCGTGACCGCCGACAAAATTGACTGATTTATCGAAGATGTGCATCGAGCCACCTTTTCCCTTCGAAGAGCCGGTTTGTTTGGCGAACAACTCGGCCATTATTGCTTTGGGGTCAGAACCTAGCGCAAGTGGAATACCGTGGTCGCGGTAGGCAGTAATCCATTTGTCGTCTTTGGTGAGCGCTGTATAAGAACCCGATGAACAGGCTTCCTGACCAATATAAAGGTGACAGAATCCTCGGATTTTCTGCTGACCATAGAGCTGCCCGGCTTTCTCTTCGAACTTGCGTTGCAATTGCATCGATTCGTACCAGTACATATATCGCTCTTTGGGATGCTGCGTTTTTGCCGCTGCCGGAGCCTGACCATTCTGTTTGGATTTACCCGATGGGGTTTTCTCTTTGACGCTTGCCATGAGGAATCTGTTCGATGAAACTAGTAAACGCGGCCAGTTTGCTGAAGCATTGGACCGCCGAATTTGATACCAACAATCCGAAAGCACTTCATAACAAGTAACAAACCGACTGTATCTTTGTTGCCTATAGTGCTGATGGGATTATGTATCTACATCAACGCTTGACTCGCAAAATTACGCAATATCGCGTAACTCAGTACACCTATGTACCTCGAAAAACTGAGCCTGACCAATTTTAAAAATTACGAAGATATCCGGTATGGGTTCGGACAGCAGGTGAACGTCATTGTAGGCCCCAATGGTAGTGGTAAAACCAATCTGCTCGACGCCATTTATTTTCTGGCTCTGAGCAAAAGTGCCTTTCAAAGCCAGGATGCCCTGAATATTCTGCACGATGCCGATTATTTTATCATCGATGGTGTATTCGACGAACAGAGCCAGAATAGCCATCCAAATCGGGTTCAGATTACCATCAGTTTGCAGCGCGGGCAGCGAAAAGTATTAATGGCCGATAAAAAGCCTTACGAACGTATCAGCGAGCACATTGGTCGGTTTCCGGTCGTATTGATTGCGCCGAATGATACCGATCTTGTCCGTGAACACAGCGAAGACCGCCGACACTTTTTTGACGGTGTACTGTCGCAACTTGATACGAATTACCTGAGCGATTACCTGATGTATCAGCAGGTGCTCAAACAACGTAACAGTCTCCTTAAACTTTTCGCGGAACGTAATCAGGTAGACAATGACATGCTTGATACGTATGACGTACCACTTCTTGAGCTTGGCCAAAAAATCCATGATCGTCGGAAACAGTTTATTGACGAATTTTTGCCCGGTTTTCGAGCGCACTACGCTTACCTGAGCGACTCCCGCGAGGAGGTGAATATTCTATACGAATCAGAAGTAGGCAATCCAAACTTTGCAGATGAGTTCCGGCATTTTCGTCGTCGGGATACGGTTTTGCAACGTACCACGATGGGTATTCACAAAGATGATTACTCGTTTTTGATCGATAACGGTAGTGGGCAGTCAGTTCCCTTGAAAAAATTCGGCTCTCAGGGTCAGCAGAAAACGTTCGTAATTGCCTTAAAACTGGCTCAGTTCGATTCGCTGGAGTCTGAGAAACGTATCAAACCCATTCTGCTTTTGGACGATATTTTCGATAAACTAGATGACCGACGTATTAGCAAACTGATTCAGCAAATGGACGAAGGCGCTTTCGGCCAGATATTTATAACTGACGCCCGCCCCGAACGTACCCGCGAATTACTCAACGCGGTCCAGACGGATGTTCGCTTTTTTGAGATTGGTAAGTAAGCTCATGCTACGTTACCCCAGCGCGACCAACTCTTTCAATTCTGCATCACTCAAATCGCCAAGCCAGGTTTCGCCAGATTTTACGCTGAGGTCGGCCAGTTCGCGTTTGGAACGTATCATAGCGTCAATTTTTTCTTCCATCGTGCCTTGATTAATAAGCCGATAAACCAGTACGTTTTTGGTCTGACCGATGCGGAAGGCTCGGTCGGTAGCCTGCGCTTCAACAGCCGGATTCCACCACAAATCGTAGTGAATGACGTGATTGGCTTGGGTCAGATTCAGGCCCGTTCCACCCGCCTTGAGCGACAAAATAAACGTATGGTCTGAGCGATTTTTCTGGAATTGCTCAACCATTTCGTCCCGATCCGGGCGCGACGTACCGCCGTGTAGAAACAACGGCTGCATACCGAACGTCTGCTGAATAAACTGGCTCAGCAGTTCTCCCATTTCGTAGTACTGCGTGAAAATCAAGACTTTTTCATGGTTGGCGTAGATGTTTTCGAGCAGGGTTAATAACATCGTAGCCTTACCCGACAACGCCGGAACATTATTTCCTTGTTTAAGATATTGACGCGGGTGGTTGCCAATTTGCTTCAGAGCCGTCATCAGTTTCAGCACCAATCCCCGACGAGCAATACCATCCTTCTCTTGAATAGCCCGCAAACTTTGCTGAACGACACTTTCGTACAAAGCAGCTTGTTCAGAAGTGAGCGAGCAAAACTGGTTGTTTTCAATCTTGTCGGGCAGATCACTAATAATACTCCGATCGGTTTTGACGCGACGTAGCAAAAATGGGCTAGTGACACGACGGAAAAGCTCAAGTTTCTGATGGTCGCGTTCCTGTTGAATTGGCTTGCCAAACTCCTCGTTAAACTTGCTCAAACCGCCCAAGTAGCCCTTGTTTACAAAATCCATAATGCTCCAGAACTCCGACAAACGGTTTTCGACGGGCGTTCCGCTTAGCGCTACGCGGATAGGAGCTTTTAGGGCCTTAACGGCCTTGGTTTGCTCTGTATCGGAATTCTTGATGTTCTGCGCTTCGTCGATGATAACAATAGCCCAGTTTTGCTTTTTCAGTTTATCAAGATCGCTTCGAACAATACCATACGTAGTGAGCAATAAATCATACGTAGCGGCTTTATCTTCGGGCAGTTTTCGGTTCGAACCGTGATAAACTCGTGCCTTTAAATCTGGTGCAAACCGTGAAATCTCTTTCTGCCAGTTGGTCAGCAACGTAGTAGGGAGTACAATAAGCCCTTTTTGCTGGCTGAATCGGCCTTCCTGCTTGAATTTCAGCAGTAACGAAATCACCTGAAGCGTTTTCCCCAGCCCCATATCATCGGCCAGTAGACTACCCATACCTAGCGACGTATTCTTCAACAGCCAATCGTAGCCTCGTTGCTGATACGGACGTAACGTAGCATTCAGAGAGTCGGGTAAGGGTTGCGAACTGCTCTCGGTAAACTGCTTCACCAGTTTCTGCACCTCCGCCGACAACCCTAATCGACTGCCTCTGTATTCTTCCGAAAGCGCAGCTTTTAGTAAATCGGAACCAGTTACTTCAGGTGGATTTTCGAGTTGTTTGTAGAGTTTACTTAATTCGTTGGGATCAATCAGAACGTACTGATCCTTAATTTTAACCAGTCCGGTGCTACGTCCAACCAGTTGCTGAAATTCCTTCAGACTGACCATGTCTTCGCCTAGTGCCACTTGCCAATCGAAAGTAAGCATGTCATCTAAGCGCATGAAAGCATTGTTGGCTGTAACCTTGGCTTTCAGTCGCCCCCCTGCCTGCGGGCGAACCCAGTGTTGAAGCGATTTCGGCAACCAGAGCGCAATACCCAACAATTGCATGCGGGGCAACGTATCGAGCAAAACGCCAACAAACTGACTCGGCGAGTACGTCAGAAAGGCCGGACCACCTATTTTCGTCAACCGCACCAGGTCAGGAAAGTGCCGGGACAAGACTAATAAATCCTGCAAAACCGCCATCCGAATCGGCTCGTGTTTTTTCTTGGTCAACAGATCGGGCAACGGAATCGGCGCATCGGCAGCACTGGCATCGCGGTCGCGGACGAGCAGGCGTAAATGAAATTCATCGCCCAACTCCGTATCTTCCACAGCCAGAATAGGTACGAATCGCTTATGCGTCAGGAAGAAATCATTTAGCCAGAATTGCATGGCTAGCGGCATCTCTTTCCGGCCAAACCCCTCAAAACGTAGTGTTTCAACCCCGAAAAAAAGACGGTCAGCATCCTCCAGCGGCCATCTTTCCCAAAGCTCAATGGTGGCAGGCTTGATCGTTCGGCGTAAAAAAATGGAACAGAGCATCAAAACCTGCTGCTCACCAGAAAGCGCCAGGTATTCTTTCTGCCAACGTATCGTCAGCAACGTAGGCGGAAGCTGTGTAGCGACCAGATTCGTGATACGTTTAACCGTTTCATTTAAGGTTGCCGGTAACCACCGAACCCGGTACTGATCTTCGGCTGGAGCGACACGTAGCAGTTGAGGCACTACTGCCCCGCGACGTAGCAAAGCAGCCGAAAACTGCTGGGTAAGGTATAAACCACGTACCGAATCGCTCATTTCAGGCCAATCGGCTTCAGTTAACGTACTGAGCCAGCCTATCAAATCGCTCATCTTAAAACCACGTAGCGACCGCTGTTCACCATGCTCACTGAACATGCCGATTTTTTTGACCGACATCGTTTCATCGAGCTGTAACTCAACACTGTCACTAAAGTCGAGATCCCAACCATCGTCATCGGCCGACGAGTTGTCGGCTTTTGGATCGATTACCGGGGTTTTGGTGAATAGTTTGTATGCTTTTGTCAGCGACTTATGGAAATCACCTTTGGCGAACGTAACGTCGGGTGAGAGCAACTCCAGCAACTGGTCAGTTAAAAGTGGAATCGTAGCAAAATCAAGGCTGGCGCGGGCTTTTTCGTCGGGATGCCAGTCTTCATCGTCGGGCAGTTCGTCAGTACCTAACTCCTTCAATGATAGTACCGTTTCCAACGTACCACCTACTTTATCGAGTTGACTTTTCTGAAGTTCTCCCAGAATGTCGAGCCCCTTTAATTGAAAAACAATAAACGGATTTCGGTCGATTTCATTCGCGATAACGTAGATAACAGCGGCCAGATGCTTACACGGAACAGCAAAATCAGGGCAGGAACAACCCATCGACAAATCGCGAAACGAGCGGGGAAATAATTGAATACCGCGCCGGGTTGTAAATTCAGTCAATTCGGGAGGAAGCTGTCGGTTGAGGAGTTGAGCCAACGTAGCGGGATTCTCGCGAATCTCGGTCAAAAGCCATTCTTTTTCCTGATCGGTCAACAGCGGTACCGAAAGTTTGGCTTTATAAGGACGTGGCGCCGATCCCTTGATTGATGCACCAATCTGATTTTGACTGATCGTCAGGCTATGCACGGCGCCCTGATTGGCATACGTTTTACCACGCGGCAATCGATTAGCCATGTCGATGCTTGTCAAGGCTTTAAGCCACTCCTGACCCCACCAGGTTTTTCCGTAAGCGATGCGTTCTGCCATAGCTCTCGCAACCGATTGATTCGGTCGCAAAAATAGAGGATTAATAAATTAGGCGTGGAAATCAACTGAATATGTAGTGGTAGAAGCTCATTAATTGCACATTTTTAATAAACAATCAGCCACGTTAAACGTATTCTAATTGGACTGATAACGAAAAAAAGGCACAATCAGCATATCGAACAGATTTCTCAACACTCGAATTGCCGTTTTTATAGATTGCAGATATGGGTTATTACTCGCCTGTTTTTCGCAGAAATCAGTACCAATTTTAGTCACTATAGCAACGTATCAGGATTCAGCATAAATGTGCGAAGAAACTGATCAAAAAATTTGATTTTGAGCCAGTTGACTTGTCAGTAAGTAGCTCCTTTTTTTTACCTTTACTCACAACCCTATCTCCCCTTCTAAACCTGTCATTCGTATGGTTCTGGACGTACCTCCTACCGATACGCCACTTGGCCGGGGTATCAAACACATTGGCATTGGTAAGTACGGCAGCAAACCACTTACGCCCGAATTAATGGCTGAATGTCGCGTGGCGCTGGCCGACCCAATGGCGCATCCGTTGCAAAAAGGGGCCTTTCTGGGTTCGCTCATTGCCAAAGGGCCAACACCTGAAGAGCGAACACTGGAAGACGTAATTGGTAAAGGTGCGTTTTCTCACCCTACGTTTTTTATCAATAAAGTTTGCCCTGATCTGGCAACCGGCATGCTCCCCATTGCAACTAAATTGATTCGGGGTGATCATTTACAGGTTTCAGAAGCTCAGCAACTGGGCGATTATCTATTCGGTCGGGATAACTGCGAGACATTTCGGGCATTGGCTGCCAGCATCATGCGGGTTCGTCACGAGACCAACGATGAATACCTTGGACTCATGCGGGCTGCTGAACGAACCTTTACGCCCGGATTCCGGCAGATGAGTTGCGCCGACCGACCGCTGATTCAGCTTGCCGAACCATTCGATGGCGTTGAAAATAGCTATCTGATAACACCTTTACTGGCTCAGTTTTTTCAAAAACGAGGTTACGGGGCTGTATCGCTGGTTGGGCGGTCGGGCGGGCCAAAATTTACGCTCAATGCTCAGGATGTCTATATGCATCTGGGCTGTCAATTCCTGCAAAGCAATCACGAACTCGATACGGTTCTAGAGCCTTACGGCTGGGTGCTAGACCAGAAAGCAATGTCTCCTGCGCTGAATCGGTGGGTCGATAGACGTCATCTAATGATTAAACGCCCCTTTCTGGCAACGCTCGAAAAAGTCCTGAATCCCTGCCACGCCCGGATTCTCGTTACGTCGGTTTTTCACATTACGTATCAGATGAAAATGGCGGAACTTGCCATGTTAGCCAACTTCGATGGCGTTATTGTGCTCAAACGCGGTCAGGAAGGTAGTCTGTCCCCTTCTACTAGTCGGGCGAGTGGCGTTCTGTGTGCCGTTCGAACACCAAGAGGCCATTTGTTTTTCCAGCATTTCGACGCCGATGCACCTGCCTTTTCAGCATTTCGGACTGATAAAGAACCGGAGTACGAACAGCCACAACCTATGGAGAACGCCCAACTGGTAAGCCAGTTTGCGAAACAGGGAAAAACCACAAACGCTGATTTCGACAATCGGGTACGACTTGCTCACGCACTGTATGGGCGAGGCCTTGATTGGATTGAGGGACAACTACGTTAAACCGCTTGTCTACTCCATTTGCCTTTCATCCAAATCCGGTGACGAATTTTGGCTGTTCTGCATCTTTCAGACAAATACAACTGAACGAAAAGAGCCCCTGCATCATTAATCCTTTATTTGAATATTTAACAAAGGGTTGGGCAGAATAGTAAACGACAGCTAAAGGATGAAACGGACGTAGCATTAACCTCGCTACGTCCGTTTTTTGTTGTCAGGCCGTACCTTTGCACAATGACAGACGTAATAATCATCGGTGGAGGCATTGTTGGGTTAGCCACCGCATTACAGTTAAAGCAGCAACGGCCCGGTTTAAAAATCATTCTGCTTGAAAAAGAGTCGTCTGTAGCGCGGCATCAGACCGGCCATAACAGCGGTGTCATTCACTCTGGATTATATTATAAACCGGGCAGTTTGAAAGCGACAAACTGCATCCGTGGCTACCAGATGCTAATAGATTTCTGCGATGCCGAAAACATTCCCTACGACCTTTGCGGAAAGATTGTTGTGGCTACAAAAGCAGAAGAAATCCCACAATTAGAAACGCTCTACCAACGTGGTCAGCAGAATGGGTTAGGTGGGCTGAAAAAGCTCACCATCGCCGAAATGCGTGAAATTGAGCCTCACGTCAATGGCGTAGCCGGCATGTTCGTGCCGCAGACGGGCATTGTTGATTACAAACAGGTTACGGAAAAATATGCGGTCAAATTTCAGGAGCTGGGTGGCGAAATCCGGTTCAATGAACGTGTAGAGCAGGTAACTCCTGGAACAAGCCTGAGCATTGTCGTAACGGATAAAGGTCGTTACGAGACGAAATTAGTTGTCAACTGCGCGGGTCTTTACTCTGATAAAATCGCTCAACTTACCCAACGTGAGGCTGTTGATGTACGTATCGTTCCCTTCCGAGGTGAATATTTTAAGCTAAAGCCTCACAAAGAGTATCTGGTAAAAAACCTGATTTATCCGGTACCAGATCCTAATTTTCCGTTCCTGGGAGTCCACTTTACCCGGATGGTTCACGGCGGTGTAGAAGCTGGCCCGAATGCCGTACTGGCGTTCCAGCGGGAGGGCTATACAAAATCAGCCATCAACCTGAAGGAATTATTTGAAACGCTTGCGTGGCCAGGTTTTCAGAAAGTAGCGGCTAAGTACTGGGAAACTGGCCTGGGCGAAATGTACCGCTCCTTCTCAAAATCGGCATTTACCAAAGCCCTGCAAGCCCTGATTCCCGACATTCAGGAAGCTGACCTCGAACCGGGTGGCGCGGGTGTTCGTGCACAAGCCTGCGACCGTACGGGCGGATTGCTCGATGATTTCGCCATTTTAGAAACCGACAAAGCTATCAACGTAGTGAATGCCCCCTCTCCCGCTGCTACGTCGTCGTTATCAATTGGGAAAACCGTTTCGGAGAAAGTACTAGCGCGTTTTTAACGTAGCGGAACGGGCCAAATCGCTACGTAAGTTACTTAACAACGTAGCGATTACAATGGCTGAATATTTGCCTTGAACCACTCCTGCACGCTTTCGAGAGAATGTTGCCCCGATGCTACGTCGAGCGTGAATTGGATTAACAGATCGTCGTTTACCGAAGCGATGAATTTATAATTATTGAGAAGCAGAAAAATTAAAGCTGCCTGCAAACCAGTACGTTTGTTTCCATCCTGAAAAATATGGTTGCAGACGACATTGTACATGTACAACCCTGCTTTCTGATAAACCTCAGGGTACAATGGTTCGCCAAACATTTCTGCTTCTACAGCTTACAGCAAATAATCCAGATTTTCCTCGTGAAGAAAGTTGTTGGGCGGAACAAAATTTCCGCCAAATAACCGGATTTGATGGTGATTAATCGCGATTATTTCCGGTTTGATCAGATAGATCATTTTAAGCTAAAGCTTCCCAAACCGCTTTATATTTTACCGATGTTTTAGTCAGTAATTGCTCAAAACGTTCGCGTCGCTGCGTTTCCTGATTGCTCAGAATGGTATCAAGTAGTGTATTGACATCATCGTAATAGCTTTCCGGAATTTGCTGTACCTTTTCAACAAGTTGTTGCTTCTTTTCCTGTGCTGTCATGGCCGGTGCATTTTTACAAAGATAACAATATTGCGACGTAGCGAGGTTCGAATGGTAACGCCCGAACAATGCTATACGGATTGTCGTTGTGTAGAAAAACAGCTTTTAGCTTAAAATTGGAATACACTATGAAAGCGAATAATCAAGTTGAGGAACTAGATACACCATCCGACCTGAAAGAGAAAGGACGTGAAAAAGTAGCGGAAGCATTGAACCGACTCGTTGCCGACGCTTTTGCCCTATACATCAAAACAAAAAACTTTCATTGGCACGTATCGGGCCGCCATTTCCGGGATTATCACTTGCTGCTGGATGAACAGGCCGAGCAGATTTTTGCAACGATTGACCCACTGGCCGAACGTGTTCGGAAAATTGGCGCCAATACCATCCGTTCGGTTGCGCATATTGCTCAGTTACAACGGGTGAAAGACAACGACGAGGATTTTGTGGCCCCAAAAGATATGTTGCTGGATCTGCTGGCCGAAAACAAGAAGATGGCAAAAGCCATGCGTGACGCTCACCAGATTGCCGACGATGCTGAGGACGTAGCAACGGCTAGTTTGCTGGAGAATTTTATCGATGAAACCGAACGACGCACCTGGTTCCTGTTCGAAACTACGCGCGAGCTGAATTAAATTTTGTCATGCTGAGGAACGAAGCATCTTAAAGTATCCTGATCCTTAAGTTTGGAATCCTTAAGATGCTTCGTTCCTCAGCACGGCAAAAAAGCGGTGGTCTTTTCCAGAAACATATTGGGAAAGATCACCGCTTTTTTTAAGTTGCCAACATGAAAGTTCGCCCAAGCGCCCTTATCTGGCGACAAAATGCTAACCACACCGAGATTTTACTGATGCGTTATCAATATGGCGGTCAGGATGTATTTGCGCTTCCGGGTGGTAGTCCCGACCGGGGTGAGACCTTACCCGAAACGATTGCCCGTGAAATTCAGGAAGAACTAGGCGTTTCGGTTGAAATTGGAGAAATGATTCTGGCGGGCGAAATGCTGCTGACGCAACGTAACAACGACGTATTACACATCGTTTTTGCCGCTCGGAACGTAGTGGGTGAACCCAAATTGAACCCCGACGAAACTACGGCTCTCGAACTGGTCTGGAAGCCACTTAGCGAACTTGATAATCTAAATCTTTACCCAAATATTGGTAGTAGACTTCAATCATGGTTCAGTTCTGCTACGTATCCGGGCTACGTTGGACGTATTGAGCAACAATATTTTGGGTAAATCTTTGTCAGAAATACAATGCTGGTAGACGTACTGAAAACGCTTTTTCAACGCGATCTTGAAAAGTTAAAAGTAGAAATCAATCTTTACAAAGACGAACCGAAAATCTGGTACGTTGAGAAAAGCATTGCCAACTCAGGTGGTAACCTCTGCCTGCACCTGGTTGGTAACCTGAATACCTACATCGGAGCCGAGTTGGGCAAAACGGGTTACGTACGCAACCGCGAGCTTGAATTTTCGCTCAAAAATGTTCCGCGAACCGAGTTGTTAGCCAAGATTGATGAAACGATGATCGCGGTTGAAAAAGGACTTAATAACATATCGGACGAGCAACTTGAGGCAGAATATCCGATGCTGGTATTTGATAAACCCACCTCAACAGAATACTTGCTAGTGCATTTGACAACGCATCTAACGTATCATCTCGGTCAAATTAACTATCACCGACGGTTATTGGATACGTAATTCCCGAATGCTTCAATTTGCCGCCGGATTCAGACTTCGTTTAGCGCTCACTAAACTACCGACTATCATACCCGCCAGACTAGCCAATAAACCCCAGATGATGGGCGGGTATGAAGTGTCTTGCCACAAACAAAGCAACCAGACGCTGAAACCAATCGCCATCGAGCAAAGGCAACCCGTCAGATTGGCTCGTTTCCAGTAAATTCCCGCGGCAAGCGGTACGAACAGGGATACCAGACTAAACGCCGAAGATTCGCCTACCAAATCGAAAATGTTGGTTTCGCGCGTAGTACTCATAAGTACGCACACGATCGTGATAACGACCACCGCCCAACGTATTGTTGCCAAGAGTGCTTTATCGCTGATGTCGGGCCGGAAAAACTTCATTACGTTCTCGCCAAAAACGGTTGATGGCGCAAGAATCGCACCGCTCGATACGCTTAGAATGGCTGACGTAACAGCGCCAAAAAACAGTATCTGAAGCGGTAAACTACCGTGGCGCATCACCATGTTCGGAATGATAAGCTGACTGTCTTTGGGCAGATCAGGATGCAGCATTTTGGCGCTTAACGCAATAAACAGCGGTAGCATCGCAATGGTCAGGTACATTCCCGATGCCAGATACGACGCCCGAACCGACACCTTTTCGGACTTCGCCGACATAACTCGCTGGAATACATCTTGCTGAGGAATTGAACCTAGTCCAATTGTAATCCAGGCCGCTACGTATTCGAGCCAGTCTTTGGCGGTATTATTAGGAAAAAAGCGGAAAAAACCGGGTTGTGTTCGCCGTTGGATGGTCTCCCAACCGCCCACGTCGTTCCAGAGTATAACGGCTAATACTGCCAATGCTACAATGATGATGAGGTTATGGAAAAAATCGGTGACCGAAATCGACCACATACCGCCCATCAGTGTGTAAATCATCACAATTGTAGCGCTCCCGATCACGCAATACTCACGCGGAATGTCGGTTACTACGCTCAAAACAATGCCAATGGCTACAAGCTGTGCCGCAATCCAGCTGAAATATGACGGAATTACCATCAAAGCCGACAGCAATTCCGCCGACCGCCCGAACCGTATTCGAAAATAATCGCAGAACGTAGTGATATTGAGTTTATAAAGCGGCCGTGCAAAAAAAGCCCCGACCAGAAACAGACACAACGCCGACCCAAACGGCTCTTCGATAACTGCCAGAAGCCCGCCTTCCACAAACATGGCTGGTGCGCCCATGATCGTTTCGGAGCCAAACCACGTAGCGAACGTAACGGAAGCCGCCAGAAACAGGGGTAAGCCCCGGCCAGCCAGCACAAAATCCTGTGACGTAGTGACTTTACGAGCGGCCCAGGCGCCAACCGCTACGTTGGAGAGAAGGTAGAGAGAGATAAAAAAGAGGAGCATGGTGAGAGCGTAGTACGGCCAAAACTAAAGATTCTAGCAATAAAAATTCCGTAAGCAGTCGAAAACCACTTACGGAATTTATGTAGCGAACTTGCTTTTTTGTCATACTGACGAAGGAAGCACCTTAAGGCGTCTTCACTCTTAAGTCAGGATATGTTAAGATGCTTCCTTCGTCAGCATGACAAAAAATTCATTTGCTGACTTGATATTAAACACCTAGATGCTTTACAACTTCAGCGTCGCGGGCAGGTATTTTGCAATCAAGTCTTCGTAGTAAGGTTTCAATTCGCTTACAACCGGAGGTTTTGGGCTCTTTGAATACAAATCGTATGGATTGAATTTCCGCACCCACTTGAACATTTCATGGTCGTGATCGTCCATCAGGTGATTATAAGCCTCCTCGCGGTGCTGCGAATAGAATGAGTGGTAGCGCATCATATACAACGCTGGCTCGGGCATATAATCCTTCATGATTTGGTATAGGTACTCGTCGTGCCCCCACGACATATGTACGTTACGTAGTCCGCAATTCGGCTCGTAAACGCCGTATTTCGTATTATATTTCTCGTCGTAGCTATCGGGGTTGTTGGCGAAAAATTCGGGGTAAACAATCTTATCCGAATGCGCGCAACCAACCGGGAACGTATCGCCCACTACGGCCCACTGCGGTTCACCGAACAGACACAGTACTTTGCCCATATCGTGCAGGAAGCCCGTCAGCACAAACCAGTCAGGATGACCATCGGCGCGGATGGATTCGGCGGTTTGCAGCAGGTGCTGAAGCTGATCAAGATCGGTATCGGGGTCAGAATCGTCGACGAGGGTGTTCAGGAATTCCATCGCGCCCCAAACCGGCAATTCTTTTTTATCGAATTTCAAAAACTCCCGCTCTTTTTCGCGCACGAAATCATACGTCTGATACGTATGGTTCAGTCGATAAAACTCCCGAACAGTATCACGCTCGGGCGTGTCGTAGTTACGATAGTCTTCCTTCGCTTTATGCTCTGGTTGTGGGTAACGGCTCAATACGTCGTCTTCCCATACATCAAGACTGGCAAGAGGGGCGGTTTCGCTAATCATGTTAAATGAAAATTTAGGCAACAAATTTCTTAAAATTATTACTGAAAACCAATAAGATACCAATAGGGTTCAACGTAAAACTTATTATTGGGTCAACTCGTCAAGTGTAAGTATATCAGCGAGTTCAGTTGGATTAGCACTAGCCAGTAGTTTCAATACGGCGGCTGCATTGGCTTTATTATCGGCCTTGTTCGAAAAATAAGCCATTAGAAACTTTTTATCCGGTATTGAAACCACAAAATTATTGAATCCAGACGTGCTTCCGGAGTGAAAAAGTACCGGATTATTCGGTTGCCGGAAAAACCAGCCAGCCGCGTAATAACTCCCCGGATTGGTCGAAATCGTTTGCTTCGTGCGATTGAGAATGGCTTTTAATTCAAGCAACGTATTGTTACGTAGTGCGTTAATCCATTTCTGATAATCTGTCAGCGACGTATATACGCCACCATCCCCTTTCGTGGCGCTGGTCAGGCTTTGGTCGGAGAAGGCGAATATTTTTCCTTTTTTACGATAACCCATAGCCCGATTAGCAATAGGTTTTCCAGCTTCATAAATTACTGACTGATTCATTTGAAGCGGCTTGAAAATACGCTCCCGCAGGAACGTAGCATACGTATCACCCGATACGCGCTCGATGAGAAGCGCTAACAGGCAATACCCGGAATTACTATACCGAAACTGGCTTCCCGGCTCGAAATACAATGAATCCCGATCTTTAAGCAGATTCAGTACGTCCTCATCTAGCAGTTGTTTGGTCTGTTTGGGCGACATCAGGGATTCATAATCCAGAATACCCGATGAATGTGTTAATAAATTTTGTATTTGTACTTTTCGGGCAACCTGAACATTCAATTCAGGAAAAAACCGAATAAGCGGGTCATCTAGAGAGAGTTTTCCTTCTTTTTCCAATAAAAGAATACTCATCGCCGTAAACTGCTTCGTCACCGACGCCATGCGGAAATTGGTGGTTGGCGAGATTCCCTTTTTCTGCGCTACGTTCGATAATCCACTCCCATGCTGATAGATAACTTTCCCGTCTATTTCGACCAGTAAAGCTGCTCCTGGCAGATTGGGTTTAGTGGTTGCCTGCATAAGGGAATCGAGCCGCGCAGGCAACTGGGCAAAAAGGGGAGTCGCCAACAATAGTAGACCCGCTATTACTACGTTCGGCATGGGGTATTACCAGAAAACGGTGTACAATACGCCCAAAATACCGAAAATTATCACAGAACCAACCACAAACGAAGGTGTTACCCGGAACATACTTTTATCGACAATAATCGTATCGTTCGCTTTGTGACTAGCAGGGTCCGTCAGCGAGACAAGAACCATCAATACTACGTCGATGCAGAAAACCCAGGTCGTGCGGTGTAGAAACGGAATCGGCTCAGCTTCAATACCGAAGTTAGCCATTACGTCTGGCCAGAATTTAAGTAACAGCGAAAAAGGAAGTGTTAGAATAGCCACTGTCAGGGCAGCCCGATTGGTGGCGCGTTTCCAGAAAAAGCCTAGTAAGAAAATGGCGAAAATGCCCGGCGTAACAAAATTGGTGTACTCCTGTATGTACTGGTACACCTGATCGAGCGAACGTAGCATAGGAGCAATACCGAGCGCAATGGCAAACGATACGACAACCGCCCATCGCCCTACGTTGACCAACTTCTGCTCCGATGCTTTTGGAGCAACGTACTTCTTGTACAGATCGAGGGTGAAAATGGTTGAAATCGAATTACACTTACTCGCTAAAGACGCAACGATAGCAGCCGTCAATGCAGCAAAAGCCAGCCCTTTCATACCGACAGGCAACAGATTCATCAGTACCGGGTAAGCGTGATCGGGCTTTACTACGCCCGATGCATCGGTCATCGCGTCTCGGAAAGGCCCACTCTGATACAATACATAAGCAGCTATACCCGGAATAACCACGATAAGCGGAATCATAAGCTTCATAAAAGCCGCGAAGAGAATTCCGCTACGTGCCGTTTTCAAATCGGCGCCCAACGCCCGCTGAACAATGTATTGATTGCATCCCCAATAATACAGATTATTGAGCCACATACCACCCGTTACCAACGCCATACCAGGCAACACTTCGTATTGTGGGTGACCTTTCGGAAAAAACATATGAAAGTGTGAATCAGCTTTTTGACGTAGCGACAGTAAGCCATTCCAGACGCTGGTAGTACCTGTTTGCTGAGCCACTAAATCCAGCGCCAGATACGTAACAACCAGCCCACCGATGATAAGCACAACTACCTGAACTACGTCGGTATAGCCGATGACTTTCATGCCCCCTAACGTAATGAAAATGGAAAATACCGCCAGCCCAATGGTACACGTAGTAAACGAAATACCGACCAGCGATTCGATGGCAATGGCTCCCAGATAAAGGATGGACGTTAGATTGACCAGAACGTATACAACTAACCAGAAGATAGCCAGAATTGTACTGACCGTATCGCTATATCGCTGCGCCAGAAATTGGGGCATGGTGTAGATGCGGTTCCGCAGGTAGATCGGGATAAAAAATACAGCTACAATAATGAGTACAGCGGCAGCAAACCACTCGTACGACGAAATAGCCAGCCCCATAGCAAAGCCAGAACCTGCCATCCCGATAAAGTGCTCAGCCGAAATATTTGATGCAATCAGCGAAGCACCAATGGCCCACCACGTTAAGGAACCTTCTGCCAGAAAGAAATCGTGAGTGTCGACACTCTTTTTTCGTCTACGCTGGTAAATCCAGTATCCGTAGCCAACAACGATGATGAAATAAATAAGAAAAACTATATAATCGGCCGTAGCAAGGTGGTTCATTCGGGTGGGTTTAAATAAAAACGAGGTGTCTTAGCACTAAAGCAAGACACCTCGTTTTTTCTAACGTAATGCGTACCTACGGTCTACATTACAGCGTACTAAAATCAAACCCTTCCAAGAAGGCCGTCGTAAACTGGCCAGACCGGAATTTAGGATCGTCCATCAGTTTGATATGGAACGGAATCGTGGTTTTGATACCTTCAATGACAAATTCCTGCAAGGCACGTTTCATGCGCGTAATTACCTCATCTCGTGATTGGCCCGAAACGATCAGCTTGGCAATCATGGAGTCATAATTCGGCGGAATGGTGTAGCCGCTATACACGTGACTATCGATCCGAACACCGTGTCCGCCGGGGAAATGCAGGTTTGTGATTTTACCGGGGGATGGACGGAAGCCGTTCGCTGGGTCTTCGGCATTAATCCGGCACTCCATCGCGTAGAGTTTGGGTGTATAATTCCGGCCTGAAATTTCAGTACCAGCGGCCACTTTGATCTGCTCTTTGATGAGGTCGAAATCCGTTACTTCTTCAGTAATCGGGTGTTCAACCTGAATCCGGGTGTTCATTTCCATGAAATAGAACTTCCCGTATTTATCAACCAGAAATTCGACGGTACCGGCACCTTCGTACCCAATTGCCTGAGCTCCTTTAATAGCCGCTTCGCCCATTTGCATACGAAGTTCATCTGAAACAATTGGCGACGGCGTTTCTTCCACTAGTTTCTGGTGCCGACGCTGAATCGAGCAATCCCGTTCCGATAGGTGGCAAACTTTACCGTATTGATCGCCGACAATCTGAATTTCAATGTGGCGAGGATCTTCTACGTATTTTTCCAGATACAGGCCGTCGTTACCGAAAGCGGCACCGGCTTCAGTACGTGCATCATTCCAGGCTTTCTCGAAATCGGCTTCTGAACGGACAATTCGCATCCCGCGTCCACCGCCACCCGCCGTAGCTTTTACGATGACCGGATAGCCCATTTCGGCTGAAAGTTTCTTGCCCTGCTCAACTGATTCGAGCAAACCGTCGGAACCTGGAATAACGGGTACGCCGGCTATTTTCATGGTCGCTTTGGCGGTTGCCTTGTCGCCCATACCGTTGATTTGTTCGGCAGTAGCTCCGATGAATTTGATGCCGTAATCAGCACAGATTTGGGAAAATTCGGCGTTTTCAGACAGGAAGCCATAGCCCGGGTGAATGGCATCGGCCCCGGTCACTTCGGCGGCTGAAATGATACTGGGGATACTCAGATACGATTGTCGGCTAGCAGGGGGGCCAATGCAAACGGCTTCATCAGCAAAACGTACGTGCAAGCTATCGCGGTCGGCGGTTGAGTAAACCGCTACCGTCTTTATACCCATCTCGCGGCAGGTGCGAATAATACGCAACGCAATCTCTCCGCGATTAGCGATTAATATTTTCTTAAACATAATGAGTGAATGAGTGAATGAGCGAATGAGCGAATAAGTAAAAGCTTGCGTCAGCCTATTCACTCATTCACTCATCCGCTTATTCACTCATTAAGTTAGATGGGTTCTACCAAAAACAAAGGCTGGTCGTACTCTACGGGCGTAGCGTTTTCGACCAGTACTTTCACGATTCGGCCGGATACTTCCGACTCGATTTCGTTAAAGAGTTTCATGGCTTCGATAATGCACACCACTTTTCCTTCTGTTACGTTATCACCGATTTCAACAAACGAAGGCGTTTCCGGATTAGACGACCGATAGAACGTACCAATCATGGGTGATTTGATCGTAACGTAATTGGACGTATCAGCTTTGGGAGCGGCTGGAGGAGTAGCTGTTGGCGCTACGTTGGGCGTTGCGGCTGGTGGTGGCGCTACCGGTGTGGGTGCTACGTATGCAGCAGCCGGGGGTGCTGGAGCTGAGGTCGCCGGAACACTTGAGCCGTAACGCTTAACACTGATTTTCAGGTCACTCGTTTCGATGTTAACTTCATCTAAACCCGATTGTGAGATGAAGTCGATAAGCTGCTGAATGTCTTTCGTGGTCATATTTTTTTGTCAGGCAGTTAATGGAGTTTAGGTTAAAAAAGTGGTGTTTACTCACTAACTGAATTGACGACTAACAGTTTAACAATCGTTATTTCACGCGTTCAACATACTCCCGTGTGCGCGTATCGACTCGAATTTTTTGCCCGGATTCGATAAAAAGTGGCACCATAATTTTGGCTCCCGATTCTACTTCAACACGCTTTTTAGGGCTGTTAGCCGTATCGCCTTTAATGCCAGGCTCGGCATAGGTTACTTCCAGCTCAACAAATGGTGGTAATTCGCACGATAAAGGCGTGTCGTTTTCGCCATTTATCATGATTTCAACTTCCTGACCTTCTTTCATCATATCAGCTCCCTCCACGAGTTTTTCGTCGATATTGATCTGATCGAAGGTTTCCTGGTCCATGAAGTTATACCCCGTTTCATCCTTGTAAAGGTATTGGAATTTTCGACGCTCCACGCGGACAGGATAAATGGTTACGCCCGAGTTGAACGTATTATCGATAACCCGCCCGGTTGTCAGGCTTTTTAGTTTGGTACGAACAAAAGCTGCGCCTTTACCCGGCTTTACGTGTTGGAACTCCGTGATTTGGAAAAGGTCGTGATTGAAGTTGATAACCAGCCCGTTGCGGATATCTGCGGTTGTTGCCATGTTTATGATGTATGATGTAAAGTGTATGATATATGAACTAGAGTGCGAGAAAACCGCATACATTCTATCTCATACATCATATATAAAATTAATACGCCCATTTGACGTAGGCGGCTCCCCAGGTGAAGCCTCCACCAAAAGCAGCAAGTACCAGATTATCTCCTTTCTTCAGCTGCGATTCGTAATCGAACAAACAAAGTGGAATGGTAGCGGCTGTGGTGTTGCCGTATTTGTTAATATTTATCATGACCTTATCAGTCTCAATGCCCATGCGGTGGGCCGTAGCGTCAATGATACGTTTATTGGCCTGATGAGGCACTAACCATGCTACGTCGGCACCAGTCAGGTGATTCCGTTCCATGATTTCGGCCGATACGTCGGCCATGTTCTTCACAGCGAACTTAAACACCGATGGCCCATCCTGATAGACGTAGTGCCAACGCTTTTCTACCGTTTCGTGGGTGGGAGGGTATCGACTTCCGCCCGCTTTCTGAAACAGGTGGTGTTGTCCGGTTCCGTCCGATTTAATGATGGAATCGAGTACGCCGAACCCTTCATCATTTGGTTCGAGCATAACAGCCCCGGCACCATCGCCGAAAAGAATGCAGGTTGTCCGGTCGGTGTAGTTTGTGATGGCCGACATTTTATCGGCGCCAACAACAATAACTTTCTTATACCGACCAGCTTCAATAAACTGCGTCCCAATAGTTAACGCATACAAAAAACCCGAACAGGCTGCCTGAATATCGAAGCTCCCTATATTCCTGATACCAACCATATCGCAGATCAGGTTGGCCGTACAGGGGAATACGTAATCGGGCGTGGTGGTAGCACAGATCAATAAATCAACTTCTTCAGGTTTCGTGTTTGTTTTCTCGAGCAAGCCTGCCACTGCCTTCGCGCCCATGTGAGAAGAACCTAAACCTTCACCTTTCAGAATGCGCCGTTCTTTAATACCTGTGCGGCTCGTAATCCATTCATCGTTCGTGTCCACCATGCGCTCCAATTCAGCATTGGTCAGCACATAATCGGGAACGTAGCCGTGAATTCCAGTAATGGCAGCTTTACTCATAGACAGTATTAAAAAGTCCTCCGTTCGCAGTATTCTGTTTTTAGTTGGCTAACGTAACGAATCTGCATTACGTTACCCAGCATTATCAGTAAACCGTAAACTTTTAGACTAACTCAATGCTTGTGCGATTTTTGTGTAAGCACCCGATTCAACCTGACGGATGGCCAGACTAATCATATTCTTGATGGCTAACGGCGATGAAATACCGTGAGCAATAATCACATTGCCGTTGACACCCAAAATAGGACTGCCACCTACCGACTCATAGTTAGTTTTATCCAGGAACGTATCACTGATGTTACGTTGGCTGGCGATTTTGTAAAACGACTCGCCCAGCTTAAACATCGTGTTTCCGGTGAATCCGTCGGTTACGATCACATCGGCTATACCAGCGAAAAAGTCACCCCCTTCCATATTCCCGATAAAATTAATCTTGCGATTATCCTTCAGGAGCTGATGGGCGGCTTGTGCTACTAGCGAGCCTTTCTGCTCTTCAGAACCGATGTTCATCAGGGCTACACGAGGTTTTTCGATACCAAACGTGTACTGCGCGTAAATTGAGCCTACCTGACCAAACTGAGCCAGCATCTCGGGTTTACAGTCGGCGTTGGCACCAATGTCGAGCATAACTGCGTGTCCCCCCGTAATCTGTGGAACAAAACCCGCGATACAGGGACGTAGTATGCCTTCGATAGATTTGATGCTGAACAAAGCCCCTACGTGCATAGCACCCGTATTGCCCGCGCTGCAAAATGCCTGTACCTGACCTTCTTTCAAAAGCTTAAACCCAACCCCGATACTGGAATTGGGTTTCTGAGAAAGCGCCTTGGTAGGATGCTCGCTCATATCAATAACGTCATCGGCATTGACCAATTCGATATTGGCAGCAGCATCGGCTCCGTGTTTCTGTAGTAATTCCTGAACGACAGCCTGCTTACCAATCAATACGATAGATACCTGCTCTGGCAATTCGGCAGCGGCCATTACAACTCCTTCCACAATAGCGTCGGGAGCAAAATCGCCACCCATTGCGTCCACTGCAATTTTCATTGACTCCGTTGGTTCAATACCCCCAGTTAAACTGGACTAGTAAACTAAATGCGCGTAAAAATAGGCAGGTAACGGGCAATAAAAAAGTATTTCGCGTTCATCTTCGGAAAGACGTCGACGAAATACTTATCAGAAATTACTAAGATTTAGGCCGTTTTGGCGTAATTCTCAATAATCATTTGGCCTTTATAAAACAGGTTGCCCTCGAATACGTGGGCGTGATGCCGCTGATGAACTTCGCCGGTTTGGGCGTCGGTCGACAGGGCTACAGGCGTAGCTTTATAGTGCGTTCTGCGCTTGTCACGGCGAGTACTGGAGTGGCGTCGTTTGGGGTGTGCCATTTTTTTAAGTTATAAAGTTATATGGTTGTACAGTTGTAGAGTTGGGTGTTGGAAGGAGTACAAATTATATGACCTTACAACTTTATAACCCTACAACTGATTTTAATTGTTATTTAATCTCCGTAGAGCAGCCCAGCGTGGATCTGTTGTATCCGGCTGGTTATCGTCGTCGTTTGCTGATTCAGGATCAGAACGATAGATAACCCGGCCATTCTGCGTATCGTCATCAGCGTAATCTTCTTCTTCGTCACGAAAACGGGGGTGAAGCCGTTTCATGGGAAGCGATAAACCAATGAACTCGAAAATGTACCGCGCTACGTTGATCGTCGGTGTGTTACGTTCGATGAGTTCAATTTCGTCGCTCAACTCTTCATTATGATCACCGAATTTCAACAGCATCGTTTGACGCGTATCAATCGGTTCATCATATTCGTCCAGGCTCCGATCGCAGGTCTGTTCAACAGTACCTGTGATGTGGAAATCCAGCCGAATCATCGTCTCTGATTTGTCCAGAAGCAGATGGGTCTGAATGTTGCCTTTCTGAATGAGTTCCTGCTCCAATGCGGCAAAAAACGCATAGTCCGACGTAAAATCGTACTCGTAGCGTTTGTTATCCAGTCCAGCAATGTGGATGTCGTATGCGCGTAATGGATTCACTTTTTACTCCTTTCAAAAATAAGACCGCAAAGGTACAAAATGTTTGTGAATCAGGAAAGTGAATACTGTTAATTTATCAGCTTTTTGTCATGCTGACGCAGGAAGCATTTTAACGTATCATTACGCTCAAGTTTGGATGTTTTAAGATGCATCCTTCGTCAGCATGGCAAAATCGGCCATTTTCATTTGAAATTTGATGTTTGAGGAAGTTCGATAAACAACCAGTATTCAGTAAAATGCTTGCAACCCTCATTACGTTTACGGCCTTTGCCGTTCTGCTACGTATCGTGGCAAACCCGCTAGCGAACGTATTTCAGAAACAGCTCACACAACGTACCGCCGACCCACTGTTTGTAATTTCTGCTACGTATGGTTTTCTGAGTGTGACTTGCCTTGCCTTCTGGCCGCAATTGCGATTGTACGACCTCCCAGCCGAATTCTGGTATTATATGCTTGTAACAAGCGTTTTAGCCATGTTCGGAAACGTATTCCTGGTGAAAGCCCTACACCTGGGCGACTTGTCAGTACTGGGGCCAATCAATGCTTATAAATCCGTGGTCGGAATGCTTACCGGGATTTTTTTGCTGAATGAAATTCCGGGGTGGTGGGGGCTGGCCGGAATTTTATTGATTATCGTGGGTAGCTACGTAGTGCTTGCCGATAAGAAACAACGTAGTGGATTTTCGTGGCAGATTTTTCAACGGCCTGAAATAAAATTACGATTGGCAGCTCTGGTTTTCTCGGCCATAGACGGCGTATTTCTAAAAAAAGCTATTCTGGTTTCTACGCCAACGATTGCCTTTTTTTACTGGTGCCTTTTAGGTTTCATCTGCACGCTGATCTGGATTGGGCTAACCATGCGCCGACAATGGCGACCACAATTAAACCGTCTGTTTTCCGAAAAATTGATCTTTCTTGGTTTGTGCCTTGCGGTGGGCGTTACGCAACTGTCGAGTAACGTAGCGTTGGCGGGTATGCCCGTAGGATACGCGCTGGCCTTGTTTCAACTATCAGCCTTGTTCAGTGTGTTGTTTGGATACCAGTTTTTTCAGGAGAAAGACATCGCCCGGAAGCTGATTGGCGCTGGTATCATGGTGGCGGGAGCGGTGGTAATTACGCTCTTCGCGTAAACAGCTTGCTAAAAAACGAGTTTATACATCTCAAACATCAACCGCATTTGCTACGTATGAGCCAGTATAAACTTGTTGACAAGCACGCCATTGAGCACCATAACGAATATTATGAAGTGCGCGCAACCCATAACGATGACCAAACGCAAAGCCTGTTTTTTACGACCAATGAAGAAAATCTGGAGGACGTAGCGGCTGATATTGCTGCTGAACACCTGCCCGGCGTAAAAAATTGGACCGTTATTCCGCATCGGAAAGATAGCTAGCCTACCGATTTAGTATTGATTATTAACGTATTAGCGTTCAGCGTTACGTTCCTGTTTCTGCCAGAAACAAAATTTTATAAAACTCATAAACATTTTTTGTTGATTATAGTTACGCGGAATTGTATCTTCACCGTACAAAAACTGGCCAACTCGCTCGAGTTGGTCTCTACCGTAACTTGTATTGATGAAGATAGGGGGGATTTTGCTTCTGGCAAGTTTGTCGCTGGGAGCATTTTGTTCAGTTGCGAACGGGCAAACGATTAGTCCTGCACAAGCCCGTGCCGATTTCAGCTACCTGAAACACAAGATCGATCAATTACATCCGGGAGTTGGCTATTATACGCCAAAACCGAAGATGGAGCGACTGTATGACTCGCTCTACAATGGATTGACGGCTCCGGTTGAGTACCTGAAATTTTATCAGCACATCAGCCCCTACGTGGCAGCGCTGAAAGACGGTCATACGAACCTCAATCACCGCAAAAATTACATCGGGAAAAACACCCGATTCATTCCCTTTTACATCCGGCCGGTCAACGATACGTATTATATCAGCCATAACGTATCGGCTGATACGAGTCTCCAGCGCGGAACGGAATTGCTGACCATCAATGGACGTACCGTTGCCGACCTTCACCAGGAATTAATGGAAGCCGACCGTTCTGGCTCCGACGGCGATAACAGTTCGGGCCGTCGTCAGTGGAGCCTGGTGCAATTTGCCGATTACTACGCGGCCTGGTACGGGTCCTCGGATTCGATTTCGATCACGTATAAGCTCAAAGGCGATACGTTGGTTCGGCAGACGCGCCTGAAATGCCCCTCTCTGAACAACTTCCGAACCACGATTCGGCGTCGGTATGGCGTTGAAATTAATCAGCCTTCCAATTTGTCGGTACGTATCGTCGATACGTTGACGCATACGGCGGTGCTACGTGTGTCGACATTTATGGGTTTAAAGAAAAAAGATCCGTTTCAGTGGGCCTTTAATCGGAAGTTGAAACAGGCGTTCAAGCAGATTCGGGAGCAAAACGTTCAGAATCTGATTGTCGATATGCAGGGGAATGGGGGAGGGATCGTTCTGAACTCGGCTCGACTGCTACGTTACTGGATGCCAAAGCCATTTCAAATTATGGCACATGAAGAAATGAAACGGGCCGCTCGTGCCGAACTGGTAGCGCGCTGGAATCCGATATCTATGCTGAATTTCAGCCTGCAATATAAATCAGATAAAACGGGTGGATTCGCCAGCCGATCGACGCAGCATCGGTATCGGCCACGTAAAAAAGACGCGTTCGCCGGAAATCTGTATTTTCTGATGAATGGGGCTTCGTTTTCGGCTGCTACGTCGGTAATGGCCAAAACGCTCGATGCGGGTATTGGTACGTTTGTCGGCGAAGCCTGCGGAAGTGCGTACTGGGGTGATTTTGCCGGTCATTTTAAAACCATTACGTTACCAAATACACGTATTCAAGTCAGAATGCCGCTTAAGAAGCTGACGCACGCTGTCAATGAAAGCTGCGCAAATGGCTTTACTGTTGAGCCTGATTTCACGGCCAGTCGTACCTTTGAGGACCTGATGAACAACCGTGATTACACGCTGGAATATGCTTTACGGTTAATTCGGCAAGGAATCGTTGCTCGTCAGCCCGTTCGCCAGCATCCAATGCAGGCATCGCAAGCGTCTATGAATTTGAATCATACGCTTCAGGAATAGTTCTTGCTGCGTCTTTGGCGAACTCATAGGCGGGGAAAAACTGTTCAGAAAGCGTACGTACCTTGTCATTAATAGCCATTGAGAGTCAAGAATCGTCATTTTTAGTCAAGTCCTGTAAACAAATTCGGACCATCGGCGGCAAAAAATGACTATCCATGCCTACCAGCTTAACTGATTTTTTGTGTATTGCATCGTTGACGTTGAAACGACCGGGGGCGTAAAAGGTCCCTCCCGACTTACTGAAATTGCTATTTACCGGCACGATGGCCAGCAGGTAGTTGACTCGTTCCATTCTCTGCTGAATCCAGGCTGTCCAATCCCACCATTTATTAAATATTTGACCGGCATTTCTGACGAAATGGTTCAGGATGCGCCCACCTTTGCCGACGTAGCAAAAGACGTACTGGCTATTACGGAAGGAGCCGTTTTTGTGGCCCACAACGTCAATTTCGACTTCGGTTTTATTCAGAAAGAGATGAACTGGCTTGGCTACGATTTTTTCCGGCGCACGCTGTGTACCGTTCGGACAAGCCGCAAACTGATTCCCGGCCACCCTTCCTACAGTTTGGGTAAGCTTTGCCGGACGTTGAATATTCCGCTTCACGGTCGGCACCGGGCGCAGGGTGATGCCGCGGCTACCGTGCTTCTTTTTGAATTATTGATGCGCCACGACGCCATCGGATTGATTCCGCGACCGACTCCCCAAAATAGTCATTGGAATTAACCCGTTTGCTCAACCTTATCAGGTGATTTGTAGAACGCTTTTTGGTGAACCGGGCTAACCGGAACCTCGATGCTGACCAACACGCCCTGCCCTGGCTTGCTTTGCCAGGAAATTTGCCCATTCAGCAGCGCCACCCGCGATTCGATGTTGCTGATACCTAATCCCGTTGCGCTTTTTTTTGCCTGCTCGTAATTAAATCCGGAGCCATCGTCGGTGTAAGCCAGGATAATCCGGCCGGGTTGTTGCCGCATCTTTAAGTCGATACATTTAGGGGTAGCATGTTTGAGTGAGTTATTGACCAGTTCCTGTGTGATCCGATACAGCATCACTTCCGTATCGGCGGGGAACCGGTCGGCGCTTTCGGTAATTTCGTCGTAGGTAAATAGAGCGCTGATGATGCCGCTGGCGTTAATCCGCGAAAACAATTCTTCAACCGTTGCTACGTATCCGTGCTGTTCCAGCGTCTGGGGATTGAGTTTGCGGAGCAGATTCCGAACGTCGCTGATGGTGTCGTTGATGAGTTGGAAAATGGTGGTTTTGAGTGCCCGGATGGACGATGTTTCCCCCGCTTCCTGCGTGAGTTGCGTCGTATAGAGTTTAATGGTCGCCAGCCGCGTGCCAATTTCGTCGTGTAAATCGCGGGCAATTTCCTTTTTTACCTGCTCTTGAATATCATAAGCAAGTCGTAGGCGATCCACTTGCTGCTGACGGATGTTGTGTTCGCGCTGACGTATCCATGCCCAGACGGTGCCTACGATGATCAGCAGCAGCAACGTAATGAACGCAGGTTTTTGCCAGAAAGGGGGTTCAATGTAAATACTCACTCGCCGAACGTAGTGACTCCAGCGATTGTCCTGATTGGTGGCTCTTACCTGAAAGACGTATTGACCGGGCGGCAAATTGGCATACCGAACGTAGTTACGCTCGCCCGACATTACCCAGTTGTCGTCATAACCCGTAAGCTGATACTGGTAATTCGTGTGGCCGTCACAGAAATAATCGAAGGCCGAAAATTCCAGCGCTAATGTATTCTGTGTATGAGTCAGGTTCAGACTGTTGGTTTCGCCGATGTACGTAGCGGTGTGAAATGGTTCTTCGTTAATGCTGAGCGAGTAAATATGAACCCGTGGATTGAAGAGGTTTTTTCGGAAAGCATCGGGTCGGCAATGGTTAAATCCCGTGACCCCACCGAAATACAAGTCACCATTAGCGGTTTTCAAAAATGCGTTGCCGTTGAATTCGTAGCCCTGAAGCCCGTCTTTCGGATCGAAGTTTTTAATCGTCTGCGAAATTGGGTCCAGGCGAGCAATACCCCGATTGGTGCTCATCCAGGTATTATGCTGCGCATCGGAAAGCGAACCATATACGAATGAATTAGCCAGACCATTCTGCTCTGAATATAATCGGAAACGCCCGGATTCAGCATTCATGGCCACCAGACCCCGGTCAGATGAAAGCCAGAGCGTTTGCTTATCGGTATCGGGGCGAATGTTCAATATGGTATAGCCGTTAAGCCCGGATCTGACCATTCGCCAACCCTTGTCGGATACCTGATAGCAGTAATACCCGTTTCGATACGTGCCGACCCAAAGTTGTTGAGTCGATGAATTATACCAAAGGCTAAAAATATTCTGATTCGTCAGGATGGGTAATTTCGACCAGCTACGTCGGTTGGGATTTAAGGCATAGAGGCCATCTTCGGTAGCCGCCACCAGCAGGGAATCGGAAATACCAGTCAGGTTTCGAACATAGTTGTTGGCAACCGAATTCTGATTCGCCGAATTCCATAGAATTGGGCTAAACGTCTTTGTCGTCGGCTGATAGGTCAGCACACCACCCGCTATACCAGCCCAGATACGTCGCTGCGGATCTCGGTAAAGACTACGTGCCCGAAAACCCTGAGGCATTGTGGGGGTAGGGGAGAGGCTCAAAAATCGTTCGACAATCCGATTCGTAGCTGGATTCAGGATATTTATACCATTTTCGGTAAGTACCCAGAGCCGGTCGAAGCGTTCTTCCAGAAATCCGCGTATCGTATAACTACTTAACTGTCGATCAGCGCGTAAAGAGTCACCGACCTGCCGTTTCACCATGCCCCCAAACAGAAAAGCTCCCGGAACGATACGTACCAGTCCATCGGGATCGGTATTTGCCCAGACAATTCCCAGATCATCGACAAAAATCTTACTGATCTTAAACTCGTTCAGTTGCCGGACTGTGTTGGTAAAATCCTGAACCTGACTGAATGTTTGTCCGCGTTTATCGAAATAAATAACACCGTTACGTTGCGTACCCAGCCAAAGTCGCTCCTGACCATCAGCCGCGATACTAAAAACGGCGCTGGTTTCTTTTAGCCCTTTGATCGGGTAATTCTGATACGTATTATTTCCATAATCGAATCGTAGCAAACCATTTTGCGTGCCCAGCCACGCTACGTTGTTAGCATCGATGTGGAATGAATAAATCGTGGTCGGAGGCCCGAATTGGTTCTGGGGATGATTGCTGAAATAAGCGGATAGCTTTTGGGTTGGAATGTTGTAACGTAGCAACCCAGTCGAAGCCTGAAGCCACACATCGCCCGCAGCAGTATAAATCGGTGAGCTATATAAATCGTATTCTTTCGTAGGTGATAATTGATTGAATAATACCGTTTTATGCCCTTTTCGGTAGTCATAACGTACCAACCCTTCGGCATCGCTCAGGTACAATAGCTGAGTTTTGTCAATAAAAAAAGGAAACGTGCGGCTGCTCAGTCGTTTCTTTTTTGATTCGGTTGTACTGCTTAGAACGAATGTAAACTGGTCGCGCTGCCGATCATATCGATTCAGGCCAGCTTCGGTGCCAATCCAGAGATTACCGTCCGGGTCTTCAACGATGCCAAAGATGTTGTTTCCCCGAATTGTTCCCGCCTGAATGGCGCCCTGCCTGCCTATGGTCGGGTGATACGTTCGGAAGCGTTGCCCATCGTACCGATTGAGTCCATCCTGCGTACCAAACCACAGAAAACCGCGACTATCCTTCAAAATGGCGTAAACCGATCCCTGTGTAAGCCCGTCGCTCACGCCGATATGGCTAATCCGAAATGAAGGAGCGGTGTTACGTTCGGTTGCCTGCGCCCAACCATCCTGAAGCAGAGAGCTCCAGAAAAGGAGATGAATACAGATGCTGGGTATCGTGCGCATCATTGGGCCAGACGGTTTTTCACAAATTAGCGTAAAAGAGTATATACACCTCAGGAAATTCGCTAACCGGTAGTTTTCATTTTTGTCATGCTGACGCAGGAAGCATCTTAATGTATCCTTATTGACTAATCAGGATGCTTTAAGATGCTTCCTGCGTCAGCATGACAAAGAGTAGCGTATCTTTACGTAGCGTTTCAACATCATCAACTTAACTAGTATGCATCTTTCGAAACTTATTCCTGTTTGTCTTATGCTAACCTCGTCTATCGTTCAGGGACAGACGAACCCTCCCATTACGTACCCACAAGCCCGTAAAACCGATCAGGTCGATACGTATCACGGTACCCAGGTATCCGACCCGTATCGCTGGCTGGAAGACGACCGTTCGGCTGAAACCGCTGACTGGGTGAAGGCCGAAAATAAAGTTACGTTCGATTATCTGGCACAGATTCCGTATCGTAAACAGATTCAGAACCGTCTTGAACAGATCTATGATTACCCAAAATATTCGGCGCCGAACCGAAAAGGGGAGTGGTTCTATTTCTATAAAAACGATGGTCTCCAGAATCAGGCGGTGCTTTACCGGCAGAAAGGTCTTGATGGAAAACCTGAAGTAGTGATTGACCCCAACAAACTATCGTCGGACGGTACGACAAGATTAGGCGTGTTTTCGCTGTCGAAAAATGGTGAATATGCGGTTGTAGGGTTATCGAAAGGTGGTTCTGACTGGCAGGAGTATCAGATTATGAAGCTGGCCACCAAGGAATACCTGCCCGAAAAAATTGAATGGGTGAAAGTATCGGGCGCTGCCTGGCAGGGTGATGGGTTTTATTACAGCCGTTATCCAAAGCCCGAAGGCAGTGCGCTGGCGGCAAAAAACGAAAATCACCAGGTGTTCTTTCATAAACTCAACACTGCTCAGTCGGCCGACCGGCTGGTGTTTGAAGATGCCAAAAACCCACAGCGTTTTCATACGGTTGGCACTACCGATGATGAGCGATTCGTGCTGTTAACCGTAAGCGACCGGGGAAAAGGTAAAGATGGTAACGCGCTCTTTTTTATGGACGCTCAATCGCCCGAAAAGACGTTTACGCCCGTTGTGGCCGAGGTGAGTGATTTCAGCTATGGGGTAATTGATAACGACAAGGACCGTCTGTTGATTCTTACCAACGAAAAAGCGCCGAACAGCAAAGTACAGGCTTTCGACACCAAAAGTCAGAAATTCGCTACGTTGATTGCAGAACGTCCCGAACCCATTGCCGAAGGTAGCGTGAGTGCCGCGGGCGGAAAACTCTTTGTTGAATACACGAAAGACGTAACGTCGAAAATTGAGGTGTTTGATTACGCGGGCAAGCATGAAAGCGACGTAGCATTACCGGCAGTAGGTTCGGCGGGGGGCTTCGGTGGCGAGAAAGACGACAAATTCGTATTCTACACCTTTACGTCCTTTACGTTCCCGCCAACCATTTATCGCTACGATATCGCTACGCGGAAAAGTACCGTTTTTCGGGCGCCAGAAGTTGCGTTTAAACCAGCCGATTACGAAACCAAACAGGTTTTTTATATCAGTAAAGATGGTACGAAAGTTCCTATGTTTTTAACGTATCGGAAAGGGCTCAAACTCGACGGCACTAATCCGACGTTACTCTACGGCTACGGCGGTTTCAACGTTAGTTTACCACCTTCTTTTAGTCCATTTCGGATTCCGTTTCTGGAGCAGGGTGGAGTTTATGCACAAGCCAATCTGCGTGGAGGTAGCGAATACGGTGAAAAATGGCATGAGCAGGGCATGAAACTCAAGAAGCAGAACGTATTTGACGATTTCATCGCTGCGGCCGAATACCTGATTGCGCAGAAATACACTAGTTCGGCTAAACTGGCTCTTCAAGGAGGCTCAAACGGTGGCTTGCTGGTAGGTGCCGTTATGAACCAACGTCCCGATTTGTTTCATGTTGCCATTCCGCAGGTGGGCGTCATGGACATGCTTCGGTTTCATAAATTCACCATCGGCTGGAATTGGATTGCTGATTACGGCAGCAGCGACAATGCCGATGAGTTTAAAGCCTTGTATGCGTACTCGCCCCTGCACAATATCAAGCCTAATCTGAACTATCCGGCTACGTTAATTACCACTGCCGACCACGACGATCGGGTTGTGCCAGCGCATTCGTTTAAGTACGCTGCTACGTTGCAGGAAGCTTATAAAGGAGCAAATCCTGTACTGATTCGGATTGATACCAATTCGGGACACGGTGCCAGCAATACGAAGAAGAACATTGAAACAGCGGCCGATATTTACTCGTTCATCCTGTGGAATATGGGCGTGAAAAGTATAAAAGAAATTGCGAGTAAGTGATGGGGTAAATTGACTCGGCCCTCGTTTTGCGACCCGTCGGACCATTCCCACCCCCTCCTGTTTTAGGAGGGGAGTGGTCATTCAATAAGAACGTAACAAAACGCAGAAGGGCGTCCTGATATCAGGACGCCCTTCTATTGTAAACGTATCTGGGGAAATTACAGCTTGAACGTAACGCCCAGCATTAAAGGAGCAATACCCGTTCCGAGTTCAGCGAAAGCACCAACTTTCTCGGCAAACATATACCGACCGCCCAGGTGAATAGGAATATAGATACCGCTACCAAACGCATTGAAACCGTTTCCGAAGCGATCGCTGTAGGTAACACTTTCGTAACCGATACCAAGGCCAGCATAAAGATCTGCTTTATCTGTGCTAAGATTTAACAACTGATTGAAGTGATAAGAACCCCGAACAGAAAAATAGAGGTAGTTAATTTTATCGTTAAAACCTAAGTAGCCATAGTTGAAACTACGATAGGCTGCATTCGCGCCAACGGTGAAATTCGGTGCAACCCCAAAATCGGCTCCAGCCCCGAAAGCAATACCGCCTACGCTCGAATAGCCACCAACACCAATGCCAAGATTGATAAATTTGACTCCTTTGTCAATCGCCATCTGGCCAAATGATTGGGTACCAACTAAAAGGCCAATAGCCAGTAAAAAGGAAAAGTGGATTTTTTTCATTTGATAAAACTGATTTATGTAAAACTTAGGACAAAGTAAATGCGATTCTCATGGGCTGACAAATGTTGACAGAAACCTCTTATTAATCGGTCAAATTGTCGACTACGTGACAAACGTAGCAAACATAACAAACTAGATTCTATAACTTATAGCTATTCATAAAAATTTAATTTAAAAGTCTGATAATCAATGAGTTTATTTTGTGGAATTTTGCTGTCGTATATAGGTACGTGCCTGTATATCAATTCTCTAGACTACATTTTTTCAGTCAGAAAACATATTGAACGGCTGATTGGCGAAGTTAGACCTGATTGACAAGTAGTCTGGATCGAGATTAACACATCATCTTTTGCATTACGGCTTTGTGGAACTTTCTACGCCTTCTGGCAGCGACTTCGCCGTTTTTTTTCGCCATTCTCTTAACTGACTGAGTAATTTACTACGTACCGATGGCATATGTTCTGATAAATCATGCTGCTCACTTATGTCTTGAGCAAGATCGAAAAGCTGCACCTGTTCCCGGTCGAAGTACTCGATCAATTTAAAATCTCCAACCCGAATCGCTCCCGCAGAACGTCCACCCAGAAAGTGCGGTTTCGGTAGCGGGTAATGCCAATAAAGCGTTCTTGAAACAGGCTTTTTATTGCCGATTAATACGTTCTTCATACTAATACCGTCAAGAATTAACCCCGGTTCCGGCTTTACATCCGCAATCTCCAGCAGGGTAGGGTAGACATCCAACGTATTGATTACCTGATCAGACACTGTGCCGGGTTTGATCTTCGTCGGCCAATACGCAATGAATGGTTCTCTGATGCCTCCTTCATAAAGCTCTGATTTCCCACCTCTTAACGGCGCATTCGACGTTACGTTGCTTTCGCCACCATTGTCGGATGTGAACAGAATCAGTGTATTTTTATCAAGATTCAGCTCCTGTAACGTAGCAGTAATCGCCCCAACGCCATCGTCGATACTTTCCAGCATGGCTGCTAATTCAGGATTATTTTGCTTCGTACCCACGCCCTGTTTCTGTCCATATTTCGCTACGTTGGCGGGTTTGCCAGCTAACTTGGTGTGTACGGAATAATGAGATAGATACAGGAAAAATGGTTTCGCCTGATTTCGTCGGATAAAATCAACGGCCTCGTTGTTTAGCCGGTCGGTGAGGTATTCGCCTTCGGTGTTAGCCTGCACATCGGGCATGAAAAAATAGGGATGAAAATAATCGCCGTTGGCAATGTAGCCTGTTTCTGAACAGATTACTTCATCCCAACCGTGTTTGGCGGGTTCGCCTTTTCGTTTCGTGTAATCGCCTGTAAGGTGCCACTTGCCAATTAATCCTGAATGATAGTCAGCTTTTTTTAACTGTTCGTTGAGGGTAGTGTAGTCGGGTGAAAGAAATTTTTCGTCTTTGGCGTCGAGATAATCCGTAATTCCCACGCGGGCCGGATGCTGGCCGGTCATCAGGGCAATACGTGTGGGCGTACATACCGGAGCAGTCGCGTAAGCCTGCGTGAAGCGCATACCGCCAGCCGCCAGTTTATCCAGATTGGGCGTATTATTGAACTGATTGCCGTAGCAGCCCAGTTCGTGCCAGCCTAAATCATCGGCCAGAATGATAATAATATTCGGTGGGCTGGCTGATCGGCTAGTTTGTGCGATGACGGATGATGTCAGAAACCAGAAAAAGAGACTTGCAACGTAGTGTTTCATCAATTATCCCGGTTTTGCGGTGACAGTTAAAAGTCGGTAGTCGTCATTTCCTTACTATCTTCGCCCATGTAGAATGGCTAACTCACTACGTATTAATCACTGTCACTTGTTATATAATGTACTACGTTATCGCCCTGCTTTGTCTGCTCGCGCTTCCACTTCATGCCCAGACGAAGGTAAACGGATTAGGCAGTTATCAGATTGATGCTACGTCGCCCGATGCGTTAAACCCGGCTAACTTCAGAGAAATGGAGAAAGCAAATGCAAAAGGAACGGTAACGCTGGCCTGCCCGCACATTCGAACGTTTGCTTCGGGTGGGATTGAGATCATGGGCGTTACGTTCACCAACGTCTATCTGTTTTTCTACGATAATAAACTTTTTCGCATCACCTGCGATTACACACCGGCTATCGAGCAGGCTTTTGTTCGCACATATGGTAAAGGAACGGCCAGCCCTCAAAGCCGACTGACATTTTGCGATGAGGGAAAAGACAAAAACATGCTCCTGAAAGGCGAAATCTGGGAAAACGGCGACATTTTGACCTTGGCTATTCACGCAAAGGGCTACGATAGCGATTGTAAGCAAGAGGATTTTAATAAACTCATTATCCATAGCAAGGAACTAACCGAATTAACGTCAGAATGTGAACTTCAGGACGATGATCCGTTGATCGATGAGTTCTATAATCTGATAAATGGCCGATAAGAATTGACGATACAGCACTACCAAACCATTTGCTGACCAATACGTTATTGTTCTGAAACAACCTTAGATATTATGGATAAGAAAACAACCACCATTGCCGCCGGAATTGCTTTAGGCGTTACGTTACTAGCTGGCGCTGGTTATGGCATTTATAAGTATTTCAGCCGAAAAACTAAAAAGAATGGTGTGATAACCACCAATGGAGGAATTGTGGGGAATGGCCGGAATTTCATTGGTAACAGTCTGGTCAAAAGTAAAAGCCTGTATGAAGGCTCCAGTAGTGAAAATGGTCTGATAGGCGGTGGGCTTCTTAGTTCCAGAAGTCACTTAGTCAGTGCTTTATAGTTGAAGAATTTTCTCCTGAATCGGAGCCGAAACCGGCTCCGATTTTTTTGTGCCCGCCCACTCAATGGAACCTATGCATACTACTCAAACGCGACTTGCTATTTACTCCCAATTAATTCAAAAGGTGTACTCCCATCGGTAGGTGCTACTTTTATAGACAAACTATTGTTGCCCCCTTTGGCAAATGAAGCGTTGTCTTTGAGGAGGTTGACTTCATTATTTCCCGCTTCCTGTAACGTAACGTTATTCGCCGTGAACTGAATGTTTTCGGCAGCGTTGCCATTGCTAACATCAACTGATAATTGAACAGACGTAGCGGATTCACGCACTACGTTCATTTTACCGACTGTTTTCGAATTAACCGTATATAAGGTTCCGTTCTGCCGGATGCCCGTCAGCGTGTAATTACCGACTACACGAGACGATAGCTCGGCTGCTGGTTCGGCTTCTTTCTTACAGGCCGAAAATGAAACAAGGAGTAAAATGGCAATACTGCTGATGAGAAAATAACGAGTGGTTTTCATGAGTTTGAAATTTGGTTTGATCAATGAAAAAGTTCTGACTTATTAGAGAACTGCGTCGTTCATGAAGCAAAGGTGTAGGCTTCAACAGACCTGTCTCAACTGTATTCGACCAACGCACCGAACACCTCGGCTAACCTCGCTCAACGACGACCAACGTAGCATTTCCGTCGTTGAGCGGTTGGTCGGTTAAAATCGGGCATTGGTCGAACGGGATTGCGATTTTAGCAGGCTTAGTTGTTTATTTGTTTTATGAAACATCGGACTCGTACGCTGCTTTATATCAGTGGCTTAGTGCTGTATCTGGCGCTCAATATTGTTCGCGTTCGCGAATCGCCTAAGCCCTACTGGGGTTTTGCTTTTTTATTCGCCACGCACCAATGGCTGACAATTTATCTGACCCACGTAGCAGTGCTCAATCCTTTGTTTGCTCGTAAAAAATATGGTTGGGCAGTGCTGGGTTTATTGGGCTGCGTAGCTTTCTTTATTCTGTTCCGCTATTTCGTCGACGAAGTTTTGGTATTCGCTTTGGTGGGCGTTCGTAACTATTTCCCCGATACACCCTTTAGTTTTTTTGCCAAGGACAATCTGTATTACGCCGTTCCGGCTGTTTTGATCGGACTAATTTTTAAGATAGTGGAAGACTGGTTTGTTCATCAGCAGGAACGGGTAGCGCTGACAACCGAACGTAACACGGCGGAGCTGGCTTTTCTCAAATCGCAGGTAAATCCGCATTTCCTTTTTAATACGCTCAATAATATTTACGCTCTGGCCTATGCCAAGTCCGACGCAGCGCCGGGAGCCATCCTGAAACTCTCAGAATTAATGCGTTACATGCTTTATGAGGGAAATGATCAGTCGACGGAGGCCAATGGTCCGCTACGTGTTCCGCTCTCCAAAGAAGTGAGGTATCTGGAAAATTTTGTGGAACTCGAAAAATTGCGCGTAGCCAATGCGCAGGTTCATTTCAGCGTAGAGGGAAATACCGATTTATTTCGCATTGAGCCGCTGCTGTTGGTTTCTTTTGTTGAAAACGCCTTCAAACACGGTGATTTGACAGACCCTAATAATCCGTTGGTGCTCGACCTGAGCGTACGTAATGGTACGTTACGTTTCGATACGTTGAACAAGAAAACGCGTCGACAAACTGACGCTATTGGCGGTATTGGCCTGACAAATGTCCGGCGTCGTTTAGCCTTGCTATATCCTAACCGGCATAGATTGCAGATTAGTGATGAGAACGAAAGTTATGCCTGTTCGCTGGAACTGAATTTGTAGATCAACCTAAGCCTGAAGGACTATGCGCTGTCTGATTGTTGATGATGAACCCCTGGCTCACACCATCCTGAGCGATTACGTGAACAAGGTTCCTTTTCTGGAATTGGCGGGTGCGACTACAAGCCCCATCGAGGCCCTGACACGGGTGCAACAGGGCGAAATAGACGTATTGTTTCTGGATATTCAGATGCCCGAACTCACGGGAATACAGTTTATGAGTCTGGCACGACGTAGCGTGAACGGGCATCAATGCCGAATTATTTTAACTACAGCTTATTCAGAATACGCGCTGGAAGGTTACGAACACGACGTAGTGGATTACCTGCTCAAGCCCGTTTCGTTCGAGCGATTTTATAAAGCCGTCCTGAAACTGCTCCCCACCAACTCTCCCGCCGAACGTACTGCTACGTTTCCCACAGAATCCATTCAATTGACCATTCCGCCAGCCGAGGTTCCTAAAGATTTTATCTTCGTAAAAACGGAATATCGCCTGCAACGGGTTGTTCTTTCGGAGGTATTATACTGTGAGGGATTAAAGGATTACATATCCATTTATACGCCGACCAATCGCATTCTGGCGTTGCAAACCATGAAAAGTATGGAAGATAAACTACCGGCTCATCAGTTTGCCCGCGTTCATAAATCGTACATCGTCGCTCTGAACCGTATTGAATCTATCGAACGTAGCAGAATTTATATCGGCAAAGCTGTGATTCCGCTAGGCGATACGTATCGCGACGCATTTTACCGGCTCATCGAAAGTTGAATCCACTAAAAAGACTTCATTTCAGGGATTTAAGTCCAGGTTTCTCCTGGTGAACGTACTGGTTTTAAGGCTTCGCGTAGGTGCAACGTCTTTTAAAAGCAGCCCGACCAGACATTACGCCTAAGCCGGGCCTATCAAATTACGGTAGGACGGAGTTGCAAAGTAGGCGGTGTATTATAACTGATACATGACACCGGTCAGTCGGGTGGATGATTTTAGTCAGATCAACCAGATGAACATTTGCAGAATGGGGGTATTTCAGTATGAAGATGGCGTATTAGTAAGATGTTGATTTGTTTAGGTTAACATAATAATTGCCATTTTGTGGCAGGTCTATTTTTGTCATAACAATACTCATACGGTGAGATGACTTTAGTCAGTGCTGGGATAGGTAGTGAAGTTGTTACTTTGAAGCAGAAACTAACCTATAAGTGGAAGAAACGCCCATAAAATAAGCTCATCAATAGCGAAAGCCCGGTTGCGTCTGTGACCGGACTTTCGCTGTCTGAAAAACCTATGGTGATAGACTGATAAAAAACAGTGCGGTGCGACGGAGCAGGTCTCTAGTTTCACTGGAAAATAAAAATTAAGACAATAAGGCAAACCTATTTAACGGTATGTATTACGCAAAACGCCTGACTAATTGGTCAGGCGTTGTTGTTTGTATCGAAGTTTGGAGCAATTAAGGGCTTAGGCAGTTTGATAATTGCTTTTCTAGCAGTCGCGAATCGCCTTTACTTTTGCTTCAAAAGCTGATCTAGCAGCCGTTCCAGCGCTGGCTGCTTGCGTCTTACCGCCTGTAACTCCTGCTGCTGGGCCTGAATCGTTCTATGCTGTTGAATACGATTAAATGCTGACTCCTTACATTCAGAACGAAGCAAAAAAAGCGCTCAACCGTTGTCCGGTACTGGACTCTGGTTGTCCAAAAATGGACAAATTATTATCCGATGCATTTATAAAATAGTGATTTCAATGCATAGAGGCCAATTTAAGCGTTTTGGTAAAACATTTGTACGACAAACCCTATACTAATATTCCTGAACCCTAAATCTTAAATTCATGAAAAACAAGATATTGCTTTTGCTTGCTTTGACTGCCCTCGGTGCCAGGACTGGGATGGCTCAGGTTGGTCAACAGAAACTGCCTCTGAACAGTACAGATGGGGTGACTCCGGTTTATGTGCAGTTGTCTACCGAGACTTATCTCGGCAAGAAATCTCTCCATGTGGTCGATCCTGGAAACCAGGCGACGGCAGGAGCTACTCAAGCTTATGCCAAAATCAAGGATTTACGCTTTCACAACGGTACTATTGAACTGGAAATGGCCGGTAAACCCTTACCCAGCGCCGGTGAACAGGCACGAGGCTTTGTCGGCATTGCATTTCGCATTACCGATACTGGCAACTTTGAGTGCATTTACCTGCGTCCGACAAATGGTCGGGCTGAAGATCAGGTTCGGCGCAACCATTCCGTACAATACAGTGCCCACCCAGACTTCCCCTTTAACGTCAGTCGCAAAGAAGCACCGGAAAAATATGAAGCCTACGTCGATCTGGTAGCCGGTGAATGGACGAAAGTGAAGATTGTGGTAGAAGGTGAGAAAGCGCGGTTGTACGTTCATGGAGCCACGCAACCCACGTTGATCGTCAATGATCTGAAACACGGACCGAATGAGGGAGGAGCCATCGGTTTATTGATTGGCCCCGGTACTGATGCTCATTTTACGAATCTGGTTGTAACGCCTAAAGACTAATTACGGTCTTAAAGGGAATCCTTAACGTCCATATTAATGCTGACTGTGCCGGAGCCTGATAATTGCTTTATACTATGAAACGAGCCTTTTTGGGGGAGCTGGAAGAAGTCGTCCTGTTGACGGTGGCCGCGTTGCAGGAAGCCGCATACTGTGCCTTGATTACCCAAACCATTGATCAGCAGATGGCCCGCAGTATCAGCTTTCCAACTGTCCACACTACGTTGCAACGACTGGAAGAAAAAGGTTTCGTCTCCTCCCTGATGGGCGGAGCTACCACCGAGCGGGGCGGTCGTCAGAAACGTCTGTTTACTGTCACGGCCGCCGGTCAGCGGGCACTGATCGAGTGTCGGCAAATGCGCAGCCAGTTGTGGGATCAAATCCCAAACCAAATCATACAGTTATGGGGCGCTTAACGGAGGGAGAAGGCGGCTTTCTAAGGCCGCCCCGCTGGGCCGACTGGTTACTGAACCATTTCAGCCCGTACGGATTAGAAGATGAGCTACAGGGCGATATGCTGGAGATGTACACCTACTGGGTGAAAACCGTTGGTTTATCCAGAGCCCGATGGCGATATGTGCTAGCGGTGATGCGGTTGATTCGCCCTTTTAGCCGACCCAGAACGAAACAACGTAATGATTATTCTCATCCGGAATGCCGGACCACCTTTATTTTACATCCGGACATGCTACGAAACTATATCAAAGTCGCCTGGCGAAATCTATGGCGTCATAAACTGTACAGCCTGATCAACATTGGCGGGCTGGCGCTAAGCCTGACTAGTAGTACCTTTGTTGGATTGTGGGTTTATGACGAACGTTCGTATGATACGTTCCATAACGATGCGGATCGCATTTATCGCATCGCTAAAGATTTTGTCACACGTGGGGGGGCTCGAACACCTGATGCAACAACCCCTGCTGCGTTAGTCCCTGCTCTACAAAACGAATTGCCCGAGATACAGGCTGCAACCCGTTTATATCCAAATTGGGGCCAAAAATACCTGATCAAACAGGGAGACCAACGGTTTTATGAAGAAGGGGTTTACCGGGTTGACCCTAACTTCTTTACTGTTTTTAGCTTTCCCTTCTTATCGGGGAATGCGCAAACGGCATTGGCCACGCCTAAGTCGATTGTTCTGACGGATTCAGCCGCACACAAGTATTTTGGTAACGAAAATCCAATGGGTAAACGACTCACCCTGGACGCAAACCTGGGCGATTTTATTGTGTCGGGTGTGCTGGCTAATATCCCCTCGAATACTCACTTTACGTTTGATTTTTTGATTCCGCTACGTACGTTGGGCCCAACGCTCGATTCAAATTGGAAAACCTATAATTTTTACACCTACGTCAAGTTAAAACCGAACGCCAATGCAGAGAGCTTCACAACCAAAGTTCAATCGTTAGTCAAACATCATCAGCCAGACGACTTAAATCAGTTCTACATTCAGCCACTAACCCGTATCCATTTAACCTCCAAACTCAAGTGGGAACTGGCTCCTAACGGAGATCAATCGTACGTGCGTATTTTATCCTATGTGGCTTTGTTCGTGCTGATTGTGGCAGCCATCAACTACATTAACCTTGCCACTGCACGAGCCGCCCGCCGGGCGCGGGAAGTGGGCGTGCGAAAAGTAGCGGGCGCGCATCGGCAATCGTTAATTGGCCAATTTTTAGGCGAAGGAGTTTTGTTTGCACTAATGGCGGGGCTAATAGCCATTGGATTACTGTTCCTGCTATTGCCATTTTTTAATCAATTCGTTGAAAAACAATTGAGTCTATCGAATCAACAGGGCTGGATGGTTAGTCTGTTCGTCATGCTTCTGGCCAGTGGAACCGGGCTGCTGGCCGGTATCTATCCTGCCCTTGTTCTTTCCTCCTATGAACCCGTTCAGGTATTGAAGGGTCAAAACCTGCCAAGTAGTACGTTCAGTCGGTTACGACAGGGGCTGGTTACCGGTCAGTTTGCTGTGTCGGCAGGACTCATTATTGGTACAATCATCGTTACTCAGCAACTGCATTTTCTGAGAACTAGTCCGCTGGGTTTTGATAAAGAGCAGGTAATGGTATTACCTAACGTTGGCGGTCTGACCAACCTGGATGCACTTCGGCAAGAACTAGTTGCCTTACCAGGCGTTTCCAAAACCGGTGCTGCTTCAGATGCAATTGGCCAAACCAACTCGACCATGAGTATGGCCCTAAAAGGAACGGATAAAGGCGTAACTGTTAACTTCATAACAGTTGATAACCAGGGGTTAGATGTGCTGGGTATACAGCTCAAGCAAGGGCGACTATTTTCGACTCAGTTTCCTTCTGACTCCACCACCTCACTGCTCGTCAATGAGACTGCCGCCAGACATCTGGATTTAAATCATCCTTTGGGCAGCATCATCAATACGAATTTACAGGGCAATTATCGAACCGTCGTTGGTGTCGTGAAGGATTTTCATTACTCGTCACTTCACCAAACGATCCAACCGTTTGCTTTTCTGCTTGGTCGGCAGAATTTATCGAATTTGTTGGTCAAACTAAACTCATCCAACGTAGAGGCAACGATTGATGCCATTCAACATAAATGGGACGTGTTAGTTCCTGGCCGACCCTTCAGCTACTCATTTATAGACGAACGATTTGCCGCCCTGCATCACGCCGACACTCTTTTTGAGCATATTTTTACCGGCATTACCCTAATCGCTCTATTGATTGCCTGTTTAGGTCTGTTTGCCCTGGCCACGTTTATGACGGAACGACGGACAAAAGAAATTGGTGTCCGTAAGGTCTTAGGGGCTTCTGAGCTAAGTATTGTAGCTTTAATAACGCGGGATTTTCTCCAGTTAGTTTTATTGGCTACTCTTCTGGCTTCGCCCGTAGCCTACTATTTTATGAGCGGTTGGTTACAGGGATTTGCCTATAAGATTAATATTGAGTGGTGGATGTTTGCTCTGGCGGGTTTGTTGGCCATGGTGATCGCCCTGTTAACCGTGAGTTACCAAAGTATTAAAGCTGCCTTAATGAATCCGGTCAAAAGCTTACGAAGTGACTAGAATATACGACTACCATTCCGGAACCGTATTCATACACGTTGAGATAGTCTGATAATCGGCACAGTGATTTTGCAAGAACATGCAGCCTATAAATCGGGCCATCTGCAATCAAAACCAATAAAAAAGCCCCGTTTTCATGGGCTTAGCGTATTTTCTTAGTGATTTGCTACCGACTTGAGTTCAGGTTTCAATTTTAAAGAGAAATTGAAGATTTATTTTATATGTCTAAAAATCAATGAGTTATAAATTGTAACTACTACTAGGGTACAAATAGAGGTCAAAAGACGCAAAGTATATTCTCTGTATAGAAGATAATTGAAATAGCCACGATTTCTAGGTAAAAAAATAAAAAAGATGTTTTTGAGCTTACATTTCTTACACATCCTACATAGTTGCCCGCCACTCTTAGGAGCTTTTTTTATTGCCTGATGATTATACCGAAAAGTAAAAGCGAAATAAAAATGTACTGCTTATCAGCTTGATTTGGTAAAGACTAAATCGCTGAATTTATGAAACCAACTCTTCTACTTATTTGGGCATGTGTATTAGTTTATCCTGCCTTGGCTCAGCAAACCCAAAGTATTTACTACACCGCCTCGACCAGTGCTGACGGCAAGTCCAACATAACCCTGGGCCCCTATGCGGGTACGGTTGGGGGGACTCATACCGTCACCTTGGGGGCCTTTGCTGGACAAAGCAATAGCGGTATGGCCAATATATTTGTGGGCTATGCCGCAGGTCTACTAACCACCAGTGGGAGTTATAATGCCTTCCTAGGCTATTATGCGGGTTACACTAATTCCTTTGGGGTGCATAATTCCTTTATGGGGCCTTACGCGGGATACAGTAATACCACGGGAAGGTATAATTCGTTTATGGGCTCTAATGCGGGCAACTTCAATACCACCGGGGAACAGAATTCCTTTCTGGGGTATTACGCGGGCGCTTATAATACGAGTGGTGGCAACAACGCCTTTGTGGGTTATGCTGCGGGCTTTCAGAACACAACTGCCACGGCAAATGTATTTGTGGGGGCTCAAGCTGGTTACAACAATACGACTGCCAGCAACAATGTGTTCATTGGTTATCAGGCGGGCTTAAACAATACTACTGGCGCAGGCAACGTGGTAGTAGGCCCCTCCTCGGGTACAAGTATAACAACGGGAAGTAATAACCTCATGCTGGGGGCCAACACCCAACCCACTAGTGGGGCTATCCAGAACTCGGTAGCCATTGGCGCGAATGCCACCGTTGCCTTAAACAACGCCATTGTACTGGGCGACCCCAACAATACCAACATTGCTGTCGGTATTGGGACCAATGCCCCCCAATTCCCGCTTGACGTTCGCGGCACGATTAACCTACGGAATAACGGTCGGATCAAGTTTGCGCACCTTACTAACTCCATACGCCAGGGAACAACCGATCAATTTCTGACCGTCAATGAGCAAGGCGAAACAGTACTGGCCCGCAATCAACTTCGTATCAACAGCCCCAGCGAATGGAGTGATAAAGTCTTTGCGCCTACCTACCAGCTACGTTCACTACCAGCTGTAGCTACTTATGTAGCCCAACACGGCCCTTAACCCGGTGTTCCCTCGGCGGATGAGGTGGTAAAACAAGGTATCGATCTAGTCAAGATGAATGCTACGTTGCTGGAAAAAGTGGAGGAATTGACCTTGTATAGCATTCAGCTGGAGAAAGCGAATCAGGAACAAAAGCATGTCAATCATGCTCAACAGCAGGAATTGCAGGCTGTAAAACAAAAGCAGGCAGAGTTAGAACGGTTGGTTAATCAACTCCTGAAGCAGAAGTAAGCCACAGTGGTGAAATTGATGAAAGTGGAAAAAAGTATTTTTCTTCCTATAGCGGATTGACCCTTTGTAGGTTTTGTAGGGTAATCGAGTGCGCGTTTTTAGAAAATAACGGAAACACAGTGATTGAGCCGTGTAATCAGGCATTAATCCAGAATAACTACGAACTTATGCCGAAAAATGCCTAGGTATGCACCAATTAACCACAGTGAGTTTAAGGTAAGCACCCTAGCCATGTTACGACAGACAGATGAAATATAGAAAAGAGATTATGAGTCGTGAGTTCACCAAACACCTACTCGACTTTAAAAGCAAAAACAGCAGCTTACATCTTGTTATCCATCATTTTAAAGGGCCAGACAAAGGAGGCCCGCATGATCACCCCTTTCGCTTCCGAACACACATTCTTAAGGGTAGCTATACCGAACGGGTTTATTTCCATGCGCCTGATGGTCAGTGGAGCTTCGAGGACATTGAGCGAAAAGCAGATACCACCCATGTTGTTGAAGCGGAATGTATACACGAAATAATCCACCTGCCCGAAGGGGATTGCTGGACGGTTATTCAGCCCGAGCAAAAGGTACGGGAGCCGGGTTTCTGGCGATTCAAGCCAGACGGCATCTGGTTTAGACAATGGAACGGTAAGTGGCAACCATTTGTAGGCGCCGAGGTATGATCACACACGACCTACTACTTGAGCTTGGCTTCGAGTCAGTTCCTAACCGCCTGCAAGCCTACCATTATAAAGGTGTCATCGGCTGGCTAAACGTGGAGGTAGGTACATTCCATTTTGACGGCTATGCGACTTCCATCATCACGCAAAACGACCTGCGCTTTCTGATGTGGCTAATCGATTACTAGCAGGATGATACGTTTACGACTTATCCGAGTCATTTGAATTAAAACTCTCCACCAGACCAGTCCCATGAAAATTGGGAGACAAGAAAGGTGTTCGGCTGAAGCAACGTTGGGTAAATGACCATATTGCTGGATATGATTTTCAACATCAGCTAGTGGACTGAGTACGTATCCTTTTGTAAAAACTTTATCACTCCACTGAGTCACGTTATCAATCCGCAAGCGATGCTTAGCCAGTACGGTTTCACCTTGTTCGTTGACGGTTAAGAACTGGTCTTTAGTGCCGTTGTGGATGGGATTACTCAAGTGCGCGAATTTGATCTTGCCATTGTTGCGCAGGTTAATTGTACCTCGTACATCCAGGGGGAATTGAGGAGAATCTGTGCCGATGCCAAAGGCGATACTGGTATTGGTGAGATCACCCAATACAATAGCGTTATTCAAGGCAACTTTGCCATTGGCGCCAATGGCAACCGCATTTTGGATACTACCACCGGTGGTCTGGGCATTGGCTCCAACCATCACGTTATTGCTGCCGGTGGTAATCACCGTGTCCGATTGAGGGCCAATCAAAATATTGTTACTGCCCGTGGTATTGTTTTCCCCAGCTCCAGAACCCAGGAAGGTATTATTCGTGCCGGTTGAGGTATTGTAACCAGCTCCACTGCCTATAAAGGTATTGAAAGCACCATTTTCATTAGAAACTATTTGAAAATGGTTAATTGAGCCTTCTGAGCATCATGGGTAACATGGATATGTACAAGGTGGACTCGCTATTACGAGTCAATTTTTCGTAATCTTTTAATAAACGACGATGGAAGCTTAGCCAGGAAAAGCTCCGCTCAACTACCCAACGACGAGGTAGTAAGACGAATTTGTGCTTGGAATCGCTCCGCTTAACAACTTCCCACAGCCAGCCCGTTAAAGTAGCGATCCAATCGTAGAGATCATCACCACTATAACCCGCATCGACCCAGACTAGCTCTAACTTCCCGCATAATTCTTTGAGCAAACAATTAGCCCAAATTTTCTCAATCAACAATTTGGCTCCTGCTTTTTGTGAGACACTGGCGGCCACTACTTTGACGGCCAATAATAACCCTAAGGTATTTACCAGAATGAATCGTTTATGCCCCTTGACTAGTTTGCCTGCGTCGAAACCACCTTCTTCTCCACCGATCTGGGTGGTCTTAATACTCTGGGAGTCAATGGCTGAAGCGGTTGGCCGTTTCTTACGCCCCGTTTTCTTATGCACTTTGGTAACTAGTTTAACATGAATCTCTTGCCAATAGCCTGCTTTGCTCCACGAATTGTAGTAATGGTAGACACTCTTGTAGTTGGGATAATCATTGGGTAGCACCGCCCACGAACACCCACTCCGCATCACATACAAGATGGCATTGATGACTTGGCGCAAATCCAGCGGATTTCGCCCTGGCCCCTGGGCTTGTTTTTTAGGTTGAGGCACGAGCTTTTTCAACTGTTTCCATTGCTGATTGCTCAATTCGTGGGGGTACTTCTTGGCGGTTTTATGTTTAGTTTTGCAGGTAGGCATCCTAGAGGAGATATTTTGGAGTTTGGTCGCTACAAAATTCCCTTTTTATTGGATGCCTTTTTCTATCTCAATATGGTTTTCAGACAGTCTCTCAGCTTGACTTTAACCTTTCGAGAATGCCCTAAATTGGCTTGTATAGGCCTAAATACGTACTTGCTAAATTTTTGAATACCCTCATTCTAGAGCAGATGTTCAAAAATAAATCACCAACGTGTCCTATCCATCCAGGAAACGGCTATAAGCATTTTTCAAACAGCTAAAGCGAGCTTAGATAATCCAGCACGATCGTCTATGAAAGCATTGTAGGAACCGGTTGTGTTAAGGTAACCAGCCTGATTGCCCAGAAAGGCAGCTGTATTGGTGTAACCCGCCTGATAACCCACAAAGCTGTTACTAGAAGCGGTAGTATTGTTATAACCTGCCATATAGCCAAGGAAAGCATTGTTTCCTCCGAGGTGGTTAGCGTTCCCGCTCCATATCCCACAAACACGTTACCGGTAGCCGTATTGTATTGCCCGGCAAAAGCGCCCAAGGTGACCGTCTTCGAGCCACCGCTTGTGCCCGTATAGGGGCCAGGGTTATATTGGACTTGCCGTCAGCACTAGTAGATGAGGTGTAGTAAATACTTTGGGTTTGCTGAGCCCGTACAGGTAAAGCAAGGGCGGCTGCTAAGAGCAAAGGAAGACTTGATTTCATAGCATAAACGATTGGTAAGAAGAGTCGGGTGCATCTTAACAAATGTACATAAATACCTCATATTCATCAGTAGTGAATGAGTAAATGGCACATGAACTGACCGAATAACAAAAAACGCCAGCCACAATAGAGCCAGCGTTTCGTGTATCCTTAGAGTTCTTTCGCCTTAATTCAGCCTGCGCACATGATTGTAATGCTCGGCTGAAAAAGCTACATGCGGTCGGGTTCGGGTACATGATGCATAAAGCAAGTAGCAACTATTCCGAGATAGTCTCGCACCTCAACAGTTCAGGATTCAAAATAGCGCTTTTTTGCCAGTTCCAGACTACTCAGGTAATGCGACTGCTTCAGCGCAGAGAGGCTGCATAGTTTGAATGTACGTCAGAAGTACATTAAGAATTATACACTGCACGGCTATAAACGACCTACAAAAGAGATAGCTTAAAAAATATCTTTGCCGTTTTCGCCGGCAACGAAGTACCTGCATAATTCGCTTCAAATAGCTATTATTTTTCAACGAGATCGCAATCCGTAACCAAGCCGTCGGAGGTCAGATGGACGAGTATATAGGTGTCCGGCTGATTGGACTTCAATTGGTAAGTTACTATTTCGCTTACGTCGCTTTCATGGCGTTGAATTCCCCGGCCTGCGACGTTTTCTGAATGAATAAAAGTTAATGATTTCAACGTTCCCGGATCTCGCATTCCTCCTGCAAAATCACGTTTGGCTCCCAAAGTGAGGCCTGATGCTTCTTCTAATAGTTTACCCCCTTTTACCATAGCCTGCAAAGCAGCCATGATTTTAGGTGTGCGTGACGGATCAGGATCGGCATTGGTTTTATGGGCATCGGCAAGCGGCCCAATACGTGGTATGGTTCGCTCATACCTTTGATCATTGTCTTGAAGCCTGAAGCCAGTCACATTTCCATTAGCGTCGGGAATGAAGGTTACAGAAACATTGCGGTCAGTAGATGTAAACTTATTAGTAGCGACGGGCACAAATTCTTCATCAACAAAACCATCTTCTATTGTAAAAAGTCGCTGATTATCAGCGTCAAAAGTGACAATTCGATTATTTGCTAATTCATATCGACCTTCGAAAGCCGTTAACGTTTTGGAATCCACATCTACCGCGGCCGGTTTAGCGGTCTTTACAAGAAATCCATCCCAGTGGTAATAGTCAGCGATAAAATCAACAATCCTACCCATCATATGCGAGTTATCAGTCGCATTGATCATGATCACAATGCCTTGTCCTTTGTCCACACTAGCGGTAAGTAACGCATCAAAACCCTCGTCGCGCCCAGTGTGACCGAAGCGGAGCGTAGAACTGTCACCCTGCAAAAAAACGCCAAGTCCATCCCTGTTTTTCTGATCTGTCAACATTTGGCGGGTTATGGACTGGGATAATACACTTCCTGATTTTCCAGCATAAGCATTCTGAATACTAATCGCGAATCGAGCTAGATCGGACGGCGTAGTCCACAATCCCGCTGCTGCCATCTCAGGATAAATGTGCCAGCGACCCTCCACTAAACTTCGATTGTTGTAGTGACCGGTTGCCGTCAATTTTGCCAGTTCTGGAGGTAAAGGTTGTTGGTAGGTACTGTTTTTCATGCCAAGTGGCGAAAGCACCTTATTTTTCATGAATTCCGGAAAAACAGCGCCAGTTACATCCACCATCAGTTGTTGCATGACGGTATAACCGCCACCTGAATACCTCCAGCGAGAGCCCGGAACAAAGTCTACGCGAACCGGTGGTGTATTGGCTGGGGCTGTCCCATCCAGAATCTGAACTATCGAAGGGATCTTCGCGCCCACAGGGTATCCCGGGAATCCGTGCACTGTAAGACCGGTAGTATGACTGAGTATCCCGCGCAGTGTAACCTTTTTGTCATTTGTAAATTCATTATCAGGAACTTTCCAACTTTTAAGTTTTACGTTAACACTCTCATCCAGAAGAAGTTTGTTATGTTCAACAAGATACAGAGCGCCCATAGCCGCAACCGATTTACTAACCGAGCCTGCCTGAAACAAGGTGTTCGTCGTGACAGGCACCTTTCCATCCTTATCAATAAATCCATATGACTGAGCCTTCAAGATTTTTCCGTCCTGAATGATAGCTAGGGACAAACCGGGAATACCACGCTTCTGCATTTGGCTCCGAATAAAATCGTCCAGATCATCCGCGTGGACGTGAAATACAACTATTAGAAAGGAAAGAATCAGAAAAAGGCGTTGGTTTTTCGTGGATGGTTTGGTCGAAATGGTCATTTATCTCAAATGTTAAATTTAAAATTGTCACAGAAAGCACCAAGAATCTCGCGTAGCAAAATTGGAGCAGTACACACGAACACAGTTCTTTTATCTCCTTTTTTGTTTTCAAGGATTTCAACAAATCTAAAAGTTTCTATCTTGTCGTCTGTTAATGACCTGTAAAAGAAGGTAAACGAAATGTAAAAGCTGCTTTTACATATTGCTGTGGACTTTTTGCCCCTAAGCAGGTGGGCATATTGAATAAATAGGTTGCCTATACAACGATCTCGCGAAAACGCTCCTTTTTGTAAGTTACTGATAATCAAGACAGATGGGCGTTGGGTTTCCTTAGAGTAATTCTATGTCCATTTACTAAAATAACCCCACTTTGGACTGTGAGAGTTTAAATGTGATCCTGACACATAATTAACCCCCGCGTTATGGACTCCGAACCACCCCCTTTCAGCGAACAGGTCATTTTTGACTTAGTACACCCGCGCGGCCGTTAGCGCATAGCATGGTACTAAATGCCACCATAAGTGGCATTCTACGTACGGGCACTATAGGACATGGATATACTATTTTTATCGTAATCCTAGATGTTGGTACGCAAAGTTCCGTACAGATAACAAAGTTTATTGATTGTTATAGACAGAGTGCCGGTAGGTGAACGCTTGAACGTAAAATCCTGCTTTCAGCAAACGGTGCGTTTCTACGCTAAAGGGTGTAACGAATCGTTACATACCTCACTGCCCATATTCTTTACACCCAGGTACGCAAAACTCCGTACACGAAGGGTAGTGAAACTCCCAACCCCTGCCCGATGTAAGCAACATTGATTACACAGATGTACCATTAAACTAGTACATAAATTGTCGTACAAATACGCCTAAGTAGGCTTATTCGTTCACTGTGGGGAGAGTGCCCGTAGGGGATAGTTATACCTTAGATCGCGGCTGCCCTTGTCAACTCGCTTCCGACTTTCCGCCCAGGCTTTTTGTAACAGTTGTTTATGCAGGTCCTTATCTCTGGGTACAAACAAGCGCGTGCGGTGTTGCAGTCGTAGGGATTTTGCCTCCAGTAATCGCTATCCGAAGTGTCAGGAATCGATTTGTAAGTAAGCGTACTCCTTGGCTATATAAGTAAGGATTTACTAATAGTGCTAATTGTGAAACAGGCCCGAAAGGGGTAGCTCATGTTCGCCAAACCAAAAACAAGATACCCCATGAACGAGTCACTCAAACTTACACTCCAAGAAGGTAAATTAGACGATATATTGACGGTAATCTTTTTCTACATCGATGAATTCTACCAGCAAGTCGCTCATTTTGTAGACCGTAGCGGCACTAAGCCTACGTTTTCTGACAGTGAGGTCATCACTCTAACTTTAGTCAATCAGATGGTCATCGACTCGGAAACTGCTTGGTATAGATTTGTCAAACGCAATTACAAACCCCTGTTCCCCAAGCTTATTGAACCTTCCCGCTATCATCAGCGCAGCAAGAGTCTATTCAAACTCACCAACCTGATTCGCCAACTGCTCCTGCTGCATCTGGATGTTCATTAGCAACAATGGCACCTGATGGACAGCCTACCGGTGCCGGTTTGTGGCTATACCCGCCCTGGACGAACTCATCAGTTTGCCGCTGAGTTTGGCATCCCTCACGATTCACTCTACGGCTATTGTGCGGCTAAAAAACTGATTTTTTATGGGTTTCGACTCCATCTGATGGTCACCCCGAAGGCATTATTACCCACTTCGTACTAGCCCCAGGGAGTCATCATGATGTAACAGTTGCCTCCGAATTACTGGAGTCCTATCGAGCCAACATTGTTGTGGGGGCTGACTAGGGGTATACAGGCTTGGCTAAACGCCTTTGCCATCCCCTGGACTATCAGTTAATCGTGTCGAGCAAATCGAATCAGTCTCCCAATACAGCCCTTGAAAAGGCGTATCTATCTCGTTTTCGCCAATTGATTGAGACGACCAATGCTCAACTTAGTGAGCAGTTCAACCTGCCATACACCCGGGCTAAATCAGCTTGGGGGTTAATGAGTCGACTCATCCATAAATTGACAGCTCACACGCTAGCCATTTATCTTAACTCGATGGCGGATAGACCATTATTAGTCATCAAATCAATTACCTTTTAACTAGCACTATTGGTAATTATATACCTACCTAAATATATAAAATCCGGCGCCAAATACAGACCCGAAGGATTGCAAAGGAACCGGATTACTCAATCTCCCACTACTTTAACTCAGGCAGCACAAACAGCTTTTTTGCGAAGTTGTACAGGGTTTCAATATGCCCGTCTTCCCAATGATGGTCAGGTAATTGCGCTCACCTTTGCCGGGCGCATGAGCGTATACGTTGAAGCCGTTGCGAAGGTCGAATTGTCCATACAGATACTTCCAGATTTCGTGCTCAGTCTGGCGCTCGGCGGCTGCGTAACTGTTGACCATGCGAATCAACAAACCGCGTGTAGTGGGTGCCGCTGGCTCCTCTGTAGTGGGCTCAGCATCAACCAGCGCAAGGTCGAGTGCCTGATAGGTCCGGGTAAAGAAACCTAAAAGCGTATTTACCCGCTGTTCTACCAGTGATGATGCAGGCTCGGTGCTCTGAGGGGCTGCAACTGGCTCCTGTTGAGCTTTGCGCTGGCGTTCCTCCTCCTCTGACTTTTTGCGGTTTTCCTCCTCCAGCAATGCCTGAGCCTCTTTTAGCAGCCGCTGGCCAGGAGTGAGGTTTTCAGTTTCGTCTGCCGGCACTTCGGTTGCCTTCGGAGTTTTGTAAGAACTTACCAGACGGTAGCCGTTTTGCTGGAGTTGGGGAGTTGAGATAGGCTGCTCCTGCTCAACTTCTAACTGTGTCCTACCCTCGCTAACGCCCGAAAGCCCGTCGCGCCTGATCTTTATGCTGCTGGTATTCCTTAATCCATACATCCATCTGGGGTGTAGTGATAGCCGAAATGTCTTTTACCAGCCGATAGGCTCCAGGCGAGTTCGATACTGTTTGTATTTGAGATTATCCGATTGATTAACATCAACAGGACGCGGCTAACAATTGCGGGCGTTGTGTTGGTTGCCTTACATACCGAATCACCGCGTAAAGTTGACGGTTTCGTTTAATGGCAGGTTTGCTTTAATCCACTCCAGTACGAGCCGTATTGCCTGTTTACGGCTACTGATTGCTTCCATTGCTATAATTGATTTTGAGTTGTGAGAGTTGATTTAGAAAGTAGTGAAACCAGAAATAGCGGTATCACTACAGCGGGCGCGCGCATATATGCCGATTGTTATTCATTGGCTGGCTCCTCAGCGGTTGATTCTTCGGCTGGCAGGTCTTTGATTACGCTCTTACGCATATGCAGCATGTCCTTTCCCAGTTCTTCCGGCGTAAGAGTAGGGCGCTTCTCAAGGGCAATCCTCTTGAACTGCAACATCAAATCACGATCTACATCATCCAGCCCTTTTAAATAAGCTGCTTCGGTTTCGGCAGGTATTTGTTCGGCATCTTCAGCCTCGCTCGACTCATCTGCCTCCTCGTCAGACCTAACTGAGTAAGCGTTTATAAATTTCTCCTGCTTTTCACGGATCCGGTCTTAAGCCCCTATATACCATCGGACGTAAGAGTCCGGGCTTCGGGAGCGCAAATCAGCCCGATAGTTGGTATCGCCCAACTCGCTCACCTGACCCGAAAGAAAGTCCAGCACTTTTTTAAGTGTCTCGTACTCCTCGAAATCACAGGGAGCCTCGTCGGTTTCGTCATTACAAATCCTCTTTAATGCATCCTTTAATTTTTCGTCTCTGGCAGATCGCAGAGCGTCGGTTACTAAGTCAAATTCCGAGCTGTCACGTAGGGCGTTTATGCCGAGGTAGAGGGTAGTCGTGTTATCCGCTTTCGGTCAGGCACTACCCGGTCAACCCCGCCGGGAGTTGGAAGGTTGATGTGTTTAGACAGATCCTCCAATTTACTGATGATCCTATTTTGTCGGTCGATGAGGGTATCTTTAAGCGTAGCCGACTCCTGAAGTTCCTTAATAAGCCGCTCCTGTATACTTTCCTAACGCTGGTAGTTATTAATAACCTTCGTTTGAAGCAGTGACATATTCTAAAGTGTGCGTACCCACTGCTGTAGGTGCTCCACCTCCGTATAGTTAAGCGGATTGTGCATATACACCTCGTAGGCTTCGGGCTGAAAAGCGTTTAGCTCAATATCTGCTGGCTCTACTACGGATTGATCGGGAAGTGGTCCCATTGCTTTTCGACTCCCCACTCAATCATTTTAGAATGGCAAATTTCCAGTGCTCTGTAGGCGGCATCAACTTTAACGTCACGCTGGAGAAACAGGGTTGCATCATCGTAAGCTCTGAAAACATCCCGTATCGCTTTTTGTAAACCGGCGTAGTGTTCTGGCTTGCTGAATGACCGGGTGAAGAATCCCGGCAGATTAACGCTGATGAATTGACCGTCGAGCCCCAGCTCTGGATCCAGTGTAGTGTGTGGATTTTTAGGGCTGGGTACGTCGGGCACAAGGCGCTCCTGTTCCTGGGGTGTCTCCTCTGTTGGCTGATCGGCCAAGGTTGCCGTATGTGGCGTGGTTTCGCCGTTGGGCTCGGTGTTTGAGCCATTTGTGCTGGGTGGGTGCATGGTCTACCCCTTCCCCGTAACTTTGTGCGGTCATCGTTTTAATGAAAATTAAAATGGTTGATACTTGGGCCCCTCACGTGCTTTCCTAGGGCGATTGTGAGGGAGTTTACTGTGTTAAAGGGGGCTTAGTTCGACCGGGCAACATTGCTGGTACTATACGGCTTTCTTATATTTCTCCTTATTGTTAAGCAAGTATATTAGGTTTATACATATGAAGCAATATGTAGCAATATAAATATTTCATAAAAGGGTATGCGCTAGCTTAGCATATCCTATCTCAATGATAATTTCTTATTTGAGCCCTTTTATACGATTCTGGAAATCGCTCTCTGCACCGCTTTACGGTTATCATATAGATACTCTACCGCCCTTATAATTACTTCAGTATCATTCTTGCTCAAGAGCGTCCCAATCTCTTTTATTTGATCACTGGTGGTCTTAGGGAAACGAAATGTCCGGGCTTTTACTTCACTGTCTGCCATAGTTGTATATTGCTTTAGTCAAATATAAGTATAAATACATACAGAGCAATATAGACTATTATTAGATATTGCTCTAGTGCAGTTATTATCCTTATATTTGGACATAGAAAAAGCCACACCTGGCAAGATGTGGCTAATTAACGGGATTGAGTATATGAGAGAAACCACTCTACGATGTCTCTAACAGTTGTTCCCTACAATCAGTTATAAATAGGTTTCTCTTCGGCCTTAACTGACTTATTGACTTGCTCATAAGCACTAGTTTTGGTAGCAGATAACTCTTTTTGGGCTGATGATTTCTTATTATCAGCAGCTATGGGCTGGCTTACGCTAATAAAATTCCAATGCATGGCATCTGCAGAGTGATTTTTACCTTTCTGCACCTCGCTGGTGTGAAGTTCACTTCTTCGTACTTCTTCACTTAACTGGTTGGCCTCCCGGCTAGCTTCTAGTTCACTTTGTGGCTGAATGCTATTAGTTTGAGCTAAAGAGGGTGTCGAATCTAAAGCGGCTGCTACTAAAAATAATACAAAAGTGCTTAACTGTAATTTCATAACAATATCCTCCATTAGAGGTAGGATATATAGGAAACAAGGAGTTTGTGGAAATAGTTACAATAATCTGACAATTAATGTTTTAGCTTGATATGAATTTACAGCCTATAGTTTAATGCCCCAACATAGTATCTTTATATAAATTCTAAATTGCCTGTTATTCTTTAATGAGAAATATTAAAAAAGTATAAATATTTTATTTTAAGATGCATAATTGCTTGCGCTCACAAGGGCGGCCATCATCGTTTGTCTTAAGCAAAAAAAACTGCCTCAAGGGGGCATTTTTTTGATTCTATTTGATTCTGTGCGAGTAGATAACAGATTACACTGAGTAATGTTCTAGTTTGTCCGCTGCTAGGGTTGGAATTATAAAAAAGCGTTTGTCACTCAAATGAGTTGATCTACTACAGGCTAGGCTATTTACTTAGTTAACCATAGCCAACATGCCCAGTAAGATGAACCCTTCAATCCAACTTTGGACGAAAAGTCAGTTAAGTTCAAACCTGAACAAAATCGAGCAATACCTCCACAATGCCTGTTTTAAACGGCAGGCAAGTTTCTCCACCTTAACCCAATCGCTGTTTATCGAACTGATCCGGCTGGAAAATGAATTGCTCCATCAGTCTGAGCTGACCGGTAAACGGATTGAGTTTTTGGATGAGGTGGGTACTAACGGCCGAATCGAAGACATAACCAGTCTGATTCACAACATGAGTCAATCCGTCCATGACTTCGATAAAAACGCAGAAATGGCTAGCTCAAAGGAGGAGAAAATTATTACCCCTCACATCAATCACTTTTATGGAGCGGGGGTAGGCTACTTCGCCAATGGCTTGTTTTTTACCTGTGATCATGAAGATGAATTAGCCTTTTTTGTGGACCGTAATCGAATTTTCTTTTATAGGCATATGGTACGGGCCTATGAGGAGGCGAAGGGCTATCTGCAAAGCTTATTTCCTGAGGAGGCTGGAGGGCCTAGGGACAAGTGAAATTTGTTTTATCCGAGTACTGATCAAGTGGCCCTGTTTCTATTCAACGGTGATTAAAAACAAGGCTGCCCCGAACAGCTATCCTGTTCTGATCGATCTGGAAAACGTCATGTTCCTCTATACCGCTAATGAGGGTATCACTTCCAGGTTGACCAGGCGATAGGCTAGCGGGCTCAGGTGGTCAATGTTCTTTTCAATTAAGCATGGCCATTAGCCTCTTGGCTGCACTTTTCCTGGTGGAGCCTGCTTCCCTGTTACTTACTTTTGGATTTGTGTAGCTACTGGGCTCACCGGATATCCCATGAGTCCCGTTTTTGGTGAGCGACTCGTGTGGTGCAACACTACAATCTGACAGTTTCTTTCCGCCTGAGCTGGATACAGAATCTAAAGGTAATTTTTTTTCTGCCGGTAGCTTTGCTGGGCTTTCATCCAATCATTTTTTTACGACTAATCAACTGGCGGTTCTGTTTCAGTTCTGGGTGCACACCGAAAATATCCGCCGATTACCAGCCTGGATTGAGTTTGTCTTTACCACCCCATCCAACCACCGGGTCCATTATGGCTCCCAACCCAAGTACATTGATTAAAACTTTGGTGCTACGTTCATTTTTTGGGACCGTCTGTTTGGTACCTATCAGCCGGAAGAGGAGCCACCCATTTACGGCTTGACAACGAATATTGATCAAAAGGCTAATCCGCTAGTAATCAATTTCCACGAGGTAGGTGCGTGCTATACTAGAAGATGTGAAAATTGCCAAAAGTTGGCGACAGAAGTGGTTTTACCTTTTTGGTAATCCTATTAAGGTGGATCGCCAGAAAAAGCTGGCGGCTCAGAAACGAACTGAGAAAGCATTGTCCATAAATTCGTAAATCACACTCCCTCAACACCTACCGGCGATCTCCATAAAAGAGAACGGGTGCGAAGTCGCCGAATATTATAGTAAAATATAGTATAAGCTGACCAGTAAAATAACCCGTACCTTTGGACAATGAACGAACCAACTTACACCGCCATTCCCGACACCTCCGATAGTAACTACTGGGAATTCACTACGAGTGATCGCAGCACGACTTTTGTTCCTAAAGACAAAGAACTGCACCAGGAGCTAAAGCGTAAAGCTTGGGTCCTTATTCAGGCATCACTCAACAAGAAGAACAGGAAAGGCCACTACTAGCAGTTGTTCACAACTGCCTGAGTCTTCATCAAGCTATCTTACAAGGTACTACATAGACGCAAAAATAGCCTCGCAGAGACGCGATCTGGTTAATACTTTACGACTTCCAGGGTTGAGCCCATAACGCATTAAACCGCGTTATAAAGCTCAAGTGGGATAATCACGTATATAACCCCGAAGCTAATAGACTTGAAGCTGGCGCAATAGCTGTCTAACTTCCACAGCCTTCCAAAAGCACCACCAGCTGTTTAGCAGCGGGCCGCTGCCAGCCTACGATCAGGATAGGGTCAACCTCTAGTTGCTTGCTTAGCCGCAGAAGATAGAGATGGCGTTGGCAGACTTTACATAGGGTGATAGCCGACAGGTACTGACTGCCGTTGTGAAAATATAGATGGGTATAATTGCCTTCGGCAAGCAGCCAGCTTACCTGGGGCTGACTATCGGGGAGGTGGGGCTTTAAGTGGGGTGTTGATTTCATAATTAAAGCAGGCACTGGTATCGGTGTTAGCATTGAGCTAAGGTTTCATGAGCCAGTATAGGTTGGCTGTGTACTGTAGGGCTTCAAAGAATAGGTTTCACTTTGTGTCTCTACAGTACACATATCTTAGGGATTAATTCCCGCCCAGCCTTAGCCGACTAATTGAGCCAAAGATCAACCGTCCTGTTGCATTATAAATCACCCGCAGTGCCTGACCCTGATAAGTAGACGGCAAGCTCACGGCATGATTGAGCGTTACTGCATCGGTGAGCAAGGGCAAACGCCCACACGACCAAACGGCAGGGTCATTCCAGTCACCTGCTTTCAGGGTGAACATACTCCCGCAGCCACCTGGACTCACTACACCCAAGGGTAGAATCGTCGAGACCGACCCACCTGCCGGATCGCTAGCCGTCACCGTCACACTATAGAACGCACTGGCCGAAGCCGACACGATACCGGCGATGGTAGCTGGGGCCACAAAACTTAATCCCGCTGGTAGACCCACCACCGAAAGTGTAAGACTACTCGCTGTCTCGGCATCGGTGAACGTAGTGGCCGGGATAGTATAGCTAAACGCCTGGCCTACCGTCGCTGACTGAGGAGGGATTGCATTTTCTACCCTGGGATTGCCGTTGGCACAAAAAGCCAGCCAGTTATAGCTAAAAGTAGCTTCACCAGGAGTACCCTGCTGACGAGCCTTGAAGACAATCACCGGATTGTCGGTGAACAGGTTCAACTGATAGGGCTCATGGATGGCGACAGTCCTGGCCTCATTGACCGCCGAGAGACTAATGGGTTGGCCATTGGTGGCTTCAAAACTGACCGTGAAGTTGATGCGTCGCTCGTAATAGCTGATGTGATTACAGTCCAGCATGGTCACCCCAGTGATGGCAAAGCTGCGGGGCTGCACCGTCAGACTAAAGCTGGTACTGGCCGACAAGCCTCCGGGGTCTATAGCCGTTACCGTCACACTAAAGGGTGAGCCTACTGTTGTAGAAGGCGTACCCGTAATGGTGTTGGGCGAAACGAAGCTCAAACCAGCTGGTAGTCCACTCACCACCAGGGTAAGGCTGTTGGGGGTTTCAGGATCGGTAAAGGTTGTGGCCGGAATGGTATAAGTGAACATATCGCCTATGGTAGCCGATTGGGGTGGAATGACAGTCACCAAAGTAGGCCCACAGTTCTGGTAACTCACACTGGCACTGGCTGTGGTAGAACATCCATTACCCCCTGTTAACGTAACGGAGTACGTCCCGGCCACACTCACCGATATACTGGACGTAGTGGCACCTGTATTCCAACGTACTGACCCAGCCCCTATAGCTGAAAGACTACCCACCCGACTAGCGCAGTTTAACGTAGCACTGGCGGGACTGATACTGAGAGAAGGTGCATTCTGATCCTGACTGATGGTTGAGCTGGCAGTGCTGGTGCATCCATTTATACCAGTTAAGGTAACCGAATACGTATCAGCAGTGGTGACGCTAATGATTGGCGTGATGACCCCCGTATTCCATCGGTACGTACCACTGCCTATTGCCGATAAGCTCACCGAGGACGTAGTACACGTTAACGTAGTGCTCGATGGTGAGATACTCACCAGGGGCGAGCTGGTATTTTGTCCCACAGCCACCGTAGTACTGCTGGTGCATCCTCCTGATGTAGTGACGGTCACCGAGTAGGTGCCTGAGGCATTTACCAGGGCAGTTCCGGACGTAGCATTCTGGCCTACTACTCCCGGACCACTGAAAACGAAACTGGAGCCTCCTCCTGCTGTTAACGTAACGCTGGTCTGCGCGCAGGTAAGGGTGCCACTGGCCATGAGGCTGGCGGTAGGGAGCGCATTGACGGTGAGACTAAAGACGGTAGACGTGACCGAGCTCGCGTTACTGGTGATCACCACAGAATAGCTGCCCGCCTGAGCCGTTGTTACGTTGGGCAATGTAAGGGTGGCACTTTGCTGAGCAACGCCTAACGAAGTCCCGTCTTTATACCACTGGTAGGTGGGATTAGTGCCACTCACCGAAACGCTAGCCGTGACCGTCGCCCCTACGCAAACCGCGCTACTACTGGGCGGTTGTTGAGTAATGGCTGCTGTTACCGTTACCGTTACGTTCGCACTGGGCGCACTCAAACACCCTCCTGCACCTGGACCCTGCTGGCAGCGAACGTAGTATTGGGTTGTAATGGTAGGCGAAACCGGCATGCTCACCTCTACGTTATTACTGGTTTGATACCATCTCAGAACCGATCCGGCGTCCGAACAGCCGGTGGCCGTGAGTGAAACCGTGTTCCCCGCTATTATCGTTGTGTTGCCTGAAGGAGTTGGCGCTGCATTATTCAGGATCGTGAACGTAGTGGCGGTGCGGCATGCATCTAAACTAGGGGTGGACACATAGAAAACAGTGGTGCCAGGCGTTGCTGTGTTGGGAATGTCAGAGCCAGCATGCCCTACCGGATTAAAAACGTTACCACTGGTTATGGGCGATCCACCCGAAGACGTAGCATACCAATTGGGTGAATTTAGAAAGATTGGCAGACTTAGTCGGAACGTAAACCCTCCGGTTATACCCGTTTCAAAGCTGGCTACTACAACGATATAGGTTGTGCCAGCAGTAAGATTATGGGTAAATCTGGAAAATCTCCCCTCGCCACTGTCGTCATCACTATGCAAAAAGTTTGTGGCGGGGCTAGCCGGATCGAAGGCTGTTTGGTAGAGCGATAAAAAGGGATCTTCATCAATTAAGCTAGAGGAAATAATTTCAAAGGTTTGCGTACCACTGGTAGGAGCGGTAAAGGAGAACGACTGGTAGTATACCGTTCTTCCACCGGATGTATAAACCGTCCTGTTATCTCCGTCAGCATTACGTACATACGTCGGTGAACCGCTTGTTAGTTCACCGCTAAATGTATTGACCATAATTGTAGGCGCCACAAGCCCTTCGCCAGCCGGAACCGATGCATTTTGGCAAATTGAATAGGAGCCAACGGTCGGGGTTAGCGCCGGATTAACGACCACATTAATCACTTGCGTATCAGATGCGGGCGAACCACTGCAGGGGGCTGAAGAAGTAGAAACGGTGAACGAATATGGAACGGTAATGGGGGAAGTCGTCGTGTTCACCAGCGTTTCGTTAATAAGCGCTACGTCGGCTGTTGCGCCCGGATTACTGATCCCGGCTACTACTGGCCGATTCCACCGAAAAGATGACGTAGCGGTGGAGTTTGACGTAGCCGTATAGCTAAATAAAGTCCCTGAACAGCTCGTCGCTGTGATTGACGATGTGAGTCCAAACCCATTGATGGGGCTAAAGTCTTCCGTAACGACACGATCATTCGAAGAAGCACCCGTAGACGCATTGCCGCCTAACCCACGACGGGCAAATGCCTGTCCTATCGCACACTGATACCGCCCTCCAAACAGCATTCGATCCGCCTGCAAAATCGCATCCCGGGCCTGCACAAAACTCGGACTACAAGGCTGCAACCGTAACCCTTCATTGACCAGCTTCAGAGCCGCTACGTTACCCCTCATAGCCGATACACTGCTGGGAGTAGTATAAATATTGGGTTCGATATAATTATCCTGCATGATAATTGCCCAGGTCATGTCCCAGAGCATGGTTGCCCAGATGGAACCAATACCGTGAGGCCGGGGGAACGTCGTTGCATGGGCATCGTTTACTTTTCCATACGTAACGGCTCCGTTGACATTGGTCATGTCATAGGAATAGTGGTAGGGACGAATGCCAAGTCCGGTCGTTGGTTCCCCAATCGCATACGTACCAATACCTCGGGGAATATTGGCACTGGCCAGTGTAGGGCTCAGGGAACCCCAGTTGGTGGTCAGCATCAGGGCCAGGTAATCACTCCAGCCTTCTCCACCCTGCTCAGTATTATTCAGGCAGGACGTAGTAGCGGGTCCCCCCGCTAAACGAATCGACCAGCCATGACCATACTCGTGGGAGATAATCCCATTGTCGAAGTCGCCATCCGGCTGATTAGCCGACGTCCATAGAAACATCTGCATACGGCCATTGACACCATCTGGTTGTGTGTCGAAGGTAGCGTTGTTGCTTCCACCGCCATCCTGTGCATCAGCATACACAAAATCGTTACCTATTCCTCCACGTCCCATGTTGTTGGTCTGGAAGTTGCCACTCGGCTCATCAAAGCCATACTTCCACAAAACATCATGGATCAGGTTGTTCCAGTAAAACAGATTGGTGATGGCCGCATTCTGGTTACCCGCTGCGGTATTGGGGCCAGCGGTATAGGGGTAATTGAAGTCAAGTGTAGCTGACGAAGGACTTGCCCCTGTTTCGTTATCACGATTGACATCTTCCTGAGCCCACACATTATTGCCCCTCGTGATGGAATAACTGGTCACTCCATCGTTGTGCCAGCCATTGGTGAGGCCAGGCCCCGTTCCACTTGGGGCAAACTTCGTATAGGGGTTAACTGATTCAGTACGTGATCCAAACGAAGGACTCTCTACCGGATAATCAAACACCGTATAACCATTGGGTGTAAACGCGTTGGATGCTTTTTTGAGCCCAAAATACTGGACATCGCTGGTCTGACTCGCGCCTTTGCACGCATGCGGAGCCTGCAAGTGATTAGGTGTACCAAAGCTACAGTGGATCACGTCATCCACCTTCTGAAGCACCTCTCCAGACGTAGCATCGATGTGAATATTCCAACTGTTCTTGCCATCCTTAGTCCGAAAGCGCACATCCCAGCTCAAAGCCAGTTTCGCCACTCTGGACTCTTCTTTGCTGATTTTCTCCACCGGCAGCCAGTAGAGCTTCACGTCGATCTTTTCGCTGGATAATTCGGGCAGAAAGTACACCACCCGACTTAAGGTGCCATCGATAAGTTTAGTGGCGCTTAGTTCCTGAATTGGAGCCAGGTTGGTTGTCTTTATACCTACATCGGCCATGGCTTTTTGTAGGGCTGTCAGGGGCGTAATGGTATATAATTTAGCGCCAGTTTCCGCAAACCTCTCAATACTGGAGATGAAGTTATGATTCATGTAGGCTACCTGATCATTCGATAGGACTACGTTCATCATCCGGTTGTAAACCTCAACATTCTGATACGTCTGATTGAAATAGATATGATACCAGCCAGTAGTTGGTGACAGATAAGCACTAGACAGGGTTAAGCCATCAATATCAGCAGGAGCCAGCTTCTGGCGCTGAATGTTAGCGGCTATGTATTGTCGAGCTGTTTCGACCTGAGCTTGGGCATAAATCTGAGTAGCATTGCCAAAAAGGATGAACAAAGAGGAGAGACAAGCAAAAGTGAAGTTGCTTATCTGGCTATAAATATGTTGCATGGAAAACTAAAAAGCCTAGTTTGATTAGTTGAACTGAAACGCCAATTCTATCTGATTAAAAAGGTCTTACGGTTTGACAACCCGAACCACCTGCCGTTGATCAGCGGTACTCACCTGCAACAGAAGCACACCTGGCTCACTGTCTATGTCCAGTTTAACCCGTTCCAATTGAAGGATTCGAATTTGTCCAAGAGTAATTAGTAGCGGAGCCACTGAAGGAAATGGCTCCGCTGACTGCACCGTTGCACAGGGTAAGACTGGACATGGAATTGACTGTTGCCGGGCACTGTGCCAGTGAATTGGGGCTGATGGCTATCCATAGCCAACCCACCAAGAGAAGACTGTTGGTTAAACGTGTTTTCATGCAATAGTCAGGATTTACAGCAGATAAAAGTAAGTACCTACCAAATGTATAGTACCAGCAGCGCCAGAGGCCTTAGACCGAGTGGCCCTTATTGAACGGGCGTGATATGAGCATTGGGTGCGTGATCGTGTGCCTAAAAGTAAGTGAGGTATTAGCTATGGGCTATAAAAATCCTCCCAAAGGCTATAAGGATTGTCCCAAAAGGGCTTCTGGCAGGTAAAAAATGAAGAAAATTAAGTCTCTCTGAATAGGAACAGCCAAAAAGAAGGGGTGTAACGATTTGTTACACCTCTTGAATCCTTGAATAAATTTTATTGTTACCTCTTCTCCAAAACCTGTCTCATGAGGGCTTTAAGCTCATCAATCTGGGCCTGCTGCAGCTTGATTGTCTTTTCCTGCTCAATACTGTACAGGGTCAATTCTTCAATTTTCTCCAGCAACTTGGCATCCATTTTGGCAACATCAACCCCCTTCTCAACTACCTCCTTCGCCGAGGGGACGCCGGGCAGGTGTTTATTAGACTGAATGTACTTTTCTACCTCAGACAGGGTCTTGAGTGTATACGAGTCATCAAATACCTTATCACTCCAATCTGAAGTATTCTTAATGGCTACCTTGACTTTCTCCGTCAATATTCCCTTGCTGACAAACAGGTTGTAATCCGCTGGGGTCTTACTTATTCCTTCACCAATAATGACCGCATCGTTCTGGGTGCTTTGCAGAAAGGAGCCTTTGCGTTGCCAGAGCGTCTCACTGACTCCTTCCCGAGTGGAGCCGTTTATGCTCCCTAAAATAACATCACCAGCCGAGTTGACTGTTAAAAAGCGAGTCTGGTTGGTGACGCTGGCCTGATAAATGGAGGTCAGGTTGGTGAAGCGTAAACCCGACTGGCCAGGCGTGCCGTGCGTAATCTCCAGTTTATTGTTGGGGGCGGTGTTGCCGATGCCCACTTTCCACAGTGGATTGGGAGCACCCAACACAATCGAATTGTCCGCCGATACCTGAGCACCCGCCCCGATGGCGGTTGAATTATTCACCACGGCCCCCGATGTCACCCCTGCATTCTGGCCAATGAAGGTGTTGCTCTGACCCGGCCCATTGCCGGTGAAGCCAGCCCCATTGCCAATATAGGTATTGTTCTGCCCAGTGGTATTGCCATAGCCCGAGCCATTGCCGATGAAGGTGTTGCCTCCGCCTGAGGTCGTTTGCTGGCCCGACGAGTTGCCGATGAACAGGTTGTAGGAGCCGTTGCTGCTGGCGCCCGCAAAGGAGCCCATGAATAAGTTGGCGATGCCGGTAGTGTTAGCCTTGCCTGCTTGCTGACCAACGAAGACGTTGTTCGATCCGGTCGTATTATTAAATCCTGATCTGTACCCTAAGATTGTGTTATATTCACCTGTTGTATTATCACTCCCTGCATCGCTACCCATAAAGGTATTGTATCTACCAGTAGTGTTACTGAAACCCGCTTGATAGCCCATAAAGCAGTTATCAGAACCCGTCGTATTACGAAAGCCTGCACTGGCTCCGAGCATGACATTATCGGCGCCTGTGCTGTTAGTACTACCTGCATTAGTGCCCAGTATAACATTATGGCCACCTGTCATCATTAGATTACCCGCCGAAGGGCCGATCAGTATATTTCCGTATCCTGGCGTAGAGGAGTTGCCAGTGTTAACCACATAGTTTTGAGCCAACAGTACAGTCGGCATCAGGATCAGGAATGACAGCAGATAGGATAGTTTCATACGTAAAGGCTCAGGTAGTGAGTCTAAAATACTCGATGGGGAGCTAGACAAACGTAAGCTGCCAATCGGCTATGTCCGATTGAAACTTAATCATCGGTACTTCTGAGTGAACGATCGGTTAGACTCTACTCTGCGTATAGGCAGGATGATTAATCGTCAAACCGTAAAGTAGCCAGCTGCTGAGTTATGCGAAAGGGCGGTGTTTACAGTTCGGTTGGTATTGAGCGTCTTGGCGGTCGTGAGGTATTGCCGAAACTGCTTATAAAAATCTTCTGTCACATCGCCCGCCAGTAGTTTACCTCCGCTGAAATGCTCCAGATGCTGGTAAACACTCATCCAGTTGTTGCGGCTCCCCAGACTACGCTTCTGCTTTTCCTGCTGGACCTGAGTTTTGAACAAGGCTAGAAAATCAAGATTCGTAGCGGTCTTTTTCAAAAAACCATAGTGTCCGCTCTGAATCGATAGCTGTCGCTTGGCGCAGATGTTCTCACCCAAAAGGCAGGTTTCTTTGTTGTGCCTGCGCTCCAGATCGAGCCGAGGTTTGTCATAGACATACAGCCCTAGAAACTCCCGGTGGGTGGGCTTGCCTGTTTCAGGATGGGAGATAGGCGGGTAAAAATCCAGGTAAAGACTTTTACGCCCGCTGCCAATCGGCTTTTCGCGCAGGGTGACTTTCATTTGTCCCTCATCAGGAATACGCTTGTATCTCAAGCGTATTCCTGATGAGGGACAAAAACTTACTAAATAACCCAATAACAAACCGCTACTAGCTGTAATGATAAACAATGAAAAAGCCCCATTTTCAGGGGCTTAGCGTATTTTCTTAGTGGTTTGCTACCGACTTGAGTTCAGGCTTCAATTTCTCTTTGAATACCTTTCTGAACTTATCCAGTTTGGGCGCTACCACAAAAGCACAATACCCTTGGTTGGGGTTATTGGCAAAATAATTCTGGTGATAATCTTCCGCTTCGTAGAACGTAGTAGCGGGTGCAATCTGCGTAACGATTGAGTTGCTGTAAGCGCCCGATTTGTTCAGTTCAGCTTTCGCCGTTTCAGCCAGTTGTTTCTGCTCATCATTGTGGTAGAAAATCACTGAGCGATACTGCGTGCCCACGTCGTTTCCCTGCCGATTTAACGTAGTAGGGTCGTGGCTACGGAAAAAAGCCTCCAGCAATTCAGCATACGTGATTTTAGACGGATCGTAGGTTACCTCTACACATTCGGCATGGCCCGTTGTGCCAGTGCAGACTTCTTTATACGTAGGGTCAGTTTTTTGACCGCCTTCATAACCCGATACGGCCGATGCCACGCCGTCAAGCGATTCATACACGGCTTCCGTACACCAGAAACAGCCCGTTCCGAACGTAGCTTTTTCCAGATGAGCCGATTGATTTGTCGTCATAGAACCTGATTTGGTTTTTGTTTGGTTTTGCGCTTCTCCGACCAGACTCATGCCCAGTAACAGAGAGAATAGCAACATAGTTGTTTTGAAGCGAGGCATTCGTGCAACCATTCCTTAGGTTTGTGGTTGTAAGTCCAAACCGATAACATAACTAAGCTGCGTAAAGTTTACGCCCTTGCCTGTGAAGAACATCAATATTGACCAGTTCCGTTACGATGGAACGAATTCGTTAAAACTAAAAAAAACGCCCACCAAAATTGACGATGTCTACGAAGATGATGAGCATTACGAAGCCATACTACGTCAGCAGGCGGCCGAAATCGACAAGTGGCAGGAGCGGATGTATGCAAACAATCGTTACGGTCTGTTGACTGTTTTTCAGGCGCTTGATGCAGCCGGTAAGGATGGTACCATTCAGCACGTTTTTACTGGTACGAACCCGGCGGGTGTGCGGGTATACTCGTTCAAGCGCCCTACAGAACAGGAGCTCGATCACGATTTTCTGTGGCGCAGCTGGCGCGAATTACCTGAGCGAGGAACCATTGGTATTTTCAACCGGTCGTATTACGAAGAAGTACTCGTCGTGAAAGTTCACCCTGAAATTCTGACGCAAAGTCAGCGATTACCCGAAAAAACCACCGACGACCTCGATAAGCTCTTTAAACAGCGATACAGAGCCATTTGTGAGATGGAAAAATTCCTGTATCACAATGGATTTCCAACCATTAAATTCTACCTCCACGTATCGAAAGAAGAACAGGCTGAGCGACTCATTGAACGTATCGAGGACCCCGAAAAGAACTGGAAATTTGAGGAAGGCGACGTAAAAGAGCGCGATTTCTTTGACGATTACCAGAAAGCTTATGAAGACTGCATCAACGAAACGGCTACGGACCACGCGCCCTGGTACGTTATCCCCGCCGACGACAAAAAAAATATGCGATTGTTGGTCGGGCAAATCGTCATCAGCGAACTCAAAAAGCTCCCCATCACTAAGCCAACTCCTGACGAAAAGCGATTTAAAGAACTTCAGAAACTGATTTCAGTCATTCGGGCGCAGTAACATAATACCTCTGCTTACTAAACGTAGCATTGGTTTTGTCCTAGAAAGGGTGCCATTCAGCCCAGAAATTAGTGGGTTCGTCTAATTTTTGGATAAGTTGACTAGGGGGGAGCTACCTTTGCGTTGTCTTAATCAACAACCTGTTTAAGTCCCTCCTGACAACGCAATGAAAAATGATATCCAATTTTGGATAGTCTGTACGTTCGTCTCTTTATTGGTCGTATCGACTGGCAAGGCACAAAATGGACAGAACACCAATACGCTCGACACGTATCAAACTAATAGTAATCGTACGGCTGCGCTAACTGTCAGCGGCTATATAAAGGATGCTGCCAACGGAGAAGGGCTAATTGGCGTATCGGTTTACGTGAAAGAAACGGGTACTGGAGCTGTAACTAATAATTACGGATTTTACGGCGTTACGTTGCAGCCCGGTACGTATAGTCTGGTAATCAGCTACGTTGGTTACGCCAAACAAACCAAAACCGTAGCTCTCTCGGATAAAAACGTTCGACTTGATCTCGAACTGGAACAGGAAGGGAAAGATCTTCAGGAAGTGATCGTCTCGACCAAACGCGAGGACGATAACGTCAAAAATATCGAAATGAGCGTCAACAGGATTGACGTGAAAACGCTGCAACGAATTCCGGCGCTGCTGGGCGAAGTCGATGTGATACGTAGCATTCAGTTGCTGCCGGGCGTGTCGACGGTAGGAGAGGGGGCAACCGGTTTCAACGTGCGTGGGGGCAGTATCGATCAGAATCTGGTCTTGCTCGATGAAGCGCCGGTCTACAATTCATCACACCTGTTCGGATTCTTCTCGGTGTTCAATCCCGATGCGGTGAAGGACGTAAAGCTCATCAAAGGCGGGATTCCCTCTAACTACGGCGGACGTATCGCGTCGATTCTGGACGTTCGACTGAAAGAAGGAAACGCAAAAAAGCCAGAATTGAATGGAGGTATTGGTCTGATATTTAGTCGATTATCCTACGAACGACCGTTGTTCAAAGGCAAAGGTTCGTTCATCGTCGCGGGTCGTCGCTCTTACGCCGATATTCTGGCTCAGCCTTTCCTGAACAGTGATCTGAAAGGCGCTAAATTTTACTTCTACGACCTGACCGCTAAAGGGAATTATCGCATCAATGATAAAAATACCGTGTTTCTGTCGGGTTATCTGGGACGCGATGTATTTGGTTCTGATTTCGGTTTCAACTGGGGAAACACTACGTTATCAGCCCGCTGGAATCATGTATTCAGCGACCGGTTGTTCCTCAATACCACTGCTTATTACAGCAATTATGATTATTCGCTCAACACGGATCTGAAAGGCAAACGCCCGAATGATTTCTTCAAAACCGACTCACGCATAGTTGATTATAGCCTGAAACCTGACTTTTCGCTGTTTTTGGGAAAAAATACCATTACGTTCGGTGGACAGTCGATTTATCATGATTTTCAGCCGGGAATGGCTACGGCTGCGAGCGGAGGAAGCGTTCGTACGTTCGGACTTGAGAGCAAATATGCGCTCGAAAACGCGCTCTACGTTGGTAACGAACAGCAGCTAACGCCCAAACTCCAGCTTCAGTACGGCCTGCGCTACTCGCTGTTCAACTACGTTGGGCCCGGTGAAGCCTATGTCTTTCAAACCGACGTACCGTTTGGTCAACGGCGTGAAGTAATTACTACGTTGTCGTACAAGGGAAATAAGACCATAAAAACATACGGAAACTGGGAACCGCGCTTTTCGGCCAAATACGAGTTGAACGGCAATACGTCGCTTAAGCTCAGCTACAACCGACTGGCGCAATACATTCACCTGATTTCGAATACGTCGGCCTCAACGCCACTGGATATCTGGACACCATCCACCAATAACATTGCTCCCCAGATTGGCGACCAGATTGCCGCCGGTTATTTCAAAAATTTCGGTAAAAATGGACAGGAATTCGAGGCATCGGTAGAGGTGTATTACAAATGGTTGCAGAACCAGATTGATTACATCGACGGCGCCAGCCTGATTCTGAATAAATACCTCGAAGGTGATTTGCTGAAGGGAAAAGGCCGCGCTTACGGAGCCGAATTCTTCATCAAACGTAACACCGGCGTCGTGAACGGCTGGATTAGTTATACGCTGGCCAAAACCGAAAGGCAAGTGGCGGGTATTAACAACGGCGACTGGTATCCAACGCGTTTCGATAAACGACACACCCTTACGTCGGTGCTGCTCTTTGATCCACCCAATGCCAAACGCTGGAGTTTTTCCGCTACGTTCACGCTGGCGAGTGGCACGCCCGCTACGTTCCCAACGAATCGTTTCGAATTTGGGGATTTTGTGGTGCCTCACAACTATGAAAATGCGCGAAATAATTACCGGATTCCGGCGTATCACCGGCTCGATTTGGCCGCTACGTTACAGGGACGCAAACGGCCGGGTAAAAAGAAAGAAGACAACTGGGTATTTTCGGTATATAACGCTTATGCCCGCAAAAATCCGTTTTCCGTGTATTTCCAACCCAATGCCGACAACCCGCGCGTAACCGAAGCGATACGTTATTCGGTTTTCGCGACCATCATTCCGTCTGTTACGTATAACTTTAAATTTTAAGGCATCGGCCATCTTACAACCATGAAACGATTTGCTTTTGCCTGCTACGTGTCTGCCGCTACGTTGCTGTTCAGCCGCTGCACGACGGTCATCGACGCTAAACTCGATACCGGCCCGTCAGAACTATCAGTCGATGGATTGATAACCGACCAGCCGGGTGAGCAAACCATTCGCTTAACCCAGACAGCAGGCTATTTCGACAGCAGTACGCCACCAGCTGCTACCAGCGCAACAGTAACCGTTTCGGACGATGCTGGTAAGACGTACCGTTTTCTCGATCCTGACAATGACGGTTACTACGTCTGGCAGCCAACGGGCAAAGATACGCTGGGACGTGTCGGAAGAACGTATCAGCTGACGATTGTTTTTCGTGGGGAAACGTACCGTGCTACGTCGAAGCTGAACCGTGTACCGCCCGTTGATTCGCTTGTTTTTGTGAAACGAAAGATCAATCCAATTTCAACGACGGAGGGTTATCGGGCTGAGTTTTACTCCACTGATCTGGCCGGCGCAACTGATTACTACCGGGTTCGCTTTTTTCGAAATGGCGTGTTGCAGAATAAAGCACGTAACATCATTCTGTCGGAGGATGGTGCGTTTGAAGGAGCGAGTCAGGTTACAGACGGACTGTTATTTATTGCGCCGATTCGCTTATCTGTGAATCCTGACAGCTTATATAAGCAGAATGAGAATGTAAAGATTGAATTACACTCGGTATCGGCTGATGCTTTCCGTTTCTGGAATCTGCTACGTGGTCAGGTTACCAACGGCGGATTGTTTGCTACGCCCCCCGCCAACGTACCGACGAATATCCTCAATGCAAACACCAGCGGCCCTAAGGCAACAGGCTTCTTTATTACGTCGGCGGTTCGAAGCCTAAGTGCTACGGTATCCACCCCCAACCTTAGGGAGCGACCTTATTGAGTAGCATGAATAATGGAGATTTTTGTCATCCTGACCGGTCCGTCGGTGCGGCAGGAAGGATCTTAAGGTTTCCTAACACTCTAGTAAGGATGCTTTAAGATGCTTCGTGCCTCAGCATGACAAAATTACTTCACAATCTGCTCACCCGGTGAGAGCCACACGCCATGAGCGGACTGCCCATAGAACGACGTACCAAACGGAATCTCCTGCCGTCGTTTGCCGCCATTTTTGAGTTGAATATTGACCGTAGTGGTACGTGTATCGACCGGCGAAAATGTCTGTGGCTGTTGCAGAGCAAAGACACGTAGTGGCCCCCGGTTTTCGGAAATGGCCAGCCGGAAGTGGCCTTGTGCATCGGGGAACGTAACCGCTGCTTTGGCATTTCCAGGAACATAAAAACCCGTTTGAGCCATCGTCAGGGGTGTAAAATGGCCTTTACCGTCGCCTTTCAGGACCAAACCATTGAAAGCATCCATCCGACCCGCTACCATATCGCTGCCGTGATCGTTTCCGACCAGTATTGCATCCAGATTCCCATCGCCATCTACATCCTGCGCAATCATGCCGAACACCGGAGCCGTCTGCGCCATCAGTGGCAAGGAATGAACCTCGAAGTTGCCTTGCCCTTTATTCTCAATAAAACTGCTCGTCAGGTAGTTGGCAGATAGCTTAAGCGCCTGATTCCGTTCTTCCTCAGTCAATATCTGATTGATCGTAGCCTCGCCGAATAGAGCGTATTTGATGTATCGTCGCTTGATACCGATCATCTGCTTCACCATATCGTCCCAGCCGAAGTAGGGATACTCCTCATATTGACCTTTCGCATTTTTGAAGTAAACGGTTGGGAAGGCATCGTAGAAGCCATTATTGTCGAAATCACCGGCATACATACGTACCGGACGCTCGGGCGTGGCACGAAGCAGATTATTCTGACCTAAATTGCCCGCCAGGTAGTCAATGTCGCCGTCGTTGTCGAAATCACCGGGGGTCAGCGAATTCCAGAAACCTGTTTTATCGGCTAATCCGCTGTTATCCAACGGTTGTAAGCGCCCTTTTTCGTTTTTCAACATGGTCAGCGGAGCCCATTCACTGGCAAGTAGCAGATCCGGGTCGCCGTCGTTGTCGTAATCAGTCCAAAGCGCGTCGCAGGTAAGGCCACCCTGGGCAAGAGAAGGGGCTACCTGCTTTGTTACGTCCGTAAATTTAGGTTGACCTTTTTGGCTGTCGTTCCTGAATAAATAACTCGGCACACCTTTTGGATACTTATTGGGTTCAACTCGCCCGCCTACGAATACGTCAAGGTCGCCATCGCCATCAAAATCAGCCGCTTTCACACAGGAACCATTCACGCGAAAGTTGGGCAATGCATCCATCGACAGCGTGAAATTCCCCTTTCCATCGTTCGTATACAGCCGATGACGCATAGCTTCGTCCAGTTGATCCGGGTTAAATTCGGAACTGCCGCTTGCCGCATACAAATCCAGATCGCCGTCGGCGTCAGCGTCGAACAGCAGCAAGCCTGTGTCTTCGGACAACTTTGTCGGCAAGGGTTTTAGGGTAAAATGCCCATTTTGTTGCTGAAGTAAGAGTTCAGTAGAATACTTCGAGCTACCACCCACGACCAAATCCGCCAATCTATCGCCGTTTACGTCGCCAACTGCCAGCGCTGGTCCGTATTCCGTCAATTTATGGAGCAACGTTTTTTGGAGGTTGAAATCGATAATATCTGTTTCTTCGTGGCGATACGTCAGGCCGATGGATTTTGTTACGTCCTGGAGCAACGTAGCACCTGCTACGTTAGGTTGATTGACAGACGTAGCAGGTTGGGCATCAGCCGCTTTAAGCACCAGCGTCTGGTCTGCATCAACGCTGGGAATGGTCTGTACGCGTCCGCTGGGCCAGGTTACTTTTAGGTTTTTAATGACTTTCTCTTTGCCTAACCCAAAATGAGCAATTGGGTCTACGCTGGACAGGAAACCGCGATAGGGCGTATGCTCGTAAAATTCTTTACGTCCATTTGCTGATTCAAACTCAATATTCGCTCCCAGACCCATCGGGTTGGCTCCATCTCCCTGAAATTTGACACGTAAAAAGTGCGCATTATCGGTTTTTTTGTCGGCCAGATTATTCCGGTAGACGAAGGCTTCGTCATTAATGTTGTTAATAACGTAATCCAGATCGCCGTCGCCGTCGAAATCTGCGTAAGCGGCTCCGTTTGAGAAACTAGGCTCTGACATGCCCCAGAGGTTTGTTACGTTCTCAAACGCCGGACCACCCGACCGGGCATCTCCTTTATTGCGGAATGCATAATTGCTGACCTTTACCTGCGGAATTTTATCGGTAAGGTCTTTCTGAAGCGTATTGGTCAGATACGTATTGACAGAACTATAGTAGGTCGTAAAGTCGCGATCGGTTACGTCGCGTGGGAAGCCGTTGGTAACCAGCAAATCCCGGTAACCGTCGTGGTCGAGATCAACCAGCAACGGCGACCAGCTCCACTCGGTTTCGGCCACCCCAGCCAGCATACTGATTTCGCTGAAAACCGGCACTTTAGCGCCAGACGTATCGGTTAGGCGAGCACCCTGGTTGAGTTGAAGCGTATTCCGGGCATACTGGTGTTCATAACCGAGCCGGTCCCATTCCTGGTAAGCGAAATAGCTGCTTGGCCCCATCAGACTCTTTTTTCGAAGATTGTCTTCGGGCAGCATGTCCATCACGATAATATCGGCCAGCCCATCGCCATTGATATCCGCTACGTCGTTGCCCATCGCCGATGAACTGGTATGCTTGAATGCCTCACGAGCGCGATTGGTGAACGTACCGTTTCGGTTATTAATGTAGAGCACGTCGTTCGTCGCAAAGTCGTTCGTTACGTAGATGTCTTTCCAGCCATCACGATTGATGTCGCAAATGTTTACGCCCAGTCCAAATCCTTCGGCAATCGTGCCCGCCTGTTTTGTTACGTCGGTGAAATAAGCGTGGCCTCGTTTGGCATCGAAATCATTGCGATACAGCCGGTCGGTGTTGGTCGACGTACCGTCATCGATGCGCACACGTAGATTAGTTGGGCTGTGGGGATTGTCGATCTGGTCAACGAGTACGAAAAGGTCTAAATCGCCATCGTTGTCGTAATCGAAAAAGGCCGAATGTGTGCTGTATGTTGTGTCAGCAATACCATATTCGGCAGCCATTTCCCGAAATTTTGGAGCACCATCGGTATCGTTTCCCTGATTGACGTAAAGCAGATTAGCCCGATTGGCCGCTTTTTTGTGAAGCGTAGTCGATACGTAGATGTCGAGTTTTCCGTCGGTGTTAATATCCACCACCGATACACCCGAACACCAATGCCCGCCCCCACTCACGTTGGCCACCTGTGTTACGTCCTTGAAATGAAAATCGCTTGAACTAGTTTCGTTGAGATATAACTTATTGGAAACCTGATTACCTGCGAAAAAAACGTCGGGTTTCTGGTCGCCGTTGAAATCACCGATGCCAACGCCACCACCGTTATAAATGTATTGGTAGTTAAGGATGTTGAGTGTGTCGCTATCGGTAATGGTATTGTTGAACGTAATGCCGGTTTCAGACGAATCGATACGTTCGAACAGCGGTTTTTCCCGGCAGCCAGCCAGCAGCAAAAGAAAGAGAAAAGATAAAGGCCATAGGCCGTTGCGAAGAGGAAAATGCATGAATTGAAACTGCTCGTTTACGGTGGCAGAATTAGCAGAACATCACCAAATTTACCGATAAAAACACCGGTTTATACAAAAATGGTTAGTTTCTACTAAAATTTTAATGATTTATAAAGGTTCGTTTGGGGGCACTATGGTCTTGTTGGGTAAGCGCCGTTTTCCCCGTTGAACCCGACGTAGCAGCGGCTGAAGACTATTGCGCTCGAGCAAAAGAACAAGACCTGAAAACAACCCAAATAATCCCAGATGCACGGGTGCCGATATCCACAGATTCTCAATTGGGAACTGCCAAGATCCCCAGATGAGCAGTCCTGCGCCCAGAATATACGTAGCAGCCGACCGGACATCGTACGGGACAGGGTAAAATTTCTCGCCAAATACGTAACACATGGCTGTCATCACGAAGCTTGAAACCAGAAACGCTACGGCGCAGCCCATATAGCCCATAATTGGAATGAGTGCTACGTTCAGGCCAATCGTTAGGCCAGTGCCAACGACTGTAATGAACGTACCGTACTGCGTTTTGTCTTTGAGCTTGAACCAGAACGAAATGTTATAATATACGCCCAATAACAAATTCCCCAGCAGTAGCAAAGGCACTACGTCCAGCCCAAGGCGGTAGGCTTTTGATCGGAGAAAGAGCGTACCCAGCAGGTCAAGGTTGAGGCTGACGCCGACCCAAATCAGTATGCAGACGATGATGAACCATTTCGTTACGTTCGCCAGCAGCGACGGGGCGTTTTTGTCTTCGCCCTGCGAGAAAAAGAACGGTTCAGCGGCAAATTTGAACGACTGAATTGCCAACGCCATAAAAACGGATAATTTCTGACAGTTGCCGTAAATGCCCAGTACATCTTCAGACGATAATCCATGGTAGAAACCCGGCGGAAGGGTGTGCCGCAGAAAAATCCGGTCTGTGAGCAGATTCACTACGCTGGCGAGATTGGTCAGCATGATCGGAAACGCGTAGGTGACCAGCGCACGGGTTTGTTCTCGATTCAATTGGAATTTAAAACCCGCGAAGGCTTTACGGATAATGACAAAATAGAGTGCGTTACCGATCAGATTGGCCAGAAAAATATAGCCCGGACCGATTTCAGGACTGTAAATCAGTTGGGCAACGGATTGAAGACCGGTTAGATATTTTCCTTCTGAGATGTCTTTGGCCAAAACAAGAAATAAGACATTCAAAAGAACTACTACTACAATGTTCGTCATACGTGCGCCGACGAACTCCTTTGCCCGATTTTCGGCCCGAAGTCTCGCAAACGGAATCGCAACGATGGCGTCGATAGCCACCAGTAGGGCAGACCACCGTATGAAACGTTCCTGCCCCGGGAAATTGAGCCAGATGGTTATCTCATGCGCCAGACTGTACAGTAAAATCGTAGATAAGACACTAATGCAGATGACCAGACTAAGCGATTGGCTGAAAATGCGGTCCTTTTCGGCCTGAGGCTGGTCTTTGGAGCGGGCGATGAAACGGAAAAAAGCCGTTTCGAGCCCTAGGGTGTAAACAACCAGCAATATGCCAATCCAGCTATATAACTCGACGTTCGAGGCCATAGAAGCGGGTTTGGCGAACGCATAGGTCTGAATGGGGACAAGCGCGTAGTTGAGCAATCGCCCCAGAATGGTGCTGACCCCGTATAGGGCGGTATCGCTCGCTAATTTTTTAAAGGTACTCATCGTATTGAAAATCGCCAGCTGAACGTAGCGGGCAGACAAAGTTAAGACCTTTGGTTATCTTTGCGTTCCTAGTCGGCTGTGTTGTACAGCCGTAGCGCAGGAAACTCAATCAGTAATCGGTAAAAAGAACCCACCGGCGGTTTAACGACTTCATGTCACTTAAAATTTCTTCGGCACTGATTTCCGTTTTTTACAAAGACGGACTCGAACCATTAGTACGTCTGTTGCACGAACAGAACGTCAAACTTTATTCAACAGGTGGAACACAGGCATTTATCGAACAGCTTGGCGTTCCGGTAACCGCCGTTGAAGACCTTACGGGTTACCCATCTATTTTTGGCGGACGTGTGAAAACTCTGCATCCGGCGGTGATGGGCGGTATTTTGTACCGGCGCGAACTGCCCGAAGACCTCGCCCAGGCCGAACGGCACCGTATTCCTCCCATCGACCTGGTTGTTGTCGATCTGTATCCCTTCGAGGAAACAGTGGCGTCGGGCGCATCGGATGAAGACATTATCGAGAAAATCGACATTGGTGGTATTTCACTGATTCGGGCAGCTGCCAAAAATTACAACGACGTATTGATTGTGTCTTCCCGAAGTCAGTACGGTAACGTAGTGAATCTATTGACTGAGAAAGGCGGTGCCACCGATCTGGAAGATCGTCGTTACTATGCGGGAGAAGCCTTTGCCGTTACGTCGAAATATGACACGGCGATACAGGCTTATTTTTCGGGTAGTATTGTTCGTTCGGCGAATGAAATTTACGATTTTAAAACCCTGCCAGCAGCGCACCTGCGCTATGGCGAGAATCCGCATCAGCAGGCAAGTTTCTACGGTGACCTGGAAGCTATGTTTGAGAAACTTCACGGCAAAGAGCTATCATACAACAACTTAGTAGATGTCGATGCCTGTGTCAGTCTCATTGATGAGTTTTCGGAAACGACATTTGCTATCATCAAGCACACCAACGCCTGTGGTATCGCAACGGCCCAAACCGCTAGAGAAGCGTATCTGAACGCCCTCGCCTGCGACCCGGTTTCCGCTTTCGGGGGCGTAGTTATTACGAACGTAAAGGTAGACGTAGCAGCCGCCGAAGAACTGAATAAGTTATTCATGGAAATTCTGATTGCGCCTGGTTATGAACCGGACGCATTGAATATCCTGAAATCGAAGAAAAACCGCATTCTGCTGCAACGTAACGCGGTGACGCTGCCCACCGTCATGTTCAAAACCATTCTGAATGGCGTGCTGGAACAGGACAAGGACAATCTGGCCGAAACGGCAAGTCAGTTCAAAACGGTAACCGAAAAAGCGCCGACCGAAAGCGAACAGCGAGCCCTCGAATTTGCGCTTAAGGTGTGCAAACACACCAAATCGAACACAATCGTTCTGGCGAAAGAAGGACAGTTATTAGCCAGTGGCGTGGGCCAGACCTCGCGTGTTGATGCGCTACGTCAGGCCATTGACAAAGCGCACACGTTCGGCTTTGATTTGAATGGTGCAGTTATGGCTTCTGACGCCTTTTTTCCATTCCCGGATTGCGTTGAAATTGCGGGGCAGGCGGGTATTACGGCGGTCGTACAGCCTGGCGGCTCCATCCGCGACCAGGACTCCATTGATTATTGCAATCAACACGGTCTGGCTATGGTAACGACAGGCGTAAGACATTTTAAACATTAATTAATTTCTGAACCGGGATTTAACAGATTTAGGGATTAACAGGATTTTGTTTTCAGTAGATTAATACGCTTCGGAGAAGCGAAAAACAAAATCCTGTTAATCCTTCAATCCGCTAAATCCAGGGGGACGCCCGTGCGGTTCAGAAGAATTTCAGAAAATCCATAAATCAGTTAAATCCCGGTTCAGAAATGCTATACACAATCTGGTGCGCTATTTGGTTTGTGGGACTGTATCTCATCCTATTCCCATTCCAGTTTGTGTGTTTGCAGCGCGATTCCTGGAAACCTATTGCCCATAAAATCAATTACATCTGGGGAAAGCTGTTCTTTTTCGGCGTGGGTATTCCCGTTCAGGTTGATCATCGATTTCGACCCGATCCTAAAACGGTCTATGTGTTCTGTGCCAACCATTTCTCGTATCTGGATATTGCGGCACTGGGTGTTATTGTCAAAAACTACTACGCTTTTGTGGGCAAAAGTGAGGTGAAACACATTCCTTTATTGGGTTATATGTTCGCCAAACTGCACGTACAGGTGGATCGGAGCCAGCCGAATAGCCGGGCTTACTCACTGGCCAAATCGATTCGGACGCTGGCTTCGGGACGTAGCATCGCTATTTTTCCGGAGGGTGGCATTAAAGCGCCCGAACCACCGCAAATGGTTGAGTTCAGGGATGGCGCTTTTACGATGGCGATTCAGCAGCAGGTGCCCATTGTGCCCGTTACGTTACTGAACAACTACCTGATCTTGCCCGATAAAAGTCCTATTCGCTTTCGTCGGCATACACTACGTGCCGTTATTCATCCGCCCATCGAAACTAAGGGAATGACACCCGATGATATGGAACGATTGAAAGAAGAAACGTATAAAATTATTGATACTGAATTAATGAGGAGTTCAAAGAGCGAAAGCGTGAAAGAGTGAAAGTTATCCAGCAGGTACTTTCGCTCTTTCACGCTTTCGCTCTTTGAACCGCTCTTGGCCTATGAAAGTTGACAAGGAAACACTGCAAAAAATTGCCCATCTGGCGCGGCTGGAAGTAAAACCAGAAGAAGAAACAGAACTGCTCAACAGCCTGAATAACGTACTGACCTGGATGGAGCAGCTCAATGAAGTAGACACCACTGGCGTCGAACCGTTGACACACATTTCTCCCGAAACCAACGTATTGCGCGAGGACGTAGTGGCGAATCAACTGCCTCGCGAACAGGCGCTTGTCAATGCTCCACAACACGATGAACAATTCTTTGAAGTGCCTAAAGTGCTGGAATAGTACGTAGCAAAAAGGGTTAATTAGATGAGCCGACTGCTTTCAGGCCAATAATACCAACGGCGATGAGCATAATAAAAAATAGCTCAGTCCATGTCCAGTTTAGCCGCAACCAGAAAACATCGGCTGTTTTTAAAAACACCAGCGTTAAGGCCATCCAAACGGCAAAAGCGGTCGAGGTAGGGATCGAGCGCATGGCGATGGCCAGCAGTATGGTGTTCACGATACCGAAAACTACATAAGCCACCCAGGGAAACAGGATCGGTAATCCGCTATCGACGCGATAAAACGTATCCCAGCGGAGAGTTTTAAGTGAATCCCACCGCATGTACTTGAGCGAATACGTCCAGGCCATTTCACAAAAGGCCGCACTGAACAGATATAGCCACGAAAGAGTCGCCTGACTTACCATGCATCCGAATTTGGGTCAATAGATGCAAAGGAAATAAGGATGTCAGGTTACCAAGAGGATTAGCCGATTAAGAAATTGTTGTGTTTCTAAATCCCGGTTCAGACTAATATCGGCTTAACAATTTTCCCTGCTACGTCGGTAAGCCGGAAAGGGCGACCCTGAAACTGATACGTTAGTTTTGTATGATCGAAGCCCAGCAAATGCAGGATAGTAGCCTGCAAATCGTGAATATGAACTTTGTCCTTTACGGCATAGTAGCCAATATCGTCGGTTTCGCCGAAGGAAAAGCCTTTTTTCACCCCTCCGCCAGCCATCCAGACTGTGAACGCATCGAGGTGGTGATCGCGACCCATGAACGGTAACACCTGTCCATCGCGGTTTTCCTGCATCGGAGTTCGACCAAATTCACCGCCCCAAACTACTAACGTATCATCTAATAAACCGCGCTGTTTTAAGTCTTTCAACAAAGCTGCTACAGCCTGATCGGATTCCTGGCATTTAGTTTTCAGACCAATATCGATGGAGCCGCTGGCGCTAGTGCCGTGGGTGTCCCAACCCCAGTCGAACAGTTGGACAAAGCGAACACCCCGTTCGACTAATCGACGGGCTAACAGACAGTTTCGGGCAAATGAACCTTTGTTGGGGTCAACCCCGTAGCTATCCAGAATGTATTGAGGCTCACTTTTAATGTCCATTGCATCGGGCACCGACATCTGCATTCGAAACGCCAGCTCGTATTGCGCAATACGGGTCAGAATTTCCGGGTCTTTTACGTCATCGTACTGCTGCTGATTGATTTCGCTAATAGCATCAATCGTGTTCTTTCTAACGTCACGGCTAATGCCCGACGGGTCAGAAGCGTATAGAACCGGATCGCCATCGGTACGACATTGAACGCCCTGATAAACAGTCGGTAAGAAGCCACTTCCCCAGACAGATTTTCCTGCATCGGGTTGTTTTCCGCCAGAAGCCAATACGATGTAGCCGGGAAGATTGTCGTTTTCGGTGCCGAGTCCATACGTAACCCACGAGCCTAAGCTGGGGCGGCCAAGTCGGGCGCTGCCTGTGTGCATGAGCAGTTGCGCAGGGGCGTGGTTGAACTGGTCGGTATGCATACCTTTCAGGAACGTAATGTCATCGGCTACACCTTGTAAATGAGGGAGATAATCTGAAATCCAGGCTCCCGATTGACCATGTTGCGCGAACTTTCCCTGTGGCCCCAGCATTTTCGGAACACCCCGTATGAAGGCAAACTTCTTTCCGGTCAGCAACTCCTGCGGGCAGTCTTTGCCATTATATTTTGCCAACTCAGGTTTATAATCAAACAATTCTAATTGGCTTGGAGAGCCCGCCATGTGAATGTAAATAACCCGTTTTGCTTTCGGAACGTATTGCGACGGGTGCGGAGCCGACGGTTCTCCAGATTGCAACGTAGCACCGACACTGTTTGGCTGGTCGGAGCTTTTATCGAAAAAGCCACACCCTGCCAGCGTTGAACCAAGCGCCATAGCTCCCAGCCCAGTTGAGCAGGTATGTAAAAAATGCCGACGGGTAGCACGTAATGCAGCGGCTTGTTGAAGTTCGTCAAGAAGGTTTTTCATCGTACTAAATTCATTACTCTTTCGTAATCACCTCATCCAGATTCAACATCGTGTTCGCCGTTACGGTCAGGGCAGCAAGTTGTGGCGTAATAATCGAACAATCTAAACCAGGTTGGTCGAACAGATTTTCGGCTTCACCGGGTTTCTGACGGTAATGTTGTTCCGTCGTTTTGTAAAGCTGAACCAGTACGTTCAATTTCTTTGCCGGTAAATCACGTAGCATGATACGTCGGAAACCGGCCTGAATTTGGTTAGCAGGTGAAGCGCCATGTTGCTGCATATACGTAGCAAGATTTTTGGCGGCTTCTACGTAAACCGGATCGTTGAGCGTTACCAGCGCCTGCAACGGCGTGTTGGTACGCAACCGACGTAGCTGACAGAATTCACGACTAGGGCTATCAAACGTGACCATCGATGGATAGGGCGCGGTACGTTTCCAGTACGTATACAACGCACGACGGTGCAAATCCTCGCCCTTGCTTTGCTTCCACGTATCGCCATCGTAAGGTGATTGCCAGATGCCGTCGGGCTGGACAGGCATTACGCTCGGACCAAACATCTTATGACTTAACAACCCACTGACCGCCAGCGCCTGATCACGGACGGCCTCGGCGGATAAACGAACCCGCGGACCTCGCGCCATTAGTTTGTTGAATGGGTCTTTTGCCAGTAATTCAGGTGAAGCTTTTGAATCCTGCCGATACGTTGCCGACATAACCATTTTTTTCAGGAGTTTCTTAACACTCCAATGGTCGGTTTCCATGAACTCGGCAGCCAGATAATCGAGCAGTTCGCGGTGGGTAGGAGGGATGCCCTGCGTACCCATGTCCTCAACCGTTTCCACAATCCCCGTTCCGTACAATTGTTCCCAGAATCGATTGACAGCCACACGAGCCGTAAGCGGGTGTTCGCGGCTAACCATCCAGCGGGCCATTCCCAGGCGATTTTTAGGCAGTTTCGGGTCCATCGCCGGGAATGATTTTGGTACGTCGGGCGTCACCTGCTTGCCTTTAACCAGCCAGTTACCCCTATCAAAAACGTGAGTTTTCCGAGCTAAGTCACCAGTGCCATCGAGCATAATGGGCGTTTGTTCGGCTTCAGCATTCAGGATGGCTAACAATTCTTTATCCTTTTCGCCAACGGCCTGCTGCGGTTGTCCCGGCAGAATGGGGGTGAAAGCCACCCACTTAATCTGAACCCAGTCTTTGGGCATCTTCGGGCTATCCAGATACATGTACAGGCTATGCTTTCCCTGTATTGATGGCAGCGGAATCATCTGAACTGTATCTTTTCCGGGTTTCGGCGTCGGAAATTTGGCCAGAACAGGCCCATCCAGTTTATCCAGATGCAATGTAACAGAAGCATCCGTGGCTTTAGTCCCCCAACGTATCAGCAAACGAGGGCGGCCGGTCAACGTAACGTCTTTGATACGTACCGAACCTTTGTCCTGAAAACCAAAGTATTTAGCATCCAGCAACGACGCATTAACGTACTGATCGAAATCGTGCGAGTTAATTTTAGGCTCTACGGTACGTATCAACTGCGTAACCTGACTCACAACCGCTTTTGCCTGTTTCGGATTACCGGCACTATGTTGGATATATTGTTTCAAATCAACGATTTTGAGCGAGTCGGCAGGTTTGTAGAAACGTAGCGTCGGTGTTTCGCTTGTTACGTCTTCGTCGCGGGTGTTGTTGAAAAATGCCACAAACTTGTAATATTCCTCATTGACGAAGGGGTCGTAGGGATGGCTGTGGCACTGCACGCACGAGAACGTAGTACCCTGCCAGACGTCCCAGGTCGTATTCACACGGTCAAGAACGGCCGAAATTCGAAACTCTTCGTCCTGCGTACCGCCCTCGTCGTTATTCATCGTATTGCGGTGAAAACCCGTCGCAATCAACTGATCATCATCGGGTAAACCATCCGTACGTGGTGGCAACAAATCGCCGGCCAGTTGTTCTACTGTGAATTGATCGAAGGGTTTGTCTTGGTTGAAAGCGTTGATAAGCCAGTCGCGGTAGCGCCATATTTTGCGGCCGGGGTCGCGTTCGTAACCTTTGGTATCGGCATAACGGGCCAGATCGAGCCACATTCCGGTCCAGCGTTCACCGTAGGCGGGCGATTGCAGCAGCTTGTCTACTACGTTCTCGTACGCTTTCGGCGATTTATCGTTTACGAAATCCGTTACGTCCTGTTCCGTCGGCGGCAAACCAGTCAGATCGAGCGAAACCCGGCGGATCAACGTAGCACGGTCGGCTTCGGGCGATGGTTTTAAGCCATCCTGTTTCAGTTTGTCGAGAATGAAATGGTCGATTTCGTTCTTCGCCCAGTCGGTTTCATCATTTACGGTTACACCCAGCCGACTCAGGAACGTACCGATTCTCGGTAAATCAGGCTTCGTAACAGACTGATACGCCCAGTGATTACCCCATTCAGCACCCTGATCAATCCATTTACGAAGTAAGTCAATTTCTTCTGGTTTCAACGGCGGATGATCGAGGGGCATCCGCTCATCGGGGTCGGTCAAGGTGAGCCGACGTATCATTTCACTGGCGTCGGCATCTCCCGGAATAATGGCTGGTTTCCCCGATTTGGCCGGTGCCACCGCTTCATGCCTGAATAAAAGCGAAAACCCTGACGCTTTTTTGACGCCCCCGTGGCAGGCAATGCAGTTTTTGTTCAATAACGGCTTGATCTGCGTATTATAATCGACCTTTTTTTCGAAAATACCCAGAAATGAAGGAAGGAGCAGCGCGCCAGCAATGCCTATAAAGCCAATAAAAAGCCACTGAGCTTTCATACACCTAATACCTTCAGATACAAGCTTCTGCTAAAAGCCGAAAAAATGGCTTTTGTACTGTAAAGTTAGCGAACAGGCGACTTAAAAGAATAACGAATCAAAGGCAATTGATTTGTGAATTAGGAAGATGATGTATAATGTATGAAGTATGATATATAATGTATTCTATAAGTGAAATACATCATATATCATACTTCATACATCATTTGCTCACTTCACTCGCAAATCCACCTGAGCAGCATCGTCTTCGCCATTTGATACGCCGTTACCGGGAACGGAATCGGGGTCGGGAACGCTGGCAGCGGTGAGTTGGGCAGAACAAATGCCGTAACCGATAGCGGTTGCGCGAGCCCGGAACCGTAGACTGACACTGCTTCCCGCGGCAAGGCTACTGACGCCACTAATTACTGAACCACCTGATGCGCCAAAGTCATCGCCGGGCACAAACGTCAGGACCGGAGGAATGGTAGCCGCTACGTTCAAACCTGTTGCCGACTGACCGCCCTGATTCGTGATGACCAACGTATACGTAACGATGTCGTTCAGGTTTGGAGCCCGGTTATTAACGCTGATTTTTATGCTCACATCAGCCTTGTCGGGAATAGGGGCTGGTTGATTACCGATGACACCCGGCAAAGGCACCTGGTTAGGGTTGGGCGAAACAAATAAGGCGTCAACACCCTGCTTTGTCCGAAAATTCAACGTTGCTACGTCATCCTGACCATCGCCCGTTCCAGAATTAGGCTGACTGTCAGGGTCAAGGGTGCCTGACTGGGAAATTTCTGCTGCGTTGTAGTACGTACCTTCTACCGTTGGTCGGGCTACGAAGGAAAGAATCTGAGTGCTTCCTGTGTTAAGGTTAAGCGCAGCGCTGGTCAGTACGTTGTTGCTGAATGAAAAATCAGATGAAGAAATAAATTCCAGATAAGGTGGTAGTCGGTCACGAATTACTACGTTCTGCGCCTGAAGTGGGCCGTCATTGCGAGCAAACAGACTGATAGTAACGGGTGTATTTAGCGCTGGAGTTCGATGAGTGATCGCCATTGCCAGACTCACATCAGCTAGCTGCACATCGGGAACCGTGGTGATGTGAAACAAATTAGATGGCACAGCAGGTAGCGCAGGTGATGAAGCAACAACACGCACCCGGAAATGACCACTTTGCAGATTGCCCGGCAACGCAACCTGAATCGGGCTACTGGAACCACTCCCCAGAACGCTTACGAAACGACCCAATTCATCGAGAAGCTGGACCTGCCAATTATTTCCCCCATTGAACGTGCCAAGGGTATAAAATGATACGTTTAACGTAGCGCCGGGTGCTACGTTATTGGCTATATTGCCAGTGACGGCGAATTGAGTCGGCGTAATGGGTTGAGCGTTCTGGAAAAAAGAATTATCGAGACTGTTGTTCCAATTTCGGGCAAAAATTGATAAACCCATATCGGCCGGTATCGAACCTGGATTGAGGTAATACTGCGGATGGGGCGACGGCCGTGTGGCGTTTCGGAAGTGAACGTCCACATTACCCGCGTTGCGATTTATAATGGCGTCATTATCAGGGCCTGCAAAAACGTTCAGACCGCCGGTGTTGATAACTTCGTTTTGTTTCGCAATAACTGAAGGACGCGTTGAGCTGCCATCGAATGATACGCGGGCTACCATCCACGGAATGTTACGTCCGCCAAAATCCTGCCGCGATTTTTGAATCACGTTTGTCAGGCGGGGTACGTAGTCGTTAACGCTGCTGGGACCACCCGGAAAATCGAATTCAGCTTCGCCCTGATTCCAGAGAATGACGCGTGCCCCCGATATAGATGCGTAATAACCCAGTATATTCTTCAGGTTCGTATACGGCTGGAGATTAGGCCAGTTTGCATTGCAGTTATATCGATTACATGTCGGAACGCCATCTGCTGTGCTCGACCAGTTTTCTACGGTTGAGCCGTCCCAGCCTGCTACGTAGAATGCTACCGGTACGTTATACCGATTGACGATGTAATCGCCCAACTCACCCCAGCCCCACGAACTTTCAGCCATCGGAAAGATTTTTCGCGTGGCTGTCAATGCTTTGAAATTTGGTAAAGGAAAAGGATCGCCTGACGAGAAAAGGGGTTGATTGCCGGGAGGATAGTAGTGATTGATGGAATCGATGGCGTTGACGCGATCGGTGTTGGTACCCAGGTCGTTATCGCCAATGCCCAGCCCACGTGCATTTGATTGCCCTGCTGTGATAAAAACTTCGCCAATACCCACTGGCACGACAGTCGCTTGCGCCGTTACGTTGTTACCCACGCTAGTACGTATCGTGAGCACGTACCAGCCGCCCGCGCCCGTTACGTATCCCATAAATAGGTTATTGGTTGGGTTGTCCTGAACAACCTGCCAACCCGTTGCTACGCCCTGCCCGCCAGAAACCGGCGTTAGCTGCGCTTCAACACGGTCAACATTTCCAGTCAGCCGACCTGATACGTATAACCGGCCATTACCATCCAGCCCGCGCTGAACAACGAGCCGGGGCATTGGGTGTGAAATCTGAAGCTGAGCGAGGGCCAGCATTGGAAAGCTGACCAATAACAAAACCCACTTTATATATGACGACATGAGCAATGAAGAATCTCATCGCGAAAATAACAGGAAAGTTGGAGAGAACGTAACGCGGACATTTTGTCCACATTGTCACAGCAGATATCAGGCGGACAAGATGTCCGCGTTAGGCTACACTTTTCCTTTTAGATACTCCGCTGTATAGTTGCCATCTGTCAGTTTCACCATTTCTTCGGGCGTACCTGTAAACGTTACGTATCCGCCCGTTTCGCCACCTTCGGGGCCGAGGTCGATGATGTGGTCGGCATTTTTGATGACTTCCATATTGTGTTCAATAATGATCACTGAATCACCCTGGTCAACCAGCGCGTTGATGGCGGACAATAACTTTCGGATATCGTGGAAGTGAAGACCCGTGGTGGGTTCATCGAAAATAAACAACGTACCACCTTTATTTGGATTGCCTTTTCCCAGAAACGACGCCAGTTTTACCCGTTGCGCTTCGCCCCCCGACAACGTATTGGCCGATTGACCCATACCAATATAACCCAGACCAACATCTTGCAGGGGCTGTAATTTATCGGCCATTTTGGGTTCAATCTTGCGGAAGAACGTAATGGCTTCATCGACCGTCATGTCCAGAATATCTGATACGTTCTTATCCTGTAACGTAACTTCCAGAATTTCCTGTTTGAAACGTTTGCCGTTACAGCCTTCACATTTGAGGTAAATGTCGGCCATGAACTGCATCTCAATTTTAACCTCGCCTTCACCCTGGCAAACCTCACAGCGCCCTCCGTCGACGTTGAACGAAAAATGACTTGGTTTATAGCCACGCGCTTTGGCTACCTGCTGATCGGCCATGACCTGACGTAGATAATCGTAAGCTTTGATGTACGTAACCGGATTCGAGCGGCTCGATTTGCCAATCGGGTTCTGATCAATCATTTCGATGGCGGCAATGCGGCTAAGCGATCCATCCAGGCTGTCGTATTTACCCGATTCTTCTGATGATTCGCCCCTTTGACGCATCAGCGCCGGATACAGCACTTTCCGAATAAGTGTACTTTTCCCCGAACCAGATACACCGGTCACTACCGTCAACGTATTGAGCGGAAAACGCACGTCAACATTTTTCAGGTTGTTTTCGCGAGCGCCTGTCAGTTCAATGAAGTTTGTCGCTTTCCGGCGGAATGTTGGTACTGGAACCGTTTCCCGGCCCGTCAAAAAGTCAAGCGTGTGGGAGAGCATGGGGGTAAGGGCATGGGGCATAGGGTTTTCATCGCCCGCCACCCTTTGCCCGCTGCCCTCTGCAATTTCTTTCCACGTTCCCTGAAAAACGAGGTGACCACCCAGTGAACCAGCGTCGGGTCCGATGTCGATGAGCTGGTCGGCGGCTCGCATGACTTCCTCTTCGTGCTCTACAACGATGACCGTGTTGCCCATGTCACGTAGCGATTCGAGTACGCTCACCAGCCGTTTTGTATCGCGCGGATGAAGGCCAATGCTGGGTTCGTCCAGAATATACATCGACCCAACCAGGGCTGATCCCAGCGACGTAGCGAGTTTGATACGTTGGTATTCTCCGCCCGAAAGCGTGTTCGTGAGCCGGTTAAGCGTCAGATAACCCAAACCAACGCGCTCCATATAATCCAGTCGGTTGCGGATTTCGATGAGGATTCGGTTCGCTACCTGCTGCTGCGATTCGGGTAGCGTCAGATCACGGAAGAACGTAGTGGCATGAGTAATCGGCATCAGCACCAGATCAGTGATGGATTTACCACCTACTTTCACGTAGCTGGCGTCTTTGCGCAGGCGCGAACCCCGGCATTCAGGACAGGTAGTACGTCCCCGGTAGCGCGATAACATTACCCGATACTGAACTTTAAATGTCTGGCTTTCAACGAAATTAAAGAAGCCGTTCAGGCCGTCGAAATACGTATTGCCCGTCCAGAGTAATTCCTGCTCGGCAGGGGTTAAATCTTTGTAAGGTCGGTGAATCGGGAAGTCGAAGCGGATGCCGTTTTTCAGAAGTGGCCGCAGAAATTCCTCGCTCATTTTTTCGCTTCGCCAGGGCGCAATGGCTCCTTCAAAAACCGAAAGAGTTTTATCGGGAATGACTAAATCCGGGTCAATACCAATGATTTTCCCGAATCCGTCGCAACGTCGGCAGGCACCATAAGGGTTATTGAACGTAAAGAGGTTTACGCTCGGCTCTTCGAACGCAATACCGTCCAATTCAAATTTATCGGAGAAAACCCGCGATTCTTTTCCCAAGATGTCGACCCGGCAAGTGCCTTCGCCTTCGTTGAACGCCGTTTGCACCGAATCCGAAAAACGGTACTGATTGTCTTCGTCTGGATTCCCGGCTTCGTCGTACAGAACCGTGCCCCGATCAACCAGGATTTCTAAGTCGTCAGTTGACAATTGCTGGGCGTTTGCTTCCAGTACGTCCTCAATCTGAAGGACTTCGCCGTTGGCTACGATACGTGTATAGCCTTTCTGAAGCAGAATATTTAGCTCATAAGCTAGGGTACGGTCTTCACGGATACGTAGCGGAGCCATAATCATGATCCGCTGTCCCGCTTCAAAGCCGTACATGAAATTCACTACGTCGGTGACCGTATCTTTCCTGACTTCGTGACCCGAAATCGGCGAATACGTAACACCCACTCTACCAAAAAGCAGTTTCAGATAATCATAAATTTCGGTCGACGTTCCAACCGTTGAACGTGGATTTCGGGTCGATACTTTCTGTTCGATGGCAATGGCCGGGGATACACCTTTAATGTATTCAACTTCGGGCTTTTCCATACGTCCCAGAAACTGCCGGGCGTAGCTGCTCAGGCTTTCGACGTACATGCGCTGGCCTTCGGCAAACAACGTATCGAAAGCCAGCGACGATTTGCCCGAACCCGACAACCCGGTCAGGACAACCAGTTGATTTCGAGGGATGGCTACGTCAATTCCTTTAAGATTATGTACTTTCGCCCCTTTAATGATGATAAACTTTTTGGGGTCGAGCTGGTCAATGGTATTCCGGTTATCGGTTTCCGGTAGCTGAGTCATTCGGTATGAAATGAGGGTAAACTCTATCTAATTTTTAACGGTTTATTAGACAATATGGTTTCTCTGGATTGTGATTCTTATGGGCTACGCCGAAGCCTGACGCAACGGGACATTAAAGTTTTTCGTATTGGTATCAAGTAGATGATTTTTGCAGTAGAAGATATTATTCGCCTGTGTGTAGCACTGGTGTTGGGTGGGCTAATCGGCGCCGAACGAGAATATCATGGCAAGGCCGCCGGTTTTCGCACCATGATTATGATTTGTGTTGGCTCAACGCTGTTTACCCTAATTTCCGGCCGTTTGGGCGGAGCCGAGGACCGTGTAGCGGCCAATATCGTGAACGGCATTGGCTTTTTGGGCGCAGGTATCATTTTCAAAGAAGAAAATCGGGTGCGGGGCCTGACAACAGCTGCAACGATTTGGGCTGTATCGGCGTTGGGTATGTGTATCGGCGGAGGTCAATACGATATTGCATTGATTGGTTTTGCGTTGATTATGGGATCGCTCTTTCTGCTGACGGGTTTGTCGGAACGTATCGGTGAATTGAACCAGGCTCGCGACTATAAGATTGTTAGTACGTTCAGCGACAAACCGTATAATCACTACGAAAAAGTATTTAAAAAATACGGCTTATTACCTTCGCGAACACGGCAGCAACGTATTGGTAATGAAGTAGTTGGGTACTGGCGAGTGCGCGGGTCGGAAAAGAATCATGAAAAATGCATTAAACAACTGTTAAGCGACCCCGACATAAAAGAATTCACCTTTTGATTTCGTTAATTAGTAAATAAATTCCCCAGAATAGACTAAAATGAAACATATTCACAAATTACTGTTTATCACGGCTTTGTTGAGCAGTAGTATGGCTTTTGGACAGCTTACCGAAGACCCCGATGATCGGAAGGATCAAGGCCGTGATCCACTTCGAACCCAAACTCCCGAAGGACGTCCGCTACCATTTGGACAACGGCTCCGGTTTGGGGGAGGTATCAGCAACATTCGTCTGGGAAACCCATTTAGTATAGGTGTTTCGCCAGTGGTGGCCTATCAGGCTACCGAACGCATGCTGATTGGGATTGGCGGTACGTATAATTACACGCGGTATAAAGCCGTAACTACTACCGGAAACACAGTTCCCTATTTAACGTATAATCAATTTGGCGGACGTGGTTTCGTTATGTACGAATTTATTCCGTCTATTCTCCCCAACCTGTATCTGCACGGCGAACTGGAGAATACGACTATTCAGCAAATCGAAAATCAGAATAACGACCGGACAACCAGTTATGCGCTAACCGCTCCGCTCGTGGGTGTTACGTATTCGCAACCTATTTCGCGTCGGTTTGGGGTAAATCTAACAGCTTTATACAACCTGAATTATAACGATAATTCAGGGATTGCCCGTCAGGTTTACGGTAGTCCGTTCGTGCTACGTATCTCGTTCTTTTAAACGTAGCACGGTTGATTGTCTGCGTTACGTTCCTAAACAAAAAGGCGCTTCACCAGTTGAAGCGCCTTTTTCTGTATGTCAGGTTTTACCACCCCAGCCCCCTTCTAAAACAGGAGGGGTTTGGGGGTGGTAAACTTATTGAAGTTTCTCGATAATCAGGTCGGCGATACGTTTCATGCCCGCATCGTTGGGGTGGGCTGCTACGTTGGGGTCTTTATATTCACTGGCAAAATACTGACTTTGCCCGACCATGCTACGTAGGTCAACAAGCGGGTATCCCTTTGCATTCGTCACTTTCCGAATAATTGCGTCTGTATTTGGCCGGTCCCAGACAGTGGTAGTACAAATGATTTTAACCGGCTGCGACGGGTTCAGGCTGGCCAGACGATCTAGCAGTTGACTGAAATTGGCTTCTAAATCACGAGAGCCATTTACCTGACCATCGTCGATATTTTCGCCAATACGAACGATGATGAGATCGGGTTGAAATTCCTGAACTGGCTTATTAAACTGGTTAATAGTGTAGCCATCAGTACCGAAGCTCCGTTCAAAATCACCCCCTGTTTGAAGCTCAGTCTTAGCCTCAGGATTTAAAGTTTTTAAATGGGCTTCCAGCAAATGCACAAAATCTTTTTCGGGAGCCGAAGCCGCCATACCATTGAAAAGATTCCAACCTACCTCTGGAGCCGGACCATGGGCCATAATACTATTGCCAATGACCATCATCCGCTGAAAAGAGGGTTTAAAGTTCCCTCGGATCGTTGGCGACACCTGTTGATTGAGACGGGTACGGGCTAATATATCGGTTGAGTTAAGGATAGATGTAGTCTGATTTCCAGTTATCCAGCTTTGCCCGTTATTCGTTGAATATTCTACAATAGCTCCAGTCGGTAAGGACGCTGCTGTTACGTTAACCTTATTTCCGTAGGGTACTACGCCATTTTGCGGGCTGAACGAAGGGGTTGGTAAACCTTGTGGCTGTGGAGGAGGAATCGTTCCTTTGGGTAAACGTTTTATCGTTATCAATACGCAACCGGGTGCACAGCCAGGAGGTATGGTTTGGGCAGATATAAAGGATTGTAGTCCAACAGTGAGGAGCCCGATAAGGGCATACCGCACAGATAGACGATGAAGCCTTAAGATGTAAAAGAGTTCGTTCACCACAACAGATTGTATGATCAGCTAAAATAGCCCTCCAAAATTGTGCCAAGAATCTGGTAACAAATAGGTAACGGCCAGCCTTATCTTATGACGTTGGAAAACCTGATAGGGCACATGTATTAACAAGAAAAAATTAATTCATGTAGCATATTTTGTAAATATCAGGTAGTCAAAGGTTTAGGGATTTTCTATAAAGATGAATAGTTGGAGAAAATAAAAGAGCTACGAAATATAATCTGTAATTAAGGACATCCTGATTCAGCTAAGCCCTGAATTTTCGACCAGATCATGTTCGCAATGACCTGCATTCCGGCGTCATTTGGGTGCTCGGCCACGCCTTTGTCTTTGTATTGAGTGGCAAAATATTGGGTTTGCCCCACAATACAATCCAGATCAACGAGTGAGTATCCCTTTTCGGTTACAACTTTCCGAACTATAGGATCAGACCGATTTTGCCACCACACACTCGTTGTGCAAACAATCCGAACGGGTTGTCCATAATTCAACAGATCCAGCAATTCACGATAATACTTATCAAAATTCCGACTTAATACTTCGGCCTGATCGACGTTTTCACCAATTCTGAGAACAATCAGGTCGGGTTTAAACTGCTGTAGCGTTTGCGATAATTCCTGAGAGCTGTAACCGGATGTTGAATAGTAGCGTTCAAAATCACCACCCGATTGAAGCAGGTACGTCATAGCTGGGTTAAGCGCCTGCAAACGAGCCGCCAGCAGATGCACAAAGTCTTTTTCGGGAGCCGAAGCCGCCATTCCGTTGGTATTTAACCAGCCACGCGTCGGATCGGGCTTATGCATCATGGTGCTGTTGCCGATAATCAACATCCGCTCATAAAAAACACTGAACTGAGCCGAACTAACCGGCGATACTTTCTTTCCGGAACGTAAGCGCGCGAAGATTTTTGCGCCTTTGGTAAGATTTAGCTGCTGCCCCGTGATCCACGTAGTACCATTATCGACGGTATACTCGATCATAGCGCCCGTCGGAACAACATTGGCCGACATACGAACCGCTACGTTCATGTGGAAATTGCCGCCGTTGGGCGAAAAAACAGGAGCCGGTACGTTAAGGGTATCCAGGGTAGGGTTCTGCGTATTCGGATTCGTTGTCGTTGAGCCTGGCGTTGTCGTCGTGTTGGTTCCAGGCGACGTAGTGGTATTGCTACCGGGCGATGACGTAGTGTTTCCGGGCGACGTAGTAGTGGTGCCAGGGTCGGTAGAGCAGGGGCAAGGGTTTGTTGAACTGGATGGTTTGGTAACGGTCGGGCCGATTTCGGCGGTATAATTTTTAGCACAGCCAATTGCAAACAGAATAACGGCTACAAGGCAGCCGAATAAGCTGAGTACGCCAAAAAACGGGTGTAAACGTTTCTGCCAATTGAACATTCCTACGTGAGTATTAGTCGACCATCTTGTGAAAGTAAGCAAAAATACGTCAAATTGACGTTCCAGGGCATTTTTCTAGCTAATGTTTACGTATAATCAATGAGTTAAAGTTAGCCTGCGGTCCTTACCGGTTAGTAAGACTTTGCCCGTTTGGGCGAACGTAGCTACCTCCTAATACGAGTGAATGGGGTTCTATGTGGCACAAAACACGTATTTTTGTCATCATCTTTTCACCAAAGCCCTATGCTGTTTAGTTCAGCAATCTTTCTGTTTCTTTACCTGCCTGCTTTCCTGCTCATCTATTACGTACTACCCAAACACTGGCATAACGCCTTTTTGTTTGCGGCCAGTCTGGTTTTTTATGCATGGGGCGAAGGTCCGGTTGTGTTAATCCTGCTGCTTTCGGCATTCATCAACTACGTAGCGGGCAGACTTATCGAGCAGGGGAAACGGAAGCAGGGTTTGTGGCTGTCGCTGATTGGTAGCTTATCGTTACTTTTTTACTTTAAATACACCAACTTTTTCGTCGATTCAGTACGTGGTTTTGCCGAGGCTTTTACGCTGCCCATTTCCGAGAGTTTATCATTGGGCCAGATTGCGTTGCCCATCGGTATCAGTTTTTACACCTTCCAGGGAATTTCCTACACACTCGATATTTACTGGGGACGTATCAAAGCCAACAAAAGCTTTATCGATTACGCGACCTACGTAGCAATGTTTCCCCACCAGATTGCTGGCCCAATTGTTCGTTACGCCGACATTGCCCCCGAACTGGCCGATCGTACTACGACCATCGAAAAATTTGGCGTTGGGGCCGAACGATTTATTCTGGGGTTAGCCAAGAAAGTGTTGCTGGCCAATACGTTCGCGAGTCTGGCCGATACCATTTTTACCGCACCACCCGATAGTTATCCAACAGCAACGGCCTGGCTGGGTATTCTGGCGTATTCGCTTCAGATTTACTTCGATTTCTCAGGCTATTCCGACATGGCGATTGGCCTGGGTAAAATGGTTGGGTTCGATTTTAAAGAAAATTTCAATTACCCCTACATTTCCCGGTCGATTCAGGATTTCTGGCGTCGCTGGCATATTTCGCTGTCGAGCTGGTTTCGCGATTACGTGTATATTCCGCTGGGTGGTAATCGGGGAAGCAAAGCCCGAACGTATCGAAACCTGCTGATCGTGTTTTTCGTGACCGGTCTCTGGCACGGAGCAAGCTGGAATTTCATTTTCTGGGGATTATATCACGGTTTGTTTCTCCTGATCGAGCGGGCTGGTTTGGGCAAACTTCTGGAACGTATCTGGGCACCCATTGCGCACGCCTATACATTGCTGGTTGTGTTGATTGGCTGGGTGTTTTTCCGGGCCGAGACGTTTTCGGCTGGCGTTACGTATCTGAAAAAAATGCTCGGTTTGTCTTCCTCGGCTACGTCGACCTTTGCCTATCCGCCCTCATATTTTATAAATGCTGAGTTGCTCGTTACATTGTTGCTGGGTATTGTTTTCGCAACACCCATTTTCCCGATGTTTCAGCGTTGGTGGGAGCGTTTGCTGGCGCGTCTGGCATCCACGCGCTTCCTGTTCGATTCGGCATACGTAGTGGGGTTGTTTGGATTATTTGTTTTAGCGGTGATGTATCTGGCCGCCGATACGTACAATCCGTTTATTTATTTTCGATTTTAATTGACGCCTGGCAGATGACTCAAAAAACGTCAACCGAAGCAAACGTTCAGGCGAACCCGGCGGGTAGTGCTGGTTCACGGGCGCAACGCTACAAAGCCGTTGTGGTGAGCGTAGGTTTTGCCATCCTGCTCATCCTGCCCACGCTCGACCAATGGCTGAATTTGTCGGCTGGCTTTAAAAGTACCGAAAAGCGGATTCTGACGCCCTTTCCTACGTTTACGTTTCCGCGCGTACAAACTTTCATTGCTCAGTTTGGTCTGTATTATAAAGAGAATTTTGGCTGGCGGAATGCGCTGTTTTACCAATACAGTCAGTTCAAATACAAAGTGCTGGCTACGTCTCCCTTGCCCGAAAAAGTAGTAATGGGAAAAAATGGCTGGTTTTTCCCGGGAAATAGCGTCGGGCAGATTGTGGATCAGCATCGAGGTATCGATATTATTCGGCCTGATACGTTGGCATCCATAGCCCGCAATCTAAGTGAGCTTCAGCAGCAACTGGCGGCTCAGGGCGCTAAACTCTACGTACTGGTAGCGCCGGATTCATACACGATTTATCCTGAAAATGCTCCTGATAACCTGCAATTAAAACCCCAAACCTCCAACTTCGACCGGTTCAAGGCATACATGGCTCAGCATACGAACGTACCGGTAGTCGATGTGCGCGATTCGCTACGTGCCGCCAAAACCGAACGGGTTATTTACTGCCAGACTGATACGCACTGGAACGATTACGGCTCCATGATTGCGTCGTTAGGTCTTGCCGAGCGCGTTCGTCAGGATTTTCCGAAGATGCCAAAACCAACCCGAAGTGATTACAGCGTGACGCCCTTCACTGGAGCCGGTGGCGATTTAGTGACCATGATTGCGCTGAATCGGGAATTTATCGACTCGGTTAGCTACAAAGTGACGCCCGCTCCGTACCTGCGCACCCGCCAAACCGAAACTACCGAAAACATCGAAGTTGGCTTACCCACACAACGATTTGTTAGTAAGAATAGCGAAGCGCCTAAACTATTGCTGATCGGCGATTCGTTCAGTTTTTCGATGAATCAGTTTATACCGGGTTATTTTCGGGAGACGTACATCGTGCGCACTCACCATTTTGACCGGAAACTGCTCAGTAAGGAGCGGCCCAACGTAGTAGTTTTAGAAATTGTTGAACGTAACATTGGCATGCTGGGGCAGCTGTAACGATACGATGAATAAAACCCGAACACGTATCATTGCTTTTGTTTTTGTGACCTTGCTGATTTTGCCGGTACTCGACCAGCTAGTTGGTTTATCAAACCGATTCAGTAGCACCGAAAACCGGGCTGTTAGCAACCGACCGGCTTTACATTTCCCGCACGTTCGTACGTTCGTCAAGCAATTTGATCAGTACTATAAAGAGAATTTTGGCTGGCGGAATGCGCTGTTCTACGTCTACAGTCGCTGGAAATTCAAAATATTGGGTGAATCGCCATTGCCCGAAAAAGTGGTTGTGGGCAAAAACGGCTGGTTTTATCTCGGCAACAGCTACAACCGGGTTGTCGACCAGCACCGGGGAATCTATCCGCTTTCGGCAGACTCTGCACGTATCATTGCCGACCATCTAACCCGCCGACAGCAGGAATTAGCACGTAGCGGCATTCGATTATACGTATTGATCGCTCCGGATTCGCACTCAATCTATCCTGAAAACTTACCCGATCACCTTCAACCGAGCTCGAATCCGTCTCGGCTGGACGTACTACGTCAGGCGATGGCTTCCACTACGTTGCCGTTTCTGGATATCCGTGATACGTTACGAGCCGCCAAAAATGGGCACGTAGTATACAATCAGACCGATACGCACTGGAATGATTACGGTACGCTGGTTGGATGCGCGGCCTTGCTCAACCGAATCCGACAGGATTTTCCGTCGATGCCACCGGTACGTTTGTCCAACTATAACATTGAGCAGCAACGGGGCGGGGGCGGTGATCTAGTGACGATGCTGACGCTTCAGCAGGAAATTAAAGATCCTGTTTTCTACTACATTACGTTCCCCGAAAAACTGGAAGGTCGTAAACTCGCCACGGTGCCAAACGACCGTTTCGGTTATGCTTCAACCCGAATTGCTGGCTCCGGTACCAATCGACTCCTGCTGATTGGCGATTCTTTCAGCCACAGCATGATGCACTACATGCCCGGTTATTTTCAGGAATCTTTTTTCATGCGCGACGACCGCCTGGAAACGTCTGTTTTAAAATCCGAACGCCCTGATATTGTTGTGCTTGAAGTTGTTGAACGTAACATCAGCAAGCTCGCTACGTTCTAAAGTTTCTAAGAGCCATTTTTGTCATGCTGAGGAACGAAGCATCTTAAAGTCTCCTCACTTACTTATTTGGATGCCTTAAGATGCTTCGTTCCTCAGCATGACAAAAATTGGGTTCTAAACATAAGCAAAATCCCGAATGGCAGAGGTCAACCATTCGGGATGCTATTTTTCACCTTTAGCTGTTGTTTATTTAATTGTTAGATCGGCTACAACCGGCAAGTGATCTGATGCGTATTGCTCATCAATGACGCGAGTCGATACGTTCTCAAACGCATCGCCCGACTTATACATCACAAAATCAATGACACGGTTCGGGTTTTTAACCGGGATGGTAAACCCGCATTCCTGACAGCTACGTACAAACGTTTTGTCGAAGTACTGAATAACCTTGCTGTCGGGGAGGGCATTGAAATCACCGGCCAGAATCATTGGGAGTTTTGAGTCGCCAAAATGCTTAATAATCAATTCGGACTGGATAGTTCGGTTTTCTTCTTTCAAATCCAGGTGTGTGCTGGCAAAGACAATTCTCTTCCCTTTTGCTACGTCGACCGTAATGGCCGCAATGGTACGTATTTCGCCCCCAATAGCTGGGTCAACAGGTAACGTGTAGCGCACACTTTCCAGAATCGGGAAGCGAGAGAGCACCGCTACGCCATAATCGCCACCCTGATGGTCGATGGCTTTCGAGAAGAAATAATGCATACCCGTCAGCCGCGCCAACTCGTTCGCCTGATCGACACCTTTCCCTGAACGCTCGGTATTCACATCAACTTCCTGTAAAGCCACTAAATCAGGCTTTTCCTGATTGATAACGCGGGCAATTGCATCAACTTCGATGTTGTTTCCAGCCGATGGTGGGTTGCAATGGTGAATATTATACGTCATCACCCGAAGTTTCGCCGATTTTTGGTTGGTCAACGTAACAGGGCGTACCGGACCTTCGTAAGCATACGTAGTGATGGAAATCAGGAAAAGAATAATTAGTTTTTTCATTAAAGTAACGTTAATTATTTATGGAGTAAATATCTGATTAACAAAGTTATATCGGCATTTTTTATCATCCTGACGCAGGCAGGATGACAAAGAGTAGCTACCCACAATTCACGTTACGTCCTTGCCTTCTTCGGGATTGTATATTTGCCTACTACTTCGCCGTCGTCACGTATCATTTTTAGATTTAGCTCTTTCGACGTAACGTGCAGTTTGATCAGCGTCCGATTGCCTTCGAGTGGACCACCGCCTATTACGATGGGATAGTTGTGCGTCGCATCGGGGTCGTGCGTCGCGTACCGGTGCGTGTGACCCGAGATTTGGATGTCAATTTTACCCTTGTTCAGCAGCGGTCCAAACACTTTCTGGCAGTGCATCGGTCCGTGCCAATCGCCCGAATGGAAGGGCGAAATATGAATCAGCACAACGCGGAAGGGAGCCTTCTTGAACTCCGGGCTTTCAATTTCTTTCTCCAGCCACAGTTTCTGGGTTTCGCGGTATCGGTCGAAGGCCGATAAGCCACCGTACTCAACGCTATCGTCGGTTTTGTCTTCGCCCGAATCCAGAATCACGAAACGTACCGGCCCGCGCGTGAACGCGTAGTAGTATTTCTGATCCGGGTAAGCGTAGTAGGCCGGAATGTGCCGGGCGAAGCTGCCCCGGCATTCGTGGTTGCCCTGCGTTAGAATAAACGGCATTTCGGTCGCGAAAATATCGACCGTGGGCTTAATCAGATGGTTGACCATCTGCTGTTCCTCCGTTACGTAGTCGAAGCAATCGCCATTGAACACCACAAAATCGTAATCACGCTTATTACCCGTGTAGCCGTGCCGGTAAAGCAGTTGCGGAATAATTTGAGGACGGTCGTGAATGTCGTTGAAAATAACCAGCTTGAATTCTTCCTCATTCTCCGCGGGCGTTTTGAAACCATACAACGCACTACTAATGGTTTCGCCAAACTCCACTTTCGAAGCTTTATACCCCAAAACTTCGGTCGAAACTATTTTGTATTTGTGATTCGTTCCCGGTTTCAGGCCGGTCAGCGTAATTTTGTTGATACGGTTGTTCGCTTCGATGAGGCCGTTCGTATAACCAAACTCTCGCTTGCTGGTATAGTTTCCGTCGCCGTATTCTACCCAACTGAAACAATTTTTGTGGGTAATCCACATGATAGTTACTTCATTGGTGCCCATATTCTGTAGATATGGCCCCACTACAAAATGATTTTGTTCATCGGCGCTTGCCGACGAAACCGGTTCGGCCAACGTAGCAGAGGCTGGGAGCAAACTAAGTGCGCCTATCTGCGACATTTTTTCAAGAAACGACCGTCTGTCTGATAACATATTTGGAAGGATTTGGAAAGCGGTTAATCAGCAATAATGACAGCTCTAAATATTTAGATTCAACAGCTTAGAGTGATTTTATCATGCTGAGGCACGAAGCATCTTAAAGATTCGTAACTCTCAGGTGCGGCTGCTTTAAGATGCTTCGTGCCTCAGCATGACAAAAAAATCAGAACTATCAAAGACCGTTCATCAGACTACCAGTTCGGATTCTGTTTCAGTTTCGTGTTCAGTAACAGTTCCTGCGTTGGGATAGGGTAGAGGTAGTCGCGGGATTCGTTGAACTTCTTGTTAATATGCCCGTTCACTACAATGTTACCACCTTTGTTACCATTCTCAAGCAGGATTTCGCTGCCTAATTTAAGCACCTGGGCACCCGCTACAGTCGGTTTTGTTCCTTCGTAGATTACCAGATCGACTTTGCCGTTTTTGTCCAGATCGAAACTGCCGGGGCCGGGGAAATACATGCCTTTGAACACTTTAGTTAGCAGTTGACCTTCTTTCCAGCGAATGAGGTCGTCCCAGCGGAAGAAATTCTCCATAACCAGTTCGATACGTCGTTCCCGGCGGATTTCCAGAATAACACCGACATTACTGCCGCTCAACTGTGTATACTGCTGCGCCTGATACGGGTCAGGATTGGCGTTGGCGGCTGCCAGGTTGATGTTCGGCATGCCAACCCGATCGCGGGTAAGTTTGGTCGAGATATCAAGATCGGCCTGGGTCAACGTACCACGTTCGGCTTTGGCTTCGGCGTAGTTCATCAAGACTTCGGCATACCGGAAAATGGGCATGTCGGTAATGTCTTTGGTGAACGTATCCCACTTCGGGGCCGACACGAATTTGATGAGCTGATAACCCGTAACCGTTGCACCAAATTCAGGCGTCAGTGGCGTGGTTTCGCCGATACGTGTATACCCCGGCGTGCGAATCGTTTGCGACAGACGCGGATCGCGATTTTGCACTTCTTCCGCAAACTGCATCGTTTCGTAGCCTTTGATGTCGGTAAAACGCGTACCGTCGGCCATCAGGTAACTGTTCACCAGTTTCTTCTCCAAACCGGGCTTACCGTACGAAGCCGTCATGGTGTAGTAGTTCAGGTTGTGATAGACCTGTAATTCATCACTGAAATCACGCGCCAGAATCACCTCGTCCGGAATGGCGTTATCCGACGAAAACAGTTTCATGTAAGCCGTCGACGGTGTGGCTTTATAGATGACGTAGCCGCTGTTTTTCATCAGATTGTCGGATGCCTCAATGCTGGCATCCAGAAATTTGTTCGCATCGGGCAGGCTAAATTCAGGATGGTATTTCCGGAAGGTTCCTTCATACAGACCGATTCTGGATTTCAGCGCAAGCGCTGTCCATTTCGTAATCGTATTGAGCTGGCGCGATGCATCGAGCGTAGCAATGGCGTTATTCACGTCGGCCATCACCGAATCCATCACCATCGTACGTGGGTCGCGGGCTTTGGTCAGCATATCCGCATCTGACATGTCAGCAGTACTACCATACCAAGGAACATCGCCAAAACGCTTTACCTTATTAAAATAAAAATAAGCGCGGAAAAAGCGAGCTAAACCATTATACTTAGCAACGGCTTTTTTGTCAGGGCACTTTCCGGAATTAGCTAGAAAGTAATTTATATTTCGGAGATCAGCCCATCTCCAACCTCTTGCGTTGCTTTCAACATTACTAGGTGAGTTTGCATTTGCTTCGCTGGTCGGCACCACCCGTGTTCCCTGCAACTCGTCGCGGAGGCTGTTTTTTACTACGTTATCTACGTCTTCGTTATACACATCCTCGGCCGATGGCATGGCATTATAGAACGAATTCGTATACAAAAGAAGGTCATTCTCCGTGTTGAAGAACGTATTGGGCGAGATGGCGTCCTCGGGCAATCGGTTCAGATCGCACGAAACCAAACCGATCGCAATGGCTATAAAACTGATTATTTTTTTCATCTGATTTCGAATTGAAGTCGGATTAGAACGTAAGATTAAGACCAGCAGAAACCGTTTTCGACATGGGATACGTCCGGCCGTTGGTGCCGTCGCCGTCGAGTTGTTCCGGGTCGATGTATTTGGAACGTAGTGGTGTGAACGTCAACAGGTTTTCGCCACTGAAAAAGATACGAGCGCGCGAAAGACGAACCTTTTTGGTGATCGCTTCGGGGAGGGTATAGCCAAATACTACGTTCTTCAGGCGCAGGTAACCAACGTTCTGCATATACCGATCGTTGGCCGCCCGTAAATCACCGCCGTCGTTCAGCGCCGTATAACCCCGCAGAATTGGGAAATACGCATCCGGATTTTCGGGCGTCCATACGTCATCGTTAAAATTCTCCGGAATGAACGAGTAATACGGACGCGAGTAAGGTCCCCAGAATTTATCGGCGTTGTTGCCCGGATACCAGTTTTTGCGGACGATACCCTGCATCAGTACCGATACGTCGAAACCATTCCAGGAAGCGCCAAGATTCATGCCGTAGCGGTAGCGTGCCCGGTCGTTACCAACGATGATCATATCGCCGTGATTCGCCAACGTATTGGCTCCCTGATCGATTTTGCCGTTACCGTCTAAATCTCTGAATTTAAGATCACCTGCCTGAAGTTTACTCCAGTCGCCAGGGGCGCTCAGCCGTTGACGGTTCACGATTGTTTGGTCAACAGTATAGGCCTGTGCTTCTTCATTGGTTTTAAAGTAGCCGTCTATTGAATATCCCCAGATGTCGCCAATAACCTGTCCTTCGTAGCGACTCGACAGAATTTTGTTCGGATTATCAAATTTGGTGATAACCGATTTTGAGTCAGAAAGGATAAACGATACATTGTACGACAGGGCTTTACCGGCCAGCTTCGTCTGATCGCGCCAGGAAAGCGCTAATTCAAAGCCTTTGGTCTGTAAATCACCGGCATTTTCGGTCGGTACACTGGCTCCATAAACAGAAGGGAGTACTTTGCCCGGTACCAACATGTCGGTGGTGTTACGTACATAAGCGTCGAAAGACAGATTCAGGCGGTTTTTCAGCAACGTAGCGTCGACGCCTAAATTGGTTGTCGTGGCTTTTTCCCAGGTCAGGCTTTCTGAAATCGGGTTTGGGCTGTTTACGTAGAACAACTTCTGGCCACTGGTTATCCAGCTCGACTGGGCAGTCGGCATAATCGGTACGTATGGGTAGTAATTGGACGAGGTCGTGTTGTATGGAACCGCGTTGGAACCTGGAGGAAGCTGGTTGCCCAACGTACCGTATGACGCCCGGATTTTCAGGTTATTTACTACATTACGTGCCGACTCGAAGAATTTCTCTTCGCTAATCCGCCAGCCCGCCGATACCGATGGGAAGAAACCATACCGGCGGCCAACACCAAACCGGGACGTACCATCGTAGCGACCATTGACTTCGAAGAGGTATTTTCCGACGTAGTCATAGTTCGCCCGGAAAAAGGCGCCAAACAGCGCGTATTGGAACGCATCGCCCGCCGATAATTGCTCGCCCGTTCCCAGGTTCAGGTCGTTCAGGCTTTCCGAAAGCAGGTTTTTCCGGGCACCAAACAGGCGCTGATGCTGACGGGTTTCGTGGTTCAGACCAGCCGTAGCTGCGAAATAATGTTTACCAAACGTCTGATTGTACGACGAATATAGGTTAGCCGCCGTAGCTGGGTCGAACCACAGGGTTTTCTTATACTGGTCGACGTTATAGTTCGGAACCGTTGTCAGGATACCCGGCTGAATCGAATACTGTGCCACTGCCGAGCGGTACCAGTCGTCGGCGATGTAGAACGAATACGAATAGTTACCAACCAGATTCCAGTTTTTCGTGAAGTCGATAGTCACCGAGTTGATGGTGGTCAGCTCATGAACTTTCTTCTCGCCACCCGCTACGCCTTTCAGTAGGTTCGCAAACAAACCATCGCCGATTGAATAATTGTTTTTCAACGTGTTATACGTAGCAGTGCCATCGGGATTCAGTGGCGCGTAGGCCGGCATGGCGTGAACCGTAATGGCCACAAAGTTTGCGTTGGCGCCCCCTTCCAGACCTGGATACGTATATCTCGAATCGAAGTACTGCGTGTTGTTACTTACTTTAAGCCAGGGCGTCAGTTGCGCGTTGATTTTGCTACGTAGCGTGTACGACGTAAACTTATCGGTGTTGATGCGCATGATACCGTCTTTTTCGAAAACAGAACCCGACAAAAAGTAATTGATTTTATCGGTACCGCCCGACAGGTTCAGATTGTGCTGTTTCGATGGCTCAGTCATCACAAACAATGTATTCCACCAGTCGTAGTTGCCGTAATAGTTGTAGATGTCCTTGCCCGCTACGTTCTTAACTACTGTCCACGGACGGGCCGGATTCTCTACTTTATCGTACCGACGCGCTTCGAGTTCTTTGTAATCTTCCTGCGAATAGCGCGTATAGCTGTTACCCGTAGCCCGGATAAACGCTTCGTCGTTGAGCATCGTGTGATCATACCCGTTCGTCATGAATTTAGTACTCACCGTAGGTGTCGACCAGCCGAAATTGTTGCTGTAATCGATGGTCGTTTTGCCGTTTTTCGCCGTTTTTGTCGTGACCAGAATAACGCCGAATGCGCCCCGCGCGCCGTAAATAGCCGAAGCTGCTGCATCTTTCAGGACCGAGACCGACTCTACGTCGTTCGGGTTAATGCGGTTAATGTCGCCGGGAATCCCATCGATAAGCACCAGTGGACCACCGCCGTTGATGGACGTTTCGCCCCGAACGTTCAGGCTACCGCCCTGCCCCGGCTGACCCGTGCTGAACGTAATGTTCAGGTTGGGAACCATACCCTGCAAAATCTGCGACATGTTGTTCAGGGGCCGGTTTTCCAATTCCTTCGCCTGAACCTGCGACACCGCGCCCGTCAGATTCACCTTTTTCTGCGTACCGTAACCCACTACGACCAGTTCTTCCAGCATTTTGTTGTCGGCTGCCAACGTAACGTCGAGCGTCGAGCGATTGCCGACCGAAATTTCCTGCGATACGTAACCAACGAAGCTGAAAACCAACATCGACGAAGGATTCGGCACCGTAATTTCATAGGCACCGTTTCCATCAGTGGACGTACCGCGCGTCGTTCCTTTGATCACCACGCTTACACCCGCCAGCGCACCTTGTCCATCAGCTGATTTCACAGTGCCTTTAATGCGAATGTCGGCCGGAACATACGTAGTGACGGGTCGATTCGAAAGCTCATTCAGAAAAAACGATTGCTTTTCCCGTTTCTCGCGGGCCAATACAATCTGTTCATTGATAAGCTTATACGTAATGCCACGCGGTGCAAGCAACTGATCGAGCACTTTCGACAGTTTCTGATTGCGTTCGTCAATCGTTACCGACTCTTTCAGCGGAAGTCGACTGCTGTACACAAACCGAGTAGCTACTTTTTCCTGAATCCGATCCAGTGCTTCCTGGAGCGTTACGTTATTGAGCTGAAGTGTAATGTCCTTATTCAGAATCGATTGTGCCGCCATTTCCCGGGCATTGGCCATGCTGACCAGCAGGATCGCCAGGAGGCACTGAAGTAATCCGTATCGCATAATCGTTCGCCAATCAACGGACTTGTTAAGGAGTGATTTTTGCATAATTTTGATTGTCAGATGGTTCGTCACTGTTTGATTCATCATCCTTTGGTTCGGTGGTACGAATTGTAAAAGGATGGTACGTTTGGGCCGGGGTGGTGGTACACTCCCGGCTTTTTTGATTATGGAATGTGTCAGGTAGATTTTTGCATACAGTTGGATTGAGAGTTATAGGTTAGTATTTGGTTTATATGAGCTACTACGTTGATTCACAGTTTTATTCGCAGGGTGTACCGTCGAGTACGATTGTATTGCCCGACATCGTGTACGTTACGTCCAGAGCCGCACAGAGCATTTCCATAATGTCGGGTAAAGCCTGATGCTCAAAATCGGCGTTTAACAGACAGGAACTAAGTTTGGGATTGATTAACCGAAATGTTACGTCGAATCGCTTTTGGAGTTTGGCCAGAACCTGATTCAACGGCGTATTGTCGAATACAATCGTAATCGGTTCGTAAATAGCTTTCCGGGTCAGCACGGGAACGGACGTAGCAACCAGTCGTTTGGAGTTGATTTCGAAGATGGCCTGTTGCTGGGGCTTCAGAATAACCTGCTGTTTTTTCTGCGTATGGTCTGGCGCACTCACCTGCACCCGCCCCGTTACGACCGCAACCTGAAAAACTTTACTGCTGTTGAGGGCTTTTACGTTGAAGCTGGTTCCCAGTACTTTAATATCGATTTCGCCACTCTGAATGAAGAAAGGCCGCGTTTTATCTTTTGTTACGTCGAAAAATCCCTCGCCTGAAAAAGCGACCCGACGGTTGTCACGCTCAAATTGTTTTGGATACGTAATAGAAGCCCCTACGTGCATCCAGACCGAACTGCCATCGGGTAATTTGTGGACAATGGGACGGGCCTGTTTATTGATGAAATGAACGGCATCGGCCACCGTTGGTTGGTTGGCCTGCTGGGTTTTCGATTGTTGAAATGCGGTAATTTGTCCGGCAGAATCCCGATACGTTACGTAGACGCCAATCGCCAACAAAATGGAAGCTGCCAACCAGGCAGTCCATCCCCACGAGAGACGCCTGATAACCGGTTCAGTGCCAGTAGATATTCGACCCTGAATTGCCAGAAAAGTATTTTCCTGTAATTGGCGTTGTTCGGCTTGTGGAAGCGAAGTCAGATAGTCAGGATTGTTTTGCAGGGAGGCATACCAGGCTTCTACCTGTTGCTTTTCCTGCTCCGTACAGTCGTTTCGCAGGTATTTATCCAGTAGTGAGGGAGAGATTTTCGGCATGGCTTAGGGATGTTACAAGTCCTAAGTCGCATGCCGAAACGGTAACCCTTACTCGGTTCTGAAAAAAAGTTAAAACGGCTATTACGGGTCTATTCGTTTAGCCACAAAGTCTCCGTTTTGGTGAACAACTACCTGCGATACGTTGCCTGTTGCCTGCTTATGAAAGGTGAGTTGGGCATCGACCGCTTTGAGGAAAAAGTCGGTTTCTGTTTCCGGAAAGATTTCGAATTTGCCTTGGCCGGTTACCTGCAAAAAAAGCTTCCCCTTATCGAACGTAATGGACAGAATCCGCTTTGGCTCAAGCTGATAGTTGCCAACGTATTGACGTAACACGCTTTCGTCAAGGGTAATACTTTTGTGGTTTTTTGGAAGTTGATAAGGTTCGCCAAACATGATGAAGACTAGATCGCGGAGAATTGGTTCAAGGGTTGTAAGGTCTGACGTATCGTCTACATTAGCTAGTACGACAAAGACGATATCCTCTTCGGGCATTAGCGTAAAGAACGTAGAATAACCGGGCAGATTGCCATTCTGAAACGCCAGCACCTTATTGCCTTTAAATTTATTAATGCCCCAACCATAACTCCACATTGTTTTGCCAATGGGGGTAACGCTACGTTGCCAGTCAGCTGCGCTTAGGAACTGGCTGGACTGAATAGCCCGCGCCCAACGGTATAAATCGCCCACCGTGCTATACATCCCTCCAGCCGCATAACCAGTCGTTGAGTCGATGGGCGTTTCTGCCACTAAAACGGAGTCTTTGTGATACGTATATCCGACGGTTTTGCCGGGTCGTTTCAGATTAATAAAATCGAAGCCGGTATTTGTGAGCCGAAGTGGTGTCAGAAAACGCTCCCGAATCACGGTTTCAAACTGTTTTCCGGTTAGTTTTTCGATGAGTAGCCCCAGCAGATAATAGCCCGAATTAGTGTATTGTACCTCGTCCCCCGGTTTTCCGGTTGTGGGCTTGCTGCTGAAACGTGCCACCAGACGATTTTTGTCGATCGGGCGGGTGAAATCCATCTTATCTGGCCCTTCTTTTTGGTAAAGAAAACCTTTATAATCATAAATCCCTGACGTGTGCGCGAACAAATCGTCCAGCGTAATTTGGTCAGCGTTGGGGAAGTCAGGGAAATATTTGCTCAGTTTATCCTTAACCGAAAGTTTGCCTTCCGCCTGTAATTGCAGAATGGCCGCGCCGGTAAACGTTTTGGTGATGGAACCCAACTGATAAATACTCGACGTATCGTTGGCGATTTTTGCGGCTTCATTTCGCCAGCCGTAGCCCTTCTGAATCAGAACTTCCCCTTTTTTGGCAATGAGCACTGTGCCGTTTAAACGATGCAAATTTGCGACGGCCTGTAAGTATTCATCAAGTTTTTCTACGGTAGATGGGTTCGTCTGAGCCTGTGCAGATAGCGCTAAAGACGAGAAAATGAACGTAGCGAGGACCCACGAAAACGTTTTCATGATACGTTGTTTTTTAGGGCAAACCAGGCCAAAAACAACGTATCAATCTGCTCAAATCTGGATTTGAGTAGTATTTTTTACGTGTCGATTCACGTATTCCTTCGGCGATACGCCCGTCAGTTGCTTAAACGTGCGCTGAAACGTAGCCTGTGAATTAAAACCGCATTCGAAGGCAATTCCCGTGAGCGTCAGACGCTCATAAGCAGGGTCGACAAGACGTAGCGTTACCTCCTTAATGCGGTATTCGTTGATGAAACTATTGAAACCCTTATTCAAATGCTGATTCAGCACCGCCGAAATAAGTTTAGCTGTCAATTGCGTGTGTTGTCCTACTTTTTCAACGGTCAGCTCAGGGTCCAGAAAGAGCCGGTCTGTAACCATTGCCTTCCGCAACGTATCGGCAACCTGATTCACTGTTTCCTCCGGTAGTTCTGTTCCGGCTGGTTTTGACGCGGCCGGTACTACGTTCGCAGAGCGCGTATGCAGGTAGCCTTTAAAACCAAGCCAGTAAATGAGTATAGTAAGCGGAATGTAGATGGGATACCACCCGAAAAGGTCGAGCAACGGATATCGTGAGGTCGGATTAATGTAGGGAATCAAATGAATTAGCCAGATCGTCTGAAAGATAAGAAATGCCGTAACGAACTGCCGCAGCCAGCGTACTTGCGGATAGTGAGTGTTCGAAACAGAAGCTTCATATTGATTCAAAAATCGTCTTGTCAGGAATAGATAAACGGTGACTGAAATCCATCGGGGAATATCGACATAGGCGTTGTATTCGTCCATTACATCGCCCCAGGAAGGATTGGTTCTATGCTCAAAAACGCCTAGTAGTAAGCCTATGATGAATACCCAGCCAATAATTTTTGCACCCATGTCCAGCATGATCGGGTAAAAATGCCGGCGCTCACGTTTGCCGAGCTGGAATGAAGGGTCCAGCATCGATTTGCTATAAAAATAAATGAGCGGCCCGATTGGCATAGCCATAATAAATGGCAATAATTCAAACGTAAGGCTAACGTAGCGGTTCGATTGCGGAAAACCGACCGCCAGACTCATCAGCGCCAGCAGGCCAATCAACGTAGCAAGAAGCCGGTTCGAGAGTTGACGTCCCTTTTTATTCGTCCAGAGCAACGTAACGAGGATAAATCCCTGCACCGTGCCCAGCAGCAAGATGATGTCAAAGGGAGAAATAGTCATGGTTGAAATAGAAAAGACGCAAAAAAAAGAGTTGATTACCGAAGTATTACTCTTTATTCCTGCGTCTGACTAAAAAATTGGCCCTGCTACGTAGCAAATAGATGAACAAACCCGCTTCAAATGGTTAAACCAGTATCTAGATCTGCAATTTTTTCATTCTGAGGCACGAAGAATCTTAATGATTCTCTACTCTCAGGTAAGGTAACATTAAGATTCATCCTTCGTCAGAATGACAAAAAAAACGCACCAATTGAAGCCAAATCAATCAACAATCTTCACCCGAATCTTGTGCGGAGCTGGCTGATTACCCCCGAAATACAGCCCTGTGTTGTAGCCAAATGTCTTATTGTGGGTAAACGGAATCGTTTTGCCACCCAGAACCTGATAAACTTTTCGGTCGTAATCGATTTTGATGGTCAGTTTGGTGGGTGTATTGATGGCCGCTTCGGCCACTTTAAAATCAGTACGTACGCCACCTACATATACATACGCGCCCAAATCGATACGTTTGCGCGTTGGATTCCAGCGCCAGCCAACCCGCGCCCCATCAACCTGATGCGGAGGGACGCCAGTCGTAATATCCTGATCTTTCGAGCCGACAAACCCTATCCCGATTACTTTGTTCCAATCGTCGGCATCGGCCTGACCAATGTCGTAAATACAACTGCTATCGAACGTAACGGTGGCTGTGATTTCGGTAGGAGCAATCGTTATTCCTACTTTGCGTTTCGGATTGGGTTCATGTTCTCCTGCTTCAATTTCTACCCAATCGGGGTCAGAAAGCAGAAAATCAGGTACACATCCACTCATGAAAAGACTTATCCCGAACAGCAACAGGCTGAGCTTGAGTGAAGAAACCTGAAAAAACGTTTTGGAACGTAGCATGTTGATAACGCTGTATTATGGGGATGACTATGCAAATAACGCTAGAAATCAGTTGATTCGTGTTCCGTTGGCTCAGAGAACGCTAAACGTAGCATTCGATTGGGTATGCTTTTTTATCAATTCAGTACGTCATTTTACCGATTAATAGAACGCAACCTTTTAGTCTGAGTCAGCATCATTATTTTTGAATAGCCAAATTCGTTCCAAAAATGCGCCCAGCCGTTTCTTCTTCTTTTCCTGCCATTCAGAGTTACATCTACGCCGTCGTTTTTTCTTCGTTTTGTGTGGTCATGGGCCTGCTCTGGGATATCATGTGGCACATGAGCATTGGTCGCGATGGCCTGCTGGCTCCTCCGCACGTAGTAATTTACGTAGGGGCCATCGTAGCTGGTCTTTTTTCGGCCTACCAGATTCTAAACCTGACCTTTTCCCGAAATCACCCCGGCCGATCCCAGGCTGTGCCGTTCTGGGGCATTTTTTATGGGCCGCTGGGCGCCATGTTCTGCGTCTGGGGAGCCCTGATGATGCTAACGTCGGCCCCTTTCGATGATTGGTGGCATAATACCTATGGTCTTGACGTTCAGATATTAACGCCACCGCATACCATTCTGGCCATCGGTATCATGACCGTACAGTTTGGCGCGATGGTAGGTGTGTTGGCCCTTCAGAATCAATACCGCACCCTGCCCGAAGCTGAATTAGTACTCGATGGCCCACGCGCTACGCGACTGAAGTGGCTGTTTGCAGTTGCCGCTGCCCTGTTGCTGGCCATGCTTTTTTCGATGGCGTCGGAGTCGATGGGAAAATTTGAATCGCATAACTCGGTATACTACGCTACGGCATCTATTGTACTGCCATTTTATTTACTGGCGGTTGGTCGGGCGTCGTTGCTACGCTGGCCAATTACGATTATTGCCGGATTGTACATGCTGGCGCTCCTTCTACCAAGCTGGATTCTTCAATTTTTTTCGGCCACACCTCGCCTTGGTCCGGTTCTGAATCCAATTACGAACTACCAGCCTTTCCATTTTCCGATGCTGCTCATTGTACCCGCTTTTGCACTAGACTGGCTGATGCACCGTTTTGAAAAACCTGCTAATGGCCAGAAGAAGTTGAACGACTGGCTACTGGCTTTGATTTATGGCGTAGTATTTATGTTGATTTTACTGGCCGTTCAGTGGCCTTTTGGCGAGTTTCTGTTAACATCACCTTACGCACGTAACGGCATCTTTCTATCTAACTCCTGGTCATACGACAGCCCACCTGATTGGGAATTTCGCTTCGCGTTTGCACCCTGGTATCAGCAATCGCCTGCCGATTTCTGGATTGGTTTTGCCAAATCTCTCATCTACGCTACGTTATCTGCCCGCGTCGGTCTCTATTGGGGTAATTGGATGAAGAACATAGCGCGGTAAACAGCAAACGAAAAGTACAGAAACGAAAAATTAGTATGTCCTCTCAGATTAGGAATTTCAGTCGGATAAAGTGGTACGTCCTGTTTTATTCATTCATTCTCATATTCACTCATTCACACATTGCCACTGCCCACATTGGCAGTTCGGGCATTATTGTTCAGAAACAGGTCGGTAAATACCAGCTTTTAATCAGCGTTAGCCCACCCGACGTAGTGCCCGGAACCGCGAGGGTGACTGTATTTGTCGAACAGGGACGGGTTCGTGAAATTGGTGCGCGGCCCATCTATTTCCGCTCGGGCGATGAAGGTGCCCCAACGCACGATATTCTCACCACTGTTAGTCAGAACCGCTACGAAGCCGATTTATGGCTGATGGATTCCGGTGCATCGAGCATAGAAATAAGCATCGACGGCCCCGATGGAAAACAACAGGTGGTCGTGCCCGTTATGGCCATTGCTACCGCCATGCGCGACATGCCTGCCGGAACCGGTTGGGGCTTAGCGGCAATGGGGCTGTTACTGATCGTGATGCTGATTACGATTATCGGAGCCAGTAATGCGGATGGTATTACAGCACCTGATCAACCTGTAACGCCTGTGCTACGTCGCAAACGATTGATCGGTATGGGTATTGGTCTGGTAAGCGTTACGTTGATTCTGGTCGGATGGCGCTCGTGGTGGAACAGTACGGCTGAGGAATACAAGAGCGAGCAACTTTACCAGCCTACACGGATCAATACGTCGGTACGTATCACCGATGCGCAACGGCAACTCACCATTCAGTTCGATACGGCAGGAGCGAAAAACCAGCGAAAACGGCTTTTCAGCTACCTTCTGCCCGATCATGGTAAATTGATGCATACCTTCATCGTTCGGATACCGGGGCTGGATGCATTTGCGCATTTACACCCAAACCGGCGCGATACGTTGAACTACAATGCTACGTTGCCAACCATGTTTCCGGGTGGGAAATATCTGGTTTATTCGGATGTCGTTTACCGAAGCGGCTTTACCGAAACGCTGACAGACACTATCGACGTACCATTTCTGAAAATCAGTGCCGAAGCAGCCGCCAACGCCAAACCCTCCGACCCGGACGATAGCTGGCTCGTCACCGAACCGATGGGTGTGAAAGCCAGCGCCGTGAACGTACCGCACCTCGACAATGACATGGTAGTTTGTGGTAAACCGGGGGCCAGTGTTACGTTGGAAGATGGGTCAACCATGCTCTGGATGGATAAGCCGAGCCAGATACTGGAATCGGGTAAACTCTATACGCTGAAATTCGCCGTTGCCGATTCGAAGGGCAAAGCAGCCGCACTTGAACCGTATCTGGGAATGCCCGGTCATGCGGCCATACTACGTTCCGATGGGTCAGTTTATATTCATCTTCATCCCGTCGGTACGTATTCGATGGCGGCCGAAGGGTCTATGGTGGGACGTATTGCTGATACGTCGCGGACGTTTCATTACCCGAATGCCGTTCAGTTCCGCGACAGCATCGATGCGTACGTGCAGAAATTGAAAACCGTGCCCGAAGCCGAAAAGAATACGTTACTGGCGGCCGCTATGCCTGGTATGAATCATGTCATGAAAGTGGCTAACATGGTTGAGTTTCCGTATGCGTTTCCGCGCGCAGGTCATTACCGAATTTGGGTGCAGGTGAAACGGAATGGGCGCGTGCTGACGGGCGTGTTCGATACACAGGTGAATGACCCCTTGCTTTGAAGCAGTAGTTTAGCCGGTTTTTTGGTTTTTGTCTGGGTAAATCAACAACCCAGCGCTATGTTGGGAAAACGCTTTCGCTACAATTTGTCCTGCTTTATGGCTCAATCTGTAACCCGTCGTCAGGCATTAACCGCACTGACGGCCACCACTGGCGCATCGCTTATGTCAACGTCGGCATTGCCCGCAGCTAACCCAACGGCTGCCGCTCCTTTTACCTTGTGCCTGAATATGAGCACGATTCGGGGCCACAAACTTGGTTTTGTGAAGGAACTGGAAGTGGCTTCCAAAGCAGGGTTTCGTTCGGTGGAGATATGGATTGAAACGTTGCAAACGTATCTGAAATCGGGTGCTACGTCTGCTGACGCGCGTAAAGTGCTGGCCGATACGGGTATCAAAGTGGAAAATGCCATTGGTTTTGCGCCCTGGATTGTGGACGACGAAGCTACCCGCACAAAAGGTCTCGACCAGATGAAGCGCGAAATGGAGATGCTGGCGGAAGTTGGATGCAAACGTGTAGCCACGCCCCCCATTGGGGCGCAAACGCCAGGAAGCCCAAAAGTTGATTTATACAAAGCCGCCGAACGTTATCGGGCCATTCTGGAAATTGGCGACAAAACGGGCGTAGTGCCTCAACTGGAACTATGGGGCTTTTCGCCGAATCTGAGTAAGCTAAGTGAAGTCATGTTCGTAGCTATCGAAACCGGCCATCCATCGGCGCGGGTACTGCTTGATATTTACCACCTCTACAAAGGCGGGACTCCTGTTGAGGTTCTAAAACTGGTTGGCAAACCGGCGATGGAAATTTTCCACGTAAACGACTACACAAAGGATTTTCCCCGCGAAAAAATCACCGACGCCGACCGTGTTTTCCCGGGCGATGGTATAGCGCCAATCAAGGAAACGCTCAAGATCATCAAGCGCACCGACCAACCTATCATCCTATCGCTGGAGGTATTCAACAAAACCTACTACGCGCAGGATGCCGCAACCGTCACACAAACGGCTATGACCAAAATGAAGGCGATGGTAGCAGGAGTGTAATCGCTGGTAGGCAGTCGTCGTTTTTTGTCATTCTGACGAAGGAAGAATCTTAATGTACCTCAACTCACAAATAAGGATGCTTTAAGATTCTTCCTTCGTCAGAATGACAAAAATGCTAATTGCCAGCGTCTTTAAGTTTGAATAGCTGCGCTACCAATCAATACGCCCAGGCCATCAATCCACCATCAACGGCAATCGTTTGGCCGGTGACGTAACCCGAAGCAGGCATACTCAGAAAGGAAACCACCGACGCGACTTCTTCCGGTTCACCAACGCGATTCATGGGTGTTCGCTTAAGAATTGCCGCTAGTTTTTCGGGATTGTTCAGCACGGGCGAAGCCAAAGGCGTTTTGATGTACCAGGGCGCTACCGAATTGACCCGGATGCCATCGCCAGCCCATTCTACTGCCAAATTTCGGGTCAGTTGCACCAAAGCGGCTTTGGTCATGCCATAAAGCGACCCGCTGCTGGTAGACGCTAACCCAGATACCGACGACACAAAAATAACCCGTCCGCCAGTCTCCGAGGATTTTAGTAATGAATAAGCTGCCTGAGTCATTTCGTAAGCCGAGCGCAGGTTCGTATTCAGTACTACGTCGTAATCGGCGGAACTATAGTCGGCGGTGGATTTGCGAATGTTCGTACCAGCGTTGTTCACCAAAATATCCAGGCTACCCCACGTTTTGGTAACCGCTTCGATAACCTGAGATGCTACGTTCGGCTGACTCACGTCGGCCGCTATGCCTTCGACGGAGTGGCCCTGTTGCCGATATTCCGTTAATTTTTGCTGAAGTAACGTATTGTCGCGGGCTACGATGAACACGGATGCGCCAAGATCGAGAAACTGCTGAACGATGGCTTCACCGATGCCTTTAGTGCCGCCCGTTACGAGTGCGCGTTGGCCACGTAGCGACCAGAGCGATGGATTCATAAATCGATTTGTTAAGATATTCTGCAAATAACGCTACCTTTGCGCTTAGTTTTCGGTGCCTGATGCCATTTCAAGATGGCTTTCAAGGCTTAAAAGGGAAGTTGGTGTAACTCCAGCGCTGTCCCCGCAACTGTAAATCATAGTTAATGAATAATGATTAATTTTTAATGAATAATGATGAATAGATAATGAATAATCAAGGCTAGCGTAAGCAACCATTATTCATCATTCATTAACCAATATTCATTAACCATCACCCATTATCCATTAAAGATTCGGTTCTCTCTACATGGTCACTGCGCTGATTATCAGTGCGGGAAGGCTTGAGCCGATGTGATGAGTCAGGAGACCTGCCGACGATCATCCGCTGTTCTGGTGTTCGGAGGAAACGCCCCAACCGCGTGTCGATAGAAATCGATTGGTTTCGACACATTTTTTAACATCAATTGTGAAATGCAAGCCCTTCGGTGGTGGGTTTTGGGCCTGTTTGCCGGTGTTTTGACCGGACAACGTAGCGTCGCGCAAACGGATTCGTTGCGGACGACTTCGGTTGTGTCGCTGTCGGTGGTGACGGTGCGAGCCATTGCGCCCGAACGGTTCATTGCGGGTCAGAAGCTCCAGCGCATTGATTCCACTACGTTGCTTCAGTTTCAGTTTGGCTCGCTGACCGATTTACTGACCTTTAATACGCCACTGGCATTCAAAAACTACGGTTCGGGTCAGTTGGCTACGGTTTCGTTTCGCGGTACGTCGGCGAATCATACGGCTGTGCTCTGGAATGGTATCAACATCAATCAGCCGAATCTGGGACAAACCGATTTTTCGACGCTTCCTGTGGCTGGTTTCGACCTATTATCGGTGCAGTACGGGGCTGGTGGTTGTGTGGTTGGGTCCGATGCTGTGGGCGGGAGTGTTCTTCTGAGTAGCGCGCCTGACTGGAAGCAAAAGTTCAGTGTTACGTTGGGCCAGCAACTGGCTTCGTTTCAAAATTACCAGACACAACTCGGTATTCGATATGGAACTAAGTTGGGCGAAAACTGGCAGTTTTCCGGTCGATCATTCGGGTATAGGCACCAGTTAAACAATACGTACCCCTATCAGGAACGACGCGGCTATTTCCTCGAACCATCGACAACGGCCCAGCGTGGACTGGTGCAGGATTTGTTTTTTCGCCATAAAAGCGGGAAACAGATTTCAGTGAATGCGTGGCTGACTGATAATGACCTGATTATTGCTCCACAAGACCCTATTGCACGCGAACGTACTCGGACCCAATCGGCTCGTTTTCTTACTACCTATGAAGCCAATCAACTTAGTATTCGAATGGGCTGGATTCGCGACCTGATTGATTATGCAAAAGAAGATTTCTCGGGCCCGAGCCATACTGAAACTGACCGTCTTATAAGTCGTGTCGAACGGGAGTTTAATCTCTGGCCGGGGCACCAATCGGTCAATCTGAATCTGCGTGTTGGTGGCGAGTGGTCGCATTACCGCACGAGAACCGACGGGTACGGTGGTAGATTGATTACCGAAAATCGACAGGATTTGTATGCTTTGCTACGTCTCCAGACGAATCGCTGGTTAGTCTCGGCCAATGTTCGGCAGGCGTTTGTCACGCGCTTCAATCCGCCCCTGACCCCTTCGCTGGGCGTTGAATACAAACTGGTTCAACGTAGCATCTGGAATGTAATCGCCAAAAGTTCAATTGGTTATAGCTACCGCGTTCCTACGTTGAATGAGCGTTACTGGCTTGTGCTAGGCAATCCTGACCAGCGACCGGAGCGAGGTATGAACATAGAAGGCGGGCTGGCTGCAACTGCTGCGTTCTCCGATCAGTTAAAGCTAACTGCTGAAGCTACTGCCTATCACAACCGCGTCGATGATTGGGCGTACTGGAATCCGACCAAAAATTACCATGTTGAAAACCTGCAATTGGTCGTAGCGCGTGGGCTGGAGCTGACCACTACGTTGACTTACACACGTAATGGCTGGCAGGCAGGTTTACGGGCGGGATACGCTTACACACGGGCCTCTCAGGAGCGCGTGTATGATACGTATGCACAGGACGTAGTAGGCAAACAACTGGTTTACGTTCCGATGCATACCGGTACGTTCAACGTATACGTTCAACGTACCAAAACTCGCCTGACTGTTCAGACGCAAACGTCATCACGACGCTACGTTACGTTCGATAATACTCAGTTTTTCAAAGGTGTTACGTTGGCGAACGTATTGCTGGAGCATTTAATGAAACTCGGTCCGGTACCTGTTCGCGTGCAGGGGCAGGCCAACAACGTATTCGATGCATTGGCCATCAGCGCCAAACGGAATGCCCTTCCGGGACGTAACTGGGCAATAAATCTGATTATTAATTTTCCATCTAATACCTAATGAAAAAACAATCGACGAAAGGACTGGCCCTGATTGTACTGGCACTGAGCGTGTGGAATTGTAAAACCTCTGATCCAGAGCCAACCCCTTATGAATCAGGAGTTTTTATTCTGAACTCAGGAAATTTTTCCGATAACAATGGCACTGTCTCATTTCTGCCACGTGGGAGTCAGACGGCTTTGACGGATATTTTTCGGTCGGCTAATCCTGATCTGACATTGAGCGGGGGTATGCAGGGGTATGCCGATATAAGTGGTAAAGGATTGATTCTGGTTGATAACAGCACAGCGGGGCAGGATAAGGTTGAAGTGGTGGAAGCCGGTACGTTTAAAACCCGGTTTACGCTGAAATCGCCTGATATCGAAAATCCGCGTCAGGCGATTCAGGTTGGGCCTAATCGGGCCTACGTTAGCTGCTGGGACGTATCGGGTGACTTCTCGAAAGGTACATTCTACAAAGATCCTGGCTATATCGCTGTTGTTGATTTGAATAGCAGTAAAGTCACAAAGAAAATCCTGGCGGTGAAAGGTGTAGAGCGGATGGTGCTGGTCGGAACTGAAGTGTTTGTGGGCAGTACGACCTACAGTGGTGATAAAAATCTGCTGATTGTTGACGCGAATACGGATGAAGTAAAGCAACGTATCGAATTCAGTGCAACACCGGAACTAATTGGGCTTGATTTCGATGGAAAACTCTGGATACTGGCCGGAAAGGATCTGGTGCAGATTGAGCCTGCCACCCGCGCCACGATCAAGCGGTTAACGTTTGCCACGGCGCCGAGTAATGTTACGTTCAGTGCCGATAGAAAGCGATTCTATTACAACCTAAGCGGCAAAACCTATCGGCTCGATAACACGTCAACTACGGCCTCGGGAAGTCAGATCATTGCCCGTACATTTAATACGTTGGGCGTCGATCCCCAAACGAAGACAATTTATGGGGCAGTCGTTCCGTCATACAAGCAGGCGGGGTACGTAGTGCGATATGACGAAGGTGGTACGTTAATCGATTCGGTAAAAGTCGAAATCGGACCATCTGGTTTCTACTTCCGATGAACCGGGAGCGGGCGATTATGAACTGGAGCGGGGGCAAAGATTCTGCCCTCGCTTTGTTTTCGGCTCTCCAGTCTGGGAGATGGAACGTTACGTCGCTACTGACGTCGGTGAATGAGCTGCACCAGCGAGTAAGTATGCATGGTGTACGTATCGAACTGCTTCAGGAACAGGCCGATCGATTACAACTTCCGCTGGAAATGCTACGTCTCCCCGGCGACGTATCGATGGAACTTTACGACGCTCGTATGGCCGAAATGCTTCGAAAGTTTCAGGAACAGGACGTAACGACGGCTCTTTTCGGCGATATTTTTCTGGAAGATTTACGCCAGTATCGCGAAACACAACTGGCCAGCGTGAATATGAAAGCCAGCTTTCTACTCTGGCAACGTAACACCACCGAACTGATTCACGAATTTGTCGATCTGGGCTTTCGGGCGGTGCTGGTATGCGTGAATGAAAAGCACCTGCCTGCTGATTTTGTAGGCCGTGAACTTGATCTTGATTTACTCAAAGACCTTCCCAAAACCGTTGACCCTTGCGGTGAAAATGGAGAATATCACTCGTTTGTGTACGACGGGCCGATTTTTTCATCACCAATTCCGTTTGTGAAAGGTGAAGTTGTTCGTAAGGCATATTCTTCGTCTGCTGGGCAGTGGGATAATGGGTTTTGGTATCAGGATTTGTTGTGAAATGGTAGATTTTTTGTCATGCTGACGAAGGAAGCATCTTAAAGATTCATTACGCTCAAGTTGGGACGCTTTAAGATGCTTCCCTCGTCAGCATGACAAAAAACTCGCTGACAAAAACTGCTCACCAACAAAAATCATTCGTTATTTCTCTTGGCAGCCTCATTAGTCAATTTGGTCAGGAAAGATGATGAAAGGGCTGTTTCGCTGGCGATGCCCGTTGTTGGTTGTTCGCCGATGCCGCCCGGATTGGGCAACAAGGTGTTTACAAAACCCATGATTTCAGCCAGTAAACCCGGCGCTACACCCTGAATGGCACTGGCAAGTTTGGCGGGCCCGCCCAAAATGCGTTCAGCTTCCCCGTAGCGACAGGCTTCTACAATTTCGCGGGCTGCCTGTGCAGAATTCATCGTGAATAAAGGTATAGAGTCGGCGATTTTAAAGGCTGCGTACTCTTTGCGATGTTGCCCTTTGAACGTAGCGTTACGTGGGCTACCAGTACGCATCAGGCCGGGACAAATCGTCGTTACGTAGATGCCGTATTCTTGCAGGGCCGCTCGCAAGCCCTCCGAATAACCAACCATCGTGAATTTACTAGCCGAATAGGGGAGTAGGTGCGGTACTGAAATCTTACCCCCGACCGATGCAATGTTGACGATACGTCCTGAGGATTCACCCCGTTTCGCACGTTCCAGCATTTGCGGTAAGGCTGCGTTGATCAGGTGAAAGGCGCCCCAGAAATGCGTGTCCATCGCTTCCCGGAAATCAGTTTCTGTTACGTGCTCAAAGGGTGATACGCTGATGACTCCCGCGTTATTCACCAGTACGTCGATTGGCCCGACTTCCTGCCGAACAGACTGAATAAACCGCTCAGCCTGTGTCTTATCGGTAATATCACAAACCTGTGTAAATACCAATCCACCCGAATTTTCTAATTCCTGTTGTGCATAGGTAAGCTCATCGGCCTGCCGCGCACAGAGCGCCAACGTAGCGCCCTCGCGTGCAAATAGCCGGGCCAGTTCGAGGCCAAGCCCACGCGAACCGCCCGTAATGACTACCGTTTTCCCCCGAAAATCGAACTTGCGTTTCTGAGCCAGGGCGGCTCTGATGGAAGCCAGTGAGGCAAGTCCGGCTACGGCCCAAAGGATGGTTTTGGTTGAGGTCGACAGGCGCATAAGATTTCGCTACGTTGATACTACATAACCGACCGTGCGCCACAAGGTTTAGGGCTGGTCTGATAGAATGAAAACTGTTTAGGCAATGGGCGGACCGTTTCCTCATCATTTGCCTCATCTGTTAGTTGACCAAAACTTAGTCAGGAGAGGGGTGTTACGTTTATGTATTCGTACAGAAATAGTCAAAATGCACGTAGCTCCTGACTTCTAGTGTGTTACGTAGTCCGCAAGTTCCATGAGTATTATTAAACCTGCCCTGCTTCATCCCGAACGAATCAATCATCTGTCGGGAGCCAATAATTATAGCTGGATACATTTTCGGGATGGCGAAAAAAAGCTGCTGGCAAAGCCGATCAGCTACCTCGAATTGCTGTTACCTGATTTCATACGGGTACATAAAACCGCTCTGCTCAATCCGGCCTTCATTACAAAGCTTTATCAGCCTCCGCGCCGAAAAATGTCGGGAAAGGTGTATATGGATACGGGCGACGTGTTTCCAGTGAGTCGACGTCGCTTACAAACGGTTATTGATTTATTGCAGAGACGGGACGAAGCAGTTACTCAAATCGGCGTAATTCGCGAAACCTCGGTTGGGTCTGAACCAGAGGCATCCACTACGGCATCGGTATTTCTGGTGACCGAGGATGAGAATATCACGCCGTTACTAAGCCAGATTGTCACCAGTAGAAAATTCGAGCATCAACTTCACGTATCCAGAACCAGTACGTCGATTCCTGACCTGCTGAAGCCATTGCCGTTACGTGACTATCCATCATTACTTTTCTTAGACGCCCGAACTGCCATGCTCGAACGGCTGAATACGCTTCAACGGCTGAGAATAGATAAGGACCTTTGTCGGATTCCGGTTATTCTGATCGTGTCGCCGACCGACCAGCAAATCATTAATGGCTATCAGCACCAGGCAAACTCGGTTGTTACGTTTCCAGCGGTTTATCCTCAGATGGAAAGTACGCTGGAACGTATCTGTCAGTTCTGGCTACGTATCGTGGCGCTGCCAAACGCAACCACAACCGGAATGGTGGCGTAAAAGGGAGGATTTCTATAGTGAAAAATGGACGGGGGGTAGCGAAACGGTTTCCCACCAGTAGGTGCGTAATTCCCCAAAAAAATTGATCCAGCCCGGAAAATCGACTGGTTTGACCAGATAAGAGGCACTCCCAAACTGATAAGCTTCTTCAATGTCGGCGCGGGAGCTGGATGAGCTTAAGATAACCACCGGAATGCGGCTACAGGCTGATGGCAATTGCTTGATTTTTTTCAATAACTGCCAGCCATCCTCGCGAGTGGGTAAATATAAATCCTGTAAAATCAGTTTAGGTAGTTCCCATTCCTGCAGGCTCCACTCGTTCAGTAAATCAAGAGCCTGCTCGGGCGTTTGAGCGAGTACAGGTTTAACTTCGGGAAGAACCTGCTCCAGCGATTTTTTAATAAGCAGCCAATAATCGGCATTGTCTTCAACAACCAGCATTTTCGCATGGCTGAGGTTTCTGTTGGTTTTGTCAAACGTATTCATGGGCATAATAAGTTGAGGAAGGTTGATGAATTGCTTACTACTAATCAGTTAACTAGTATTAATCCTGAACCTAGTGTATAAAAATAATATTGGTTGGTAGCTACATAATAGAACAATGAACAGTTTTGTTTTTGAATTATTTAACAAAATATATCAAGTTAGTAGAGAAGAGAAGCAGTAGTTGACCGCTGACGTGGGGTAGCTAATACGTTTTGGGAAACGATAATTGAAAACGGGCACCAACGCCTGGGCGGCTGTCAATTTCCTGCTGACAATCCAGCAACTCGCACAACTGGCGTACGATCACCAGCCCAATTCCCTCGCCAGATTTTGTATGTACGCTCTCCGGCAAACCCGGCCCCGTGTCCTGAACGATTAGTTGCCAGGTATCGGCAAAGCTTTCCCAACGTACTGTAACACCCCCAGTCTGCGTATACGTTAAGCCGTTTAGAATCAGGTTCTGCGCAATTCGGTTAAGTTTAACGGCGTCTGTTTCGATGATGAGGCTTTTATCGCCTTCGGTACGTAGCCAAAGTCCGCGTTCATTGGCCAGCGGACGGGCGCTCTCGACGATTTCATTCAGTAGTTCGGCTACGTCGACGGAAGCCAGATGGCGTTCTTCCTGCCCCGCTTCCAGACGTGCTACGTCCAGTAATTCAGTGAGCATCTGCGTGGCCTGCCGTAGATTCCGTTGAAGCATCGACAGCATCTGACCCCGTTCTTCCTCGCTGTTGGCTATGTCGAGCAGACCGGCGGCTCCCTGAATGATACCGAAATTACCACGCAGGTCGTGTGACGTACTACGTAAAAACTCGCCCCGCTCTCGAATTTGCTGGCGCAACTGCGTCAGTACGTGAATATTTTCGTTCGATTTCTCCAGTTCGTTCAGTAGTTGCCCCTGCTGTTCTTCCGCTTTTTTCAGCGCCGTAATATTCTGGCTGGTTAGCACGACGCCGTCGTCATATTTAACCAGTGTACGAAGCATCCACTGATCAGTATCGGAGAAATAGCGCTCTTCCTGAAAAGGTTTGCCGGTTTTCAGTACGTTTCGGATGTTGTTTATTGTGTTCTCCATCCACAACTTATCCATTATCCGCAACACCGAATGCCCAGCCAGTTCCTGAAGGGAGAGCTTTACATCCTGGGCAAATACCTTGTTGCAAACGGCCATGGTGAAGTCAGTTACCTGTTCGGCCTGGTGAACAGGCTTCAGAAAGCAAATGGCGGTAATGGAGCTGTCGAGCACTGCCTGCAGGTGATGCGCTGTCTGCTGAATCTGAACCTCAGCCTTTTTTCGGCGGGTAATGTCTTCGGTAATGACAACCAGAATATCGTCGAGCCGGCTGGCCATGAAGTGAAACCAGTGGTGCATGCCTTCACCTTCATAAAGCTGCTCGAAATCGGCGGGCTCTCCTGTGGTTGCTACGTGTTTAAACCGGTCCAGCACACCACTGGTGATAACGTTGGGGAAGGATTCTGTATAGCGGGTTCCGATATAGTTGCCACCACCTACCGTTTTCAGGGTGAAATCATTGAAGAATAGTACTTCAAAGTCGTCGATACGTCCGTTGGCATCGAAGGCGTTTTTCATCACGGCAATTGAGAGCGGTGCCGTATTGACGACCGCCTGGAACAAATCGTGGCTCTGATCCAGTTCATGCGTCCGTTCCTGCACGCGCCGGTCCAGCTCCTGGTTCATCTCTTTTTGCAGGTGTACATCCGTCGAACTGCCAATGTAGCCGTTAAATTGCCCATCGATGCTAAACAGCGGCTGCGCGTTTTCCATCATCCAGCGATAGTCACCGTCGTGCCGCCGTAATCGATATTCGGTACTGAACCCCTGCCGGGCTTTGTAGCTCAACGTGAACATCGCCTGATAAACGGGCTGGTTCTCGGCGTGTAACGAACCAACGATACCCTGCTGCTGCATATCCTGGATGGTTCGACCGGTGTACTGAAGCCAGGCTTTGTTCAGAAACGTAAATTTTCCGTTTGCATCGGTTACCCAGATGAGGGTTGGCAGGTTGTCGGCAATCTGATGGAACCAGGCTTCGCGTTCGGCCAGAAGCAGTTGCGCCCGACGGCGTTCGGTGATGTCTTCGATGGCCAGCAGAATGGAATCCTGCTGACGTACTACGCGCCGGGCATTGAGCGACAGCGTTTTATTGCCAACTTCCGACGATACGTAGGTCATTTCGTAGCCCTGAAACGGCACATCCGACGTAATGATGTCGGTGAGTTTGAGCCGAAGTTCGGGAATGTCCCACTGGCGGTTGCCCAGTTCGTAAATAAGTCGGCGTTCGGGTTCGCCCTCGCTGATTTTAAAGAGCCGGTAAAACGCCTGATTCGCGCTTTTGATACGTAGGTCGGCGTCGAGTACCAGTGTGGCCTCGCGAATGGTTCCGAAAATATCTTCAGCAAACTGATGCGCTTCCGACAACTGATCATTACGTACCTGCAACTCCTGATTGATGGTCAGCAATTCTTCATTCGTCGACTCAATTTCTTCCTTGCTGGTTTCCAGTTCTTCGTTAATACTCTGTAATTCTTCGTTGCTGCTGATAATTTCCTCGTTGGCCGACTGGAGCTCTTCGTTGCTGGCTTCCTGACCTTCAATAATCGAGCGCATATCTTCGCGCAGATTGGTTATTTCGGCTTCCAGCTCTTTAATCCGACGGTTTCGGGCAACAGTGGTACGTATGGTAGGCGCCACCGTCGATTCTACTTCCTCGAAGATAATCAGAAATAGCCGCTCTTCGCCGATGGTGTCGATGGGTACGGCTTCGATGGCAACGTAGTGAATTTTACTTTTTATTTTTATTTCCAGTCCGCTTTTCCTGACTGCTTCGCCTGATTTCTGCGCTTTGTGGACGGCGTTACGTAGTTCGAAAACCAGCGATGGACGGGCCATTTTAAGCAGATTCAGACTGGCTTTGCCGGGGGACGGTTCGAGGAAAAGCCCCGTAGAACCCCGAAACTGAAGAATCTCGAGATCCTGATTGACCACCACGCTGGCCGGTACGTACTGGCTCAACAGGAGGTTATCGATCATTTTGTCGAGATCAGAAACCTTGCCTCCCCAACGCTCCTGTCCTAACCCGGCACTACGTTCGGAGGGAGTTTCTGGCGGTAGGTCCGTTTCGCCTGATTTAGTGGGTCGGTTCGTTACCCGATCAGTGTCTGGCTGGCGGGGCGTCATGGTGAACGTAGTACGGCTGTCTACGTCGTTTTTTCGGGCAAAAACCTTATAATTTTTTTCAAGCTGCGAAAACAACTTGGCCGACGTACCAACGGTTTCGGATTTACCAAGAATCAGATATCCGTTCGGATTGAGGGCGTAGTGGAACGTAATGATGGCCTTCCGCTGGAGGGTGATATCCAGATAAATGAGCAGGTTTCGGCAGCTGATCAGGTCGACGCGTGAGAAAGGCGGATCTTTCAGCATGTTGTGTGGGGCAAACACGCACAGATCCCGCACCGTTTTGTTGATGCGATAATGGTCGTCTACTTTGGTGAAGAACCGTTGCAGCCGCCGGGCCGATACGTCCATTACCTCACCGCGCGTGTAGCTGCCCAGCCGGGCTTTGGCAACCGCCGACTCGCTCAAATCGGTTGCAAAAATCTGAATGGTACGGCTGATTGACCGGTCGCCGATCACCTCCATCAGCAGCATAGCCAGCGAGTAGGCTTCCTGCCCGGTTGAGCAGGCGGGCACCCAGATACGTATCGGGTCCTGCGCGTGTTTTTCCCGAACCAGTTGCGGTAACAGCACTTTCTGGAGATAATCCATGGTTTCGGCATCCCGGAAGAACGTTGTTACGTTGATGAGCAAGTCATCGTAGAGCAGGCTGGCTTCTTCGGGCTGCTGACGCAGGTAGTCGGCATACTCGCGCAGCGAATCCATTTTGTAGAGCAGCGTCCGCCGAATGATACGTCGGTGGATGGTCGTCATTTTATAATGGGTGAAATCGACGCCGGTAGCCCTACGCAGTATCTGGATGATGCTACGTAGGTCTTCACTAGTTTCCACCGTGGAATCATTCAGCAACGACTCCATACTTTCGGCTTCCTGCTGTTCAGTATGGATAGTTTGCTGAAACACCGCCGATTGTTTACCGAGTCGTTCGAGTTCCTGAGCGATTTCGGCCGGAGGAAGTACCCGGTCGACTACCCCTTCGGCAATGGCCGACCGGGGCATACTCTGAAACTGGGCCGTTTCGTCCTGCGCAAACGTAATGCCGCCAGCCGCTTTGATGGCCCGGAGACCGAGTGTTCCGTCGGAAGCCGTTCCCGACAGCACTACGGCAATGGAACCTTCTTTCTGCCGCTCGGCCAGCGACAGAAAAAACTGGTCGATGGGCATGTGAATGTCACCACGGAACTTACGCGGCATCAGCGTCAACACGCCATCGAATACTTCCAGATCGCGATCGGGCGGAATAATATACAGGTGATTGGACTCCACGCGCATCAGGTGTTCGGCCTTACGGACGATCATGGGCGTGACCCGACCCAGAATATCGACCAGATGGCTGTCCTGAGTTGGGTCGAGATGCTGAATGTAGACAAAGGCCAGCCCGGTAGTTGGCGATAATTGCTCAAGAATCTCAGTGATTGCCACCAGCCCGCCTGCTGATGCGCCAATGGCAACAATCGGGACACTAGATGATGAACTTAGCTCTGTGGAATCGGATGGAGTTTGCTTTTTTGCCATATGGGAGGGCTGTTGCTAAACTAAGCAGCCATATGGCGGTTTAGATAGTACGATTGGATTGACCAATTACCTACATAAAGTTAAACGATATATACTTAATGGCAAAACGAAATATTATCGTTATAGGCGCGTCGGCTGGCGGGGTGTACGTGCTGAAAGACCTGGTTGCGGCCTTACCGGCCGACTTCGGGGCGGCCATTTTTGTGGTATTGCACGTTTCTCCGCACTCGCCCAGCTACCTGCCCGAAATTCTTGCCCACGCCGGAAAACTTACGGTTTCTCATCCAATAGATGGCGAACTGGTTCGTCCGGGGCATATCTACGTAGCACCACCCGACCACCATATGCTGGTTGAATACGACCAGGTTGTGGTGAAGAAAGGCCCAAAAGAGAACCGGTTTCGCCCGTCGATTGATGCCTTGTTTCGGTCGGCGGCTTATACGTACGGGCCACGGGTTATTGGCATAGTGTTGACCGGTTTACTCGACGATGGTACGTCGGGCATGTGGTCGGTGAAGCGGCTCGGTGGACTGACCATCGTGCAGGAGCCCGACGAAGCCATGTATTCCAGCATGCCCGATAGCGTATTGAATAACGTAGAGGTCGATTACCGGGTATCCGTTGCCCAAATGGCTACGTTGCTCACCGAGCTAATCCAGGAGACGGTAGCTGATAAGTCGGATTTGCTGCCTGAGGAACAGGAGCTGATGGAAGCCGAAGTAAATATCGCGGCTCAGGATAGTGCCTTCGAGCAGGGTATCATCGATTTGGGTGAGCTAACGCCACTCACCTGTCCCGAATGCAGCGGTGCCCTGGTTAGCATTAAAGAAGGCAAACTGATACGTTATCGCTGCCATACGGGCCATGCGTTCACGGCGAACACGTTACTGGCCGAAACGACAAAAGTTGTTGAAGAGTCGTTCTGGAAGGCGATACGTAGTCTGGAAGAAACCGTGATTCTGCTCGAACAGTCGGGAAAACAATTTGCCGAAGGCGGCAATATGGAAGCGGCCGAACAATTTTTGTCGAAGGCCCAGGAAACCCGGAAACGAGCCCAGCTGGCACACGATTTTGCGTTTCGGCAGGAGCAACTTAGTAAAGAGTCTGTTTTGTTGCCGGATAAGTGATGAGACAGTTAATTACTTTAATTTCGTCTCCAAAGCGTATCGATCAGTCAATGCTCTTGCTATCAGATGCTGATAATTGACGATGCTTTGTTCGTAATGGCGAATGAGTTTGTCTTTTCGAAAAGGCGAAAGTTGAAGATCCTCTGTTTGTTGACGTAGTATTTCAAAATGGTGAATTGATGTCTCAAATATGGTGATCTTTGTATCGCAAAGTTTGATGCGTTGACGAGTAAGCTCCTGACGTAGCAACGCCGAGTCATTCGCCGGACGTCGTGGTTTTTTTAAAGGTGGGCTTTTTAAGGCTTGTTTCCACTGTTTTTCCAATTTTCGGATGGAGGCTGAGATAGGTTTGCCGTCGAAAGCTTCACCCGGCAATTCCGTACAAGTACTGTCTTCATGAATAAAAGCCTGCACAATCGTGTGGCCTTCATTCGCAATAAGGTTCAGGAAATCGAAGGCCTCTTCCAGACCAATCAGTTCACAGCAAAATTCTCTCCACCGGGCTTTTTCATCAAGTGCTGTAAACGATAGAAGCATAAAATTGAGTCTATAAAAAGAGGATGGAATCAAAAGTAAAAAAAACTTCCCGAAAGCCGTAGTTAAGACTCTCGGGAAGTGAAACGGTTACTTTAAGCAAATTGTTCTTCGGCCACTTCCTGTGCTTTCTGATAAACTCCTTTTACGGAATCGGCTGCATTACCCAGCGCCTTTTTGGCCGCTTTACCAGCCTGATTAGCCTTGTATCGATAGCGCATCCGGTCGTAGGAACTTGTCTGGCGATACGTCAGGAATAACCCCGCTACCACACCGGCCACCAGCCCAAGACCAACTGCAAATTGCTTGCCACGTTCTTTTTGTTGGTCTCCCGACTCGTCTTTAGGAGCCATATCTCTTCGCGCATTAGCGGCCAATAGTGGGTCGGGAAGTATGTGTGCAACCGCTACGCGAGCTTTGTTCATCCAGCCTGCCACTACGTGGTCTTTTCCCTGCATCAGCGCTTCGTAACCTTCTTTCGCTACGTCGGCCGGATTCGCGGTTTTGGCCGGATCGGCTCCTTTAATGTCGGATGCGCCCGCAACGTTGAAGAAGTTGGTGTTCGTAGCCCCCGGCATCAATACCGTAACCGTTACGTTCGTACCCTGCAATTCGTTACGTATCGCTTCCGAAAACGATTTGATAAAAGCTTTGGTGGCGCCGTATACGGCCATCATCGGGTTCGGCACAACTGAAACTTCGGAACCCAGCATCAGAATTTTACCATCCTGACGGGCTACCATGTCTTTCACATATAATTTGGTCAGGTGCATCAGCGCTACGGCGTTCACCTGTACTACGTTCAGTTCTTTCTGTAAATCGGTTTCGGTAGCAAACTGACCGTATTCGCCAAAGCCCGCGTCGTTCACCAATACGTCGACCTGAATGCCTTTCGACTGGGTTTCGGCGTAAATTTCTTCGGGGGCGTTGGGATCAGCCAGGTCTTTCTGAATAATCACGGTTTCGGTGCCGTACTGATTTGTATGCGTATTGGCGAGTTGTTCAAGCAACTCGGTGTTACGTCCCACTACGACTAGTTTGTAGCCGTCTTTAGCGAATAAGCGGGCGAGTTCGCGGCCAATACCACTGCTGGCACCGGTAATCAGTGCCGTTTTTTTTGTTTGATTTTCCATTGTTGAGTTATGTGAGTTCATTGTTGTAATGCTTCAAGCTGCTTCGTCTTTCAGGAGCGTTTTTGTCATGCTGAGGAACGAAGCATCTTAAAGCATCCAAACTAGCCAGTAGGAAGATTATAAGATGCTTCGTACCTCAGCATGACAAAAACTTCTCTGAAAGACGAAGCAGCTTCTAAATACAACCACAGGATTGTTCTCAGGGTTTTAGAACCACCTTCGTGCAATCGTCCTGTTTGTTTTTGAACATATCGTAAGCCCGCGACACTTCCGACAGGGGTAGAATGTGCGAAATGATGTCATCGAGCACTACTTTTCCCTGAACCACAAGGTCTAAGAGATAGTCGATGTTTTTGTGGACAAACGACTGGCCGCTACGTATTGTAATGCCTTTATCGAAGACGCGGCCGATGGGGAAATTATCGGTAGGGCTGCCATACACGCCAACAACGGAAACAATGCCGCCCCGACGTACTGCCTGAAAACATAGTTCCAGTACTTTGGTCGTACCTTTTTCGAAATTGATAACGGCTTTTGCTTTCTCCAATATGGTTCGGTTGGCTTCCATACCGACTGCATCGACGCAGAGATCGGCCCCCCGACCGTTGGTCATCTGGCGGATCGCTTCTACTACGTCGACCTGATCAGGATTCAGCGTTTCGACCTTATTAACTCGCCGGGCGCGTTCGAGTCGGTATTCAAGCGGATCGATGGCAATGACCCGACCAGCTCCCTGAATCCAGGCTGCTTTCTGAGCCATTAGACCTACGGGGCCTGACCCAAATATGGCTACGGTTTCGCCCCCTTTCAATTCGCCCCACTCGATTGAGCTCCAACCGGTCGGGAAAATATCGGTCAGAAACAGGACTTGTTCATCTTTTAGCGTTTCTGGTACGTGGCGCAGGCCATAATCGGCATAGGGTACCCGGACGTACTCGGCCTGACCACCATTGTAGCCGCCATAAAGGTCCGTATAGCCGAAAAGAGCCCCGCCTTTTTCGGAAAGAAGCCCGCCATCGGGACCATAATGTTTGGTATTCGATTCTTCGCACTGCATCTGCAAATTGTGCTGGCAGAAGAAACACTTCCCGCAAGCAATCGTAAACGGCACCACTACCCGGTCGCCTTTTTTCAGATTTGTTACGCCCGAACCGACCTCTTCTACGATACCCATAAATTCGTGCCCAAGCACTTCGTTCTGAAGCTGCGGTATGAATCCGTCGTAAATATGTAAATCAGAGCCACAAATGGCTGTCGACGTAACGCGGATAAGGGCATCACGCGACTCTTCGATACGTGGGTCATCCGTGTTTTCGATGCGGATGTCGCCAATTTTGTGAAACACAGCTGCTTTCATACAGGAGATAAAAACGTTGAGAATACAATCAGATAGCTAACTTACTGTTACGTGGAAGGTTCTGAAAAAACGATTTAACAGATCAATTAGAGAGGCTATGGGTTAACGTAACGCAGCCGGAACTGATGCCAAAAAAATGTTCAGCCGTTCACTAAAAAGCTAGGCAATGTTCGGTAAACCGATTGATCAAACGCACTATGCGTCGGTTTTTTGTGTTACTTTGCTCAATAAAACCACTCTTGCAAAAGAGTATTATTTAAATAGACAAGCGGCTCTATACGCGAAAAACACGATGAAAATTGCATTAGTTACGGGCTCGGCCGGTCTGATAGGCAGTGAAGCCGTTGCCTTCTTTGCGGATAAATTCGACCTTGTGGTCGGTATTGATAACAACATGCGGCAGTACTTTTTCGGGGCCGATGGTTCGACCGAATGGAACCGGAACCGGCTAGCCGAAACCTACTCGAACTACCAGCACCGCACTGCCGATATCCGGGAAGTGCCTCAACTGGAAACCATTTTCCAGGAATTTGGCACCGACATTAAACTGGTGCTGCATACAGCCGCTCAACCCAGCCACGATTGGGCAGCCCGCGAACCATTCACCGATTTTGGTGTAAACGCTGTTGGTACGTTGAATATGCTGGAAATGACCCGCCAGCATTGCCCCGAAGCCGTGTTTATTTTCACGTCGACGAACAAGGTATACGGCGATAATCCCAACTTCCTGCCGCTGATTGAAACGGAGACGCGCTGGGAAATCGATCAGAACCACCCGTATTTTGCCAACGGTATCGACGAGCACATGAGCCTCGATCATACCAAGCACTCGGTTTTTGGTGCGTCGAAAGTGGCTGCTGATATTATGGTGCAGGAATACGGTCGTTATTTCGGCATGAATACGGGCGTTTTCCGTGGGGGCTGCCTGACGGGGCCCAATCACTCGGGAGCGCAGTTACATGGGTTCTTGTCGTATCTGATGAAATGCGCCATTACGGGCAATCAGTACACGATTTTCGGCTACAAAGGCAAGCAGGTTCGCGACAACATTCATAGCTGGGATTTAGTGAATATGTTCTGGCATTTCTACCAGAATCCGCGTCCGGGCGAAGTTTATAATGCAGGTGGTGGTCGTTACGCTAACTGTTCGATGCTCGAAGCCATTGCGCTTTGCGAAGAAATTTCGGGTAATAAGTTCAATTACCAGTACTCCGAAACCAACCGGAGCGGTGACCACATCTGGTATATTTCGGATCTGACCAAATTTAAACAACATTATCCGGGCTGGGACTGGACTTTCGATTTGAAAGAAACCATGACCCAGATTCATGATAGTATGGCAGCCCGTCTTCTACCAACTACCTAAGCGTCACTAGTTTAGTCTGGTACGTCACTGATTTAAGCTGAAGATGGCAACTACTCCCCATTTTTTGATTACGGGCTGTGCGGGTTTCATTGGTAGTCACCTTACGGAGCGATTATTAAATACAGGTTATCGCGTTACCGGCGTCGATAACTTCGATACGTTTTACGCGCGCCACTATAAAGAGCGAAATCTCTCACTGGCGCGCCAAAACCCGAATTTTGCGTTTGTCGAAGCCGATATTCGGCAAACCGACTGGCTTACCGGCCTCAGCACCGATATCGATACGGTAATCCATCTGGCGGGTAAAGCCGGCGTTCGGCCCTCCATCGACCAGCCTGCTGAGTACATTTCGACCAATATCGTCGGGACGCACAACTTGCTGGAGTGGATGCGCGCGCAGAAGGTGGGCAAGATGGTATTTGCCTCGTCGTCATCGGTGTATGGCAACAACGAGAAAATTCCATTTAGCGAATCCGATAGCGTTGATAACCCGATTTCGCCCTACGCCTTTACCAAAAAAGCCTGTGAGTTGATGAACCACAGCTACCATCATTTGTATGGTATGGGGATTATCAACCTGCGATTCTTTACGGTTTACGGCGAACGGCAACGGCCTGATCTGGCGATTCACAAGTTCGTCAGAATGATGGCCAATAACGAGCCTATTACTATGTACGGCTTGGGTGATACGTCGCGCGATTATACGTACGTGAACGACATTGTCGATGGCATTGTGGCCGCCGTTACGTACCTGAACGAGCATCCGAAGGCATTCGAGACCGTTAATCTTGGTAATCAAAGTCCCGTTACGTTGCAGCAATTAGTCGATACGTTGTATCGGCTGATGGAAAAAGAGCCAAACATCATCAACCTGCCCAAACAGGCTGGCGACGTAGAACGGACCTTCGCCGACGTAGCAAAAGCAAGTAGTTTGCTTGGTTATCAACCCCGCGTGCCGCTGGAAGAAGGGTTACGTCGGTTTGTGACCTGGTACAAAACCGAGCAGCCATGCTGAAAAAAATTCTGGCTCATCGCTGGTTGGCTCCTCTTTTCTGGATAACAATTGCTTTGGTCGTGAAAGGGACCTTCTTCGGATGGTACCTGACCAAGACGTATTACCACGATGTTCCGGGATTTTTAGGGCAGAGTAACGGTGACATGGTCACTTACGTAACGCCCGTCGAACACTTGCTCATTACAGGTAGCTTCGATACGGGCGAGCGTATGCCGGGTTACCCGCTGGTTTACTACGTACTACGTCGGCTGATGGATCAGGCCGATGCCTGTAATACCCTCATTTTTCTTCAGTTAATTGTCTCAGCAATTTCCGTATACGTACTGGGCCTGTGTGCGCAACGACTTTTTAAGAGCGAGCGGGCTTTTTATTGGGCGTATTTCATTTACCTGTTCAGTACGTTCGTCAGTATTTTCGATGCGTATTTCCTGACCGAAAGTTTCGCGGCTTCGGCCTCTATTTTTTTTGTACACGCCTGGCTACGGTCTGAGGATAAACAGGCGTTACGTTGGCTAGCCTTGCTGGCGGCTGGTGGCTGGGTAACCTGGTCTATTTTCCTAAAGCCCGCTCATGCGCCGATGCTGGCGATACTTCCCGGAATTTGGGGGTTGCAGTGGCTGAAAGGGCAGTTGAAATTTGGTCGGGTAGTTCAGTATACTACGTTGTTTCTGCTTCCGTTTGTCGTTGCCGATGGCGTGTGGACGCTACGTAACTACCGTCATTATCATCAGGTTATTCCCCTGCTGAAAAATCCGTGGTACCCCGCGAGCGTATGGCCGACGAATTATTTCGACATGATGGATTTTTACAAGACCTATGGCGAAGATTATTCGTTCTGGTTTCCGAATACGGGCGTTCGCTGGATGTTGGGTTGGAAAAATGATGCGTTTGTGCCGCCCCTTCGCTGGTACGTTAAGGAGAATTTAGGTCCACCACCGGATTACATCTACACCTCCCGGTTCAATAAGGATTCGATTACGCACCTACGCAATCTATATTACGAAACCGCCAACAATCCGAATCTCGATTCGACCAGACGGAAAGCTTATCACGCCGAAATTCATCAGAAACTGGGTGAGTATACGAAGTCCGTTCAGGAAGAAAAGCCGTTCGTTTACTACGTTCGGGCACTTAGTCGATATACGTTTACGTTCTTCAACGGGACCTGGGGGTATAATTTTCTGGACGATATTATTCCTGCTCAGTGGCCGCGCTGGCTGCTACGTCTCTACCACTACGTATTTATTCTGTTGCCGGGTGTAGTAGGTTTGGTGCTGATGCTGATTCGTGGATTTCGTAAGGAACCAAGAATGCTGGCGGCTCCGTTGGCCATATTGATGTGTACAGTTGTTTTCGTGGTTGTGCTGCGGCATCCTGAAACGCGTTATCTGGTTCCATTTTACCCGTTTCTGGTTTTAAGTGCCGTTTGTACTTTTTTAAGCGTTCCGATGCTTAAATTTGCACGTTAATTATAAAACTATGACGTATCTATCCGTAATACTGCCTATTTACAACGAATCGAAGAGTATTCCCATTCTATTCGACGCGCTGGACGATGCCATCGGGCAGTATGACTACGAGATTATTGCGATTAACGACGGTTCCAAAGACGATTCGTTTGCTCAGCTACGTAAAATCTGTGCACAAAACGACCGGGTAAAAGCCATCAATTTCAAACGTAATTTCGGACAGACAGCCGCTATCAATGCTGGTATTCAAAATGCGTCCGGTGAAATTATTGTGCTGATCGACAGCGATTTAGAAAATGATCCGCACGATATTCCCAAACTGATTGAAAAACTGAATTCGGGCTACGACGTAGTGAGCGGCTGGCGGCAAGACCGTTGGGCAAACGAATTCCTGACCCGTAAGTTGCCCTCGCGCATGGCTAACAAGCTTATCAGCGCTATTTCGGGGGTTGAGTTGCACGATTACGGCTGCACGCTCAAAGTCTATCGCCGGGATGTCATCAAGGATGTTATTCTGTACGGACAGATGCACCGGTTTATTCCGGTTTATTGTACGTGGCAGGGTGGCAAAGTGACGGAAATGCCTGTTAACTATCGACCCCGACAGTTTGGTAAAAGCAACTACGGTATTTTCCGAACTTATAAGGTGTTGCTTGATCTGGTTCTGATTAAGTTTCTGGATAAATACATGCAGCGGCCGATTCACTTTTTTGGCGGAGCAGGCGTTCTGGCATTTCTGGTGTCGCTGGCGGCTGTTTTATTGGCGGCTTATTTCAAAATTACCGGTCAGAAAGATTTGGTTGAAACCCCATTGCCAACAATTGGGTCTATGTTTTTTATCGTAGGTATTCAATTAGTGCTGATGGGCGTGCTGGCAGAGATTTTGATGCGAACGTATTACGAGTCGCAGCACAAAATGCCGTATAGCGTGAAAGAAACCATCAACTTCGGGCAGGAAACCGAAGTGGTATAAAATGATATTCAGCAGTTTTTTGTCATCCTGACGCAGGAAGGATCTTAAAGTCTCCTTATTTGTACGTCAGGCAACTTTAAGATCCTTCCTGCGTCAGGATGACGAAAAAATAAAACTATAGGTCTATGTGTGGAATAGCGGGATTTATAGGGCGTGGCAACGAAGACGATCTGCTACGTATGATTCGTCAGTTACGCCATCGTGGCCCTGATTTTCAAGGCGGATGGTGGCAGCCTGGCGTTGGGCTGGGCCATGCCCGGCTTAGCATCATCGACCTGAGTGATGCCGCCAATCAGCCGTTTTTTACGGCCGACCAAACCATTGGCATGGTCTTCAACGGCGAGATTTATAATTTTCAGGAGCTACGTAACGACCTGCTGAAGCTGAATAAATACACGCTACGTACTACGTCGGATACCGAAGTGCTGGTGTATATGTACGAAGAGTACGGCGAAGCCATGTTCGACCGGATCAACGGCATGTTTGCGTTCGTGATTCACGATTTTAAGCGGAAACGTACTCTGATTGCCCGTGATCGCATGGGTAAAAAACCGCTTTATTACAGCGTGGCGGGTGATACGTTGGTTTACGGGTCTGAGCCTAAAGCCCTGTTGCAGCACCCGCTCGTTTCGAACGAAATTAGCCCGGACGCTATTAATGCGTATTTGACGTTTGAATACGTACCGACGCCCTACAGTATTTTCCGCGACATCCACAAGCTGGAGCCGGGGCAATACATGATTTTTGAGGAAGGACGTATCACCAAACACCAACCATATTGGAACGTTACGTTCAATCACCAGCCAATCTCGTTTGAATCGGCTATTGACCGTTTCGACGCGCTGCTCAACGACGCAACCGCCATTCGGATGATAGCCGACGTACCACTGGGCATTTTCTTAAGCGGTGGACTCGATAGCTCGGCGGTGGCCTATTATGCGCAGAAAAACAGTGCGGTTCCAATAAAAACGTTCTCCATTGGTTTTCAGGAAAAATCGTACGACGAAGCCGGTTACGCCCGAACAGTTGCCAAACACTTGGGCACTGATCACCACGAGAAAACCTTAACGGCGCAGGACTCTCTTGACCTGCTGCCCAATATCACTGATAAACTCGACGAGCCATTTGCCGATGCGTCGATCATTCCAACGTATCTGTTATCGCAGTTTACGCGTGAACAGGTAACGGTTTCGCTCGGGGGCGACGGCAGCGATGAGTTACTGGCTGGCTATCCAACCTTTACGTCCGATTATGCGCGGGGTGTTTATAGCAAGATGCCACGTTTTGTACACGCGCTGGCGGGTCACGCGGCCGATTTACTGCCCGTTAAGGACGATAACATCAGTCTGGATTTTAAGGTGAAGCAGTTCCTGAAGGGTTTTCAGGAAAAACCAGCTTATACGCATACGCTCTGGCTGGGGAGTTTTTCGCCGTCGCAGAAGCGGCAATTGCTGTCATCGTCGGTGTTGAGTCAGGTGACGGATAAAACCGGACTGGGGCTCATTGATAAGCATTTAGCGCAACTTCCCGCAAATACGGATTCCTTCGATCAAACGTCGTATATCTATTACCAGACGTATCTGCTGGATGATATTCTGACAAAAGTTGACCGGGCCAGCATGTACAATTCGCTGGAAGTTCGGGCGCCGTTTCTGGATTATCGGATTGTAGATTTCGCCAATAGTTTGCCTGAGTCATACAAACGAAAAGGACTTTCGGGTAAATACATCCTGAAATCGCTGATGCGGGGCAAAATTCCCGATGACATCATTGATCGGCCCAAAAAAGGGTTCGGGATTCCGTTGTCGCAGTGGCTGCGTAACGAATTACGTCCGTTGTGCGACGATCTGCTATCGGAAGCGTCGTTGAAACAGCACGGTCTGTTCAATTACGACTACGTAGCAAAAATCAAAAACGAACATTACGCCGGTAAACAAAACAACCGCAAACTTCTCTGGACATTGATGGTTTTCCAGCAGTGGTACAGACATTACGTAGCATAAAGTAACGCGGGTGGAAACGGCAGCGGCCGACCGTCCGCAGTTACTGACGCAAAATCGCGGGTTTCCACCCGCGCTACACTATGACCTGGCAGAAAAAAGGACTGATTTATAAACCCGACGGCTCAAAAGCGTTTAGCCGGACGCACGCGCAAGTTCCATTTGGCTTTCCGATGGCCGATAAACTCCGCGTTTATTTCTCAACCCGCGACGAGAACGTATCATCTGCTACGTCGTTTGTTGAGCTTGACCCCAATGACCTGACCAACGTTACGTATATCCACGACAAACCTTGTCTTACGAAAGGTGAAGTTGGTATGTTCGATGATTCGGGAGCGATGCCTTCGTGGTTTCTGCCGGTCGGGAACGAAATCTGGCTGTACTATACCGGCTGGAACAAAAGTGAAACGGCTAGTTATCGACTAGGAATTGGTCTGGCTGTCAGTAAAGATGGCGGATTGACGTTCGAGCGTAAGTACACGGGCCCACTTCTCGATCGTTCCATTTACGATCAGGTTTGGGTAGCGCAACCCTGTGTTATCCGTGAAGAACAACCCGACGGAAGTATCCGTTGGCGGATGTGGTATTTGTCGTGCACGAAAATTGAGGTAATTAACAACCACCCGGAGCCATTTTATAACGTCAAATACGCTGAATCTACTGACGGTATCAACTGGGAACGTACCGGGCACGTTTGTGTTGGTTACGATGAATTTACCGATGCCATTGGTCGACCGACGGTCTATAAGGATGGGAATTTGTACAAAATGTATTTTTCCTATCGTAATGCTACCAACTACCGTACCGATGTTCGGCAGAGTTACCGGATTGGTTACGCCGAATCGACGGATGGTCTTACGTGGACTCGGAAAGACGAACTGGCAGGCATTGAACGCTCGGAGGATGGCTGGGACTCACTGATGATGGACTACTGCCATATTTTCCCGTATCAGCAGCAATGGGTTATGTTTTATAACGGAAATGGCTTTGGCGCATCTGGTTTCGGGTACGCAACTCAGCCAGCCTTATGATAAGAATCAGTTGTACGGAATTTGCATTTTGCAAAGATAGACGCCTATTTTGTATCAAATCAGTACGTTCACAACCATGAAAGAAGTAGCAAAATACATTATAAAAGTTGATGCCGAATTCAAGGATGGTCAGATTGTGCCGGAGATTCCGTTTGAAGAGGTAATGCGGCTGGTTAATGAACCAAACATCGTAATCGTTAAAACAGGGATTCCAGAGGCTACGCTACGTAGCGTTATCGCAGCAACCCGCGAATGGGCCGATAAAACGCCACTTGCGGAAGGTCCTGATACGTTCGACAATAATCAGCATAAGCAGCGATTGCACATTGCCAAGATTCAGCAGGCTCCGCAACTGTTTCATGACCACACGTTCGACGCCATTCTGGATCTGGAAGAACCTACCAAAGAAACTTTACTGAATGTTTTCACGCCGTTACGTCAATTCTGGAATAATCTGACCGGTAATAACGAAGAATACGGTATCCACAAAGGAGGGCCGTTTTTCCATCCGCAGGTTACGCACTATCCGCTTGGAGGCAGCTTCTTCGGTCGGCACTGGCACCCACTGAATCCGCAGAAGGTTGGCACAATTCTGGCACTAAATCAGTACGGAAAAGATTATACCTCGGGCGGTACGGGTTACGTCATCAACGACCACATTGTGGAGACGGAAGGTTATCAGGACATGGGCGATATCATCCTGTTCCGGTACGATTTGCCCCACTGGGTTAGTCCATCAAGTTTTGCAGACCGTTTCAGTTGGGAGGATCCCGCCGGGCGTTGGGTGGCCATTCTGCCGTTCTACGATCCCTGGGCCAAACCGGCTGATAAAGATGAGCCGCAAGGCTGGAAAGCACAGATTCAAACTGCCAAAAACGCTACGTCGGAGGCTGTTGTTTAGTCCATTTTCGATTCTGGAATCATCCACGCTACGTGGTTGTTCATGAACTGAAAATCGAATCAATACTAGTTATGCCAAAAGTTAGTGTTCTGATTATCACCTATAATCAAGCGAAATTCATTCGTCAGGCCATCGACAGTGTACTGATGCAGCAGACAAATTTTCCTATTGAAATTTTAGTCGGCGATGATTTTTCGAAGGATGGTACGCGGGAGATTATTCAGGAATATGAACGCGAACATCCTGGCTTGGTGAAAGGCGTGCTGCACCCACGTAACATGGGTAAGAATGGTGGAATCAACTTTCTGGAAACGCTGAAACGGGCTGAAGGTGAGTATTACGCACTCATCGATGGTGACGATTATCTCACGGATCCGCTCAAGCTCCAGAAACAGGTCGACATGCTGGATGCGCACCCAGACTATTCAATGGTGTTTCATAACGCACTGATTACGTATGAAGATGGTAGCCCGTCGGAGATACTTAATGGGTCGGATATGAAATCCTATTACACCATCGAGGATTTGATTGGTGATAAAGAAATCTGGTTTATGGCTACGTCGAGTACCATGTATCGGAACACCATCAAAGAATATCCGGCCTGGTTCCGCGAGTCGGTTAGTGGCGATATCCCCCGCCTGATTCTGAAGGCGAAAATGGGTAAAATTGGCTATATACCCGATGTTATGTCGGTATATCGGAAGAATAAAAACGGTACCAGCTTTACGGATAATGAGGCCGATGCAGTTTATCTGAAAAACCGGATCGATATGTATGACAACATCAATCGCGAGCTGGAATATCGGTACGACCGGGTGATGAAGAAAAATATAGCCCGGTACTACCGAATGATGATGAACAGCAAGCAGTACCGCGATTCGTATCTGGCCAAACTTCGGTTAACGGCCAAATATTATTCACTGGCGCGGCCAAGCTGGGAAGATTTGAAAACGGTTATTTATGACCATCTGACGCCACCAGCCATACAACGTGCTTACGGCGTAATAGCGATCGGTCTACACCGAATTCTAAATAATTAGTACGAACAATAAGTCAATTTTGGCTAACTGTTTGAGTTTCCTTATTTTGTGTGTCAAACAATGAAACGAATATAGGCTATGAATTTTTTCAAGGAAGTCGTCTATACTACGCCGGAAGAAACGTTCCAGAACGTAAAAGAGGCTGTTCAGAATAATAAATTGGTTTACCTGTCGGGCTTCAAAGAAGATCTACCCGTACACGATTTTTATAGTAAGCTATCGGAAACCATTGGTCGCATTCATGCCGCCGATGAAGACCTGGCAACTGGTAAGCAAACCGGAAATCGCTGGATCGACATTACGTATGATCCGCAAATTCCTGACCGCTACCGCTCCAGCAACACGCGCCAGCCCATGCACACGGACGATTCGTACGTAGAGCTGAATGGTGAAGAAGCCGTTAACTTCTTCTACTGCGCTTCTCGTGCAAAAATCGGTGGCGCTACTACGTTCTTCGACCTGCCTGATCTGGTTGAATGCATGAAACTTGACGAAGAAGAAGCACTTCTTGAAGAGTTAATGGCAACAGACGTAGTCCACTCGAAAGGCGGTAGCCGGAAAGTGCGGAAAATTATCGATCAGGATGGCGAAGGTTATCTGGCCAACTGGAACTACTTCTGCCTGTCGCGGGAAGAAAACTCACCTGAAGTACTGGATTTGTGCGAACGTTTCCATCAATTCCTGGAAAGCCGCATCATGAACGCCGGTGTTATTCTGCCTGTGCAGCTACAAAAAGGTGAAGCCGTTTTCTTCCACGATGACCGCGTGATGCACGGACGTAACGCGTTCTTCGCCGAATACCCCGGCCAGCGCAGCCTTATTAAAGGTAAAATCATCATGAATCCGGCTCCTGCTGAGTCTGTTTTCTAAAATTGAATAGTATTGATTTTCTGGTCGTTCAGCGAGCTAATTAGCAGATAGCTAGGCCGTTGAACGACCAGAATTTTTATAAAGAGCCTGTTTCAACTTTTGAAAATAGACCTAAGACGAGCGTTTTTGTCATCCTGACGCAGGAAGAATCTTAACGTTTCCTTATTTGTATTTCAGGCAACCTTAAGATCCTTCCTGCGTCAGGGTGACAAAAACGCTCTCGAATAAAAGTTTGAACAGGCTCATAAATAATCGAATGGTAAATTCTCTAAACGAACAATTAACATCGCGTCTGGGCTTCGGTACGTGGCAGTTTGGCGGACCTAACGTAGTAAACGGTAACGTAACAGGTTGGGGCGAGGTCGATAAGTCGGAAGCGATTCGGGCCGTACACGTAGCACTGGAACAGGGAATCAATTTCTTCGATACGGCCGATAGTTACGGTCGTGGTCAATCCGAAGAAATTCTGCGGGAAGCTTTTCAGCAAAAAACGGCTACGTCGATTATTTGCACAAAATTCGGTAATCGGCAGACGCCCGATGGCCAACCAATTCAGGATTATAGTGCCGACTACGTAACAGAAGCCGTTGAGGCAAGTTTGCGTCGGCTTGGTCGCGAGACAATTGACGTATTACTGCTCCACAGCCCACCTGATGCTTTCGATTGGGCAACGTATGATCCAACGCCTTTTGATACGTTGAAACAAGCAGGTAAAATTCGTTACGTTGGTGTAAGCTCACGTAGCGTGTATGGTGCTAAAAAAGTAGTAGAAGCTGGTTTTGGGGACGTAGTGGAAGTTATTTACAACGCGCTCGACCGGCGGGCTGAAGAACTACTTTTTCCAATTTCTGGTGCTGACGATTATTTTTTCATCGGACGGGTACCGCTGGCTTCGGGTTTCTTAAATCCAACGTATCTGCAATCTGAACCAGCTTTCGCTCCCGATCAATACCGTCACTATTTACCCGATCGCGACCGAAACTGGCTACTTGATTCGTCACGAAAACTAGCTTTCCTGAACGATTTGCCGGGCGGTCTGGCTGTTTCGGCGCTACGTTTCAGCTTGTCCAGCGAAAATATTGGCGTTGTTATTCCGGGGATGCGTAACGAAAAGCAGGTGCTGGCGAACTGTGAAGCCGTTAAATTAGGACCTTTGCCTGCTGATGTGCTGGCGCAGATTCGTCAGGCGGTTCCGGACGTAGCAGAACACTGGAAACCGAAAAACTGATTTCTGGATTTTATCAACGAGATTTATTCGCTTATTGTATCATGATGAAATTAAGCGTTGTCATACCCGCCTATAACGAGGAGGAATCGTTGCCGCCAACGTTGCGAGCGCTCTATCAGACATTGGCGAAACATGGTATTCCGCACGAGATATGCGTCACCAACGATAATTCGAAGGATGGTACGTTGCAAATGCTCGAAAAACTGGCGGCTACCGAAATTCCGACTTTGGTTTATTACACCAATCCGGGCCCGAACGGGTTTGGATATGCTGTACGCTACGGCCTAGAGCGATTCTCCGGCGATTGCGTAGCGGTTTTTATGGCCGATATGTCTGACGATCCCGAGGATTTAGTACGTTTCTACAACAAGATGCAGGAAACCGGTGTCGACGCCGTGTTTGGTTCGCGTTGGGGGAAAGATGGCAAAGTAATCGACTATCCGGCGCTGAAAAAATTCATCAATCGCATTGCTAATTTCATTGTGAAGATGGTAATGGGTATCAAGTACAACGATACAACCAATGCCTTCAAACTGTACAAACGCGAAACAATGGAGGGCCTGAAGCCATTTCTGTCGCCCCACTTTAATCTTACTATCGAGTTGCCCCTAAAGACGATTGTACGAGGCTATAGCTACGCCATTGTCCCGAATAGCTGGACGAATCGAAAATACGGCGAATCGAAGCTCAAGATCAAGGAGATGGGCACCCGGTATTTCTTCATTCTGATGTATTGCCTCATTGAAAAATACTTCTCAAGAGGGGATTTCAACAAGAAACCGGTTGCTCCTGTGAGCAAGGTTGCTAGTTGAGTAAGGTGGACGGTCAGCCTTACTCAGCCAAATACACCCTTCAGACCAGGAATCTGATAGAAGACTATTGACTGAACAACTGCCCAAAATACAGCGCTGACTAACATATACAGCATTATCTGCCCTGGTTTCACCCGGAATGAGATGGCGAGAATTGTGCCGCCGATGGGTGTCAGTAATAAAGGAGTCAGGAAAGCGATACCGGCCAACCCTGCTCGTTTCCAAATTTTTATAGCTAATCGGGTTCGTTTCGTAAATCGTTTGGGAGGAGTAGAGCGATACCGCTGAATGAGCAGTTGCAGTGCAGCGCCAGCGTAGATAACAACCACCACGCTGACCATCATGCCTATCGTCGTGAAAATGGCCGTTTCGAGCCAAGATAATCCCAGCGCGACACCTGACAGTGGCCCACCCACAAATTTGAGAGTACTTGCAATGATTACGGAGAGGTATTTGGCGATTGGCATGGTTCTGAACGTATGCTGGAACAACGATACAAAACTATCCGTTGTTCACGGTATATGCCGCTAATTCAATCTTCGTATGCCGGGCCACCGGCTTATCAGTACAATGGTCATCTTCAAACCATTGTCCCTAGTCTCACGCGCCGAGTACAAGGTGTTACGTATGAGCGTGAACGTTTGACGCTCAGCGACGGTGATTTCGTCGATGCAGACTGGATTGATAAAGGCCAGCGTCGGCTTGTTGTGTTAACGCATGGTCTGGAAGGGGATAGCCATCGTCAATACATTCAGGGAACTGCCAAGCTCTTTGCCCAACATAATTACGACGTACTAGCCTGGAATTGCCGCTCGTGCAGTGGCGAAATGAATCGCGCCTTCCGGCTGTATAATCACGGCGAAATTGGCGATTTAGGCGAGGTCATTGGCCATGCGCTGAAAACAAAACCCTATCAGGAAATCGTGCTGGTCGGCTACAGCATGGGTGGTAATATTACCCTGAAATACCTGGGTGTTCACGGAAAAGAGCTTCCCGACGTAGTGAAAAGGGGCGTAGCGATTTCGTCACCTACTGATTTGGGTTCCAGTGCGGGTTTGCTTGATCGGGCGTCTAATCGCTTTTATCGGCAGCGATTTATGAAAAAGCTAATTGGCAAACTACGTCAGAAAGACAGTCGTTTTCCGGGGCGTCTGGATCTCGACAAAATGCGATACGTAAAAAAGTGGCGTGATTTCGATGAGTTTTTCTCCGCGCCCATTAATAACTACCGGGATGCCGATGATTTTTACGCACAGGCGTCTGCCGTCAATTACATGTCGGGTATTGCTGTGCCTGCCTTGTTGCTGAACGCCCAGAATGATCCGTTACTATCGACCGAATGTTCACCCGCATGGCTGGCGGAGACGCATAAATCTATTTTTCTGGAAACACCCCGAACAGGCGGACACGTAGGATTTCAGGTTTCCCGCGACGAACATACGTACTCCGAACGACGTGCGCTGTCCTTTGTACGGGAGCACATATAACTGCCTCAACTACCAATGAACGCTGCTTTCCTTTATTCCAATCGATTACTTTTTGTTGCCGGTACGCCTACATTATTAAATCTTGAATTAACGGATCGAGCGCGATTTGCACAACTTCTGAACGTAGCAATTACGTCTGACTGGCCACCGGGTGAGTACGATGAAGGCGCTATGAGATTCTTTATAGATCAACTGATCAGCGGCCAGGAAGAAGTTATTGGCTGGTATAACTGGTACGTCATTACGTATCCGACTGCTACGTCTCCAGCAACTTTGGTAGCTGGCGCTGGTTATTTTGGCCCACCCAGTTCTGATGGTACCGTCGAAATCGGTTATTCGGTTTCCAAAGAATGGCGTCGGCAGGGGATTGCTACCGAAATTGTCAGTACGTTAACTGCTCATGCCTGGAAACAGCCAGAGATACGACGGATTATTGCGCACACGCTGCCTTCCAATGAAGCATCAATTAAGGCGCTGACTAAAAATGGATTTTATTCCTTTGAAAGCGACGACCCAGAAAAATTGTGTTTTGAATTGTTACCTATTGCATGAAGCTAATACGTATTGCTGGAACGTAGTAAGCCGCTACGTTGTAGAACCTACTACGTTCCAGCAATACGTATTAGTTCGTCAATCTGATTGATAATCCGGGTGTTTTCGGGTGTATTAATGTCCTGGCCAACAACTTGAAAACCAGTCATTAAAATCGTTGCATCAGAGAATGCGTCGGCAAGCTGATTCACAAACGGCTGAACTTCATGATTGGCAGGCGTTGACGTAACAACCGTAAAAATATAGTCTGGCTTATGTCGTTTACCGGCAAATAGTAATTCATTAAATGGAAGATTCTGCCCCAGATAGACAACTTTGTTCCCACGAGTGGCAATAACGTAGTGGGCGAACAACAGGTTGATTTCGTGAAATTCGCCTTCTGGTAAAAACAAGAGATATGTTTTGCCCGACTGTTCTTCATTTTCAGCCAGCATATCGATGGCAACGATAATTTTTTGGCGAATCAGATTGGTAATAAAATGCTCCTGCGCTGGTCCGATAGAACCCGTTACCCAAAGTGTACCAAGGCGGCTTAGGAACGGATAAATAATACGAATCATCGTATTCTCAAAACCTGACCGCTGAATATTGGTACTAATGATTTTATTGAATCTGGCTTCGTCCAGATCAACCATGGCCAGTGTAAGCGCTTGAATCTGATCAGGATAATTCAATTGTTTCTCAGAAATTCTGGACACTTCCCGATTCATGTCCTCGATCGACAGTTTGGCTATCTCCGAAATTTTGTAACCATGATCTTTCAGCATCGATATATTCAATACTAGTTTTAAATCCTGGTCATCGTAAGTGCGAATATTAGTATCAGTCCGTTGAGGAGAAATAATTGTGTAGCGTTGCTCCCAGATGCGTAGTGTATGGGCTTTAATACCTGAAAGCTGCTCCAAATCTTTTATAGAATACTTACTCATAGCACGTATTGGCTTCGTTCACAACCGATTCAGTAATAATAAAACAATTTGCTTATGCTCCAACAGAGAAAAGCAGGTCATTTTTTAACAAAAACAGCGATACGGTCAGGTAGAATGTCTAGGAATAATTTACTCAAAAAACTGAATTTATCCTGTTTTGTTTAATTTTTATTGTTAAAAAAATAAACAAAAGGCTGTTTTTTATGAATTGATTGGCTCGACAATAGGCAGACGATAGAACTACGTAGTAAACAAAAAAAGCCCTGACAATGTCAGGGCTTCACAGGGTGAAAGACGGGGCTCGAACCCGCGACCTTCGGAACCACAATCCGACGCTCTAACCGACTGAGCTACAATCACCGTTTTGAGTTTGCAAAAATAATGAATAATGGGTAATGTACAATGAATAATTGCCATAAGCACCGACATTCTTCATCATATATTACCCATTGTTAATTGAATCAAGCTTGTTTGCCCTGCTGATAGCGTTGTTCAGCTGCGTTCCAGTCTACTACATTAAAGTAGGCTGCAATATAATCGGGCCGGCGGTTCTGATATTTGAGGTAATAGGCGTGTTCCCAAACGTCAAGGCCGATTACAGGAAAACCTTTCACTTCGGCAATATCCATCAACGGATTGTCCTGATTCGGCGACGACGTAACAGCCAGTTCGCCTTCGGGAGTTACAATTAACCAGGCCCAACCTGAGCCAAATCGGGTAGTAGCCGCTTTCGTAAACTCTTCTTTGAAAGCATCGAACGACCCAAATTTTTTATTAATAGCTTCCGCCAGTTCGCCAGTCGGCTGACCTCCACCCGATCCCGAAATCGTATTCCAGAATAGTGTGTGGTTATAATGCCCTCCTCCGTTATTACGAACGGCAATGGGCGCGCTACTTACGCCTGCCAGCAAGTCTTCGATGGTTTTATTTTCCAAATCGGTACCAGCGATGGCATTGTTCAGGTTCGTCACGTAAGCATTGTGGTGCTTGCCGTGGTGAATTTCCATCGTCTGTTTGTCGATATTCGGTTCGAGCGAATCACTAGGGTAGGGAAGCGGGTCTAATACAAAAGCCATTTTACTTGTTTAGTTAGAATGGAAGATATTCGGTTGTGTTAACAAGCCTATCTTAAATTATGTTCTTAAGCGGGAAAAAAACTTCGTCAGCAACGCCTGACTTTCGGTAGCTAGTACGCCCGTCTCGACCCTGGTTTTTGGATGCAGCAACGTAGCGCTAATCCGGCTGTAGCCACGTTTCGGGTCTTCGGCACCAATCACTAATCGACTCAGTTGCGCCCAGAACAAGGCTCCGGCACACATTACACAGGGCTCCAGTGTTACGTAGAGCGTACAATCGCTCAGGTATTTACCACCCAGATATTGCGTAGCGGCAGTAATCGCCAGCATTTCAGCGTGGGCCGTTACGTCGTTAAGTTGCTCTGTCTGATTACTGGCTTTGGCAATAATCCGATTCCGACATACGACGACCGCGCCTACGGGAATTTCGCCTTTCTCCGCTGCTTCTTCGGCCAAGCTGAGCGCAATATCCATAAAATACTCGTCGGGCATGTGGAATAAATTTTGTCAAAGATATGGCTGAGACACAGAGATACACAAAGACGACACGGAGATGCACAAAGAATAATCCTCTGTACATCTCCGTGTCGTCTTTGTGTATCTCTGTGTCTCAGCTTTACTGCTTCAGTATTTTTCGAATCACCTGCCGATCACCCACCTGAACGCGGACCAGATAAATGCCATTGGGCTGGCCGGTTAGGTCAAAATCGTTATAGTGGAGCCGGGTTACTCGTTCCTGCAACGGCCTACCCCTTGAATCTGACAACGTAATAACGGCAGGGTTGAATATCAACTGCAAATTTAGTTCTACTGTGAAAGTCGTCGTAACAGGCATGGGGTATATTTTTACCTGTTGGTCAAGCGAGCTGTCGCCCGTTCCTAACACCGAAAAAACGGCGACAGTAGCTGTACCCGAAGCAACGCCGGTGCCACAATTATTTGATACGCTAGTCAGCCGATATACTGTATTTTTATTCGGTCGGACTTCTGCTAGATAAGGGCTCGTTGTCGCCGTTCCTGAATAGCTCTGAAGACTGTCAGCAAACGTAAATGTCCAGGGACCATCACCGCCGAATGTAAAGGTCAGATTCACAGGCATGCCTTCCTGCGCTACCAACGTACCTGATAAACTGGCGGTTGGTTTTGACCGGATAGTCAATGGCGTTGGGCTATCGGTTCCCGGAACACTGACTCCTGAATTCAACGCTATCACCCGAACGTAGTACTGACCACTTGGTATCGTATCGGGCAATGCTCCTGAAACAGGTGAACGTAGTGCGGTGGCCGCCACGCTGTATTTTTTCGACGTATCGGCCGTACTGGCCAGTTCAATTTTAAATCGGTTGTCCTGCGTGAATTGACCCGTAGTTGTAAACGGAACATCAATCGACGTACCAGCGCATAACGTAGTAGTTGCCAGCGTATTGGTCGAAACGGTGGGTACGCGAACCGTAACCGATGCTGTAGCCGGATTGCCGGGTAATCCCAGTCCGCAACCGTTGGAAACGCCCGCTACCTGATACGTAGTATTACCACGCGGCACAACTGCAATGGTTGTATCAGCCCGGCGGCAGGTGCCTGTGTAGCCTTCGGAAATGCTGTAGCTGTATGGTCCTGAACCCGTAAACTTCAGCTCTAACGTGGCCTTTTCACCCAAATTCACCGTCGCATTCTGGGAACGTAGTGCTAATGTTGGCGGAGCGTTTACAATGACCCGGATGGCAGCTCGCGGGCTATAACAGCCTCCCGAACTAATCTGGTAGACGTAGAAAATGTCGCCGTCTGGGTTAACATTGGTATTTTGAGTCGACGGAATGGGCGTGTCCGATCGAAAACGTCCGTAGGGGTCAATCCATTGTAATGTACTCCCCGGCTCGCCCGCTGCTTCAAGCGGTCCTACTTTTTCGTCGATGCAATAAACCAGCAGCGTCTTGGCTACTGTAGGAGCCGCAATAGCGCCCACATTTACCTGCAACGTAGCTCTGGGGCTTTCGCAGTTATTGACCGTCTGGCTAACCAGATAAACCTGTGCACCTGACTTGTCGATAGAAGGCGTCGGCGCGCCAGGAAGCTGATTACCGGCCTGATTATACCATTTCAGGTTCTGTCCAGTAGCCTGAAGCACTTCTATGTTCTGGGCGGGCTGATCGGTTTGCGCCTGGCAGTAGCTAACATTTTTTACGGTAGGCATACCGGGCAGCGCGTTAACAACAACCGAAAGATTTGCTTTGGGCCCTTCGCAGCCATCGTCAGATACCTGCGAAACTTTATAGGTCAACGTACCAACATTACTGGTGTTTGGGGTTGGCGTTCCTCCTAAAAGTTTATCGAACGAATCGTACCATTTCAAATTTTTGCCATTGGCCGTCAAGGGCGTAGCCGTCGCATTGTTGCATAAGCTGATCGGGCTAACACCTGGAGCCGTAGGCGTTGCTTTCACCTGTACGCGCAGGCTTGCCCGAGGACTTTCGCAGCCGTTTAAGGTCTGGCTAACGTAGTAAAGCGCATTACTCGGCGTAGTGCTGGACGGCTTTGGTGCAACTGTAGTTGGTGTGCCACCCGTAGCCGACGTACCATACCAGTTCGCAGTGGCATTGGCGACCAGGGAAATCGAAAGGGCTGGAACCGTTACACCCTGACAGATATCAAGCGCCGACGTAACAGGCGCATTGGGCGTATCTTTCACCTGTACAGGAATAGTCGCTCGTGCACTTTCGCAGCCATTTACGGTTTGCGTAACGTAGTAAGACGTAGTACCGATAGCCGTTGAGGCCGTGCTGGGAATAGTTGCAGTTGGTGAACCAGTGCCTCCCGTTTTATTCACTCCATACCACAACAAATTCTGGCCGCCCGCCGATAAAGCTTGTGCTGTAGCTCCTTCGCAGTAGGCACTGGGTATGGCGATGTTGGGCATGAATGGAATAGAACTCACCGTAACAGTGAGCGCAGCCCGTGGGCTTTCGCAGCCACTTACCGACTGGCTAACGTAATACGTGGTTGATCCTAAGCTGTTTGTCGTTGGTTTAGGCGCAACGCTTGACGCAATGCCACCGGTTGCGGCTGTATACCAGTTTAACGTACCACCCAACGATGCTGTCGCCGTTAAGCTCGGCGGAGTCTGGTTCAAACATGCCTGGGTCGGATTCTTCACGACAGGTGCGCTGGGCCCGGATGATACAGTTACCGCAATGGCTACCCGTGCGCTTTCGCACCCGTTTAGCGTTTGGCTAACGTAGTAGTTGGTGGTTCCAGCTTGCGTGGTCGATGGTTTAGGCGCAACACTAGACGCTGTTCCGCCGGTAGCGGCTGTCCCGTACCAGTTTAACGTACCACCCGCAGAGGGCGTAGCGGATAATGCTGTAGCCGTCTGGCTTAAACAATACGTTGGAACGGGCGTCACGGTCGGCCCGACGGGTGCTGTCTTAACGGTTACGGTAATGCTTCTTCGCGTACTTTCGCAACTGTTTACTATCTGACTAACGTAGTAATTTGCGGTTCCGGCCTGGGTGGTTACAGGCACGGTTGGCGTACTCGAGCCAGTACCTCCCGTTGCATTCTGGCCATACCATTGCAACGTAGCACCGGCCAAAGCCGTTGCCGTTAATGGTGCTGCCGATGCGCCCTGGCAATAGGGCGCGGGCGTAGCCGCAGTTGGAGGAACTGGCGTTGTTAGCGCAAGAGTAATAGCGCTGGTAATAGAGGCTTTAGCTACGGTGCTCGATACAATTCGAATACGATAGCCCGTTCCAGCCACAGCCGTTTTCGGGATGATGGCATTGATGGTTCCACTGGTGGTCCGGGTAACGCTACCGATAACAGTAGGGTTGACAGGCATAAAACCCGTTGCATCAGATAATTGAGCTGTGAAAACGTTACCCGTTCCAAACGTACCGGTTGCCGTAAAGTTCACAGTAAGAGCGCCACCAGGGCAAAGAGACGTTGGCGAAAACGTGACACCGGTAAGCGCTTGAGCACCACTACGTTCTGCCAGACAACAAAGCCAGAGCAGAATTACTACAGAGAGGTAAAAGCTACGTCCTTTCATAAAAGTAGAAGCGATAAAGCAATTGTGTTAATTAAAGTTAAGTCATTTATACTTACGTAGCAGATATGATTGATACCGATGCTTCGTAAACAAAATCATGTGGTTTACTAATTGCCATTTAAGGCAACATCGCTAGTGATATTGCTGATTTTCTTATCAAAACCACTTGTCGTTTATTTAAAACAGAAATGTCATAGATTTCTGATTTAAAGGCATTTACACAGTTGCTCATTATAGATTTTCATTAGGGATGATAGTCAATAGCTTGTCTTAGCAATAAAAATGCCACTTCAATATGAAGTGGCATTAATGTGATAAAAATTTTAAAGTTCGGATACGTATCAATGCTGCACCGCGTTATAAATCACCTCATGTATCCGTCGGCGAAGTTTGGTAGTGTTAATTGTAGTATTCCCTGCCGTGGGATATATACGGTTCGACAAAAACACGAAAATCAACTCTTCATCTGGATCAACCCATACTACGTTACCAGTAAAACCTGTGTGGCCAAACGAACGGGCCGAGGCTTTAGGAGACATATAAACGCTGCTGGCACTTTCCGGATTGGGTTTGTCCCAGCCTAATGCCCGATGGCTCCGATTGCTGAGCGTTTGAGTGAAGAAAGGAACTGTCATCGGATTCAGGATACGTTGATCTCCGTAACTGCCTTTCTGTAAATTCATTTGTAACAATGTAGCAATATCACGCGCATTCCCGAATAGCCCCGCATGGCCCGAAATTCCGCCCTGCACGGCCGCCATCTGATCATGAACCGTACCGATCAACAGTTGATTACGGTAATACGTATCCTGTTCGGTGGGCGCACAAATGGGCTTTTGCAGACGTTGCAGGGGTGTAAAACCTAGCTGGTGTAAGCCTAATGGTTTATAAACGTTCTCGGTTACGAACTTATCGAGCGGTTGTTTGCTGATACGTTCTACAATTTTCTGTAACGTCAGGAAATTCAAATCGCTGTATACATAGGCGGGTTTGCCGGTTTCATCTACTTTACGCGACATCGGCGATTGAACCACCCATTTCCAGACCGAATCTCTGAGGGCTGGTACGCCCCAAAGCGTCGGTGCGATCTGAAGCGTATGCAACGTATCGTGTGTGGCTGAATAATATTCGGCCTTCAATCCGCCACCTGGTAAACGAGTGCGATCCCAGGACGTCGGGTAGTACGATACCATGCCCGACTGATGCCACAATAAATCCTGAAGCGTAATGTTTTGCTTATTGGTGTTACGTAATTCGGGCAAATATAAAGAGGCTTTCTGGCTGAGGTCTATCAGCTTACGGTCGTGCAGAACCATCACGGCCTGTAACGTAGCAAGCACTTTTGTGAGCGAAGCCAGGTCGTACAACGTTTCGTCGGATACCTTTTCAGCACCGGCTGCGTAGGTAAGGGCACCAAAATTTTTGTTGTAAACGACTTTTCCTTTACGTGCCACTAAAATTTCGCAACCGGGCACTACGTGGTTTTTGACGGCCCCTTGCGCCATCGCGTCAATCTGCGTCAGTACTTCTGATTTCATCCCGACGCTTTCCGGTGACCCCAGCGAGAGCCTCCCTTCTGGATTTAACGCCAGACCAGTACCCAGTTCCAGTCCACCTATCGAAACGGGCAGTTTTCCACGGGCTCCCAGACCACCAAACAGAATTTGCGGTACTACGCGCTGCATGGCGTCGAGTTCCTGATAGGCACAAACCAGGGCATCGGCTCCAACAAACTGAGGTAGACTATAAGGTGAACCGAAAGCGGTAACAATGACTTTGGTGCCACGCATCTTTAGCCGGTTAATCAGATCCAGCGACGGTTTGGTGATGCCATATTTCCGGTTTGCGGACTCAACCATTTTGTGAAAGCTGAGCACTACGGTATTTGCATCGCCAACCTGTGCCAGAATAGTCGTTAAATCTGCTTCCGAAACGGGTTTATCAATCGCCAGCGTCTGGAAGGGAGCGTACTGATTCAGTGCTTTCTGGAATAAATTACCTGGCTCGGCTCCAATCGCTATCGATGCCATCCGCAACGTATCGAGACGGTTCAGCGGCAGAAGGTTATTTTTATTTTCTGTAACGGTAACGGCCTGCTCGCAAAGTTCCTGTTTCAGAAGCTGTGCTTCCGGCGAGTTTAGCTCCGTCGATAAGCCGGCGAGGTTGATGGGTTTGTACTGGTTAAGACCTGCCCAGTATTTCGCCCGGAGAATTTTCCGAACTTTCTCGTCAATCAGTTCCTGCGAAATGATACCCTGCTGGACGGCATTTAGAATATTCAGCGTGGCTTCGCGAACGTTTTCCGGGTAAAGCAAAATGTCGTTCCCAGCAATCAGCGCCCGTAGGTTTACGTCCATGGCTTTCGGCGACCGGCTGATGCCTCCCATATTCAGCGCGTCTGTAAAGACTAAACCTCTGAATCCCAGCTCTTTTTTTAATAATTCGGTAACAATTTTCTCTGACAACGTAGCAGCCAGCGCGGGCGTATTATCCATAACCGGTACGTGCAGATGGCCCGTAACAATGCCCATCAGACTATCGGCAATGAGTTTGCGAAACGGATACAGGTCGATTTCGCGCATATCTTCGGGAGAACGACTAACCGTTGGCAGCGTATGATGCGAATCGGCGCTGGTGTCGCCGTGGCCGGGAAAATGCTTCGCGGTAGCAATTACGTGCGTCTGTTGCAAACCGCGCATGTAGGCGGAAGCTTTCAACGCTACGTTCTCTCTCGATTGGCCAAATGAACGAACACCAATCACCGGATTTGCTGGATTGCTGTTTACATCCGACACGGGCGCAAAGTTGATGTGAATACCCAGCCGCTGGCACTGCCGTCCAATCTCAGCGCCCATGCGGTAAATCAGTTCATTGTCCTGAATGGCGCCGAGGGACATTTGCTTCGGGAAATCCATGGCACTATCCAGTCGCATACCAAGACCCCATTCGCCATCGATACCGATTAGCAAAGGTACTTTCGACTGAGCCTGATACCGATTGGTCAGCACTGCCTGCCGATACGGGCCTCCCTGGAAGAAAATCAAACCCCCGATATGATTGGATTGAATCAGATGATCGATGTATTGATTATGGTTTTCGCTGCGGTTCGAGAAAGCAGCTACCATAAAGAACTGCCCAATTTTCTGCTCCGGCGTCAGTGTCTGGAAAACACTATCTACCCAATGCGTACCACTGTCAGGTAGCGTGAATACTTCGACAGGACGAGCATCGGGACCAAACTTATAGGAAGCAATTTTAGCACGTGTCGGAAGGGAAACCGAGGTTTTAGGTGCCGCTTTCGTGATCGCTGAATGGGCAAGGCGAACCCAGAATTTGCGGTCTGGTTTCATTAAGCCGAAAGCCGTCAGCAAACTCACGAACAGGAGTGCGACAAGTAAAAAGGGTCGTACAACGGTGTTCTGCATGGGTACTCAGTACGTAAAATTGTACAATCTGTTATCGGTGGTATTTTGGCTAAACCATAAAAATAGGTAAAGCCTGCCAAAAACAATAGCTAATCATCGAATTGTCTAAATTTTTAACGAAAAATTATTGATTAATCGTGTTTGACACCGGATTAATGCAAAATTAAAAATTGAATAGTCACAAATAGGTAAAGCCTAACATACTCGACAATACGTTATTAATCAGACTTGTGCTTGAATATCAAGTCGTTTTTTACAGCGACGATACGTACTAAATAGGAAAAAAATTACCCGAAAAAGAGCAAAAATAATGCCGTGGTGCAGCCACAGCAGACAGGTAATTTAGAGAAGAGAAAGAAAACCTTGTCGACGAGTTGTGGAAAGGCCAATCAATAATCAGCTACCACGTCTAATTAAATGAGCAGAATCAGTAAGCTTTTGCTCAATTAATAAGAACGTAACGGACGGAGATGAGTGAACACAGTCAGCAATCGCTCACTAATAGCAGCTTTGGCAGTCTTCACAGCAGGTTTCCATTCGGCCGATGCCCGTATCTTAGATTTAGTATTCGATACACATGGTTTAGACCGTAACTGTTTCCGAGCGGCAAACACATTATGTGGGTGCCCCATACTCATAGCCTGTCCGCTTAATCCTACTAACAAAATCCCGATGATAACAATAGTCTTCATGTCCATTAGTATTTATGACAGCACAAAGTTATATGTTTTATTTGGTATCTTGCAATACATAGTACTAAAATTTCTTAATTTTTTTTGCTACGTATGAAGATCATTACGTGTAGGTTCCAGATTCTGGCTCACAAATGTAAACAAATGCTCAGAATCTGGAACCTAAATCAAAATTAATCGACAACAATTCGTTTTACGGCGCCGTCTTCATTCTGAGTCACCGTAATAAAAAACGTTCCCTGCGATTTACTGCCCAAATCTATTTGTCCTACGAATTCGCCCGAAAAATCTTTTATTTCCCGGCGCGCAATTTCTTTACCTTTTGGGTTTGTGACAATAATAGTTACGTCACCCTTTCCCGGCGCTGTAAACCGTACGTTCAGTTGATCGCGGTCTGGGTTGTTTGGGTAAGCGTCCAGACTACGAATGGTTGAGGGTTTTCCATTAAAATTCCGGGACCATTCTTCAAATGGACGAACCAGTTTCTGGTCAAAATCTTTTGGAAATTCATATCGGAACCGATTCATCCGGTCGGTCAACGAGTCGAAACCCTGCCGAAATTCATAACGCCAGTTGTTATTATCCCAAAGTTCCCGGTTGTTTTTGGGCGATCTTCCGCGATATACATAGACATCTCCTGGCGCGCGTTTTTTACCTATTTTGAATCCATCGCGCGTTACAATTTGATTGTCAGCATCTTCATCGACAATAATGGTCATTTGTCGACGACCGCTTCCTTTTCGGGTTGCCTTCAACGAATCGACCAGTTTCATAACTACTTTATCACGATCCGAGTCGTTTTTTCCCTCTAACTGGTACGTCCGATCAATTTCACGGACATCGTCGCCGTTACGTTCGATGATTCTGACATGAACTTCAGAATTGTCGTCCTTCGATTTAGTGGAAGGTGCTGCTTTCTTCTGAGCAATGGCCACTCCGCTCAACGTAACGGCCAGAAGTAGGGCTGGTACGAACCGCAGCCCGCTAAAAACTGTTTTTTTCATAGTACAGACGAATTGCAAACGAAGGAACATTAAGTTGCTGAACCGACCGGTAGCGGGGCTGTTAAAGTTTGTTAATGAGTCAATGAGTCGCCAACACGATTCGTACTTTTACTAACCACTACGTTCGGTTTGTTATAGATGTAAAAACAAACCGAACGTTGCATGAGCGAGTAAAAAATGTCGAAACAACGCATACTCTGGATTGTGGCACTTATGGCGATAGGGCTGCTGGGGCTGATTGGCTTGCAGGTCTATTGGATTAGTAGTGCCATCCGGCTACAGAAAGAACAGTTTGCCTATAAAGTCACGGATGCGCTTCAGGAGGTTGTCCGTACGCTGGAACGTCAGGAAATCGTTTTTCTGACCAAACAACGTATTCAGGCCCGCGAACACAAAAGCCAGCTGATGGCCATTGCCAAAAAAGAAGATAAGATTGGAATCAAACCAGTCAGGAAACAACGTAGCACAACTTCTCCATCAATAGCGCAATCAAAAACAGACAATCCATCGGCAGGTGATGGGCTGGTTTACCGGCAGACGATTCCGTTGAATGGTGGTGCGCTGGTAGTTCAATCGGATGCCTTACATCCAACCGGACGGCCCCTATCTCTGTCGCCGGAACAGGCGGCTATAGTCGCTGAGTTTTTGCGGCAACAGGGCGAGTTGATGGCCATTGGCGACTGGCAAACGCAACTTATTCATCAACAACAGTTTGACAACTGGTTTGAGAACGTAATGAGTACCGAACTGCCACGTATCAACAATGAGGCAGCTCAGTTAGCTCACCGTCAGGATTCGCTACGAAAAGTCCGGAAGAAACAGCTACGTCTGGCTGCTCAACAACAGCGAGCCAGGCAGGCCAACGCGCTGACTGCCGGTAAGCTGGATTCGTCCAGCAAACTGACGAGCTCTGCCCGGTCGAAGAGTGAGGAACAGGCAGATCGGGTTAAGGACGTATTGAAAGGGCTGCTCCTGTCCGATCGCCCGATTGAAGATCGGATTAATCGATTGGCACTCGATACGTTGCTCCGGCAAACGCTGGACGAACGTGGCATCAGCATTCCGTTCGCATATGCCGTGCGTACGCACAAGAAACCTGAATTCTTATTTGCGTCGATGGGTATCGACGCCCAGCAGGTCAATTCCAGTGGCTATAAAGCTGCCTTATTTCCGAACAATCTCATGGAAACGGGTAATTACGTCTATGTTTATTTCCCCACGCAGCAGCAATTTATTCTGGGTCGATTGGGCTTCACATTTGCCGCATCGGCGATACTTATTCTGGTTATTCTGGCTTGTTTTTACATCGCCATTAATACGATTCTGCGACAGAAAAAACTGGCCGACATCAAGAATGATTTTATCAATAACATGACTCACGAGTTCAAAACGCCGATTTCTACCATCTCACTGGCGGTCGAAATGGCGCAGGAGCAACTTCGCTCCGACGTACCGATGGATCGTGCCATAGTCGATAACCAGCCCAAAGATCGGCTGGGTCGGTACATGGGCATCATTCGTGATGAAACCCGGCGGCTGGGCTCACACGTAGAGAAAGTATTGCAGATGGCTTTGCTCGACCGGGGTGAAATTAAGCTTAATCTCACGTCGGTAAATGTTCATGATGTTATTGAAAAAGTGCTCAATAACCTGAGTCTCCAGATAGAGCAGCGCGATGGCGAACTTGACCTGCATTTCGATGCCGATCAGGAAGTGGTCGAAGCCGACGAAGTACACCTGACAAACATCGTGTACAACTTATTGGATAACGCGCTGAAATACTCACCCGACAGTCCACATATTACGTTGAGTACCCGGAACGTACCAGAAGGTGTCAGTATAACCGTCGCTGACCAAGGATTGGGAATGACGAAAGAACAGACCAGCCGTATTTTCGAGAAGTTTTACCGGGTTCCGACCGGCAATCGTCATGATGTAAAAGGATTTGGCCTGGGACTTAGCTACGTTAAAAAGATGATTGACGAGCATCATGGCCAGATTCTAGTTGAAAGTCAACCCGGCAAAGGCAGTTCGTTCGAAGTAATTTTACCATATAAAATGAGCGAAAGAGTGAAAGAATGAAAGAGCGAATGCCATCCGGCAGGTTTCGCTCTTTCACCGCTCCGGCGGCCCGGTCTTTCACTCTTTTGCTCTTTACACTTATGCCTACTATTCTCTTAGTTGAAGACGACCCGAATTTGGGGCAGTTGGTGCAGGAATACCTGACCATGAAGGGATATGCCACCGACCGCGCCACCGACGGGAATCAGGGCTTGCAGCATTTTATGAATAAAGCCTATGATTTGTGCATCTTCGACGTAATGATGCCCAAAAAAGACGGGTTCACCCTGGCGAAAGAGGTCCGTATGGGCGACCGCGACGTACCGATCATTTTCCTGACCGCCAAATCGATGCAGGAAGACACCATTCAAGGATTTAAGGTGGGTGCCGATGATTACATTACGAAGCCCTTCAGTATGGAAGAATTGCTACTACGTATCCAGGCCATTCTCCGCCGATCCCAGCGGTCGGCCGATGCTACGGAACCTACTACGTATCAAATTGGCAACCTGGCTTTCGATTATCAGCATCAGCTTTTGATCCATAATGGCTCGTCGCAGAGACTGACAAGCAAAGAGTCGGAATTATTAAAATTGCTCGCGCAGAACCTCAATCAGCCCGTCAGTCGTAGCTTTGCACTGAAAATGGTTTGGGGTGATGATTCGTACTTCAACGCCCGAAGCATGGACGTATACGTAACGAAACTCCGCAAATACCTGAAGGAAGACCCGGCGGTTCAACTCGTTAACGTACACGGCGAAGGATTTAAACTAATTGTATGAGTAGAGACAAAGCATGCTTTGTCTCTACAACAACCCTACAACATTGGCAAATATACTACGTCGTCCGCGTCGAAATCGCCAGTCGGCGGTTATTCGCGACATGGTTCAGGAAACCCGCTTGTCGGTTACTGATTTTATTTTACCCCTCTTTATTATGGAGGGCAAGAACGTCCGCTCTGAAGTAAGTTCAATGCCCGGTATCCATCGTCTATCACTCGATTTGATGCTGGAAGAAATTCAGGAGTGCGTGGATTTAGGCGTTCAGACGTTCGATTTATTTCCTAATCTGCCCGAGTCGAAGAAAGATAAATACGCTACTGAAAGTTATAACCCAGACGGATTGTATCCACAGGCGATACGTGCCATCAAAGACCGTTTTCCTGACGTAGTGGTCATGACCGACGTAGCGATGGACCCGTACAGTTCTGACGGGCACGATGGGATTGTAGAAAACGGTAAAATCCTGAATGATGCTACGTTAGAAGTATTAGGAAAGATGGCACTAACGCAGGCACAAGCGGGAGCCAACATCATTGGCCCATCTGATATGATGGATGGTCGGGTTGGTTATCTCCGTCAGGTTCTTGATGAAGGCGGTTTTAACGAGGTCGCGATTATGTCGTACTCGGCCAAATACGCCAGCGCATTCTACGGTCCCTTCCGCGACGCGCTGGATTCCGCTCCGAAATTTGGCGATAAGAAAACGTATCAGATGAACCCCGCCAATAGCCGGGAGGCTATTATCGAAGCCCAGCTTGACTTTGAAGAAGGCGCTGATTTTCTGATGGTAAAACCGGCACTGGCTTATCTGGATATTATAAAACTGCTGAACGATAATTTTCATCTGCCCATTGCAGCCTATAATGTCAGTGGCGAGTATGCCATGATTAAGGCGGCCGCACAGCGCGGCTGGCTCGATGGTGAACGCGCCATGATGGAAGCGCTGATGGCGATTAAACGAGCGGGCGCCACCGTTATTTTAACGTATTTCGCGAAAGAAGCAGCCCGGTTACTTTAAAAATATAACCTGTTTAAGGACTTTTAAAAATAGCCGTTTTTGTCACTCGGAACCAAGGGTTCCGAGTGACAAAAACGGCTATTTTTAATATCTTTTCGAAACCCTAAACAGATTTTGTTCCTTACCCTGTCTACATCTGATAGTTCTATAATTAACCTGAGTTATGGATAAGCCGACATATTGCTGACGCTTGTGGCTTCGACAGGCTTAGCCTGACAGCCAAGCCTGCGTTAACAAATTTAAGTGGCCTGTCAGGCTGAGCCTGTCGAAGCCACAAGCGTCAGCAATACGCTGGGAATAAATCTATTACTTTTTCAATCAGCCATAATTCACGTTATAAGTAGCATTCATTGATCTGCAAAGCTGTTGGCTGTTTTTCGAAGAATTTGGCGTTTCTCCAACCATTTTTCACCTGTTGGCACCATAGTCCACCTTTTTGAAACTAGAGTCCACCTATTTCTGCCTTCTATTTACTAATCTTGCTATGCGCTTCAGTACTGTATACACAGTTCACTGATGAAGCTTCGCCAACTCATCGGCGAAAAGACAATTACCCGTCCAAACGCTTCAAGTTGAACGGGTAGATACGGGCGTAATAAACACCGGGAAAGTTAATTTGAAAACCCATTAATGTCAGGAATATATGTACAATCTCCTCTTTTTTCGCCTTGTTCGATGGTTCAGCTATACCAGTCTGCTAGTACCATTGTACGTAAATGCCCAGCAAATCCCTTTTGACAGGCTCAATGAAGCTCCCCGGTATTCCCCACCGATGGGTGATTCGCTTGTGATCCGTTCAGCTGCACCCGCCAGATCGCTCGTTGATCCCTGGAATCGCAATGCTATTCTGGCCGATTATTACCAGAACTACCTCGGCTCTGCGGTCAGCGATAATGAGTTGAACTGGACCGGTAACCTGGCGAGCTGCATACCAGGAACCATCTCTCAGGTAGCCCAGAACCGTACCATTCAGCGCATTAATTATTATCGCCGGTTAGTAGGCTTACCCGATAACATGACATTCGACCCAAGCCGCAATACTGAAACCCAGGCGGCTGCCCTGATAATGGGAGCCAATAATCAGCTAAACCATACCCCTCCCTCAACTTCGCTCTGTTACTCGAGCGCGGGTTTGAGCGGGGCATCCAATTCAAACTTAGGCTTAGGATTTCATTCCAGTAGGGCTGTTAAACAATACATTGACGATAGAACCCCTGGTAATGAGGAAGTTGGTCATCGACGTTGGATTCTATATTCGCGAGCGACCAGCTTTGGTCATGGTAGCGCCCGAACCTCTAATCCTAACTTTGTTACCTTTGCCGATGCACTTTGGATTGCCAACCCGACCACAACCCCCGCTTCTCTACCACAATACATTGCCTTCCCCCCAGCAGGTTATGTTCCTCGTACACTGATTCCAGACCGTTGGTCATTTAGTATTCCTGGTGCTAATTTCTCATCTGCTAACGTAACGCTTCAGGATGGGTTAGGAGCTCCACTTAGCCTTACGACGCATACGCCTGGGGGGGCGTATGGCGACAACACACTTGTGTGGAATCTACCTGCTACAGATCTGGCCTGGACTGGTTCAGCCGACAAATCGTTTCGGGTGACGGTATCAAACGTTATCCAAAATGGAGTGACCCAGCCCCCATATTCCTATACGGTCGTAGCTATCGATCCAAGTACGGTGACTTCCTGCCCCGGCACTTCTCCGGTAGCCAGCTGTTCGGTGACGGTATCGGGTGGTCAGAGCGTTTTTTATGGAACGGCCGCCTTTCGGTTTAACACAATAGACACACAATCGTCGTCAGCAAGTAATGACGGGCAAAACTACACCGATCTATCGTGCGTTACCCAGACAACGGTTACTGCCGGGAGTAGTTACACGCTGAATCTGCAAGGTGCTGCTTCCAACGTACACCGATTACGCGTCTGGATTGACTACAACGGGAACGGTCAATTCACCGATTCTGGAGAACAGGTGGTAGCAAGTTCGGCAGGCAGTGTGAGTGCGGTAGTAACCATTCCCACTACGGCCTCCGTCAATACGTTGCTGCGTATACGGGTGATGGCCGATGCCCCCAGTTCTGCGACTACAGCGTGCGCCCTCACAGACGGAGGCCAGGTCGATGATTATGGATTATGGATACAATCCTCCACCCCTCCCTGCACCGTGATGACAACCGTACAGAATGGTAACTGGACTAGCCCCGCAACCTGGTCGTGCAACCGCGCTCCGCTGGCAACCGATCAGGTGCGGATTGGTCATTCGATTACAGTCGGAGCAGGAGCTACAGTTCAGGTAGCAAAGGTCACCTATCTGAATGGGGGGCGTCTCTCTTTACTATCCAGCGCCCGCCTAAAGTTAATACCATAAGGTACTAGTAGAATTGCCAGCAAACGGGCTATATATTTAGTCGTATAAAACTACGCTAACGATTCAGTAATCGCCTTGACCAAACCTGTATGAATCGACCTATTGCTCTATTGCTTATCAGCGCTTTACAGTCAACAGTTGTTCATGCCCAATTGAAGCCAACGGGTGTTCGTGATACATCATTTACAGTACAGGGTTCTTACCTGCGCGAGAAGAAATACTATCCTGACATCACGCTGGCTGATTCAACGTTGCCAACTGGAGTACGTATTGATAAAGCTATTACGTATAGCACACCCAGTACGGGAAGAAATCTTAAGCTGGATGTCTATGCTCAATCAGCCGTTTCCGGAAAAACTCGGCCGGCCGTCATCATGATTCATGGTGGCGGCTGGCGTTCCGGCGACCGCTCGCATAACAATACGTTAGCGGGGCAGCTAGCCGCCAGGGGATTTGTGGCTATTCCGGTCGAATACCGGTTGTCAACGGAAGCCTTATATCCAGCCGCCGTTCATGATGTCAAAGCGGCCATTCGCTGGGTTCGGGCCAATGCGAAGAAATATGCCGTTGACCCAAATCGAGTCACCGTACTGGGCTTTTCGGCAGGGGGGCAGTTAGCCGCGTTGGTGGGTACTACGAACAAAAATTCGCAATTTGAAGGTCGGGGAGGAAATGCTACGTATTCAAGCGCTGTCCAGGCTATTGTCGATATTGACGGGGTACTTGCCTTTATTCACCCCGAATCAGGGGAGGGCGATGACTCCAAGTCGACATCGGCAGCTACGTACTGGTTTGGCTATTCCAAAACACAGCGGCCCGATTTATGGCAGGAAGCATCGGCGCTGAATCACATCGACAAACAAACGCCCCCCATTTTGTTCCTGAATAGTTCTGTTGATCGGATGCACGGCGGTCGTGATGACCTGATTGCCAAACTAAAACCGTTTGGTACGTATTCCGAAGTCCATACATTTCCGGATGCACCCCATACGTTCCTGTTTTTCAACCCGTGGTTTACGCCCACGCTCACGTATATCAACGATTTTCTAAACCGGGTTTTATCAATTCGGCACTAGCTGGCCCTGAGCATCCTCAATGTGCAGTCGGTTCAAATCAAGTCCATCCAATACCAGTACGCCCTGTATAGATGACTGTTGCTTTGGGTCCTGTTTCCACGACCAGAACAACTTTCCGGCGGGTGTATATTCCAGTATCTGCGTTCCACTATCCCCGTGACCAGGGCCGTGTCCCTGCCAATTGGCCACTACCCAGTTGCCATTCTTGAGAATTTGAAAACCGGCAAAAAAATCAGGGTGTACTACGGGAGGCCCACTGACGCTATCCACAAAAGCGCCTTTCTGATCAAATCGCTGAAAATTTGCCGAATAACCGCCACTCACCAGCGTATGGCCGTTGCCTAATCGTTGCGCCTGCCAGGCGTGTTGAGCCTTGGTCTGTTTGGTGAGCTGAGCCTGCCACACGATAGAGCCGTCGGGTTTCCCTTCAAAAACCCGGTCGTTGGACGTAATTAGGAAGTTCCCAGTTGCGGTTTCCCGGATCAGGCGAACATAATTGAAGTCTGGATAATTGATGGTTCGCTGTACGTTCTGATTCTGGTCTAACTCAAGTAATACGATGCCTTTTTTGCCCTGCCAGTTCAGGCCAGCCAATATCGTGTTGCCGTTACGTAAACGACGGGCGACAATGGTTCCATCGAACGTAGCAACTTCGGTAACTTTAGCTCCTGTTTTAATATCCCGCTCTTCATAACCCTTACCCGTACCGATCATTACTCGACCGTGCCCAACCAGTTGCAAATCGCGACCAGCCGGAACTGATACGTAATAGTTTCGTTCAGGGTGAGCCAGATCGATGTAATTCAATTTAGAAAGTCCCTCATCACGTAGCAGCATCTGCCGGGATGGATAACTGCCCGAGGAGGGCTGCGAGATACCCGCTAGTGAAATCAGCAAAAACAGGACTGAAATCAAACTGACGCTACGTGTTTTTGTCATGGGTGAAAACTCATGTTTATCTCTGTGCCGTTTTTTCGAGAGATTTTTGTCATGCTGAGGAACGAAGCATCTTAAGGATTCAAAACCAGTGAGTGATGGTACATCAAGATGCTTCGTTCCTCAGCATGACAGAAATCTCTCGAAAGTTTAAACAGGCTTCTTGAAAAGACTACCTCGTGAAGATTTATACTACTTTCTTTTCAATAACCCTTCTACTTCCTCGATCAACCTAATAAACAGATCAAAGGACGTAGCATTACGGATTTACACCCTGCACAGGCTCTATCCGGAACCAGTCGAAATCGGCATAACCAGAGTCGTTGATTTGCGTGGTACGTGTACAGAAAATGCCCAGTTTCGCGCCAATCCAACGGCCCACTTCGGCCTGAAACGGTTCACCAGTGTTGGTAAAGCGTTGACCATCCAGGCTGTAGCTAAACTGACATTTTGCTTCGTCAACCACTTCTACACGAAGGTAAACGGGGCTGCCTGCATTCACTTTAGTGATAACGGTTTCAACTTCCGGCTTTCCATCGGATGCTTTTTTGCAAACGCCGTAGAGTAGGCTGATACCATCTTTCCCGCTTTTTAGAACGAGATTGGCATAACTCTGCCCCATAATGATCAGTCCAGTACGTTCGTTTTCCAGTCTCTGATTTGGCTTAAACGTCAGCTTCGTAGTAGCCATAAACCGCTCGGCCGGGAATTTCTGAAGCAACAGATTCGGTACGTCCCAGTTGTTTTTGGCCTCGTCGGGGACTTTATAGGAATAGAGTCGCAGAAAGCCCTGTTTGCTCATGGTGTGCCAGATGCCTTTGGGGTTGGCCTGCCATTGCCATTGTAAACCCAACGTAGTGCCATTGAACTCATCCGATTCGGGTGGAGTATTGATCGGATAGGTTTTCCCAACGGCTGGTTTTTTGTGCGTCAGTACGGGTTCTCCTTTTCCGTCACCGTCGGCATCGATGCCGATCACAGGCCAGTCATTTACCCATTTCATCGGTTGAAGGTGCACCACACGCCCGTAAGCTTCCTTATCCTGAAAATGCAGAAACCAATCTTCAGACTTCCCATTAATTGGCGACGTATTAACCCAAGCGCCCTGGTGTGGGCCATTGATAGCACTTTTTCCCTGATCCATCACGACTTTACGTTCATAAGGCCCGTAGATATTCTTCGAACGTAGCACCAACTGCCAGCCTGTTGGCACACCACCCGCCGGAGCGAAAATGTAGTAATAGCCGTTACGTTTGTAAAACTTAGGCCCTTCAATAGTGGGGTCGGTTTCGTGGCCGTCGTAAACAATGACCCCCTCGTCGATCACTTTATTACCTTCCGAATTCAGCTTTTTAACGGTAATCACGCTTTTGATACCGGCCCGACTGCCCGCCCAGCCGTGCACTAGATAAACTTGTCCATTATCGTCCCAGAGCGGGCAGGGGTCAATCAATCCCTTACCGCCTTCCACCAGTACAGGCTCCGACCACGGGCCAGCCGGATTTTTGGCTTTGGTGAGATAAATACCAAAATCGGGATCAGGGTAATAGATGTAAAATTCGTTGTTGTGGTAACGTATCGCCGGAGCCCAAACGCCATTGCCATGTTGTGTTTTCTCGAAATGCTCAAACGGCGGTTGTCGCTTTAAGGCATGGCCAATGAGTTTCCAGTTCACCAAATCTTTCGAATGCAGAATAGGCAATCCCGGAATGGCGTCGAAACTGGACGCAACCAGATAAAAATCGTCGCCCGCGCGACAGGCATCGGGGTCGGAATAGTCGGCGTTCAGAACCGGGTTTTTATACGTACCGTTTCCCAGATCCGGCACCCATACTTTCGATACGTAGGATGTAGCGGGCAACGTAGCGGTTTTTGGTTTGGCAGTTTGCGCAACAGCCGAAAATGTTGATAGACAGAATGGTATGAAAAAGACTAATGATTTCATTAGAAAAGATTTTTTACCCCTAAATCCCCTGAAGGGGACTTGGTTCGTGTTCAAACAAAGTCCCCTTCAGGGGATTTAAGAGCTTATAGCGTTTATAGCCTCATTTCGATTTAGGATTCCAGGTCGATTGAGCGGAAAAGATGTTTTCCAATGTATACGGCTTCACGTCCTTCGCCGAAAGTTGCTTCGACCAGCCGACCCGCTTCGACGTATCACCTCCAGCTCCGGTGCTACCGTATTCGGCATAGAGAACCGTTTTTTCGTTGTCGGTATTGCCCCAGTTATCCCAGCCGACGGGCAGAATATGACTGCCAATTTCACTACGTATAAAAACCGTTTTGGACTGCGGTCGCCACGGACGGCCGAGATAGGCTTTCTTAACGGATGGATCAGCAATGAGTTTGCAGTCGAAGAAAACGAATCCGTATTGCTGATAGGCGGGCGTAGCGGCTGCGGTGATGAACGAATCTGATAGGTTTTTGATCGTGCACGATTGGAAAACTGCTATCGATTTCCCAAAAATAAAATCGGTTGTTCCCTCGACATAGCAGTTTTCATAATACTGTCGACTTCCTTCGGCGGCTGCGTAGAGCGTATCCTGATTGCCCAGCAACACACAGTTTTTGCAGACAAACCGATCGCCTTCCACATGCAGCGCCACCGCCTGGCCTACACGACCGGCGGTGTTACGTATCGTCAGGTTTTCCAGAATAATGTCCGGCGCATCGACCAAAACGACGTAGGACGTATACGTACTGAATTTGCTGTTTCCAGTCCAGTCTTTGCCGCTGGGATACGTTTTCCCGGAATAATCATCGCCTGTAATGATTACACCTTCCTTGCTTTCACCGATGATGTGAATGTTGGGTTTCCAGGATGGAATGACAAGTTTTTCGGCATACGTACCATTTTTGATAAACAACGTAACGCGCACCTGCATGTGGTCGCGGAAGCTGTTGACGGCCTCCTGAATGGTTTTGTAATTGCCGCTACCGTCCTGCGCCACAGTAAACGTAACTGAGGACGTAGCAGACAGCGTCTGGCCGCAAGCGATACGTGTACAAGCTACTAAGCAAAAAAGCAAAAGCAGTTTTTTCATTTAAGGGAAAATAGGAAATCCAATAGGTTTGAACTGTTAAAAATCTCTGAGCGATTTTGTCATGCTGACGCAGGAAGCATCTTAAACTTTCCTTACTCACTTGTTGAAATACGTTAGAAACTGTCTGGAAAATCCCTAAATCCCCTAAAGGACGGTCGGCCGCTGCCGGACTTTGTTAGCGTGCGGGCTAAGTCCCCTTTAAGAGTTTTTAAACGAAACTGAAACGCTTCTTTTTGAGGCTTAGCCCTGAAAGTTTAAACCAGTTTCTTATTTCGCACTTTCTGGCCTAACAATGCGATCAGCCAGATCCAGCTTTAGCGACTTAATGTTTGCTAGCACGATTTCGGCTATCCGACGGGCGCCCAGTTCGCTGAAATGCGTATCGTCTTCTTTGCCCTGCGGATGGTTGGGATGCTCGTCAGGAGCCAGATGAAGGAATAAAAACTTCGACGGTTCTACGCCAAGTTGCTGCAAAAGTTGCTGGCTTTGTGTGTCTAAATCAATCAAGGGAGTAGTCTGTTCTTTGGCTACGGTACGTACCAATTCCGAATAAACCGTGTGCGTGCCTTCAATTTTTCCGGCGTCATCGAATTTCCTGCGGGCAACCGGGGTAATAAGTACAGGAACCGCTTTTTTAGCGCGACTTTCGGTAATAAAACGTATCAGATTTGCTTGAAAATCGGCTTCGTTGGTGTAGCTTTTTTTTGTTGACACTTCGTCGTTATGACCGAATTGAATAAAAACGTAGTCGCCTTCATGCAGGTTGCCGACCACTGATTGCCAGCGTTTTTCCTCGATAAACGTACGGGTGCTACGTCCATTCTGAGCGCGATTGTCGACCGTTACGCTTTCGTCGAAAAAATAGGCAAATGGCATTCCCCAACCCGTTTCGGGATACGACTTTACCTGCTTGATCGACATGGTTGAGTCACCAATTAAATAGACCGTAATCTTGCCAGGTAACGTAGCAAATCCCGAAAACACCAGCAGACTAATCAGCAGGAACGTAGTACGAAAACGGGTAGAGTTCATCTTATTTAGCGGATGATAACATCAGATTTTTTTCCAGCGCCCCTTTGCCGAATTCGGCTTTGTTCTGCGCTTTTGTTACGTCGGTATTCGTTACCTGAATACCCTGGCTCCGTTCGCCATTGATCGAAAACAGGAGACTGGCCTGCGGATTGTATTGAATGGCGTCGAAGGTCAGTTTGCTGCTGTTATCGACCAGAATAACGGGCTTGGTGTCGTGCGTAATAAACTGCGCTTTCCGGATTTCAATGCCCTGCGCATCAATCAGTTCAACGCCTTTGTCAGTCTTCAGGGTCAGGTTCGCCATTCGAATATTCTGGATTGGCATTTCAGGAAGACCGCGCACAAAAACGCCTTTTTTTGCTCCGTTGCAGACGATATTTTCGAACTGCATATTCCGGAAAACAGGCGTGCCTTCGTTCACGACTGGCTTCATATCGCGCTCGCCGTCGGTGGCGAACTTGACAAAATAATACATGTCGAAGAAGATGGCTTCCTGTGCAATGTCTTTCATGAAAATATCCTTCGCGTAGATATGCTCGACCACCCCGCCCCGGCCACGTACCGACTTGAAACGTAGCCCTTTATCGGTACCCATGAACGTGCAGTTGTAAACGAAAATGTTACGTGCCCCACCACTCATTTCGCTGCCGACCACAAACCCGCCGTGCCCGTTATAGACTGTGTTGTTACGTATCACGCCATTTTCGGTAGGCATTCCGCGTTTGCGGCCTTCTTCGTCTTTACCCGATTTAATACAAATGGCGTCGTCGCCCACGTCGAGCGTGCATCCTTCTATCAGGAAGTTTTTGCAGGATTCAATGTCCATGCCGTCGCCGTTGTGCGCGTATTCGGGATTTTTGGTTGTTACGTTCCGAATCGTCAAATCCTGGCACATCAGCGGATGCAGACACCAGGCCGGTGAATTCTGGAACGTAACACCCTCCAGCAAGACCTTTTTGCAGCTCGTCAGCACCAGCAGATTTGGCCGCAGGAAATCTTTCATGTCGGCAAAATCTTCGGGCTTTTTGCCATTGGCCAGCAACATGCTCTTGTTTTCGGTACTGGCCCGTTTGAATTGCTCGCTCGGGTACCAGGTTTTGCCATCATCTTTCAAAACGCCACCCGACGCCACTTTTTCTTTCCACGCACCTTCGGTCAACTGGCTCTTATGAACCGCCCGCCAGATATCGCCATTGCCATCGATAATTCCCTGACCTGTAATCGCTACGTTCTCCAGATTGATACCCGAAATCGGCGACTGATTCCGGGCCGCTTTTTTGCCTTCATACGTTCCTTCGACCAGCGCATATTGGCTTTTATCTGTCGTAAAAAGCAATGTAGCAGCTTTTTTCAGGTGCAGATTAACGTTACTTTTCAGCTCGACAGGGCCGGTAATCCATATCCCCGCCGGAACCAGCACAACACCACCGCCATTCTGATTACACGTAGCAATGGCGGCATTGATGGCCTTCGTGTTCAACGTAACACCATCGGGTTTAGCACCATATGCCAGAATGGAAATGGTATCTTTGCGGAAGGTTGGCTGGGTTATTTTCGGCAGGTTTGTCCAGCTATACATCTGGGCTGAAACAGCCAATGGAGCTAGTCCTAAGAGTAATGCGTTGAGTAATTGATGGCTTTTTCGCATAAGATTTTATAGAAACGTAGATCGTCTTTTTCGTCGCGTAGCGACCTAATGTTTATAGTTATTAAGCACCTGCTCATCTATTTTCCGTCGCGTAGCGACCAAACAATATAATTCTGGTTTGGTCGCTACGCGACGGAAAGCTTTTCTTAAAATTCTTCTTCTATAAACATTAGGTCACTACGTGACGAACCCAAATCCTTACGAATCTGGGTTCTTTTCCTATTGATACCCCTGGTTCTGCGAGAACTCTGTTTTGTTCGTCACGGCGTCCAGTTGCGTTTGCGGGATGGGCCGTAGTACGTGGTGATCCTGCAAATTCACAGCGTTATCGGGCGCGTAAGCTTTGATACGTTCCACCAATTTGCCGGTACGTTTCAAATCGAACCAGCGAATCTGTTCGCCAGCCAGTTCACGGGCGCGTTCGTCCAGAATGAAGTCGAGCGTTACCTGAGTTGATGTGATCTGCATGGCCGCTGATTTACCCGGTTTGGCAGCGCGCGTACGTAGCACGTTGACGTAATCGGCCGCAGCTTGTAGATTACCCAGTTTCATTTGTGCCTCAGCTGCAATCAGATACACTTCCGCCAGACGTATCACAAATACGTCGCGGGCACTTTGTGCTTCGTTCAGGTTCGCTCGCGTAGGATCCATGAACTTCGACAGGGTAGGGTAGCGCAGATTGTCTTTCGTCGTTCCGTTGGCGTTGTAAATTTTGCTACGGTCAAACGTCTGATACTTGCGCGTGGCCTCGAATGCGTCGGGGATTTCTTTTCGGGTACAATACACCGCCGTATCACCGATATTCATCCCCGCCGGACGCGACGTTGAATTAGCCAGCCAGACTTCCATAAAGGAGCCTTCGTACCGAGCGTCGTTATCGCTGTAGAGATCAAGCAGAAAACGGGTTGGCATGTAGCGGTTGAACGGACGCCCGTTCACAATATCACGTACCAAACCGGGCCGGTCGTCGTATTTCATCAGAAACAACAGGTGACCGTTGTTACTGCCCCGGCTGTGGCCGTATGGATTGAACGTAGTGTTTACGAGGTCGTTGATCGCCAGGTTTGCTGCATAATCCACTACGTAGATGGCCTCTTTGGTTTTCAGATTGCTCATTTTCCAGAGGTCGGCGTAGTTGGCTTCCAGCTTATACGTATTGCTGGTGATCACGGCCTGCGCCATTTCGAGGGCTTCTTTGTTCATGTTCCGTGTCAGATACATGCGCGCCAGAAACGCCTGAGCCGCCCCTTTCGTTACTTTGCCGTATTGCGCCTGTGTAACGGGCAGATTGGCAACAGCATACTTCAAATCTTCAAAAATCTGATTGTAAAACGTTTCGACGGGCGTACGATTGGCAGTCGAAACAATGCCGTTCGTTTCCTGCGTCGTGAAATGCACACCACCCCAGGTTTCAACAATATGCCAGTAATAAAAGGCCCGCAAAAACCGAAGTTCGCCCTCGCGAATCGGACGTAGTGCAGCCGACAAGCCTGCTTTATCGATTCGCGCGATACCCCCATTACAGAGGTTAATAGCGGCATAAAACTCACGCCACTCACTCGTGAGCGCTGCATTACTGCCCTGTAGGTTCAGGTATTGAGTCAGATCGCGGTAGACTTCTCCTGATCCGCTCGTCCAGATGTCGGTGCCGGTTTCGGATATGTTATAGGCTTCCTCCTTGCCATACCACCACCGCTGATACGTATAGGCCGCATTGACCAGCGTTTCGAAACCCTCGGGCGTAGAGTAAACGGTTTCGGCCGTTAAGCCGCTAGGGTTGTATTCTTCCAGTACGTCCTTACAAGATGTAAACGTGAGCAGGAAGAAGGCCAATAACCCCGTTTTATTGATCAAAAATGATTTCATGTTCAGTACTGAATTAAGGGTTATAGATTGACGTTCAGGCCAAAAACGTACAGTTTGGTCATCGGGAAATTCTCAGAGCCACCGCGCTCTGGGTCGTAGTTCAGTTTGGTGAACGTGAACAGGTTTTTACCCGTTACGTACAGCCGAACGCCCCGAATTACTTTCGACCGCAGGAACGTAGCGGGTACGTTATACGCCAGCGTGATGTTTCGAATTCGGGCGAACGTACCATCAACATAACCAAGCGTCGAGAGGTATTTCAGACCGCCGTTTTTGTTCGGGCGGGGATATGCGTTGGTTGGATTTTCGGGCGTCCAGTAGTCAAGACCTGCCGTGCTGTTACCAACACCCTGCGAGTCGAAACGGGCCGAACGGTCGGAGTTGATCATCTGACCGACGCGGGCGTACAGGAATACGTTCAAATCGAAGCCTTTGAATTTGACGTTGTTATCAAAACCACCGCTCCATTTTGGCCGTGGATTTCCGAGAATGATTCGGTCGTTAACAGCATCTATCTTACCGTCGCCGTTCTGGTCTCTCACCCTGATTTCACCGGGTAATTGCGTTGGCGAAACAGCCTTGGCTGCCTCAGCCTCAGACGTTTGCCAGATGCCCAGCTTCTCGTAATCGTAGAAGATGTTGATGGGTTGGCCGATAAACCAGCCGTTACCAATGTCGTTGCCACCCGTTACCAGTTCCGTAATTTCTTCCTTGTTTTTGGTGAACGTTACGTTGCTGGTCCAGGTCAGGTTCGATGTGCGGATGTTGGTGCTTCCCAGCGTGACTTCAAAGCCCCGATTGCGCGTTTTTCCGATGTTCTGCTTAACCGTCGTTACGCCTGTTGTTGGCGGCAAACCACGATCCAGCAGCAGGTCCATCGTGCGGGTGTCGTAATAATCAATCGACGTATTGAGCCGCCCGTTGAACAGGCCAAAATCTACCCCGAAGTTCGTTGTGCTCGATAATTCCCAACCTAATGCTGCGTTTCCTACGTTGCGTGAGAAGGTATAGGCCGGAGCCGGTACTTCGTCGTAACCAAAGGCCAGGCGTGTTAACGTAGTTTGTGTCGCATACGGCCCTGAGGGGTCGTTTCCGGCAATACCGTAGCTCGCCCGGACTTTCAGATCGCTCAAGCCTTTTATTCCCTGCATGAATTTCTCTTCGATGATCCGCCACGCGAAGGCTGCCGATGGGAAAAACGTCCATTTATTGCCGGTTGCCAGTTTCGACGAACCATCTTCACGAGCGGTCAGCGTGAGCAGATAACGGTCGCGGAAAGCGTAGTTTAAGCGGGCCGCGTATGAAATCAGGTTGTTCTGCGAATAGTCCGAGTTGATTTTGATTTCCTCGGTAGCGCTACCCAGCGAGTAGAACAACTGCGACGGTAGCAGCTGATTCACACCCGAAGCCGTTACGTTATCGGACTTGTTACCAATGTAGCTGGCAATTCCGGTAAGCGTAAATGCATGCTGGCCAAGCGTCCGCTGATACGTTACTACGTTCTCCCAGTTCAGACTGGTGCTGTTGCTGGCGTTGTAGGTTGCCAGTGATTTACCCGTCAGTGAACGATCAATGGATTTTGGCGACGCATACGAACCGTTACGTAGCGAAGCCAGGTTGACACCCACCGTGCTACGTATCGTCAGGCCTTTTATTGGCGTCAGTTCGAGGTATCCGTTTGTCAGAATCCGGGTTGTCAGAATGGAATTATTGAACACGTTCGGCTGCTCGTCCGACAGTGGGTTGGACGTCTGACCATCCAGCATGAAGTAGTTGAAGTTGCCATTTGCATCATACAGCGAACCCAGCGGACTGATTTTGTTGGCCTGGTTCAGCGGATCGCGACGAACGCTCTGATTGTAGTACGTTAGCTGGCTCAAGAGGCCAACTTTCATCCAGTCGTTGATGGTGTAATCGACATTCAGACGGCCTGTATAACGCTTCAGTTCATCCAGTTTCAAAACTCCTTTTTCGTTAAAATAATCGACCGATACGTAGGACTTCAGTCGATCAGAACCGGCGCGAATGCCAATCTGATAATCCTGTTGCAGGCCATTGTGAATCAGCTCGTTCTGATAATCTGTCCAGATATTTTTTTGCAGCGCATCGTATTCTGCTACGTTCGTGAAAATGGCAGCGTCATCGGCGGGGCTTTTCCAGATACCAGCCGCCCGCCAGGCTTCCCGTTTCAGATCGCGGAACCCATTAATATCCATCGCTTTCGGATACATGGTCACCTGCGAAATCCCCGAGTAGGCATTGAACGAAATATCCGGTTTGCCCGATTTTCCTTTTTTGGTCGTAATCAGAATAACGCCGTTGGCACCCCGCGACCCGTAAATCGCAATCGACGACGCATCTTTCAATACGTCCATCGTTTCGATGTCGTTGGCGTTGATGTCTTCGAGGTTGCCGTATTGAATTCCATCGACTATGATCAGTGGCGCGTTATTACCGCCAATCGATCGGTTTCCCCGAATACGGATGCTAACGCCAGCACCGGCCTGACCACTGTTCCGGGTAATGTCGGCACCGGCAATTTTACCCTGTGCGGCTTCCAGTACGTTGGCGGTTGGCACTTCCTTCAATTGTTCGCTTTTAAGCTGAACTACCGAACCCGTCAAATCTTTTTTCCGAACAGCACCGTAGCCAATGACCACAACTTCATCAAGCGAACTCACGTCAGGAGCCATCGTTACGTTGATCGCTGACTGATTGCCAACCACTACGTCCTGACTTTGGTAACCGACAAACGAAAACGTCAACGTAGCACCGCTTCCGTCGGGTACCGATATTCTGTATTGACCATTCGCATCGGTTGTCGAACCACGCGTCGTGCCTTTCACAACGACACTTACGCCCGGCAGCCCCGCATTTTTCTCATCCTTTACCGTTCCCGACACCACACGGTCAGCCGCTTCGACGGTTGGGTCAACGACCTGTGTGCGAGGCTCTGTGTAGGTTTCCAGAATGATTTGCCCTCCAACCAGCCGATATGACAGCTTCATTGGTTTCAGTAACTCGTCTAGCGCTTCATTCAGGCGTTTTTCGGAGAAATTGATGGTTACGGGCCGTTCTACGTTCACCGCTTTCGAGCTGTAGACGAACCGGGCTGCGGTCTGTTGCTCAATTTGTGACAAAACGCTACGTAGTCGTTGCCCATCGACTTTGAGGGTAACGGGTCGACTCATCAATTCCTGGCCGAGGCCGTCGAAAGCCATCGTCAAACTTGCACAGGCGATGAGCAGAAACAGTTGAACAGCCGAAATTTTCATAATCCACAGAAGGGTTTTAACCTGCCTACCTGGAGAGTTACCTATACGTACAGGTTCTCTTTTTTTCATACTTTTAAGGGTTTTTGTTAAATGGACATTTGACAAAATCATCCCTTTGTTCGGGGCAAGATTCGCGGTCTACCCGAATTGGGATTCATGGAGCGCTGGTTTGTGTTGAAAGCACGACCAGCGTTTTTTTACGTACCGGGGAATGGAAATTTTTAGGTCATAGTTTAGGTTTAAGTGGCTGTTTGTGAAAGACTTAATCGCCACATCCTTTTCCAGAGACCAGAATGGTGGTTCCCTGAACTTCGTAGGTTGATTTCAAGGCGGCACAAATGATGTCGAGTTGCGTGTAAAGCGGCTGATTGGTAAGGTCGGCTGTGAGCGGGCAGTTATTCTGACTCTCGCTCTCTACTTCGATGTTGATTCCGTAAGCCTGTTCCAGTCGCGTTAATACGTCGACTAACGGCGTATCGTCGAACTCGAAAGACACGGACTTTTTTTCGGCTTCAGGCGTTTTGATGACCTGTGGTGCTTCGACCAGTCCCGTTACGAAATGCTGCTGTTCTTCGAAGAACGTAGCGGCCTGATTCGGGCTCAACACCACTCCATTCGATGTTGTCTTTTCCTCCGCGCCCTCTTCATAAATGGCCACTCGGCCCGTTACAACTTCTACCCGCACCTGCTTCGTATTTTGCTGATTACGAACAAAAAAGCTGGTCCCTAATACTTTGGTCACTACGTTACCGGCGTATACATAGAAGGGGCGCGAGGGCATTCGTGCTACGTCGAAAAAGGCATCACCCGTGAGGAAAACGGTACGTTTGTCGGCTGCGAAATGCTTCGGATAACGTAGTGAACTATGCGCGTCCAGTTTAACCGTGCTTCCATCTTCTAGTTGGACCGCTACCGAATTTGCTGATTCGTTTGTTTTTTCAATCCAGCCCTCCTGAGTAAACGGAGCAGGTATCGACTTGGCCAGCGACGGAAGTAACGTAGCATCGGGCCGTTGTGCGAAATACCACCAACCAACCAGAACCAGCGAAGCCGCTACGCCAACCCAGCGAAACAGAACGGTACGTAGTGGAATAATCCGGGTCGATTCGTCTTCTTCAGCCGTATCCATTTTATCCTGAATCCGATTCCAGAGACGGTCCTCCAACTCGTCCATATCGAGTTGCTGCCCCGTTTCGCCGGACTCGGTTTCCAGTAAGCCATACCAATGCTCAACAAATGCCTTTTCTTCCGGCGTACAATCTCCACGAAGGTATTTTTGTAGAAGCTCTTTGAATGACTTTCGACTCATGGTCTGGTAGCAAAGGTTTATACTACCTAAGTCAAACAACTCGTCCGGAACCGCAAATGATTTTATTAATTAGAAGAAAATTACAATAAAACGGATAAGTACAACTTGATATTATTCGAATAATCCTAAAAGGTGTAAGTTGTAGATAATTGACAGAATAATCACTTGATTTAAGACTATTGCTTTCGCGTGGGGCTTCGACAGGCTCAGCCTGACAGTCCACATAAATTTGTTGATTCATGCTGGACTGTCAGGCTGAGCCTGTCGAAGCCCCACGCGAAAGCAATATGTTCACGTATTCTAAACAGTAATAAGCAAAAGAAGACTCGGCAAAAGATAGCTGCGTAGGTAGGTACGTAGCGTTTTAACAGCGTGACTAAGATGGTATTCGACGGTACGTTCCGGTACGTTCAAATTTGATGATATCTGCTTGACGGATTGGCACTCCAGCCGATTCAGTTTAAAAATTTCGCGGGTTTTTTCGGGAAGATCATTCAATTGTTTTTCAACGACAGCCATTAGCTCATCCAGTTCCATCTGCTCGTCAGTACTTGAGGAAGCTTCAGGCAAATGGGCGTAAGCGTATTCGGTATATTTCTCGTGAATCAGCGTTGATTTAATATGGTTGATGATGGCGTACCGAATAGCGGTAAACAGATACGCATCAAGCCGTTCAATACGCAGTTCGTTACGTCGCTCCCATAGTTTTAAGAATAATTCCTGGAGTAGCTCTTCAACCGCATCCTGCGATTCTATTTTACGACGGGCTGTGGCATATAACTTCTTCCAATAGCGCAGATAAATCTCCCGAAAAGCAGCTTCATCGCCTGTCCGAAGTCGGATGAGCAGTATTTCGTCAGGTAGCGATTTAAGATTCATAACTATATGGGATCGCAGCTAATAATTTTTGAATTATTCCCAGAATACATTTTACGGATGAAAATTCACGCTAAGACTAACCGTCTATTAATTTCTATAGATTACTTTATTTTATCAAGCAAAAGTTGTCTATTTTTTATGCAATCGTTACCGGGAACGTTGCTAGTAGCCTGATTGAATCTGCTTCAACCCATTTATATACATGATTTCTTAACATAGATTTTAATCCTGGACGTATCGTCCTAGGAAAAATTTTGTATTTTACCGATACGTGGACTGTATTCGCACACGTAATAATTTGTCGGGCGTGATCATATAGCTGACTTACTAGTTAGCTCGGCGGTTTTCTCAAATCACTTTGCTTCTTACTAATACTACCGGAAAGTAAAATGAGCCGACAGCAAGCTGGTTATCAGCTAGATTTGATAAAACTAAAATTCCGCCTTTATGAAAGCACATCTGCTGTTTCTCTTGCTATTAACCAGTAGTTCGTTGTTGGCTCAGACTAATTATGTGGTGCGTGGCCCAAATTCGACTACCCCTGGTATGAACAATACCATTTTAGGTCCCAATGCGGGGAATTTGACACTGACGGGCCTGAACAATACGTTTATGGGATATATTGCTGGTCAAAACAATACATCTGGCAGTAGTAATGTATTTGTGGGAAGCAGTGCAGGACTAGCTAACACAGTCGGGACCGACAATACATTTTTGGGAACCTCTACGGGTAGAACTAATTCAGCAGGAACCGTTAATACATTTATAGGCAGTATTGCGGGGAGCAACAATACTACAGGAAATGGGAATACGTTCGTTGGTGCTTATGCAGGCGTAGCTAGTACTACAGCCGCAAATAACACGTTTATAGGTGCTTTTGCTGGTCAAAAGAATACGTCAGGAGCATCTAATGTTTTTATGGGAGCCAATGCAGGTGTTAATAATACAACGGGTTTCCAAAATACGTTTATAGGTACTAGTGCAGGGTTAAATAGCACCTCAGCGGTTAATAATACGTTTATAGGATCTTTAGCAGGTCATAATAATACCGTAGGAAGTACGAATGTATTTATAGGTACTTTGGCAGGGTTCAGTAGCACAACAGCTAACAATAATATATTTGTAGGGGCTTTTGTCGGTCAAAATAATACATCAGGTACTTCTAATGTACTTATGGGGACCCTTGCCGGATCTTCTAATACAACAGGGACCGACAATGCATTTTTCGGAACCTCCAGTGGTAAAGCCAACACAACAGGGAACGTAAATACGTTTATAGGCAGTATTGCGGGGACCAATAATACCACAGGTAGTGCCAATACGTTTATTGGCTCGTATGCAGGAGCCGCTAATACTACAGCCCTAAATAATACATTTATAGGATCTTTTGCAGGGCAAAACAACACGGTAGGTTCTCAGAACACGCTTATAGGTACTAATGCAGGTTTAAGCAGTACTTCAGCTATCGGCAGTACATTTATTGGGTCTTTTGCTGGCCAGAATAACACAACAGGGGGCGAAAACACGTTAATTGGAAACTCTGCGGGCTTTAAAAATACAACAGGTTTTTTCAATGAATTTATTGGCTCTTCATCGGGCCTGAATAATACAACAGGTTTCAGTAACATATTCATTGGGGCTCAGGCAGGGTATAATAATAGCAACGGAGGAGGCAATATCTTTATGGGATTTCATTCAGGTCTTAATAGTGTTAGTGGGTATAGTAATATCTTCTTAGGGGAAGGTGCAGGTGAGACGAACACGACAGGCAGTGGCAATCTAATGCTGGGTGCAAGCAGCAAACCGGCCAGCGGCACGCTTCAAAATGCAGTAGCCATCGGCACTAATTCCAAAGTAGCACTCAGCAATGCTATCGTTTTAGGCGACCCTACTAATACCAGCATCGCAGTAGGCATCGGTACTGACTCTCCCCAATTTCCTCTCGATGTACGCGGAATCATCAACTTACGGAACAATGGAACGCTCAAATTCAGTCACCTGATAAATCCCTTACTGCGTAACGGATACACCGACCAGTTTTTAACCGTCAACGAAAACGGGGAGACGGTGCTGGCTAAACATCGTTTGCACATCAACGACGTAAATCAGTGGAGCGATAAGGTATTCTCCTCAACGTATCAGTTAAAGCCGCTGGCTCAGGTAGAACAGCATATCCAGCAACACGGTCATTTACCTAACGTACCTTCAGCAGAGCAGGTCGCGAAAGAGGGTATCGATCTGGTTAAGCTGAATGCTACGTTGCTGGAAAAGATTGAAGAGTTGACTTTGTATAGCATTCAATTGGCTAAGGACAACCAGAAGTTGCAGGAAAAAGACCAGCAACGTCAGCAGGAATTTAACGAATTAAAACAACTCGTTAAGCAACTCCTGGATAAGAAATAACCTTAGCTTTTATGGTTGAGGTACTTTCCCAGACAAAACTAAAAACGCCAGCCTTTATCAGGAAGCTGGCGTTTACTTTTCTATTTCAATAAGTGTAATTTATGAGATTACTATTTTCTATCTCAGACTGAGTGATTCTTTAGCCAACTCAGTGCCTGCTGAATAGCTTCCAACGAACTATATCGGGGTTGATAATCCAGTAATCGACGGGCTTTTTCGATACTGCCATTTGGGCTATGAGCTATATGATCCCAGGTTAAATGGGCGTCCTGTGCTGATACTTGTTGCCGAAACTCCTCCCAGGGCACAAACCGTAATTTAGCTGGTTGTCCATACCAGGTTGCCAGCGATTCGGCATAGCCGCGTAGGGTCAATGCTTTAGCTGATACAATATGGAAACATTCGCCTACGGCCTGCTCTCGATGAGTCAGCGCCTGCATAAATCCCAGCGCCACGTCGTCGGCATGCACATGATGTAAGGTTTCCATGCCCAAGTTGGGCAAAAGCACTTCCTGACCTTGTTCGAGCTGTGCAAACACAGCGGGATTGAGATTTCCGGCTGGATTAATGGGTAGCCATCCTGGGCCCACAATATGACCAGGATGGAGCACAGTTGTAGGCAAACTTCGCTGGTCAATTTCGCGTAACAGAAAATCTTCAATAGCCGCTTTCTGAATGCCATAGTCGCCAAAAGGGTGGCGGGGTTGGGTTTCGTCGGTTGGTACTTCGACACTGTGTCCGTGTACCCACATGGTTCCGCAATGCAGGAAATGATCCAGACGACCTTGTAAGGCACTCACCAGCTGACGGGCACTGTCGATTTGGAAACAGATCAGATCAATAACTACTTGTGGATTCAAATCAGCGATGGCCTGACCAAACTTGCCCTGCTGTTCAAGCTGGCTACGATCTAACGAAACTAGTTGTACTTGTTTCCAGGCTTCGTTTGGATGATAAGGATTTCTTTGTTGACGGCAAACACAAGTGACCTGATGGCCAGCTTCTACCAAACGGGGCACCAGATATGTACCGATATGTCCGGTACCACCAATAACGACTACACGCATAAGGAAAAGATTAGTATCTGCTTATGAGAGACGTAGCAGATGCGTTTACAGGAAAATTAATCAATCCTATCCAGTATGCTACTTCGCAACTTGTCCCTCAGTGGACAACCAATGTCCGCAAATGGACACTTTCGCTGGATAATATTCTGGAATAACTTCATCCACAGTCGATTCAGGCTTGTTTGCCAAGTTGGTAACAGATTTGTACTTAAAAATAGAGACAAATACTTTCCGCTACGATCACGCTTCCCTGGGCAGTCTATGAGAGCTCCTGACAAAGAACCGAACCATGAGCATGCTCCGCGTTGGGCCCGTTGGTTGCTGACTCGCCTGCACCCCGACGATACGTTGGAGGAGGTTTCTGGTGATTTGGATGAGTTGTATACGTACTGGTACGCACGATCTGGCCGGACGCAGGCGACGCTACGTTACCTGCTCTACGTAGTATCTGTACTGCCGCCGTTTGTGCGACGACGACAACAAAGAGAAGACTATTATAAACAACATTTAATCCTGAACGCTGATATGTTACGCAATTATGTCAAAATCGCATTACGCAATATAGTCAGACAAAGAGGCCTGACTTTTATTAATATTCTGGGCCTTTCGATTGGGCTTTTCTGTTTTGTCTTTTTTCTGTTATATGCCTTAAGCGAATTCAGCTTTGACCGTTTTCATACCAATGCTGATCGTATTTATCGTGTATACCAATGGGACAATTGGACGAACACCGGAGAAACCGCTCATCCCATGCCGCTTGGCCCGGCTATGAAACAGGATTTGCCGGGGGTGAAGCAGTACGTTCGTATACGCGATGCTTGGCGGGAAAGCTTTACTAAAGCCGGAGATAAAGTTACTCAGGCAAAAATTTCCTTTGCCGACCCGCAATTCTTTTCCGTCTTCTCATTTACCTTCAAAAAAGGCAGTGCAGCATCCGCGTTAAACGATTTGTACAACGTAGTGCTGACAGAAGAAACAGCGGTAAGGCTCTGGGGCAAAACAGACGTAGTAGGTAAAATTATTGAAGTAAAAGTTCAGGATAAGTACGAGCCATTTGTGGTATCGGCGATTATTGAAAATATACCTTCCAACTCAAGCATTACATTCCAGATGCTTGGCAATTTCAATTTTTTGACCACCGTTACGTCCGATGGTAAAGGCCAGGTAAATGATTGGCGTTATTCATCCAGTCAAACGTATGTACAACTGGACCATACTAATTCACTGAATGCTGTAAAAAAACGACTCGATAACTTTTATCGAAAGTATAATGCTGATACGGAAGCGGAAACAAGAAAAAAGGGCTGGAAAGGTGCCGGGCTGTCTAGAGCGTATGGCTTGCAACCACTTCTGGCAATGCATATGGATACTCAGCTAAAGGGCGCTCAGGTGGCTGCTACTGATCCTGAACTCGTCTGGATTCTGCTGAGCATAGCCACTGGTATTCTGCTGATTTCCTGTATCAATTTTACTACATTGGCCATTGGCCGTTCGGTTCACCGCGCAAAAGAAGTTGGTGTACGCAAAGTAATGGGCGGAAACAAACGGTCGCTCGTAGTTCAGTTTATAGCGGAGGCACTGCTGCTTACTATTCTTTCTGCCAGTTTAGGTTTACTGCTTTTACAAATCTTTCTGCCTTATTTTCAACAGATTTCAGAACGAGAGCTTCGCGTTTCATTTGTCCAGTTTCCTGAATTAAGCTGGTTGCTGGTCGGCTTAATTCTTATTGTTGGTCTATTAGCTGGTAGTTATCCCGCATGGATACTTTCTGGCTTTAAAGCTGTCGATGCGTTGAAGACAAAGGTAAAACTGAGCGGCTCAACGATTTTTACAAAATCACTGGTTACAGTTCAATTTGTCTTATCCGCCGGATTCATTATTGCTACGCTCATCATCCTTCAGCAATTGAATTATATAAAGTCGAAGAATCCGGGTTTTAAAAGCGAGAATATCATTGTTGTCAATGCCGACGGAACCTGGCCAAAGGAAATCTATCCGTTTTTTAAACAGCAGATAGCTGCCCATCCCGGAATTATTGGGGTGACTGGTTCGGATCAGAATTTAGGCGGACTGTCGCATAGCAATACCGAAGTGGAAGTGAATGGGCAGCCTAAAAAAATAAATGAATTGTTTGTAGAACGGGATTATCTACAGGTTATGGGCATGCAATTGAAGGCTGGCAGAGATTTCAATCCGGCTATTACTTCCGACAGGGAAAATGCCGTCATCATTAATGAAGCCATGATGAAAGAGTTTGGCTGGACACTTAACAATGTCATTGGCCAACAGATAAAGGGCTATAGAAAAGATTTCAATCCTGTCGTTATTGGCGTTGTGAAGGATTTCAATTATCAGTCATTCAAGATGAAAATTGAGCCGCAACTATTTCACCAACTAGCGGATTACCGTCCCTATAAATATTTTGTGCGCATAGCGCCTGGCGATCCCTCCCAAGTGCTGGCCACTTTACAGGCTTCCTGGAAAGAAGTTGTACCGGATTTTCCGTTCAGATACAGCTTTTTGAACGAAGATTTGAACCGTACCTACAAATCAGAAGCCCGATGGAGCAACATTGTGGGATGGGCCGGCGGTATTTCTATTTTTCTGGCTTGCCTTGGATTATTGGGACTTTCTGCACTAGCCGTGGCCAATCGTACCAAAGAAATCGGCATTCGAAAAGTCCTGGGAGCGTCGTCTACAACCATTTTCGGGTTATTGTCCAAAGATTTCGTGAAACTTGTGCTGGTGGCTGTCCTGATTGCGTCTCCACTAGCCTGGTGGGTTATGAATAAGTGGCTCCAGGATTTCGCTTTCCGAATCGACATCGAGTGGTGGGTATTTGCCCTGGCTGGTTTGCTAACCATCGGGATATCGATTTTCACGATTGCCACACAGGCAGTTAAAGCCGCATTGACCAACCCGGTTAAATCACTACGTAGCGAATAATGCCACTCCAAATTCCCCGTAGAGACAAGGCATCCCTTGTCTCTACCAATGCCTATCTACGCCCCTTGTTCATCACTTGTTGGTACGTTCGTATTTCAGCATCTTGTTAGCCCAGGGAATAAAATACTGGAAATTAGGTGCATCCGTATGGCCGCCATTATGCTGTCTCCAGGCCAGTTCACCGTCCATCAGGCCGGTCAATACAGGGGGCATTTGTTCGGAATTATAATCGTTGCTCACGCCTAAATCTTTCGCTCCCAGCAATTTAAATACCGGCCCGGCGGCAACTGTAGCCTTATAACTTCCGGTTTGATCGAGCCATTTAGCATCACCTTTTTCGGGTATGCCATAACTAACGAACGTTGGTCGTGGCGCACAAAGGGCTATTAATTCGTGCGAGTCAATTGGAAGATCGCAACCCGTTTTTCGGCCGAATGACGATTCTTCGGTTGCGTATTTCAAATAGTTACCGGCCATCCAATGATACTCTCCGCTGCCGGCAAGGCTTTCGACGGCTTCTCCGAATACCCGGCGCTGTAACGTAGTACCGCCCTTACCCGATGAACCGATTAATCCTAGACCAAAACGCTGATCGAACGCCATCGTGACCAGTGCCGCTTTTCCATATCGCGAAACACCTTCAATACCCACCTGTTTGGCGTTTACCTGCGGTTCGGTTTCCAGATAATCCAATGCTCGTGAGGCTCCCCACGCCCAGGCTCTCAACGATCCCCAGTCTTCGGGTTTACGCGGCTGGCCTTTGTTTACCAAGCCAATGATACCTCGTGTCAGACCGGCACCGTTATCAGCCTGAATACTACCTGTTTCCAGCGTGCAATAACCCCAACCCGCTGCCAGCAACTGTTCGGTTGGCGGTGAATCGCCGTTTGGCGCGGGAGCAAAGAAATTAGGACCGGGTAATCGTGTAATGGGCGCATAAGCTGGGTACTTATCAAAAATGGCCTTCATCTCCGGATTTTGCCTGATCATCATTTCCTTGAACGTAGCATTGATTTTCTCCATGTCGGCGAGCGAAGGCTGTGCCGGGGCTGGCAACGTAGGAGGCAGAAATCCAAACATCATCAATACCGGCACCGGTCCTTTTACGTTCTGCGGAAGCACCAGCACCATATTGATATTGACGTTTATGAGCGGGTATTCGCTGTTATCGACCCGACCGATCAGATGTTTCGCCACTACCGGAATTCGGCCCACCATTTCGTTATCAGTCACTTTGGTGATCCAGGTCACCTTCGGTACGTTCTTTGGAACCCGGCCATACATCTCCCGTTCAAAATCTTCTATAATTTCAGGACGACGTACCTGCCACCACTGTTCGGTTGTGGTTACTTTTTTTCCATTCCTGGTTGTTAGTACGTCCGGCAATTGCGGACAAGGTTCGGCCTGAGACTCATCATAATTGGCATGGTTGGGCGCTGATTCATTACCACTTGGGCCTGGTCTTAACTTTTTGATACCCAGTTGCTGCATCATATTCGCCTGATCTTCAGCAGCCGTAAACGTTTTCAGTCGAGGATATTTACTACTGTCGATAGCAACCTGCTGGGCTACTGCTACGTAGTGAAAGCATATCAACAGTACAAATGCCAGGTATTTTTTCATGATAGTTGGGGAGTAGGCTAAGGTTTATTGGTCGGTTCGGAAAGGGGAAGCAGGTAAACCTTCTTTATTGTACAAATTTGGATTGACTGGATTATCGGCCCAGGCGTAGCGCACGTATTGCGGATTCGATACGTCATCGCTCCAAACCACTACGTTGTTTCCTTCGATTTTAGCTTTCGCCCACACGAATTTTTTATCGGCACCCGCAATGGCAAATTCACCCAACTCTTCGCCATCGTTGGCCACCAGACCACTGCCTGTACTCGTAAAGTTGATGACAATTTTGTTGCCTTCAACGGCGGCCGATTGATATAATGGCCCCGACGAAACAAGGGTTTCCTTGTAAGCCGTTTTCAAAGCAGCCAAAGCCAGCCGTTCACCCACATCTTTCTTATTGTCAGGATGAATATCATTCCATTCGCCCAGGTCAATGGCGACGGTCATAGCCGTATTGGGTACAGACAGCGCTTTGAGCTGCGCTTCACGTAACATAGCCCAGTTACTTTCTGTGGGCTGATAGTTGTAATCCATGAAACCCGGAAGCTGGACGTACAGAAACGGTAATGGCCCCTGTTTCCAAAGGCGTCGCCAGTCGTTGATTAGTGCGGGCTGCAACGTAGCATATTCCTGAGGTTTGCCAGCGTTGGTTTCACCCTGATACCAGCAAAACCCTTTGATCGCATAGTTTATTTCTGGGGCAACCATCGCATTGAACAACGCCGTTGGCTGATTTTGCGCATTGATACCTCCGGCTGAATTGCCTCCCGCTGAATTGCCTCCCGCAATCGGCCGATACGTAGTACCAACTTTATAGTACCACGTTCCTTTCAGATCGACGGTATCTGCACCAGCGAAAATGCAGTAGGGTTTGTCGGGTACGAAGCCTCCTTTGCTGGCGTTGTTGGTGACACGTATCACAAATACGTTCTTTCCAGCTTTCAATACGTCTGCTGCTACGTTGTATCGGCGTTGGGGATACATATACGTAGTGCGCCCGACTGATTTACCATTGATATAAAGCTCATCAGCATCGACGATACGTCCCAGAAAAACCCGGGCAGGCTTGCCCGTCATCGAAGCGGGAATTTCAACCTCTTTTCGATACCACACAACACCGTTCAGATCTTTCACGCCCTGATCTTCCCAATAACCCGGTACGTTGATTGGCCGCCAGCCTTTCGGGACATACGCTACGTCGAACCATTTTGTGGAGCCTGCCATACCCAAATCAACCGGTGGCGCTGGCCGGGTTGACGTAGCAGTCTGTCGTCGGGTGAGACTATTGATATACGTAGTGTCTTTATTTTTCTCGATGGTCGCTTTCAGGGCGTCAAACTCTTTCAACCCTTCTTCACTCGTCCAGGCTTCGATGGGCGTACCACCCACACTGGCGTTTATGATGCCAACGGGAATTTTATATTTCTCATGAATTTTCTTCGCGAAGAAATACGCCACTGCCGAAAATGGCCGAACGTCTTCGCCAACAGCCGCTTTCCATTGCCCGCTCGGAAGATCGTTTTGTGGGCCCTGCAGATTAGTCAGGGTAGGGATCCAGAACTGTCGGATTTGCGGGTAATTAGCCTCCCGAATGTCCTTGGCATACGTAACGTCATGAATATTCAGTTGGTGAACCATATTGCTTTGCCCACTGCAAAACCAGACATCACCAATCAGAATATCCTTCACAGTAAGCTGCGTACTTCCGATAATTTCCATCGTGAACGGGCCTCCTGCCGACATGGCGGGCAAACCAAGCTGCCATTTCCCCCTGGTTTCCGTTACCGTTCTGTAGTTCTTATTGTTAAATCGTACGGTGATACGTTCGCCAGGAGTTGCCCATCCCCAAATTTTGAGTGGTACGTCCCGTTGCAGCACCATACCATCGCTGATCAATTTGGGCAGACGAAGCTGTGCCTGTGCTACGTTGGCTGTTAGCAGGAGCAGACAGACGTAGCACAACCTCGCTACGTATAGGGCGCTGAGATCAATTGACAAAATCAATGTTTTTGATTCTTCTGTAAAAAACTGGAAAGTCTCTCACCTATAAGCGTCAATTGCTTGAATCATACCATCGGGATTATAGGTCAGATCGGGCACTTTCATATTTCGTAGATGTGTCTTTCCAGAAATAGCGATTTGTGTAAGTGTTCGATACGCTCACTTACACAAATCGCATCAATTTAGCTGTCTACTAGAAAATCAAAAACTCCTGCTACTACGTTCACTCCATTAATAACCCGGATTTTGCGGAAACTTAGGACCTTCGACAACCCGATCGATTTGGGTCTGCGGAATGGGACGCAGCATGTGAAAATCCTGAATATATTGGGCCGCTTCCGGATTCCAGGCTTTCACGCGACGTACCAGCGAACGGGTACGTACCAGATCATGCCACCGCTGCCATTCGCCGAACAGTTCACGGGTTCGCTCGTCCAGAATAAAGTCTACCGTTACGTCGGCGGCTGCAATGGTCATGGCGGTGGCTGCTGCCGTATTCTGAGCGGCTGTATTGGTTTTTCGATAAGCTGCCCGCTGACGTACTACGTTGAGCAAAGCCGCAGCTTTTGTCGCATCGCCCGCTTTCAGGTACGCTTCCGCGCCCGTCAGATACACATCCGCAAAACGGTACAAGACACAGGGACGCGTCGATGGGTCGTTGAAGTTCGCGCCCCGGCTTGGGTCCATGAATTTCTTCAGGGATGGAAAAATCCCATTATCCCATAAACTGGGCGGTACAACAAGCCCTTTAAACGGTCTTGTACCGATGAATTGCGGTGCACCTTCCACTTCAAAGTCGGGCATCCAGACGGCGGTATCGGCGCCGACAACGGTTGTATAACCGATACCCCGTTTATTATTGGCAGCCGTAGCCGTGTTGGTAACGGACGTATTGGAAATATAAACTGTATAGAACGAGTTACTAAATCGGGAATCGACAGTGCGGTTCGTAAACGCCTGATCCAGAAAATAATTTTTCCCAGCGTTTGCCCCCGAAGGCCACTTGTAGCTATTTGGCCGCATACGAACGTAAGGACGTCCATATTGCGAATCCCGAATCATCAGAGAAGTGCCGCTGTTCACGTAGGCTCCCGCAGCGCTTTTGAACGAGTTGATGCCGCTGTTGTTGGGGTAATTCCAGGTTGTAAACCAGGGCGTCAGGTTATTTGCCGCACCACCACTTTCGCCAGAACCTACCTTATAGTAACCATATTTAGGATCCAGCACGTGATCGCTGACAAACATGGTTTCTTTACCATAATCGTTGGCTGGAACGAACGCATCCCCAAAGTCCTGCCATAGATCAAGACCATACGACGATTTATTGGCGATGATATCGGCACAAATGGTGGCTGCCTGCGTAAAATCAGCGGCTGTATTATTTAACCATCCACGAGTTAAATAGGCCTTAGCCAGCAACAGTTGGGCTACAGGTTTGGTAGCGGCTTTTCCCAGAAACGGCGCAGTCGGCTGATTCGGCAAATCAGTAGCTGATTCGGTCAAATCCTTAATAATCTGCTCGTAAACCTGAGCTACTGGCTGGCGGGAAGCGGCCTGTGAAGGCACCGTAATAAACTCCGTATTGAGCGGTACGTCGCCCCAGGTCTGCACCAGATAAAAGTACCAGAATGCCCGCAGAAACTTCGCCTGTGCCAGATATTGTTTGCGCGTTGTTTCAGGTAAATCAATCGTTTGTCCGTATTTCAGCACGCCATTTAACGTATTGATATCCTGAAAAGCGATGCCCCACGCCGAACCAAAATTGCTCCCGTTCAGGCCGTTATACGTATATGCTGGTCCTCCTCCGCTACTGACCCCCTGTAAAAAATCGTCGGTACCCGCCTGCATTTCTACCGTGAACCCTTCGGTGCCCCACTGCCCCCGGATGTCGTTATAGACACCGGCGATTCCACCTAATACGCCAGACGGACTGTTGAAATAGGCAGGAACAATCTGTGATTGCGGGTTCTCTTCTAATATTTTTTCGCAGCCCGTGCTGAGTAACGCTGTGAGACTCAGTATGGCCAGAACTTTTATGGTTTTCATCGTCGTATCAAAGGTTAGAATTTAAGATTTACCCCAAGCGTGAATTGACGTACGGGTGGATTGTTCAGGTTCACGGCGATCTGACGCTCTGGGGTTCCGCGTTCGCTGGCAAACTGCGGGTTCAGAGTCGACGTACCACTGGCATAACTATTTCCTTCTGGATCGACAGCTAAATTCTGGCTAACCAGTGGCGAATAAATGATGAACGGATTGGTTGCGTTGACATAAATCCGGGCGGAATTTATACCGATTTTTCTGATCAACTGACTGGAAAAGGTGTAGCCCAAGTTGATGCTTCTACACTTGATGAACGAACCATCATAATACCCCAATGTTGACCCAAAATTGGCGACCGCCCCACCTGCATCAGGAGCCGGGTATGCATTGGTCGGATTCGCTTCAGTCCAGTAATCGACTTTCACCTGGTTAACTCGGCCCTGATTGAAGAACGCGAAACCGCCTGAGCCGGTAGAGTTACCCGTCAGGTAAGGCACGATTACTTTCATACCTATACGAGCATACGTAACAATCGATAAATCAAAGTTTTTGAAACTGAAGCGGTTGGTAAAGCCGCCCTCCCAGGCGGGCTGGAAGTTGCCAAGAATCTGCCGGTCGGAGGCATCAATTTTGCCGTCTCCGTTTACGTCTTCCACTCGGATCTGTCCGGCGAACTGAACCGGTGACGTTTGTTTGGCCAACGTACCGTTTTCTTTGTCCGCTGTTTGCCAGATACCAATTTTCTTGTAATCATAAATTACTGAGAGTGGCTGCCCAACAAACCAGCCAGCCCCTATATTGGATTGCTCAGCTGGGGTAGTGAGCTGTGTAATTTTCTCACGGTTAAAGAAATACGTAACATCAGCGCTCCAGTTAAATCCTGTCGGATTTCTCAAAACCTCAAACGTCAGCGCTGTTTCCAAACCTTTTCCTTCGGTTCTTCCCAGGTTTTTCAAAGTCGAACCAGCTCCGTTGCTCGGCGGTAACGGCACCGACAAAAGGATATCCTTCGTTTTCTGGTGATAATAATCTACCGAACCACTAATCCGGTTATTCAGGAATCCGAAGTCAACCCCGATATCGATTTGAGATGTAGATTGCCAACCCAGACCCGTAGCTGGTAAACTGGTAACGGTATACGCCAGTTGCTGTCCGGCAGTACCAGTTCCGAAATTGTAATAGCCAGCCGAAAGCGCGCCCAACGTAGCATAGGCCCCTACGTTCCTGTTCCCGGATATACCCCAACTGCCCCGTACTTTCAGGTTTGAAATAAAAGGAACTTCTTTCATAAAACTTTCTTCTATTACGTTCCAGCCTGCGCCAATTGCCGGGTAGTTAAAATACTGATTACCTGGCGATAACGTAGAAGAACCATCTCGCCGTAGGGTCAACGTCAACAGATAACGGTCGTTGTAACTATAGTTTACCCGACCCATGTACGAAAGCAGGCCAAGTTCAGAAAACGAGTTGCCGAAGTCTGAATTCGCGACGGGTGTTCCGGACGCCAGCGAAAAATTCGACGTTTTGATGTAATCAGCTGGAACACCTGTTATCGTAAATCGGCTGCCCAATGAATGGTTTTGGGTAACCTCATACAGGCCTGTAACACCGATTTTATGCTTTCCAAACGTTTTGTCGTAATACAGTAAGTGCTGCAAATTGACATCCCAGTATTCGGTATTGCTGATTTCGGCAGTCGATGAAGACTGCACCGTGGCTGTGTTAAAATAAGTGAGTGGGCCGCCGTAACCGTTGTAGTTTGACTGGCTAAAATTTAAACCCGCATTGAACCGATAGCGTAGGCCGGGGAGAATACTCAACTCAGCATAGAGGCTATTAAAGGTACGTAGTGACCGTGTGCGGCCTAAGTACGAATCCTTTTTGGTGTTGATCGTCAACGGGCTGACTATAGCCGCATCAATAGAGCCCTCCGCCGGGAACAGATTTACCGAACCATCTGCATTATACGGTGAAGCCAACGGCGTTAAACGTACCAAACCACCCGGAATACCACCACCACCTGGCGTATTTTGATACGTTAACGTATTGAGGGTATTTAAGCCTACTTTGATACGTTTGCCAATTCGCTGATCAATGGTCGCCCGTATATTGATTCGGCTAAAATCCTGACTGGGAATAATACCGGTCTCATTAAAGTAACCCAGCCCCAATGAATATTGTGTATTTTCAACTCCACCCGTCATGCTGAGCTGATGGTTGGTCATGAAGCCGGGTTTGTATATCAAATTTTGCCAATCGGTCGAAACGCCGGCCGCTAACGCATCTTTCTCTTTTTGGGTGAGCGGATAACCAGTGGTACCGGGGGCCGTACGGTTATATTTTGCCGCATCATCTTTAAACTGGGCATACTCCTGACCATTCATTACGTTGTATTTGCCCATGATGGAGGTAATGCCATGATATCCATCATAGCTGAATACCGGTTTGCCCACTTTCCCACGTTTCGTGGTGATCAGAATAACCCCACCGGCCCCTCGCGACCCATAGATCGCCGTTGCTGAAGCATCTTTCAGAATTTCCAGATTAACAATGTCGTCTGGATTTATATCATTGAGCCCGCCATAAGGTATCCCATCGACCACAACCAATGGGCCATCCAATCCATCACTGCCGTTGGAACTGGTTGTCAGCGTTCTGTTCCCTCGGATTCGAATCTGCCCCTGCGAACCGGGCGTAGTACCATTGCTGACGATAGATACCCCAGCTGCGCGCCCTTTTAATTGGTTTACCAAGTTAGGCGAGGGCACTTCTCTCAGGATAGCTTCGCTAACCGAAGCTACTGCCCCGGTAACATCCCGTTTGCGTTGCGTACCGTAACCAACTACTACTACTTCACTGAGTGTTTTGTCATCGGCAGCCAACGTAACATTGATAACCGATTGATTTCCCACGGTTACTTCCTGTGTAGCATATCCGATAAAGGAGAACACGAGTACCGTACTAGCTTCATCGGGAATAGCGAGTCTGTAATTCCCGTTTCCGTCGGTAGTTGTACCGCGTGTCGTAGTTTTTATTTGAATATTTACTCCCGGTAAACCTTCGCCGTTTTCACCCGTAACTCGGCCTGATAGTTGTCTATCTACAGCCGTCTCGATGTTGATTTCAGTAGAAGCATTTTGCAGAAGCTGCGGTGCCGGAGCGACAGTTCTTTTTATCACAATTTGCTGACCCACAACCTCATAAATTAAATCTAGTGGAGTCAGAATGCGATCCAGTACCTGCGAAAGCTGTTCATTCTTCGCCTGATAATTAATTTTTCGCTTCGATTGAATAATTTCCCGGCTGAACAGAAACTGGACGTTGGCCTGTTTTTCAATTCGCCGAATCGTCACTTCAACATCTTCATTTTGGGCTGAGATAGTAACTCGTCGACTCAGAAGTTCCTGCGCCACGCCATCCGAGGCAAAGCCAACGTGGGTTAGAACAAGGGCTAGCAAAATTTGCAGGCTTGAGATTTTCATAATCCTGATCCAAACATTGCGATTGATGAAAAGGTAATGCATACATTTATGCGTTTTTGTTGTTTTGGAAGAAATGACAAAAAACAGCCCCCTTCTCATCAATAGAGATGTAATGTGTGTAGCTAATACGTTAAGGGGCTTCCAGGCGATAGTGTTGGTAGCACTATCGCTTTTCTGTTAACAGGAGGTCGTTTTTGGGCATAGGTAGTAGTTTGGGTTAAGAGAAACGAAAATTAATTACAACCGTGACTTTGTATAATCAGCTGGTTGTCAACGATTTCGTACGTAGCTTCAATAGTCAGACAGATAAGCCGAATTTTTTCCAGGAACGGTACGTCGTTGAGTTGTCCGGTAAAGGTGCAGTTGGTAAGCATATTCCGATCATATTGAATCGGCATATGATAGCTGGACTCCAGTTGGGCAAATACGTCAGGAATGGGTGTAAACTCGAAGCTAAACTGCTGATTAATAATGGCTGACGAACTTTCTTTCGATGGAACGATGTCGTGTTTAACAACCTTTTCCGTCCTGGTTTCCAGATTGAGTTGTTCGTTTTTTACGAGTAGAACTGATTGATCAGGCGCGTCGACTGGGGTAACCGAAACTTTACCGGTTTTTACCTTCACAAAAGAGGAGGTTTCTTTAGCGAAGGAACGTACCTGGAAGCTGGTTCCCAGCACTTTAGTAGTCAAACTGTTGGTGTAAACCAGGAACGGTTTAGCTGGATTTTTGGTCACTTCAAAAAAACCTTCTCCCTGCAAATACACTTCCCGAAGCTTATGGTTATCCTGTTTATGGAAACGTAGCTGGCTACCCGTCGATAGCAAAACAGACGAATTATCTGGTAGCAGCACCACCAAAGACTGCCCCGTTACGTTCTTTACAATTTTCCATTCCTGCTCTTTTAGCTGAGGAGTGTTACGTTCAGTTATGGATACGTACTGGCCGGAATCCGATTGACTGGATTGCCACCAAATAACAATCCCGATTACTGCGGCAGCGGCAGCCCAACGCCCCCACTGCCATAACTGCCTTACGAACGTAGTGGGCGGGGAAAGCTGAGCCAATATTTCGTCTTTATTGTCTTTTATCTGCTGATCTGAGAGCTCAATTCGCTGTCCCTGAATCACTAACAACGTAGCAACGGCCTGTTCGTAGAGATCCCTTTTTTCGGGATATTGAGCCAGCCATTGCTGCCAATAGACTTGATCTTCAGGACGCCGTTCCCAAACCCACGCCCGAAAAGCGTCGTTTTCTAAGAAGTCGTCAACCGTCGAAAATTGTTCGGGGGGCGGATACATTGTACTTTTCTACTATTTTATTGATAGTATGAAGTATTATTCCGTTTATACCCTTCTTAAAGGAAATTTTTTTGGAAAAAAATGCAAATCGCTAGTAATGTGTGTACTAGCCAACGCGTCCGAAGCTTATTGAGTGCTTTCTGAAGAAAATTTGATACTGACTGGCGGTTTACGTTCATTACTTCGGCAATCTCCGGTATGGATAGATTCTCGTAGTAACGGAGGTATAAAGCTTCCCGCTCACGGGCCGGCAACGTAGCTAATTGATCCTGAATCATTTTCGTCATACTAACCAACGATTCCTGACGAATCAGCAAAGTTTCTGAGTCAATATCCGCCCCAACGGATGTATCCCAGTCTAATTCGTTACGTATCAGTCTTTTCTGCGTGCGCAAATATTGCAGGATGTGGTGACGTATTGATTTTAGTAAGTAATGCTTGATGGACTCCGTTTCATTGATCTGTAATCGATTTTGCCAGAGCTGTAAAAACAATTCCTGAATACAGTCCTCAACCACCGCTTCTTCCACCATAAACTTTAGTCCATAGTGTTTCAGCGCGCCATAATAGCGTTCAACCAGTAAGCCTAATGCCTGTTTATCACCCGCGCGATAGGCTTGCCATAGCGCCTGGTCCTGTGGTTGAAAAGTCATCGAATACGTATATGACGTATGCTTACAAAAATGAAAAATTATAGAATTTTCCCGAATTATGCAATAATCACTTAAATGTGCGATGAGTTAGCTGAGTAGAGACGTAGTGATTCGAGTTACGTCCTATTCGCTCATACGTAGTGATAAGGTACGGGGATTATTAGTGTAAAAATGACACTCATTTTTGAAACACCAATATTTTACACAATATTTTTTAAGCCTGAATCAGCTACTATTTTGTCTAAAAAACTTGAATGGATAAGCCAGTGAACGTAGCAATCCGATCAGGTAGGAATAAAATTTAGAAAGGAGTCGGTTTCCTGCTTGTATTTGGCCAGGTCGACCTGATAATAGTAAGCCCCACGTCTCGAAAACCCTTTCTGCTTCTCGTCTAATTTGATGAGCAAATTTGTTGAGAGGATTTTCCGGCTGAAATTCCGCTTATCGAAGTTCGTGTTGTAGATAGCGTCATAAAGCTTCTTCAGTTGCGGAATGGTAAACTTATCAGGTAACAGCTCGAAACCAATAGGGTGTTGAGCGGCTTTATAACGTAATCGTTTAATCGCCAGGTCAACCATATCGCCGTGGTCGAAGAGCAAAATTGGTAAGTCGTAAATAGAAAACCAGCGCGCCTGAAACGTCTCCGAAATCTTGGATTCATAATCCGCCACTTTCACCAAGGAGAAATAAGCGACGGAGATGGTGCGAACAATTGGATCGCGGTGAGGTTCACCAAAAGCGTATAATTGCTCCAGATATACATCAGTAAGCCCGGTTAGTTCAAACAGAATGCGGGCAGCCGCCTGTTCAAGGCCCTCATTGGGTTGTAGCCATCCCCCCATCAGCGACCAGGTTTGCTCTTCGACGCCCCGTTTAACCAATAACACTTTTAAGCTTTCGCCGTCGAAGCCGAAAATGATGGAATCAAGGGCCAATAAGTAAGGATGTTGCTGCTTGTATTGATCTAACATTATTGATTCTCCGGCCAGAATTTATTTCTGAGCGAAAGTAGACTATAAGTCACGTAGTTCGGTATACTTAATGAGCAGATTCAATGGATGTTCGCCCAATAAACAAGGTGAAACGTATTACCCTGTACCTGCTTACGGATCAATAAAGCAAAAAAAAAGCTCCCACTTACTGAGAGCTTACCGCCTGTGGATCAGGTCGCTTAGCGAGTCCGCATCCGATAGATTGTCCGACCACGAAGGCCAACTACTGGGCCACCTACTTCAATAATGCGGGGCCGGGCTGGGCGGTTGATGTGCAAAAAATTCGTTTTCATTAGCAGTTGTTGTTTGTGATTGATGGCACAAAGATGAGCGTTTACTTGCCAGGCAAACAATCGAAACCTTACCAAGCGTCAATTTTGAGGGGTAAATCACCAAAAATTGGCGATAAGTGGTATTCCCGTTTTGTAGAGCAATACGATAAATTAACTATTGTATGCTACGTATCACTCGCCGATTTGTAAAATATTTCCAATAACGCTTGCATAACTATTTTTTCTCTAGTTACTTTGAATTTCAAAGTACTTTTGAATGAGAGAAGAGAAGGATTATACGCGGGATATAGCTCAGATACGTTCCATCATGGAGCGTTCTTCCAAATTTCTGTCGCTGGCTGGGTGGGCTGGTATCATGGCAGGGCTGTATGCATTAATGGGAGCTTATACTGCCTATAGGGTTTTTGATTTTAATCCTGATAAACTAGTATATGAGAGTTCTGAAAATTTAGCTTCCAACCTATCGAAAGTCATTCTATTAGCCGTTGTCATATTAGTTCTTGCGTTAGGAACCGCTATTTTTCTTTCTCATAAAAAAGCGACCAAACGGGGAGAAAACCTCTGGAATGCCCTTGTTAGGCGGCTGCTCGTCCATATGGCGGTTCCATTAGTTGTAGGGGGGCTTCTAGTTCTTATTTTAATCGACAAAGGATTGATTGGCTTAATGGCTCCGCTTACCTTGCTGTTTTACGGTTTATCCTTATATAATGCCAGTCAGTTTACTTATGAAGAAGTTAAAAGTTTAGGGCTCATTCAAGTAGGGTTAGGTTTGTTTAGCGCTTACTACGTTGAGTATGGAGTAGTGTGCTGGGCTTTAGGTTTTGGTGTACTCCACATCATATACGGTATTTACATGCATTACAGGTACGAACGGTGAAAATATCGATCAATGGTTTACAGAAGGCATTCGAGAGCAGAATCAAGCTTGGAATTATGGCGGCTCTGGCTATTAATAAGTCGCTTGATTTCAATTCGTTGAAGGATTTTCTTGATGTAACCGATGGCAATCTGGCAAGCCACCTGAAAGCGCTGGAGAAAGAGGAGTTCATTCAGGTAGAAAAATCATTCGTCAGCGGAAAATCGAATACGAATTATGCCGCTACCGAACTTGGTCGGAAAGCCTTCAATGACCATTTAAATGCCCTGGAGAAATTGATCAAAGGAATTGCTGAGTAGAGGTCGTGAAACGTAATGGCTGTTTTTTACGCTTACACTTTGAAATTCAAAGCACTTAATAAGAATTTTTAACACATACACTCATGAAAGACGAAATAATTACATCCTTAGATGATCCCGGGCAACTCGAAAAGCTGTACCGAACGAACAAAGTGCCTTTTAAGCGAGCATTCACCGCGCTTTATCCAGAGCTTGAGGGCAACGTACTGGCTGATTTCTGGAATGCACGACTGAGTTACGAAAGTGATGAACTTAGCTGGGGCACACGCCAGGAATTGGTAGTTGTAATCGCTATTTCGCTTGTGGCGGGCCTTATTGCCAAATTGCCAGCGTTTTTGTCTATTGATCAGGAATTCTTCTTTTCCAGAAATGTTGGATTTATCGTTTTCCCGATGCTATCGGCCTACTTCGCTTGGAAAAATAACGTATCAGTACGTAGCATCGCTATTCTCGTTGGCTCAACGCTGATTGGTTTACTTTTTATCAATTTCATGCCCAACGATAAGAAAAGTGATACGTTAATTTTATCGTGCATTCATGTAGTCTTAGTTCTCTGGTCGGTATTAGGCTTTGCTTTCGTTGGCGAGACCAGAAATACGGATGAGAAGCGACTTAGCTATTTAAAGTATAACGGTGATCTTATCGTCATAACCGGGCTCATTCTGATAGCAGGCGGCATCATGACCGGTATAACTATTGGACTTTTCAAACTGATTGGCTTTGAAATTGAGAAGTTTTATTTCGAGAACGTAGTGGTTTTGGGGCTTCCTGCCGCACCCATTGTTGGCACTTATCTCATCCAGACCAATCCGCAGTTAGTCGGTAAAGTCTCACCGGTGATCGCCAAACTGTTCAGCCCGCTGGTCTTGGTGATGCTGGTCATTTATCTCGTCGCCATCGTTTATTCCGGGAAAGACCCTTATAACGACCGGGATTTTCTGCTGATATTCAATGCATTGTTAATTGGAGTTATGGCTATCATTTTCTTTTCCGTAGCCGAAACATCCAAAACAACGCAAAGCCTACCGGAGGTCTGGATTCTTTTCCTACTATCGGCAGTAACTGTGCTTGTTAATGGCATTGCCCTGTCGGCCATCCTGTTCCGAATTTCTGAGTGGGGAATTACACCCAACAGAGCTGCCGTTCTGGGTGGAAATGTTTTAATTTTAATCAATCTGTTGCTGGTAACGGCGCAACTTTTTAAGGTTGTTTCCAGAAAAGCCAGACTAACCGAAGTTGGCGAAACCATTACGTTCTACCTGCCCATTTACGCGTTATGGGCAATTGTCGTGACCTTTCTATTTCCTTTTCTGTTTGGATTCAGATAACCGGAGATACTATTTCATAGCTTAAAATCAACGTATTGCTGACGTGTCAGGCTGAACCTGTCGAAGCCTTTAGCATCAGCAATACCATACTCTGCTTCGCCATTTACGCATAAATCTCGTTAATCAACTCACTTTTTTGCCTATTCACTTTGAAATTCAAAGCCATTTTCCATGACAATGAAAATTAATCTATTATTCGCTACTCTTCTGACACTGGCGCTGTCTGTTTCTGCGTACGCACAGACAATTGATAAAGCCAAACTCGACCAGTTTTTCGATCGACTCGCCGAAAAAAATAAAGCGATGGGGAGTCTGGTCATTGCTAAAGACGGCAACGTTCTATATAGCCGCTCCATCGGTTACAGCCAGATCAACGGAACCGAAAAGAAACCGTTAACCGCAGCCAGCAGATACCGGATCGGTTCGATCACAAAAATGTTCACCGCTGCAATGATACTTCAGCTCGTTGAAGAAGGAAAACTGAAACTGACCGACCCGCTCGACAAATTTCTGCCGCAGGTGCCGAACGCCCAGAAAATTACTATCGTGCAAATACTGGCGCATCGCAGTGGTATCCCTAACATAAAACGCGATCGGAATGCTCAGCGAAACGTGAATACGATGCCAATGACGAAAGATGAACACCTCGCCCTTATCGTTAAAGCCACGCCCGATTTCGAGCCAGACACCAGGTTTTCTTACAGCAACTCTGGCTATTTCCTGTTGGGGCTTATCATTGAAAAGGTAACCGGCAAATCCTACGAGGCTGCCCTCCAGGAAAAAATCACTACAAAAATAGGGCTTAGGGATACGTACACCGCAACCGGAAACATTGATATAAACAAGAACGAAAGTCTAACCTATTTTATACTCCCCGGTAGCGACTGGAAACAGGTAGCTGAAACCCACCCCAGCATCCTCTTCGGCTCGGGTGCGATTGTTTCGACACCAGCCGACCTGACCAAATTCATCCAGGCGCTGTTCGATGGGAAGATTGTGTCAAGGGAGAGTCTTGATCAGATAAAAACGATGCGAGATGGCGAGGGGTTAGGCATGGTGACCTTCCCGTTCGTTGGCAAGACTTTCTATGGGCACACGGGCGGGGCTGATAACTATGGAGCGTGGGTGGCTTACCTGCCGGAAGAAAAATTGGCTGTCGCTTACACGACAAACGCGAAGGTCTACCCGGTAAAGGATATTATGAGCGGTGTTGTCGACATTTATTACAACAAACCGTTTCAGATTCCCACCTTCGAATCGGTCGCCGTCAGCCCGGATGTTCTGGATCATTACGTCGGCACTTATTCAATTCCTGGAACACCCGCGAAATTTGTGATCACCCGCGACAAGGAAACACTTTACGCGATGCCGCCCGGGCAATCTGCCGTCCCGCTCGAAGCAACGGCACAGGGTACATTCAAAATCGATAATGGCACAGCGGGCGGCATCGTTATTGAGTTCGATGTTGCTAAAAACCAGATGACTATCAAACGTAACGGTGGAGAGCGAGTTTTCACGAAGGAAAATTAACCATCCTAAACTCATAAATCATCATGAAAAACAGTATTCGCATTGCAGTCGAAACAGGACTGTTTCTGCTTATTCCCTTGATTTTGACACTTCTTGCCATCTGGCATTGGAAACCGGGCGTTTTTGTGTTGGGTTTTATCTTGTTAGTCGGTGGTGCCAGTCTAACGTATCAACTGATAGCAAAACAGCAATTGACCAATAAATCGTATCGATTCGCCGGCGGAATGGCACTTGCGGCCGTGTTTGCGCTTGTTTGGATGAATGTTGCTGTCGGAGGCATTCTTGGAGACGATTCTGCCAACATGATGTATTTCGGGGTGCTGCTCGTCGGATTAGTCGGTACCATTATCGCACGTTTAGAGCCACAGGGAATGTCACGCGCGTTGTTAGCGACAGCGTTCGCTATAGTGCTGGTTCCTGTAATTGCGTTACGTATCGGGACACCTGCTTTTGCCAACGGCGTGGTGGCGGTGTTTGGCCTCCATGCATTCTTCGCCCTATTGTTTGTCGGATCGGCGTTGTTGTTTCGACACGTAGCACGCACGAACGTAAAATAATGCTGATTCACCGCTGTTTAGCTGTAAAAAGCTGACGCGGGGCCCAACGGGTCGGGCCTCGCGTCAGCGACTCACTTTACATGAAAGTCAACTTTGGCGTTGGCCCAATTCAGCGTTACCGTGCCATTGTTCGCAGTGGAGAAGGTCATCCGCTCGAAAAATTTGTCCGACTTTTTGACCGGTACGTTCACCCGCAATACGTCTTCATCCTGTTTATAGCTGAAGGCTCCCCACTTAATCGTTTTGTTGATGACGATAGTCCACTCGTTTTCATTCGGAATGGTAACCTGTCCGCTACGAAGTGAATGGTCAACAGGCAGCTATTTATGTGGCCAATCGATTAGCCTGCAAAGGGAAATTGTCGAATGATGCCGGGTGGGTAGCGGGGCTGCGTTATGGGTTTATCGGTACAGGAGCTGTTCAATTTGCCCGCTTCTGAGGTCCTGATTCGACCAGAACAGTCGTTTTTTGACCGCTTTCATACCAAAAGGCTGTCTAAACAACGTATTGTAGGCTTTCCACTGCTACGTTAATCTTACTACGTTTTTCATGATAGTATGTTACACGCCGGACCAACGTAACGCTGGTGTAGATGTATTATCACGGCACTATAATTTATTTGCAACATATATAACAAAAGTATAATATAGGCGGTTAATTGCCTTTGACCGCCTATGATCGACTCGCTTGACCCTATTCCTGCTGAAAATATCTTCCGACTCGACCCAAAACGTCGGCAGGCGATTCCTTATTTCAGTGCTCAGGTACAAGCGGGTTTCCCCTCTCCGGCCGACAACATTATTGAAACCAGTCTGAACCTGCAGGATCTATGCGTAGCCCATCCTGACTGTACCTACTTTGTGAAAGCCACGGGCGAAAGCATGTTGGGAGACTATATTTTTCCCGGCTCGATTCTGGTTGTCGATTCTGCCATCCCTATAGAAATGGGTAACGTAGTGGTTTGCTGGCTAAACGGCGATTGCTGCGTTAAACGCTTTCTGCGTGTGGGCAAGATGATTATTCTCGAACCCAGCAACGAGAACTATTCACCCATCTACGTCCACAAAGACCGTGATACGTTCCGAGTGCTGGGTGTTGTTACGTATGTCGTTTCTAAACCGCCCCGATATGTACGCCCTGATTGATGCTAATTGTTTTTACTGCTCCGTCGAGCGTAGCTTTAACCCTGCTCTGGAAGGCAAGCCGGTCATTGTCTTATCGAACCGGGATGGTTGCGTAGTAGCACGTAGCAACGAAGCGAAGGACTTGGGTATCAATATGGGGCAGCCATTCTTTCAGTTGGCGGAATTACGAAAACAGCATGACATCGCCGTTTTTTCTTCGAATTATGCGCTCTACGGAGATACTTCGGCGCGGTTGATGAGCCTATTGACGCACTTTGCCGAGGATGTAGAGGTCTATAGCATTGATGAAGCGTTTCTTCTAGTAGAAGGCTTTGAGTGTCTATACCCTTCCTATCAGGATTTGGGCGAAATCATTCGCGCCAAGATTGACCAGTGGCTCCGTATTCCGGTCAGTATTGGATTTGGCCCCACCAAAACCTTGGCGAAAATTGCTAACCGGCTCGCAAAGAAAACGCCAGAACATAACGGTGTATGTGTACTGGATACGCCGGAAAAAATCGATGAATCGCTGAAGAATTTTCCAGTGAATGAAATTTGGGGCGTAGGGCGTCAGTCGGCCAGGAAGCTTGAATGCTTCGACATCAAGACGGCCGACCAACTACGTAAGGTGCCCATTGATTGGATACGTCAGATGATGACTGTCAATGGTGTGCGGCTGGTTTATGAGTTGCAGGGGCACCCCTGTAAGCTTCTGGAGGTGGGCCAAAAGCCTAAAAAGTCGTTCTGTACCGAACCCGGTTTTCATCGGGTAACTACTGACCTGGCTATGATTGAGGATGCACTGACCGCCCACCTGAGCCGGGTTTGTGAAAAGTTGCGCCGACAAAACTCTCTGGCAGGCTGCCTGACAGTCTACCTGAAGACGAACCGATATAGAAAAACAGCCACTGGACTACCAGACAAACAACATAATCCTTCCCGAACCATTGTGCTCCCTCACCCGACCAACAATGTACTCGATATGATTCACTATGCAGTAGGCGCACTCAATGAAATCTACGCGCCTGATTATCATTATCAGAAAGTAGGCATTATGCTGACGGATTTGGTTTCGGCCGACTACCGGGAGACTAATCTTTTCACAGCTGGCCTTGATGAAAAACGGCTAAAGCTATCAAACGCAGTCGACAAACTTAATCAGCGTTTTGGATCGAATAAACTTCGGTTAGCTTCTCAGCAACACAACCCCGAATGGCCGATGCAGTTTCAATATCTATCAAAACGATGTACAACCCGGTGGAGCGAGATATTAGAAGCGAAATAAAAGAGTCGCAACCTACTACGTAGTAGTTCAAAGAACGTTTTAACAGCTGATTGTTCTATCTAACCAACTTAAACGGGGCAACAAAAGAATATTTTATAAAAAAAATAGAGCACACAATTGCTTAAAAATTGAGCTAAACCGAAACACTACGTTTGAGACGAGTACTATAGAATTTCAGAACTATAACAATGAAGCTGTTTAAACTTTAAGGAAAATCCCCAAAGCTGTGTGAGTTTTGCGGTGTGAACTTTCATTAAACACAACAATGGGGCGGGGCCGCCCGCGCGGTTATGGACAAAGCTATGATTGAAGCGTGGACTTGAGACAACAGTCCCTTTGGCCGAGGTGGTGGAATGCATTTTTCACCGACTCAAAACAGGTTGTCAGTGGCGTGAATTACTTACCAAACAATTCTTTAGTGATTAGGTCCTGAATTGGAATTCGGTCTTTTACTACTATAATAAATGGACGGGGCCGCCCGTGCGGTAAGGCCGATGGCTGGAAACGTGTCTGGATCAATATTTTGCGTAAAAACCTCAAGTACCTGGATTTGTCAAGCATCGAATTTGATGGTAGCCATACGCCTGCCAAGAATGGCGGAGATGCGGTGGGCTATCAAGGCCGAAAGGCCTGCAACACAACAGATGCGTTATTTTTGTCAGATAATCAGGGTGTTATGCTTGCTATGTCTACCCCTCAAGAAGGCCAGCACCATGACTTATTCCAGATTCAGCGGGGCCGCCCGTGCGGTATTCTTAGAGTAACTATGTAGTTTACTCAAAGCGGCTGATAGTACTCTGAAAAGGCTGTTTCTGAACGCCGATTCGGGCTTTGACTCGGCTGACTTTTTAGTGGATACCGACTTCGGCGACCCTTGACGCAGTAAGCACGCCGATTGGGACCACAACTTGCTCGGATAATAGCTAAGATGATCTTGACAGCCCAGGTGCCGTTCTGACCGGCTTTAAACCACGGTCGGCCATTGTGCCGGGCCGACGGAGTGTCTGTTTCTGAAGGCAATTTTTTAGCGCTGGCTGACGGTAAAAAGGGTACCTTGAAAAAGCATGAAGCAACCGGTCGGTTATTTGGCCAGCCTTGCTTACTTTTAACCAATCAGCGGATCATTAAACAGGTAGTACCGCATCAAAATGCTCACCAAAAACATTGTCCTTGTTTTGAGCTGTTTGGGAATCGCCCAGGCCCTTCTTCTCAGTATTTATCTGTTTTCGTTACGCGACAAAAAAGCCAATCTATTCTTGGCGTTGATGCTGCTGGGACTGATCCTGCGAATTTCCCATTCGGTCGTTACCAATTATATCAGGCCAGAACCCTGGATACGCATTCTGGGCATTTCCGGACTTTTGCTCATTGGGCCTTTCCTTTGGTTTTACGGCAAAGCGCTTTTCGAAAAAAAGGGGGTGACTACCAGCGAGTATGGGCAACTAATCCCATTTGGTTTAGTGGTTTTGTTGTGTCGGCTGCTGCCCAACGGCGCTGATTTTGTATCTTATGCTATAGCTTCGTTGGTATTTCTGCATTTGGCCGTCTACCTGATCGTTTGCTGGATGTATCTCCTAAAAAGCCTACCTGGCGCCAGGCTTTTGCCCTGGTATCGGACGATTGTCATCGGCGTTTCGGTTATATGGTTTGTGTATGTGGGCATCTTTATCGGTTTGATTCCTTTGTATATACTCGGCGCAGTTATTTTTTCATTGCTGATCTACCTGTTCTCGTTTCTGTTATTAAAACGACATGTTTTTGCTTTAGAAAAATATGGTACCTCTTCGCTGGATCAGGTTGCCTCAACGCAATTGCTTCAACAGATTGAAAAGCTGTTCGAAACAAAGGAAATTTACCTGGATCCTACGATTTCGGTAAACGGGGTAGCCCAACTACTGTCAACCAGTCCTCGTCAGCTATCGCAGGTTATCAACGAGCAGGCGCAAATGAATTTTTCTGGATTTGTCAATCAGTACCGGATCGCCAAAGCCAAAATCCTACTGGCCGATCCGGCCTACTTCCAGGAAAAGATCCAGACCATCGCCTACGACTGTGGCTTTGGCAATGTCACTTCGTTCAATCTGGCCTTTAAAGCCCAAACCCGATTGACTCCCTCTCAATACCGCAGGCAAGGCAACTTCGCCTGATTGACCCGAAAAGCGCCTGCTTGGTGAAGTTTTTCGTTTTAAGAATCGTGTTTGTTAAAGAATTCGGCTCCTAGTCGCCTTATCCTTGCCTAAACATGGCGATGGTCAATCGATCCCACGGTTAGCAACCGCTGATCAACGAGTGATCAAAAGGGGCCTGACTATGAAACGCAGGTAAGAGCTTGACCGTAACCTCCCATAAGGTATAATGCATTCAGGTACAGCGCCAAGTCAACGCATCTAAAATCAACCGATCATGAACGTAAAAAAACTGCTCCTGTCAATCGTCGTTCTCTTCATGGCCGATCATCTTTCGGCTCAGAACCGAATTGATGAGCTCGAACGATTAGTGAGCTTTTGTCAGCAGAACGATATGTTCAACGGCAATCTTCTGGTTGCCGAAAATGGCCAAATCATCTACCATAAATCCATTGGGTTTGCCGATTTTGAGACCCAAAGACCTTTGACTAGCCATACGCCCTTTTGCGTAGGTTCGATTGCCAAACAATTTACTGCGATGGGCATCATGATTCTGGAGCAACGGGGGCAGCTCCAGTATTCCGATACGGTCGGAGCCCTATTCCCCCAACTACCGCCCTACCTGCATGGGATAACCATAAAAAACTTGTTACAACACACCTCAGGCCTTAAACGTACCCATTATCAAGAACATGACGGGCTAGTCAATGAAGAGGTTTATCAAAACCTACGTAACAGCGTGGGCGATCAGTTGCTGTTTGCTCCCGGCACCAACTTAAGCTACAGCAATACGGCCTATATTTTGCTTGCCCTGCTTATTGAAAGAGTATCGGGTAAAACCTACGAAGCCTTTCTTCAGGAAAACGTATGGCATCCCCTGGGCATGACCCAGACGTTTGTGATGAGCAAAGCCCATCAGGGGCGAGCCGATATTGCTGTTGGCTACGACGGCTTTGGTCATAAAGCAGACTTTAACGTGCTCACGTATGGCACCAATGGGGTGTATTCGACGACCCAGGATTTATTCAAATGGTCACAATCCATGTCAACTGATCAACTCATTCCCCTGTCGTCAAAGAAAGTGGCTTATCAAGCCGCCCAATCTCCTTCCGGAAAAGTATTAGACTTAAAAATGCGGGAAAGTACGTTTAGCTATGGCTTCGGCCAATACATTTACCGGGACCAGTTCGAGGGGATACTGGGTCATTCAGGGGCTTACGGGGGTTTTTACAATATCCACATGCGGGACATGAAGCATAATCGAGATGTAGTGGTTTTAACGAACAATGGCCGATTGCTGCCCATCTTTGACCTGGGCACCAGTATTCACAATATTTTACGGGGCGAAGCGTATCGCCTGCCTAAGACCTCTATTGATCTGGTGATCCGGAAAAACTACTATCACAATATAGAAAAAGGCATCGCGTACTACCATCGGCTGAAAAAAGAAACGCCTGATCAGTATACGTTTAGCGACCAGTGGGAATTAAACCGGCTGGGCTATGCGTTGATGGCGGACAAACGGCTGGCCGACGCCATCAATGTATTTAAACTGTTGGTCGCTGAATTTCCCCATTCACCGAATCCGTATGATAGCCTAGGGGAAGCCTATTACAGCAATGGTCAGTATGAGCTGTCGCTAACGAGCTATCAGCGGGCATTGGCGATCAATGAACACTATGACGATGCCGACCATGCCAAAGCGATGATCAAAAAGAATCAAGCGAAACTGGCGGCCACAAAGCCGAATAAGGGTAGTAAGGTCGAACGTTAGTAGTCGTTGTGAGAAGCTTAGACTAGGTAAAGAGTGGTTAGTATGCCATAAACTTATAGTGGCGTGTACTGCCTGTCCCTAGAAACGCCCCATCTGAGAAGCAGATACATGATAGTTATATCGTCTCAACTGGGAGCGTTAATGTGAGCCAGTTGTGTAGGCCACACTGCTTATGTACAAAAACTCCCAGCAGTCAGTAAAAGACGCCTTTCGCTTTCTTCAACACTCATTAACAAGCCATTAACTAAAGTTCAATACAAAAACAACTAGATTTGTTAAAACCATTGGGCCATAAAAGAAATAGTGATGAGGTACGTACCCATATATGCATTAGGTTTGCTGCTTGCTTTGTACTCTTCCGGTAAAGCCCTGAACGAAACTGACCTGCCAACAGATACGATCAAGCCCAAAACCAAAGAACTAATCACGGCAACTGTACCTAACAGTATCACTCGTACCATCAAGCAAGATCGAAAGGGTAATATTTGGATAGCAACCTTTGGTGGTGTTTTTCGATACGATGGAAAATCATTTACCAATATCACCAGTCAAGTGAGTAAGGCTCGTTTTTAGTCTGTATTAGAAGATAGAAAAGGGAATTTTTGGTTCTCCTCAATCGGTTCAGGGGTTTATTATTACGATGGGAAATCCTTTCAACAGTTTACAACCAAGGATGGCCTTGCCAGTGATCAGGTTACTGATATGTATGAAGATAAAGCCGGCAATATTTGGTTCGGCACTGATGGCACTGAAGGAGGAGCCAGCCGGTACGATGGGAAATCCTTTCGGAATTTTACCAGGAAAGATGGACTGACCAGTAATAATGTTCGTTCGATCATTGAAGACAAAACCGGGAAATTATGGTTTGGCACCGAGGGCGAACTCTGTGTTTATGATGGAAAAACATTTACCACCTTTACGGATAAACATCTGACGAATGTTCGTTCGATCATCGAAGATAAGAAAGGGGCTATTTGGCTGGGTGGCAAAGAAGGCCTTTGGCGCTATGACGGCAGCACCTTTACCAATTTTACTCAGAATTTTGTGGGGTATGTCTACGAAGATACAAAAGGCAACATTTGGATAAGTTCACGTAAGGATACTGGCGTAAGTGAAAAGTTAAGTTGGTTACTCTCCCGTTATGATGAAAGATCCTTGTCCACTACAAAGCCTACGGTAACCGAACTCAATCCAGAAGTAGGCATGCTTTTTGGGATTTCAGAAGCGACTGATGGCAGTATTTGGTTTGGCTCTGGTGGGGTGTATCGGTATGATGGAACTACCATTACCGACTTTAATCGGTAAACAGGGTCAAAAGTAATGTGTATAGGTATTTCTTAGAACGCCCGAATTTTGACGCAGATACATGAAATCTATTTCGTCTCAAGTAGGAGCGTTTTTGCGAGACCGTTGTATAGGCAACATTTTTGTACAATATGCCCACCTGCTTGGAGGAAAAAATCCACAGCAGTCAGTAAAAGCAACTTTTACGTTTCGTTAACATTCTTTTACTATCCCTCCAACGCATCTCAGCACAAAGACTGGTAGGTTTACGGTCCGCCGTTGCGACCGTCCGCGGCTGCGGTTGACATTCGTTGGTATTAAAAAAGAAAAAGGATGAACTACTCCCGCGTATATGCATTGCTCTTAATGTCTGTTTTTCTCACTTCCTGTGGGGGACAAAACCAAACAAACGTACCAAAAGATAACATCAAGTCCGAAACTAAAGACATCGGGCCCAACATAATGGTTCGCAATATAAAAAAAGGCACAAACGGCTCCATTTTGATTGCTGGCCCCAACAACGCATCATTTGGTGATGTTTTTCGATACGATGGAAAATCGTTTACTAATCTTACCAGTAAAATAGGTCAGCACAGATTCCAGGATGTCCTGGAAGATCGACGAGGAAATAGTTGGTTCGCTTCTACTGATTCAGGCGTTTATTATTACAACGGGAAATCCATTCAACATTTCACTACCACGGAGGGTCTTGCCCATAATCAAGTTATGTCTGTTTATGAAGATAAAGCCGGCATTATTTGGTTCGGCACTGGCGGTGGAATAAGTCGTTACGATGGGAAATCTTTTCAAAATTTTACATCTCCGAACGCTCCGCTTTTTTATAAAGAAGGACATTGGAATAATGAAATTAATACAATCATTGAAGATAAAACAGGGAAATTGTGGGTTGGCACAAGGGGCGACGCCTTTGTTTATGACGGGAAAAAATTTACCACTTTAACCCATAAAGGCGAACCCTTTCTCGGCGTTTGGGGTATAATGCAAGATAGAAAAGGCAATATTTGGCTCAGCGGTTACAATGGCTTTAAAGGAGGCCGTCGACCCGGTGGCCTCTATCGCTATGACGGCAGTACCTTTACTAAGGTATCGGAGAGAGGTGCTTATGCTATAATCGAAGATAAAAAAGGAAACATCTGGACTACTGGACCGGTAAATCCTGCTAATTTGACGGTCCAGGCACTTTCCCGTTATGATGCAAAGTCCTTGTATAGTAAGGAGCCCATTGTAACCGAAATTATGTCAGGAAAGGCTTTCTATGGGATTTCGGAAGCTAACGACGGAAGTATTTGGTTTGGCGATGCGAATGGAGTGTATCGTTATGATGGAAAGACAATCACGGACTTTTATAATAAAGAGGGCCAGAAAAAATATATCATAGATACGAAGCAAAGTGTTATAATATGGAAAGGTTCTATGCTACTTGGTGCATGGGAAGGTTCTAAGTTTCTTGGTGATGGTACCAGTACAGGGGACGTCGATCTATCAAAAGGAGAATTGTTGATCGAAAACCGTCATCTGGTGGGCGGTGCAGTTGAAGTCGATATGAATACAATTGAAAATTTTGTTGATCAACGTTCACTCAATCAATTACCTCCATTTTTTGATGTCAAAAAATTCCCTGTTTCTACATTCGCCATTACGAAGGTTGAAACAGGGAATGATGGAAATACAAAAGTTCCAAATGATGGAAGTATAAGAGTTAATGAAGGAAATATAAAAGTTACAGGGAATCTGACCATGGAAGGTATCACGAAGGCAGTTACTTTTCCAGCCAAAATGCAATTTAAGGACGGAATGGACGGAACTGTCGAGATGAATGGCATGCTGATCATTGATCGAACAGAGTGGGGTATCGATTATGGATCAGAAAAGCACTTTTTTAAGTCTGGTGATGCAATTTTGGACGAGGTTAAACTCTTTATGAAAATCGTAGCAAAAAAATAAATAGTTAGCGCTGATTAAAATTGCCAGCGAAAGGTAGCCACCACTTCGGTTTCTTGCAGGAACAGATACCGTCAGAGCAGCTAAACAAACAAGTGGACGCTTATCGTAACGTACGAAGTTCACTAGCATACTCATAAAAATAGTAAACACATAGTTCTGAAATGTGCAAATTGCGAGTTCAAAAGTAGTCCGGTGAAGGTCTCATCTTGAGCAAAACCTTGGTCAACTTTGTGCTTTTCAAAAGCATGAGCCGCCTTGACGATCCGTATGACAATGCCTTCATAGAGTCTTATTGGTCGAGATTGAACAGAGCTGCCCGCGCTGCGTTGATTCTGCAGGGCATATTTGAGAATCTTGAGGACGCTCGTACCGAGTTATTTGAATACATCGAGTGCTACTATAATCGCAAACGTAAGCACTCATCATTAGGCTACAAAAGCTCCAAACAGATTGAAAATGAGTATTTTCTAAATTTATCAAAAACTACACACTAAACTGTCCCGCTAAATCGGACCACCCTACATAACTTGTTTCTTGTTAACTCCTCTCTAAAATAAGCCACAGGAGTTAATGGAATAGAGTATAAAAAACAGATGATAATAAATAGAAGCTACATCAGTATGTGGTTCTGCTTATCGAGAATAATGTAAAGACTCAATCATCATTCTACAAATACTAAGTATGCTCTTATCTTAATCTAGCCGATTTCGTACACCAAGCCGTACACAACAGTAAAACAAAAAAATCGCAATCTCTTGATTTACAAGTAATTGCGATTTAATGATGTGCCGAAGGCGAGACTCGAAGTATCATATAAAAAAGCTAAAAACGCCCTGAAATGCAATTCCAGGGCGTTTTTTAGTATAAAATCGATTGCCATTTTAGACAGTACGTTTGCCATTTTTTCGCCACTTTTTAACGTACTGGTTCCCAGACTTTTTCGGTGATCTTCCACATACAGATTATGTCTTCAGCGTGCAGTATGATATTACCAAATAGCTGGTTGTCGGACCAAAGAGTTAAGGTTCCATTGGTATTTATTTCATTAGTTCTGATACGCTTCAGCACAAACCGATTACCTGCATACAGGACGGCATATACCCCGCCTGATTCGTATTTTATATCATCCGGTTTTATAATTCTGCCTAGAACTACGGCTCTGCTGATGATGCCTGGCTCCATTGAGTCTCCTACGACCTCAATGGCTAAATGCTCAGTTTTTAGGGCTGTTGTGGGTAGAAAGACCGGATACGTCTCGTCGATCCAAGTCGTAAAGGTTTCGTAAGTCAATACTGGTATGCCCGCTTGGGCTCGTGCGGATAGAAAGGGGACTTGTACGTAATACTCCTTGATGTTTGGCCGTACTGAAGCAATGTTTCCCGTTGCAAAAATTCCCGGCCCTGGTTCATCTAATTCCGTGCTGAAATTTTCTTGAATTAATTCATTAATAGACACACCTAACGCCCTGGCTACGCTAGGAAGTTGTGCGGTTGTAGGTCTCCCTCTTCCGGTTTCCCATTTTTGAACGGATTGATATCCAAGTCCGACAACAGCGGCTAACTGTCCCTGTGTCAGCCCTTTAGCCAGTCTTAAACTTTTTATCATCTCGGGTAGTGATGGCATGCAAAAAATATTTTGCGCCAAATAGTTGCATTGCTACTTTTTGGCGTATTACTTTGTACTACTTAAAAGTGTACTACATAAATTAGTAGTACTAAGGTAGAGCAGAAAGGCATAACAACAAGTGCCTGAATTAGCAACGGTACAATCAAATTGACAAATGGTCAGAAAAGCTTCTCAATCGGTTACAGCAAGCCAGGAATGGAAGAACCGAATGGCTATTGCTCGTAAGAGTTTGCCCAAGGGGATTGGGCAACAAAAGGTCTTAGACTGGATAACAACTCAAAACCCTTCTATTGATCGATTAACCTTTTACACCCGCTGGCATAATGCCTGGCTGCAGAAAGCTGCTGATCCTGAGTTCACTCAACTCGTTGAACAGGCTGTCCAACACTTCAAGACCGAAGAAGTCAGTAAGAGAAATCGCCTACGTGGTCAGAAACTAGCAACTTCTTAAACATAGCTCTATATGGAAATCATTGCCGATCAGGACGTTTTAACCGATGCTACCAGCCAGTTCATCAACGACATAAAGGCCACCAATCCCGAGGTCGCCAAAGCACTTGTAAAAGCCGTTACGGACCATCCCTCCTGGCGAAGTGTCCAGCTTTTTGGCTCACAGGTCAACCTGGGACACCTTGTCACCAGCTTTACACCCGGCGTGAAGGTGATCGGCCTAACGACCTACCGGGCAGTGGCGATGCTAGTCGTGACGATCACCATTGAGCTTGCCGAGTAACCAATTCAATCTTAAACATATAGCAACCATGAACGTACCTCATTTTATCACCCTGCTGGCTGTACCACCGCCAAAATCACCCCTACCGGTTCCCAAAAATCAATACCGGTTATTCATTGTAACCCTCGAAGGTGAAGAGCTGACGTATCTGCAAAAACTGCTCGACGTCGATATTCAGAAGCGCCTGTTTGACTTCACCGATGCCGATTCTTCGCGGTTGTCGCTCGATCAATTGATGTGGCTGGATTCCCTACTCCCTCAGCCCGAAGATGGCTTTGCCGCCGGAGCAAACGTAGCGATGAGTGCTGCGGAATTTCAGGATTTACTCGAGTTCACAGCCAGCCGTACGATGCTTCAACAGGAGGTTGATTACTGCCTGCTCGTCGATATTGACCGCGTTACGTTGCTGGGCGTTTTGCACCGATTATGCGCTCAGTTTTTCTCGCTCCCTCCCTTTCGCCCAACCTATATTAATTTCTTACCGCTCCCATGATTCAGTCACTCGTGTCCACCAACATCGGGTTGCTCACCCTGACGGTCACGGCCCTGCTCCTGATTGGGAGCGGGGTACTGATCGGCATGTTTTTCACGCCACGCCCATCAACTAAAAATCCGATCAAATCATGAATACCCTCGAAGCCATCATCGAATGTTACCTGCTGGATACGTTAAACCAGCAACCTACGGAGGAATTGTTACTGGCTAAAGTCAAAGTGGCGAACTGGTACGAATTCGCGCAGAATCCTAAGAATGCTCAATCGGAAGCTGTTCCACCGGCCAAAGTGCTAAAGGACGTCCATTCAGCTATCGAGCAGATCTTAAGCAACCGGGCCAGTGGCCTGGATGGTATGACGCATGTAAAATCCCTCAGCCATGCCGTTCACCATTGAAAAACGCTACGAGAAACGGCGGGGCTGTGGCTACCGGCAGAAAGGGGGCCTGTACTTCGTATCGGGTGCCGGTTCCCGCCCCTGCGGCAAGTTACCGATCGAGCTGACCGTGTGCCCCTGCTGCGGACAGGGCATTCAGTTCAGTCGCGGCTTCACCTGGGTAGGTGCTGCACTCATTCGTGAAGCGACTTGCAAAATTGGTGGGTGTCAGAGCAAGGGCGGCTGTTTCCCCTTCAATTCGTCGCTGATCAAACGGTTCGGCCTGATGTGGGTGGGCGAAAAGTTCTATAAAACGCCCGAGTACTTCAATCAGGAAGCTGCGCTGCAGGGCATCTCCAAACGCCTGCCTTTCGTGCCGAAGGATTTCACTGTTGGCACCGACTGGGTACTGCTGGCGCACAGTAAAACACCCATCTATTCCGAAGAACACGGAATGGAACTGAAGCCTGGCATCTTTCGAGCCTTCTGTCCGGAACGTATTGAATACGTCGTCACCGGTAACGAAAGCGAGGCTGACTTACAGGCCAAGGCCGATCAGGGCATTACGCTCGTCGATGTGTACCGGGAAGAAGAAAACCCCGTACATGTGCAACTCAACCTATCTGATAATTAAGCCATGGCCACTCAGCAAACGATCAAGATTGGTGACTGCTTTTACTCCCTTATGGATAAGAGAACCCAGTATTACCAACAACGGGAAGGGTTTGTCTTGCACATCACTGAGGGAGTTAACATTCTCTCTATCAATGGTGAGGATGTCAACTACATCCGAAACATTATTGATTCCGGACGACAAGTAACTCCTCATCCCAAGGAATACTTTGAGACCATGCTTCAGCAGGTTCTGATGATGTTGGGTATTTCCAGCCAATCCGATCAGCCAGCCTTAATAGATGACCTTCGGAAAGCGCTGATCCACGCCCGGGGTGTGATCAAGACCTGGCACAATATGGATGATGACGACGAACGGGCCTGGTCGATTTACGAGAAAAACAGCCCGGAGATGCGGCCTATTAACGAGGCCATTTTGAAGGGGACCTAACCTATAGATGATAAAGCAAACAACCCGGCTTCGAAAGAGGCCGGGTTGTCAAAAGTCTTAAACATATAGCTGCCCATCGGGCATCGCGTGCAATCTACGAAGAAGCCCGCATACCCACATGATTCGACCTTATGATTGATCCGAATTTTCTGGAAAGACTCCGTCAGCAGGTCGATATCGTCACCATCATCGGGGAATTGATCGAGTTGAAAAAGGCAGGGAGCAACCACCGGGGCTGCTGTCCCTTTCACAACGAGAAAACACCCTCGCTGAATGTAAACCCCAGGCGCCAGATCTATAAATGTTTTGGCTGCGGCAAGGCGGGTGACGTGTTTGGGTTTGTCATGGATTTAAAGCGAATGTCCTTTTCTGAAGCTGTCCAGTACGTGGCCGGCCGCTATAACGAAACCGTAATTTATGAACCCCGTACCGCCCGCCCCCGCAGCCGATTCGCCAACCTCGACCTTGGTTGATGAAAGCTTACTGGAGCTTTATGACATCAATAAGGCCGTCGCTAAAAAGTATCATGAGCATCTCAAACAACTGCTCACCGATGCGCAGCACCCGGTTACCCAGTACGTACGTTCCCGTCAGCTATCCGATGAGGACTGTACAACCTGGCAACTAGGCTATGCGCCCAATGAATGGAAATTTATTACCAAGCCCCTGGTGGATAATGGTGCATTTGTTCCAGCCGTTAACGCGGGTGTCTGCACCCAGACCGATAAGAGTAAATACGATTTTTTCCGCGATCGGCTGATGATTCCGCTGCGCGATCAGCAGCGGGGAATCGTGGGCTTCACGGGCCGGGCGATGGGCGCTGATCAGGAACCTAAATACCTCAATACCAAAGAGACCCCCATCTTTAAAAAAGGGGATCAGCTCTTTGGTATCGACAAAGGGTTCCGATCGATCAGCCGCTCCCGATCGGCTGTGTTGACCGAAGGCCATTTCGACGTCATTACGTTGCACCGCTTCGGCGTCGACACTGCCCTGGGCAAAGGAGGCACCGCCTTATCCGATAGCCAGGTTGATCAGCTCAAAAAACTGGTTGATTCGGTGACGCTGATCTACGATATCGATCCGGGTGGCGCGGGCCAGCTGGCCCTGCAGAAGGATTGTGAGAAACTGCTGCAGGCAGGCCTGCGGGTACTGATCTTTCAACTGCCAGTGCCCGAGGATGGTAGTAAGGTCGATGCGGACAGCTGGGCCAGAATTTTCATGGCTGAAGAGAAACCTGATCGCTTTGATCTGGCCAAACACATCCGCAAAGAAGCGGAAGACGGTCTGATCTGGCTGGGTACCCGCTGGCTGGCCACAACCGATCTACAGGAGCAGGTAATAGCCGAATCCAGCCTGGTGGATCTTCTGGTTGTCATTGATGACGATACGTGGCGGAAGAAGTACACCAAAAAGCTGGCGGATCTGCTCGATTGCGAGGCCAAAGGGCTGACCCAGCAGGTCGATAAGATCCGCAAACAGAAGCAGAAAGAGGCCGAGGAGGATGACGCCATGAGTGGCTCGGTCTGGTACTCCAAAGTGGACGGTACCATCATGGTTAAATCGGGCAAGGGTGGCTGGAACACCGTAGCGGATAATTTTCACCTGTTCATCAAATACCAGACCGAAGATGAGAACGAAAACCTCAGCTGGGTGCTGGAGCTGCGGCCAACCAAGGAAGGCGATCCAATCTACCTCGAAGTCGATCACGAAGATTTCTGCAGTGCCAGCCGCCTGAAAAAGGTGATCACCGGTAAACGCTATTCGCTGAAAATATCCGACGGGGAACTGAGTGAATTACAAAGCTATCTGTTCGCTAAAACCCAGTTTGCCAAGGCTACCAAGATCATACGCTATGGCTATCACATTCCTTCGGGCGTGTTCTTTTTCGCCAACGTAGCCATCAATGGCCAGCAGCTCACCCCCGATGAATTCGGGATGGTGCAGACTAAAAAAGACGACAAACCGCTGGTGCTGTCGATGCCGGTTCAGAATAAGCACAAAGCCCACCGGTTCACCCTAACGGATACCCAGCTGAGTAACAACGAGTTTTTTAAACTCTACGCCGAAGCCCACGGCTACGAGAACGCCCTGATTCCCTACGCCTGGAACCTGATGGCCCTGTTTCGCGACGTAGCCCTGCGTTACAAAAACTTTTCACCCATTCTGTTTCTCAAAGGGGGAGCGGGTACCGGTAAATCATCGATGATTCGGGTATTGACGGCCGCGTACGGCAAAAAGCAGGAGGGTGTCAACCTCAAGTCCAAGAACACCGAAGCTGCCCTGGTGAAACTGATGTCGCAGGGGTCCAACTGCCCGATCTGGTTCGACGAGTATCACAACGAGATCACCTGCGAGGGCCTGTTTCAGGCGGCCTACGATAATGATGGCTATCACCGCTCCAAGGATAATACCAGCTCCGAAACGGATGCCATCGAGATTCATTCGGCCCTGGCCCTGACCAGCAACTACCTGCCAGAAAATCCGATCTTCTTTTCGCGCTGCGTCTTTGTGCCCATTATCAGTCAGGACAAATCCGACGCGCAGCGGGCTGCCTTTTATAAACTGGAGGAGTTGCAGGAAGCCGGGCTGGGCTGTTTGACGGTGGAGCTATTGCAATACCGTAGCCTGGTGGAGCAGCAGTACCCAGCGGCTTTTGATCTGCTGCATAAGCACATCAAGGAAGAGTTCGCTGGTGAGAAGTTACCGGAACGTTTCTATGCCAACATGGCTCAGACGCTGGCGGTTGCCTTCATCCTGGCCAGCACCAAGAAGATCGCCATTACCCAGGCCGAAGGAACTATGGATATTCTCTCGGAGCTGGTCGAGGTCGGCGCTAACAACATCCGTCGGCAGCACCGGATCATGTCGGAGAAAACAGCCCTGTCGGAGTTTTTCGAAATCATTCAGTCGCTCTATGAGCAGTATCAGGTTCACGAAGAGATCCACTTCGATTACCGCACCGTCGGCAATGAGATCCGGATACGGCTCTGGTTCCCCCAGCTCTACACCCTTTATGCTCAGCAGTACCGGCGCATTTACATGAAAGCCCCGGCCGATAAAGATACGTTGCAGAGTGAAATAGCGGCCTTTGAAGACATGCCTGACTGGGAATCGGTCAAGAAGCAGTTCCGGATGCGCAACGATGGCGAGAGCCGCTCCGATGCCGCCACCATTCCAAGGCCCGGTTGCTGTGATATGAACTATATGAAGCTCAGCGAGCGGTTTGGCCTCACGCTGGAGCATCGAAAAGCAAGAAACTAGCGGTTTTTCCCGATTTGAAAGCAAAAACGCTTCAAAATCGACTACAATACTACAAAAAGGGATAACAACCTGATAATCAATAATAAGAGTGTAGTAATAATGTAGTAAAGCTGTAGTAATCGTGTAGTTCTGTAGTAATGTATTTTTCGTACTACACCAATACTACACCTGTTTCGATGTAAGTGACTGTAAATCAGATTTTTAATAAGGTGTAGTAATGTAGTGCAATACAGACCCTCTTTTTCAGAGGAAAAAACACCGCAAAATCAATAAAAACGATGAACGCAACTATGGTAGAGAAAGCGCCGGAAACGGTAAAACCAGCCTCAAAAACGGATCGGATTGACCTGTTTCGCTGGCAGAAGTACATCGATGGTGATGGTCGGCTCTGGATCATCACCTGCCTGTTCGGTTTTGCGACCGATAAACGCTACGGAGCCATGGTGGAGCTGCTGAATGTGGACACGGAGTCGACCATCGACGAGGCCCGTACCACAGTGGAGGACTGGATACGTACCGGCACGCTGAAACGTATTGATACACCCCTTTTGCTATGAGCACACATACAATAATCTGTAAAGTCCCGGGCTACAAACCCCGTCCACCTAAAATCATCCCCAACTCGATGAAATACATTGTCCTAAAAGGCAGCGAAACCTTCGAAAAGTTGCTTGCTATCAGAAAACGAATTGATCAGTCTGATGCCATTGCCCGGGAACTCGTTGCTGAATTTGGTGCTACCGAGTATCTCGGTGGTGGCTCGGACTACGTAGCGGGCAACCTGCAGGGATTGCGACTCCAGCAAAAGCCGGAAGGCTGGAAACAGGTGTATGCCAATCGTCACCACAACTGTTTTTTTCCAAAATCGAATAAGCAGAACAAACCGCTGCTGGATCGGATAGCAGCTATTCCGAAGGTCAGTACCTCGGAGCTGAACAACTGCGTTGGTTTCAAACGGCAATGGGTAGGCTTGACCCGTCTGAACCGGATCGGGGCAAAGTGGGGCGATGACTTTATACTGGTCGAGATCAGCGAAGAGGCCACCTACCAACCTCTAGCTGATATGGAAGAGCTGACCATCACTGAATTCAAGCGGTTGGTGGCCATCCTTAAGGAGGGTGAAAAACAGGAAGCCCATGACACTGCAGCAGCAGATCTGGAGGTCGACTGATGCTGGCCTCGAACAGGATCGTCAGGCTTATAAAAAGGCCATCGAAGAAAACCGAATGCCTGCGATGATCCCAATCTGGGAATATACGCTGCAGCTGATCGAGATGCAGATTAACGTCCGAATGAAGTACAAACAGAGCCCTCAGGCTACTAATCAGGAAGAGTTACCATTTTAACCAATAGCAGAATGACTGACGAACAGCTTAAAAGCATCCTTGGCGTTGAGGAAACCATGCAGATGCTGCAATTCCGGGAGTCGATTAAATCCCAGATGACGCCTGAATTATGGGAACAGAATATGAATACACATAAAACCAGTATCAATATGCTTAGGGGACATAGGCCACATTTATCCCCAGTTGAAGCTGCTACTGAAATAGTATTGGCGCTTGATGCGGATAAAAAACTAGATCCGGATGAGCGTGAAATGTGGAAAGCACTGGTCGTCGTAGCGGCTTTTGAAATGCAGGAATTTGACTAACAATCCTTTTAATCAATACAATTATGCAGACTCTTTTTGAAGAAACCCATTCTACGTTGTCTGAGCTATATGGTGGGCTGAATATGCTGGATACCAACCATAAGCAATACCTGAAAAGATTGGTTGAAACTGTTGGTACTAATCTCAGAAAAATAGGCGAATCGCCAGCTGAGACAGCACAAGCCGTCGACACGACACCAACGGCTCCTCCTTTTCTGGAACGCATCGTGCTGCACAATATCGATTTCTGGGAAATCTATCCTTCCCAAATCGGTATCGTCATTGGGAAAGGCATAGATAGACCAGCGAAAAATGATTTTGAATTAGGAGCGGATACGTTTGAGCTAACTCTACGTAAAGTTGAGATCACGCTGTTTTGCCAATCGCAATTGGATAGTATAATCGGCATTGGCCTTCGCACAGGAGTGAACCGGGAAGCGATTGAGGCCCATGCAATCAAGCTTTGGCAGAAGATTATGCTGGCTAAAACAGAAGTATATATCCAGGCTACCTATAGCGACTATTTCGATTTCATCGGTAAAGTCAAAAAACAGATCGACGCCCGGTTTGCCACTGAAGTAGATGGCGTTCAGATTTTCGAGATCGTCGAAGCTGCTTAATTCTCTTACGTATCAACAACTCTTTTTATATCCCCTGGCGAGGTAAAACGTACTTGTATGAGTGACAAACTAGTGATTACCGGCACCTTCCTGGGGGCCATGGCCACCGAAACAGTTGGCCAGAATAACTTTCTGGTTCGCAAGTTCTATCTGGATGTTACAACTAATCCGGAATGGCCTAGTACGCCCGAATTTAAACTGAAGGGTGACAAAGTGAACCTGGTCGATAACCTGCAGAAAGGTCAGACGATCGAGGTATCGTTTAATATCGATGGGCGTAAGTATGACAATACGGATAAGGGAGGCCGGAAAGGTGTCATTACTGAATTAATCGCCTGGAAGATTCAAACGGTCAATAAACAGTCTGCGGTTGCTGCCACCCGGCCCGCTCCAGCCCCAGCACCTGCCGTTCCTCCTGTTCAAGCGCCCAGCCGACCAGCCCCTGCAGCGACGGCAACTGTACCTGCTGGCTTTGAGGGGGAGGATAACGATCTCCCTTTTTAAATGACAACCCCAACCCACTCATCGGTTCGCATGATTCTGTACCGGCCGCGCCTGCAAGTCAAGTTGCAGGAGGTGCTCCGGGTTGAAGGCAACAACGTCTATTGCATCGTCCACTTCGTCGATGGTACGGCCCTGAAAATAGCCATCTGCCTGTCGGTAATGGCGCAGCGCCTACCGGAGCTGGTGCGGGTACACAAACAACACCTGGTGAATTTTTCCTACGTAGCCCGCATCTATAAGCGGAAAAATTCACTGGAGCTGACCAGCGGGGTGGTACTCCCGGTGGCCAGACGGCGAAAGTCCCAGATTCAGCAACAATTTAATCAGTTTGAACCCCATGCCTGAACCCTATATCACGGAATCAGCCCGCTGGAGCGTCCATTCGCTCATCATCCTGATCGCCCTGTTTTTTGTACTGACTACGCTCAAATCGACGGGCCTGATTGCCTGGTCATGGTGGTGGGTCTGCGCTCCCCTGTGGATGATTCCGTTATTGATTATTTGCCTCTACATCGCCCTGTTTCTGATCGCCTGGTGGAAGGTGAAGCAGGAAAACCGTAAAATTTAACCTAGTTATTGATTATGAGTCAGGATCAAATCACCGAAGAAAAACCGGAGATCGTACCGGTAGCCGCTGTCCGCTTAACCCGGGAAGAGATTCCCAACCGGCAAAAACGTACCCATGAATACCATGAGCTGGGTACGCTCAACTTCGATCAGGGCAAAGTACGCTGCTTTGCGCACAAACGTACCGGTGGGCTGCTGTTCGTTATGCCGGACGGCACCGGCTACCTGGCCGATACGGCTACTCTGGGCAATCAGTGTTACAAATACTGGGTAAAAACCAGTCTGGAGCCCGAACCGGCTATACCGGCCGAGGAGACACCTGCGGTCGAATCAACCACCTAACCTTAGTCAACTCCCCTACACATTCTGCATTCGCATTGGCCAGTGACGACTGGGTAGGGGATTTTACAGCCTTCACCATGAAAAACCCAACCCTTTTAGCGCATTTCGCCCATAAAATAGGCGGTTTACCCACCCTGCTTTGGTGGCTGGCAGCCCTGCTCCTGCTGCTGATGTTGCTGGACCCCAGACCACCCCGGCGCTACCGCATGCACTGCATGGAGTGGCTGATGATCAACCTGGGCACCCTGTACACAACGATCCGAAAACGTAAACGCATTTGAACATGACCAAACAACGTGGCCTACTCTTCACCGAACCCATGGTGCTGGCCAACATCCATTGGAGAAAAACCCAAACCCGGCGAATGATAAAGCCTCAGCCAGTTCTGAGGGATAATGGCAACTGGGACTATGCAAATCGGTCTTTAGGAAAGAAATTTTTTGTAGCCTCTAACGTAACGTCTGGCAAGCTGGGTCAGAACCTGGTTCTCTTTAATCAGTGTCCCTACGGTCAGGCAGGTGATCAGCTCTATGGTCGGGAAACCTTGTATCGGAATAATACTGGAGAATGGCGTTATAAGGCCGATGCCGAGCAAGTTAAGTTGGCAACGTATACGGCACCTATTCTGCTCAATGAGGATAAACGACTGATTCCTTCCATTCATATGCCGAAGGAAGCTGCCCGACTCTGGTTCGAAATCACGGCCATACGTGCTGAGCAGTTGCATGCTATCAGCGAAGCTGACGCCCTGGCAGAAGGTATCTATATCTTTTTCAAAAGAGGGTGCTATCAGATTCCCGTGCCAAGTGCTCCTGCCGGTTGGGTACGTACAAAAGACCCAATTGAAGCCTACGTCGTACTCTATAATCAGATCAACGGGATTACCATGGAGCAGAATCCCTGGAACTGGGTAGTCGAGTACAAATCCATCAAAAAGCCGAAGGAGGTGCTATCATGAAAAAAGCAGAACAAGCTTTCCTGTTCGGTAATGGCAAAATGCCGATTACTGATGCCATTGGCCTCACCATTGCGAGTTTAAATGAATATGGTGGGCGGCACAAACACTGGGCAATGGCCTGGTCGGGTGGCAAAGATTCAACTACCGTTTTAACTGTTGTGCTGCAACTATTGGCGGCTGGGTTGATCGCTCCTCCTGAAAGCCTGACGGTATGCTATGCAGACACCAGGATGGAGATTGTACCGCTCTGGTTATCGGCGCAGGCCATTATCAAAAAGCTCAGGAGTTTGGGTATTAACGTTGTTGTGGCCGTTGCTCCGATGGATAAACGCTTCCTTGTCTATATGCTAGGCCGGGGTGTTCCTCCGCCCTCCAACACCTTCCGTTGGTGCACTGGCCATATCAAGGTTGAGCCGATGGAAGCCGCCCTGTTGTCAATTTTTCAGAAAACAGGCGAGAAGATCTTAACTATCACCGGTGTACGTCAGGGGGAATCAGCCGTACGGGATGGTCGAATTTCACAGAGTTGCTCGAAAGATGGAGCCGAGTGTGGCCAAGGTTGGTATCAGACGGGACTTAAGAATGATATCACATCGACATTAGCCCCAATTATCCACTGGCGACTGTGTCTGGTCTGGGACTGGCTCAAAGTATATGCTCCTTCGAAACGTACTGATCTGTTTGATGAGTACCCGGGCCTGAGCGGTGGCGGTTGGGATACGTCAATTCTAGCAGATGCCTACGGAGGTGAAGATGCTGAAGAAATTAACGCCCGTACCGGCTGTATGGGTTGTCCGTTAGCCTCAAAAGACCTTGCCTTAACGGCTGTTTGTAAAATGCCAAAGTGGTCTTACTTGGCTCCATTACTCAATCTGAAGCCACTCTATCGGGAAATGAAGATGGCCAAATATCGGCTACGAAAGCCAGGTGGAGAAAAACGAAAAGATGGCACCCTATCAAAAAACCAGCAACGTATGGGGCCACTAACGATTGAAGCACGTCGCCATTTCTTTCTGCAATTAACCCGCATTCAAAGCGAAGTCAATACAAAAGCCGATTTGGCCGGTATGCCCCGGGTGGACTTTCTAAATGATGATGAATGTGCCAGAATACTACAGCTGCAAAAATTAAATACGTGGCCTGATGGATGGGATGGTACTGAACCTATAGCCAATGTTCTCCATCACCGAAAATACGCCGATGGAAGTGTCATGGAGAACCTATTTGCTGAATACTAACCAAACTTTTATGACACGTATCGAATGGGACCGTGCCCGGGTCGAGCAGTACGCCGATCGGAAAGGGATAACGCTTGAAGAGGCCCGGCAAAACCTACTGCTGCTTTATAAACGACACTGTGATCTGGATGCCCTCGATACTGAAGTCGATCCAGTCGTCGACGAATCCTTCAAATCGTTTAACCGACCCAAAAATTCACAATTGCTGAATGGGTCTAACCCTAACGACTATGTTCTTTAAACTGACCATGGGGACTCGTAAGCCCCTCAATAAACTGGAGGAGCACCTGATTGCTCAGGCAAAAACGTTGTGCCAGGGCAAAGGCCCGATCTACATTAAGACGCTGGAGCATGTACGTAGTGCCTTGTACCGTGAACTGGAACTCTACACGTCCAACCATCATGGTGTACGGGCCAGTAGCGTATCGATCCAATACGTTGAGAATGGGCTGGAGAGTCAGATCTGGATATTGCCAGGTGAATTGCCCGATAAGCCCACCGCTACGATCGCACTGACGGAAGCGGGTATCGATCATCAACAGGTTCAGGATTCACTAATCATCCCTTTACGCTAATGAAAGCCAATATCTTCACCAGTAAAGGTAATCCACCAGTGTCACTGGAGATGATCACCCAGGCCGGTTTTGTAAAAGCCAATTTTCAGCAAAAGCAGCTACCCAAACGTCGGCCGGATTACCACGACAATTACTTCATTCAGTACTACTGGCATGCTTCGATATTCGATTTGCCAATTGAGCAGCAACTTGATCAACCCTGGATCGAGCACCGGATCTGGGCGGATAAGCTGAAGTATGATGACGTTACGGAAGGCCGCTATGGAGCACTCCGTTACTCGTTTCGGGGCCTCAATGACCTGCACCTGTTCATGCGAAATTTTGGCTATACCTATTCGATTGATGGGGCGGCTCAGCCAGAAGAAAATTCACTTATAAGTTAACTCTAGACAAACTGTATTATGGAAAATATTGCATTGGTTCTAATGTTTTTCTTCACCAGCTGGATGGTTTGGATGGGATTTAATATCTCCTTCAAAAAGCAGGAAGAGACAAATATTCATCTGGGATTCATTCGCGAACAACAGGATGAGACTAATGAAAACCTATCGGCCATAAGCAAGCAAATTGATACACTCATCAAGGTACAGACCGACTTGCTGGATCTGCTGCGGATGGAAGATGTGGCTACTGAAATCGAACGGAATACTGATCCTCACTAGCCATGCCGATTGACTACAGCAAATACCATCCAAAGTGGCATAAGATCAGTCGTTTCGTTCGGTTTATCCGTGCCCGAAATCGTTGTGAGCACTGCGGGGTAGCTAACTACGCCGTTGGCTACTGGGAGAAGGGAGAATGGCAACGGCTCGCTGGTAATCTGGAGGCTGACCAGTTTGGCTTTGGCGAGAAAACGTCCAGGGAAGCCCGTAAATACGTTCGCCAGTACAATAAACACTGCATCGTGGATTCTGATCAGCCCAAACTTAAGGTCGTTATTCTGACGGTCGCGCATCTGGATCACAACATTGATAACAATGAGCTGGAGAATCTGGCAGCACTTTGTCAGTCTTGCCACTTTCGCTTAGACCGTAAGGACAACGCCCAACGACGTCGCTATGGCCCCACTGGTCGATTTCACAAACAAATACGAATCAGCTATGAATCGTCCCTAACAGATAATAGTCATCACACAAAACAAATCACAACCCATGAAGGCGCTCATTAACCACCTTATCAATAATAATCTGGAGACGATTGTCAGTCGCTCATTGCGGAACTGCCACTGCCTGGGGCTTCATTCTTTAATGCTGCTGGAATCACCAGGGCAAACGATTCGCCTGTTTTATGCGGCAAAAGGCAATCTAATGTACCGGAATCACCCTCAATTCATCCATGAGGGGCTGACGATCGGCTTTCACCCACATCACTGTAATTTGACCTTACACGCTGTTTTGGGAACATTCTGGAACTGGACAGTCCGACAGCCACTGGCTTTCGATCAGGGGGAATACATCAAACTGCGTCAGTACCGCTATCACAGCCAGATTAAGGAGGGTAAACAGGGTTTTGAGCTGATTGACCCTGAATATCCGATGGTAACCCAATCCTTTCAACCGGTTGAGGCAGGGCAATGTCTCGAGTTAGGGCCTAAAATCTTGCACACCGTTGCGTGTAATCCCTTTGACGATACAGCCTGGCTGGTTTTTGAAGGCCGGGAAGATCCCACGTATGAATCATACTGCTTTAGCAATCAGGATCTGGAGCAAAACACGAATACCGATTTGTATCAGCGGATATCAGAATATGAGATAAAGCAAATATTAGCCAAAATTTTGCCACACTTAAGCTGATGGAAACACTATTCCCCATTAACAAAGGAGCTTATTTCTCCCTAAACCGGGAATATCGCTTCGCCCTCTGGCGTATCTGGGATGAGTCGAAACCCCTCCTTTTTTTCATCGGTTTAAATCCGTCGACGGCCGATGGTGAAACGGACGATCCAACGATACGTCGGTGCATTGGCTTCTGTAGGGATTTCGGGTACGGTGGCTTTTATATCGGTAATCTATTTGCCTACCGTGCAACGGATCCGTTGACAATGAAACAGCAGACCGATCCGGTTGGCGTGACCAATAACTACTGGCTGGAAGAGCTACGTCACCGCTGTGAACGAGTGGTGTTTATCTGGGGCGTCCATGGTAGCCATCTGAAACGGGATCAGCAGGTAATAGCTGCTTTCCCTGATGCGTATTGCCTGGGCAAAACATCCGGTGGCCATCCCCGCCATCCATTGTATTTACCCCGCCTGACGGGTTTACGAAAATTCAATTAATCAACCAGATGGATACTACTGAAACCTTAACACTCAGAGAGGAGGCCCTTAAAAGCGAGTTTACAGCACTGCTGGAAAACTTCAGTGCTGTACTGCTGGACAAGCTCATGGCGAATGAACGTAAGTATGGGTTTGGTGAAGCCTGGAAAATACCCGACTGGGAAGAGGATCTCCAGCGTGATATGGTAGAGCATATCCAAAAGGGCGATCCCCGTGATACGGCTATTTACAGCCTGTTTGCCTGGTATCATGGCTGGCGAACTGCTCCAGAGTCAAAACGTGAATCGGGATTTGATAAACTTTTTAAGTGGGAGGATATGTCCCTATCAACCCTGATGGCTGTATTGGTAAAACATTTCGATTGTGACGATTTTGGAGTGGAGTTTTACTCCCGGCCAAGCGTAGCCTCCCGCATCTGGATTTTTATAAAATTCAAACTTCCTGAACGCTACAAAGGTAATCGAGAGCGCTATGTATCGGGGTCAACCCTTCCAATTGTCCAACGCCGGCTGATCGAGTATTTGGACAAAATCCAACTCAGCGAAGGACGTCTCGAACGTAAACGAATCGCTGAAACGAATCAAGACCAGGTGAAGACAGATAGCTGATCAATCCAATTATTAAACCCAATAACTGACATCATGAATAAAAAACAGGCTGAGCAGTTTAATAACATGCTCTCAACTCTAAAGAAAATCGCCAAAGATTACCAGTCACCTTACGTGCTAAGTAAGAATAGCCAGAAACTGTACGGATTAGATTACGAAGAAGCACTTGAGATGGCTTACGAAAATATTCAGGGCGATGCAGCCCGTGCCATTCAAGGCGTAAATCCGGTCACTATCGAAGCTGCTTGAACTATGATGGAAAACGATCAGAGCAATTTCAGGTGTGAGACGGTGATTGATACGAAAACCAATCAGAAGGTAGCTAATTTCTGGACGCTCACCCTGTCAGACTGGATGGCGCACCAATTTCAACAGACCGTGTTCCCCTTTCTGAAAATAGGTTTTAGCCAAATGAGCATCCGAAAGACCGACGATGGCCGCACCCAGTATCAGTTTATGCTGGATGATGAAGCCTCACTGAGAGTCAAGCAGGCGCTGTATGATACTGTTAACAAAGACCGACTTAATTAAATCAATGAAATCAGCAATTGGAATCGAATTTGAAAGCCTGATGGTAACCATGACCCGCGACCAGGCCGCTGAGTTTTACGCCAAATTCCTGCAGGCAGGGCAGGCACCAGAATTTGTATGGCAATTTGTAAACCTGTTGATCATCCATAAGTGGTCGGAAGCAGGGCTGATTTACATTAAGGAAAAAGCCTGGAAGATTGCTCAAAAGCGGCCTATTCCGCCACCACCTCCGCCCCCACCTAACCGTGTCATTCGTGAAGGTCATGCACCACCTGAGCCACCACCGGTAAGAGACAGAAATTAATACACTTTCCCGGCTTTCAGGGATGGCGGTATACTAGTTTACAAAACTGATAGGACTGTAAATTCTTTCGTAAACGGTAGGTACTGAAAGGCAACATCCTCAATTGTTTAGCTATCCCTTGGAAACGGTATTGAAATTATTGGCAAGTGCCCCAGTGGGCTAATTACCTACGGATTGTACGCAGAAATTCTTCGTAATTTTCGGTGATACTCTCCGTAACTCTAATGCTTTTCTCGAATCCTGTTCTTTTTGAACTACCAGCCCTGCCGCGCGTAGCTAAATTTATACGTACCAAGTTACGTGATCCCACAACGGGTACTCCCCAACCCATGCTGCTGGACCCGCAGGCCACCGGGCCGGGTCTGTTTCTGTGGGCCATGTGTCAGAATCACAAGGAAGCCCTGTTTGCCTGCTGGGCGGAGCGACCTGGCAGTAAGTCGCGTGGCAAGAGCCAACGTATATACTACCCCGAAAAAGTATATACGGATCGGATCGGCGTGGGTATCAGTGAATTTCACTACACCCGCCATCAGTACCTGCTGAATTACATCGAGTTGGGCGTCTGGCACAACTGGGTGGAGTTTATGATGCAAAACGAGCTGGTTCAGTTTTGCGAGCAGGCCCGGGACACCCCGCCTATGAGTCGCATTAAAACCTGGTGCGATCGCTACGATTTTTCGGAGGATGATTTCTCCGAAGCGGCCCTCAAGCAGATGTACCTACGGTATCGGAAACAGATTGGGGCCAATGGCTTCGCGCCAGAAGTTAGTTCTACGTTTCAGTTTATCCCCATTCCACTGGCGGCATAACTAGCGACCGTCTCATCGGGTGTCGCGGAATCAGGCAGCGCCCGTTGCCACCTTCGTTTCATGACGGACCTGCTCTTCGCCGGTGGTAACAATCCAGCCGGTCACTATCTCATCCGGTGCGTGCCGGTAATCGGGGTGCAAAGCATGCCCGAGCCGGCCGCCGGTGGTCCGATGGTAGTCAATGGTCCGCCCACGTTTAAATCCGGGTATACCTGGATTAAACTGTATGGCACGGAAGGCACCAAAACCTACGATGAGCAGCAGCAGGAGGTTGACGATGGTGAGATCTGGAATCTGACCATTTCACTGTTTCTGCCGGGTGATTCAGCCCAGCAGCGTACAGCCCTGGCCCAAATGGTACGCCACCGCTTCGTTGTCGAATGCCAGGACAATACCGGCACCTGGCGACGAGTGGGCACCAAAACCCAATCCTTGCAACTCACGTACCGTTTTGGCGTGGGTGGTCCCATGGGTTCACAGCGGGGAGCCACCCTTACCTTTCAGGGAACCGTGACCGCTCCTCCACCTTTAGTCACTGGTATTTAAGCATACATACACGTTACAGTTTGCCCAGATCCCATCTGCTCTACGGATGGGATTTTTCTTAAAAGTAAAGAACAGCCTACTTACTGACGATGAAACCAATCAAAACCAAACCGATGCTCTATGCCCATTATTTGGGATTGTTGCAGGAAAAAGCCCGCGAAATGGGTTACAATCTGGTATTGCATGGAAGTCTAAATAGGGACTGTGATTTGATCGCTATACCGTGGGTTGACCAGCCCCAGCCGCATCTGGATTTGATACGTGCACTGGATTATATCCTGACAGGGCGGGGGGATGATGCCTACAAGGAGCCTGAGTATTACCTCTACAGCATTTTGCCCGGTGGCCGTCATTCCTACGTTATTAATATTTATCGGGGCGGCTATCGATCGGATGATAGTTACGTTGAAGATCCTCAGTTCTATCTGGATATTTCAGTTACGCCACTCGTCGAACGTATCGTCTCATCGGGTGTCGCGGTGTAAGGGTATCGATGCGGTTGTTTTGAGGTCACTAAACAAAACAATTCCATCATGTAACGCCTAGCCGTATGCTGCCCTATTCTTAATCCTGACCGCCCTGACGCTTATGTGGCTGGCCAACACGGACCATCCTACTCCCGCTGTCGATCACACGTACCGATCTCGTGAACAAGAATTGAATTGTGGCTACAATCACGTTGAAGGCTACCAACGCAAAACTATATTCCGATTCCTACGGGCTTATATTATTGCGTTCCGACGTCGTTTAAGCCATGCCAGACAATTCGTACAGGCAGAGCTACAGATTCCTCTCCTGCTCATTCGTCAGGTACTGGCCGGCCTATTGTTTGGCCGGGGCCTGCTGCACAGTTAACCCCTTTCTATCCACCCAGTTGCTTCCCTAACGAATCCGGTCACATTGGTGACCGGATTCGTTGTTTAAAAGCGTCTCATCGGGTGTCGCGGCTGAGCAGGAGCCCCTAAAGCTACTTCGTGCCATGAACCGGAACTTTCGTACCCTCTCCGCCTTTATGCGCAGCATGTGGCTCATCGAGCCCACGTTCGCCGAAGCGCACATCCCCTTCATTCAGAGCTACATCGCCGGTGATTTTAATCCCAAAGCCTTTCAGGACGATGAAGACGAAGAAAACGAAGAATCTGGCGACGATCGGCTTAGCCGTGTCGGCTATGCTGTCAGCAGTTCAGCCAGCGCCTCTGAGCGTTCCCAAACGCGCTACGGTTTAGAAGATCCCGAGCTGCCCGATGATTCCATTTTCGTACTGGATATTCGGGGTGCAATCTTCAAGGAAAGCACCTGCTGCTCCATCGGTACCGAAGAGTACTGCCAGTTATTGAATCTGGCCTACGCCCACGAAAAAATTATTGGCATTGTCTGCCTGATCGATAGTCCCGGGGGCCAGTTAAGTGGCACCCCGACGCTGTACGACGCCATCCGTAACCCCCAGAAACCGACTGTATCGGTAATCAACGAAGGGTTGATGGCGTCGGCAGCGTACTGGCTGGCCTGCGGCTCCGACGATATCTACGCCACCCAGAAAAGCGACCAGGTCGGATCGATCGGCGTGTACGTGCAATTCGAAGATAATCGGGAGCGCAAAAAGCAGCTGGGTATCACGACCCATACGATTTATTCCGATCGCTCTTCGGAGAAGAACCGGCCGTTCCGCGAAGCGCTGGACGGTAACCCTGCTCTGTTACGGGAAGATCTCAACCAGGCCGCTGATCTGTTCCGGGAAGCCGTTGAGCAGGGCCGTGGTGCCCGCATCAAACCCGTCAAAAAAGGCGGTCCTGATGTATTTCAGGGCGGTCTGTTCTACGCCAGTCAGGCCATTGAGCTGGGGCTGATCGACGGGTTTGGCAACCTCGACACGGCCGTCAACCGGGTGGTTGAACTGCACCAGGCCCGTCAGCAGGAATCTCCTACAACGCCCCTGAATGGTGGCTTTGCCATTACCGAAACACCCGCTGCAGTGGAAACTGTGGCACCGGCTGCACCGGCGCCAGTAGCTGCTACCGAACCCGAACAACCAGCCGAAGAAATCACCCAACCGGTGGCCGCTATCGATGCTGATCCCCAACCTACGACAACTCAAACCCCAACTAAATCCATGGCCATTTTTGGATATGTGCAACTGGCTGCGCTGGCAGCTATCAAAGGCACAGCCGCTGAGGCAGTTACTGAAGAACAAACGAATGCCATCAACGCTGAATTGGCGTCTGGAGGCTTCAACGTACACGTCATCAGTCAGGCTGACTTTGCTGAAGTGCAAAACCTGCAGGCGCAGCTGACCACCGCTAACGGCACTATCGCCGAGAAGGACAAAGAAATCGCTCGCCTGGGTAAACAACCCGGTGCCTTCGGTTCGACGGTCGAAAAGACGGAAGAAACGATCACCCCGACGCCGGAAGCAGCGATCAGCGAAACCGATGCTGAACTGAAGCGGCTGAAAGGCAACGCCTAACCCCTCGCCATTCCCATTACTGACCTGCCTGATCACTATCAGGCAGGTCATTTACCCAAACCGTATCTAAACCCTTAACCGCTTCTATCACAGTGGCAACACCGCAAAACGACATCACCGCGATTAACAACTATGCGGGTCAGTACGAGAAAAAAATTCGTACCTCAATCTTCACCGATCTGGACATCGCCAATGACCTGGACCTGATCACCAACCTGACAGCTCCGCGCATCCTGCCTAAATACAAGGCCAACGATGGCTTTCGTCCCTATGATGTGGACGTAGTGGATCCCGATGGTCAGGCGGGCACGTTCTCCAAGCGGACGATCGTACCGCATACCGGTATGAAAATCCTGCGGGTTATTCCCGAGGAGCTCCGAAAAACGTATCTCTCTGAACAACTGAAAGCCAACGCCAAGGATTATCCAGGAGGCTTTGCTGAGTATTTCTGGGAAGAGCAGATAAAAAAACAACGTTCTGAAATCAACGATAATGCGTATCTGGGTGTCAACTCAGAGGACGTTTTGGCGTTTGATTCGGGCGCTACGTATGCCGTTGGCGATCGCGTGGTGTTTAACAAATCGTACTATTCCTGCGTGGTCGTTACGACGGCTGGTCAGTCGCCCCAGACCCACCCGGCCAAATGGCTCAAAGTGAACGCAGGTAGTATCGCCAAAGGGCCAGGTGTTATCATTAAGGAGGTTTACTCCTCGCTGCCATCCCGCAATAAAATTGCGACGGGTACGATGGACGCCACCAACACCTTCGATAAGGTTACGCAGTTCTACCTGAATCTGCCCGAAGCGATTCGTAACGTAAATGGTATTATTCGCTGCTCACGCGGAGTGTATGATAATTACAACATGAGCGCCCTGGCCAAATTTACCAACGGTACCAGCTTCCTGGACGTGGTGAACGGGGCCGGTAAGATCTTTGGTAAAGCCATCATCGGTTCGGATGGTAAGTGGATCCTGCAACCCGCCAGCTGGATGTCGGGCAGCAAACGTTTGGTCGTCGACATCGATAAAAACTTAAAGATGGGCACCGATCTGACGAGCGACTTTACCGGTATCGGGCCGCTTATTCCGTTTGTGCACGGCTACACCTGCAAAATGCAGGCGATTCTAGCCTACGAAATTGCTGATCTGGACGTCCTATTCGTCAACGATCAGGAATAGTAGATGCAGGTTGGGGGTGATGCTGATCAAATCAGTATCACCCCCAACCTGCACAATATCACTCATTTATTTTCTAACGACAACCCTCGGCAGCAATACCTTCCCGGTGATTCTGCCTAAATCCTTAACCCGATCATGGCGGACTTAACCGACGATCAAAAAACGATTGAAAAGCTGAAAGGCGACCTGGCCACTGTAACCAAGGATCGTGATACAATTAAGGGCCAGCTCGATGCTGTGATCCTGGCTAAAACAGCCGCTGAAGCCAAAGTCACGGAAGTGACGACCGAGTTGACCAAAACCAAAGGTGAGCTGACTAAAGCGCAGGGTGACTTAACAAAAGCGAACACCGACCTGACGACTGCTGAAACTGTTGTATTGGATCTGAAAAAACAACTGGCTGAGAAAGAAGCGGGATCGCCTGCGCTGCCAACGGTGAAAGTGGGTGGCAAAACCTACGAACTGACGTCGGATTTCTTCTACAATGGCGAAGAGGTAACCTTCAAAAGCCTGGAAGAAAATAAGGCACTGGCTGAGGAGCTGGTGAAAGAAGGCATCGGTAACCTGCGCCTGGTGGCTAAAAAATAGCTGACCCTACGTAACGTAATCCTCCACACCGGCAGTGACCGACATCGATGTCGGTCACTGCCCTAATCCTTCCACCTGCCTTATCATGGCTACTTACAAAGATTTGCTCGGGCCGGATGGCACCGAAAACAACATGGGAGGAACCCGCCAGTTCTTCCACTTTGCCCCTCACGCGGATATCCTCACGTTTGGTGCACCGGCTGCTTCGCCGTCGGATCCGGATGATAAGTATAATATCACCATCGCCCACGTAATGAAAAGCGGCAAGAAGTTCAATACGATGTATTGTACCATCGATACGTCGGAATTAGAGCTTGGCTCCAACGGCGAAATTGATGGGAAGAGCTTCAAACCGACGTTCAAATTCTTCTATCCGGGTTCGAAAAAGGATGCGATTGCCTTTGCCAACCAGTGCAAAAACGACAAGTTCGTCTTCCTGGTACCACTATCCGATGGCACGATTGTGCAGATCGGCGGTCAGTTCTTTGTGGCCTACATCACCCCGAATTTCAAAACGGGTGCTACCAGTGGCCGGGGTAAAGGCTGGGAATTCGAGGTGATGGCTTATCAGCCTGAATTCATGGTCTATACGGCTGCTGTTCCGCTGACACCTGCTGCCTAAGATGCCCAAAGCTAAGACCGGCGAGTCGGCTGCTCCAGGAGTGGCCGCTCGTCCGTTCGAAGTGGTTAATCTGGAGTTTTCCGACCACATGCCGATTGGCTTTCAGGATCGAACGTATGACCTGGCTAATCTCTCGAACGAGGATGCTGCCTATCTATTGGGCTTCCCGGATGAATTTCCGTACCTGAAAGCCCTGCCAACCGCTACTAACGACTAAACCAGGCAACTGGGATTTTGTGAATAAACGGCAAAGAAGCCCGGTTTTGCCGGGCTTCTTTTGTTTTCCACGCTACGTATGACCCATTCCATTACTCAACTCCAGGCCTGGCTCGATCGGCCGGTGTATACCCAGGGCGTCGTCTTGTACGAATCCCTGCTGGGTGAAGGCTTTCTGTTGACCCTGTTCAAAACGGGTGACGATGCCTACAACCGGGGCAAGTTGCAGGATGCCCTCGAAGCTCATCTGGCCCAACTACTCCAGCAGCAGGCCGATCAGAAAGCCGCTTATCCCGATACGTTAAAATCACAGCTCAGCAGCGCTGGTCAGCTGATGGATGAACGGACACTGTTGAAGGAGCGCCTGCGCGTTCTGTTTAATAGTGGTGTGGGCCAATCCGATGACGCCAAAGCGCTGGCCTTCCGGATCCTGGGCATCACCGATCAGCTGGATGCCATTTATGGAGAACAGCATTTCTTTGAGCAGCACGGCTTTCTGCCCGATGCAGCCTCGGCCCAGCTCCCTGAATCGGATACACTGGCGGATCTGCTCAAACGACGCAACTCGGTACGTACCTACGTCACCAAATATCAGAAAGAGCTGGCCAATACCTTCGAGCCCGCCCGACGCAAGAAAGTCACCAGACGGCTGGAGGGCTTTCTCACTGAACTCCAGCAGCTCAACACCCAAATCGCTCTCCTCAACCCCTCATGACTAACGCCCTGACCACCAGCGAAAACGATCCCTCGCGCTGGGATGACAAATTTGACAGGATCGTGAAGTGGTACAACGATGAACGCGAGGACGATGATCCGCGTAAGGTCAACCTGCATGCCGATCTGGAAGCCCAGCTCAAACGCTGGACCTGGCTCTATAATAAGATCTGTCTGCCCAAAAACCGCTACAAAACCGACGCCCAGCTCATTCGGCTGCTGGCGAAGGAATACCCTGACCTCTCCGAACGTACCTGCCGACGTACCCTGCGCGATATGCGGAGGTTTTACGGTTCAGTGGATCAGCCCGTACTGGCGTTTGAGAAAAAAATGCTCATCGCCAGCATCAAGGATACCCTGCGTAAGGCTAAACTGAAAGGCGATCTCAAATCGGCCAGCAGTGCCGAAAAGAACCTGATTGCGGTGCTGGGCGCTGATCAGCCCGAACAGGCGGTGGAAAACAAGACCATCATCAACGTGATCGGCTTCAATCCCGAGCAGCTCGGTGCGCAGGCCCTGCCTCAGGCGAAACTCGACGAGCTGATCGCCCAGATCATGAACGTCGACAAAAAGAAAGCCGACCAACCCTTTGACGATTTCACCGATGTCAGCGACCAATAAATTACCGGATCAACTGCTGCTCGATGCCCTGCTGCAGGATGATCTGTCGACGGCCATCCAACTGGCCCACGTCGATCTGGATGCCCAGCGCTTATCCGATGATGTGCAGCTGGTCCACCGGCATTACAACAAACCGCAGATGCGCTCGATGCTGGTGGGTGCCAACGAGGAATACGCCGTCTGGGGCCGTGGTACCGGTAAATCGGAGGGGCTGATTGCCCCTCGAAGTTTTCGCAACGTCGAAGTCATGCCCCGGGGCCACGGTTGTTTTGTGGGCGCTACGTACCTGCAACTGCTGGAGCGGACACTGCCACCGGTGATCAAAGGCTGGGAGCAGATGGGTATGGTCCGTGGTCGTGACTTCTGGATCCGCGAACGCCCCCCTAAAAAGCTCAATATTCCCCAGCCGATCGTGGGCCCCGTTACCTCGGATCACTGCATTTTCTTTAAAAACGGAGCCGTGGCCAGTATGGTCTCTCAGGACCGGCCGGGCAGTGCCAACGGGAAAACGGTGCACTGGATCATCGGCGACGAAGCCAAATTCCTCGACAAACAAAAGCTCGACAATGAGCTGCTGATGACCAACCGGGGCGACGATCGCTATTTCGGCGGTATTCCGGAGTTTCACTCCCTGCTGTTCTGTACCGACATGCCCACCACCAAAGCGGCCATGTGGATCCTCGAGCAGGATAAGCGCATGAAAAAGCAGTCGGAAAACCTGCCCGTTGACCGAATTTCGGCGCTTTTGAGCATTCGGGCGGAAATCTATCAGCTCTACGATTTATTGGTAAAAAAACCCGGCAAACGGGACAAGATTCTGGCAGAAATCGCCAAACGGCAAAGCCAGTGGGATGCCATTCGGGCCAATACGATCTATTTCAGTGAGGCCAGTACCCTGGACAACATTCACGGCTTTGGGCTAAAAAACATCGCTAAACTGCGCAAGCAGCTACCGACGTTCATTTTCCGGACAGCCATTCTCAATCAGCGACCTTTTTTATCGGAAAATGCCTTTTATCCGGATCTGGATGAGCACCATTTTACCGATGCCTATGACTATGGGTATATCGATAGCTTTGACTTTGGGAAAGGCCAGTATGAGGATTCTCGTAAGGATGCCGATGTGGACAAGTGGGCACCCCTGGACGTGGGGGGTGATTACAACTCCAGCATCAACCCTTTCCTGGTTGGTCAGGCACGGGGACGTAAGTATAGGGTGCTCAATGAGATCTATGTACGGGCACCGCTGAAGCTGAAGGATGCAGCACGTGCGTTCTGTGCGTATTATAAGCATCACCCAACCAAGCGGGTACGTTACTTCTACGACCATACGACCATCTTTACCAATGCGAGTATGGAGATGAGCTTTGCCGATGACTTTGCTGATGTGTTGAGAGCGGCAGGCTGGGAGGTGGACATGATCTACCTGGGCCATACGCTTTCGCCCATGCAACGCTATGAGATGTGGGGGCGTTGCCTGACGGGTGGTGATGAGAAGTTCTTCGATGTCAGCTTCAATCGCAACAACTGTCAGTACGTACGGGTATCGATGCAGCAGACCCAGATCAAGCAGGGGAGCCGTGGCTTTGAGAAAGACAAGGGTGATGAACGTAAGCTGGAGCTGGACCAGCGGGAGACGACTCACTTCAGTGATGGGGTGGATACCCTGCTGATCGGCGCTCACCTGGTGCACCAGTTCGAAAGCGCTGAAGCCTTTGATGCTGTCTTCATTAGTTAGCCTGCCCAGCTGAGCGTGGTCAACATCGTTGTTACCCATGGAGCCTGCTTGATCAAGCAGGCTCTTTTCATATATGGTGCTGTCCCCCTTTTTGCAATTGCATTTTTGCTCAGTGCGTGCCTGGGGGTGAACAGACGGAAACGACTGCGTTTTTCACTTTTTTCAACGATTAACTACCTGATTTATAGACTATATTGTGATTTCTGAATGTCAGAAACGTTTAAAAAAGAGAAACGGGCTGAATGTGTCACCCATAGCACCCATTTGGCAATCAGGACTTTAGGTGTAAATTTTGCAATTCTGATCCGTTTGCCCCCATTCGTATACCACTCGACTTTTGACAAAATCGACCCTTCTCCGGTCTTTTTTACCTGTTTTCTCGTAACTGTACAATGGCCTATTTCTGGAATCAATGCATGCCCACCACCGATCAGCTTCATGAACCGCCCAAAGCCATCTATCGGCTGCTGAAATCGGGTGAGCTGCTGCAGCCCCGCGATGATGCTTACAATCCGGCTACTGATCAATGGCGATGGGTGATTGTCGTCGACAAAACACTGATCAATACGCCCTACGACCCTACTGTACTCGGGCCAGTGCGACGGTTTAATAAATGAGTTGGAGAATGTAGCTCAACTACCCCCTTTCACCAAAACTTTGTTGTTGCCAGTAGTATATATAAGTTTCCCACCGGTATATCGTAGCCTGTAGGCTTGTGCGGTCGGGGTCGAAATGGTAACGGTATGACCGGAGTTGATGGTGACAGCTTCATAAATACTTGGCTCATGTCCACATGACCAGGTAGCCGCATTTGACCAATTACCCGAAGCAATTGAATGGCATGCGCCAATGACATAGAAATGAGTCGTATCCGTTACAATCGTGCCATCTGAAGCTTTACCCGATACAATAACCGGCTTCTCCCCTGGAAAACGTCCATCAGCCACAAACGTATAGCTACCAGGCATGCCATTCGATCTAGCTGAATAAAGGGTATCGGAATTGTAGCCTACATACGTCCTGACATTAACTACGTCGCTAGCTGAAATAGAAACGGTAATGATTTGACCATTAGCGACATATTGTCCCCGAGACGGAGAATTAATATGAAGGGAGCCAGTCATCGCTTTAGTCTTTGCCTGTAAGTTTGTATTGATAACGGGCGGATTTATGGTAATTGGATTAAAACCCGATGTACAAAATGATGTACTGGTTGGGCTATTTAGTAAAGCAATCAGTTTGTTAATTACTTCAGGATTGCCAACTGAGCCAATATGCATCTGATTGTAGAAAATGGATTTACAGGAACCAGACATACCTCCTAACTGGCTGTTAAAGGCAACTACAAGATCATGATCATCCTGAAAAAGAGCATTTGGTGTAACATTGTAAAGATCCAGTACCAGTTCGAAAATTTTAGCTTTTGACCGCTTGCCAAACGTATCACTCTGAGTTAATTCCGTAGTGACGATGGCATGCGCAGGAACTTTATTGTTAGTACGAGTTGCTCCGTTTAGATCGACCCTGATGGCTGCGCTATTAACTCGTAAATCATCAACGGATCCACCGTCGCAGGCACCGCCTACAAAGGGCCCTAATGCTTTATTGATAATCACACAGGCATTATAATTAGTATAAGGGTACTGAGTTGAGGTGAGCAGACTAGGCATCGGTGAGCCTGAATGAGGTGTGTTGACAGTAATCAACTTATGCACATCATCTCGTGATGTAGGTCCTTGTAAATATAAACGACCTAGGATTCCTCCCATGCTATGACCGATGTAATCTACTTTACCAGCAGAAATCCCCTCTCTTTCAAGTAGATAGAAAAGTAGATCAATCTGCTCAGGAATTTTAGGCACGTTGACACTAAATGACCGGTTTGCCGTTTCATGATAATCAACAACGTGTAAAAACCGTGGTTCATACTGTCCCGTAGATAACAAAGTTGACTTTGTCGTGCTGTAGCAAGATGCGTCTGACCACAGCCCATGCACCATAAATACGGGTGCTCGGTAAACAGTAATAATAAAGGAAGTAAGTGGGATAGGTGACGTACTGGTTGGAGTAGCGAATAATCTCACCAGTTGCCCAATACTTTTAGCAGGTCCTTGAATGTAATCAGGATGATTATAACGGGCGATAATACTATCGCGACTTTGAGTGATAACTGTAAAGCTTCCGGTTTGCGAGACATCGGATCCTGAGGGTTTAAATACAGCCTGACTATAGTCTATCCCTCCTCCGTACATTTTGAATATAGAAGCACTTGATCCATCAGCACAAACATTAAGTGACTTTTGAGGGTCAAGATCAATAGCTGTTTGTAATAATTCCCTCCTTGAGAAAGCCGAATTGTTTAAGATTTGATGAAAGTGTTGAAGCGTGAGTGGCGGTGGGCCCCCTGTTAATTTAACTACCCAAATGTCATTTGATCCATGTCCTCCACTAACATCTCGATTAGAAGAACCTGTATATCCCGTAGCAATATAGCCCCCATCAGTGGTTTGCTGAATGGAATAGAAAGTTTCATAATTAGTCCCTCCCAGGCATTTCTGCCAAAGGATATTCCCAGAAGAATTTAATTTAACGATCCAGCAGTCAGTCCCACCATTGTATCCGCTCACATCTCCATTTGATGAACTAGTATAACCTGCTACAATATAACCTCCATCGGTTGTCTGTCGTATGGAATAACCTCTATCTCCTAAACTTCCTCCCAGACACTTTTGCCATTGGATCGCTCCAGAAGAGCTTAATCTAACTACCCAATTATCATTGCCGCCATGTTTTCCACTTACATCCCCATCGGAAGAACCCGTAAATCCTGAGGTAATATAGCCCCCATCAAAGGTCTGCTGAATAGATAAGATTTCGTCATCCGCAGATCCTCCTAAACACTTTTGCCATTGGATACTACCTGCTGGACTTAACTTAACTACCCAACCATCACTATATCCAAATCCATGTTTACCACTCACATCTCCGTCAGTAGAATATGCGCTCCCCCCCACAATATAACCTCCGTCAAGTGTCTGCTGAATAAATTCGGCGGACTCTGATCCAGTGCCGCCCAGACACTTCTGCCACTGTATATTTCCTGAAGAACTTAGTTTGACGACCCAAATATCTCTACTAGGATAGAATGTGTTTTCAACATTAGTACCATGGTTTCCACTTACATCTCCGTCGTTAGATCTTGTAAAACCCGCCACGATATAGCCTCCGTCTGTAGTCTGTTCAATTGATTGAAATTCTTCAAAATCAGATCCCCCTAGAAATTTTTGCCATTGAATAACACCGCCTTGGCCGAGTTTAATGACCCATCCATCCGAGTAAACATCATTAGTCGCAGTTGCATGTTTATCGTCGTCTGTATGACCGGCTACTATATAGCCTCCGTCAGTTGTTTGTTGAATTGAGGTTATAAAATCAAAGTAGTCATTACTCCCCAAGCACGTCTGCCACTGTATTCCACCAGCAGCATTTAATTTGACTATCCAAGAATTTAAATCATCATAATTTCCAGTTACATCACCATCTCCTTCATCGGAATTCGTATAACCGGCAACGATATAGCCACCATCGGTTGTCTGCCGAATGCAATAAGCTCTCTCCTCAACACTCCCACCCAAGCACTTTTGCCACTCAATGGTTGGGACTTGGGCAATTATAAAAGTTGGTAGTAGTAAAAAATAAAGAAGTGTACAGATAGAACGTAACATAGAATCAGCGTTTTGTGGATAGATAATTTACCAGTTGTAAAGTACTAAGTAGGTCAAATTTAGTTGTTTAGCTTGACATTTTGGGCGACTGAGCATAAAATCAAGCACAGCCAAAAAATATTTTTATACTGCTTGGCTGGCGTCTCATCGGGTGTCGCGGCCCGACTGCCCACCGGCCAGCACTTTCGCGCCTATGATCAAGGTGGGGGAGATGCTCCAGACAATGCGACAAACCGACGCCCGGGGCAGAAACCGGGTGTTCGACGTTGTCATTTGTACAGCGAATCACCAGCGCAATACCGGTGGTAAATTCCTCGAACTTCGCAAAGTCAGGCTGCTGACCAAACAGCGCCAGTCGCTACGTTTTCTGCTGGTTCAGGCTCCGGGCGTCAAAGACCCGATTCGGCTGCACCTCGATCTGATTCTCTATTTCAACAATCAGGAGGTGCTATAATGGGCGGAAAGCGCAGCACAGTCCCTTATTACGAGGGTGAATTCTTCGACACAGCCATTCTGGCCAGTGCTGGCATCAGTATTTCGCTGGAAACCGATCGCCCGGCTCAGTCACGCTCAGGCGTTCCCAAATCAGGACTTCAGCCAGGTACTACGCCCTCCGTGGCAGTTCCGGATGAGTCGCTCTACGGCCCCACCATTGATGACGTAATGCCCTGGGGCGATGGTAATGATTTCCCCCAACGGATGGTCGATCTCTACAATCAGGATCCGATTATCCCCCAGACGCTGGGCAAACTGGCCACCATGATCGTGGGGGGCGGTATTCTCATCGTCGAGGAAGATATCGACGAAAAAGGCCAGAAAGTGTTTCGGGCACCGTCGGGTGATCCGGCCCTGCTGGCCGAAATCCGGGCGTTCATCGATCACCCCAAATTCTCGCTTTACATGCGGGAAATGGCCAGTGACGTCATTACGTTTTACAACGGCTGGCCCGAGATGATCATCAGTAAGGATCGCTCGATCATAACCAGTCTGGAACCCCTTAACGGGGAAGAGTGCCGCTGGTGCCGGATGACATCAAAAGGGGAACTACCCTACATCTACCTGAGCGCCAACTGGCCCCGCTACACCCCGCTGCTGACGAAGAAAATCAACGTCCTGGATCCCTACCGGCCTGATGCGGTCGAATGGCTCCGGGAAGCCTCGTTTCATAACTGCGTGTATCCGATCCGTTTTCCAACGCCGGGCAAACGGTATTATTCGCTCCCTCATCACTACTCGATCGTTGAATCGGGCTGGCTGGACGTCCACCTGGCGATTCCCCAGTTCAAAAAGTTTGTGATGAAAAACCAGATGACGCTCAAATATCACTGGAAAGTCGATAAGGAGTACTGGGCACAGACCTATGGGGAGAAATATACCAAAGCGACTCCCGAAGGTAAACGGGCCATCAAGGTCAAGTGGCTTAAGGACATGAACAAAACCCTGACCGACGTCAGCCGGGCGGGTAATTCGATCATCACCGACGTCACCTGGGACCAGGTGAACAAAGTCTACAAGGATCACATCACGGTGACCCCTATCACCGACGCCATGATTGACGGCAAATACATTGAGGATAACCTGGAAGCAGCCGCCAATATCTTTTATGCGTTTGGCGTCGACCCGAGTCAGGTTGGTTTTGCCGGTGGCGATAAAATGGGCGGCCAATCCGGCGGCTCTGATAAACGCGAAGCCTACCTGATCGCCCTGCAGATGCTGCGTCCCTTCCGGGACATGCTGCTGGAGCCACTTCGGTTCGTCTCGATCTATAATGGCTGGAAAGCGGCCATGCCTAAACTGGCCTTTGCCTTTAACGACACCATTCTCACCACCCTCGATACCGGTGCCGGTACCGCCAAAAAACTGAGCTAATATGAAAAGTCTGTTTGACGGTACCACAGATGAGCTGCGCCGGCTGGTTCCGGGCATCGTGGCCAATTTTACCCTAAAACCAGCGCTGAAAAGTCAGCTCGATCAATCCGCAGAATCGTTGCTGCCCCGTTTTGTCGGCACTACGATCGCTGATCAGATCACCGAGAGCAGTGAAAGTTCCGACGCTACGTTGAAAGGGGCGTTTGGACTGGCCCAGCAGGCCATGGCCAAACTGGGTTTTGCAGATTATTTACCCTTTGCTGAAGTGCAGATCGGTGATGACGGCATTACCGTTACGGCCGTAGACGGACGCCGGGCTGCTTTCGACTACCAGACCCAGAAACTCGATCGGAGCCTGCGCGAAACGGGCTGGCAGAAACTTGATGAACTGCTGCAGCTCATTGCCGCCAACGATGCCAAATTTCCGGGATGGAATACAGCTCCCTATTATCTGGAGCATCAGCAGGCGCTGTTCAAAACAGCGCAGGATTTTAGCAAGTCATACCCCATTCAGAATCGCTGGCTCACCTTCTGGGCACTGCGCCCGTTTATTCAGGCGGCTGAGGATGATTTCGGTACGTTGAATTTGGATCGTATCGATGCGTTGCCCAACGCGGTGACCGATGAGCAGAAAGCGCCCCTCAAACGGAAGTTATTCCGGGCCATTGCCTACGAGGCTGTATTATCGGCCATTCCCAACCTGAGTGTCGAGCTGTCGGGTAACAACGTGCAGGTGAATTACGCCAGCCAATATGGCGGTAACGCTACGTATTACACCCCACCGGGTAAAGACCTGCTGGAGTGGTGGCAGCAGAACCTGCGTACGCAGGCTGATACGTTCTGGCAGGGCTTTGAAAACGCCCTGGCTGCCCTGCTACCGACATCCCCATCGGATGACGAAGGGGGTGATCTGTTGGGCGAAGAATCATCCCTGGTCTACATCTAACCCTACTACTGCTATGAATGACCCTTATAAAGAAAACGCTATCCTATCAGGAGTAGCGCTGCTCTCCGCCCTGATGCTTCTGCTGGTGATGCAACTGCTCCAGGGCTGCGGTCCTAAAAAGGCAAATCCTCCGGCCGTTACGACCATTTACGCCGATACGACCCGCACCAGACTGGTGCACCGGGCCGAAGCCTCCAGCGCTGCCATCACCATCATTCACGAACGCACTCAAAAAACCGTAACTTCTTATGAACGTAGTGTCAAAAAATACGATTCGATCCGGGTGGAACTCCCTGAAATCGTACCTGGTCAGTAGCCGACTCGGTCAGGCCGTCGCCTCGCCCAACTTTCTAAAAGTGGTTGTGACGCTGAGCCTGCTGCTGCAGCTGGTCCAGTGTACCCACTGCACCGGCCAATCCGTGCAGGCCATGGTTAAACAGCAGCCGTTCCCCTACGCCACCGGTGTGGCCATGGATACAGCCACCTATCAGGCTGTCAGAGCTAAATTACAGGCGGCTGATCAACTGAAACGCGACGCCCGACGGGCGATCGATTCCCTGTTACATGAAGTAAACCTGACCTACAAGGGGCTCCTTGATCAGCAGGCTCTGCGCCAGCATGAATCGACCCGTTTGAACGAAGCCTTGACACGGATGCAGCTTATCGATACGCAGCTCAGTCAGGCCACTACAAAGCTGAAACAGGCCGAGCAGATCCGCGATGCTGTGCTGCAGACACTGCCCCGACGCATTCGTAAACAGCTGACCACAGCTTCGCCGGACGTAGTGGCCGAACAGGTGGCTACGTACATAAAAACCCAGCAGCGACGCAAGTGGAGCTGGGCGAGCGTGAGCCTGACGGGTGGATTTGTGCTGGGCGTTTTAACCGCACTGTTCTGATGGTACCGGCACGTCTTACCTCCGCTGACTATCAGCAGGCGGCTGCGCTGCTCCGCACCGGTGTCGCCGAGATCAAGGCCGTTCGCGATGTGGAGAGTGCGGGCTACGGATTTCTGCCCGATGGCCGCATTCTGATCCGTTTTGAAGGCCACCGGTTTCGGAAAGAAACGGGACGGATTTACGACAAAAGCCATCCAACGTTGTCGCACCCCTACATGCCCAACTGCCCTCATAACAAGGGGCCCGTACATGACTACGCCCGGCTGAAAATCGCCATGGCGCTGAATCCAACGGCCGCTCTTTTATCCACCTCCTGGGGACTGTTTCAGGTGATGGGTGACGAGTTCTGGCGGTGTGGCTTCAAGGATGTACACACCTTCGTCGATGATCTTAAAAAAGGCGAAAAGCAGCATTTACTGGCTGCCTCAAAGTTCATCATCAGCAAGAAACTCGACGATGAGCTGCGCGATCACGAATGGGACGGTTTTGCGTATGGTTACAACGGTGAACACTACCGCGATAACAAATATCAACTCAAACTGGCCCTGCGCTTCGCTTTTCACGTTAAAAACCCCTAATCATTTTCACGCTTGTAAACCCGTAACCCCCCATGGACCTGACCACCATTGGCAATGATTTATTGAAATTCTCCCCGCTGGCCTTCGTGCTGGCCGTCGCCGTGTACGTACTCTGGAAAAAACTGGAGGTAAAGGATACCGATCTGAAGGACACCATGAAAGCCCACGATGCTGACCGGAAGGAAACGCAGGAAAAGCTCACCCAGGTGCTGGCGCAGAATTCGGCTTCGCACGTGCAGTTATCGGAATCGGTTAATAATTTGACCAAGGCTACCAACGAATCCCGTTCTGAAATCGGTGGCCGGTTATCAGCCCTGGAAAGTCAGACAAAACTCAATCGATCTGTCCGCAAACAGGCAATAGGCTAAATGACCGACTTTCAGTTGCGCATCGGCAAACGAACGTATCCCTTCAGTGGCCCCTCGGCCTGGTCGGAGCTGACAGCCCACCAGGCCGTGAGTCTCTGGCGATTTCGGAGCCTGGTGAGTGATCAGCCCGCCAGCCTGTTTCCAGTACTCATGCTGCTGTATGGCATGGGCAGACGGCAGCTGCGCTGGCTGTTTGACGCCCGTTTTCTTCAGCGAAAACGAGTAAGGGCGGATCAGCAAACGGAATGTCTGGCGCTGGGTCAGGCCCTGATCGATACGGTGAACTGGGTGGGGGAAACCCTGCCCACGGATGCGTTTGTCGTGCCGCATTTCCGGCTGTTTGACTTTCAGTTCGGCAGCTGGCGCGTGTTACGTAGTCGTATTTTCCACCGCAGGCGGTATTATTCACCGGCTGAAGGGCTGGGTAACTTGACGTTCGGCGAATTTATGTACGCTGATCAGGCCCATAAGGTGGGCAATCTGGCCCGACTATCGGCTATTCTCTACCGGAGGACCGGTAAACTGGCCTCTCTGGATGATGTTCGTCAGCCGTTTGACTCACGCCGGCTGGATCGTGATCAACATTATTTTCAGCAACTGGATCCGGCCCTGTTACACCTGATCGGCGCTCAGTATGAAGCCTGTCTGCGGTCGCTGCAGCGTCATTTTTCACTCGTTTTTTCCGTTGCTGACGAAGCGACGGCCAAATCCAAAGGGACTGATTCGGCCGGCTGGCTGGATGTAGCCATTAATATGGCCAAACTCGACCCAACCAAAGTGCCCCAGATCGAGCAGCAGAATCTGTATCTGGTCTTGAAAGTACTCAACGAAGGCATTCGCCAGGCCGAGGAATTGGAAGAGCAACTGGATAAAATGAAGCGTAAATAACTCATGACTGAGCAGCAGTATATCGACTATTTTGAGGGGCTGGCCACTCGCCACAAAGCCATTCTGCACAACGCCGAAACGCACAAATCCTTTTTTGTGGTGCACGACGATAACCTGACGGAGGTAGAAACGGCCGTGCGCAATAGCTTGAGTCTGCCTGCACTTTTGCTCGATCAGTACTTCGACGAGGAAGATACCGAGCACGATAACAACCGGCTCCGGGTGCTGGGTGGGCTGAGCATTATTTGTAAAACCGAAGCCGGTAATACCCAAAGTTTTCGGGAAGCCCGTCAGGAAGCCCGTCGGATTGCACGGAGGATTCTCAACAAAGTGCGAAAGGATTGCCGATACGGGGGTGCCCTCTTCGATCAGAACGTCATGATCTCGTTTCAGGCCCAGGGCGAACCCACGCCCATTATCGGGGGATCGGCAACCGGCTGGGGCTATGCCTTTACCTTACTGAAGCCCATGACCGTCGCCATCGATGGCGATGACTGGCTGGAGTAGGCTGGTTCGTCTCATCGGGTGTCGCGGCCATGCTGACCCCTGGCGGGCATTTTCGCCCCCATGCCCGTTACGTTATTTACCACTCCCGACGAGTTTGCCCTGACGCGTGGTGGCCGGATGCTCTACGAGTTTTCGGGCAGCGGTCGCTACGAAACGTTGGGCGTTAAAGCGGTGAGTGGCATCGGCTTCGGTGGCGCTGTTCCCGATGGCACGGCCATCACCTTGAAGTGGAACAATAAATCCCACACCATCACCGCCAAAACCAGCCCCGTTCTCGATTCGGAATTTCCGGCGGGTGACGGCTCCATTGCCTACGCCGATAGCCTGGTCCCCTTTTTTAAGAGCTACTTTCCGTTTCGGGAGGATTTTACCATCGACCGCCAGGAGCTGGGTGGTTTTCACTTCATCAATTTCACGGCCAAAAAGCCCGGACCCGCCTACGATATCAAGCCCATTACGCCGGGCAATATCGCCTCTCCCTATTACTTCTTTGGTAATCCAACCCCTGGCGCGGATCCCCGCTTACGGACGCAGTACTCGGTTTACGTAGAACTGTATCTGCAGAAAACAGGTACCGCTGGCACCGATCTGGATGCCGATTACGAGCGGATCTATGCCTTTCCCATCGAAACCGATGCGGGGGGGAATGCCCAGTTCGATGCGGGCAGTGTCCTGCATGCTCATCTGAGTGCCGACTGGCCCAGCTGGAGCCTGTTTACCCCCTGTCTGGCTGAAAACTCGGCCCGTAAGTATTACATCGCCTACGGAGAAGCCTTTGGAGCCCCCCTGCAGATTGGTCGGCTGACCAATGGTGAGCTCTATCAGGCGTACCTGGGCGGAGCCGACTACCTCTCCCGGAGTGATACGGGGTTTAACCTGGGCATTTTCAAGGATATCGCCACACCGGCGGGTGATCGGGCTCTGCGCTACGGAGCCACCACCCGGTACGTTCGAGCGGATGAGCCGCAGTTTTTAACGTTTCTCAATTTTCGGACCAATCAGACGGGCACCAGGCTCCGTATCATTCGCACATACGACAACAATGAGACGGAGGATCTGACGAGTGGCCTGGCGACGGATGACGTACTGAAAGGCCAGAAAATCACCTATGCCGTTGGTCCTACGCAGCTGCTGGTCACCGAGAACCTGCCCACTGGCCGTAGCCTGGTGGACTATACGGTTCAATGGCTGAATGGTAACGAGGATCCAATCAGTGAGGCGTACCGCTTTATCCTCAATTACGATTACCAGCCCTACACCCGCTACTTTATTTACCTGAGTAGCCTGGGCGTACCGGAATCACTCTGTACGAGTGGCAAAGGCTCAGCGGAACTGAACCGGTTTTATGAGCAGGCCGAACGCTACCTGCCTGCCAACTATGCCATCAAGGATGGCCAGTTCGTCGATTATGACATCGCCCTGCAGGACAGCTTCGAGGTAACGACCGGCTTTCGGTCGGAGTCGGAGCTGCGCATCTGGCGGGATTTTTACCGTTCACCCGAACGCTACCTGTTTGAGCAGGGGCTGCTGATCGGCAATAGCCGCATCAAACCGATCGGTATCACCACCAAACCCATCAAACTGGCCAAGGATGGGGATACCTTATTTGCGCACAAGTTTGAATTTGTCTATCTGTACAAGGATGAATTCTACAGCGAAGAGCAGGAACCAGCCGGAGCACTGCCCCCCCTGAATTTTGTTCCCGCTGGCAATAGCACCGTCGTTATTGGAAACCCGACCATCGTTCGTTCGATCGACGATACGGTACCCAATGCGGTTCGGGATCTGACCACGAACCTGATTAACAACTTCAAGCAAGCAGTTGCCTGGGGCAATCACGCGCTGGCGGGTTACCTGACCGAAAGCAGCGTGTCGGCGCTGTTTCGCCGGAAGGACCAGCCCATTACCTACGCTGAGCTGGAGGGCACGCCACCCACGCCCACGCTTGATTTAGTGGTTGGGCAAAATGGAATTACGGATAAAACCGTTCAGGTAGGCCAACTGCGTATTCCCGATGACTCACCGTCGACCGTGATGGACGGCTGGGCAGGATTCGTACGCATCGGTAACGTACTAAAACTGGCTCCCATCGACGCCAAGTCGCTGGTGATGAAGCTGGTCAATGCCATCACCAACAATGGGGATATCAGGGCCATTTTCACCCAGGTGCTGCCCCAGAAACTCTCGGATCTGATTGAGCTGGTCTCTACCTTACCCATCCTGCTGAAAGGCGATGCGACCAATTTCACCCGCATCATTTCCCGCACCTCGTCGGCGCTGGCTGGCCTGACCATCAACACCGATGACAATTTCGAGCTGCTGGGCTTTATCGGCCGGTTTTTCGGCAATGCCATCGGCATGCAGGGGCCGCAGGGCCGCACCTTCAAACTCGTAGGGGATGGTACCGCCGTTACCGACGTAATCGCGCTGCAGGCGACGGGTACCGACATTCTGGCCCATGCCTACGTCCTGTCGGAACTGGAAAATGGGAGTGAGCCGACAGGCTTCTTTTTCCCAAAACCCATTGGCAATGGCCTCTTTAAGTTAGTTCTGGCCGATCCGGCTACCGTAACCCGCGCGCTGATTGACTACCTGCCAGCTAGTAATGGCAGTGGTGGCAGTCAGGTGCGTCAGACCAGGTTGATGGGCTGCGCACCGGTGCCCAAACTGCCCCAGAAGAAGCAACGCATCACCCTGGCGCAGGCCAGCTTCGACGCCGATCAGGCCCATAACATTCAGGTGCCAGGCGGTTCCATCACCTGGTCACTCCGCGATCCCGACGGCAAACCAGTGGGCGATATTCTGGACATGAGCTTTCCGGATGCGGGTCACTTTCGGCCCAGCATTCCCGCTGGCAGTCTGATGACCAAGGCCGACTTTGTGGGCTATAAACTGTATCTGGAGCTCGACGAAGAAGACTTTGGCGACGTGCCGGGCTGGCCAGGTGCGGGTACTTACAACGCATTTATTCGGGGGATTGTCGATCCGTCGACGGGTCAGCTGATCGAAGATAATTTCGGCGATCCCATTCTGTACTATTCACCCATGGACTGGGTCGAGCGGGGCTATGACCCCAGCGAAGTGCAGATCCGGGACTGGAAGCAGTACCTGCTGCCCCAATCAACTATATCCGATGAATGCCTGCCCAATAGCAATCCGCCCCCACCGCCCGGCTACCCAACCTGGATACGGTCGACCCTGAATCCACCTACCTCACCGGCTAATAGCTACTTTGACATCACCCTGTTCTGGGATGAGTATGGTACACCGGCAGCGGGTAAACAGGTGGCCGGTATCGATCATCTGGATCTGCCGCCCTGGATGACCTACAGCACCGATGCACCCAGTCGCAGCAGCCGCATTTTTGGTAAACCCGATACGTTGATTCCGACCGGTATCACCTCGTTTTCGGTGACGATGGCGCTCAATCAGAATGATGGGCTGTTCACGCCAAGAAAATTCATTCAGACCGTGGTACCGGCCCAGCTGCAGGTGCACGCCATTTACAATACGGTGACCAATGCCATCGACGTGTACGTGGGTGTGGACGGCACTGGCTTTCCCAAGATTCAGCTCTACGATGCCCCGTTTGTCTACGGTAATCGGGAAGAGAAAAGCATGCCCCGCATCACCATGGTGGTGTTGTCTGCTAAAAATTACTTTTTCAAATATTCCTACGGCGGCATCATCACCGGCAAATACGTACCCAAGATCACCTGGCTCAACCAGGTGGTCTACGTCGTGATTCCCGTTAACGAGAATGCCAACCTGAATACAGCGCTGTCGCTCTCGTTGAACCCACCGACCATTCAGACCAACTTTGGTCAGGAGCCGGGCGAGGTGGAGCTGCTGCCGGCAAATCAGAAACCCATCGTCATTACGCCCTGGCCTGATCAGGTCTTTACCCAGATTTCTACCGTTCGCCGGTTTGCCTATAATCCGGCCCTGGTGTTCTCTGATCCGGACGGCGATCCGCTGGAGTATGAATTTTTGGGCCTGTCGAGCGGAGCTTCAGTGCCCGACAATATGTACTGGGATGAAGCCGCTGGCGAGTTTGTTCTACCCGCCAATTTCGTGGGAGCGGCCGGTTTGATGTTTGAGGCCAAAGATCCATCGGGCGAAATTGCCCGGAGTGCCTTTTTACTGTTGGTGAGTGCGGCTGTGCCCACCAACCATGCGCCCGTATTGGTCAATCCGATTGCCGATATCGTGCGGGCCCGCAGTGCCTCGGCGCAGAACGTCACCATCCCAACCAATACGTTCAGCGATCCCGACTCGGGTGATACCATTACGCTCACGGCCAAACTGAAAAATGGCAACCCCTTGCCAGCTGGCTGGAGCTTCACGGGTAACACCCTTACCTATCCTCTCCAGTTTGCTGGCGTACAGGAAATCGCCATTACGGCTACCGATTCGCACGGGCTCAGTGTGAGTGATGATTTTAAAATCACGGTCGTGACGCCCCAACTGCTAAAAATTGGCTGGTTCGCCAATTCGAGAGGGTCGGGCGGCAGCTTCGACAGCATTGGCGTGGCCACCAAGCTTTCTGTGGTGCCCTTCACCTACAAAGTGTACCTGGAGAGCGAAACCGTGCGGGGCACCCTGGAGCTCTACGCCACAGTCAACCAGGCCGCTGCCACCAACGTAACGGTCGGTGGTGTGCTGAGTGATTACAACTCAGTGCCCATCGGGGCCAACGGTACCCGCATCTGGCGCGATAAAAACTACCAGATCAAAATCGAAATACTCGTCGGTACCACGCTCGTCGACACGCAAACCTTCACCCTTGGACTGGATGCCAATACGGCCATTGCCAGCCTGATCAACGTCTATACGGCCCCCTAACCATGACTGCTAAAAACGCAATAATCGAAATCAATGTGGATGGTCAGGTACAGGGCCACCTGCTGAAAGACCTGCTGAAAATCGCGCTCGGCGTGATGAGCGAACAGGACATCGAGGAGGTGCTCCAGCTGCTGCTGGCCAAAGCGCCCGTTTCGCCCAAACCGGTGCTCGATGCCCCCACCAAACAGCCTGATAAAGCGCTGGAAGGCCCACAGCCTGACCCGTATGCCGACCAGAACGACTTTGACTTTAATGCCTACCTACTGTAATGAAATCTAGACTCTTGTTTTTATTGCTACTGATTCCCCAGCTGATCTGGGGCCAGAGCAGCATCACTTCGGGGATCGGCTATCCCCAGTATTTTGAAACCAAGCCCAGTGGCGAGGTTATTTATTACCGCGTTCAGCGGGACTATGGTCAGTACCCGGCTCCGGCCAATAATGCCCAGTTCGAAGCCTACGTGCAGGGCTGCGTCGATTGCAAAGTGCCGCGCGTGGCTCCCATCGCCTGGGCGGGGAACGTCCGGATTACCTACCTGGCTGACTCGGCCAGAATCGAGGTCGAAAGTTCGGCCACCGTCGATGTGCAGCTCAGCTTCAACCGCTACGATGACAGCACGCTGATCGGTCGCAACAATGACGGTGTGCTGCTGCAGAACGGTACGTTCTACGGCTCGGGTAATAACAACAAAGTAGGCTACGGCAAAGTCTGGAAATTCGGTAAACGCTTCGGCGTGGGCGGCATCAAACCGTTCGTTCCCTTAAAGCTGATCTTTAAGAATGTAGCGACGGGTTCCACCTACACGCACGTGGTCACACCGGTTCCCCGGGCTGCTCAATCGGTGCTGTTTCTGGCGGCTGGCAACAGCTCGCCCCCCAGCAACAACGGTGGCCCTTCGTGGTTCAGCGCCCGCTACACCTATGTAACAGCAACCGCCAAACTTGACATTGAAGGCAGTGGCGAGGAGGGAGTACAACTCCAGATCGAGCGCGTCGATGGGCAGGCGATGGCGCTGGCCAATACCGATAATCCAGTTTTATCGTCGGGTGTTTATTACGGCTACGGTGGCCTTTCTGGCCAGGGCAACTACAACAAACAGTGGTCATTTGCCAGGCGTGGTGATGGTTCGGGTGGTGTGCCCAGCGTACCCCTCAAACTGAGCTTCAAACGAAGCAATGGCACGGTGTATAGTGTCGTCTTTACGCCTACCCAGGTAACCCGTCAGCAACTCTTCAACGCATCGACGGGCACAACGACCTGCGATTTCGCCATTTCAACCGGCCCCCAAAGTGTTCAGTGCGGAGCCGGTATGACGCTGACTGCTTCGGTGTCCGGTGCTGATGCCAGTGGACTCACCTTCAGCTGGGTCGGTAACGGCTTTAGTGGCAGTGGCCAGTCGGTCCAGACCACGGCACCCTCGGCCAACGGTACGTATGCCTACGTAGTCACGGCCAGCAAGTCGGGCTGTGAGCCTAAATCGGCCAATGCGGTCGTCAACGTAACGGGTTGCGGTCAGGCGATTTCCTATAATAATATTCTGGTACTGGGTAACTCGATTACCCACCACGGTCCTCTGGCGCCGAATGCCCTGTTTCCGGGCCATCCGGGCTGGCGCGGTGGTCTGGCTGACTGGGGCATGGATGCCAGTGCGCCCGAGAAAGATTACTTCCATATTCTGGGCGGCTATTTCAAGCAGTTGAATCCGAGCGCCCAGGTCAAGGAACTGGCCAATTTCACCTGGTCCGGTGGCAATATCTCGGTGGCCGATGGGCCGTACTGGGAGCAGAACTACTGGCGTTTGCAGTGGCCGGGTGGACTCGACTACCTCAACAACGTAGCTGCCTTCGGGGCGGATATCATTGTCTGGCGGCTGGGCGAAAACGTTGGCGATGATTCCCAGAATTTTATCGCCCATGGGAAAGCTTTAATCAACAAGCTTAAAAAGCCCACCACCAAGGTCATTATTACGGGCTCGACCTGGTACGGCTTTGGTAACCAGACGAGCGTTACGGCGAAGCTCCAGCAGCTGGCCAATGAAGAAGGTTACGTCTACGTCGATCTCTCCAACATTCCTGGTGCCCGGGCTGGTTACGAGAATCACCCCACGGATGCGGCCATGCAGGTCATTGCTGACCGGATCTGGGCGGCTGTGCCCAAAGGTACTACTGGTGGCAATACGGTGGCCACCATGGCCGGTGGCTACGGCGAAGGCAGTCTGACGAGCCTGATGGCCTATGCGCCGTTTGTGCCGACTAACAACCAGATTTCGAGCTGGCCCCAGGGCAATACGACCCAGTACATCGAAAAAGATGGCATCAAGTTCGGGATCCTTAAGTCAGTTGGTGGATCCATTTCCCACCTGTCGATCAACGGCGGTGAGAACCTGATCAATACCAACAGCACACCCGATCACCCGAGTGTGTTCGAGGGTGTAGTCAATCCACCGGATGTGGGTCGTAGTGGTGGTATATCGATCTATGCCATTCCCCGTAAAATGTATCTGGAGGCTGGCCAGAGCACGGCCAACTGTCCGACGGGCGACGTGGGCTGGAACCTGGTACAGGGCGGCTCCCACTGGCAGCAGCACTCTAAGATCCATTTCTTTGAAAAACGTACGGTGCAGGGACTGGGGGAGGTATTGTATACCAAAACCCAGCCGTATCAGTGGGGACTTAATGACGTCATCGGCCAGAGCTACTTTCACAGCTGGTACTGGCTGGAAGGAACGGGGGTGAATACCCACGTCAAATTCCACTACATCATTGAGCTCAACCGGCCCGATAATCAAAAGCAGCACCGGGAATCCGCCCAGGAGCTTCCCTTTATTTATACGATTGCCACCAAATATCACTACCACATTTACAAGGGCAATAATCCCGGTACAGGTGGTAGTCTGACCGAAATTACTCCGCCCCATCCGTCTCAGAACAGTATACCCCAGTACCAGGAAGATACCGGAGCGTTTACGACCTCGGAGCCCTGGATCGGCTCCACCGGCGACGATGGCGTGGGGGTGTTTTTGGTGACGCCCTGGAACTCGCGTTTTCACGGCAAGCAGTTTCTGGGTCGCACGGGCAATGAGTTTTCGGGCTCCTCGAGCTACATCAATTCGGCTCCCTTAATCAACTTCGATCAGGAGGGCGTGTACGCCTATACGGGCAGTATTTACGCGGGGTCGATGGGCAATTTCCGCAACTTCTACAATTCGACCAGCTTCCCCAAAATGAATTTTGACTTCACCTTTAGTGGAGGCAAAATGTGCGGCTGGGCGGCTTCGTCTTCGCCGGGTCAGCTGATCAACAATCAGTTTGTGTGGAACATTGGCCACAAACGGGCCGAAGATAATGAATCCGGTCATGGCCGTTTGCGCAGTCCGTTTGGTAGCTGGAAAAGCGCTGATCTGAATAATATCTACATCAAAGGCGTCTGGTCGACTAACGTCCGCGAAATCCGGCTCGACTGGCAGAAAGCCGGGCAAACTGACTCCCAAACCGAAAGCCAGTACCGCCACATTACCGTCAATGGTACCGGATCGATGCAGACGATTGTGGTGAACATGGCGGGGTATACCTCGCCCACCGGTGGCACCTGGGATAACAGCATCATCACCAACATTTCCATTACCTCCAAGAAGTATCCCGAGAATCCGATCTACATCGGCAACGAGACGTTCACACCGGCCTACATCGGCACGATTAACCCCAATTAACCCATGCGATTCATTCTGATCCTCTTGTTTTTCCTGAGTAGCCTGGTGGGACTGGCGCAGACGAACCGGCTCGGTTCGCTGCCCAACCCGCCCCCAGGTCAGTTCACCATAGGCATGGGTACGGATGGTATTCTGAAGTACAAACTGAATAACCAGACCGATTTGCCGTTTAAGATCGATCCCCGCTACAACAACCTGCCCATAGCCCAGACGGTCTCGGGCGTGCGCAGCCTCTCACTGACCAAAGCCAACTCACCGGCTGTTATCAACACGTTCGAGGGCCGCAAGTCGGGTACCTGGGTACTCCAGGCCGATGACGATTCGACATCCGACAACGGGTTTACTTTCCTGAGAACGGCCAATGGCGTGGGTTACCTCAAGCTGCTTGGCCCCTACGTAACGCCCTACGATTTCGGCGCTAAAGGGGGGAATAACGACGATACAACGCCGATGGCGCTGGTGCTGGATCACTGCAAAAAAACGGGTGTTACGCTGCTGCTCACTACCGTTTTCAAGACGACAAGCCCGATCTCGGTCAGTCTGGCCAATACGACCGGGGTGCTGGCGCTGGGCGGCAACCGACTGAGCATCATCGGCACCGGGCAAAGCTCCAGTGGCATTCGCTACGGTGGTCCCCCGAATACGACCTGTCTGAGCCTGCTCGGCACGGCGGACGACATGCTCAACCTGGAAGGCTTTCGCATATTCCCCACCGACGTAACGGCCAAAAACACCGATGGCTTGTTCGTTCAGAAGCTGGCGAACCCCACCATATCGCGGATTTCGGTTTCCTACATGCGTACCGGCATGACGCTGATCGACGTAGGGGAAGGTATAGTCGAAAAGTGCCTCTTTGACTGGAACAAACAGGGCTCATACATTACGGTGGGGGCGTTGGGCGTGGCTCCCAACGGGATTAAATTCCTGTCCTGCGCGTGGAATTCCAACTCTAACTATGGCGTATTTGTCGAAAACGGCTGCACCAACACCTTCGACGCCTGCCGGTTTTTAAGTAATGGCTGGGACGCCTCGGCTCCTAACCGAAATGCCGTTCTGATCTGGTTTGCGTCCTTTAACGGGGCGGTGTCCGTGATATTAACCGGCTGCTACCTGGAGAACAACCGGGGGCCTCACACCGTGCACATTCAGGTGGCTCAGGAAAACGCATTAGGCTCCCAGGGCGGCTCGACGGTGCTGATTGGCAACACCTTCAATCGGTTCGGCGTAACGGGAATGAGCGACGTGGTGAATGACGTTTATTTCGACCCGGTGAATCTGACCTCATCAGGTCCGGTGCATTCGGTAACCATGCTCGGTAATACGTTTGTGGGGTACTACTCTTACGCAGCGGACGCGGCCAAAAAGCGTGTCGTTTTCGCCCCCGGTGGCAATGCCTACAGCAATTACGTGGTAGCCGACAACAACTACTACCAGTATCCGGAAGAAGCGCCGACCGCCAACTTCACCCACAAGTGGCTGACGACGTCCCTGTTTACTACCTTCACCACCGCCCAGACTGCAATCGATGTGGCCCAGAATAATGCCATTGGCAATAATTCCACGGCTATTGCCGCCAATACCAGTAGCCTAACAACGGTCAATGCAAAGGTAACGTCCCTGAGCGCCGACGTGGCGACCAATACATCGGCTATAGCTGGTAAACTCGCTATCGCCACCTTTACCAGCTATTCAGCCCTTACAGCGGCACTGATCGCTGACCGGGTGACAGCCAGTACGTACACGAGTTATACGGCATTGGTCGCCTCGCAACTGGCGGGTAAACTGGATATCAGTACGTTTTCAACGTATTCAGCGGCCACGGCCTCGCTCATCGCGGATAAAGTAGCCATTAGTACCTATAGCTCGTATACGGCTGGGGTGGCCGCTTCGCTGTCTTCAAAGCTGGATATCAGTGTGTACAATTCCTACACATCTGCCATGGCCACCACGATATCGGGTAAGCTCGATATTAGTGTGTACAGTAGTTATACAGCCGCTACAGCGATAACCCTGGCGGGTAAACTCACCGCTGCTGGCGGGAGTGGTTCAAACAATACGTTTGCAACGCCAACCAGCACCGGTACGGCCACCTTTACCGGTAAAATCCTGCGACCCTATTACAACCCGACAGACAACGTGGTGAAAGCTGGTCAGTTTGGGGTGCAGCCTCATGGCGCGGGTAATACGACACTAACCTGGAATGCGCACCATGACGGAACGAACTGGGTCCGGGATTCAGCGGGGACGGCGGGGTTACTTCAAAAACTGGATAGTGAGTTGGGGCTCATTCAGACCGTTGCTGGAACGGCGGGGTTAGCGTCCGGAGCATTGAACAATAACCGACACGTGAAATGGATGCTGGACGGGTCGATGTACCTGGGTACTATATCCTCAGCACCAGGTAGCACGAGCGGCTATAAATGGGGTTTTGATAATACCACTGGCAACACTACTCAGACCGGGACCGCTACCGCCATACAGTACCGATTATCGGCACTCAACACGGCACCGGCCTCTGCCACTGATACCGGCACGGTAGGCGAGATACGCGTGACGGCTGGATTCATTTACGTGTGTGTAGCGGCCAATACGTGGGTTCGTTCGGCCCTTTCAACCTGGTAAGTTTATGATTGCCATCACCAACGATAACGGCCTCACCTTACAGCTGTCACCGGGTCAGAATCTGGTCACCGAGCAGGCAACCTCGTGGCTGAGTGATGACGAACTGCCGGGTGAATTCAGTTACCCAATCGATGCCCCACTCAACGATAACAACAAACGGTTCGTCGAACACAGCTACCGACCTGATGCTGCGCAGCCACGTTCGGAAATGGCCGTAACCGTGCGCATGCAGGGGGTACTTTACCGACGGGCTACGTTCAATTTCCGCGTCGAGGGGGGTAAACTCAATGGGTTTTTAAAGATCGATGCCAGCGAGTTTTACGATAAAATTCGGAAGATGAGCCTGCTGGAAGCCCTGCCCGATTCGATCAATCTGGGCGATAGTCTAACCAAGCCCCTGGCCGCTCAACTCGAAACCATTGCCAAACTGCCACCCAGTTACTTTCCCTGCACGTTCTTTCCTATTCGGAACCCGGCGTTTCTGGAGGAGTCGTTTGGCTCCGACAAACTGCCCACCTTCGTCCGCAATGATTACGTCAATGCCTGGGAAAAGCGTCCGGATGGCAGTATAGGTTTCATGGTCGACTCGCCGACCAAATCCGGCTATCTGATCTGTCCGCAGTTTTACCTTTCCTACGTACTCGAGCGCATCATGACGCTGGCGGGTTATACCATCGAATCCGACTGGCTATCCAATCCCGAAACCCAGCGGCTGGTGGTCGAGAACCTGACGGCTATGAACGTCTTTACGCCCAATGTACTCGTTCCCAGCACCCTGTTAGGCCACCGAATTACGGCGGGTCAGTGCCTGCCCGACATGAGCGTCAGCGATTTTCTGAAGGCGATCAAAGGGCGTTACGGACTGATGTTCAGTTACAACGCCAATTCCCGGGTCTGCACCATCGCCCAGTTCAAACGGACGGTGGCTCTGGGACCGGCCATCGACCTGACGCCCTATCAGGTGGGAGCCTATTCGACCGGCGAGCGGGAAAATAAGGGCTATACCATCAGGGAATTCATCGATGAGCAGGACGAGCTCTACAAAGACGAACAGGGGCGAACCATTGGGCAATCGGTCGAAATCATTGGAAAAGGAACTCTAGACATCGTCCTGAGAGTCGGCACCAGTCAGCTGGCCTATGAACCCTCGCGTCTGTCCACCGGCGCTTTCTGGTTAATTTCAACAGTACGTCAGGCCGGCAACGTGCTCGATGCCAGCTACAGCGCGTCCGATCGCTATCCGGACAAAGAGGGGAAACGACGGAGTACCATTGGCCTGAAGCTACTGAGCTACCGGGGCATGACCACCGATAGTAAAAACAATGCGTATCCACTGGGAACGCCGGATATCCGCAACGGCCAGCAACAGGTCGTAGGCCAGGAGTCACTGGGCTTATCGGGTCAGAACGGTGCCTGGCAGAAAGCGCTGCGGGACTATTACTATTTTAGGGATCAAACCCTGCCGATCGTGCAGAACCTGTTACTACCGGTGGGCGTACTGGCGCAGTTGCCCCTGTATCGGTCGGTGAGCCTGACGCTGGATGATTTCATCCTGCGCAGCTATCTCATCAAACAGATACGGGCTGAAATGCCGGGCCTGTCCGGTCTGGCCAAGGTTCGCCTGGAAGCGCTGAGCCTGCCACCCGGGCTGGATCTGTCCGCTGGCGTTGAAACGCCACTCGTCTGGCTTGAATTAATACAGGCTCAGTCTGGCGAAGGCAGCTATAAGGATGAAGCCGCGCAGACCGATGGACTCTACGTAACAACATCGTTAACCATTAAAGCCTGGACTACGGCCACTCGTACCCAGGCGATACCGGTTACGAATCTGCCGGTGACCATCCGACTCAAAAAGACGTACAATTCCACGACCAATGACCCACCCCAGCCTTACAAAGAGTATGTGCTCCAATATTTGGCCAACGGAAGTGTCTCGGTCATTGAGCCAGCCCTGCTAACGTTCCGCCTGTTTCAGAAGACGGGCCAACCCGAGGATTATTATGATCAGACGGCCGCACTTGACCCGGGTGATGGTTATAATATCATTGCGTGATGACCAATTACAGCCAGCTTGATATCAACCAGCGCATCAACCTGAAAGGACTGGTGGAAGCCTGGTCGAGTATCACCATCGAGCGGATGCAGAAGCAGATCGATCAGAAGGTCTATGGCCGACGTCGGCCGCGATCGCGTAAACGTAGCCTGGTGCGGACAGGTAAACTCCGCTCGGACTGGCGTAAACGGCTCTACGTCGACCGGGCCAACGGCGGCATTAAGGGCATGCAACTGAGTTTTATGCTCTATGGCCGTTTCGACGATATGGGTGTAGGCAAGGGCACGACGTATGCCCTGAGCAAATACCAGCGGGTGCGTAAAAACGGGGAAACCATGACCCGAAAACCTTCCCGCTGGTACTCGAAAGAAAAAGCTCATCAGGTGCACCGGTTACGGGAGCTGATGGCCCGCTATTACGTCAATATCACGCTCGCAGCGCTGGAAAATTACCTAACCGACGCGGTAACCGTGCACGTTTAATTCACAAAATGACCAGTTGGCTGGGACAACACAGTTGAACCCATGCCAAAAACACAGAACGACCGCGCCGTCATTGACTTGGTGATCAATGGCCAGCAGGCCAATACCAGCCTGAAGGAAATCAGCCTGGCGGCTACTAACACCCGCTCCGCCCTTTACAAAATGAAGGAGACGGATCCGGGCTATAAAGACAAGCTGAAGGAGTTACAGGCGTTATTGGCTGCCCAGCGGCAGATGACGGCCAATATTAACACGACAGCCAGTGCCTGGAGTAAATTCAAACAGCAGGCGTCCAGCGTAGCCGCTGGCGTAGTGGGCGGTAACGTCATCTCCATGGGGCTGCAGGCGATTCCCGGCGCTATTTCGGCCGTTGTTGAAAAATACCGGGTATTTGATGCCGCCAGCAAGGAACTGTCAGCCGTCACAGGTATGACGGGCGCTGACCTGGAATACCTCAACAAAACAGCCGCCAGTACTGGCCCAACGTTCGGCAAATCAGGCGCCGACATGCTGGAGGCTTACAAGTTGATGGCCTCCGCCAAACCGGAACTGCTTTCGCAAAAGGAGCTGCTCACCCAGACCACCGAAGCGGCCATTACGCTCGCCCAGGCGGGTAAGATCGATCTGGCGCAGGCTACCCAGGTGACAGCCGAATCATTGAACCAGTTCGGTGAAGGTGCTGATCAGGCCAACCGGTTCATCAATGTGATTGCCGCCGGTGCCAAGGAAGGCTCCGCCGAAATCGCCGACATGGGTGTTGCCCTGAAGAACTCGGGTACCGTAGCCGCTGCTCAGGGCGTTTCCTTCGAGCAGACCAACGCAGCCCTGCAAAGCATGTCGACCATCGCCCTCAAAGGTGGTGAAGCCGGTACGCAGTTACGGAACGTGCTGCTGACACTTGGATCAGGTTCAGATGCCACCAACCCCAAGGTCGTCGGACTGGAAAAAGCGCTGGAGAACCTGGGCAAGAAGAACATGAGCACCGCCGAAATGACTAAACTATTCGGTAAGGAAAACATCACGGCCGCTCAGCACATGATCACCCATCGGAATGAGATTGCCGAACTGACCAAAAAAGTATCGGGTACCCAAGAAGCCTTCACCCAGGCCAAAACCAACAATGAAAGTCTGGATCATCAACTGGAGGTATTCTGGGCGAGGGTTGAAGGGCTGGCCATCATCCTGGGCACGAAGCTGGTACCGGTGTTCACTAAAGTAGTAGAGGGAGCTACCTGGCTAACTAAAGTCCTTACAGGCGGATTGACTCCGGCTTCTGAAAAAGCTACCCAAGCGTTCAACGATCAGAACAGCAAAGTTCGTGACCTCACCCGTAACCTGACGCCATTACTTGATCGACACGATGCCCTAAAGAAAAAATCTGTACTCACTAAAGATGAGCAGGCTGAACTAAAAACCATTATTGGACAGGTTGCTAGTATTGTCCCCACAGCCGTCACCGAGTTTGATAAATACGGCAAGGCTCTGGATGTCAATACAGAAAAAGCACAGGAGTTCATTAAGATGCAGAAGGCGCTTCTTAAATATACCTATCGAGAAGGCATCGCCACTACAACTGCCGAATTAAAAGATAAGACAGCTGAGCGGGATGCATTAGTCCGCAAAATGAATTCCAAGACTACTACCGAATGGGTCAACGTTGACCGGGGCGGTATGGAGGTTCGTCGTAAACTGACGGATAAGGAACTGAAGCAAATGCAGACTAAGGTTGATGAACTCAACGCAAAGATTGATGAACTTAATACCACCAAAGCCGCAATGACGGGTGAATATCCGAAAAGTGATTCATCTGGTAAGCCTACCGCTACCCCTACTACGCCACCCAAGGTTGATGGTTTGGGCGGTGGTCAGGGTGGCGGCTTGAGTGATGAAGAAAAGAAGAAACGTGAGGCCAAAATCACCGCCAATCATGAAGCTCAGCTGGCCATCGAAAAGATGGACATGGAGGCTATTAAGAATGAAAAGCAGCGTGAAATCGCTAAAGCGGAATTTGAAGCCAATCAGGAGAAAGAACGTGCCAGAAAATCTCAGGCGACAGCAGCGCTAAAAGCTAAATGGATAAAGGGTATCGAAGATCGACTTGTGGTGGATAAACTGACCATTAATGAGAAGTATGCTGATAAGGATAAGGAGTTATTAGAAAAACAGCAGAAAGAAGTCTTTGACCATGCCGAAAAAGAGCTGGAGCTTAAAAAGCGAATGGCCGAATACGAAATTGAACTGGCTATTTCTAGTGGGAAAATTACCAAGCAACAGGGCGAAGAGGCCAAGCTGAAAGCCGAGCAGACGTATCTATCGGCCAAACAGCTACTGACCGAAGCCTACTACAAAAAACAGGCGGAGCAAAATCAGCAATCGACGACTAATACTGAGGCTCAGAATAAAAAGGCAGCTATTCGACTCAAACAAATTGAGATTGATAAACAAACCGACTTGCTGGCAATTCAGGCACAGGGAGCCAATAATCAGGCTAAGGTTGGTGAACTCAATCAGGATAAAATTGAGAAAGCGCTTAAAGATGACCTTCGGGACATCGAAAATGAACGGCAAAAATCGCTGAATGAGATTCAGAAGAAAGCGAAAGCGGGGCTACTTTCTCCCACAGCAGCCCGTAACGCCGAAATTGAAGTCGAGCAAAAGTTCCTGATGGCTCGCCGTCAAATCTATGAAGATTACTATAGCCTTATGGCTCGTATGGGTAATCTGTCAGCAGAGCAAATTAAGGATATTGAGCGCGAGAAAAACCGGGCGTTGCTGGATATGGACAATCAACTGATGCAGGCCCAGCAGACCCAATACGAAGGCAAATTGGGGAACCTTAAAAAGTACATGGACAATATGGACATGTACATTCAGCAGGGTGCTGATGCCTTAAAAACATTATTTGAGCCTAATAAGCAAATACTGGACCTGTCTCCTCTGCTGGGTGAACTAGATAAGTTGCAGCAAAAAACGAATCTCAGCTCGTCCGAACAGGAGCGAATGAAAAACATCATCACTCAGATTGGTAGTGTCATGCCTAACGTAGTGACCCAGACCAATCAGTACGGCGAAGCAATTGGGATCAATACGGGTGCCGTTCGGGATGAGGTAGCGGCTCAGAAAAGTCGGGCCAAAACTATGCACGCCATTATGGTAGCGCAGTCAGCCTGGGCAGCCGCCATGGCCACCGTGGAATTCGGGCAGTCGATCATGCACATCTGGGCGACAGCTCCCAATCCACTGACGGCCATCGGTTTTTCCGCTTTGGCTACAGCCACTTATTTAAGCACGCTGGCCAAAATCAAAAAGGAGACGTTTGATGCGCCTAAATTTGCCGACGGTGGTTTTACGAATGCGCCGGGTGGTTACGTTGACGGCCCTACTCTGTTTCAAATGGGCAATCGTCGGTTCATTGCTGGTGAAGCAGGGCGAGAATTTGTTGTTTCCAACTCGGCCCTGCAACAGCCGGTAGTGGCGAACTTCGCCCGGATGCTGGACGTAGCGCAAAAATCAGGAAACTACTCGATGCTGAATACGGGCGTCTCTGCCGCTGCTTCGCCTGGCACGTCGATGGGTGCAGGTATGGCCTCAACTGGAATGAATCAGGAGTTAGCAATGGCCACCTTGCGGCAACTGCAACTCATTCAACAATCGCTTGATAACTATGCAGCCAAACCGGTAGTCCAGGATTACTTTGCCTGGGAGCGGAATAAAGAAGAGGTTGACTACATTCGTCAGGCGACAAAAGGATAAATATTCAGTGAGGTATCCGAATGAACGGATACCTCACTAGTTAGCTAAAAATAGCGGGGAACATCCTTTTTACCTTTAGATTTTTTGAAGGGTGCCTTTTCCTTTTTAGGTGCCTTTTCTCGTGGCTCCGTATTACGCTCCTTACCTGGCTCAAAAAGCATGATCGTTCCTTTTCGGAAAGCCCGAAAGTATTCAACAGGCACGTACCAATCGACAGGCAGAATATCAGATTGGTTGGTACTTACTTTGTTGATACGTACTGCACTAACTACATCCTGTTGAAGGAGCTGGGCGGTTTGCGGGTTGATTTTGGCCGATAACACCAACGCTCCGCCAATTGTATGATAGGATTTTGTTACTGGTAGATCAACAATAACGTCCTGATTATCCTTTGGGGAAAACTTTAGTTGCATCAGAGCCTCTTCGGGTACATCGTACGCTTTTTCAGGGTAAAACCGCGCCCAGCTCAGTACCGTATCTCCCTCACTGATCGTAAGCGTCATGATATGATTGCTGGACAACGCGCCCATTGTGGAGGGTGGCCGGTAATAATACGTATTCGCGGAGGCTAACGCTTCTAGAATTAGCCAGCTCTGGGAAGATCCTACGTACATAACCCGCGAACGAACGCCTGTAAACGGATCGCGGGTATTTCGTACGTAGGGAGCAACGGTGGCACAGCTAACCAGTAAGCCAGCCAGGGCAAGCAGGGTAAATAGTTTTTTCATAAAAAAGAGGAAGGTAATGTAACCCTAAAACTAATTCAAAAACTTAATTAGTTAATTACTGCTGATTTAGTATATATTAATCGGTTGGTTATTTTTACATAAAAAAGTGCCAATACGGCTTGTATTGGCACTTTTTTAGTTTTATATTGTACTGTAATTCAATGAGTTACAAAGAAAATGCCCCGACGCTAGAACTTTCTCAGGGCAATAGCGAAGGGGCGGTGTAAACAATTTAACCCTAAAGTCTAATGTCTACGGAGCAAAACTACGTGGGTGGGGGAAACTATGCAATACCCCTCACAACAGGCCAGCCCTTTCGCGGCCACTCTTACCGAATGCAAACGTATCTAGTCGTTTCTGACATCGCCCGGTTAACGGGTGAAGATGAATCCAAAGTCTGGAAACGGGTTTATCAACAAGTCAATGCGATGTATGCAGTCAATCTGCACAGTTTCCCACGAGGGCGGAATGAATCGCTACTTCGGGTAGCTGAACGGCATGACGTACTGGATAAGGTGTATGCTGTTGCCTATGTCGAGCGATTGCAATATCAGGAATGAAATTTTGCCGATCTAAATACGGGATTATCCCGTATTTAGATCGGCAAAACAATCAGACAATTTTCTATATTTACCAGACAATTTTCTAATCATGAAAGATTTACTTCGTTACCTCATTTTTGAGATCGACCCAATGTATCTGAAGTGCTTTTTACTGGGGTTACAGGTGGCAACGGTTTGCTATCTCGTAATTTTTCCGCTTCTAAGAGCGCTATTTTAAGCGCTTTAATCTCAATACTAACGGAGTCTATTGCAACCTTAACGTCCTTCATGTCTGTGTTGAGTGAAGTCCCCCAGTAAAGAACACAGAGGGTACCTATCCCAGTAACATAGGTAACTGCCCGGTCAATTACTTTCCCCGAGGAAGTCCAGAATTGATTTCTCCGAAGCTTACGGGCTTCTGTTACCCGCTGATTATGTAGCTCCAGATACATATCGTGCATACCTACTTTTTTTCCAAGTGGTGTCAGCAACAACTGACCATATTGCAATTGGTCAGAAGTCGCATAGCCCTCGAATTCAAGCCGCTTCAAAATTTCTTTTACCTCCTCTACCGTTGGATCTAAGTCATCCAGCAGGTTCGTAACATGAATAACATGCTGTAACTTATACTGCGCCAGCCGGTGTAAGACAATAGCTGTCTTTTCTTCGATAGTCATATTTAGGTGTCGTAAACGTAATACGGCCCGGTACATCCAGTACCGGGCCGCTTTATTTATATGTCAGAAACCTATTTAGCTACCGCTTGCTTCAGCAATTGAATATATAACTCCCTAAGGTTGACCTTTTCTCCGTTACGTTGTTTCTCAATCTGCATCTCCTTTATGAGCAGGTGTATATCATTCGGTACATCTAAATAAATCTTGGTCGTTTCCATGTTTGATGATTTTTGTCACAAATAAAATATTTATGACTAATGATTGCAATTTATTTTTTCACGTATTTATATTTGTGACATAAATCATAAATATCAATTATATGACAGAAACGATAAAATTTCACGATGCTGTATTGTTTGGAGAACAGGTCGGCGATGAGGTGTTTGTACCAGTTCGACCAATTTGTGAGAGCATCGGTGTACATACCGACAAGCAGATATCTCGCTTAAAAAGTGACTCAATTATCTCTCGTGAGCATACCGAGCGGTACGTTCACGACGCTTCTGGAAGGCGGCAAAAGATGTTTTGTATACCGTTGCGGTATGTTCACGGATGGCTTTTTAGTATTCCCGACAACCTAGTTAAGCCAGAAGTCCGCCCTCGCCTGCTACTATTCAAAAAGGAATGTTACGACGTATTATATGAGCACTTCTTTGGTAATGCCCGGATAGCTCGTCTGGATGCCGAACGGGAACATGGTCTTATCGCCCGTAATAAGGAAATCAATAAGCTGGTTCGGGATTTAATGGCTGAGCAGGCCACTAATAAAATCGAGCTGCAAACGATCCTGAACCGACGGGCGATTACCTACCGTTTGGAGCCGATTCACGATGGAGCGGAGAAGGAATATGAGAAACGGAAGTTTCTAGGCCAGCAACTTAAAATCGCCGATACGTAGAGCTTATTCCGGGATAATCCCGGAATGAAACGAAAACCCCGACAGGTAGCAACTGTCGGGGTCAGATTTCCGTATTGCCCTCCCTCCTTAAGAAAAGACATTACAATAATTCTAAGTCACCAAAGATATGCCTAATTCAGTAAAACCCAACAAGATACCCGAGTACATGATCATTGAAAATCCATATTCCGGAAAAATGGTCAATGTATTGCCTCTGTTCGAGTTAATGAGCGAAGACGCTCTAAACGATGGCCCCCAGAGCATCATTGAGAAAATTCAGGAAGTGCATGACTTCTTAAGCACTTCAGTACCCAAAATTAGAGGATGTCAAGTGGCTGTAGATGAATGGGCACAAGCCAACTACTGGCTGGTGAAGATGCGCAAGACCCTTGAGAACATGAACGAATTTTCAATTCGGTAGTTGACATCATTTCAGTCGATTAAGAATAGATCTTATTAACTGTGTGGATTATATAATTCGGATAACCAGCTCAAGTTTTGGGCTGGTTATTTTTATTTTTTACTAAAATAGTTGCATAAGTGCCAAATGTCACTTACATTTGTAATGTAATTATTATAATTAAAGCCATGGAAGTCGTAAAGAGCTCAGAATTAATTAAACGCCTTTATCGGTTGATAAGCATACAAGAAAAAGAGCTCCTCCGCATTTCCGAATTAAGAGACCGATTGGCTGGCATACCTTCTGAGCAGGAAGCTCAGGCAGACCATCTGGGATATTTTCCCCATAGCCATTTTACCATTTGGGAAGTTATTAAGTATTTAGATTCTAATACAACGAACGGTACTTACTCATTTGATAAAAACTTTATTGATCAGCTTGATAAACTTCTACTCAAGCAACTTGATGAACGCCTTGAGCTTTATAGTAGCTACCTGGGTATATTACAGACCTTACTTGATACGTCTCCGTATAAATCATTAGGCACTCTTGAGGCAGCTCGTGAATTTATTCGCCAGCAGGTAATTGAGTTGAAGAAACTGGTCACCAGACTTAATCGTGACCAGATTACCATATCACTTGAGGCGGTGTCAATACCTGCTCCGCCTGCACTTCCTACTACTTTTATTAAAGACAATAAAATACCAGCACCTGACGACGAAGAACCTAAGCGCGTGAATGAGCGTCTACCGCTTTCGATGGCTGAGGAGGTTGCCGATCTGCTTGATCTGATGGACAAGGAGATGGCCACCGTCCTAACAATTTCGATCCGGACGTATCACCGCTTAAAGTTGAACGGTCTGCTGAATCCAGTAGCCTCCGAACGCCTGATGATGCTCAAAGAGTTGGCAACATTTGGTCTGGAGGTATTCGAGAACCAGCACAGTTTCAATCAGTGGCTACGTCTTCCTTTGCGCGAGCTTGGAAATATAACTCCGCTTAACGCGCTGAATACTGCCACTGGATTCAATCAGGTTAAAACGATTCTGGAGCGAATTGAGTACGGCGTATATGGATAGCGTTAAGCTTAGACTAGACTCAGTCGATGCTTCTCGTATATAGATTACAAAAACCCAAATACAACCCATTTACATTAAAAGGCGAAGGAGCCAGCATTGCGGGCGGACGCTGGAATGATAGAGGAGTCCCCTTAGTGTATGCCTCTTATTCCAGTTCTTTAGCTATTCTGGAGACGCTGGTACACAGTCCACAGCGATCACTATTGGCCACGACAGCCTTTAACTTTGTGGAATTACTTGTTCCAGAAGAGTGCATTCATGAATTTGTCCTTCCTGATTTACCAGTCGGCTGGGATACCGACCCAGATCCATTCGCTGCCAGGGAGTTTTTAGCAACCTATCTTGAGCCAGGTAATTCGCTTGCTTTCAGCGTGCCATCGGTGATTAATCCCCTTGAACGTAACCTGTTGATTAATCCGCGACATCCACATATCGACCTGGTTAAAATGGGCCAGTTTATTTCGTATAAGTTCGATAGTCGATTATAAATCACAGGGTAGCCGAAGCAATCACATAGCCTCCAGTATATCCTCCCAGCGAGTCGTGTAATGGGGTGACAGGTATTTTTGCTGATAAGGCCATTCTGGATTGTACATCTGGGAGGCTAGCCGGAGTTTATCCTGGCCAAATCGCTTATTGACCTTATCAACAACACCGGCCAGCTTAATCAGCCGTTCGTCGGGGCCTTCCACGAACACGCCCTTCTGCCGGTAGCTTTCAGGAACCAGATCGGTAAGCAGAATGCCCACTTTCTGATATTGATAGCCCGTTTTATAAATGGCTTTCAGGCCCGTAAGTGCGTAACCCAGCAGTTCCGGCGTCGCACTGGTGGGATGTGGCAAATTCAGGGTGATGCTATTACTGTACTGCTTGGCGGCTAACCCATTGCCCGGCGTTTTTCGGTATTTACTGGTACGTAAGGATATAGTCACTGCTCCGGCGAGTTGATCACTCCGGCGTAGTTTCATTCCTACCCGGGTGAGGTGAGACGTTAAGGCATCGGCGATGGTATCCAGATCGGGAATCACCGTGCCAAAGCCTGGCTCGGAACCGATTGATTTTTTAGGGGGCGGTGTTACCTCCAGTAATTTACAGGGCATTCCCCGCAACTCGTGTACGAGACGCAGCCCGTTTACGGTCATAATCTGCCGAATCCAGTCATCATTGGTATCTCGCAGTTGAGCCGCCGTACGTATGTTTTCCCGCTTGAGCCGGGCGGCTGACTGATGCCCAACGCCCCACAGATCTTCGACCGGAAAATTAGCCAGGGCGTCCTCGATCTGCTGGGGTGTTTCCAGTACACACACGCCGTTCAGTTCCGAACGTTTCTTCGCCAGTTTATTGGCCACTTTAGCCAGTGTTTTCGTCGGGGCAATCCCAACGCCAACCGGTATCCGTAGCCATTGATCGATTTTCGTCCGGATGTCCTGCCCTAATCCCTGATAGGTTGGATACAGACCCCAGAAATTCTCCAGTTGCAAAAAGGCTTCATCGATGCTGTACACCTCCACATCGGGCACGAAGTTGGTCAATAGACTCATTAACCGGCTGGACATATCGCCGTAGAGGGGAAAGTTCGACGAAAATACGACAATGCCGTGCTGTTGGCGCAGTTCCTTGGTTTCAAAAAAGGGTTGCCCCATTTTGATGCCCAGCGCTTTGGCTTCGTTCGAACGGGCAATCACATTGCCATCCCGATTACTGAGAACAATAACCGGTACCCCTTCCAGATCAGGCCGAAAGGCCCGGTGGCAGCTTACGTAAAAGTTATTCCCATCGACTAATCCGTACATCAAATGGCAGTTTTAGGTCCAAACTGATTTAGAACTGCTATAATATATTTTTGCTATATATGTTGCAAGTAAAACATATAATTCGGTAACTTTTGGGTGAAATTCTTAACCAGATAGCCCATGCAGCAGTACCTTCGCTTCCAGCGTTACGACGATCCGTCGCGCCAGATCACCACCCAGATTCATCCCGACATTTCCATTGATGAGGTGCACGGTTTCGCCTATGCCAGCCCCATTAAAGTCGGCGATGATGACACGCCTGTCGAGGATTGGCCAATCTATTTTATTGGCAACATACCCCAGATATCCGAAATGGAAGATCCAAACATACCGGGTCGAAAAGCCCTATTGCTGGAGGTGTTTCTGATCCGGCAGGAGGAATGGGAGCTGTTTATGATCCCCGAATCGATACACTACATTCAGGAGATGGAAAAGCTGGTGGATCGAAAAAGCCTTTCGTTAAACTAAACTAAAAATCCCCGGAGCAGCTCCGGGGATTTTTTATAGGTGCTCAAAAAAGGGCAATTGTTTTAACCAGGAAAAGCGTCGTCGGGAGACGATCAGACGGTGGCCGGTCGTTAAACATACCTCCCCTTGTTTTCCATAGCTGTCAATTTGAGCTATAAACCGTCGATTCACTAAGTAGTGCCGATGGATTCGAAGAAAATAAGTTGGTGGTAGTTGATCCTCGAAGCATTTGAGCGTGTAGGCCACCAAAAAGGGTTGGGCCATCACTGTATGCAACCAGGTATAATTTGCCGAACCCTCCAGATAAATAATATGGGTCAATGGCAGCCACGCCCGACCATCAGGGGTATAAATGCGCAAAGGTGGGTAAGATTCCAGTTGATTGTCAAACGGTAGTGCTGTAAACATCGGTCAGATTAAGAGGCTATGTAGTCAGGGGCAAAAACTAAGCCAGACCGCGCGTTCAGTAAAACGGCCGTCAAATTGGACGATTTCCGGCCGCAGCCCGACTCCGCCTAAACCTCTTTTTTGCCGTTCATTTAATCGGTTCACTTATTAAGTTCAATGAATGCGTATATTGTAGATGATTAATTGAACGATTTCCGACCTATGGCCTATAGATTCTTGGAGGCAAGCCACCTATTTACTAAAAAGGAGTCAAACGATATAAGCCAGCAGGCTGAAAACTACCGGACTTCTCATGTAGTGGCTTTCTACATGCGGGAGCTAGACAGCATCACTATGAAAGCTGGAGAGGAAATAATCTACAGTCAGCCTTACGGACTATTCATGCCTAACGTTGATAGTCCTTTTTACTCAGCGTGGAGTGAGGTCTATAATGATATGGTTCACTACCGGAAAGAGACATTCCCTTTATTGCAATTCAGCTATTGAAATGAGTGATACTCCAAACGATAAACCAAGTCCGGAAGAATTGGAAAGACAGGCACGAGAATTCGATGCAGAGTTGTTTCGATTTACTGGTCGCTATCATGTCTCGGTACCAATCCAATTCACGTATGTGAACCCTAAGTTCGACAGTTGGGATGATGCCTTTGAGTTTATGCAAACAGGACAACGCTCAAAATTCAATTAAGCGTACTATCATGGATATAATTGATCACCTTTTAGAAGGTGGCCACGAGCCGGAAAGCAAAGAAGGTCAATTTGATCTATCAAAAGGTGAGGGAAACGTAGGAAACGTTATACTTACTCAGTATAGTGATGGCGGTTTTAAGATCGGATCGCTTACGTTACAGCGCGAAGATCTGATTGAGTTAATCGATTTTGTTAAAGCCATAGATACCGCTTTAGATCATGGCAAGTGAGAAATACACCCTGGAACATTTTACTGGTAAACTCATGAAAAGTAGACTATGCTGGATTGTTGGCGTTGATGCCGATACTTGGAAACTTCGGGCAGCACGTTGTACACGTCAGGAAGCTAAACGGGATGAGGTTGAAATATTTGAAACCTATGAAGCGGCTGACAGTGCAGCTAAATATCAGCAATCGATTCGGGATCATCACGAACAAGAGCGGATTGAACGTGCATTGATTTACAATGAACCAGGGGATTATATGCTATGAATATTGGCTACGCACGGGTATCTACCCAGGATCAGAATTTATCCCTCCAGCTCGATGCGCTGAAGTCGGCAGGTTGTGACAAGATTTATCAGGAAAAAGCGAGTGGCGCCAAGGCTGATCGACCGGAGCTTACCCGTTTACTCGAGCACGTGCGCGAGGGTGATACGATTGTGATCTGGAAACTCGACCGGCTCGGCCGATCGCTGCCCAACCTAGTGGAGCTGGTGACCAGTCTGCAGGCCCGGGGCGTTGGCCTGGTTACCTTGAACGGCCCGATCGATACGACCACCGCCCAGGGTAAATTCACCTTTCAAATATTTGCCGTTTTAGCTGAATACGAGCGGGAGCTGATCCGGGAACGTACCAAGGCAGGCCTTGCCTCTGCCCGGCGTCAGGGGAAAAAGCTGGGCCGGAAGGAAGGACTATCGGAAGAAGCTGAAAAAACCGCCCGGGTGGCTGAAAGTATGTATCGGGAAAATGTGTATTCGGTGCAGGAGATTGCTAAACGGCTGACTATTTCGAAGACTACGCTGTATAAATATCTTAAGCATCGAGGTATAAATATTGGCAATGACGTATTTCGTATACTTGACTCAGGAGCAGTTCAATAATGCTTTATAGGTATTTAGGGGTAATGGGGAGTAAAATCAATTGATTAATAATAGAATGGCACAAAAGTGGCACGAGAAAGCGTCGGTTCAGGCAACAATAGTAAACGCTTTGATTGGAGTATTACCCGCCACTGCAATAGCAGCAGTGGCAATCTATTATCAAATACAATTAGGGGACGATCAAATAGCATTGACTAAACAAATTGCTAATCAGCAAGCGGTAAACGATAGTGCTGATACAAGGCGATCTGATCAAAAATATTCAAATGATAGTTTACAGGCAGTAAAACAACTCGAATTCACAAAGTCAGCAGTTGAGCAGCAAAACGAAAAATATTATAATGACAGCATGTTAGCTGTTAAACAGATGGATTTAAATAAACTCCAATTTGAATTAGCTAAGCTGAAACGAAATGATGACATTAAATTAAACGCTCGGCTTGAGCAAATCAGTAAAAATAACTTAGCAGTCTCTGAAGGGCAGTATTCAATCCAGAAAATAGAGCGTGCAGCTAAGTCTGTTAGTGATATTGTCGAGTTTGGCAAAGTTCAACAGATTATGGGAGATATAAATCGCACTCTACAAAATACTTACGTCGCTAACTACATAGGTCCTAATTGTTGGTCAAGGAAAATTATATCTTTATTAGGAAGCAATTTAAACAATCCTGCACTTCAAGAAAATGAGCCGTTATTGAACAAATGGTTAGCCGTTATGGAAAAGATTGAAGAACAGCAAAATAATTTATCTATACGTATATTCTATGAAAATATAAAAGGCGACAGCGCATTTATCGTGAATACTTTAGATAAGAAAATTGGTATTAATACTGTAGCCCAAGATGAATTAGTTCAGCCACTCAATCGTGCTGGTAATCTTTTCGGAAGTAGTTTTAATTATTATCGAAATGAATTAATAAGGCGAACAGAAAATTACAGAAATTTGGTGAATAGCATGAGGTAATTTCAATCGACTATTTAGTTCCTAAATAAACTATTTAGTGGTTGATTTAAGCCCAAGATAAATACCTTTCATCCTTTCCGTCATTGCTCCTCAGCCGCCCAGATTGGTATATGGTTTTTGTCGGCGTTGTCTAAATACGTTTCCAGTATTTCGTAATTCTGACAACGGTACCAGAGAATCATGATATCAGTAAAGGAGAACGTTTTGCCCTCCCGGAGCAAATTGACCACGCCCATGTTAGGGACTCGGGGCTCAATTTCAGATTCCATCAATTTACGATTATCGGCCATTTTCTTGCCCAGCCAAATGGCTTTTTTTGCGTAATTTTGCCTCGCTAAGATTAATTATTACGCTCAACGGAGGATGGTGCCGCCTTACTGGTCGAGTAGGCGGTGCTGTCCCCCGTCTCTGTGTCTATAATGGACCAGAGAGAGCACTCCGTTGAGCGGATAATCTTAGCAGCGGGTCAGGCAGCACCCCCTTTTCGGTACAATATATACGAGTTTACCTGGCCACTTCAGCCGGGTTTTTTCGTTTCCGGGCCACACGATCATTCCTCAGAAAATAGTGCCGGCACGACTTGCGTGTGCCGGTACGAAGTGCGTGGTTTGTCTCAAGCAAAACGCACAAAAACATGACCGCCCATACCATTTTAGCCACCCGCAGCCTACGTATGGAATACAGCCAGATCAGCCTGGCCAACAGCTACATCAGCCGGTGCGACTCCCCTTCCAAATGGGCAATTGTTTTAGGCGATAACGGCCGGTTCTGGGTACTTTCCAACCGCGACGCCAGCATCTTAGTAAAAGCAGGTTTTGAATACGCCAACTAATACCACCATGATCCAGTTAGACGCTACAATTAACCAACTCCAACCAAGTCAGGAAATCGAAATCAGCCGCACCGAAACCGCTTACTGTACAGCAGAGCGGTCTGGTGACGGCAAAACGTTACGCTTCATCCGCTACACCGAAAACGGTAAAACGTGGCGGGTTTTTAAGCAAAGCAGGTTATAATCTACTATATTTTAGCCAGATATTTCTGAATACTGGCAATGTGCAGGTAGAAGTCATCACCTTAATTTAACCACTTGATTTGCCGTGTTTACGGAAGGCTTGGACGAGTTGATAGCCAAAATAAGCAATAAATATCCGGCTAATACCCTCCCAGAACCGTGCCCACCCAGGTACTTTAACTTTTTCAATTAATAAATCATCACTAAGTAACTGCTCAGCAACGTAGTCTGCTTTATGGATGGGATTGAGGAATTCTAAATAGTAAGTGCATAACGAACTAAAACGTTCGAATGACTTTTCATCTAACAAAGCTGGCCAAAAGCCTAGGGACCAGCAGTAGAATGTATAGAATACTGCGCCTACAAATAGGGTCATTCCTAATCCCCTTTGCCAGCTTTGGCCATAATTAGTGGATATCTTACTAAGCCCAAGATTGAGCTTTTCCCAAAAATCATCCCAATTACTCCACGACAGCGTTTGCTGATAAGCCTGCATTTCTTTGGCATAATATCGATTGGCTTCAACCTTATCACCCCTGGCTTCATATATTTTTTTGATCTGGCTATAACCTAACTGATGCTGATGATAGTTCAAGTGATTTAGAGCTAATTCCGTAGTAATTTTTCTAGGCATTCTGGTTCCAGTAACGAAAACTTCGGTAATTTTTGAACTATTAAAGTCTAAATCAAAGCTGGATAGATCGCAGTTGATGAAAGTTGTTTTACCAATATCGCTGTTTATTATTTTTAAGCTAGGTTTACTAATTTTATCATCTACTATTTCTTCCGTTGAGGAATTAAAGGTGTGGAGATAATTTTTAAATGTACATCCTGTAAAGAGAATTGTTCCAAAGTTTAATACATCGATAAATGCTAGTTCATTAACCTCCGTATATATACGAATGAAAGAGTCTTTAAAAATAGTGTGCTTGATATGAAGTGAATTTATAATTACACTGTTTGGTATAGAGATTAAAGTCTTTTCCTTCAGGTTCCGGATACCCAAAATATTGATAAAACTATCTGCAACAGATATATAATCTTTGAATATCCCTCCCTCAATTTGAAAAGAATCTGCCACTCTTATATTTTGAAGCGAAAAAACTTTGTTATATGCCCCTCCAGAAATTAATAAATTGGCAAAGCTACTGTCTGAAATATAAAAATTTTCTATAAAAGTTCCTCCTGTAATTTCGGCATGTTTCTTAAACACACTGTGAGAAATAAAGAATTTTCCGTCAAACGTTCCTCCCGCAATCACAAATCCATCATTAAATTTACAATAAGAGGTACTGAATGTTCCATTAAAAACACCGTCTGGAATTGAGAATTGTCCCTCAAACGTACTATTTGAAATAGAAATATGTTGTTTTAATTTTATTCCAAAAAACGTAATACCTTCCCTAAATAAACAATTCCAAATAGATAAAAAATCTGAGGTGATAATATTACCATCGAGAGTAACATGGTCTAGTATCTCAACATCTTTTATTTTTATATTATATTGTCCATTTGGGGCTATTTCATAAAAGTCGGTATATCGACTTGTATTCGTTACTTTAATAATGTCAATTAACTCACTAGCCCGAAGTGGAACTAGCGGAGTTGATGTGGGTGTCGGTGTAGAATTCATAATTGAACTAGAATAGATTATGTAGATCCAAGGTAGTTATAAATAAACGTACCTAACAGTTGAAGGAAACCAATTTTTTAAGGACAATACTATAGTTGCTCTAGCTTAAGAATGTCATAACCCATTGCAGAGGATCTTTATCTTGCTCCATCTTATCATCTTGTCCTTGCTACTCCTCTGACTTTGTTTTAATCATAGTTGGTATAGAGTTTATAGAATATTGGTACTTTTATTTCTTCGTTTAGACACAAGAGTGTATGGATTATTAGACTAAAATTCCGGGAAATCCTGAATCTGGGTATGCCGGACGATAATGCCCAGATCCCGCAAATAATCTTCGGTCTGCGCGGCCGTTGAGTGCCGGCAGTGTTGTTGAATCAATCGAATATTTTGGGTTGTACTCCAGAGCGCAATCACGCCGGTGTGTTTCCAGCTGTACATATCATACTTACCCTTCCAGCCTAGTTTCGCCAAGATCCTGACGTGATGCTGATAAAAGTAGTCGGGGCCCACTGGTTCGCTACCTGGTACACCCTGGTGGGTAAATACGTAAAAATGGGGTGGATACGTCCGTAGTTTGTACTGCTCGATGAGCGCCTGTAGGGGAGGAGGGATTTCAATGTATGCCCCCTCGTTATCTTTGGCCTCCTCTGCATTGACGTAAATCGTATCGGCTTTGATATCGCCCACCCGGATCAGGCGCAGCTCCTGACGCGGCCGAAAGAACGTATAGAACATGAACTGAACGAACAGCAGCAGATTCGTTTCGTTTTCCTTTCGGCAGATCTCCTTAAAGGTTTCCCGCTGCTCATCAGTAAACGCCGTGTGTTTATTGGTGTGGGTAGTTTTATCCTGAATATCGTCGAAGGGATTCACGATGGCCAGCTTGCCGGGCCGGTTGATCCGTTTGAGCCAATGCCGGTAAAACATACCGACGTTATCTTTGGCGTTGTTATGGCCCCGATTGGTCAGCCCGTATTTTAAAATCACCTGGTCTAGAAAATGCAGGGCGTCGCCATGGTGAAAGTTCGCCAGTGTTACGTTCTTCAGCCCGGGCGTATCGAGCAGGTACTGTTTGAACAGGCGCAGGCTGGAACGGTACGTACGCCACGAGTTGACCGAAGTGGTTTTCTGCTTATAGGCCAGATACAGATCGATCGCCTGCCGGATCATGGTATGGCCACCCACCTGATCAGCCTGGTCCCGGACGAGGACCTCCGGCGCTTTGGCCTGTGGATCCACGCAGGCACCCGCTTTAAGCTTCTGTTTGATCAGCCCGACAACCTCGCGGCCATCCTTCAGCCGATCGGCGACGGTGTCGCCTTTCAGCACTACCCGTTTCCGTTTTATCTTCTGCTCACGCTCCGAGTAAATGCCATACTCGACCACCCACTGTTTGGTGAGGTCATTGTCCTCCGGTTTGGAGATAAATGGCTCTTTAAACGGGTATTTCACGGGCGATGGCGTGATCTGTTTATTGAGAAAAAGTTGCCATTTTCTTGCCATTATCGAAGCTATGACAAGAAAACAGCCTGTAAGTACTTGACTTACAGGCTGTTGCAAAGTGCCGAAGGCGAGACTCGAACTCGCATGTCCGTAAAGACACACGCCCCTGAAACGTGCGTGTCTACCAATTTCACCACTTCGGCAGTACGTTCCCCGTATTGGGATGGCAAAGATACGAGCCGCTACGTTCTTTTTGCAAGAAAATCAGCTAAAAAATTTATACGGTTATCGACTAAAGGCTAATCGCTCACCAGCCTTGTTGGTTAAAAATTGCCCATTTTTATAAACCAACTCACCCGATACAATCGTATGTGTTACCGAATTCTTAAACGTATGCCCTTCTAACGGCGACCAACCACACTGATAAAGAATATTTTGCTTCGAAACGACAGTTGACTGCGTGGAATCAACGAGAACCAAATCAGCCCAATGGCCTTCCCGAACGTAACCACGGCGGTCAATCTGGAAGCAATCGGCAGGGGCGTGGCACATTTTTCGAACAACTGTTTCCAGAGAAAGCCTACCCTGATTCACAAACTCAAGCATCAGCAGCAGTGGATGTTGTACCAATGGCAAACCAGACGGAGCCTGCCAGTAATTCTGCTGCTTTTCGGCCCAAGTATGAGGGGCGTGGTCTGTAGCAATAATGTCCAAGCGGTCATCCATCAGGGCCGCCATCAGCGCTTTTTTGTGATGCCGAGCTTTGATGGCCGGATTACACTTTATCTGATTACCCAACGTAGCGTAATCGTCGCTATCGAACCAGAGGTGGTGAACGCAAACTTCAGCCGTGATACGTTTCTCCGTAAGTGGCAATTGATTAGTAAATAGAGCCAGTTCGTCAGCCGTAGAAATATGCAATACGTGTAAACGAGCATTGTGTTGCCGGGCCAGCGCCACGGCCAGTGACGATGATTTCAGACAAGCTTCCTCGTTACGTATCAGTGGGTGCAGGGCTGCGGTAGCCGAATCACCATACTCGATTTTGTAGCGTTCGGTATTGCTACGTATAGTAGCCTCATCTTCACAGTGCGTAGCAATGAGCATCGGACTTTGTCGAAATAAGGCATCCAGAACGCGCTCATTGTCAACCAGCATATTACCTGTTGATGAACCCATAAAAACCTTGATACCGCAAACGGTTTTTGGGTCGGTACGTAGCACTTCGTCGATATTATCGTTCGACGCACCCATAAAAAACGAATAATTTGCCAGCGATCGTTGGGCCGCAATCGCGTATTTATCGGCAAGTAATTCCTGCGTCAGTGCATTCGGCACAGTGTTGGGCATTTCCATGAAGCTGGTAACCCCACCCGCTACGGCGGCTCGCGATTCAGAATGGATAGTAGCTTTATGCGTCAGCCCAGGCTCCCGAAAATGAACCTGATCGTCAATAACGCCTGGTAATACGTACTGACCGTCAGCGTCGATAATCTGATTTATGTCTTTATCCGAAAGCCCCGATTTGATTTGCGAAATGAAGCCGTTTTCGATCAATATGTCCGCTTCGGTAATTTGCCCTTCGTTGATGATACGGGCATTACGAACCAGGAGTTTACGCATGTGCTGGAATCCAAAAATTTTGATCTGCATAATTGGCTCTTCTTTCGTTTGATTCCAAATTATAAATCTTCAAATAATCAGGAGTTACTATTTTACGATCTGGAAGATGTTTAAAAGGCAGGAGTCAACTGTATGAATAGAGTCAAATTTGCCTAAAAAATCCTTCAGTAAAATGTAGCAAGTCCGCTATTTTCGGCTCTCGTTGCTCAGGCAATACGTATTCCGGAAATTTGAGGTATGCTATTACGCAGTCTTTTGGTTCGAATGATTGGTCAGAATAGTAGCCATGTTACCTTTAAAGAAATTACGAACCCGAGGTTTCTTCAACGTACCGTTTCCAGCCAGCGCTCAAAACCTATGCTCGACTTCCGCCTGAATGTCTTTTACACTGTTGCCAAACGACTCAGCTTCACCAAAGCAGCTGCGGAATTATACGTAACACAGCCTGCCGTAACCAAACACATTCAGGAACTGGAGCATCATTTCGGTACGGCTCTTTTCGACCGTCGAGGGAACCAGATTAGCCTGACAGCGGCCGGAAGCGTATTGCTACGTCACGCCGAAAGTATTATGGCAACGTATCGTCAACTGGAATTCGACATGAACGCGCTGAAAGGCGAGTCGCGCGGTACGTTACGTGTAGGAGCCAGCACCACGGTGGCGCAGTACGTTATTCCGCCCGTATTGGCACGTTTTCATGAACAATCGGCCGACGTATCGATTTCGCTCCTGAGTGGCAATACCGAACAGATTGAGCAACAATTACTTAATGACGATATTGATTTAGGATTGGTGGAAGGGCGGACCCATCACAGCGATATTCGCTACACGCCGTTTGTGAAAGACGAACTCGTGCTCATCTGCCGCCCCGACCACCCGCTTGCCGACCGCGATGAGATTACGCTGGACGAACTAAAAACCATTCCGATCGTACTTCGAGAGCGCGGCTCTGGCTCACTCGAAGTCATTGAACACGCGCTACGTGGCGTTGGGCTACGTCTTACGGATTTGACTGTCGAAATGCAGTTAGGCAGTACCGAAACCATCAAATCATATCTTAGCAGTTCACGCTGTATGGCTTTCGTATCGGTCTTTGCCGTTCAGCATGAATTACGCGCCGGTACTTTGAAAATTCTTGATGTACAGGGGCTTACCATCGAACGGGATTTGTACTCCATTCAGCTTCAAGGCGTTAGCGAAGGCTTAGCCGATACGTTCATGCGTTTCGCCCGTCAGCAGTGGCGGAGAACGGATGCATAGGGGCATGGGGCATAGGGGAAAGGGCATAGGGTGTAAAGTTCCCGTGTGATGTGCCCTATGCCCTTTCCCCTATGCCCTATGCTACTTTGTACAACCAGATGCGCCAGAAACTCGTGGGGTCGTCAAATACTTTTTCGAGGTGAAGTTGGTTTTCGGTAGCGTTACGTATCGGAACAGCTGAGATAACGTATTGCCCGTTTAAAGCAGCTAACGCTTTGGTGTTGATTTGCAGATGATTAAGCGAACGATTTTGTGTTTTTCCGAACATATAATTCATTCCCAATTCTGCCGTATAAAGGTAAACCCGACAGGCGTAGGCGTCGTAATACGTCCTCATTTCCGCACGACCTTTCGCTAGTTCAGGCGCGATGATTTGCCGAAAGGCATGTTTATAAGCCAGCAGGTAATTATTCTGATACCCATCAAGTGTATAGAACCCATTGTAAATCGCAACAGCCGGATGCATCCCAATGCTAATGACTCGGTATGCCGATTGAGGTTGCCCAATATAATCCCGAATCTGCCCAAATAAATGAGGAGAATAGAACGCCTGATAAGACGGAAATTTCTCGTTCTGTGGTGAGCCAGTTAGCTTTCTGACGTTCGCGATAAATTCTTTGTTGGCTGCCAGTATAACGACCAGCTGAACCCCCAGAAACAGGCCATTTAAATAACTCCTGGGGCCAAACTCCCGAAGCGCGACGGCTAACAACAGCAGCCAGAGCAGGGGTAATAAAAAATAAAACCGATCGAACTGAAACGATTGCAGAAGGCTACCTTTACTCATCCAGACGGCCGGAAACCGGTAAAATCCGTTGATCAGGCAAATAATTCCAATACTTATCAGCAGTGCCGCCAGTTGCCAAAAATGCTTCGTATTACGTCGAAAATAGGCTAGCAGACCCGACAACGTAGCAACCAGAACAATCCAGACCGTAATGAAAGCGCCCGCATGGTACTGGCTCTGAACAAACAAGTGATAACTTTTGCGCAGACTTTCCGCCACTGTAATCGGCATGAGCCGTGCATAGTCATACTCCGTTCGATGCGAAACATAAGTTCGTGCCAGAAACGAATAAATCATCTGCCACTCGCATACTACGTAAAGACTACTCAGCAAAACCAGCCCGCCGAAATACGTCCAGTTGAATCGCCCGAAACCCTTTCTTTCTAGGGCCCAAACCCCATGCCCTATGCCAATCACCCCCAGCGCAACGCAGATGAAAAGCCCGGCCCAGACAAAAAATGAATAAAACGGAAAGAGACTAATAATAAGCCAGTCGGTCCAGCGGGCCTGATACGTTAGCAGATTCAAAAACGCGAATAACAGCAGTGGCTGACCGCTTACTGATACGCCATGAACCGTATAAAAAGGTATTAGCGCAAATAAGAAAGCAATTGAAACCCGAACGAACGCCCAGTCCGGTTCGGGAAGAACGTAGCGTTTGAGCAATACGTACATTCCCATCAACCCGACACTATGAATCACACTAAAATTGACAACCTGTGCTACGTAGGGCGGCATCAGCCAGAACGACAACACTTCCAGATTCAGGCCCGAACGTAGTGCCGCTCGTGGAATGCCTTTGAACGGCCCACCACTCATTACGTTCGGAATCACCGTATTGAGATCAAAATCGAAGGCGGTGCGCGTAATTTTCAGTAGGTGCAGATACAGAAAATCGCTGTCCAGATTGTCGTGGATTGTTACGTATGCATCTTCGCCAAGCAGGATAAAAGGGAGAATATATAACCCCAAAAGCCCTGTTGCAATGAGCAAATAGGTTCTATCAGCGTTGCGGGAAAGCTTTTTTAGTGAATCAGACGGCATATACAACCAGACCTTACAGATTTCCAGAATCCATAAAGTCCGCGAAAGTAGTCAAATTCGATCAATTGGCCGGAACGATAAAGGCCCATGCATTTTTCGTATTTTTACCGTCCAGACTTAACATTATCATGCAAACCCTCACTGCCACTACGTTCTTCACCGGGTTGACTCTCATATTGTTTGGAGTCCAGGCGCAGAATCGACCTACTAAATCCACCCCAAAACTGCCCGAGTTTTCCATGAGCCGGGCCGACGTAGAAGCTCATACGCGCTTCCTGGCATCCGACGAATTACAGGGTCGCCGTACCGGAGAACCGGGGAACTGGGTTGCTGCCCGCTACATTGCTGAGCGGTTCCGACAACTGGGCCTGAAACCTGCTATCACTACTGAAAATCAATTGGGTTATTTTCAGCGTGTTGAGTTAGAAAAAGTGAAAGCCGCTACGTCGGCCTCAATGCTTATTGGCAAAGACACGCTGAAGTTGGGCAAAGATTTGATCGTTATGGCGGGCGAACCTACCGACGTAGCGGGTGAAGTTATCTACGTGGGCTATGGCCTGACTAACGGTGACGATGGCTATAAAGGACGAGATGTAAAAGGACGTATCGTAGTGGCACAAGGTGGTTCGCCGGAAGCTAAAGGCCCTGGTGAAATCTTTCGGGCATCGGCGGAAAAACGAAAACTGGCTGCCGAAAAAGGCGCCACTGCTCTGATTGAACTTTACAGTGAATCGATTCCGTGGGGCATGGTCAATCAGTATTTTACCAAGGAACAGGTAGCCCTTTCTGCTTCGGACGGACGTAGTAAACCCGTTTTGCATCTTTGGCTCAACAACGCCAACAATCAGTATAAACAAATGAAAGAGGCTGGTCAAACCGTTACGTTACGTAGCTCGGGCCGACCAGCCACGGCAGTATCATCGGCCAACGTAGCGGGTATCATCGAAGGCACCGACCCCAAACTGAAAAATGAATACGTAGTGCTCTCGGCTCACTTCGACCACGTAGGCGTTGGCAGACAGGGTGGCAGTTATCAACCCGATGATAGTATTTTCAATGGTGCACGCGATAATGCCATCGGTACGGTAGCTCTATTGGAAGCCGCCAAAGCGTTGTCGCAACAGCGCCCCAAACGGTCGATTCTGGTGCTGGCCCTGACGGGTGAAGAAGTTGGGATGTTGGGAAGCCGTTATTATGCCGAACATCCACTGGTTCCACTGAAACAAACCATTTTTGATTTAAACACCGATGGCGCAGGCTACAGCGATACTACGATTGTGTCGGTTATTGGACTGGAACGTACCGGTGCCAAAGCCGAAATTGAAGCCGGCGCCAAAGCGTTTGGCTTGAGCGTATTTGCCGATCCTGTGCCCGAACAAGGGCTTTTTGACCGTTCTGACAATGTGAGCTTTGCCGCGAAAGGAATTCCCGCACCTGATTTTGCACCGGGTCTCAGGTCGTTCGATGGAGAAATCGCCAAATATTACCATCAGGCTATCGACAACCCTGAATCGCTGAATTTCAATTACGTATTACGATTCTGTCAGGCGTATACCCACTCAGCCCGCCTGATTGCCGACCGGCCTACGCGCCCGCAGTGGTCGCCCGGCGATAAATACGAAGCCGCCGGGAAAGCGCTTTACGGACAGTAGTAAAGTTTTCGGAAATGTGCTTTTATCTAGGTAGCCGACCAGTCAACCCCGATTAGAACCGCCCGGACGTATCGGCAAACTAAATCAGGTACTCTGGCGTTAACTAACTATCAACAATACGCTGACATGTTACTCAAATATCTGTTTATCATCACGCTGATTATTTTGTTTGTACCGCCTGTACGTCGGTTTGTGTTTTACCTGCTCGTCGGTCGGAAACTGGTGAAAGAGCAACAACGTAACGGCAATGTTCGCGACGCGCGTCGCGAAGGTGATATACGGGTAGATAACCGCCCCAAAAAAGATCGTAATACAAGCTTTGGGGACGGAGAGTATGTTGACTACGAAGAAGTGAAGTGATTGTAAGGCGGACATCTTGTCCGCATAGTCACGTTATATACAGTGCGGACAAGATGTCCACGTAATACCAGCCGTTAAATTTTTAGCGGCTGGTTTATTTTTGGGTTGTATCGACTTCGCGCTTGTATTTCACGGCTAAGCCCTTCATAATGTAGCCATTGTCGGTTATGGATGTGTAGTACGTGTATTTTACATCAACCAGGGCATCGGCACCGAGTTTTTTCGCTTGCATCGTGAGCCGAGCCAGCATTAAATCCTTCTGTTCCATGTCGTTGCCCCGATCAATCATTCGGCGGTCGGCCGACTGGTGATTTTTCAGCGGCACCTCCCCCTTTACTTCCAAATCCTGCAATGGTTCGAATGGACGATCGGGCCGTTGGTTGTCATAAAACACATCGACCGGGTAATTACGCTTGTTACGCAGATACACAACAGGCTGAAAACAACTTACTAATCCCGCTAGACATAGTAGCGACAGCAATCCTTTTCTTATTAATTGATGGTAAAAAGACTTATTCATGTTTTAGTTTTAGTACGTCAGCCACTATTTTCGGGTAATGCGTATGTTCAAGCATCTGTACATTGCGTGCTACGTCCTCGGGCGTGTCCGATGGCAAAACCGGGCAACTGGCCTGAAAAATGATCTGCCCTTCGTCGTAATGCTCATTAACGTAGTGAATTGTAATACCCGATTCAGTTTCGCCAGCCGCTACTACCGCTTTGTGAACGTAGTGCCCGTACATACCCTTTCCGCCAAATTTAGGCAGAAGAGCCGGATGAATATTAACGATTTTATTCGGGAATGCACGTACCAGTTCGGCTGGCATCAGCCACATAAAACCAGCCAGCACAATCAAGTCAACGTTCTGATTCAAAAGAAGTTGCGTGATCTGACTGGTTTCGTAGAACGTAGTACGATCGAATAATAAGACAGGAATGTGCATCCGTCTGGCCCGCTCGATAACACCAGCTTTCGGATTGTTCGAAACAATCAGTGATACGTCGACTTGCGTATTATCGGCAAAATAAAGGGCAATTTTTTCCGCATTCGAGCCCGAACCAGAAGCAAACAGAACGATACGTTTCAAATGAATAGTTGTTAGTCGATAGTCAACAGTCATTAGTCAATAGTATTCTGATGACTATTGACTAACGACTATCAAGCCAAAATTACAACTTTTGCCTATTTTTGTGGATACTCGCCTGAATACGATGCTGGCAACCAACCAACTTACGTTTGCATACAGCCCTGAAAAACAGTTTACGTTTCCCGACGTACGCTGCGACAACCGCGAAGCCCTGCTGATTCTGGGAAGTTCGGGGAAGGGTAAAACCACCTTTCTGCATTTGCTGGCGCTACTGCTGAAGCCTAAAAGCGGCTCCGTAGTTATCGACCAGACCGATTTGACGAAACTCAGCGCGGCCCAAACAGCAGCATTTCGCGCTCAGCACGTTGGGATCATTTATCAGAAACCTCACTTTGTGAGTTCGGTTTCGGTGCTTGATAATTTGCTGATGGCGAATTATTTAGCGAAAAAACCACAGGATAGAAATCGCGCTCGCGATCTGGCAAATCAACTGGGTTTTAGCGATCATCTGAATAAAAAAACAAACGAACTCAGTCAGGGAGAGCAGCAACGTGTCAGTATCGCTCGGGCCGTGATGAATCAGCCCGGTGTTATTCTGGCCGACGAACCAACCTCCAGCCTCGACGATATGAACACAGATCGCGTTGTGCAACTGCTACGTGATCAGTCGGAGCAGATCGGCGCCAGCCTGATTGTTGTGACCCACGACCAGCGATTGAAAGATGCCTTCCAGAATCGGGTAGAATTGTAACGTATCACTCCATCACCAAACATGCGTAAACTGTTACTCCTCTTCATTTTATTGCCCTTCCTGACCGTAGCCCAGAATCGGAAGAAAAAAGATTATCTGGTTACACTCAACACCGAATACGGCCCCTTGCGGCTCGTTCTGTACGATCAGACGCCGAAGCATAAGGAAAACTTTATCAAACTGGTCGACCAGAAATTCTACGATAGTTTGCTTTTTCACCGCATCATTCCGCTGTTCATGATTCAGGGGGGCGACCCGAATTCTAAAAAAAGCAAAGACGGTGAACCGCTTGGTAATGGCGATATTGGTTATAAAGTACCGGCTGAAATTGTGCCGAATCTGTTCCATAAGAAAGGCGCTCTAGCCGCAGCTCGCGATAATAATCCTGAAAAAGCGTCGAGTGGTTGCCAGTTCTACGTAGTGCAGGGGCGTGTATGGACGGCCGATGAATTGCAGAAACAAATTGAACGCGGTCAGGCGAGAGGTGCCAGCGGGCGCGTATTTACCGATGAACAGAAAAAGGTCTATCAAACACTGGGCGGTGCGCCACACTTAGATGGAAATTACACCGTTTTTGGCGAAGTAATTGACGGAATCGCCGTTGTGGATAGCATTGCCAAACAACCACGTAACGAAATGGATCGCCCAAATAAAAACGTTCGAATAAGTATGACCGGCGATTGGGTGAAGAAAAAGAAAATCACAAAACAGTATAAATACCAGTATTAAACATGAGGTATTGAATCGGAGAATAGTCAATTATACGTACATGAGCTCTCCTGATATCTTGATTCTACTGCTAGCTTCTCACTTATGAAAAAACGCATTCTGATTACAGGCGCTAATGGCTTGCTGGGCCAAAAACTGGTCGATTTATTAACCAAACAACCTGACATTGACTTAATTGCCACCGCGCGGGGCGATAACCGTCTGCCTTACACAGATGGCTATACGTATCGGTCGATGGATATTACCGACCGTCAACAAGTGCTCGACGTAATCGGCGACGTAGCACCCGACGCAGTTATCCACGGCGCGGCCATGACCGATGTGGATAAGTGTGAAACCCAGAAGGATGCCTGCTGGGCGCAAAACGTCCATGCCGTTGAATACATCGTGGAAGCCTGCCAAAATACAGGAGCGTTTCTGGTACACGTATCAACCGACTTTATTTTCGATGGTTCGGCTGGCCCTTATGACGAGACGGCTGAGCCAAATCCGATCAGTTTTTACGGTTGGAGCAAGCAGGCCGGCGAATCGGTAGTGCGGCATTCGGATATAAAATGGGCCATCGCCCGCACGGTGCTTGTCTATGGCATTGCCCACGACATGAGCCGCAGCAACATTATTCTCTGGGTGAAAAAATCGCTCGAAGATGGCAAAAATATTAAAGTCGTTACGGATCAGTGGCGCAGCCCCACACTAGCCGAAGATTTGGCGATAGGATGTTACCTGATTGCTGATAAACAGGCGGAAGGCGTTTTCAATATTTCGGGAAAAGAGGTTTTGACACCTTACGAAATGGCCATCAAAACCGCCGATTATTTCAGCCTCGACAAATCGCTTATCGCCCAAGCCGACGCTTCTACGTTCACGCAGGTCGCCCGCCGACCACCGCGAACCGGCTTTATTCTGGACAAAGCCCGCACGGTGCTTGGTTATGATCCGCATTCGTTCGACGAAGGAATCGCGGTGCTGGCTGGCCAGTTGAAGCCACAGACCATATGAGTCAGGTGAAAATTTATGGAGAACGTCTGAACTTGCTTCCAATTCGGGAGCAACTTTCAGACGTTATTCATTCGTGCGTGGTCGATGCACTACAGTTTCCGCCAAACAAACGGGCCCACCGATTTTTCTGTCTCGAACCCGAAGATTTCTTCCGGCCCGCCACAGCTTCCGACCGCTACGTTATTCTGGAGTTTATCATGATGGAAGGACGTAGCATCGACACAAAAAAGAAGTTTATTCATCTTCTCTACGAACGTATCAGTACGCAGTTGAATCTGCCCGTAACCGATCTGGAAATCTGCATTCTGGAGAGCCCGGCGCATAATTGGGGATTCCGGGGCATGACTGGCGACGAAATCACGCTGAATTACAACGTCAACGTCTGACCAGCATGATCGTGCATCTGAAAGTAAAACCCGGTAGCAAAATCGACCGATTGTTTTACGATGCGGCTGGTCAGCTTACGGCCAAAATCAAAGCACCCGCACAGGACGGCAAAGCCAACGCCTATCTGATTGATTATCTGGCTAAACAAGTTGGCATTTCTAAATCGGACGTAACAATCGTGTCTGGTTTCACCAATCCTCACAAACGTATCGACCTGAACGTAGCACCAGACCGTTTCGATACGTTTGTGAAACGATTGGAACGTGAGAAACGCCATAATTGACATGTGATCGTTGATGGAAATATTGTTGCTTGGTTCTATAAATCTCCGTATCTTTTCGTTCCTACGCTTTTTAAATCAGCTAGTTAGCTTGCTGATAATCCATGCCCCACGTTAACGACGTATTGATCTGTTAAAAATAGACCATGGTTGAGGCCGATGGATGTTCCAGCTAACCCATGATAAGTTCCGAGGGCGAGTTCATTCCTAAACTGAAGTCACTGATTGATGCCAATCTGGATAATCCGTCGTTTTCAGTAGACGCCATCTGTACGGAGTTGGGGATCAGTCGGGCACAACTGCATCGGATTGTAAAAGATCAGTTCGACCTGTCTGTTACGTTGTATATCCGGAAAGTTCGTCTGGAAAAAGCCAACGAATTATTAACCAATACCAATCTGCGTATTTCGGAGGTGGCCGACCGGGTGGGCATCAATAATCCTCAGAATTTCAGTAAATATTTTACCGAAACATTCGCCATCAGCCCAACCGAATTCCGGCGGCTGAAGCAGGCTCCGGCGAACGGGGCTGACGTAGTAACTCCTGAAACGATTACGATTCCTGATGCTATGTTGCCGCCCGTACTGGCAGCGCCAGACGTAGCAATTCCTCCTGATTCCCATTCTTCGTCAAAGCGGGCAAACCGCTGGGTACTGTATGGTTTTCTCCTGATCGTGTTGGTTTTAGGACTGACTATTTTCATCACTACGTATGTTCAATCGGATGCCCGGCCGTCTGATGACGTCAAAACGTCGCTTACTGTGCTGCCCTTAATTAACATGGGTTCGCCCGATACCGACCCCATCTGCGAACGGCTGATGGAGGATATTCATACCGGCGTTTCGCTTATTCCGCATCTGCGCGTCATCGCCCGTTCATCGTCCGACCAGTACCGAAATACGCAAAAAAGTATCTGGCAAATTGGTGATGACCTGCGGGTTGCCAATATTCTGCGGGGGAAAGTGCTGAAATCCGGGGAGCAGATTCAAATGAAGATCGAACTCATCGACGCCAAAGAAGACCGGCTCATCTGGACTAAAAACTACAACGTAGCGCACCGTGACGTGTTTCAACTCACCGATCAAATTACGCAGGACGTAGCAAAACAGTTGAACCTGGAAAACAAACCTACATCTAGTGAGAAATTAGAGTTGGCACGTACCAAAAATACGGTTGCCTATAACCATTTTTTGCAGGGCCGCCAGTTGGTGATTACCCGTGTGAAAAGCGACGTACTGGAAAGTATAACCCGCTTCGATCAGGCGCTGGCCCTCGATTCTACGTTTGCCGAAGCGTATGCGCTGAAAGCGCTGGCTTATTATGTGCTCCCTGAAACAGACACTATAAAACCTCCAAAAAATAAACAAATCGCTGAACAACTTGCCCTGACGGCTATACGGATCGATCCGGGGAATAGTACAGCTTACGGAATTTTAGGGACCATTTATTTCGATACGCGTCAGTGGCAGGCTGCCAGCAACGCCTTTAAAATCGCGCTCCAGAACAACCCAAACGATGCCCAGATCAATTATTGGTATAGTCTGTTACTCAGGGCTATAGGGCGGGTCGATGAGTCTGTTCAATATAGTTCCAAGGCTATCGCGCTCGACCCGCTCCATCCGGTTTTCATGGGTGGGCATATCGCTAATTGCGCCTATGCCCGTAAGTTCGACTTAGCACGGGCGGGCATCGAGAGTGGGGAGGTACTCTTTAAACAGTCATACAGTTATCAATCAGGTATTTCCAGATTCTGGATAAGTCAGCGTGCTTATGACCGGGCAGTGACTGATCTTCAAAAAGCCTTGCTATTGAACCCCGACGACAACGGTAATTTGCCAGCGTTGATGTATTGTGAGGCTAAACGGGGCAATCGATCCAAAGCACAGGCTTATCTTCGTGGGCTAGCCAGCACCACTCCCCGCATCGACTACAATCGGGCGGTTGTCTATGCCGGTCTGAACCAGTCAGATAGCTCGTTGTATTATCTTAAAAAAGCGGCTGATGCAGGCTACATCTACCGCGATATGAAGGTGGTAACGTTTTTTGAACCTTACCACGCTCATCCTGTTTTCAAAGGCATTCTGCGCCAGTATCATTACCCATCAGATCGGTAATTAATAACACCCTTTTCTGGCTCTCCTTCTGCATCGTGTATTGTATGTATAAAGCAATAGCGTATACAAATGCAATAATAGAATAAGCTTTTCCTGATCGTGAGACAATAGACCAAGTTTTTGAAACAATAAGCGCAGCCTTTCCTCTAGCCTGATTCCACTTTTGTCATGCTCAACCATCCGAGGCCAGGGTGGTCTGTCGAGCTATCTATTGCTGAAAATTTTTGTGTTAACCGACTGCTCCGGGGCAGTTGGATACTGATTGGCAACCGTTAATCGGCTATCGATTCAGTTGGCTGTTTGCGTCTATTTTTCATGTTATCCTCAGCTCTTTACTGGTATGAACTCATTTTTACGCTTTCGTGATGCGCTTTATTGGTCTGACTGTTTTCGGATTTGCATTGGACTGTTGATTTGGGTTGGATTGACAACCGCTGCCTATGCACAAACATTTGTGTGGGCAAAACAAATGGCGGGCGGTTTCAACTCGGGAAAATCCATCGCGGTAGATGGCGCGGGCAATGTCTACACCGCTGGTTTCTTTAATGGTACAGTCGATTTTGACCCCGGACCAGGTGACTTCAGCCTGACAGCAACCGATATCGATATGTATGTGAGCAAGCTCGATGTGGCTGGTAATCTACTATGGGCCAGGCGTATAGGCGGTCCTGGTTCTGACGCGGCTAATTCCGTTGTGGTAGATGGGTCTGGGAATGTCTACACCACGGGTCATTTTTCCGGAACAGTGGACTTTGACCCTGGACCGGGCGTATTCAACCTGACTGCGGGAGGACTCGAAGGCGCCTTTGTGAGTAAACTCGATGCAGCGGGCAATCTGGTATGGGCCAAAGCGCTGGCCGGAAATGGTAGTGTTGATGGCTATTCGATTGCCGTTGATGGCTCCGGAAATGTTCATACGACCGGCGTTTTCAGTTATACGACCGATTTTGATCCGGGTCCGGGCGTCTACAGCCTGAGTGCAGTAACGCTGGCCAACACTCCTCAAAATGATGACATTTTTGTGAGCAAACTCGATGCATTGGGCAATTTCGTTTCGGCGTATCGTTTGGGAGATACCAGTAACGATTTCGGCTACGCAATTGCGGTGGATGGAACGGGAAGTGTGTACGCCACAGGCATTTTCTCCGGCACGACGGATTTTGATCCCGGCCCAGGTGTAAACAACCTGACTTCGACGGGGGCGATGTACATCACTAAACTCGATGCCTCGGGTAACCTCGCGTGGGTGAAATTGCTGGAGGGTGGAATTGCGGCTTTCTCGATAGCTGTGGATGGAGCGGGGAACGCCTACACCACAGGCACTTTGAACGGCACCGTCGATTTTGATCCTGGCTCTGGCGTATTCGATCTCACCGGAACAGGTGGTGTAAAAGGTTTTGTGAGTCAACTCGATGCAGCGGGAAATTTCGTGTGGGCCAGGAATCTGGGGGGGATAGGCTATTCGATCTCGGTTGATGGATTACGGAATGTCTATACAACTGGTCGTTTTCGAGGTACATCCGATTTTGACCCTGGACCGGGCGTATACGACCTGACAGAAGGCGGTAGTAGTGGCGGTAACATCTTTATCAGCAAACTGGATATATCGGGCAATTTTGCCCGGGCCAGCAGTTTGGTTGGTGCTGGTTTTGATACCGGTAACGGAATCGCAGTCGATAAATCGGGTGATGTACACACAACTGGTTTTTTCGAGGGCTCGGCTGATTTTGATCCCGGTTCGGGTGTATTCAATCTGTCAGCTGGGGGAACTTATGATACGTTTGTTCTCAAGTTCAATCAGTTAGATGTTGTTGCCAGACCTACTTTGGTTTGCGTAGGCAGCACGGTGGCTCTTTCTGTAACGGCCAATGGTGGTACGTCTCCATTTTCCTACACATGGATAGCCCCGGCGGGTGCTACGTTGTCAGCTACCAATACGTCCGCTGTTTCAGCCACATTAACGGCGCCCGGTGAACAGACCTTCACTGTTTCGGTTGCTGGATTGGGCGGCCCTCAGAGCACCACTACGGTGAGTGTAACGGCAACGGGCTCAGCAGTAAGCATCACAGCCAACCCCAGCCTGACCATTACATCGGGTAGCAGTACTACGTTGACGGCGTCGGGAGCGAGTTCGTATAGCTGGTCGAGCGGGCAAAATACGGCGGCCATATCCGTAAGTACGGCCGGTCCCTATTCGGTCACTGGTACGTCCGGGGGCTGTTCATCGACAACAGGTGTGGTCGTCACCGTCATCAATACGGCCCCTACAATTACAGGATTCTCGGCTAATCCGGCCGCAGTTTGTGTAGGAAATCCGGTAATGTTTACGGCTTCCGTCGGCAATGTAAGCGGTGGTTATTCCTACACGCTGACAGATGGCAGTAATCCGGTTACGGGTACATCAACAAGTAATACGTTCAGTCAGAGCCTGATATCCAGTAGTACTAGTGGGCAAAATTTTACGCTGACAGTTAACAGTAACATCCAGATAGCGCAGGCAACTACTACGTTGACGGTCAGTAGCCTACCTACAGCTACCCTCTCTGTCAGTCCATCATCAACCCTAAGCTGTTCTCAAACCAGCCTGACCTTAACGGCCGGTGGAGGTACAAGCTACACCCTCAGCAATGGGCAGAGTAATACTACAGGCCAGTTTGTAATTAATCAGCCGGGTACTTATAGCGTGATTGTGGCTAACGCTAGTGGCTGTACGGCTATAGCTAGCGTAACTGTATTTCAGGACAGTAGCATACCAACCGTTACTGTTACCCCCGCCAGTGCTACGTTGACCTGTGCCAATTCCTCTACCATCCTGTCGGCCAGTGGCAGCGGTACGTTCCGATGGAATACCGGAGCCATTACGTCCATGATCAGTGCTACGTCCGCCGGAATATACTCTGTTACGTTGACGGCGATCAATGGTTGTACGGCGACGACCTCCGTTCAGGTGTTTCAGGATAATAGTGTACCAGCAGTGAGCATAAATCCATCGAGTTTTACGTTGACCTGCACTAGTCCCACAGCTAGCTTGAGTGCGGTAGGCAACGGGACGTATCACTGGAATACGGGAGCTACTACGTCTTCCATTACTGCTACGTCGGCGGGGGCTTATTCCGTTACCTTAACGGCTTCTAGTGGATGTACGGCAACAGCCACGGCTCAGGTGTTTCAAAACACAACTATCCCATCAGTCAGCATTTCACCGACCAGCACTACGTTAACCTGCGCTAACCCCACGGTCAGTCTGACGGCGGTGGGAGATGGTACGTATCGCTGGAATACAGGGAGCACTTCACAGGTGATCAGCGCTACGTCAGCGGGGACTTATTCAGTGACTTTGACGGACGCTAATGGTTGTACGGCGACGACCTCCGTTCAGGTGTTTCAGGATAATAGTGTACCGTCGGTGAGTATCAATCCCAGTTCGGCAACGTTGACCTGCCCAAGCCCTGCTGCGAGTCTGACGGCGACAGGCAACGGCACCTTCCGCTGGAACACCGGCGCTACGTCCGCAATCATCAGTGTGACTGCTGCTGGAATATACTCCGTTACATTAACATCAACCAGCGGCTGTTCCGCTTCTACATCCGCCACCGTTTACCTGAATAATAACGTACCTAATTTGACCATCAACCCTGCCAGTGCTACGTTGACATGTACCAATTCCTCGGTTAGTCTGACGGCGGTGGGTAGTGGGACCTATCGTTGGAATACGAGTGCTATTACGCCTACTATCAGTGCTACGTCCGCCGGAATGTACTCTGTTACGTTGACGGCTGCCAATGGTTGTACGGCAACGGCTTCAGCACAAGTCTTCCAGAATAACAGCGTGCCGTCGGTGAGTATTTCACCAGGTAGTGCTACGTTAACCTGCGTCAATCCTACGGCTAGTTTAACGGCGGTAGGTAGTGGTACGTATCGCTGGAACACCGGGGCCACTTCGCAGGTGATCAGTGTGACCGGCGCGGGTGCGTATTCCGTTACGTTGACCGGGGCTAACGGCTGCACTGCAACTTTTTCGGCGCAGGTTAGTCAGGATAATACCCCGCCTTCTATTACTGTTTCCGTAAGTCCTTCTCTGACCATTAACCCTGGGCAGAGTGCTACGCTCACTACCAGCGGAGCTACTACGTACCGTTGGAATACGGGGGCAATTACGTCCACCATCGTGGTCAGTTCGGAAGGTGTTTATTCGGTCACGGGTACTATAGGTATCTGTTCGGCGCAGGCTTCCGTAACGATATCGGCTCCGTTCGCTATTTCTGCGGTCATTTCGCATTCCTGCCAGCAGATTGCCAGTAATCGCTACGTTATCAGCTTCACTCCGCAGTATAGCGGGCGCAATGGACAGCCGATTAGTTTCTCGATTGCCAACGAGATATTTCCTACTACCAATGTCGGTCCCTATACGCTGCAACTCTATGACGATAATCCGACTATCATTCTTCATGCACAACAGGGAGGCACGCCGGGCGAGGTCAATTACACGTATAACTGGCTGGCTATCTGCCGAAATCCGCAACCCAACACACCTCCAAGAGTCGATCAGCCGCTTACCGACCAGACTGCCCGCGTCGGTCAGGAATTTGGCTACACGATCCCTCAGACGACCTTCACGGACAACGAATCTCCCCAAAGTCTAACGCTCGCTGTTACGGGATTACCCGCCGGGTTGGGCTTCACGCCACCATTTCAGATCGGTGGGATACCCAACGTAGCGGGTGTAAGTTCGGTGACCATAACGGCTACCGATCCCGGCGGACTTACTGCAGTTGCCACCTTTGTACTCACTGTGGTCGATCCTTCTGCTACCAACGCACCACCCACGCTGGCTAACCCCGTCGCCGATCAGGTGACTATTCAGGGGCAACCCTTCAGTTTGAGTCTGAGTAATACGTTTAGTGATGCACAGACGCCCCAGACATTGATGTTGACGGCCAGTGGCATACCTGCTGGACTTACGCTGGTGGGGACTACGCTCTCCGGTACGCCTTCCGTAAGTGGTACGTCCACCATATCGCTGACGGCTACCGATCCGGGCGGGCTGAGTGCTACCATGACTTTCGGCATGACGGTACTGCCTTCTTCAGCAACGGCCAGTGCGCCCTTCGCCATTACGGGAGTAAGTCCGCTCACTTGTACGCAGATTGCGGCTAATCGCTATGATATCAGCTTCAATCCCCGATATAGTGGCCTCAATGGGCAGCCGATCAGTTTCTGGGTGCAGGACGAAATGTCGCCCACGACCGCGTCGGGGCCTTACAGTCTGCAACTCTATACTGATAATCCAACGGTTGTGCTGAAAGCCCGGCAGACGGGTAGCGCGGGCGAAGCCAGTTTTACTTACAACTGGTTGAGTTTTTGCCAGAACCCGCAGCCGAATACACCACCTCGGGTGAATCAGCCGCTCACCGACCAGACCGCCAAAGTAGGAGAGGAGTTTGGCTATACGATTCCTCAGACGACCTTCACCGACAACGAGTCGCCCCACAGTCTTAGCCTGACGGTGAGTGGCTTGCCGACTGGAATGAGTTTTAGCCCGCCTGTTCAGATTGGTGGTGTTCCTGGTTCGACGGGAGTAAGTTCGGTTACGGTTACAGGTACAGATCCACAAGGGTTAAGTGTGAGTACAAGTTTTGTGTTACGAGTGGTCGGCTCTGGTTGCCGGGATACTAACGGAGCTATTACTACCGTCAAATCAGGGAGTTGGAGTGACCCTGCTGTGTGGTCGTGTGGAGTGGTGCCTACAGGCAGTGATGGAGTACAACTCAATCATGCGATCAGTTTGCCCGCTGGCTACGTAGCAGAAGTTAAAACGCTACGTTATGGGAGTGGCGGTGGCCTGACGAACCAGACCGGTGCCCGACTTCGACTGGGCTTTTAAGCGGAGTTGGGCTTAGGAAGAATTGAAGAAGGTACCTTGTGTACCAGGTTCAATAGCTGAGGAAAAAGTAAGCCAACTCTGTTTCGGAGTTGGCTTCTTCCCTTTAGCTGTTGATGTATTTCTTAAAAAATATATCGATTCTCGGCAATAATGGCGTCGGCAATCTGACGGCGGGCGTTTTTCAAGTTCATCGGCTCAATTTTCGTAAACCGTTTCAGTCCCATCAACATACCGCGTAGTTCATCGCCTTCGGCAAAGGACGTAACGGCTGCCCGACCCGCATTATTGACTTTTTCGACGGATTCGTGCAGGTAAACGAGTGCCATTTGCGTTTGCAACGTAACGGCTTCCTCGCCTTTGATGCCGATGAGCTTTTCGACACGTAGCAGTATCGATTCCGCTGCGTAGATTTCGATGGCCATATCGGCTACGTTCATCAGAATTTCCTGCTCGTCGGAAAGCGTCATCATGAACTTCTGCACGGCGGCACCGGCTATCATTAGAGCGGCTTTTTTCAGATTCCGAAGCACTTTTTTCTCAGCAATGAACACGCCTTCTTCCTCATCAGTACTGAAGTCGGGAATCGACATGATCTCTTTGGCAACGGCCATGGCGGGCGTCATCAGGTCAAGTTCGCCTTTCATGGCACGCTTCAAGAGCATATCCACGATCAGCATCCGGTTGATTTCGTTCGTGCCTTCGAAAATGCGATTGATACGTGCGTCGCGGTAGGCCCGATCCATCGGAGCATCGGCTGAGTAACCCATACCGCCGTAAATCTGAACGCCTTCGTCCACTACGTAGTCGAGAACTTCGGAGCCGTGAACTTTCATGATGGCACATTCAATGGCGAATTGTTCCAGCGCTTTCAGTTTAGCCTGTGCATCGTCCGTACCTTTCGACTTGAGGTCTTCGATCAGGTCGTCGATGTTTTGACCCGCCCGGTACGAAGCTGTTTCGGATGCATACACCTTGATCGCCATTTCAGCGATTTTGTGTTTTATCGCACCAAAATTGGCGATGGCAGTTTTGAACTGTTTACGTTCGTTAGCGTAACGTACCGCATCGTTAATTACTTCTTTGGAGCCCCCAACAGCCGCAATACCAAGCTTAATACGACCGATATTCAGGATGTTTACGGCGATTTTGAAGCCGTTTTCCCGCTCCGACAGCAGGTTTCCAACTGGCACTTTTACGTCGTTGAAGAAAATCTGGCGCGTATCGGAGCCTTTAATGCCCATTTTGTGCTCAGGTTCGTTCATCGTGATGCCTTCGTAGGTACGTTCCACAATGAACGCCGACAGGTTTTTATCGGTCTTACCACCTTCTTCAATTTTGGCGAAAACGATATACACATCGGCAAATCCGCCGTTGGTAATCCACATTTTCTGACCGTTCAGAACGTAGTGTTTACCGTCTTCTGTCAAAATCGCTTTCGTTTTGCCTGAGTTAGCATCAGAACCAGAATCGGGTTCGGTGAGGCAGTAAGCCGCCTTGAACTCGCCCGTTGCCAGTTTTGGTAGGTATTTCGCTTTCTGGTCGTCGTTGCCATAATACACAATCGGCAACGTACCAATACCGGTGTGCGCCGACTGAGCTACCGAGAACGAATGACCAGCACCCGTTGTCTCAGCCACCAGCATCGACGTATTGAAATTCGTTCCGAAACCGCCGTACTCTTCAGGCACCGACGTACCTAGCAGGCCTAGCTCGCCCGCTTTGTCCATCAATGACGAAATCAGTTCCGGCGACTTGGCATTATCGATTTCATTCAGGCGTGGCCAGACTTCGCGTTCCAGGAATTCGCGGCAGGTAGCCGCAATCATTAGTTGCTCTTCTGTAAATTCTTCAGGAATGAATACTTGTGAGGCTTGCGTTTCTTTAATGAGAAATTCGCCACCCTTGATAGAGGCTTTAGGTTCGGTTGCAATCATGATCTGTGTTATTGTTATGCTTGCATACTAATTCGTTTACAAAGAAACTAACTTTAAAATTAGTATGCAAGCATACTATTAAGAATTTTTAACGTGGCCGGATTGTCGTTTGAATACGAGCACGTTATAAGTTAAAACGTTGCTAATTAAGGCGTTCAAAAATACCAGCCACGCCCTGTCCGCCACCAACGCAGGCCGAAACCATACCGTATTTCTGGTCGCGACGACGCATTTCATTCAATAGTTGGACAGATAAACGAGCGCCGGTAGAACCGAGTGCGTGACCAAGTGCGATAGCGCCACCGTTCGGGTTGATTTTACTACGATCAAGACCAAGTTCCTGAATAACGGCCAGCGATTGGGCCGCGAAGGCTTCGTTCAGTTCGATCAGGTCAATGTCGTCCTGTTTTATACCAGCTTTTTTCAAGGCAATTGGGATAGCTGCTACTGGACCGATGCCCATGATTTTGGGTTCAACACCAGCCGTGGCATACGAAACCAACCGGGCGATGGGCTGTAAATTCAACTCGTTCACCAGCTTTTCCGACATAACGACGACAAAAGCAGCTCCATCGGATGTTTGCGACGAATTGCCAGCCGTTACCGAACCATTGGCCGCAAAAACAGGCTTCAGTTTGGCTAAACCTTCGGCGCTGGTGTCTTTACGCGGGCCTTCGTCCTGCGCTACTGTCCACTCGCGGGTTTTCTTTTTATTACTTTCTGTATCGAAATACGTTTCGCTTACGTTAATCGGTACAATTTCGTCGGTGAATTTGCCGTCTTTCTGAGCCGCCAACGCTTTCATATGCGATTCGAGCGCAAATTCATCCTGGGCATCGCGGCTGATTTTGAATTGCTGAGCTACCTGTTCGGCGGTCAGGCCCATACCAATGTAATAATCGGGATGTGTTTTAGCTATTTCGTAATTCAATGCTGTTTTCCAGCCCATTACAGGCACCAGCGACATCGATTCGGTACCTCCGGCAATGATGCAATCGGCCAGCCCGGCATGAATTTTGGCCGATGCAATCGCAATCGCTTCCAGGCCTGAGCCGCAATACCGGTTAATGGTCATACCCGGAACGCTTTTTGGCAGTGATAGCAGGGCAATATATCGGGCAATCTGCATGCCCTGTTCAGCCTCGGGAACGGCGTTACCCACAATGAGATCTTCGACCTGAGCCGGATCGAGGTTGGGAACCTGACTTAATAAATGCTTGATAACTTCAGCCGCCATATCGTCGGGGCGGGTAAAACGGAGACCTCCGCGAGGAGCTTTCCCAACGGCAGTGCGGTATCCGGCTACAATGTATGCATCCATGTTTATCTTGATTACTGGTTTGGCAGGAATCTACCCGAATAACTGATTCGCTGCTGGAATAATTACAAATCTAAGACAAATTATTATGCAAGCATACTATTTTTTGTAGCCGCCATGAATAGCCAGTAGTCCGACTTAATAACTTAACCCGACTACGAGATTTTGTATGTCAATAATGCTGATTCATACTGGTTTATATAAATTTGGCTACCGCATAGGCCTTCGACAGGCTCAGGGTGACTGGAAACTTAAATTCATTCAGGGAAACAAAGTCAAGTTTCCAGTCACCCTGAGCCTGTCGAAGGCCTATGCGGTAGCTTTTTAACTATAAAAAATTTCATCGTGCGCATTAACTTAGCCAGATGCGCCTACTGTCAGTTACTCGATACGTGTTGCTACGTAAGAATAGCCGCCGGCTTCGCCGTTTTCCAACGACCACTGCCAACGCCCTGAGTAGGAATTTCCGTCCGCACTAAACGTCGATTTGCTGTAATTGTCCGACCCCTTATACCCAAACCAGTACCAGAATTCATTTCCCTCGATTTGATACGTGTAGGTGAAATTACTTCCATTTGTCTGCATCAGTCGAGAACGTAGCGTCTGTGTTTCTTCGTCAAAGCCTGTATACTCGATCCCTTTTTCGTGCCTTCCTGCCTGAACGAGATCGAAGCGTTGGATCATAAAAAAGCCACCTTCCATCCATTCAAAAGTTACTTCACCGGCTAAATCGTCGCCGGTTAATTTCCATTTGCCGATCAGGGGTTCCAGCGTTTTCAAAGCTGGATTGGGCGTTTCCGGTAGCTTTCCCGCTGAAGCATTGTTGTTCTCTGCTATAGTCGTTTCAGTTGAATTTTACCAATAACAACCTGACTGGAGTTAGTTCAGTTATAAAATCAGTAATAACCACAAGCATTTAAGAGTCTGTAAATGAGTGGAATTAACACGTATTACGTAAATCTTATTTGTCATGATACAAAAAAATTCTGTAAGGGATTTGTTCAAATCAAAAATTCACACTTACTTTGAATTACAAAGTACTTTTAAGGGCTTTGACTGTCTGAAACTTCTAGAACAAAACGAACATGTACGAACTGAAACCGCTCGATGTCGCATCGCTTAGCAAAAAAGCACTGTTTGGTGCTGCAATAGGTCTTGTATTAATCTGCTTTTTCCTGTCCAACGTGAACCATCCTAACCCAGACTGGCCCAAGTTCTGGATGGTCAGACCGTTAATTATTGTTCCACTGGCTGGTGCTTGTGGTGGTGCTTTTTATTACTTCACGAATTATCTACCCTTCCAGAAAGGTTGGAAAAAAATAGCCATCAACGTACTGAGCTTATTCGTATTCCTCATTGGACTGTGGATGGGTATCGTTTTAGGATTGGATGGTACGTTGTGGAATTGAGCCAACATTATTTCCTCGCGACGACCATCGCCCGACCTGGTATAGTTCGATACCAGACAACCTTGTGAGTAGCAAGCCCTGCCGCTTGCTGCCACGCCTGAATCTCGGCGATGGAATAATTACCGGCGGTGCTGCTCAATCCGTAAAACAAATTAGTACTGCTGCCCACCAGTTCGGGAGGAGACGATAGGTCGGGCCGGATAAATTCGTTGATAATAAAGAGCCCGTTTGGACGTAACGCTTTCGCCACTTTGTTTGCTACGTCCTGATTTTCTTCAGGCGTGAAGTGATGGGCTACGTTCGACATAAGCACTAAATCGAATGCATTCTCACCGAAATCGTCGATTAACGCATTGCCGACCTGGTGCTGGACTTGGTTACCCATTTGCTGCTTTGCCAGCATCGGAGCGGCCTGTTCGATGGCTTGAGGCAGATCGAGTAACGTAGCAGTTAAGGCTGGATATTTTCGGCAAAGCGCAACCGCATGATTTCCGTGCGAACCACCAATGTCGAGCATGGTTGCTACGTTGCCGGAACGTATCGTTTTGGTTAACGGAACCCGCCGAGCAAATTCGCTCACTTCGGCATTGCTGGCCGCTACCATGCCGAGCTGGTAATAGTGCCACTGTTCGGGCGTGAAGGTATCGTGGTACTGAATGCCTTTGCCGGTTTGCAGATATTCGCCGAGATGATTCATCCAATCCCACGTAACGCGGTTGTTGAACACAATCAGCCCATGCACCGAGCGAGGATCATCGCTGAGCGTGAACCGGCGAGCCATCCGCGTGAGCGTAAATCGGTTGTTCCGAAAGTTGAAATAGCCCATCGCCGTCAGCAAACCCATTAACTCACCGAGCGCTTTCTCATTTAATTGAAGCGTTACGTTGAGTTCGGCAAGCGTTTTGGAGCCATAACGAGCCGCTTCGAAGATACCTTTATCGGCGGCTTCGAGTACGGCTTTGGCTAATACGGGCATAATCTGGGCGTGAAGTAGGGGAATGGGCACCAGATTGGCACGTAGCGCTATCCACTCAAGCAGATTTTCGGGCGTAACGGTAAGTTGCATACGTAGTAAAAAGAAGCACGGTGATACGTTGAGTTTAGGATTTCACACCGTGTTGGCGAAAACCATAAAATCAACGTATCACCGTGCTAATAGTTTTTGCAGAACGTTTCTCCTATTTCTTCGCTACTGCTTTCGCGACCGTAGCCGGTTTCTTCTTCGAGGATTTCGCGCCGGGGGCTGCCGGATTTTTCTGCGTCATGGTAACGGGGTCCCAGTACACTACTTTCTGCTCAAAATAACTTTCGTTACAGGCTAGTACGGGAGCGGCCGCGCGGAACCCAAAAACCGGATCTTCCACCGTGCCCTGACTACCCTTGCGCACATTGTCGAAGAAATCGGCGAAGTGTTTGGCGTGGGCGTCGTCTTCTTTCGGTGCGTCGAATTTTATTTCCTGAGCTGGTTCAGATTTGCGTGTATCGGGTGGGTACTTGGCGTCGTATTGCCGCACAAATTCCTGCTGCACTGGTTCCGTGAACGTAAAGAAACTATCGTAGTTGCCATAACCGGGCGCCATCGGAAGTTTCTTCTTGGTCATAATGAGGTTATTCTCCGAAAACTCGATCTGGCCTTCGTTGCCGATAATGCGCGTTACGTTGCTGATTTTACCAGCGTTCGCGAAGTTGACACGTAGCACCATCTGAAAGGCTTCATGCTGGTCGGTTTTTGGGTAATCCATAATGCACGACATCACATCCGGTACGTCGCGACCATCTTTCCAGTAGGCCAGGTTACCTGACGAGAAAATACGGGTTGGCCCCAGCGTATTGGTAACGAAATGGACCCCGGTGATGAGGTGAATAAACAAATCGCCTGCTACGCCCGTACCGTAATCTTTGTAGTTCCGCCAGCGGAAAAAACGAGTGGCATCGAACGGACGTTTCGGCGCGTCGCCCAGAAAACGGTCCCAGTCGAGCGTTGCGGTCGATGCATCGGGCGGAATGGAATATTGCCATGCGCCGATGGCATTGAACCGGTCGTTGTTCGATTCGACGTAGTTGATGGCACCAATGTCGCCAGCCTGCACCAGCCGTTTGGCTTCCTGAAACGCGGCACTGCTGATACGTTGGCTACCTACCTGCATTGTTTTGCCCGACTTTTTCCAGGCGTCGATCACGGCTTTGCCTTCGTTGAGGTGCTGCACCATCGGTTTTTCGCAATAAACGTGCTTCCCGGCTTTAAGGGCCGCAATCGTAATGTGATCGTGCCAGTGGTCGGGCGTAACGATGAGCACCGCATCGACGTCAGACCGGGTCAGAATTTCGCGGTAATCGCGGGTGGTAAACAAATCCTTGTCCTTGCCGTATTCCGATTTGGCATGTTCTAGTCGGCCGTTGTACAAATCGGCGACGGCCACCAGTTCTACGTCGGGATTTCGTAAGGCAGCCCGCGTATCGAAATTGCCCTGAATACCCATACCGATGGTGGCGATACGTATTTTATCGTTCGGGCTGATTTTTTTCAGATTCGGGATATAGGCCGGCGCCTGCACGAGTGGCCGGGCAATGCCCTGTGTTGCGACCAGTGCCGAAGCGGCTGACAGGCTTTTTATGAAGGTACGTCTGTTTGAGGGCATAGGGTAATACGTTTTAGTAGATGAGCAGAATTCGACTTTGTTGTACTACGTTCGATTTACATGATGATTATCTACGCAAAAGAGAATTAATCGGTATACCTACTGAACAGGTAAGGCTATCTTGAAAAACAGTTATTCGTCCATTTTAACGCATTTAAACTGAACGAATTATGGCGCATTATAGCACGAAATAAAAATATTTGAAATAATACGTTACAAACAGTTTTTTATTCTACTTTAACCCAAAATTTAGCGCAGAAAAGTGATTATTTCCAGTTGCTTTTTCTGACGTAACAGCTTCTTAGTTAAGTTCTTTACTTATCATCTCAGCATTCTAAACCAAGTAGTTATGACCCAAGTGATACCTTCGTGCAGGACACTTTTTGTAGTGGCTGCAACCCTGCTAAGTGTGTGTATTAGTGCAACAGCGCAAACATCAGAAAAAGAGAAAGCCAGGTCTGCCAAAATCTCAGCCGACTTATTGAGAGTGGTAGAGAACAATGGAAACTTACGACCTAACAATGGTTTTCAGCGAGCAAATCTGTTTGTTACTGAGGGCAATAGAGTTGCCATTGATGCTTTCGCTAATTCTGAAGGAGAAGGGCAGGCATTGCTCCAGTCGTTGCAGGCGCTAGGCCTCGCAAAAGGTCGGGTTTCAAAACATCATGTATACGGCTATTTACCCGCCGATAGGCTGAGTGAATTAAATACTATCGGCCCATTACGATTTGCCCGACCTGCTTATAAACCAAGGCATAGTGCTGGCTCGGTTAATTCGCAGGGCGATGCATCACTACGGACGAACGTAGCGCGAACAACCTACGGTGTCAATGGAACAGGTATTAAAGTGGGCGTCCTTTCCGACTCGTATGACAAGCTGGGTGGCGCAGCTTTGGGCGTCGCTTCAGGCGACCTGCCAACGGGTGTACAGGTTCTGAAAGATTACCCAGGATCTGCCGCTGACGTTATTGATGAAGGGCGGGGTATGATGGAGCTGGTTTATGACTTAGCCCCAAATGTTGCTTTGGCCTTTCATACCGCTTTTGATGGAAACCTGGATTTTGCGCAGGGTATTCTGGATCTGGCAGCCGCTGGCTGTCAGGTTATTGTAGACGACGTATCGTACTTTGACGAACCTTACTTTCAGGACGGTGTTATCGCGCAAGCCGTCGATCAGGTAGTCAATAGTGGCGTAACCTATTTTTCGTCGGCGGCTAACAACGGCCGTGATTCGTACCAGAGTGCTTATTCTGAAGTTGCCTTCGCGGGTCCCTTTAGCGATCCATATCTGGGAGCCCATAATTTTGGCGGGGGCGATGTGGCTCAGTCAGTTACGATACCTCCGCAAAGTGAGATTTATATTGGTTTGCAGTGGGATAATCCCTTTTTCTCGGTGAGTGGAGGGGCTGGCGCTGAGACTGATCTGGATTTATTAGTCTATAAAAACGGCGTGTTTCAGCCTTTTTCATCCGGTTTAGATTTCAATGTAGAAAGAGATGCGGTTGAAATCGCCGTTTTATCTAACCCCACAAATGCACCTGCTACGTTCGAGTTGGTTATTGGGCGCTTTACTGGGCCCGCTCCATCGTTAGTCAAATGGATAGCTTTCACAAATGGCTATACGATTACAACAGAACATGATACTAAAAGCTCGACCATTGTTGGTCAGTCGAATTCAAGCCGGTGTATTTCAACCGGCGCAGCTTACTACCGTGATACCCCCGCTTTTAACAATGGGTTGACAACTGCTAATCTAGAGTACTACTCCTCGGCTGGTGGAACGCCCATTCTATTCGATTTGAATGGAACCCGACTTACTTCACCCATTACCCGTCAAAAACCGGAAATTACCAGTGTGGATGGGACAAACACTACATTTTTCGGATTTGATGCGGAAGGAGATGGGAAGCCGAATTTCTTTGGTACGTCGGCGTCCGCTCCACACGCAGCGGCTGTGGCGGCTCTGATGAAGCAAAAAGTGCCTTCTATTACGCCGGCTGCCATCCTGTCGGCGCTGAAATCGACGGCGTTGGATATGGATGACCCGTCTACACCGGGTTTTGATGCAGGCTTTGATTTTGGAACGGGTTTTGGCTTTATTCAGGCCGACAGAGCGCTGGAAGTAATTACCGAGACGCCACCAACTTCGGGTGTTTTCTCAATTACAGGTGTAACTACTGTTAGCTGTACAATCGTCAGCCCTGGTCGGCGCGCGTTGATGTTTACGCCGACCTATGGCGGCACGAACAGTGATCCGATAAGTTTCTCGGTTGTCAACGAGCTGTTACCAACCACCGCATCTGGGCCTTACTCACTGACTTTGTATACTGATAATCCGGTTATTATCCTGAGTGCAGCGCAGACGGGTGTGCAATCTACCTTCAATTACAACTGGCTGGGCGCCTGCGGAAGCAATCCAACGCCACCGCCTTCGGTTGGTTTTGCGATTGTAGGCGCTACGTTGTTTAGCTGTAATCCGGCCGGGCCAAATTCGCGGGCAATTAGTTTTTCACCTCAATATAGCGGTACAAATGGTCAACCGATCAGTTTTTCGGTAGCCAATGAGATGATGCCCACTACGGCATCGGGCCCCTACTCATTAACGCTTTATACCGATAACCCGGTCATTACGTTGAAAGCCATTCAGCAGGGTACGCCAGATCAGGGTAGCTATAGTTTTAACTGGCTGGCGGCCTGTGGTAGCCAGACATCCGGTGCGCGCATAGGTGCCGAGTTGAACTTATCGGTACGTGTGCTGGGCAACCCGGTAGCTGGCGAAATGGCCGAAATCGAGATTTCGGGCGCGGCTGGCGGACCGGTTGGTCTGAATCTGGTCAATACACAGGGGCGCGTGCTTCACAAGCATACCATCAGCGAAGCAGCTTCGGTCGAGCGGGTTCGTATTCCGCTCAGCGGCAGTAAGGAATTGCTAATGCTGAATGTTAGTACGCCAACCGAACGGAAATCCATAAAACTGATTAAACAGTAATTGAATTGATACCAACGTAGTAAATGCCAAAGCCCAGATTTGCGTCTGGGCTTTGGCATTTACTACGTTGTATTCGTTGTTTACTTGCTGTCGAACTGGATGGCTACCCACTGACGTTCGGTTGGCATTTTGTGCGTAGCGTTCCAGACAAACATGGCCTGTTCGAGGGCCGCGTTGAGTTGTCGCTTAACGCGGGCGCGGGCTATATTCAGGCGACAGTTAATGGTTTCCTGATAAATTAAAGTCTGGTTCTCAGTATAAAACCGAACGGTACATTGCTTGCTTTTAGGCTGACTTTCGACAACCCAAAACCCGTCGCGGGGTAGTAGGGGTTCGTCGACTTTTCGAGCGTGTATGGTGAACGTAGCGAACGTTAAGAGGAAGGCCGTCAGGGCCAGACGAATTGTTGAGGTAGTTTTCATCGTATTTGTGTTTTTGGTGGTGTTTGTTCATTACCGATTCAAAAGTATGAGCCCGCACAATTGCTTGCCAGGATAATCGCCCATTGGCACGTAGCAGGGAGGATATAGCAGCGAACGGTCGACAAACGGTTATTCGGCAATGGATACCGTTGTTCAGCGACAGTCTCGTGCCGTTTGTCGATTAATAGACCGGTTAATAGGCGAACCCGCTCTGTTTGGCTATTTTCGGGTAGATAAACGACGAATGTATGCAACGTCTGAACAAAGAATTTGTCTTCTCCAGTCAGCCTCGCTATCGGTTGGCCCGGCATGGTTTGTTCTGGCTGACATGGATGCTGTTTTTTGCCGTAATCTACAGTTTTCTGCCTATCAACTATCTGATTCAGAAGGGGATGTCTTGGCCTGAAGCGTTTGCGTTGGGTTTTAGCAGGGCGGTAATCGATTCAATACTGTTTATCCCGGCGCATATGTTTTTTACGTATGTGATTATCGACTGGATAGTTCCTCAGTTTTTGCTGAAATCGCGGTATTGGTGGACCCTGATCACCGTTGTCGGTTTAATGGTACTTACGGCCCTGCTATCGGCGTCACTGACCACGTTTGTGGTCGATCCAATACGTATTTGGTTACGAATGCCTACATCGGGAAACAACTTTTTCTTTGCCATCCTGGCGGGCCTGCGAGGTGCCATTACGGTTGGTGGTTTTGCCGCTGCAATCAAACTGGCGAAAGCCTGGTATCTGAAACAGGAAGCCTACCAGCAGATTGATCGCGAGAAATTACAGGCCGAATTGCAGTTACTAAAATCTCAGATACATCCTCATTTTCTGTTCAATACGTTAAATAATCTGTATGCGCTCACCTTGCATAAATCCGACCGCTCACCGGCTATTGTCCTGAAACTCTCGGAATTGCTGAGTTATATGCTGTATGAATGTAATGCCACGGAAGTGCCGCTTCAGAAAGAGATTGCGTTTATGCGGAACTATATCGGGCTGGAACAACTCCGGTATGGCGAACGGCTGGATATGTCGGTCAATATAACGGGCGAGTACGGTAATAAACAGATTGCGCCTTTACTGCTGGTGCCGTTTCTGGAGAATGCGTTTAAGCACGGAGCCAGTGAACAGCTTGAGCAGGCCTGGATGCATATCGACTTGTCGGTACAGGACAACATGTTGAAATTCAAGGTTATAAATAGTTGCGAACTGGCCGATTATGGCGACGCGCCACTAGGTGGTATTGGTTTGCAGAACGTAACAAAACGCCTGCAATTGTTGTATCCGAATCGGCATGAACAACGTATCGTGACCGAACAGGAAACCTTTATGGTTACGCTGACGCTGGAACTTGCTACTACATCGGCACCGTTACGTTTGCCAGAGTCGGAACTAATCGAAGCCGTTTAATCGAAAGCTGTATGCCGCTACGTTGCCTGCTTGTTGATGACGAACCTCCGGCGCTGGCGGTTATTGAATCACACATTAACAGCATTGATAACCTGGAAATTGTCGGTAAGTGCCACAACGCCATTCAGGCATTTAGCGTTTTGCAGGCAACGCCCGTGGATCTGATGTTTCTTGACATTAAGATGCCGAAATTGCTGGGTACTGATTTCGTTCGAAGCCTGCGTAATCCGCCGAAAATCATTTTCACGACGGCCTACCGCGATTATGCGCTGGATGGCTTCGAACTCGACGTAGTAGATTATCTGCTGAAACCGATTTCGTTCGAGCGTTTTTTGCGGGCTATTTCCAAAGTAATGCGGGTCGATACGTTACCTACGCAACAAAATCCGGTGGAATTACCCATGCTTCCCTCTGAAAATCAAGTCGCTACGTCCGAAAATTCATTTCTTTATTTCCGTGTAGACCGGAAAATGGTAAAGGTGTTTCTGCACGATATTCAATACGTTGAAAGCCTGAAAGATTACGTCAAAATTGTTACGTCGCAGGGGCGGCCGCTGGTGGTGAAGCAAAGCATTAGCTCACTGGAAGAAATGCTTCCCGAAACGAGTTTTCTTCGTATCCATCGTTCGTTTATCGTAGCCGTTACTAAAATCGCTGCGTTTACCCCTAGCTACGTTGATGTTGCCGGACAGGAATTGCCCATCGGTCGACTTTATCACAAAGAAGTGGGTCGCGTGCTGAAAATCGGCATGGAGTAAATTTTCTTTATATAGAGCTGTATATCAAGCGCCTAGTAAATTTTTATGTAGTAGCGTTTTTGTCATGCTGAGTCGGACCGCCGAAGCGGCACGAAGCATGACAAAAACGCTCTTTTCGATACTGGCCTCAAACGTTTAAAAAGACTCCTAATTCTTACTACCAAACGCGTTTCTTTCAAAGAATGTAACGGTAGTAAGAGATAGGAAGTAATCATTATTCGTGACCCCACCATTGCTGGGGACGAACTGTTGGCTGTTTAGGCCGAATCGCTTTTTTTGTTCGAAATTTTTTCAACAGGCGTTTCATAGACGTATGCGTTTTTGCAGGTAATTGGCAGGCGATTAAACCAAGCTCAACGCTGCTTCTACCTTGGTTAACCGATTAGCGGGCAATTCTTCGTTAGCCATTTGCAGGAAGGTGTTGAACACTTCCGGAGGAGCCCCCTGTTTCACGCCTGACAACCAGCCAATTACTTCTGTGTCATTGATAGACCGCATCATCCAGCGGCTCTCAGCCAGCAGCGTCTGGATTGGGATGGCATGTATAATCTGCTCTTCCATCTGCAAAATCTCGCCATCTGTGTAATGCTTCCAGAGTAGGTCAATCAGTACCGTTTCCTCTTTATTCATGTGGTAGAGATTAAAAGCGATGAACTCGTTGAAAGCCAACAGGATACGTTTGCCGATTGACTCCTTTTGGGCTACATCAGCTGTCAGTCGCCATTCCTGAATATTGTCGAACAGGGTTTGGGTCAACTGATGATCTACGTCGTGGTCTTTTTCCAGTTCGTCAATTAGTTGAGCATCGTGTTTACGAATGTGTGGCAGGATAAAATGATCTTCGTTATCAGCATGTTCATCGAAAAAATGCAATACCTGCTCCAGTTGGTCGACGGTAACATTGGCTTCTGATGAAGTAAAAGCGGTTTGCTGTAAACGAATGGCCGTATCATAGAGCATGCCTCTCAGGCCTTTGTGAATCTGGTTAAATACGTTATAGCGTTGGCCTTGCATTGGAATGTGCGTGATTTAAAGGTGATTTACGTAGTGATTGTTGACGCACCTGCCCGGACGTAGCGGTTTCTCGGGCAGGGGATTGTTTGTTGGTGCACAATGTCTGGAGTGCACATTGTGAGCAGCGTTGCGTTGCCATAACTTTAGATCTTGACGTGTGTTCTGTTCGTATTTGTGTTTGACAATGCAAAGGTGGCTGGTGCCTCGACTAGTTTCAACGACCAATGTTTTAGAGTGACAGAAGCTACGTATCAACCGTAAAAAGTGACCACTGATCCGTAGGTCCACTATTTTTGCGTGAAGAGTTGTTTGGCCCAGACAGGAGTGAGACGTACTAATTAAACGTAGTCGCGTGGTTCAGTCCCTCAACGTAGTGAACGTAGTAGGCTCATGCGTTTTCGTGCTTTAGCAGGCACCGACATTCACCACGTAACGCTCATGTTTCTGTTCAGCAAGCGAATATATTTACTTATTATAATTTGCGTAATTGGCCTGATTGTCAATGTTCAGGCGCAGAGAAAGTCTGTTAAATTTAAAGTCATCGGATTTTATACAGCGCAGAATGACAGAGCACACATCAGTTACGTACACGAAGCCAATCGATGGTTTCAGAAGACGGGTGAGCGGTATAATTTCTATTACGACTCCACTGATAACTGGAATAATCTGAACACCGATTTCTTGAAAAACTATCAGGTTGTTATTTTTCTGGATACTCGCCCCGAAGAACCCGCGCAGCGAGAAGCGTTTCGAAAATATATGGAGGCCGGGGGAGGCTGGCTAGGCTGTCACTTCGCTGGGTTTGCGCTGACGCCGTCGAAATACCCGCAGAATTGGGATTGGTACCACAATGAATTTCTGGGTTCCGGCTCGTATAAAAGCAATACGTGGCGACCTACCTCAGCCATTCTTCGGGTCGAAAATCGAAAACACCCCGTTATGAAACACATACCCAGTACGTTCGAAACGGCCCCAAACGAGTGGTATCGCTGGACGAATGACTTACGGAAAAACCCAGACATTACCGTCCTCGCTTCCATCGACTCAACCAGTTTCCCGCTCGGCACCGGCCCGAAACCCCACGAAATCTGGCACAGTGGCGATTATCCAGTAATCTGGACGAACAAAAAATATCGGATGCTTTACGTTAATATGGGCCATAACGACATCGATTACGAGGGTAAAACCAACAAGGAACTTTCCTCTACGTTCGAAAGCGATACGCAGAATGAGCTATTAATCAACGCATTGCTGTGGCTCGGCAGTCGGAAGAAATGAGTAATTATCTAGAGATAGTCCGCGTTTTTCGGAAATGACAAAAAAGGGTGTTTTGTCATGCTGACGAAGGAAGCATCTTAACGTTTCCTTATTTGAGCATTAGGACGCCTTAAGATGCTTCCTTCGTCAGCATGACAAAAGTTCGATACGTTACCGGTGCGGCTCCCGTCCAGCGTTTAAACGCTCGGCTGAAAGCGCTTAACTCATTGTATCCCAGTAAATAGGAAATTTCTTTAAGCGGATATTTTCCAGATTCCAGATACGTCATGGCCAGCGATTTTCGGATGGAATCGGCCAGTTGCTGATACGTAACGCCCTCATCCTGAAGTTTACGCTGTAGGCTACGGGCGCTGGTGTTGAAATTAGCCGCCATTCCTTCCAGCGTTGGAATTCCCAGATACGCGTTCGTAATCAGGTAGTTGCCGATACGTTCTTTCAGCGTCGGCTCTGCATTGACTGGATTGCTCAACGCCGTTGCCTGCTGTACCAAAAATTGTTGTACATCATAATTAGCCGTCAGAATCGGTACGTCCCAATTATGTCCGGCAAATGTCAGACTATACGTACCGTCGGTTTGGGTAGGAGAACAACGTAGCACTCGGGTATATTCCAATTCATTTTCTGCTGCGTATGGTAGAAAAATCGCTTCCGGCTTCAGTTTGCTCAGCATCAACCCATTGACTTCGTGTAGCACGAACACCATCGCCAAATCAAGCATCTGCCGCAGGGCAAAAGGAGCTTCATCCGCCCGGTCGAGGTAGGGAATGAACCGAACCGTAAACGTATCGTGGCTTTTCGATACGTCCATATCGAACAGATTGGTCAATAGCGGAATAAAGTCTGCCGCTTGCGTGAGCGCGTCGCCTACAGTCTGACTATTCTGAACGATCTGCCCTACAATTCCGAGTGCCGCCAGTTGCAGCGATTCGCCAAAATGCAAGCCGAAAAGGGCGTCGTTGCTGAGCTGGCTGGCATTCAGCCACAGATTATTGAACTGCTGGGGTGTAATGATAAAACCGCTACGTTGTTTAATTCCCTCCCAATCGATCCCAGAAAGCTGACAAAGCTGCTCCGGTGAAAGGTCGCGCTGGGCGGCATAGCTCAGCAACGTACCGACAAAGCGTACTTGAAAATCGTCCATGACAGAAGTTTTTGCGAAGGTAAACGGAATAAACTACCCGCGTCATAAGCTGGCGTGAAATGGTAAGTGATTGGCGGATTGAGGTAAGCCCTCTCCCAATTGTCAGCTCTAGTTTTGCATCAGTCAAACACTGATAATCAATTGAAACGCCATGAAAAATCACTCAGTTACTACGTTGTTTTCGGCTCTTTCCGTATCGATTCTACTCGTAGCCACTACGTGCGCAAAAGCACAAACCAGTCTTACCGCAATGTCAAATAAAACCAGTTTATCAACCATGAATGCATCTGACGTACTAATCGACCAACCTGCTCAAGTTATCAAAACCTTCCTGACCGCCGTGCAAAAGGGCGACCACCCGACCGCGAAAGCATTGATTGATCCGAATATTCAATGGAACCAGCCGGGGACAAATCGCTTCTCAGGACTCAAAAAGTCGAGCGACGCGGTCGTACATATGGTGGGCGGCATGATTCAGGCGTCGTCGCAGACGTTGAGCCTGGCTGATATAAAACAACTGACTGTCAATGGTAATAAAGTGGCCTGCCTGGTTCGGTGGAAAGCCGTGATGCCCGGTGGTGGTGTGCTGGATGTTCACAACATCGATGTGTACACCGTCGAAAAGGGTAAAATCGTGGAAGCGATGATTTACTCGGAAGACATCGCCCAGGAAGATGAGTTTTGGGGGAAATAAATCGCTCAGTACATCCCATAGGCTGACTAGTTATGAATACGTTTTGTCATTCTGAGGAACGAAGAATGACAAAAAACGCGACCCCAGAGAACAGCAAAGCCTCTGATTCAAGTTGAATCAGAGGCTTTGCTGTTTTGCTACGTTCAACTTACCAACCCGTGTTTTGCGTCAGTTTCGGATTTGTAATAATGTCGCCGGTTGGAATGGGGTAATAGTAATTTTTATCGGTGAATTTCCGGGGAATGTTATTCAGCCATGTAAGTTCACCGGACGTATCACCGGCCAGAAGCTGCGAATTGGGTTTGCCGCCAACTGTAGGCGAAACATCTACGTACGTAACACCGGCGGGACGGTTGGCGGGCAAAGTGTTTTTATAAAACGCTACGTCCAGAATACCATCTTCGTTCAAATCCATCGGTGTATTCAGTTCAGGAACGTACATGCCGTTCCATTCCATCTGCATCAGTTCACCCCGTTTCCACCGGACGATGTCGTCGAAACGGAAACCTTCCAGACACAATTCAATACCCCGTTCCCGACGTACTTCCAGAATGACCGCACTGTTGATACCCGGAAAATATTTTGATTGCAGATATGGGTCGATAACTACGGGTTTGGCGGTCAGGCCACCCGTGATACCCGCCCGTTTACGTAACGCGCCGATGGTTAGCGCCCAATCCGCATCGGTAAGCGTATTCAGTTCGGCCTTTGCTTCGGCATAATTCAATAAAACCTCGGCGTAGCGGAAAATGCTGACGGAGTTGATGTTCAAGTCGCGGGTATCGTAATACATATCGTCCAGCGTCCACTTGATGGGCATGTAGCCCGTGTACGTGTACGAGAAAAGCGGAGGAGAAGCAACCAGAACACCATTGTTTGTTCGTTTATAATCGCCAACGCGAATGGTTTGCTGAAGCCGTTTATCGCGGTTTTTCACCTCATCCTTAAACAACATGGTTTTGTAGGCTGGATTGTTCGTATAGGGCGTACCGTCGATGTTCAGATAGGTATTTATGAACGTTCGGATAAAACTGGCCTTATCGCCATACGTACCGCTCGTCCAGTACCAGTTGCCATCGTTCAGGTTGTTCAAGGCGAGGTCACAAACCGCCGAAAGCATCACTTCTGTTGCGACTGGCGCACCATTAATAAACACCTGACGATACGATTTATCCGTTCCGGCACCGTCGTTCAGTTTATAACCGCCTTCGTCCATCACCTTTTTTGCAGCTACAGCAGCCTGATTCAACAGATTTTCTACCGAACCCTGCAAGCCTAAGTTGGTGTGGTATTTCCGGAACGTACCTTCGTGCAGACACACCCGCGATTTGAAGGCGTATGCTACGTATTTGGTCACCAAACTGCGCGTAGGTTCACTGGCCGACGTAATGTTCTGGCTGGCGTAATCCAGATCGGCAATCACCGAATCCATCACCACCGTGCGGGAATCGCGGGGTTTAAAGAGCAGGTCGGTTTCTGTTACGTCGATGGCTTTGCCAATCCACGGTACGTCGCCAAACCGTTTTACCTTCGCGAAATAAAACCAGGCTCTGAAAAACCGGGCAATCCCGAGGTAGTTTTTCCGGACGGCCACCGGCACGCGGGGATCATTACAATTCTGAATGAAATAGTTAATGTTCCGTAAATCAGTCCAGGTCCAGTCGGTACTTACCTGAGGGCTGTAGTTGCCCTCGGTGATAAACGGCGGGGTATCCTTACGGGCCAGGTAATCGGACATGGCATCGGCCCGGTGCAGGTTTTTGCCGTTGAACATCGTGTAAAACGAGTTCGTATACAGCACCAGACCACTTTCATTGCTAAATATGGGGCCTTTAGACGTAGTAGCTTCCGGAAGCTCCTCCAGATCGCAGCTTGTGAAGAATACGGTGGTGAGCAGGATAAGAATATACTTCAGTTTCATGATTACGATTTTTTGGGTAATTAGAACGTAATGGATAAGCCGCAGGTGATGCTTTTCATCAGAGGATAATTGTAGGCATCTCCAGAATTGCTGTTTGGATCAGGATTAAATACCCGGTCAGAAGCAACAGCATTCTCTACGTCGAAATCTTTGGTACGTTTAAGCAGCGGAGACAACGTCCAGACATTCTCGGCTGATACGTATACGCGTGCCGCCGACGAACCAATTTTCGATACCAGATTACGGGGCAGATTATAGCCAATCTGAATGTTTTTCAGACGTACATAAGCCACACTTTGCAGGTATCGAGTCTGGGGCGCAATCAGCGTTCCGTTGGCGTTGCTGGCCAGTCGTGATACGTAGCGTGGGAAATAAGCATCCGTATTTTGCTCCGTCCAGATGTTGCCTAGCTGCGCCTTTGGAATACCGCCGTATGGTCGGTTATACTGACCCCAAAACAGGCTCGCTTCGCCACTCGGATACCATTGCTGGCTACCCACGCCCTGAAAAAAGGCCGAGAAGAAAAAGTTATTCCAGTCAGCTCCCAGCATGACCCCGTAGGTGTAGCGGGGTGTGGAGTTGCCGATGATAGACCGGTCGCCGGGATTATCAACCCGACTGGTACCGGGCGTAATGGCACCATCGCCGTTGGTATCCGCAAACTTGATGTCACCCGGAAACCACAGACCGCTGGAGGCCGTTCGGAACAGATTCTGGTTGGCACTGTTTTTTACATCCTCAGCCGACGTAAAGAAACCAGCGGTCGTATATCCCCAGATTTCGCCTACGCGCTGGCCTTCGTAATAATCGCTCAGCAGTTTCTGAGGATTATTGTATTTGGTAATGGTAGACGTATAATCAGCGAGAGTGAGCCGAAGATCGAAGTTAAACGGTTTTGAACCGAGCGAAAATTTATCCCGATACGTAAGCGCGGCTTCAAACCCTTTGGTTTCCAGATTGGCATAGTTTCCTTTAGGCGCAGTAGCTCCAAAAACGGCAGGCAGCGTCAAGCCAACCGTAAACATATCCGTTGTGGTGCGGATATAGGCGTCAGCAACGAAATTTAATCGGTTGGAAAGCATGGATAAATCGATACCGATGTTCTTGGTTGTGGCCGTTTCCCAGGTAAGCCCTTCCGGTATCACCGTTGGGTTCCGGGTCTGCTGCGGACGCTGCCCGTTCAGAACCATGGATGATTGGGAGATGTTGAATTGCTCCAGATAGGCGTACGAACCGATGTTGCCATTCCCTAACGAACCATACGACGCTCTGAATTTTAAATCAGAAATAAGCTGATCGGACACCTTCCAGAAAGGTTCTTTAGATACCCGCCAGCCAAACGAATAGGACGGGAAAAACGCAAAGCGCTGATTAGCCGGGAATTTGGTTGAACCATCGTAGCGGCCATTCACTTCGAGCAGGTAACGGTCGCCAAACGAGTAGTTGAGTCGGGCAAAACCGCCCTGAATTTTCCAGCGTTCCCAGCCGCCCGTTGTTGTAATCGCCTGTCCAAGCGCCAAACTGATGTCGTTGGCGTCTTCGAAAATCAATCCGTTACGTTGGGCGATGAGTCGTTTGTACGTCGATTGCTCGTAGTTGTAACCCGCCAGAACCTTTACGTAGTGATTGGTATTGAACGTGTTTTCGTACTCGGTATACAGGTTCGTGGTCATGTAAGCCGTTTCCCGATACGTATCACCGATATAGTTGGTTGTCGTTCCGACGTAGGCAATGGTACCCGGTTTGATGCTGTACGGCACCGGAACCGCTTTGGCTTTGTCGTTATTGTCGGTTTGCTGAATCGTGAAATCGCCCTTGAATCTGAGCTTGTCATTAAAAAAATTAGTGGCAAAGCCAGATGTATTCCGGAATATCCGCTTGTTGTTGTCGATGCCGTTTTTACCGTAATAAAAGTCACCAACGGTATAAGCCGCCGACGCCGTGAGCGTACCGTCTGGATTCAGCAACGGCGATAATGGGTGACCTTCGTCGGCAATATTTCGCCAGATACCACCGCCTTCGCCAACGTTCGACGGATTGTGGTAAAACATATCGGAATACTGCGACATGTTGTTGATTCTTAGCCACGGAGCTAACTGAATCGACCCTTTTCCCATGAAATTAAATACCCGATAATTGTCGGAATTGTACCGAAACAACCCATTCTGGCCGTAGTAGCGGCCGGTAAGCAAATAGCTGGCTTTCTCGGTACTGCCCGAAATGCTCAGGTTTTGTTCGTTGGCGAACGTAGTGGGTTTGTACAGCAAATCGTAATAGGCCGTGTTGCCATAATAAACGTACTCACCCGTTGTCGGGTCAATTTCAACTTCCGGCAATCCGCCAACCGTTGCCCGTCGCTTTACTTCATTCAGATACGCCTGCGAAAACTTCAGCGTTTTGTTGGCATTCTGCGGGAACGTACCACCGAAGTTGACGAACGATTCGGCAAACATGGTGGCCCACGTAGCGCCGTCGGTAACTAAATCAGGTTTCGCAATGGGGCTTTTGAAGGAATAGTTGCTGGAATAATTAACGCTTACTTTGCCCACTGTTGGCGTTTTGGTGGTGATGAGCACAACCCCAAACACCCCTCTGGCTCCGTAAATCGACGCGGAAGCTGCGTCTTTCAGCAACGTGATGCTGGCGATGTCGTTGGGGTTCAGCAAACTCGGATCGCCTTCTACGTTGTCGATCAGGACCAACGCGCTGCCGCCCTGACCAATAGACGTAGTACCCCGAATGTTGAATGAAGGTGCCTGATTCGGTTTTCCGTCACCCATTTTTATGTTCAGGTTCGGCAAAACACCCTGAAGGCCCTGGTTCAGGTTGGTCATGGGGCGGTTATCAAACACCTCGCTGGTAACCATGTCGACAGCGCCGGTCAGGTTGGCTTTTTTCTGCACACCGTAACCCACAACAATCACTTCGCTGAGTGTTTTCAGATCGGCTTTAAGCGATACGTTGATCGACGACTGATTACCAACCGTAACTTCCTGTGTTGTATAACCCACAAATGAGTAGACCAATACGGTTGAGCCATTCGGTACGTTCAGCGAATACTTTCCCTGCGAATCTGTATTGGTACCACGTTGCGTGCCTTTCATGACAACACTCACGCCGGGTATACCAGCCCCTGTCTCATCGCTTACTGTGCCTGTAACGGTCTGATCAGCAGAATTTTGTGCCGTGGCTGGTTCTGGAATGAGCAACTGAGAGGTAGGCTCGCCCGACATATTTTTAGGCGACTGCTTGAGGATAATTTGCGCTCCTGCTACGTTGTAGGTCAACTGGAGAGTTGGCAGAAGTTTATTCAGCACATCGCCAAGTGGCTCACCCTGCGCCTGAAACGTAATCCGGCGGCCTGACTGAATGAGTTGTGGGCTGTACGAAAATTTGACATTGACCGACTTTTCGATCATCATCAACACGTTTTTAATCTTCTCGTTACGTACCTGTAGCGTTAGTCGACGGTCGAGTAGTTCCTGAGCATTGGCATCAGTTGCCCAGGAAATTCCGGCAAAAACAACAGCCATCAGTACTTGTACTAACGACATTTTCAGGTAATGAATTAGGTAAAAGTGATTTTTTCTCATACTGGTGTACGGTTTATTTGGGTTAAGAAAATCAGGGGAATTACTTCCATACAGTTCTTTAAACTGTATTTACGACCATAAAACGAAGGGATCGACAGTCAATAAGTGTGCAAAAACTAAGGATTGTTTTGACTTGTAAGTTAAGGTTCTGTCATGCAGGTCCAGGAGAAAAACGTGAAATAGGTTAGGGTGTACAGGATTTCGCATTAATGACAACCTGCCCATCGACCAGGGTGTAGGAAGCATCAATTGATTGAACAATCACGTCGAGTTTCTGGAAAAGAGATTCTTCGGTCAGAGAGGCTGTTAACTGGCAATGTTCCAATACATCGTCATCATACACAATATCGATTCCATACGCCTTCTCCAACGTAGCGAATACGCGGGCAACGGGCGTTTCATCGAACACAAAACTGACTGGTACAGGTTGTTTGGTGTCAATACGTTGCGGAGTGTCGACCAGCGTTTTCGTGAACGTTTCGGTTTCGCGGGAGAAAACAACCTGTTGATTTGGTAGCAACAACACGCCCTGTCTGGTTTTATTGGAAGTCAATTGTTCCGTAGCAGACGGCCCCTTATAAACACTTACGTGACCTTGCTGAACCTGCACAACTACCTGCGGATCGCGGTCGAAGGAGCGAACGATAAAGCGCGTTCCAAGAACTCGGGTGATTACCTTATCGGCATAGACGTAGAACGGTTTCCGGGGATTTTTCAGAACGTCGAACGTAGCTTCGCCCAGTAAAAACACCGAACGTTCCTGCTGGCCATAAGAAGCCGGATACCGTAATCGGCTTTGCGGAGCCAACACCACCAAAGAGCCATCGGGTAACCGAACGATTTCGGGTTTTTGACCAGAATTGATACGTTCCGTACTCGTTTCTTCAAGACGGGCACTTTGCTGTTGATAGAATGAAGACGGGCTGTTCGCTGGTTTGACGTACCAATAGCTGATTCCAATTGCCAGCAGCAGGCAAGCCGCAGCCGACCAGTAAAACCAGCCGGTTTGCCAGCGTGAGCGAGGAATAATCGGCGCCGATTCGGCTCGATTAGTTGCTAAAATGCGATCTAATAATTGGGCCTGAGCTTCCTCGGAAAGGTACGTTCGGCTGTAGTCACTCAGCCCGGTTTGCACCGCTTTCAGCAACGTAACAGCCTGCTCCCAATCCGAACGCTGGTCGGGATGCTGGGCGAACCAATCGTCCCAGAATTGTGTCGACTGACGCGTTGGTGCCAGTTGATGCTTTATAAAAGCATCATCACATACAAACTGTATTATCCTGGAAGATTCGTAAGGATTTAGCACAAATTCGAGATTAAATTGTCAGTAGATGACAATTACTCTACGTTCATACTCACTTTGGTTAAAAAATTTGTAAAAAAAGAAAAACCAAAACCCATTGCCGGAGTTTTTCGATACCCCGAAATACCAGATTTTGCGCCGACTGTCGATTGATATCCAGCACTTCAGCGATTTCGCCGTAATCCAGTTCTTCCACAAAGCGTAATCGAATCGCTTCCTGCTGGCGGGGTGGCAACTGGCTGATCAGTTTCTGAATCAGCTGTTCCCGATTTCCTTTGTCTTCCTGTTCGGTAAATAATTCTTCAGACGATGGCTCTGCCCAAAGTTCATCGAAATCAAATTGGGAGATAGATTGGCTTGGCCGCTGCTGCCGCTGTAACACGTGAAGGATACGTACTTTGAGCGCTTTTAGCAGATAATAACGAACATTTTCGGGGATGGTCAGGCGAGCGCGTTTCACCCAGATTTCGGTGAATACGTCGTGAATACAGTCAAAAACAAAAGATTCAGACGCCGAAACCAGGCTCATGCCATAGCGATACATAGCCCGCACGTGCGCCCGATAGAGCGCTGTGTAAGCGTCTTCGTCGCCTTCCTGAAAGGCGATCCAGGTTTCAGTATCAGAATGAGTTGTTGGCAAGGCGTAGGAGCTAAACCAGCCTACTAATGGTCGGCTCTAACTTCAAATTTATTATTATTTCACGATTAATTGTTTTTTAATTCAGCAGAATTGTCGCGCAAATTGCTTTGTAGGCTAGACTCACTACGTTCCCATGACTACGTTTTCACGGCGCCGTTTTCTACAATCGTCTGCTGCGTTGGCAGGTGGCACTTTATTTACTTCTGGAATTCCTGCTTTCGCCCCGGCGCAAAAATCACTACGTTTGGGTGGCCCTATTTTCCTGAAAAGCGATGATCCTGGCGAACTGGCGCGCGAGCATCGTCGGCTACGTTATAGTGCCGCCTACGTACCAACTGTAGACCTGAAAGATTCAGCAAAAATTGACGCCATTCGCAAAGCGTTTGCTGCTCAGAACGTAGTGATTGCCGAAGTAGGCGCATGGGTAAATATGCTGGATGCTGACCCCGAAAAACGCAAAAAAAATCTGGACTACGTAACAGAACGCTTAGCGCTGGCTGAAGCCGTAGGCGCACTCACCTGCGTAAACATCGGTGGCTCCTACAACCCAACTCGCTGGGACGGCCCCGACCCTCGCAACGTAACGCAGGAGTACATTGACGCAACCGTCGAAAATTGCCGGAAAGTGATCGATGCTGTGAAACCCAAACGGGCCAAATTTGCGCTCGAAATGATGGGCTGGAGCCTGCCCGACGGTCCCGATTCGTACCTGAAATTCATCAAAGCCATTGACCGACCGGCATTTGGTGCGCATATCGATATTGCCAACATCATCAATTCGCCAACGCGCTATTATAACAACACGGCGCTCATCAACGATACGTTCAAAAAATTAGGCCGCTGGATTGTGTCGTCGCACGCGAAGGACGTAGTGGGGCGCGATGTTCACTTCGCCGAAACCATGCCCGGACGCGGTGGCATGGACTATGTAGCGTACATCCGCAACGTAACGTCGCTGCCGCAGGAAGTGCCGCTATTGCTGGAACACCTGCGCACACCGGAAGAATATGACGAAGCCCGACAATACGTCATCAGTCAGGCCGATAAAGCTGGAGTGATGCTAGCGTAGCTGTAAATTACTACCAGCATGACAAAATGGATGTTAGCTAACCTCCTATAATTCCGGAATTTCCCGTATCCTGACTTTCATAATGGGTTTCTCGCCATCGGGCACGATGGCAACGAACGTATTACTCACCGTTTCGCCGTTACGTAGCATGTGCCCTGCCTGAACGTAAGTCGTTGTGTTAACTTCCTTTCCCTCAGCATTCTTGATACGTTGTTGGTACGGCACCGAAAAAGGCCGCGCCATAATCTTGGCTCCCCTCGAAGTCAGGCGTTTGCCGGTAGCGTTTACACAATCGAAAAAAGCAAGCTGATTGAGGTCTTCCTGTCCCAGCAGGGTTTGTTTAGGCAGAAAAAGCTTGGTACAACTGCTCTTATTGCTGACGTAAATGGAGATTTCGTACCGCATGAAAATCTCGCCACTGATGTCGAGACGACGTTCGTTATTGATTTCATAGCCGTAGTCTAAGCCATTCAACTGCACCGGCTGACCTGCTTGTATATCCTGCGCCTGTTGGGCAAATAATGGATTATGGAGTATGGCCAGTAATAGGCAACTGGCTATCAATTGCTTCATAAAGACTGATTGGCAGTTAGAACCGTAAAAATACAAATTACGCCCTATAACGGGACAGGGGAATGTATAACGTAGGATGTATGAAGTATGGTGTATGGTATAGGATGTATAAAGTGCAAACGCCAACATTGGTTATACGTCAAATTTCATACGTCATACATTTATTTATGCCATTGCCTTACGCATCAGCTCGAGGCTTTGGCGGACGCCCGATTCGGCGGCTTCTTTGCCTTCGAATTCCAGTGATACGTAGCCTTTGTAATTCGCTTTTTTCAGGATGTCGAAGATACGTTTGTAGTCGAGGTCGAGCGAGTACCATTCGCCACCGCCATAATACGTTTTGGCCTGCACAAACGACGCATACGGTGCCACCTGCTCCAGTTTTTCGTATGGGTTTTCGAGGAAATTACCCGTATCCATCAATACGCCCATCCAGGGAGAGTCGATGGCTTTTCGGATACGTAGCAGCCCTTCTGGCGTTGAGGATAACCCCCAGTGATTTTCGAGTGCCAGCATCACCCCGCATTCGGCGGCTTTGGGCAGGCATTTTTCAATACTATCAATAACCCATTTAAACCCTTCGTCCTCGGTATGACCGGGCAGAATCGGCTCGATACCGCGTTTTGTCATCAACTCATCGAACGATTTAATGGTGTTCCATCGCCCCGTGTTGAGCCGCATTGATGGAATGCCGAGTTTGTACGCCATTTCGATACCCTTAATGGTATGCTCAATATTTTTCTGGCGTTCGGCCGCGTCGGGAAACACAAATCCCTGGTGAATAGACAGGCAAATCAGGTCGATTCCATTCAGAAACGCGTGCCGTTTTAACTTTTGCAGGTACGCATTGTCTTCACCCTCCATCTGCCGGTGCAGAATATCGACGCCTTCAAAACCCAGCCGGGCCGCTTCGTCGATCACCGTTTCGATGGGCACTTTGGTCTTTTTGAAATGCCAGTATGAATAAGACGACAAACCTAGTTTGATACGTCCTGCCGACGTAGGTGCGGGTTGAGCTAATGAATTGACAGACGGAAGCGCGGGCGAAACCGCAGCGAGAGCACTAGTGGTTAAAAAAGAGCGACGAGAGAACGACATGCAAAAATAAGGTTTAGGGTAAGTACAGGGCGGAATTACGGAAAAAAGTGGTGATTTTGCAATCTGGAAATTTTAACCGCAAAGGGCGCGAAGAGATGCGCAAAGGTTCGCGGAGTACGCTGCGTTTCTTTTGCGATTACCTTCGCGCCCTTTGCGCTTAAAAAAACTTACTTCACCTCAGGAATATCGGCTGGCTCAATTAGCAAAAAGCCGGGATTGATGCGAGCGCCATGCCAGCGTGCTCCTAGGTGCAAGTGTGGCCCCGTTGTGCGACCAGTTTCGCCAACAGTCCCTATTTTCTGACCTTTCGTAACGGTTTCGTTTACCTTGACATTAAGACTCTTAAGGTGAAAATACTCGCTGATCAGCCCGTTGCCGTGATCGATGTAAATCGAGTTGCCACTGAAAAAATGATTAGCAGCTAGTAGCACCCGGCCATTGCCAATGCTCAACGCCGGTTCACCGCCCGTAACCGGGTAATCCTGTCCCGTATGACGATCACGCGCCTGCCCATTGAAGGTTCGGCATGTACCAAAGTTGCCTTCGCCTTTTGGCAGCGGATCGGCTGGTTTACTCACCGGAAGATCGAACACCGCTGGACGTTCATCGCTTTTGTAACGTAGCAGCGGCAGTACCGTAGCCATTTCTTTTCGGTGGCGGGCCTGATTTGCCTTCGATACGTCGATATATTCAGTTTTGGTAAAGTTTTTAATGTCTTCCTGTACACAAGGCTTTTCGATGACTCTCAACTTCGCACTTTCTAAACGGCCGCCGGTCGTTCGGCGCGAGATGGTGTAGGTGGCTGGTGTCATCTCCATATCGACCGGGTAATAACAGGTGCCATTAACCGCTTTCCAGGCTTGTTTACCAAAACTGCATCGCAGGCAGTTGCCCGGCCAGCGCACAACGGCTCCCTGGGCAACCGTAACTGATTTGGGAGCGGTGGCTGTTTGAGCGTAACCTTGGCTACCAACGTAGCAAATCAGGCAGAAAAGCAGACGTAACGAATGGGTTTTCATAGGGAGTTGGGGCAGTTATTTGTGTGCTATTCTAACCCGATCAGTCAGGAAATGTTCGGCAAGTGACCGGGTAGTTTATACTCCAGAAACGCTTATTAATTCATTAATCGGAGTAAACTTGGTGAATTGAAATTGCCCAGGTTTTCCATTGGCCGACAACCCTTTTTTACGCATGATCACCTTACCAACCTCGCCTAAATCTGTTCTCCGTTCGTTCATAACCGTTGGCGTGATGGCTGGCCTGTATGCCTGTGCTACGTCCCCCAAAGCCGTTAATCAGATGTCGATGGCTGCGACGACCGACGTTGCTGATACGTCTCCGACTCCCGTTCCGGTTGAGCCAAAGCAGGCGACTCCGGCGCGTATCCTCGTTTTTTCGAAGACAAAAGGCTGGAATCACACGTCGATTCCGGCGGGTATTGCGGCTATTCAGAAGTTGGGAAGGGAGAATAATTTTCGAGTCGATACCACCAAAAATGCTAACTATTTCGTCGATGATAGTCTGAAACACTATCAGGCCGTTGTCTGGCTGAGCACGACTGGTAACGTACTGAACCAGAGTCAACAGGCTGCGTTTGAGCGGTATATCCAGGCCGGTGGCGGCTACATGGGCATTCACGCGGCTGCCGATACGGAATACGACTGGCCGTGGTATAACAAACTGGTAGGCGGTTATTTTTCGAGTCATCCGAGTCAGCCCAACGTGCGCAAGGCGATGGTCGACGTACTGAACAAAAAACACATCTCTACCGAACACCTGCCCGACCGCTGGGAACGTACCGACGAATGGTACAATTACCGCTCGCTCTACTCCGGCCTGAACGTACTGGCCAATCTGGATGAGAATACATACGATGGTGGAACCAACGGCAGCAATCACCCGATTGCGTGGTACCATGAATTCGACGGAGGCCGAGCATATTACACGGGTGGTGGACATACCGACGAAAGTTTCACCGAACCACTCTTTGTTAAGCACATGCTGGGTGGACTAAAATGGGCAATGGGAGATGGCAAACCATTGGATTACAGTAAGTCATACGCTGTAATAATGCCCGAAGAAAATCGCTTCGTGAAAACTGTACTGGTCAACGATTTGAACGAACCGATGGAACTGGCCGTAGCCAAAGACGGTCGCGTATTCTTTACCGAACGTAGCGGCAACCTGTCAGTCTATGATACACGTACCAACAAAAGTGCGCTGGTGCATCGGTTCGACGTACCGACGAAAGCAGGACATGGGGTTCAGGGAATTACGTTAGATCCCAATTTTGCGACGAACCACTGGCTGTATATTTATTATTCGCCCCAGTTCGAAAAAGATCCGTTCTACAACCTGTCGCGGTTTGTGGTGAAAGACGACAATACGCTGGACGTAGCATCGGAAAAAGTCCTGTTGAAAGTGCCCAGCATTGATGCGCCCGGCTCTCACCACGGCGGGTCAATCGCATTCGACAAAGAAGGCAATCTGTACCTGTCTACCGGCGACCACACGAATCCGTTTCCCTCGAACGGTTATGCGCCAATCGATGCCCGTCCTGATCAGCTAGCTGCCGACGCTCGTGCCACAGCCGCCAATACGAACGATTTTCGAGGGAAAATACTACGTATCCGCCCACAGCCTGACGGTACGTATATCGTTCCGGAGGGTAATCTTTTCCCAAAAGGAACGGATAAGACGCTCCCCGAAATTTACACAATGGGACTTCGGAATCCATATCGCATCGCGCTCAATCCCAAATCCTCAGTGTTGTATTGGGGTGAAATCGGACCGGATGCTGGCAAAGACAGTACGTTAGGGCCGCGCGGTTATGATGAGTTTAATCAGGCAAAAAAAGCCGGAAATTTTGGCTGGCCGCTCTTTATCGGCAATAGTCAGCCGTATCCAGCCAACGATTTCGCTACCAAAGTTATCGGCCAGCGTTTCGACCCGAAAGACCCGGTTAATGATTCGCCAAAAAGTAACGGCCTTCAGCATTTGCCGCCGGTCAATCCGGCCATGATCTGGTATCCGTATGCGGCCTCCAAAGAATTCCCGGAACTGGGGCAGGGTGGACGTAGCGCGATGGCAGGAGAGTTCTATAGCTTCGACAAGAACTCAACTTCGAAAACCAAATTCCCGGAATACTACGATGGCGCCCTGTTCATCTTCGACTGGATGCGTAACTGGGTGCTAGCCGTCCGCGTCGACAAAGACGACAATTACCAACGTAACGAACCCTTCATGGCCGCTGCTGGTGATTTCCGGCGACCCATCGATCTGGCCTTTGGCAAAGACGGCGTGATGTATATGCTCGAATACGGCTCGGTGTATGGTGCCGATAACGACGACGCCCGGCTGGTGAAAATTGAATATAATATAGGAAATCGTCCGCCAGTTGCTCGCGCTCAGGTGATTGACTCGGCGGCTGTGGCGCTACGTAACGCCCGCGCCTACCTGACCTCCGACGGACGTAACGCGCCGGCCATCCACGAAGCCATAGGACAAGCACCGCTACGTGTGCAGTTTGGCGGACGGGGTACGGATATGGATGAAGACGCGCTAACGTACCAGTGGCTGTTCGATGGAAAAACTGTTGGCGCTACCAAGCCGAATGCTACGTATACCTACACGCAACCGGGTGTGTATAAGGCTATCCTGAAAGTAACCGACCAAACCGGGCAGGTCGGCATGGACACGATTCAGGTGAAGGTCGGAAACGCCAAACCGGAAGTTGCCATCACCACAATGGGTAACAAGTCGTTTTACTGGAATGGTAAGCCATTCAACTACGTAGTGAAAGTAGCTGATAAAGAGGACAAAAAGATAGACCCGAAACGTATTAAGGTCGTGTACGAATACAGCGCCCAGCCGGGAACTACTCCTGCTACGTCCCCTCAACAGGGCCATCAGGATTTAGCGATGATTGGCAATGGTTCGCTCGGTAAAAATCTGGTTATCAATAGCGATTGCAAAGCCTGTCATACTATCGATAAGCCATCCGTTGGGCCAACGTTTCTGGCGGTAGCGAATCGGTATAAAGGCCAAGCTGGAACGGTAGAGCGACTTGCCAAAAAAATCATTGAAGGTGGGGGAGGGGCCTGGAGCAAAGACCACCTGATGAGCGCCCATCCGCAGATTCCGGTTCAGGACGCGCAGGAAATGGTAAAATACATTTTCTCACTGACCGACGCCCGCAAACAAAAAGCGGTGCCGCAACAGGGCTCACTCGCGCTCAACGAACATAAACCTGAAGAAGCACGTGGCCAGTACACGCTAATTGCTTCATACACAGATAATGGTGACGCTAGCAAACGCGTTGGCCCTTTAACCGGTGCGGACGTAGTGACGCTACGTAACGCCAAAATAAAAACCATCAACGCCGATGCTTACGTTGGTTTCCCTCGGTTTGGCAATCGCCTGAGTGCCGGAAATCACAAAGCCTACGTACTGATCAAAGACGTTGACCTGACCAACATCAAATCGCTTACCTACGAATATTCATCCCAGAATAAAGACGGGGAAATCGAAATCCGGCTTGATTCCTATGCGGCCCCGGTCGTGAGCCGAACCGCTTACAAATCTACTGGCGACTGGAAAAATATGAACGAGGTAACCGGTCAGTTCGACAAGCCGATCACTGGTAAGCACGACGTATACGTAGTAGTCATCAAACGCGATAAGCCCAACGAGGGGATTATTCAGCTGAGTAGTATACAGTTTAATGAATGATACGTAGTGATCAGTTAGCCCGAAATTTGAAGGCATGGTTACGGGCTTTTTTTAACTTAAATACGAGTGTTTTTTTGTCATTCTGACGAAGGAAGAATCTTAACGTTTGCTTACTCTCAAGTTAGGATGCTTTAAGATTCTTCCTTCGTCAGAATGACAAAAAAACACTCGTATTTTAATTCAGAGATATATTATCAAAAGGTCTAAGTTGCCTCTCTTTGATTACACGTATTGAAACGGATTTCCGGAAGGAATATACGTAACAGGAACACCAGGAACTTTGGGTTTTAGCCAGGAAACCAGCCAGTCCATACCGGCGGCTTCGCTCAAGATATGGCCCATAACTACTAAGGATATTTTTTGCCCCTGTTTGCGTGCATCGCGCACGTACTCAGGCGTTTCCCATTCGCTGACTTCGCCACAAAAAACCACATCGGGTTTCGCCCGTTCAATCGCCATAATCTGATTTCGGCCGCCCGATGCTCCCGGCATTAGAAGAACACGCTGACACGATTGCGCCATATCGCCTACCACACGAACCTGCGGAATGCCCAATTTCTGTTTGACGTGAGTAATCAATTTTGATACGTTCGTCGCTGGCAACGTAATGACCTGCGGATTTTGTGGATCTACATTGTTCGTCCAGTCGAGCGCCGACAACATTCCTGTTCGAATACCATCGGGGCGGTGCGAATGCCAGTAATCGTGGAAACGCCAGACCGCAATTCCATTTTTGGTTAATAACTCATGTTTATGTTTGAAAACCGGGTCATTGCTGAGCCAGTCGGTTTCATCAAGATGATTATAAAATGTGGGTTCGTGGGCAATGATGAAGTTCGCCTTTGCGGCAATGGCTTTTTCGATGACCTCAGTCGTCGTAAACATCGTCGAAACAATGCCCGTAACGGTTTGCGAGGCATTACCAGATTTTAACGTATCGACGGTTTTCGTAAAAGGCGCATTGGGTATAGTTTTCAGGATTAAGTCCATCACCTGACCGACAGTAATGGATGGCTGACTAGCCTCTAATGGAGCCGCCTGGCTAAGAAACGGCGTATTGAGGAATATCGACGTACCAAATGCCTTTGTTGCGGTAACTAAGAATTGTCGTCTTCCGGGTAGAATAGTCATGGGTGTTTGCGGATTTATGGGACGATACTACGTAATTTTAGTGAGTTACGGTAGCTTGTTATCAGGCAAAAAGATGAATCATTTCGGCGTTTCGGTGGTTTTCAAACAGTATCTAACGAACGAATAGTGAATAAGTGGTAAAGAAAAATGAATTGATAATCAAGGCGATTCATTATCCATTTTGCATTATTCATTAACGTAGATTATCGATCATGACAGAAAGACCCCTAACCGATTGGTTGCCTCTGACGAAACAGGAAGTTGAAAAACGAGGCTGGGATGAAGTAGATATTGTGCTGGTATCGGGGGATGCCTACGTCGACCATCCGGCCTTTGGGACGGCTGTTATCGGACGTATCATGGAAAGCGAAGGCTTTCGAGTGGCGATTATTGCTCAGCCCAACTGGAAAGACGACCTGCGCGATTTCAAGAAATTTGGTCGGCCAAAATACTTTTTTGGCGTTACGGCGGGCTGTATGGATTCGATGGTGAATCACTACACGGCCAACAAACGACTACGTTCCAACGATTCATATACGCCCGGTGGCGAAGCGGGTTTCCGGCCTGACTACGCTACGATTGTGTATTCCAATATCCTGAAAACGCTCTACCCGGACGTACCGGTGCTGCTCGGTGGTATCGAGGCTTCACTACGTCGGGTGACGCATTATGACTATTGGCAGGACAAATTGATGCCGTCGATTCTGGTCGATTCCGGGGCTGATATGCTGGTGTATGGCATGGGCGAACAACCCCTCCGCGAAATCCTGAAACTGGTTCGGAAGAACGTACCGTTTTCGTCGATGCGGAACATTAATCAGGTGTCTTTTCTGCACAACGCCAGTACGCCACTACGTGATTACAACAACTGGAATACCGTCGAGCTGGCTAGCCATGAGGTGTGCCTGGAAGACAAAATTAAGTACGCGGCTAACTTCAAAATTGTTGAGGTAGAGTCGAATAAGTGGCAGGCGAATCGTATTACGCAACAGGTTGGTAATCAGGTACTGGTAATTAATCCGCCGTTTAAGACGATGGATGAGGCCGAAGTCGATAAATCGTTCGATTTGCCGTACACTCGTATGCCGCACCCGAAATACAAAAAGCGTGGGCCGATTCCGGCTTACGACATGATTAAGTTCTCGGTCAACATGCACCGGGGTTGTTTTGGCGGCTGTAGTTTTTGCACGATTTCGGCCCACCAAGGGAAATTTATTGCGTCACGTAGTGAAACGTCGGTACTGAAAGAGGTCGAGGAAATCACGAAACATCCTGAGTTTAAAGGCTATATTTCTGATTTGGGCGGGCCGTCGGCGAACATGTACAAGATGAAAGGCAAAGATGAGTCGATCTGCGCCCGCTGCCAGAGTCCGAGCTGTATTCACCCGGTTATTTGCTCCAACCTCGATACGTCGCACAAGCCGCTGACGGAACTGTATCGGAAGGTTGATGCGAATCCGAAAATCAAAAAAGCGTTCGTAGGTTCGGGCGTTCGCTATGATTTACTGGTCGATGATTTCAACAAAAATAACGAAGACGGCAACCACGATGAATACCTGGAGCAACTGACTACGCGACACGTATCAGGAAGGTTGAAAGTAGCCCCTGAACACACCGCCGATGATACGTTGCGGATTATGCGGAAACCATCGTTCAAGTATTTCAAGTTGTTCAAAAAGAAATACGACCAGATTCAGGAGAAACACAACCTCAAGCAGCCCCTGATTCCATATTTTATTTCGTCGCACCCCGGCTGCGAGGAGCAGGACATGGCGAACCTTGCCGCCGAAACTAAGGATATGGGTTTCCAGCTCGAACAGGTGCAGGATTTTACGCCCACGCCCATGACAGTAGCCGAAGTGATTTACTATTCCGGCGTTCACCCCTACACGCTGAAGCCCGTCAAAACAGCCAAAACCCGCGACGAGAAACAGGCGCAAAACCGTTATTTCTTCTGGTATAAGCCCGAATACAAAGACTGGATTCGGAACCGACTGAACAAACTTAACCGCCCGGATTTAGCGGATAAATTATTGGGAAGTCCGAAGAAAGAAAACGGGAGCAAGACGAAATACAACCGAAATTATACAAGAAGTAAGAAGCGTTAAAAGAAAATGATGACTGATAGCGAAACACAACGTATCAGTAAACTATTGAGCTTAGTGCTACGTCATAAGCCCGAAAAGATTGGTGTTACGCTCGATAAAAATGGCTGGACCGATGTTGATACACTGCTGATAAAATTAGCTGGCAACGGGTTTCGCGTTGACCGTGATCAGCTCCGGTATATTGTAGAAACAAATAATAAAAAACGATTCGCGTTTAGCCCGGACGAGAAACGGATTCGAGCCAATCAGGGCCATTCGATTCAGGTTGATTTGGGGTATACTGAAAAGCAGCCACCCCAACATCTATATCATGGTACAGCTACGCGGTTTTTGGACATTATTCTGACGGAAGGCTTAAAAAAGATGAATCGCCACCATGTTCATTTAAGCAGTGAAGAGCAAACGGCTCATACCGTGGGAAGCCGCCATGGAAAACCGATCGTGCTGACTATAAAAGCTGGCGAGATGAAAGCAAACGGTCACGTTTTCTATCAATCTGAGAATGGGGTTTGGCTTACCGATTCTGTGCCAGCTTCATACATCATTCACGAATAGGTATCCTCGCCAATTTCACCCCGCCCAATTCTCCCGATCTAAACTCCGGTACTGAATTGCTTCGGCCAGGTGCTCAATTTTGATTTCATCACTACCTGCTAAGTCGGCGATGGTACGTGCTACTTTCAGAATTCGGTCGTAAGCGCGGGCCGATAAACCCAGACGTATCATAGCGGTTTTGAGCAGAGCGCGACCCGCGTCGTTGATGGCGCACACCTCTTTCACCATCTGAGAGGGCATCATGGCATTGCTGTATATGCCCGGATGGTCGGCGAAACGGGCTGTCTGGCGTTCCCGTGCCCGAATTACCCGCTCGCGGATGACTTCGCTGGGTTCGGCGGGTCGATTAGCGGTCATCTGGTCGAATGATACGGGCGTCACTTCAACGTGTAAATCGATACGGTCGAGGAGGGGCCCGCTGATTTTCGCCAGGTATTTCTGAACCACGCCCGGTCCGCAGACGCATTCTTTTTCGGGGTGATTGTAGTAGCCACAGGGACAGGGATTCATGCTGGCAATGAGCATAAAACTTGCCGGAAATTCCACCGCCCATTTGGCCCGCGAGATGCTCACCTTCCGGTCTTCGAGTGGCTGACGCATTACCTCTAGCGCCGACCGTTTAAACTCCGGCAATTCATCCAGAAATAGTACACCATTGTGCGCCAACGATATTTCGCCCGGTTGCGGAAAACTGCCGCCACCCACCAAAGCGGCATCGGAAATGGTGTGGTGAGGAGATCGGTAAGGGCGGGTTGCCATCAGATTGGCTCGCGTACCAAGTTTACCCGCTACCGAATGAATTTTTGTGGTTTCTAAAGCTTCCTGCAGGGTGAGCGGAGGTAAAATGCTGGGTAATCGTTTCGCCAGCATGGTTTTGCCTGCACCCGGTGGCCCAATCATGATGACGTTGTGTCCACCGGCAGCAGCAATTTCCATCGCCCGTTTAATATTTTCCTGTCCCTGTACGTGCGAAAAATCGGCTTCGTACGCGTTAACCTGCGACAGAAATAAATCACGGGTGTCGCTCACTACGGGCGTAATCTCTTTTTTCCCTTCAAAAAATTCGACCGCATCCTGCATGTTCGTTACGCCAATCACATCCAGGTTATTGACGATAGCCGCTTCCTGCGCATTTTCGGCCGGGAGAATAAACCCTTTATAGCCCTGTTTTCGTGCTTCGATGGCAATGGGTAACACACCTTTGATGGGACGTAACGTACCGTCGAGGGATAGTTCGCCCATGATAACATAGTCTTCAAGGCTGCGCTGGGTGGTTATCTGTTCGGATGCCTGTAATACGCAAAGGGCTATCGGCAAATCGTAAGCCGAACCTTCTTTGCGAATGTCGGCGGGAGCCAGATTGACGACGACTTTCTGGCGAGGCATTCGGTAGCCAAAAAACTTGAGGGAGGCTTCGACCCGCTGTTCGCTTTCTTTCACGGCACTGTCGGGTAGGCCAACCATGTTAAAATGAAGTCCCTGGCCCACGATAACTTCAATAGTAATAATGCTCGCATTTACGCCATATACGGCAGCGCCAAAGGTTTTGGCTAACATAAACGGGTACGATAAAAGGAAAAGAAACTAGTTGACAAAGCTATAGACGAGTAATTGATAAAAGGTAATTCGTCAGGAAATAAAATACATAGTTAAAAATACCTATTCATGGCAATTTGTTTACAGTTAAGTATATTAAAATAAAAATAATAAATCGAAGAGTAATTGTATAAGTTAAACTATCCAAAGTCCAATTTTATCACTTTTAATCATTTTTCAATCATGAGAGGTAACTATTTGTTTCTGCGAATTCCAACCACATGGTTCACGAAGTTGATTGTGATATTAACTCTCTTGATGGGTTGTACACGTAATTCTGCACAGATTACAGAAGATGTACTGCCAGTCTCATCTCGACGTCAAGCAGCTCAGGAAAAGAAAAAGCCCAAAACGAGAGTAACCTGGGACTACCTGCGGTACATGGTAAGAAATGGTGAGAATCCATCTATTTACAAACTACTTAAGGATCGTAATAAACTCATTCCTAGAGGTGCAGCAAAAGTGGCTGATGGTGGTTGTCATAGCAGCCCTTGGGACCCATGTGTACCTGATGAATTTGACGAGGGTGATCTTGCATCAATGAGAGTCGATGTCCCCTTTTTACTAAATGGACAAGTGGTTCATTTATCGCTTACTGTGCAGTATAAAATCAGTACGGGTGATGTCGTAAGTGTTGGTGCCACTGTATATGGTAATACCGGGAATACAGTTTGGACTAATTATTCACCAGCTGCCGCTAATTATGCTAATGGGCAAATGACTGTAATCGCAAATATGCAATATACGTCGAGCGTTCAAACAACTAACACATTTGCTACTAATGTAGGTGGTAGCGGTGAAGTTGATGGTACAGGTATTAATGTAGGTTTACAGTACGAGAACAGTACACAGACTACACTTTCACAGACTGGAGTACTTTATACAAACTTTTCGGTCAACTTACATAGTGCTTACGGTAGTGGGATGATTCAAATGAATGGCCCTGGTGGAATTCAGCGTGACTACTACATTGAGCCGCAATAAGACCAGTACGCAAAAGACACTCCTTTCGCAAATGAAAGGAGTGTCTTTTGCGTACTGGTCTTGTAAATTCACTATTTTTTGACAGCGTTAACCTGTATTTTACTTTTGTCTTTATAGATAATATTTATAGCTCTTGATATTCCCTGCCCGTCTATAAAAAAAAGTACTCTAAGATTATCCTGTCCTTTTAGGTCAAATAAAGTAGGTGTAATTGGTATAAATTCATATTCACCCTCCTGAGGAATATCAATACGTAGTGTTTTTAAAATAGTTAGCTTAACAACCGCTGCTTCCGGCCCTACTCCTCCATACAAATAGTTTCCTGTCAGATTTCGCAAATAGACTGTGTCACTCATCATAGCTGTCGTAATGCTATCATTGTAAACAGTAATACGTCCATAAGCGCTCAACGTACTATCGCTTTTTTTATCATCAGTTGATGACCGTACATGTACGGTCATTGGTATTTGCTTCTCTTGGGAAAAGGCAACGGAGTAATCTCCTAACCATAACAATAAACCGGCCAGAAACAAGACAATTTTCATCTTAACCAATATTTGCACTCTTGTCAATTAAAAACAATAATTAGTTTATTAACATATCCATTTTATTATTTGTTTTCAGGCTAGACGATTGTTGGATGAAAAGGAGATAAGCAACGTAGTGTATTTCAACATTCTGCTTATTTTCGAACAAAACAAACTCTTCTACCTAATGACTCCTACGTTGAATCGGCAACCAGTTTTTGAGTGTATTAGTGGACCCGACGAAGGCCGAACAGCTATTCTGCTTCCGCAAACTCGTTTGGTTCTGGGACGTAATCCGGAGTCAAATATTCCCCTAGTCGATCCGCAAACGGCTGAACAACATTTATCTATTTTATACGACGGCCAAAACGTTTACTTTCAAACGATTAACGGTGAACCCGTTGAGTTGAACGGACGTAACGTAACAACGGGAGAGCTTAATCCGGCTGCCGATTTACGTATCGGTTCCTCGCATTGGCGGCTTCGAGTTAAATCCGATTCAACAGATTCAGGCTCCGGTAACCCGTTTGCGAATCTTGATTTCTCAAGCTCCGTCAACCGGATTAGTACGTTAACCGGCGTCGATACGTTGGATAGCGATTTCAGCATGAAAAGTATTTTTGCCAAAATAGGCGAAAAACGTACTGATGAAGATATCGAAAATGCCTTTACGGTAGGCACCCGCGCCACTACGCCCGTTGTCGGTACAATTGCCTCGCACTGGCCTCAACCCTGGCTTTTTCTTCGATTTGGGGGTAGCGCGATACTATTGTTTATTACGTTGTACGTAGCAGTAACGCAGTTTCGAAACGAGTTACTAATTCCCGGATTGCTCTTTGTTGGCTCGTTTGCGGTGCCGTTTGCCAGCCTGATTTTTTTCTGGGAAATGAATGCTCCGCAGAATATATCCCTCTATCAAACCATCAAATTATTGTTTTTGGGGGGGATGGTATCACTGCTGATTTCACTGTTTTTCTTCAGTAATACAGCCTTGCTTGGTACGTTTCTGGGCGCTTCAAGTGCAGGTATCGTAGAGGAGTCGGGTAAGTTGCTGGCGGTGCTGATGCTGATGCGGAACAAAAACCAGTACCACTGGATTCTGAACGGCTTATTGTTCGGAGCGGCCGTTGGAACGGGTTTTGCCGCTTTCGAATCGGCAGGCTATGCATTTGTGGTGCTCTTGCAGGGCGGGTTTGGGTCAGCTATCAGTAATATTTTTCTGAGAGGTCTACTAGCTCCATTTAGTCACGTGGTCTGGACGGCCATTACGGCAGCGGCAATCTGGCGCGTGAAAGGCGAAGGCAAATTTGAATGGGACATGCTGAAAGACCCCCGCTTCCTGCGGACGTTTATCGCAGTAATGCTGCTGCACATGGTTTGGAATGCGCCATTTGATTTTCCCATTTTTCCGGTAATCTGGTTCATCCCAACCAAGCAGTTGATACTCGGTACAATTGCCTGGATTATGGTACTGGGCACCATTCAAAGCGGGCTAAAACAGATTAAAAAGGCTCAGGAGGCTGTACTGCAACCGGCACCAACGGCCTGATGCTACGTTCGCTACAGTTTTTCGGCGATACGTAGTTTGGCGCTACGTGCGCGTGGATTTCGGGAAATCTCGTCAGGCGTGGCTTCGATGGGTTTGCGGGTGATGGCACGTAGCGGTTTCAGTTCGTTGCCGAACAAATCTTTCTCCACCTCGCCCTGAAACTTGCCTTTGTTGATGAAGTTTTTCACCAAACGGTCTTCCAGCGAATGATACGACATCACCACCAGTCGCCCGCCCGGTTTCAATACGTCGGGGACTAGTTGAAGAAATTCTTCCAGCACCTGCAATTCTTCGTTTACTTCGATACGTAACGCCTGAAACACCTGCGCGAAATATTTATTTTCTTTACCACGCGGTGCCTGCCGTTGCAGAGCGGCTTTCAAGTCATTCACTGTTTTAATGGAGCGATTCGAACGAGCCGACACCAGAGCGCCGGCGGCTGTACGGGCGTTGGTTATTTCGCCATACATGCCCAGAATCCGGTGTAGGTCGGCTTCCGAATATTCATTCACGATCTGACTCGCCGTTCGGTCGGCGTTCTGGTTCATACGCATATCGAGGTCGGCATCGAAACGGGTCGAGAAACCACGTTCGGGTGTATCAATCTGGTGCGACGAAATGCCCAAATCCGCCAGAATACCGTCGACCTGTTCGGATTTGTACAGGCGCAGGTAGCGTTTGATGTTTCGGAAGTTGGCCGCGACAAATGTCAGACGTGGGTCGCCGATGGCCTGTGCATTGGCTTTGGCGTCGGCATCCTGGTCGAAACCAAACACCCGACCGGCTTCTAATTGATTCAGAATGGCGCGGGTATGCCCACCGCCACCGAACGTAACGTCGACGTAGGTACCGCCAGGTTGTAGATTTAGCCCATCAATACAGGCTTGTAATAAAACGGGTTCGTGGTAATCGCTCATTCAGAAACTAATGGACTGTTACGTAGTGTTTCAAATGTATGATATAGGATATATAATGTATTCTTGCTGAACAAAGCTATCATACATTATATATCCTACATCATACATTCCCATACAACCTGCATTATCAATATCATGAAAAAAATTTTTCCTCTGCTCGTGCTCCAGTTTCTGGTGTGGCCAACGGTGTCTTCCTGCCAGCCAGCATCGGCCACGTTTAAGCCTGGAACGTATCGCGCTTTTCTGAAAACGCCCGGCGGTCCGCTGCCGTTCGGGCTGGATATTCAACCTGCGCCGGGCGATGCCAAAACATACACCGTGTTTGCCTTGAATGGCCAGGAGCGCTTACCGATGGACGCTGCTACGTTACAAGGCGACTCGTTACGTATTCCGATGACTCTGTTTGAGTCAGAATTGGTTGCAAAGATAGATGGTAATACGCTCCGGGGTGTATACCGACGCCGACGTGTAGGGCAGTCTGTACAAACTTTACCGTTCGAAGCCCAGTTCGGTCAGACGTATCGGTTTACGCCTGATGAAAAGCCAACAACTGCCAACCTCACTGGAAAATGGGCCACCGACTTTGGGAGCAAAACCGGGAAAGTGGATACAGTGAATGCGGTAGGCGTTTTCGAGCAGAAAGGAAGCAAAGTCCTCGGAACGTTTTTAACACCAACGGGCGATTATCGCTATCTTGAAGGCAACGTAGTGGGCGATAGTCTGTTTCTATCCTGCTTCGACGGGTCGCACGTTTATTTGTTCAAAGCCAAACACAATCCAGCTACCAAAACCCTTACTGGTGGCCTATGGGCAGGTATTTCCAGTTACGAACCCTGGACCGCTCGTTTCGACCCGAGCACTGAATTACCTGATCCAGCCAAACTAACGTACCTGAAACCAGGTAAGAATACATTAAACGTATCATTTCCGGAACCCAATGGCAAAACCGTTTCACTAACCGACCCACGATTTAAGGGGAAAGTAACAATTGTGCAAATTTTGGGAACGTGGTGCCCAAACTGCATGGACGAAACGAATTTCCTGAGTCCGTGGTACCAAAAAAATAAGCAACGGGGGGTAGAAGTGTTAGGGCTGGCGTTCGAGCGGTCGGCGGAGATGGCCGTATCAGGACCGAAAATCGAACGGATGAAGCAGCGTTTTAAACTTGATTATCCCATTGCTTTAGCCGGTACGAACGATAAAGCACAGGCATCCAAAGCCCTTCCAGACCTGAATGCCGTCGTCGCTTTCCCAACGACCATCTTCATCGACAAAAAAGGCCAGGTTCGTCACATTCATACGGGCTTCTCCGGGCCAGGAACTGGTAAATACTACGAACAGTACGTTGATGAGTTCAATCGCCTGATGGATAAATTATTGGCGGAGTAGAAGGGCAAATGAGCATTATTGCCAGTCTACTCCAGCCACATCACTTTTTCGTAGGCAATTTCATAATCCATCTCTTCGAGCGGGATCAACTCGGTGAGATGGCCGTGTTCGTCGGTTCGGATGGCGTTCCAGCGACCGGATGCATCACGTAGCAAAATCCGGTAACCGTAAATCGGGTGCAACGTAGCAGCGTCGGTTCGGTGATCCCAGCCGGTTTGAAGTTCAACGGCAAAACCAATACGTTCTAAAACTTCCGGCAACTGATCTGCTACATTGTCGGTACCATCTAATTCCTCAATCCAAAGCACCAGTCCATCGGTGCCCCAGTTGAAATGAAGCGAAGCCGGGCTGAGGGTGATAATTGAAGCGTTCATAACATTGTTGTTTAAAATTTTTGCAAAGGGCATAGGGTGAACTATCCCCTTTATCCCATGCCCTATGCTGTCATACTCCAGGCGGGTGCGGAAAGCACGGTGCTTTCCTGCTCTTCCCGCCATTTTCGGAGCCAGAAACGATATTTCTTCCGACCGTAGTCGATAAAGCCAGGAATCGACGTAGCATCGACAGCAAACAGGCGGTGCGGACGTTGTTTCATCACGCCAATAAATACAAACCGAAACTGGCGTGTCGATGCCCACTCCTGATTGTCGGCATTACGTAGGCTATCGACGTAAAAAGCGGCTTGTCGGTCATAATCGTATGTATAGCACGATTCCAGAAACTGTGCCTGTGTTCGGGCCGACGTCGTTTTTACATCAATCACCAGCGCGTTACGTCGTTTAGGACTTGTATAAATCATGTCTAGGCGAGCTTTACAAGCAACGCTCGTAACAGGGTCTGTCGATAAAACGATACGTTCCCGCTCCGACATTCGCAGGTAACGGTGGCAGAACGTATCTTGCTTTATCGTACGCATCAATGCTGCTAACTGCTCAGCCTGCGCCAGCGATAATCCATCCAATCCAGGCTGATCTGAAGAGTCGACCATATCGGGCAATAATTGTTGAATAACCGTTCCTATCGATTCGGGTTCGAGCAGATGCTGGTGAAAAGCTCGTCCAAATACCTTTGTTTTCTCACCAATAAATCGCGCCGAGGGCACCGACCAATAGCCCAGATGTTCTTCTTTCAGCCGGGTCAGATCGGAATTCGACACGCGCGGTAAGGCGCGGTACGCATCGCCGGGTGTAGCAATCGGCTGAACTGAATTTGTATATACCGTTGGAGATAGCATCGAAAAGAAATTTAAAGAACGACGTAACGTATCGCCGACGTAGCAGTGATACGTTACGTACAATACGTTGGATCAGATGATTAGCCTGCCGGAAGTAGTTCCGGGTCTTCAACTGCATGAACAAACGGATTGTAGTAGTTCATAGCCGTTTTGATGTTGGCAATATCCGTTAGCGTTTCCTGCCGGAAGATTTTTACATCCTGCGCAAACTGCTTGAGTTCTACGGTTTTCTCTACGTCGCCAATTTTGTAGGAGAACGTAGCGATATAGTAAACTCCTTTGGGCTGCACCTTCGTGTTTTCTTTTTTCTCGGCCACAGCCGTAATCACTACGTCGGACAGCGTCTGATCGTCGTAATAAAGCGGTTCGATGAGCCGGAAAATATTATCGACGGAATAGCCGTGGAAAAGAATGGCCGATACGCAGTTTTTCTCATCGATAAAAAAGATTTCAGCCCAGTTTTTAGTACCCATATTCAGGATGTTATCCGTAAAGATGCGCCAGGCAATCGGCTGAAAGGTAAGGGTACGGCCCAGCTTCTCGGAACCATTGATGTTGAACACGCCTTCCTTCGCATCGAACCGATATTGACGTGGATGTCCTTCCAAATATTTATACTTATTGACTACTTCTCCTGTCAATTCGTGAATCTTTTGATACGGTTTCAGTGCGTCAACGCTTTGAATTGTCGAAAGTTGGTTTTTGTTTTGTGTGTTCATTAGTATTTGTTGTTTACTGTTCAAGCAGGGGACCCATGTTGCGGTCCCTTTTGCCTTTTTACAGGGTTGTGTTTATTGACTTAAAATTACACAAATTCATGTAAAAAACAAGCCCGTTTTGTAAGTTTAGTCGTAGTTTTTTACTCATTTTTGTGTAAAATGGCAGCGTGATTGGTAGGTGACTGAGATTCAGAGGGTAATCTGGGCCGTTTCGAGGTACCTTCACTACCTTCTGAAAATTTTTTCGGAAAACTGAAAATTTTTTTGCCAATTTTTCGCGATACATAACTATGACGATTCAACTCCGACTTCAGGAATTAATTGATGCCCTTGATGTTAGCGTCCTTGAGTTTGCCCGAAAATTAGGTGAACGCCGGGGCGAAAAAGTCTACCATATTCTTCACGGGCGACTGAAGCCGAGTTACGATACCATCGAGAAAATTCTGATGGCCTATCCGCAGGTCAACGCCGACTGGCTGTTACGTGGTGAAGGGCTCATGTTCAAGATACTTAGCTCACCTTCGGCGGCCATTACAACTGAAGAACGGCTGCGAAATGTAGAGTATTTGCTCTTTCAGCTTAATGAACGAATGACCGTGCTACAGGCCACGAACGACCAGCTACTAGCCGAGTTGACCGCCTTAGTAAGGAAGGGTAATTAGAAAATAACGTATCAGGATGTTGCGACAAATGAATTGAATGCATATATTTATTGTCAAAGTACCAGAACGAAGATCAATTTTACGTGTAAATCAACGTTTTCTTAACCTACCTCAACCAGCCCCTTCTTACCGGAGGGGCTTTTTTCGTAAACAACCGCCCTCACTTTCAGGTTATAGTCTGAAAAACACCAAACGTTATGGCAACTACATCACCATTCGATCCAGATAAAGTAGATCCTGAGTTTTATTCACATGATCCCAGTCAACACGGCGATTCCGACTTTGGTCGCGAATCGGGTGGGGTTGGTAATAACACGTATGAAGGTGGTACGTCGGGCATGGATTTGGATTCTGAACGACGTAATGAAACCTATGAAACCCGTGAAGCCAATCAAGATAAAGGTCGCGTAGGCGAACCGCATGGCGCTAGTCTGGGTGGTACGCAGCAGTGGGACGTTGACGCCGATGCCATTTCGGACGTACCGAAAGGACAACTGATGAGTGATGAAGCCGCTTCGAAACTGAACGAAGTAGCCGAGAACCCATCCGATGATGCGCTGCTGCACCGGGGCGACGCTACGTATCTCGAAGAGGGCGATAATCCGAATGCGGGCTACGATCCACACGATGTAGGATACACGGGTAAAGACAAGGAAACACCTCAGTAAGCTGAGTATAAATTTGTTCTAAAAAACGGTCAGGTGAAAACTTGACCGTTTTTTATTTGGCCGGGCAATAAGCTTCGCGACCTCTTACTGGCATTTCTTTTGTAAACTTGCTTTTTATTTCAGTTAATCCGGCAGATTCCCGCTGCCTTCGTATTGTGCTCATCGAAACCCGTGCTTATGCGCGGGCGGGTTTGCTCGGTAACCCGTCCGACGGTTTTTTTGGTAAAACCATTGCTATTTCCGTACGCAACTTTGGGGCGTCCGTTACGTTGTACCCCTCGCCAGAACTGAACGTTGAACCGCAAGCGCAGGACACGAACAGTTTCAGAAGCCTGCATCATCTGCGCGACGCCGTCAGTACGCTTGGCTATCACGGCGGTGTTCCGTTGCTGAAAGCAGCCATCAAGAAATTTGCCGAATACTGCGAAACCGAAAACATCCGGTTGCCCAATCAGAACTTTTCGATACGTTACCGAACGTCAATTCCGCGTCAGGTTGGGTTATCGGGGTCGAGCGCTATCATTGTTGCTACGTTCCGGGCGCTCATGCAGTTTTATGGGGTCGAGATACCGCAACCCATTCTTCCTAATCTGGTGCTGGCTACCGAAACCGAAGAACTAGGCATTACGGCGGGTTTGCAGGACCGGGTAATTCAGTGTTATGAAGGTTGCGTTTACATGGATTTCGACCGTTCGATCATGGAAAAGCAGGGACACGGCGATTATGAACCCATTGACCCGCGTCTGCTGCCCAAACTTTATATTGCTTACAATACCGACCTTGGGAAGCAATCGGGTCGCGTCCATAGTGATGTTCGGGCGCGTTGGTTACAAGGCGAGCCGCTGGTTGTTGACACCCTGAACGCCATTGCCGACGTAGCACGTCAGGGCCAGGAAGCCATTCAGCAGCACAACATTGACCGGCTCAACGAACTGGTCAATCGTAATTTTGATCTGCGCTCGACGATATTCAATATAAGCGACCGCAACCGCAGCCTCATCGAAGCCGCCCGTGCCTGTGGTGCATCGGCTTCCTTTACCGGCTCAGGCGGCTCCATCATTGGCATTTACCGCGACGATGCCATGCTGAACCGACTCTTTGTCGAACTCCGAAAAATAAACGCCCGCGTTATAAAGCCGTTTGTAGTATAATTTAGCGAAAGAGTGAACGAGCGAAAGTATCTGCCGGACGCTTTTACGCCGAATGATTTTCGCTCTTTCACCGCTCCGGCGGCCCGGTCGTTCGCTCTTTCACTCTTTAATTATGATCAAAAAAGCCATTATCCCTGCTGCCGGACTTGGAACCCGGTTTTTGCCTGCCACTAAGGCACAACCTAAAGAAATGCTTCCGATTATTGACCGGCCTACGATTCAATACGTCGTGCAGGAAGCCGTTGATTCGGGTATTGAAGATATTCTGATTATTACCGGTAAAGGAAAGCGTGCCATTGAAGATCACTTCGACCGGAATTATGAACTCGAAACCCGTCTCGAAGAAAAAGAAGACCAGTTATTGCTGGATGAAATGCGTCGGCTTTCGGACATGGCGAACCTGCACTACGTTCGTCAGCGCGAACTGAATGGGCTGGGGGATGCTATTCGGTATGCTCGCCATCATGTTGGCAATGAGCCCTTTGCAGTCCTGTTAGGCGATACCATCATGGACGCTGTGATTCCGGTAACGCAACAACTTATTGATACCCACGATCAGTATGGATGCTCCGTAATTGCGGTAGAAGAAGTACCTCACGACAAAGTGAATCGGTACGGAATTGTAGGCGGGAGATCGATAAGCGACCGAATTCTGGAACTGGAAACGCTGGTCGAGAAACCTTCTGTTAACGAAGCTCCGTCTAATCTGGCTATTGCCGGACGATACATTCTGACACCCGAAATTTTTTCGATGCTGGAACAGACGCCTGCTGGTAAAAACAATGAGATTCAGTTGACCGACGCCATGTTGCTGCTGCTCAAACGCGAAAACCTGTACGCCCACCGCATCGAAGGGAAACGTCACGACATTGGCAACAAACTTGATTTCCTGAAAACAACAGTAGAATTTGCCCTCAAACGCCCTGAATTTGCCGATAAGTTTCGGGCTTTTCTGGAGGAAATATTGCGTAAAGGGGAGTAAGGCTATTAGGGCAAAGGGGTAAGACCATAGGGCCAGAGTTCGCTTTCCCTATGCCCTTACCCCTTTTGCCATATGCTTCTAACGCACTTTCACACTAGCACTAGCTTCGTCATCTTCCCCATTCTGGTAGCCATTGCCCGGCGTTGAGTCTGGGTCTGCTACGTCGGCGTCGATAAGCTGTGCCTGGATGGTACCGCTACCGGCAGGTTGCCACTTCAATGATAACGTAGCGGATTTTCCGGCGGGCAGCGTGTTGATAAACGCTTTATAGGTCTGCCCATTCACCTGAATCCAGCCCGCCGGGCTTTGCGAACTGAACGTACCGTTTGGCAATACAACCTGCACAACTACCGAAGCCGCTGACGACCCACCCCGGTTGCTAACCGTCAGCGTTGTGGTGACAAGCTCGGAAGCTACTGGCGTTACTTTATCCACTTTCGCCAGTAAGCTCAGGTCGGCGGTGTTAGCATCAGTGGTCGGTTGATTACCTGAAACGACGGGTAGTGGTACCTGATTCGGGTTGGCCGATGCCGAGAAGAAGTTGTCGTCTGTAGTACGTATATCGATGGTGGACGCATCGTCCTGGCCATCACCCGTGCCCGAATTAGGCTGGCTATCGGAGTCGGGTGTTTGGCTGGCGGTGATTTGCGCCGACGTAGCGAGGCCACCAAGTTGCGTGGGCGTAGCGTCGAAACTGATAGATGACAGACTATTAGCATTAACTGTCCCGAGGTTGGCGCTTACGACGCCGTTGGCAAAACTTACCCCCGGCGAACTACTGCTCACAAAAGCTAATCCGGCCGGAAGCACACTTTTTAATTGAACACCCTGTGCATTATCTGGGCCGGCGTTGCTGGCTTGCAGCGTATAGGTTACTACGTCGCCAACCTTCGGCACTTTGTTGTTGACCACCATATTCAGTGATACGTCGGCACTGCCCGTACCCACCACTACGTTGCCCTGCCCGGACGTAGCACCCAAACCGCACGCATTTGCCACGGACGCCAGTTGATACGTTGTTGTTGCTGTGGGTGTTACCGAAACCAGATACGGATTCTGATACGTAGCGGTCACTGACTGCCCGTTCGTGAGCGTAAACGCCCACGGAGCTGGCCCCGTAAACGTAACAGGCAACTGCGCCGACTGCCCCGCACTCACCACCGCATTTCCGCTCAACGTAGCAGTCGTCGGTTCACCAATTTTTACTTCAACCGGATCAGATTCAACCTGGCAGGAACCGTACTGAGTCACGACGGAATAGACACCAGATTGGGTAGCGTAAAACGGTGAACTGGTTGCGTTGGGTATAATGACACCGTTACGTTTCCATTGCGGGTTGCCGAATGCGTAATTAGTGGCACTTAACTGTATGCTGTTGTTGGGGCATAAGTGTTTCCGTTGATTCATTACGTTAACAATCGGTTTTGTTGCCGCGGTAGTTCCTACATAAACTTCCTTCGATAAGCCAGTACAGCCTCCACTTCCATTCGTAATACGCACCGTGTAAGTCCCAGATTGACTTGTGTAGTAAATACTTGCTGTGACGCCGTTAACCAGTATTCCATTGCGATACCATTGATATTGGTATCCGCTAAACTCACCATTACTATTAGTAGATAAGTATGCTGCGCTACAGGCCTCTATTACCTGAATTCTGGGCGTAGTCGTATTGGAAAAGGTAAGCGATACCGGCTCAGATGTGGCCGAACAAGAGCCTCTCGTAATCCGTAATGTATAGCTTCCTGAAGTCGTAACTGCATAACCCGAATTGGTTGCGCCGGGAATATCTACGCCATCCCGCTGCCACTGGAAACTGCCATTGTTAATACTAGAGTACAGCCAGCGCGTTTCTCCTGAACAAATCGCTTTACTGCTAAAACCATACGAAATGCTTACTTTGAGCTGGTCTACCAGCGAAACTGCGACTGAATTGCTTCGTGTTTCACAAGCCCCCTGTTTCAGCACAAAAGAATATACTCCTGATTGATAGGCATACTGATAGCTATTGTTTGATGTCAAAGGAGCTAATGTAGTGATGGCTGTTCCATTACGAAACCATTGAATAGAGTGATTATTAAATCCGTAAGACAGCCCGGAATTAAGATAGGCGATAGCGTTTAAGCCTGTACAATAAAGTGAATCAGTGGGAGGGGCTAAATGGGCGTAGAGTGACGATCCAAACTGAAGATAAATGGGTGATGATGTGACAGCACAACTCCCATCTACGACCCTGACACTATATCGGCCTGTCTGATTCGCGGTATAGGTATAACTAGTAGCGCCGACAATATCGACATTGTCCCGCTTCCACTGAAAGCTGGCGGGTTCACCAACGTAGTAATTATTTATCGTTACAGGGCTGTCGGCGCATTGGGGAACTTCGCCAATCGGCGAAATCAAACTAGCGAAGACAGAGGTCGAAAAGCTCAGATTATATTGACCGGACGTAACCGTGCAGCCTGCCTGCCTGATTATAACTTTGTAAACACCAGCCTGTTGAGCGAGATGCGTAGACGAGACTTCACCGCTGACAGGACTGTCATTTAAAAGCCACTGATAAGAATCAGCGCCGTTGGTCGCTAAATTATTATACGTGTAAAGAGCAGGGTTTAGCCGAACGGAACTACCCGTACAAACGGTTGCTCCACCGTAGCTGCTTGCTCGTCGGTCAAATACATAAGCAGAAGTTAAATTGCCAATCGCCAGCGCATCACTTATTGAACTCTCAACTTCCGGATTTGTAGCAATAATTTTCACCCGATAATTAGTCCCGTAAGAAAATGCACTTGATCCACTTGGCAGTGTTACCGAAATAGGGCTGGAAACACCACTGCTGAGTTTTTGAGCGTTTGTAAAGTTGCCGTTGGCGTCAGATAGCCACACATCAAACCTATTTCCGTTTCCAAAGCCTGGACCTGACGTGGTGAATGATACGTTGAACGTATTACCCGCACAGAGCGTAGCGTTAGAAAAAGCCGTTATGGCGATGGTGGGTAACGTATAAGAAACAGCGAAAGCGTCGGTTGTATAGAGGCCGCGCCCGAACGTAGCGGCTGCGATGCGGCCATCGGAAGGGCGATACTTCAACATATTTACTCGATAGTTTCCAATGCCATTGTTCGTTGGAGCCCAGTCAGGATTTGACGACGTAATATCAGTGGTAGACCATACGCCTAGTTCAGTCGCTAGCAAAACCTGTAGCCGGTTTTGCGGATTGAAAATGGCGTAACGAACCGGGATATCTGGCAAGCCATGTCCCGGTTCATCTTTACTGAGCCAGATATTGCCGTTCGTGCTCGTATACCAAACCGATTTAACACCAAAATTGGAATACGTAACAAGCAGTTCGTTATCATCTACGCCCACATCGATACAGGAAACGACACCATTTTGTAGGTACGTATTGTTGCTAAGCGACGTAACATTAGGAGTAGTCTGATTCAGGTTAGTTACCTTATAAATATGACCACCAGAAGTTCCCACAAATAACGACTGCTTATCGGGGCTGAGCTTAAAAAAGGAAGGCGTATTGTTTAAACCGGAAAGCGGTAACGTGGTGGAACTGGTTGTACCGCCAATACCGGTTATTTTACGGATTGAATAGCCATTGACGTAATCGTAGGCATAGAGTGTATTGGATTGACTATCGTACTCGGTCGGGTTATTAGATGTGGCAGAAGTACCTGCAATGTATGTCCAGCTATTTCCATTAGACAGGTAATAGCTTCCGTAGTAGGAGGCCAAAACCTGGATGGTTGGATCGTCTTCGTCAACAAATGCGTATCCACCATCGTTGCCGCTATTGACAACGCTACTTCCAGTCGATAGATTTGGGTTGGGCACTTTTACAGTTCCTATTCCACGTGTGCCGCCTACCAAATAAGCGTTTCCAGGTGTAGCCTTCATGGCTACTGAATAAAAGCTACTCGATCGGTAACCTGAATTTCGGTTTATAACTGTGGGAGCTGGCTGAGGATTATTTCCCCAATCGGGCGACCACTCAATGCCTTGGTTACTGCTGAGCGCAACCCCCGTGCCACCCGGTTGAAACAGCAGCAGATTTTGGTATGAACTAGAGTTAGGATGGAGGGCAGAACTCCAGGTCGATCCACCATCACTAGAGCGATGCCAGTAAACACCACCCGCGTAAACATAATTAGGATCGGTCGGATGGACTGACAATGCTAAGTTATAATATCCATTTCCATTCGTAAAAAAACTGCTGGACGAAGCAACGGGGACCGCTATATCGGTCCAGGAAGCTCCACCATTAATGCTTTTCTTGAACCAGCGTAAATCTTGCGTGAAGTTTGGAGAATTATAAGCGTGCGAAACACCGTAAATAACCTGATTCGTCCCTGAAGTAGAAGAGGCCAATGCCAGCTCTGTGCGAAGTCCACCTGTGGAACCGGGCGGAGTAATTTCAGTCCAACTCGTACCCGTAGCATCGTTTGACTTGAAAACACGACTAGGATTGAAACCGGCATACAAAATACCATCCGAGCCGATTTCCAGGTCTGTTACGTTGTCGTTGGAATAATTGCCGCCAAGACCACCTACGCCAATCAACTGGCCTGGTGCCAGAGCGTAACTCCAGCTTGTGCCGCCATTGCTCGACTGCACAATGCCATATCGGGTAGCCACAAACACTTTTCCAGTGCTGTTAACCACAATCCGCTGAATATATGATAAGCCCTGATTCACACCCGGATAGTTACCGCCGGGAATACTGCTGCTCAGGCGTGTCCACGTAACACCGCCATTGGTTGTTTTCCAGATGCCACCTCCAGCCAGGCCATCATACGTATCGCCAGTACCTGCGTACATCACCTGTGGGTTCGAGGGGTCGGCGGCAAGGGCGGTGATGACGGTGTTTTCCCACGTATCACTTACTGGTGTCCACGTAGCGTTGGCGTCGGTGATGTCGTTGGTGTACCACAGTCCACCGCTTAAACTCCCCGCCCAGACTTTCTTGCGGGCTGGGTCGTTCAGGTCGAACATGAGCGCACGCGTGCGGCCGGCTATGTTGCTGGGGCCACGTTCCTGCCACATTACGTTCGGGATGGCACTATTGGTCTGTGCGGCCGGGCGATTTCTTAATTGCTGGCGGGCTGCTTCCAGACGTTCGTACGGGATGGTGTCTAAAGCTGGGTCAACTAATCGACGATACTCGTCTTCTGCGATACGTCGAAGGGTGTCGAAGGGTTGGGACTGAGCTGATACAAGGGTAACGGAAAGCGAAAACAAAACAACGGCTAGTAGCCGATAAGCAGTAGAAAAGGGCATAAATAACAAGCTACGGAACTGTACTTAATTAGCCTTAGCAAGTTACAAATTCTTCTTAAATTAGTGACTGTAAATAGTTTACTATTTGCCTATAAATCCCACAGTCTCAAAATGTCCTTATGGCATCTTCGCCGTCGTCTATTTCATTAAAATTGTTATCGCGGCTTCGTCATCTTCGCCATTCTGATAGCCATTGCCAGGCGTTGAGTCGTCATCGGCGGGGTTGCTTCCGGCAATTTGAGCCATAACAATACCACCACTACTCGGCTGAACGGATAGTGTCAAAGTTCCCTTCTGTCCAACTGGAATCGAACCGATGGTGCCTGTTATCGTTTGGCCATTGACGGTAAAACCCGCCGGATTAAGTAGCTGCCAACCAGCAGGCAGCTGAGTCTGGACCGATACCGAATTGGCAGTAACTCCGCCCCGATTGCTAACCGACAGCTGTAATTGAATCGGCTCACTGGCCAACACCAGAAGCTTACTGGCGATTATACTAAGGCTGAGGTCGGATTTACTGGGATTTGTGGGGGGCGGATTTGTTTGTACGGGCGGGAGGGGTGTCTGATTGGGATTAGGGGAATACGCATAATATGTATCAAAGCCAGTCAGCGTACGCAAATCTACCGTAGCAGCATCATCCTGTCCATCGCCGGTGCCCGAATTAGGCTGACTATCAGGGTCAATCTGATTGCTGCTAGTGATCTGAGACGTAGCAAAAAAGGTTCCCGGCTGGGTTGTCTTAACCTGAAACATATATGGAATACTCATCACCGGCGCTATGCTTCCCGCACTGATGTTAACCGTATTACCCGCTCCATTGACAGCGGGAGAAGACGTATTGATAAATTCGAGACCATTGGGTAATAAGCTCTGGATCGCTACATTTTCGGCTGCCAACGGTCCACTGTTTGTCAAGGTTATTGTTACGTCGATCGGTTGTTCAACGGCGGGCGTACGATTGCCAAGACGCATGGTTATTGACAAATCGGCACCCGAGCATAACGCAAATGCCGCACTGGGCGCACTAGCTAACTCCGGATTCGAAGCCAGGACCCGAACGCGATAGTTTGAACCGATGGGCAAGGATGAAGGCAACGTAACGGCAATAGGGCTTCCTGTTCCTGAGCCGACGGTGGTTTCGTTAGCAAAGGAACCGTTGGCGTCGGAGAGCCGAACGGTAAACATATTACCACCATTTACGGCTCCGTCAGTTACAACAAAAGATACGTTAAATGAACCACTGACACAGGACGAAGGTACGTCGGTAATCGTCACCACGGGTGGTATGGGGGCCGTCGGTTCCATCGGATAATACAGAATGTTACGTCTGCCCAAAAATCGAAGATCATACCACAGGCCGGGCCCCGAATCGCCCTGACGACGTACTGAATACCGATATCGCCCTGTAGGTTCAACCCCACCAACTCCACCCGAGATAGGAGGATAGTTACGTATGTAGTTGAAATCGGCAAACTCAACGTAGTCTGGAGCCTCCGAGATGGACGGTGCTACGTTCCAGCCCGAATCGCTGAAACCACCACCGTCAATACGTTCAATACGTACCTCTACTGGTGCCGTAGCCTGCACCATCGCGTAAAAACCATGACTTTCTGTTTCGTAACGATAACCGAATCGACGAATAACCGGATCAGCCGTGCCACCACCAGTCGCTTGTTGCAAAACAGGGGGCAATGGTGAAACGGGAGATGACTGGCTCGCCACAAACGGTTCACTCAACGTACCTACAATAACTGGATGCGTTGAAACCGTTCGGAATTGGTATTGTCCCTCGGGCAGATTGGCCGGTAAGGTTACCATAATCGGATTGGACGTAGTTGGCGCCGATTCATAAACCGTCTGTCCATCGCTGGTGCGGACAATCTGGACAAAAAACTGATTATCTGGTTCCTGCGGTACGTTACGTATCGAAGCTGCCGTAATAACTTCGCCCGGTCGACGAGTTATGGGTAATGTATATCCACTGGTAATCAGCGCCGACGCATCGTTTGGTAAGTATGGAACGGCATTCTGGAAAAAAGACGCAGACAGGCTCTGATCCCACCGATTCGTAAATTCGATTAATCCAGGGCCTTTCATATGGATGTCATCAGGCCGATACGTAGGGCCCAGGATGTCATCCGTAGAAGGGCCAGCGTAAACACTGGGTACATTAGCAATGAGCTGATTCTGAGCTGCAATGACAGCCGGATTTGTTTGTCCCAGAATATAACTGGCCCGTGATACTACCCAGGGTAACTGATTACCATGAACCTGCTGACGACTTTTCTGAATGACGTATTGAATGTTGTTGTAATACGTTGGTTGATCAGAAAAATTATCACTTTCGCCCTGGTGCCAGAGTACGGCACGAGCCCCCGTTCGTGATACGTAGTGAAGCAGTACGGTTCCCAATTGCCGATAGACTGACGTTTGTGGCGTTGTTCCAATGTTTCCCGCAGCCGACTGCTGCCACTGACTACTGGACGTAGCACCCAACGATGCCCCCAGAAACATAACCGGTACGTTCAGACGCTGAACAAGCTTATCGCCCAACATGCCCCACAAATGGGGCGGCTGACTGGGGCCAATGGCGGTGCCATAACTGATGTTGCTGAAACGTAGTGGTAGTAATTGGTCACTTATACTATCGAGTTGAATATCAATTGATGAGACGCGATCCTCAACGGAACTCTGGACCCGTTGAAAGCCACCATAATTGTTCGATTGACCAGCCACAATGAATACCTCGCCCACACCAATCCGATTCACTGAGGTACCTGCTGTGACCGATGAACCCGACTTGGCGCGCACATCCAGTCGATAAAAACCTGCCTTTGCGGTTATATTTCCGCGAAACGCCGATGAATTGGGGAGTATTTGCAAAGGCGTCCATGCGGTCACTTCACCCTGCCCACTAGCCAGCGGAACGACGCGTGCTTCAACCCCATTGGCACCTGTAGGGATTGTTCCGGCAACAAGAATAGTACCCTGGTTGGCTAGATTACGTTGAAAAACCATCCGAGGTACCGGACTCGTAATGACAATTTGCGCAATTGAACTGAGTGGGCATAACCAATAAACCAACAACAGGAGTCGTAGATATTTTTTCATAGGCGTGAATGGTGTTGGCAGAACCGAATCAGAAAGTTAGTGCAATTTTTATGTGAAAGAGTTTACATCAAAGCAATATGTCATTCACCAGCAAATAATTAGGCTTCAAATGGATACGTTATGTCCCTGATTTTATGTCGTTTTGGCCGACAGATAAATTTTCCCAGAATTACATATCGGACGAATTACGGACGGTTAGAATACCCTTTTTTACCAAAAAATGAGCCCAATTCTTTGGAAATTGAGCTCATTTTAATCGCAATACAAATCTAAATCAGTCTTATTTAGCAGCAGTTTTTATTTTTAATTCATCTAATTGCGCCTGACTGATGACAGATGGCGAATCAATCATGACATCACGACCAGAGTTATTTTTCGGGAAGGCGATGAAATCGCGAATGGAGTTTTCGCCCCCGAAAATGGAACACAGTCGGTCGAAACCAAAAGCGATTCCGCCGTGGGGAGGAGCCCCAAATTCGAATGCATCCATCAGGAATCCGAACTGTGATTTAGCTTCCTCGTCTGAGAAACCCAAAATGCTAAACATACGGGCCTGCAACTCCCGGTTGAAAATCCGAATAGAGCCGCCACCCACTTCGGTTCCGTTGATCACCATGTCGTAGGCGTTGGCCCGTACGGCACCTAAATCCGTTTCGAGTAGCGAAATATCTTCGGGTTTGGGCGAAGTGAACGGGTGGTGCATGGCAAACCAGCGACTTTCTTCTTCACCGTATTCGAGCAGCGGGAAATCAAGCACCCACAACGAACTGAATACGTTCGGATCACGAAACCCAAGCCGACTTCCCATTTCCAGGCGAAGTTCGCTCAGCTGCTTCCGGGCTTTTGCCGCATCACCCGAAATAATCAGCATCAGATCGCCAGGTTTAGCGCCAAACTGGATGGCCCATTTCTGCAAATCTTCTTCTGAATAAAATTTATCGACCGACGATTTGAGTGTTCCATCTTCATTGTAGCGAACGTAGATAAGCCCTTTAGCGCCAATCTGCGGACGTTTTACCCAATCGGTCAATTCGTCAATTTGTTTCCGGGTATAGTGGGCGCAACCGGGCGCGTTGATACCTACGACCAACTCCGCCGAATCGAACACCCCGAAGCCTTTACCTGAAGTCAAATCCACCGTATCGAACGTACCTTTCAATTCGACAAACTTCATGTCGAAGCGGGTGTCGGGCTTATCGGAACCGTAAAATTTCATGGCGTCGGCATAGGTCATGCGCGGTACGTCGGCCAGGTCGATTCCTTTTACGGCTTTGAACAAGTGCCGAATCAATCCTTCGAACATATTCAAAATATCTTCCTGCTCCACAAACGACATCTCACAGTCGATTTGTGTGAACTCCGGCTGGCGGTCGGCGCGAAGATCTTCGTCGCGAAAACACTTGACAATCTGATAGTATCGGTCAAATCCGGACACCATCAGTAACTGCTTGAACGTCTGTGGCGATTGGGGGAGGGCGTAAAATTCACCCGGATTCATACGACTGGGCACCACAAAATCACGGGCGCCTTCGGGCGTCGATTTAATAAGAACCGGCGTTTCGACTTCAATGAAATCCTGCCCATCCATGTACAGCCGGGTCTGCTGCGCCATGCGATGCCGTAGCTCAAGATTTCGCCGAACCGGATTACGACGCAGGTCGAGGTAACGGTATTTCATGCGGAGATCATCGCCCCCGTCGGTTTCGTCATCGATCAGGAAAGGTGGTAATTTGGCCGGATTCAATATCTCCAACGCCGTGACTTTCAGTTCAATATCGCCTGTCGGAAGATTCGGATTTTTGGACTTTCGCTCAATAATAGTTCCGGTGGCCTTGAGCACAAATTCGCGTCCCAGCGACCGCGCAATCGTGAATAGTTCGGGAGCCGTCTGGCCATCTTCCAGCAAAAGTTGCGTGATGCCGTAACGATCGCGGAGATCAATCCAGAGCACTCCTCCTTTATCGCGGATGGTTTGTACCCAGCCTGTTAGTGTGGCCGTTGTGTTGGCATTCGTAAGGCGGAGTTCTCCGCAAGTGTGAGTACGCAGCATGATTAATGAGTGAAAGAGTGAAAAGTGTTGCGTCGGCGTATTGCACTTTCGCTCATTCACTCTTTAAATTCTGCCGCAAAGGTACGGACTCCGGTGACAATGGGCAAGGTAAGCGTTGAGTCACTCTGTATCTTTTAGGGTCGCTTTAACCCCTGAACTCCCCTTTAGGGAATTTAGGGGTAAATTCTTTACTTTCTATAGTCCAACGCTGGTTTTCGGTCGCCGAGCAGGGCTTCGTATTTGAAATCGGCCCCGCGTTTCTGATTCCATTCGGCGGTGGCTTTCTCGATGAGGGTTGGCGTTTTGTATAAATCCAGCGCGGTCAGGGCTATTGTTTTAGCGGCTACCAGCATGCCTTTTTGCCCGATGCTCATACCACTGGCAGCCGTCGACTGCCAGCTATGCGCCGATGAACCCGGTACCCACGTAGCAGTCGACAAGCCAACTGTCGGAACTACCCAGCTTACGTCGCCTACGTCGGTAGAAGCACTACTAGTGGTGGTTTCAGAAGCTGTCCGGAAGTCTTTTACCTCTGCCGCACTTTCAATAGGTACTTTCGGACCGTTGAACGTAGTACTGATTTTTTGAGCGAAAGCCGTTTCTTCGGACGTGTATTTGATGCCGCCAACAGTTTGCAGATTCTGGTGCATCACTTCGGCCAGCGTTACGTTTGGCAACAGGTTATACACGCCACCTAAAACCTCCCATTCTACTTGTGTACCAGTGCCTTTGGCAGCTCCTTCAGCAGCATTTTCGATACGTTTCCAGACACTTTGCAGGATGTCGCGGTCCTTGTGGCGAGCGTAGTAATAAACTTCGGCAAAGGCTGGTACTACGTTCGGTGCTTCGCCCCCGCGCGTGATAACGTAGTGAATGCGCGTATCGGATGGAATATGCTCGCGCATCATGTTGACCATGTAGTTCATAGACTCCACACCATCAAGCGCCGACCGACCCCGTTCGGGCGAGGCTGCTGCGTGTGCCGCGATGCCTTTGAACCGAAATTTGGCGTTTTTGTTGGCCAGCGACGTACTGGCATCAGCCGCATTCTGAGCGCCGGGGTGCCAGTGCAGCACTACGTCGACATCCTTGAATAATCCTTCACGAACCATGTACACCTTGCCTGAACCACCTTCTTCGGCGGGACAACCGTAAATACGTATCGTTCCCGAATGCCCCGATTTCTTCAACCAATCTTTGACTTCGGTAGCGGCTGCTACAGAAGCGGTTCCAAACAGATTATGCCCGCAACCATGACCACCTTTTTGCCCCTGAATAGGCGTGAAATCGGGCTTGGCTTCCGTGGCCAGGCCGGGTAGTGCATCATATTCACCCAAAATACCGATAACAGGTTTGCCAGAACCATACGTAGCAACAAAAGCCGTCGGAATTCCCGCTACGCCCGTTTTTACGTCGAAGCCTTCTTTCTTTAATTGTTCTACTAACAAGGCCGCGCTTTTTTCCTCCTGATAGCCCAGTTCGGCAAAATCCCAGATTTGCTTCGAGATACCCGCATATTCAGGAAATCGCTTATCGAGGTCAGCTAGTATCGTTTGCTTGTCAGAGTCAATGGCTGGCGTTACTGCTTTTTTTGCTTTGGGTTGAGCAATGGCAAGCAAAGGCAGCAGAAGCACTGCGGTAAGAAATTGTGTTTTCATAGAAATCATCGTGGTTGTATTCAGAGGACTAATTAGGTATTGAAGCCGATAAAAATACGGTAAAAACAAAAAAGAACGTAATAATAATTGCCCATTCCATAGATATACGTAACGGAGAGAAGGCTCACATTGGACATTACATTAAGAAAACGAATGGGTTATTGGTTCCCGGGAGGAGTCGCTGCAGCTAACGGAGGAGCGTCGGTTACGGCGGGCGACGGGTCTGGTTTTGGTTTGCCACGTAGAAAGGAAAGAAGGGCTCCCGTCAGTATCAATCCGGTCATAATCAGGTACGCGTAATGCATACCAAGTAATTGAGCGTCTGTCGTTTCGGGCGTTACGTTATGGGCGAGTGCGTATCGATTTCGGGCACTATACCACACAGCTGCGGCCAGCGCAATGCCGACTACGAAGCCGAGATTTCGCATGAAAGCTATCATACTACTGGCAATAGCACGCTGTGATAGGGGAGCGGAGTTTAAAGCACTGCTACTGTTGGGCGATTGAAAAAGCCCGAATCCTAAACTCACCAGCGAACTCCGCCAGATAACATCTTTCCACTCCCAACTCGTATCCAGAAACGAAAAAGCAAAATAGCCACAGGCCGTTACCAACAACCCCGCACTTGACAACCAGCGCGTTGGAACTCGACTGGATAAATACCCACCCAATGGAGCTACAATACTAAGAGTCAACGGACCGGCCAACAGTACTAAACCCGCTCGTTCGGGAGTTAGCCCCAAGAGTTGCTGAAGGAAAAAAGGAATCACAAATAGGTTGCCGCCCGATGCCACAAACCCACAAAAAGCCGCCAAAATCGCCGAGCTAAACGGCCATATTTTAAACAAACTCAGACGTAACATCGGCTCACTGACGCGCATTTCCCAGATGAGAAAAAGCAACAGCAATACAGCGCCAATGGATAACAGGCTGATAACTAACGTATCATCCCAGCCGTAGCGGGGTTCAGGACCGAAATCTAAGCCGGTCAGCAACGTAACGACGCCCAGCAGGAACAAACCCGCTCCCACCAGATCGAAACGCTGGCCGGTTACTTTGGGGCTTTCGGGTAAAATGGTCCAGGCACGCCAGATTGCGATTAAGCCAATCGGTACGTTGACCCAGAAAATGCTCGTCCACCCGAATTTGCCGAGCAATAACCCGCCAATCACCGGCCCGGCGCTGGAGCCTGCTGCCACCACCGATCCCATAAACCCGAGCGCCTGACCACGCTCTTTAGGCGCAAAAGCATCACCGATAATAGCTGGTCCAACGGCATAAATCATAGCGGCTCCCAACCCCTGTACCACGCGAAACCCCACAAGCGACCACAGATTCCAGGCTAAGCCACAAAGCAGTGAGCCAAACACAAATACACAGAACCCACTGATGTACAATTGCCGTCGCCCGACCCAGTCCGACAGTTTGCCCATGATGAGCAACGTACTGGTTGTCGTGAGCAGGTAACACAGCACAATCCATTCCACACTATCGCCAGCCGCCAGCTCCCGACGAATGGTAGGCAGGGCGATGTTCACGATGCTGCTGTCGAGTGTCGACATGAACGTACCAAACATTACCGTTCCCAGAATAATCCATTTGTTGGGCGACGACGTAGTGGTTGTGGTAACAGAAGCAGGCACAGGCGAAACAGGTTAATTCGAAAACCTAACTGGCAGAAACACTACGTTGTTCAGGATGAACCTTTTTGTCATACTTCGTGCCTCAGCATGACAAAAACGCTCGTTTTGAGACTAGTGTTAGAAGTCTGAACAGGCTCGCTATTATAAAAACTTTAAACACGTTCAACATTTTGCAACTGTTCCCAACCTGTTCCTCTCGTTCGGTACGTATCCTATATCCGAATGATTGCGCCGGAAGCGAGTAATTAGTTAAATTCGGTATTTTGCGCCGTCGTTGGTCTTTACTGGCTGCTAACTATTCTTGCAAATGTATCTCCTTGGATTTGATCTCGGCAGCTCGTCTGTCAAAGCGTGTTTAGTCGATGCTGATAGCGGTAACGTTGTTGCCTCGGCATTTTACCCGCAACCCGAAATGGCCATAGAAGCCCCGCAACCAGGCTTTGCCGAACAACAACCCGAACTCTGGTGGCAAAACGCCTGTCTGGCCAGTAAAGCCGTAATGCAACAGGCCGCCATTCAACCAGGTGAGGTAAAGGCCATCGGTATTTCCTATCAGATGCACGGGCTGGTGGTCGTCGACAAGGATTTTAATGTACTACGTCCTTCCATCATCTGGTGCGATAGTCGGGCAGTTGCTTACGGAAATGCCGCTTTCGATGCACTCGGTCACGAACATACGCTGCATCATTTACTGAATTCGCCGGGCAATTTCACGGCGGCAAAACTCGCCTGGGTTAAAGCCAACGAACCCGATGTGTACGCACAGGTTTCACAGTTCATGCTTCCCGGCGATTATCTGGCCGCGCGCATGACTGGCGATATTGTTACTACGGCTTCAGGGCTTTCAGAAGGTGCATTCTGGGATTTTCAGGAAGCAAAGCCCGCGCAATTCCTGCTCGATTATTTCGGATTTGCTACGTCGTTAATTCCCCCCATCAAACCCACCTTTGCCCCGCAAGGCGAGATAACCGCATCGGCAGCCGCTGAACTGGGCCTTGCCGCCGGTACGCCCGTTACGTATCGAGCGGGTGATCAGCCTAATAATGCATGGTCATTGAACGTACTGGAACCGGGTCAGATTGCGGCTACCGCCGGTACGTCGGGCGTAGTGTATGGCGTGAGTGATCAGGCCAAATACGATCCGAAATCGCGGGTCAATACGTTCCTGCATGTCAGCCACACGGCTCAGGCTCCGCGTTATGGCGTTTTGTTGTGCGTGAATGGGACGGGTATTTTAAATAGCTGGCTACGGAATCAGGTGCTACGTCGAACGGTGGGCTACGACGAGATGAACGTACTGGCACACGAAGCCCCCATCGGTGCCGACGGGCTGGTGTGTCTGCCTTTTGGAAATGGAGCTGAACGGATGCTCGAAAACGCTGATTTAGGGGCGTCGTTTCATGGCTTGCAACTCACACGACACGGTTTGCCGCACCTGATCCGTTCGGCGCATGAGGGAATCGTTTTTGCGTTTTACTACGGTATCCAGATTATGGAAAGCTTAGGCGTTGGACTGCAAAAGATTCGTGCTGGAGAAGCTAATATGTTCCTGAGTCCGCTTTTCCGTGATACGTTGGCCAACCTCACCGGCGCTACCATCGAACTGTACAACACCGATGGTGCGCAGGGAGCCGCTCGTGGTGCGGGTCTGGGATTGGGACATTACAAAAATGCGCAGGAAGCGTTCACAGGTTTACACGTAACGAAAACCATCGAACCCGATATGCGCGCGCAGGAAGCGTATCGAGCAGCTTACGGGCGGTGGTTGATGGCTTTGGAAGGAAATCGCTAGTTTTGTATAAATTATTTAGTATGAAATACGTCCATCCCCGATATCCTCGTATTACCATTGACCCGGAAGTGTGCACAGGTCAGCCATCTATTCGTGGGATGCGTTTCCCGGTCACGTCACTATTGGCTTACCTAAGCAGCGGTATGACGTATGAAGAACTGCTGACTGAATTTCCTTTTCTGGAACGCGATGATATTCTTGAGGCTTTGTCTTTTTCATCAGAAAGGCTTCATGAAAGCTTTTTTCCGCTTCAGAAGGCCGCTTAAGGAATGAAGTTTTTACTCGATGTTAATATTCCGCCTTCTCTGGGCGAACGCCTAATAGCAATTGGTCATTCGTATCGTTGGGTTCCGATTTGTATGGAACCGAGAGCCAGCGATTTGACCATCTTACAGGAAGCGGCTACCAGCAATTAGGTTATTATAACGTATGACACCGATTTCGGTACATTACTCTCGTTTTTTAGCTCTGCTGAACCGTCCGTTATTCTTTTTCGTATTGATAAAATCAATGCGGACTTATTTTTTAACGTATTGATTGCTAACTGGTCGATTATCCAACAATCATTGGAAGAAGGAGCTTTGGTGATTTTCGAAGAGGATAAACTTCGTATTCGTGCCTTGCCGATTCGGCGATAAGTATCAAAACCAGGTTCTAAAATTTGACCCCAAAATGCAGCCCCGGTTCGGGCAAAAAGTAGTTCTTCCACTTCCGTTCCATTCTGGAAAATGATTCGGGCATATTAGTATTTACGGGCCAATGAGTTACCGCTATAGACGGTTCTATAAAGAAGCGGTTGCGAAACAGCGGAATATGATAACCCACGCGAAAAACCGTAAATAGCTGAAATCCATTCTGGATTTTCGTGTTTTCAGTATTCTTGTACTGCTGTAGAAAAGGAGTCGCGTGAACGGCTGCATAAAGTCCTTTCCAGAGATAGCGCTGATAAGCAAGACCAAGCCCAAACGATCGGATATGTCCCGGATAATTTTCGTTCCTGAGCAATCCGTCGACGAATGCGGCTGAGCGATTCGGGTTTCATGGCCAGATAACTGGCCAGTTGATGCAGTGGAATTCGTTGAATTAAATCAGGTCTTGTCTCCAGCAAATTCGGTAACGCTGTTCGGGCGATGCGTTTTTGAAATCGGCAAACGCGTTTTGACTCTTCGCCAGCAATTCTTCGGAGAGAATACGGCACAGGGTTTCAAACCGGGGAAATTTCTCAAAAACGATTTGTTCCATACTGGGGTCCGATACGAGCAGAATGGAATCTTCTACGCAAGCCACGTAGTAATCGGACGGTTTTTTATTGACAACGCAGACCGGCGTACACGATTCGGACTCGATATAAAATTCGGTAGTACGTTCATCGCCATCAATAATGTGATAGGACCGCAAACAGCCTTTCATCACGAAATACGAATTTTTTGACAATTCGCCTTCTCTTAACAGAACGGTACCTTTTTAAAACTATGAAATAAAGCAAGGTCAGTTATAATATTCTTCTCTTCATCCGTAAGTGTTACGTATTGGCCTATAAAAGCAAAAAGTTCCTGTTCCATTGCGTGTGTTTAGTGTTATGTCGTTTACCTATGTGCTAAGCCGTTCACTTTCCTAAAACTACTTTTATACTCCACTCATCTGAATGATAGCTGAAGTGGTAAATATATTAATTGCTACGTTGATGTATATTTATGTAAAAAAATGAGTCACTATGAAATCGCTCAGTTTTCTTTTCGTTCTGTGTGTGCTGTTAACAAGTTGCACGCCTAAAATTCAGGTTGTTACGTTGCGGGGATCGAATGTTCATCCGGACAAAGAAGGTCTTAGTATCGATAACGATACGTTGACGCTTCGATATGACTTTGCCAGCGAACGTGGCCTGATGCACCTCACGCTGATCAACAAACTCAATAAGCCATTATACGTTGACTGGAAACGCTCTTCGTTTATCATCGGGCAGGACAAAATTGATTATTGGTACGACGTAGCGGAAGTGAACCTGACGGGTTCGTTGCTACGTTACAACCGTTACGTTAGTTCGCCAACCTTGAGTGGCACAATTACAAAAACCGACCCTGTTGCTTTTATCCCTCCGCAGACGAAGCTTGAAAAACAGCAATTTGTTGTGGTGCCGGCGGGTACTGTTCATCTTTCTGGTCAGTTCAAAACAGAGCATGAACCGGCGAAGTCGCCATACAGCAAAAAAATGGTCGATGTTAATGTGTACGCCTACACGCCTGACCAGTCGCCTTTAACGTTCCGCAATTTTCTGACGCTCTCAACCGACAGGGATTTCAAAACGGAATTTTTTATCGATACGAAATTTTGGGCATCAACCGTAAAAGTGCTTCCCCGCGACCACGTATTGACTACACGAGCAGGCGGAGAAAATATATACACGGTAGAGATTCCGTTCAAACAGCCGGATGGTTTCTACGTACCTTTGCCTGCCCAATAATTCCTTCCCGGTTATGAACCCAATCTTCGCTAAACTGAACTACAAAGCGCAGCCAGAAATTGCTGTTTTAAACGCTCCAGATGAGTTTTTGCCCATCCTTGATGAAATGAGTTCGACGGCTGCAGTTGTTACGTCTCCAGAGCAAATTCAGGTCGGTAGTTTTGCGATTGGATTCGTCAAGACACAACAGGAAGTTGATGCTGTTAGCTCGATTCTGGCCGAAAAGACGCAGGGCGATGGGCTGCTATGGCTGGCTTACCCCAAAGGTTCATCGAAAAAATACAAGTGCGATTTCAACCGCGACACCGGCTGGGCTGCCTTGGGAAAACTCGGTTTTGAGCCTGTCCGCATGGTGGCAATCGACGAGGACTGGAGCGCGCTACGTTTCCGTCGGGTTGAGTACGTTAAAAAGATGACGCGCCAGGAAAGTGGCGCTATTTCTGAACAGGGTAAGGCGAAAGTCCGGCAGGAAGCAACCCGATAAGTGTTACGTTGCTTCACCTCACTGCTCGCTAAACCAGCGGGCTTTATACACCTGCATGGTGGGAAAACTGAGCGCGTGGGTTGGATGCTGGAAACGAACGTGGTACGTCCACCAGCTTTTTTCCGGAACTGTGTAAATAAATTGTCCTGATTTATCCAGACCAACGCTTTTGGTATCATGCGCTTCTGTGAAACCGGGTATTTTGGTGAACGTATGCCCGTTCAAATCAAACGACCAGGTTCCGGTCATTTCCGTCAGAAACAAGTGGTTTCCATCAGGAGCGGGTTGCAGGTCGTGACCGCTTTTGCCGGGAATATTCCATTCATTTACCTTTTTCAGGGATGGCTGACCAGTTTTTACCAGCTTATATTCACGTAGCACACTCATTCCCAGGGCGAATAGGCTCTTTCGTTTATCATCCCAAACGACACCGTGCGCTGAATACAGGGTGTCGCTGAAGAGAGGTTTGTCGGGCTGGTGGCTGTCGAACAGCATAATTCGGTTGCCCTCTTTATGTGTCGAAGCGGCTGCGGCAATCAAATCGCCGGGTAATAACTCGATAGAATGGGCGTTGGGAACAGCCGCATGAAACAGCACTTTTTTATCCTTCCGGCGGATAATAGCGATGGCCCCACCCGATGAAGAAACCAGAATCTGCTCACCTTTTCGGATGGCTTTGCAATCGTCCATTGTATTGAACTTCTTCAGTCGAAACGCTTCAGGTAAATCCATCGCTTCGTGCGAATCCCAACTCCAGACGATGTTTGGTATACTATCTTTCTCGTCTTTATAATCGACCAGCAGCACTTTGGTATCGCCACAAACGAGCAGTTGTTTGTTCGGCTTTTGAGGGTAATGAATAATGTTGACTGAAAAATGAATAATGGCAAAAACTATAGGGCTGAAAATCAAATTTTTATCCATTGTTCATTAATCTATTGCTTCAAAAACTCACCCAGATTTTGCTTCGTCACCAGTTGGAACGGAATCAGTGTTTCTTTTTCAACTGGCTGCCCTTTTGCCAGCTTCACGGCGGCTTCTATGGCTTTAGCCCCCTGTTGTTCGGCGTTCTGGAAAACGGTAGCGTCCAGCGATCCTTTTTTTACAGCCTGCAACGCATCGGGAATGGCATCGATACTGACAACCAAGACTTTATCTTTCAAGCCTGCGTCGGTTAGGGCTTTTACAGCACCTAGGCCCATTTCGTCGTTTTGGGCAAATACGGCGTTGATTTGCGAACCGAATGACTGAATCCAGTTCTCCATCAACGACATACCTTTGGCCCGGTCCCACTCGGCGGTTTGATGCGCTAACAGTTTCAGATTCGGGTATTGCTTCAGAATTTCCTGCGCGCCCTGTTCGCGTTTTATCTGTGCTGCCTGACCCATGTAGCCGTGCATCATCAGGATATTGCCTTTCCCATTCAGTTTTTCGGCAATGAATTTCATGGCGATACGTGCCGATTCGACATCATCCGAACCCACAAATGCCGATGGTTTGGTGCTCGTCTCAGAATTGACGTTGATGATGGGAATTTTCGCGGCCAGCGCCTTGGTCACGGCGGGCGAACTGGCTTCTACTTCACAGGGATTCATAATGATGGCGTCGACATGCTGCGCAATGAAACTTTCGACTTGTTCAACCTGCTTCAAAGCCGACCGTTCCGCATCGACTGTAATCAGTTCAACACCATCGGCTTCAGCTTTTTTAGCCATTTCATCGTGCACATTCACAATGAATTCGTTCTGCATACTGAGCATGGTAGCTCCCACAACGATTTTCTTGCCGTCGCTCCCGCCACTTTTTTCGTTTGATGCCGATTGATTACATCCGATAAGTAAAGCACTGATTAATAGCGTAAAACCGAGCGACGATACCGGTAATTGTTTCATGTTACGTTAACGAGTTGATTGATTCAGACTATCCAGCACTACGGCTCCGATGATAATGACTCCCATCACAACCTGCTGGTAATAAGACGTTACGTTCAATAAATCGAGGCCATTGCTGATGACGCCAATCAGCAGCGCACCGAGCAACGTACCAGTCATGGTACCGGTGCCGCCCGACGTACTGGTACCGCCGATGATAGCAGCAGCAATGGCGTCGAGTTCAAAGCCTGCGCCCGCGTTCGGTTGGCCTGTGGTGATACGTGATGTGAGCAAAATGCCAGCCAGTGCCGCCAATCCTCCTGACAAAGCATAAACGACCATTTTTACGGTACTTAACTGAATACCCGACGCGCGGGCGGCTTGTTCGTTACCACCCACGGCATACATGTAGCGCCCCAAAACGGTTTTTCGTAGAATGACGCTGCAGATAATGAACGTAACAATCAGAATGAGAATCAACGTCGGAACGCCCAGGATTTTTCCGCCACCAATGAAATTGAACGAGTCAGAGAGGTTGGAAATCGGCCGCCCTTTACTCAGAATCAGCGCCAAACCCCGACCAACGGTCATGGTTCCCAACGTAACGATAAAAGGCGGCACCTTGCTTCGAGTAATGATAAACCCGTTGAAAGCGCCGAACGCAAGTCCAGCCAGTAAACCCATTCCAATAGGCACAATCACCGGATAGGTATCAGGATGAGCAAACGTAGCGGCTGCGATACCTGTAACGGCCACAATAGAACCCACCGACAAATCAATACCGCCGGTGATGATGACGAACGTAACACCGAAGGCCAGTAAGGCGTTGATCGATACCTGCGTAACGATAATCATCAGATTCTGAACGGTCAGAAACGTAGGGGCGAGAAACGTAAGCGTAAGACAGATCGCGAAGAAAGCAATGAAAAGGCCGTATTTGCCAAGACCCCGTAAACGTTCTTTGTATGAATTTTCCATTCGTGTTGTTACGTAGTAAGCGGTTAAGGCTGCATCGCGTACCGCATAATCGTTTCCTGCGTGGCTTCGTCGGTTGAGAGCGTGGCCGTCAGTTTTCCCTTCGCTAATACCAGAATCCGGTCGCTCAGGCCGAGTAATTCGGGGAGTTCCGACGAGATCAGAATTACCGCTATACCTTTCTCTTTCAGTTGGTTAATTAGTTTGTAAATCTCCGCTTTTGCCCCAATGTCGATGCCGCGCGTAGGTTCGTCGAGGATCACGAGCGATGGAGAAGAAAGCAGCACTTTGCCAATCACTACTTTTTGCTGATTTCCTCCGCTCAAGTAAACCACTGATTGATTAGGACTGGCCGCTTTTATTTTCAGGTCGGCAATAACGGTCTGCGCTGCTGCCAACTCACTTTTGGCCTGCAATAACCCACCTTTGGCGTGCTGACGCAGACTCGACAACGTAATGTTTTGCCGAACCGACAAACGCGGAATAAAACCAAGTTTTTTGCGATCTTCGCTCACATAGCCGATGCCACGCTCAATGGCTTCCTGTGGTGATTTTATGTCGATACGTTCGCCTTGTACGTAAATGTCGCCACTGTCAGGTTTATCCAGTCCGTAAATAGTACGGGCAATTTCGGTACGTCCCGCCCCCATGAGTCCGGCGATACCCAGCACTTCACCCGCATACGCCGAGAAGCTAATGTCCTCAAATTCACCCTGTCGGCTCAGGTTTTTTACCGACAAAACCTCGTTCCCTCGCTCCGTTTTAGAACTCGGAAAAAGACTCTCGATTTTCCGCCCGACCATCATGGTGATCAACGTATCAATATCGAGTTCGGCAGCGGGTTTGGTGCCGATGTACGTACCATCGCGTAAAACGGTAATGGTGTCGGAGATGGCAAATATCTCGTCCATTTTGTGCGAGATATAGATGATGGCTACGCCTTTGGCTGTCAGGTCTTTGATGATGCCAAATAACGTAGCAACTTCTTTGTCGGACAGCGCCGAAGTTGGTTCATCCATGATAATTACCTTGGCATCGTTCGAGATGGCTTTGGCAATTTCAACCATCTGCATCTGCGCCACACTCAGGCGTTTCATGGGCGTGTCGGGAGCAATGTTGACACCCATTTGCTTCAGCAATTCGGCAGCTTGATGGTTCAGATTTCGGTCGTTTAGCCAACTGAATAGTTTGCCGTTTTTTTCCCGTCCCAGGAAAATATTCTGCGCTACCGTTAATTCAGGAACCAGCAACATTTCCTGATGAATCATGGAAATGCCTTTTTTCATTACGTCCCGAACGTGGCCTGTTGTCAGGTCTTCGCCTTCAAACCGGATTTCACCTGAATCGGGTGTTTCCAGCCCAATCAGGATTTTCATCAGCGTCGATTTACCTGCCCCGTTCTCACCCATCAGCGCGTGCACTTCCCCACGACGTACCGCCAACTGAACATTATCCAGCGCCTTCACGCCCGAAAATGTCTTCGTTAGTCCACGTACCTGAAGAATGTAATCCTGATTTGCCTGCATAACGTAGTGACGGCGATTCGGTCGATTCTCTAAGACCTCAATCGGCCAAATATACCGTAATGATCGAATCAAGCGCCGATTTTTGCCGGTTACTACGTTTTGATTTGTTACCTAACGTAGTAAAAATCGCCGGTTTCGATAGCCCGAAATTACCTTGCCAACGTATTATAATGAGTGATACGCTTTCTACAGGACGTAATGAATACGCTAACTTCCAGTACGCAATTAGCCATTCACGGTGGCGAAAAAACAGTTACTACCTCATTCCCCTGGCCCATTTTCGACGAACAGGAGGTACAGGCCGTGGCCGACGTAGTACGTAGTGGTCAGTGGGGAAATCCCGATTGCGCCGGACTCGTGGCCGAATTTGAACAGCAATTCGCCGACTACTGCGGCAGTAAATATGCGATGACTTGCGCCAATGGGTCGGTATCGCTACGTATGGCCATGATTGCCTGCGGTGTAAAACCCGGCGACGAGGTAATTGTACCGCCTTATACGTTCATCGCTACAGCATCGATTGTACTAGAGGTGAACTGCGTACCGGTTTTCGTAGACATTGAACCTGATACGTATAACCTTGATCCAACAGCCATTGAAGCCGCCATCACCGAACGTACCAAAGCCATAATTCCGGTTCATTTTGCGGGACTTCCGTGCAACATGGACGCAATTATGGACATTGCGCGTCGGCATAATTTGCGTGTGATCGAAGATGCCGCACACGCGCATGGAGCCGAATACAAAGGCCGCAAACTCGGCTCCATCGGCGATGTGGGTAGCTTTAGTTTTCAGTCGTCGAAAAACCTGAATTCGGGCGAAGGCGGCATAGTGATTACGAACGACGATGCACTGTACGAAACGATGAATTCGCTACGTAACGTCGGGCGATTGCCGCATGGACAGTGGTACGACCATTTCAATCCGGGATGCAATTATCGGATTACGCAGTTGCAGGCTGTGTTACTCAGTCAGCAACTCAAACGCCTTGATGAACAGACCATTACCCGGGATGAAAATGGTATTTATCTGGATAGTTTATTAGCTGACATCAACGGTATTACGCCTTTGAGTCGGGGCAACGTAGCGATACGCCATAGTCATCACCTGTACATTTTCAAGTACGACAAAAGTGAGTTTGGCGATACGTCGAAGGCGGATTTTGTAGCGATGTTGGCGGCTGAAGGTGTGCCCTGTTCAGGTGGTTATCCACATCCGCTGTACAAACAGCCCGTTTTTCAGCAAAAAAACTGGATGTGTTACGCCATTCCTGAATCCGTCGATTATTCACAAACGTACTGCCCGGTTGCCGAACGAGCCTGCTCCGACGAAGCCGTATGGATTTTCCAGTTCGCCATGTTAGGTACAAGAAGCGATATGGAATCGTTTGCCGAAGCCATTCGCAAAATTCAACGCACAGTAAATAAATAATGGAAATGTGAAGCTGGTTCAACTTACTATGCTACTATACAAATGAGTGTTTTTGTCATGCTGACGCAGGAAGCATGACAAAAACACTCTACAATGAAAAATTTCAACTGCGTCATTTTAACACGTTTGAAACACAATCATTATTCATTCATGAACCGGTCCTGGTCATTTTTACTGCTCCTGTTAGTAACTATTAGCCCAGCGATGGCGCAGTCGATTTCACTGCAACGAGCAGTAATGCTGGTTTCGCCGTCAATACCGTTACCAATGCGCGAAACGGCTCCGCAAATGCTCAGCGAAGAGATCGCAAAACGGACAGGCGTTACGTTGAAAACCAGTTTAAACTGGTCGAAAACGAATCCGGTTAACGTAGCATTTGTGTTGGCAGCAGATAAAGATTTGCAGGGCGTGCCGGTGCCAGCCAATACGCAAAAAGATCGGCCGGAAATAAAGCCAGAAGGATTTCGGGTGGTGAGCAACGTAACGTCGAACGGAACCATACTTTGGATTATTGGCGCCGATGCTCGGGGAATTCTGTTCGGTACATCCTGGCTGCTACGTCACCTGAATATGGAAGCGAAAAGGCTTGAGTTGGAGCAGTCGGTGGACGTAGCGTCGTCGCCCGCTTACCCAATTCGCGGACATCAACTGGGCTATCGGACGACAGCAAATTCGTATGATGCCTGGACCGTGGCGCAGTTCGACCAGCATATACGCGAACTCGCTATTTTCGGTACTAATGCAGTCGAAGGTATTCCATTTCACGAAGAAGAAAAACCGAGTCCGCATTTTAAGGCATCGCCCGCCGAGATGCGGATAAAAATGGGCGCAATCTGCCAGAAATACGATCTCGATTACTGGGTCTGGACACCTGCTACGTTCGACCTTAAAGATGCCGCTAAACGGAAAGCCGAGCTTGATTTACACGAATCGTTTTACAAGGCTTGCCCCCGTCTCGACCATATTTTCGTGCCCGGTGGCGACCCCGGCGACAACCATCCCAGGGAGGTCATGCCGTTTTTGAAAGACCTGCATACGTTACTCATCAAATATCACCCAAAAGGAAAAATCTGGCTTTCGTTACAGGGATTTAACGTTGAACAGGTCGATTATTTTTATGATTATCTGGCTCAAAATAAGCCCGACTGGCTGGCTGGCGTAGTACATGGCCCTAGCAGCCCGAATTTGGCCGAAACACGCTACCGCTTGCCAAAACAGTATCAGATTCGGCAGTATCCCGATATTACTCACAATGTACGCTGCGAGTTTCCGGTGCCTCGTTGGGATCAGGCGTATGCCTTGACGCTTGGACGTGAAGCGCCTAATCCAAGACCTTATTCATATGCCAAATCGCAGGCTGCAATGGCTCCGTTTACCGATGGATTTGTCTCGTATTCAGATGGTTGTCACGACGATGTGAATAAGGTTGTCTGGAGTATGCGCGGCTGGAATCCCAATCAGGATGTCCACGAAATTCTGGCTGATTATGGGCGGTTTTTCTTCGGACCGAAACTGGATTCTCCTGTGGCTGATGGCATTGCGGCCCTCGAACAGAACTGGAGTGGGCCACTAGCCGAAAACGGCGGTGTCGAAGCCACATTTACGTACTGGAAGCAATTGGAAACCGAAAATCCGGCACTACGTAACAACTGGCGCTGGCAAGTTTTTCTGCTCCGTACCTATTACGATACGTATACCCGCCGACGTCTTCTTTACGAACAATCGCTCGAACAAAAGGCAAACGAACAACTGGCGCAGGCCGAAACCATCGGCGCTGAACAGGCCATGAAACAGGCGCTTGACGTAGTGAATCAATCGGAAACAAAGCCCGTTTCACCAGAGTTGAGGCAGAAAATAGAAATGCTGTGCGCCGATTTATTCACCTCTATCGGATTGCAAACCAGCGTTCCGAAATACAAAGCCAAAGGGTATGAACGCGGTTGCCTGCTCGATTTTGTGGATTATCCGCTTAACAATCGGTGGTGGATGGCCGATGAGTTTGTGACTATAAAATCGCTGAAAACGAACGAAGAACAGGTAGCACGCCTGAAACAGATGGGTACCTGGGAAAATCCTGGAAAAGGAAGTTTTTACGACGATGTATCGAGCATCAGCAAAGGACCACGCGTGAAAACCGTTTCGGAAGACGCCACCGATATTGCGTGGTGGAAAGATGGTTTTAGTCGTGCCCGGTTATCATCGCAAACCTATCAGCGCTGCCCGGCGCTTGACTACGATAACCTTGACCCCGGCACACGCTACGTCATTCGGGTAGTTGGTTTTGGCGAAGCCCTGCTACGTGTCGATGGGCAGCGGCTGGAACCGATTGTCTACCATCGGGAAGCCGATACGGTAAAAGAATGGATTGTTCCCCTGGCGGCTACGCAGGATGGACGTATCAGCGTTACGTTCGACCAACCCGAAGAATCACATCTGAACTGGCGGCAGAATTCCCGCATCTCGGATATATGGCTGTTGGCTGAAAAATCGAAGGAATGAGTGAACGGATTGTAGTCTGGTCGTCCAGACTGCGACTCTCAACCCAAAGCCCTTTTAGTTACGGGCTTTGGGCGGATAGAAGCGATACGTTTACGGCATTCCTAACTTGAGCCGACTGGTGGCATTGAATGAGAGTCGCCCCCCGGCTCCATATTTCACCCGCAAAGCCTGAGCCTGATAACTGCCCGATAGGTTGACGACATGGTTCACCTGCACGGCATCGGTAGCTATTGGTACACGCCCACATGACCACACGCTGGCATCATTCCAATTGCCCGCCTTCACCGTGTACATGCTGCTACAACCACCGGCAACGATCACATTTAGCTGGAAATTCGTTCGCACCGACAAACCCCCCGGATCGCTGGCGATAACCGTTACGCTGAAAGGTGATCCCACTGTAGTGGACACCATACCCGTGATGGTCCTGGGCGAAACAAAACTGAGTCCAGCGGGTAAGCCCATTACCGACAGTGTAAGACTATTGGGCGTTTCGGCATCGGTGAACGTATTGGCTGGAATAGTATAACTGAACGTACTCCCCAACGTAGCAGACTGGGGCGGAATGACATTGACTACTGTGGGTGGGCAGTTCTGATAGGTAACACTGGTACTGGCCGAAGCTGTACAGCCATTTTCGGCCGTTAATGTAACGGAATAGGTTCCGACTACACTCACCGATATACTGGACGTAGTGGCACCGGTACTCCAACGATACGTTCCATTGCCGACGGCACTCAGGCTCACTGACGATGTCGCGCAACTCAACACAGTACCGGTCAATGGGGCAATGCTGAGCGTAGGAGGGGTATTGTCCTGGAATATCTGGACAGAAGTAGTAGCCATACAACCGTTGGCGCCTGTTAACGTAACAGAATAAGTGCCTGCCGACGTAGCACTGATCATGGACGTAGTGGTACCTGTACTCCAGTGATACGTTCCTGTGCCAATGGCCGTCAGACTCAAGGAAGAATTAGCGCAGGTGAGCGCCGTCGAGCTGACCTGGATGCTCAGGGTCGGTATGGTTGAATTGGAATGAACGAGTGCGGTTTGGCTGGCCGAGCATCCATTAGCGCCAATTACCGTAACAGAGTAGGTGCCTGCTACGTTGACAACTGCTACGTTATCTGATTGACTTACTACGCCCGGACCCGAGAATTGATACGTATTTCCACCTCCGGCCGTTAACGTAACGCTGGTTTGGGAACAAGTCAACGTGCCGCTGGCCGTCAGCGTGGCCGTGGGAGCCTCCAAGTTGGCGAAAACGGTGGTTGTTTGGCTGGCCGAGCAGCCATTGGGAGCGGTGGCGGTTACGGAGTAGATTCCCGCTACGTTCACTATTGCTACGTTACCCGACTGACTAAGAATGCCTAAGCCGCTAAATTGATACGTAGCACCACCTCCGGCCGTTAACGTAACGCTAGTCTGAGCGCAGGTGAGCGTATTACTGGTCGAAAGTGTGGCTGTGGGAGCCTCTGTCCTAGAGAAAACGGTAGTGCTACTCGTTGCCGAGCAGCCGCTGGCTGAGGTGACCGTCACCGAATACGTTCCTGCTACGTTGATCACTGCTCCGTTAGCCGATTGGTTCAAAACGCCCGGGCCCGAGAACTGATACGTATTACCTCCGTCTGCTGTTAGTGTCACACTGGTCTGGGTGCAGGTGAGCGTACCACTGGCCGACAGGGTGGCGATGGGTGTAGCATTCACTACTAGGCTGGCGATGGCCGTGGTAGTCTGTTCATTATTCGTAATGATCAACGTAAAGGTCTGATTTCCGGGCTCAGTTGCGGTCAGGCTTTGGCTGAAGGTGAGATTGCTACTGGTACCAGCAGTGCTCATTGCACCATTGGTAAGCGTATAGGCATATTCACCTGTTACGTTACCTATGACTGCGGTTAATGCGTATACACCACCCAAACACACGCTGGCCGGGCTAGCTTCAAATCCGCTGATCGGGTCTGTTGGGTTCACCGATAAACTATAGACATCACTAACGCTTGTACAGCCATTTGTACTCTGAGTCTGCACGGTCAGCGAGTAACTGCCTGCCTGAGTGGGCATACCTGTTAACGCACCCGTCGACGCCAAAGCCAAACCTTCAGGCAACGTGCCACTGGTCAGACTGAAACTATAAGGTCCGCTGTCGCCAGTGGCCGTGAAGCTCTGGCTAAAGGGAATTCCTACCTTAGCCGTACTGATAGTAGGTATACTCACCGTCAGGCTGGCGGGCTCTCCCTGATATTCATAGGCTCCCATGTCGACCCGATCGCCGTAGACGCGAGGATTTCCCGCCAGATCGGTGCGGTATCCTTCGCCCAGCTCCCGTAAGGTGCCGGTATTAATGGCAGGTGAACAACCATGGAGCTGAGTTGAAGTGGTGGATGCAAAGGGAGAGATCGTGGTTGTTAAGTTATTACCTCCATCGCTATAGCCTGTTGCCGAACCCTCCAACAGGCTGTAGTTAACATCGATCGTGCTACCGGACTGACTATACAATGTATTAGCCCCCCCATTGCCAAATAATACACAATTATTCAAATTCGGATTGCTACTTTCATTATATATCCCCCCACCATTAGGTGCCAAATTATTTTGGAGGCTGCAATTGGTCAGGTAGGGATTAGTGCCATAATTGTAAATGGCTCCACCAGCGAGGGAAGCCGAATTGCTCTGAAAGCTACAGATGGTCAGGATCGGATAACCACCGTTCGTATTGTATATTCCTCCCCCATAAACAGCCGAGTTGTTTTCAAAGCTAACATTAACCAGCATAGGAGTGCTGTTATCATTGTACATTCCAGCCCCCTTGTTATGTGGGGAAGAGGCTCCATTAGCCTTGCCGTCCGCGATAATGAAGTTAGTCAGGTACGCTGAGTTGTCCAGGCCAGGACCATTATAAATTACGTGATAACTATTGTCGCTAGAACTGCCCGCCGAGCCAATGTTGCCCGATAGAGTGCTGCTGGCGGGCTGCGATGCCCCACCGTGACCCGTCGTCGGGGTAAAAAAAGGGTTCTGATCCGCAGAGGTTTCGTTGCCAACAAACCCTCCTATGACGCCCACGCCACTCTTCAGATTAAAGCTGATCGCACGATTCGAGCCAGAAGTGGGCTTGTATAGCCCAGCGGCCACCCAAACCTCCCGTACACCAGTAGCGTTAATCATAGCCTGTAGATTAGACGAAGCATTCGTCCAACTTGAACCATCCCCTGTGCCACTGGCAATGGGCTTAACGTAGCGAGTTGCATTCACTGTCAATTCATAGGTGCTGCTAGCGGCCTTACAATCGCCACTGCTGGCCGCTTGAACGGTAATACGGAATGAACCAGTACCACTCGATGTGGGAGTGCCGCTCAGCACGCCCGTCGAGGACAGACTTAAGCCCGGAGGCAACGTACCACTAGCCAAACTGAAGCTGAAAGGGTCGTTGTCGCCACTAGCCGTGAAGGTCTGGCTAAAAGGAAATCCTACCGAAGCCGTAGCATTACCAGGTATGCTTACCGTCAAGCTGGTGGGGTTTCCCTGATACTCATAGGCACCCATATCTACTGTACCGCTGTTGTAGAAGCGAGGGTTGCCGGCCAGATCGGTGGTGATACCAATTAAGGCCGCGGCCGAGTTGATGCCAGCGTTGATGGCCGGGGAGCAACTGTAAAGCTGGGTTGAAGTGGTGGATATAAAGGGATTGAGGATAGTCGTTTTGTTATTTTCTCCATTAGCAATACCCGCTACGGTATTAAGTTCAGCCAGGCAATAGCGCAAGGTCGATGTTCCACCAGCCGTGTTAGCAATAGTGCTGGTACCATTGCCAAATAGCACGCAGTTGGTCAGGATGGAGCTACCGCCAAAATTGTACATTGCTCTACCGATAGAGCCCAGATTGTTCAAAAAGCTACAGTTGGTTACCAGAACAGTATTACTACTTGAATTGTATATCGCACTACCAGTAAAGCTGGCCAAATTGCCAAGGAAGCTACAGTTGGTGATGGTTGGGGTGCTGGTAGTCTCAATGAATATGGCTCCACCATTCGTAGCCGAATTGCTCTGGAAGCTACAGTTGGTCAGGATAGGCGTACTATATAATCCATTATACAATCCTCCACCATTCTCTGTCGCCGAATTATTCAGGAAACGACAGTTGATAATTTGGGGCGTGCTATACGAAACAATAGCCATCCCGCCACCTTTAATAGCTCTATTGTACTCAAAGCTACAATTGACAATGGTTGGACTGCTACGAGCAATTTGCATCCCACCCGCAGCCTCAAACGTGTCATTATAATTGGAGTTAGCCCCGGTAATGACAAAGCCATCCAGCACCGCCGTGTTGTCAACATCAAGCATGTTAAACAGACGATAACTGTTGTCGCTGCTATTTCCCACCGTGCCAATATCGCCCGAGATGGTACTGCTGGAAGGTGATTCTGTCACCGGATTGACAGTGGGTCGCTGGGCCAGACTGGTTTCGGTGCCTACAAACCCTCCATAAATTGCTACACCATTTTTTAGCCGAAAGCTTGTGTTACGATCAGGGCCGGAAGTAGGTTTGTAGGTGCCCGAAGCTACCCAGACTTGCTGAGTACCTGTAGCATTGATCATCGCTTGTATGTCCGAAGATGCATTGGCCCAACTGCTGCCATCTCCGCTGCCGCTGGCTATGGGCTTTACGAACCGGATTGCGTTTACTGTCAGGCTATAGACACTACTGATCCCCACACAACCATCTACATTCTGGGCTCGAGCGGTCAGCGAATAACTCCCAAACTGAGTGGGTGTGCCACTCAGCACGCCCGTGGTGGCCAGACTCAAGCCTGGAGGCAACGTACCACTGAACACACTGAAACTGTAGGGTCCAGTGCCACCACTAGCCGTGAAACTCTGACTGAATGACTCGCCTACGAGGACGTTATCCACACTGGGACGACTCACGGTAATTGTGGAATTACATGGCCCTATCGAAAGGCTATAGACACTACTTCCTGCCGTACATCCATTGGCACTCCTGACCTGCACGGTCAGCGAGTAACTGCCACTTTGGGCGGGTGTGCCACTCAGCACGCCCGTGGTGGCCAAAATCAAGCCGGTTGGTAACGTACCGCTGGCCACACTGAAACTGTAGGGGCCACTACTACCACTGGTCGAGAAACTCTGACTAAAGGCTTGCCCTGCGGTGCCCGTACTGAGGGTAGGAGTACTCACCGTCAGTACGTTGGAATTCCCCTGATGCTCATAGGCTCCCATATCGATCGTACCACCGTTGTAGAAACGGGCGTTACCGGCAAGGTCAGTGGTGATGCCGCTCAGGGTGGTAGCCGAATTGAGACCAGCGTTAATGGCTGGCGAGCAACTGTGAAGCTGAGTGGAGGTGATGGATAAAAAGGGAGTAATGGCGGTGGATAAATTAGCACCTCCATCAGTAAAGTCTGTTATAGAGGCTTCCAGCAGGCTAAAGCGCACGGTCACACTGCTACCATTCTCGTTAGAAAAAGTGCTGGCTCCACCATTGCCAAACAGCACACAGTTTGTCAGGGTTGGATTGCTGGTATAATTATACATTCCTCTACCATTGCTAAAATCACCATCCCCATTGCTCTGGAAGCTGCAGTTTGTTAGAATAGGATTGCTGGAATAATTGGATATTGCCCCACCGCCATAGCTAGCTGAATTGCTCTGAAAGCTACAGTTGGTCAGGATTGGATTGCTAGTAGACAGATTGGTCATTCCCCCGCCAAATTGACTACTATTGCTCTGGAAATTACAGTTGATCAGGCTCGGATTGCTATTACTTTCATTGTACATCCCTCCACCATAGACACTGGCAGAGTTGGTCTGGAAGCTACAATTGGCTAGAATTGGATTGCTGGCATAATTGTACATCCCCCCGCCATTAGAGTTACTCGAATTGTTTATAAAGCTACAGTTCGTGATGGTTGGACTGCTGCCCGTATTGAACATTCCACCCCCTAGATTGTGGGGTGAACTGTGCCAACTGGCATATCCATCGGCGATAATAAACCCGTTCAACTCGGCGGTGTTGTCGAGCCCCAGCCCATTATAGATCACATGATAACTGTTGTCATAAGGATAGCCCACCGTGCCAATTTCGCCTGAAAGGGTGCTGCTGAAGGGCTGACCCGTCACTGGATTGATCAATGGTCGCTGACTCAGACTGGTTTCGTTGCCTACAAACCCTCCGTAGATAGCTACCCCATTCTTCATGGCAAAGCTGATGGTACGGTCGTTAGTTGAGGTAGGTTTGTAGTTACCTGCGGCTACCCAGACCTGTTGAGTACCCGTCGCATTGATCATCGCCTGTAGGTTCGAAGATGCATTAGCCCAACTGCTGCCATCCCCCGTGCCACTGGCTACTGGCTTGACGTACCGGACTGTTTTCACCGTCAGTATGTAGGCACCACTGACCCCTACACAGCCATGCGCACTCTGGGCCTGAATGGTCAGCGGGTAGCTGCCGGCCTGAGTGGGAATGCCACTCAACACACCTGTCGAGGCCAGACTCAGGCTCGGAGGCAACGTACCACTGGCTACACTGAAGCTGTATGGACTACTGCCACCACTGGCCGAGAAACTCTGACTGAAAGAAGTTCCTAAAATAGCGGTGCTTACACTGGGAAGACTAACGGTAAGTGTGGCAATACATGGATTGACCGTTAGGCTGTAAACACCACTGACGTTCTGACAGCCATTTGCATTCTGAACCAGCACCATCAGCGGGTAACTCCCACTCTGTGTAGGTGTGCCACTCAGCACACCTGTGGTGGACAGACTCAGGCCGGGAGGCAACGTACCACTGGCCACGCTGTAGCTGTAAGGACTGTTGCCGCCACTAGCTACAAAATTCTGGTTGAAGACCAGCCCCGCTGTAGCCGTGCTGGTAGAGGGGCTGGTAATATTCACCGCAACCGAAGAGCCCTGATATTCATAGGCACCCATATCTACTGTACCGCTATTGTAGAAGCGGGGATTTCCGGCCAGATCGGTAGTGATGCCACTAAGGCCGGTGCTTATACCGGTATTGATAGCCAGCGCACAGCCGTTAAGCTGGTTGGAAGTGGTGGATGCGAAGGGTGTGAGCGTGGTCGTCTTATTATTAGGTCCGCTGGTAAAGTTGGTCACAGAAGGCTCAAACAGACTATAGCGCATAGTCATACTGCCACTGTTCTCGTTAAAAAAGGTGTTGGCGCCACCGTTCCCAAATAGCACTACGTTGGTCAGACTGGACGTGCTTGCATTATTGTTGATGACCCCACCTTTGGCCGCCGAATTGCTCTGAAAACTACAGTTGTTCAGGCTGGGGTTGCTGGTCGTCAAATTGGCGATTGCCCCTCCACTGCTGGCTGCCGAATTGCTCTCAAAGCTACAGTTAATGAGTGTGGGACTGCTGGTTGTATTGTGTATGGCTCCACCATTAGCGGCCAAATTGTTCAGGAAAATACAGTTGACGAATCTGGGGCTACTACCATTATTGGCAATTGCACCACCATTCGTGGTTGAATGGTTCTGGAACCGACAGTTATTCAGTACAGGATTGCTGCCACTCGCATTATACATGCCCCCCCCACTAGGCGCCAGATTAGCCTGGAAAGTACAATTATTGATCGTTGGGCTACTGCCTGTATTGTAGATGCCGCCCCCGGCGTTGTGCGGTACGGTGGCTGCGTCGGCATTGCCCGCCGTGACGACAAAACCATCCAGTTTCGCCGTGTTATCGAGTCCTGCCCCATTATAAACCACATGATAACTGTTATCACTGGTATTTCCATTCAGGCCAACCTCGCCCGAGAGTATGCTACCGGAGTTCTGTCCTGTTGCTGGGTTGTTGTTTGGTCGCTGGGTCAGCAGGCTTTCGTTACCGATAAAACCACCGTAGACCGCTACGTTGTTCTTCAGACTAAAACTAATGGTTCGATCTGCACCTGTGGTGGGCTTGTAGGTACCGGCTGTTACCCATACCTCACTATTTGCGGTTGTGAGCGAATTGATGGCTCCCTGCAGATCGGACGTAGCGGTGGCCCAACTCGTTGCCGAAGCTGGGTTGGCGTTAGTGCCATTTATACTGACGTAACGCCGGTTCTGAGCCGATGCGGTCGTAACCAGGAGGGCAATGAGCAAGGGAGTCAATACCGGAATTGTCCGCAGTACCAATCGGGAAGTAGAAGTAAGGGTCATAGGGTATAGAGTTAGTTCATGGAGTTGGTATGAACATAGCAAGTTGTCCTATCACCAATAGGCTGAATATTAGGCCGCCACTGGCTAATAGAGAGGCACGTCGTAAAAGCAGGATAAAGCAGGGAGGTAGCCGAAAGCCAGGCTACGGAATTTCTATGGGATGGGCCTTTAACTGGGCGGTAAAAGAATGTTTTTTATCGACAAAGTCCTAAAAACGGGTGTAGACAAAGTGTGTACACCCGTTGTAATGATTTGATAATCAGGAAAATAATTTTTATACCAACTAGTTAATTTGGTAGTGCTGTTGTTACTTCTTTAGGCTTAATTGTCAAGGTCAACAACGTGGAGTGATGGAGAGAGTGCCATTTTTTTAGTTAATCGAGTCTTGGCACGACGCACGCTGGCAGGGTCTATGTTGAGCAGAGCGGCAATTTCTTTAGTCGACAAATTGAGGTGAAGGTAGGCATAGAGCCGAATCTCGTAGCTGGTCAATTGGGGATGGCTTGCCTGTAAATTGTCGAAAAAATGAGGATGTACCTGTTCAAAATGCAGCTTGAATTTTCCCCAGTCCTTATCTACATACAGATTATTTTTCAGGATGGCCTCGATGGTATGTAAGCCCTTGGGTTTGAGGCTCGGATTGAGTTTAGCCAATTTTTCTACCTGCTCCTGTAACTCGGCCAGCAATTCATTTTTCTGAACCATATGCAACGTAGTGGCAGCCAATTCCCGCTGATTGGATTCCAGATTTTGCTCCAGCAACTGGATGTTTGCACTAATTTTTTGCTTCTCCGCTTCCGTAAGTTGCTGACAGAGTTCGCTTTCCCGTAAATCGGCTGTCAATTGCTGCGATTTTATAGCTTCCGCATTTAAAGCCTGCTGAATCGATTTGGTACGGGCCACAATAGCAATGGAAAAACCGAGCGCCTGCGCTATAACCGCCAGATCTGGAAGCCATAAATTATCCGTACTCGTATAGCTGATCAGAAGATGAAATAACGGAATCGCCAGTACAAAGACCAACGGAAACAGGTTGGCGAGCAAAAACGGTGTAGCAGCGGGGAGCTTTCGTCGGTAGCCCGTCAGGCAAGTTGCCAGCGTAAGGCCAATTAGAAATAATACGTAAAGATTGTCATAGGCCAGGGTGTAATATTCCAGATCGAACAGTACAATGTTGATTCCAGCTACTATAACGCTGAGCGCCAGATAGCCACAAAGACCATATCGTAAGAGTCGATCCAGTTTTGGCAACGACTGGGCTGTATTCAGGTAAGAACGAGTCAGTTGTACAAATCCAAAGAGAATAAACCCGATTCCTGCGTGCATCAGCAGGACATTTAAATTGTAATAGTGAACGGTATGGCCTAAATGTAGTCCGCCATCGGTATGTAAACTGAAATTAAAGACCGGCGTAGAAAATAAGACCGAGAAATACCCCCAGTGACCGGTCAGATAAATCATGCCCCCTAATTGTATGATCAGGTAATAGAAAACAGCTTTATCCTTGAAGCTGACATAGACATACAAATTATTGAGGAAGAACAGTACAACAACCAGCAGGCCAATCACCCAGGCCATCCATACGGTTTGGTCGCGCTGTAGGCTAATAATCTCTTTTCGGAGCAGGATAGTTGGTTTAAAAGTGTGATCGGCCTGACTAAATCCATCGATGGATACCTTGACATACAACGTACTGACTGTTTTTGCCGGGAGTGAACAAGGCAGTCTTCCCCAGCCCCTTACCCTTTCCTGTAGTTGAGCGCCGGCCTGTGTGCTAATCCATTTTTTGGTGCTGGCATCAACGTAATAGAGAGTGTTATTGACGTCCGGCTCGACGATAAGGTGGTAAGGTTCAGCGTAGTCGAATGGATTGGTAATAGTCAGTTTAAGCCAGTATTGGGTAGCCTGATGCGGTTGCAAAAGGTCATTGGCTACGAACTGGATGGACGTATCGGTCAGGATCTGTTCAAACGTATAGTTGCGGTCGGGCGCTAGTTCATAGGCGCTTACGTGTACTGAAGCGCTATCCGTAAGCACCGTAGGCAACTGCGTGAATGCAGAAACAGGCAGCAATAGCAACGTAACGAAAAGAAGCGACCTGATCAATGGACAGATTACTGGTTAAAATTGGTATTCAGTGAGTTATAGCAAAATGCTCGCCAAATGCTACGTAGTAGATGGTTGATCTTGCTAGTTTGTCTACTGGCCTGTTTTAGTGCGAATGCCGATCACTTTTTGCAACAGATTCAAAAGGCGACCCCATCCCGACGTATCATTATCCTGCTGAACTACTTCGATACGTGTACTGTGGTAACAAAAAATCAGAAACAGGCTTTTGCCGTTCTTAAGCAGCTCGATGACATCGGCCGAACGTATCAGGATGAGCAGCTACGTCGGTATGCCCGGTTTATTGGTGATACGTATGCTAAAAACAGCGGATCGAGCAATACGCAGAAATAAACGCTTTCAGAAAATCGGCTATCAGAACATTCCCGAAATAAGCTGGTATCTGTACGAGCTAGGTTTCAATGAGTATTATTTTACACGACCGAATATTGGCAGTTAACTACCGGTTTTAAAGCCAAATCTGGTAAATATTAAGTCACCGTTCTGCCTCCCTTCGGCAATATTATTTTCGGTTATTCAAAGTAAGCACATCGAAGTAGTTAGTCATTTCCGTTACCTAAAACTTTGTTTCACTAATCTTCCAATCTCCCAAAATTGTATGAAAACGATTTGGAACGTATCACTTTGTGCCCTCATTACGCTGTCTGGCATTAGCTCCTGTAATCAAAGTACGGTGGTGTCTGAAGCCATAAACCCTAGTGGCGCCCGCATTAGCCAAGCGCAGGATAACCTGCCTACTGTCCAGCAGATTAGACAGTCTTTTGATCTAGGCTATGATACAACAACCATTGTCCCAAAAATGGATGTATTTAAAACAGAGGTGCGAAATGTTTGGACGGGAACGGCTTCCATTCCGGTTCAGATCTATTATCCGAATAACAAAAAAAACCTGCCGATCATTTACTATATGCACGGTGGTGCCTTTGTCTGGTCACCCGGGATTGACATGCATATATCACGGCTATTATGTAATCGTACGGAGTCGGTAGTTGTCTCCATTGATTACCGATTAGCCCCTGAACATCCTTTTCCAGCTACGGTTAACGAATGTTTTGCAGTCTGGAATTGGGTTGATCAACAGGCTGAAAATCTTCATGGTAATCGTAAAAAAGTTATCCTGGTAGGCGACAGTGGCGGTGGGAATTATCTGGGGGCCATACTGTATAAACAAAAGTCCAATAAGCTCAAGCCATTAGCGTGTGTGTATGTTAATCCAGCACCCGATCTGCGCCCAACGGCTCCAGGTATCGCTCCGTATGAACTGATGAGAAGCTGGTATTTAAATAATGCTAACCCGAACGACCCACTAGCCTCTCCACTTCTGACGCCTTCCTTTAAACACTATCCTCAGAGCTTAATCCTGGTTAGTGAGATTGACGGCCTTAAAGCTCAAGGGGTGATGTTAGCTGATAAATTGAAAAATGCAGGTGTCGACACCCAATTATTTGAATTAAAGGGGTTAGATCATTTAGGGTTTTACTGGTGTAATACCAATCCAATCGCGAAGCCAGCCATAGATAAAGTCGTCAGCTACATTAATACAGTCAAGACAAAAAAAGATTGATGCCTTGATTTGGCTCAGTTTGCAAAGAAATTTCGTGATACGTGAGCGTGTTCAACGAAGAGTGTTACGACTCGATATCATCCAATTGAAACAAAACTTCGACCGTCGTATCGAAAACTTTAGCCATCCGTAAGGCAAGGACAGTAGATGGGATAAATTTCCCGGTTTCAATAGAGTTTAGCCCCTGCCGTGAAATGCCGATGTGTTTGGCCAGGTCGGCCTGTGTCCAGTTTTTCTTAGCTCGTTCCACTTTAATCGTGTTTTTCATACTCCGTACTTTTTTTTCGAAATGAGCCAGCCAATAAAGTAAAAGCCCCAACAATAGCCCAACAGTTGGCCATAGCCAAAGAAGTCGGAGTTTGATATATCACACAGGCTAAGCAAAAACAATAGCATTATCAACATAGCTGTCATCGAAAAACCGATAATAACGGCTTCGAATTGCACCCGTTGCTTCACTTCGTCCAATACCGAAAAGTCTTTAATGTATTTAAAAATAAAAATGGCGAAGGTAATAATTGGCACTATCGCAATAAATATCGAAACCGGCTGGTCAACTACACCATGTTTTAACAGCCATGTTGCTGGCAAATAGGTGGCTGCATGCAGGAGGGCGAAGATAACAGATTGGAAGTTTGCGGTTTTTTTAGATTGTTCCATGATGTTTAGTTCTTTAGTTTCTTGCAAAGATATGTAAACGTTTCTTTTTGTCAAGAATTCTTGACAAAAAGTCCGCTATTGTGGCTAGTTGCATAATGCGTGCCCTTACCTGTACTGACTATTGAAGAAAAATAAGCGTAGTGAGAACTTACTGGGCTTGGTGAGTTAAACTAACGTGAATTATGGATAATGAAGAAGGTAAGTCATTGATATTAAGCGCATAGAAAGCAAAAGTGGTAGAGATTTGTACGGCCAAGTATCATTTCTCAT
>NZ_JACWZY010000040.1 GCF_014699005.1 Spirosoma profusum
TTCTTCAATGCGGGTAGTTCAGCCTCCATCCTGAACTATGTCTCCATCGACCGCATGGGTGATACCTGGTCATTTGGTAAGGCCGTTGAGATAAATACGGATGGAGTTCGTATTGAGAAGTCTACAATAAGTAATAGCGAGGCAATAGGGATTCGTACTAATGCCAGTTCCTTGACGATTACTACGTCGAATGTTTTCGGGAATTTAACAGGTATTTATAATAGTACCGGAAAGCCCACGCTTCAAAATAATAAAATTTACAGCAACACCGACTATGGAATAAATAACGGGGGTAGTGAAACCATTGATGCTCGAAACACATATTGGGGGTCGCCAACGGGGCCTTTGCATTCAACGCTCAACCCGAATGGCAAAGGGAACAAAGTATCCGATAGAGTGCTGTTTACGCCGTGGGTTGATCAGGTAATCCAGGTAGACCAAACGATCAACTTCGCCGAAATTCCGAATAAGTACGTGGGCGATACGCTGGTTCTCACTGCAACCGCCACTTCCGCGCTGCCGGTAAGCTTTTCGATGACTACGCAACCCGTTTCTAACGTAGCAGTACTCACCGGAAACAAGATTACCTTCCCTGGTGCGGTTGGACAAGTAACGGTTACGGCTTACCAGGCTGGAAATGAATACTTCAAACCGGTGCAGTTGCAGCGAACGTTTACCGTTTCGAATCGGGACCAGAGCATTACTTTTAAAGCTATCCCTACCAAGACAGTCGGGGATGCACCATTTAGCCTGACAGCCACGTCCACGTCGGGTCTGCCGGTTAGCTTCATCGTGCTATCGGGGCCGGCTACGTTGAACGGCAATACCCTTACCCTGACGGGGGCCGGAACAGTTGTTGTAGAAGCCCGACAACCCGGCAACGGGGTATATAACCCAGCGTCTTCCCTTCAGCGCAGCTTTGTGGTTGTTCTACCTGTTCTTTCCATCACCAATCTTCCAACTAGCAGTTCGGAAGGGCAAACAGTAACCTTCAGAGTAGCAACCAATCCTGCTCCAACCAGTCCATTGACTGTTTTCCTACAATCCAGTAACCCCACACGTTTCCCCGTTCCGGCATCCGTCACGATTGCTGCGGGTGCTCTCTCCACGAATGTGTCGGTTACGCTGGCACAGGACAGCATTCCTGAGATTGACCTGGCCGTTACGATTACGGCAGGTGCTTCAAACTATAATCAGGCTACGGGCACCATCCTAGTAAAAGATGACGATTTGCCTAATCTGGAGCTGGTAATTCTAGCGTCGAACATCTCCGAATCGGCGGGCGCAAACGCTACGCAAGCTATACTTCGACGAACGTCCAGTAGTTCAATCGCATTTACGGCCAATCTATCGGCTAACCTGCCCAATACGCTCGTGTTACCGAGCACCATTTCGTTGGCGGAAGGTGAAAACGAGAAAACATTTACCATTGGCGTAGTAGATAATTCGTTACTGGATGGCCAACGGTTAGTGAGGGTTACCACTTCTTTATTTGTGTCGTCGTGCGGTTGTAATGCTCCTACTACGTCGTCGGGTTCGGTTTCTGGAACAGTCATCGTAAACGATGATGATGGGCCATCTCTTTCGCTAACTGTAATCCCACAAACGTTACGTGAGGGATTGGCAAATGCAGGATCGCTACGTATCACTCGCAATGGAGCTACGACTAGCGCGCTGTCCGTAACGCTTACTTCGTCCGATCTAACGGAGGCTACGCTACCCGCAACTGCTGTCATACCAGTCGGGCAAGCATCTATTGATGTCGCCATCACCACGCTCAATGATGGAATAACCGATGGGAATCAGAACGTCTATTTCACAGCGAGAACCGTTGGACTTGCTTCGGGATCGACGTTTGCGGTCGTTACGGATTTGAATAAGCCAGACCTACAAATCCCGCTGGTTCAGCTCAGTAGTACTAAAGTGCAGGCCGGTGCTACTGTTAGCTATCAGGTTTCGGTTAAAAATAGCGGTTATACTACCGCACCGAGCGGAATATTAGTCCGAGGGTATCTGTCAACAGACAACGTCATTGATGCATCGGATATCCAGCTTTCGGAAGACACCCTCAGCGAAGCCATTCCAGCCGGTCAGACAAAAATACTCGCTAAGTCGGCGAAGGCTCCGATCAAACAGGGAGTGTTTAAATTGCTTTACTGGGCGAACCCGAACGAAACGCTGACGGAACTCCTGTTTACCAACAACGTATCGGCACCGGTTAGCGTCACGATTGACCCGGCTTATACGGTCACGGCTGCGGTGGCTTCCCTGTATTTTCTGAAAAGTACTACTGTTCCCATTACCGGTTCGGCGACAAAAACTGATGGGTCAACGGCGGCTAATGTACCGGTTGAAATATACGTCATAACGAACGGCATCAGACGAACGCTTTCCGACACGACGGATGCCTCCGGGAATTTTTCGGTACCGTTTATACCGCTGCCGAGCGAAGCGGGTCACTACGTTGTCGGTGCCAGTTTCCCCGGCTTAAATCAAACAACCGCACAGGATGGGTTCGATATTCTCGGGGTTCGAGTCAATGGGGGAAATAACGTACTATTTACTGCTACTCAAAACGAAATCCTAAGCGGGTACGTAACGGTGGAAAACCTGAGCAGCAAGAGCCTCAGTAACTTTACCCTGGCGCCTGTTACGTTGCCCGGCGGGGCTACCGTCCAATTCGCGGTGTTGCCAAACGTAGCCGGTAATACGTCAGTTAATCTTGGGTACACGGTTAGCGGTACTGCGCTGACCAGTGGAAATAATTACGAGGAAGCCATTCTCCAGGCAAAATCAGACGAGGGGATTATCCAGAAAGTAACTACCTACTACTACTGCCAGGCTGCCCGTGCGTATATTGTTGCTGACGTAGCGCACATTCAGGCCAGTGTATCTCAGAGTTCGGGCGAGCGCCGGATCGACGTTAAGTTGATTAATAAAGGCAAAGCCGCGACGGGCGCTATTACCATCAATCTGCCTAACGTGAACTGGCTAACCAGCGTTACGTCCAAAACATTGACATCATTAGCGCCCGGCGATACGGCTGTCGTGGTGCTGAAATTTAGTGCCCTGAGTGAAGTTCCGGTTAACAATCCCATCAATGGAACAATTGGGGTCAATGTAGTGAATGGAAACTCATTCTCCATTCCCTTTACTTTTAAGAAAGTTTCTGAAGCGACAGGAACCGCGCGGATTGTGGCGACCAATCAGTTCACGTATAACACAAATAATGGCAATGGGCCGAATGTAAAAGACGCGCTTGTTAAAATTACGAACTACTTCACCGGTGAACTGTACGCGCAGGGGTATACCACAGCAGAAGGGGTATTTCTAGGAGCAAATATTCCAGAAGGAAAACACCGCATTAAGGTCGAAAAAGACAAGCACCTACCCTACGAAGATGTCCTGGAGATTAACCCAGGAGCCACAACAGAGTCCACCGTATTTCTAAATTATCAGGCCATAACCTTTAGCTGGAATGTGGTGCCCACAACTGTAGAGGATCAATATGAGACGGTTCTTGAGGCCACATTTGAGACCAATGTGCCGATACCGGTCGTGACGATCGAAATGCCCAATGAAATGCCTGAACTTTCGACCGGGCAATCGTATCAATTTATGGTCACACTCACCAACCACGGACTCATCACGGCCGAAGAAGTGACCTTAAATCTACCGACGACGGATAGTGAATACGAATTCATAACCAATTATCTCCCAGGAGACCTTTTGGCGAAACAGAGCATTCAAATTCCGGTCGTGATGCGTAGGCGAAGCGGATTGCCGGGTGGCCGCGCTGCAGCCGCTAGTGGATCCTGTACAGATTTCACGGGTGTAGTATATAAGTATAAATGTAAAAACCTTGAATTACAACAACAGACTGGGATTCTATTTACATATAAAGGCCGCGCTTGTTCTGGAGGGCCATGCTACAATTGCTATCCAATTGGCGGTGCAGCCGGAGAAGGAGGAATGATTTATCCGGCTCCGGTTAAGACAGGTAAGACCCGTTGTTTAAACTGTATCTCAGATATAGGGGAGGCAATAATAGGTTGTATTCCAGGTGCTGATATAGCCGCAATTCTCTTATGTTACAGTAATGCATATCTAGATGGGGATGATGGTATGGATCAAGGAGTTGGATTAATGGTATGTGCAGCTGAAGGGGGAGCACAAATAGGTTATGGTAAGATTCTGGAGAAGCTACCTGAAAAAATTGCTAAAAAGCTACCTGGAGCACAACAAGTCTTTTGTGTATATGGTATAGCGAAAGCTATATATAAATGCAGTAAAGAAATAAGCAGTGGCGGAAGAGTGGCGGCAGGTGCACTACCCAATGCAGTTCTTAATGAAATTTCAGGTAATCTGCAGGTCGTGATAAATGGATACTCTGCACTGAGGAATTGGATGGGTGAGCTTTTTGGGGATTTGATAGAGAGAGAGTGTGGGCCAATTTTATATACTCTAGTCAATCACTACTTAGACAATCATGTGCCTATTCCTGCCAATGTTCAAAGTAACATTATCGAGCTAATGGCCGGATATGATATATCACCATCCGAACTCTCGGCCTTCTTTTCCCGCTGGAATACCTCCTTGGAAGCCAAGGCTAATAATGTCCTTGCCCCTAATGCTACTTATCCCAATATTATTAACTGGAATCAGGTTAAAAATTACGTGGATACCTTAATTCAGGCCCACAATTATTCGGTTAATAGAGGGTTTAATACCATTGATGGGATGCATAAGGAGTCAATAAAGTCTCTCAATGAAATCATTGATGGTGAACAAAAGGGCGTTTGTGCATCGGTGACTGTTCAGTTCAACCAGCAACTGACCATGACCCGGGAAGCCTTTGAGGGAACTCTGGAAATCTTCAACGGCCACCCGACGGATGCCATGAAGACTATTTCTGTCAACATCCAGATCACTGACGAAAATGGAACGTCCAGCAACGGCCTTTTTGAAATTCAGCCCCAAAATCCGGCAAATCCCGCAGACATCAATGCACAGCAAAAAGGTTCGACCAAATTCCTGTTTATTCCGCGTGTAGATGCGGCACCACAGACGTCAAAGGTGTATAAATTCGGTGGTTCTGTAACCTACTGGGACCCTTACGTGGAAGCTATGGTCACGATGCCGTTAACCCCAGTCCCCATAACGGTTAACCCCAGTCCAAACCTGATGCTCCACTATTTCATAGAGCGGAATATTTTAGGAGACGATGCGCTTACGTCTCAGGAGGTAGAACCTTCGGTACCGGCTGAGTTAGCGGTCATGGTCGAAAACAAAGGGTACGGCCCCGCCCGCGATATGATCATCTCGTCGGCCCAGCCCAAGATTGTTGAAAATGATAAAGGGTTGTTAATCGATTTCAAATTGATTAGTTCTAATATACAGGGGCAACCGGTACAATTGGGGTTGACGAATATCAATTTCGGTACGATCGAGCCGTTAAGAACTAAAATTGGGCAGTGGTACTTTACAAGTTCGCTGCTTGGGAAATTTGTCAGTTACGACGCCAAGGTTGTCCACAAGAGTAGTTTTGGCAATAAAGACCTAAGCCTTGTACAGGGTGTTCAACTCCACGAGCTGACCAAAAGTATCCGGCTGTATGGCGAACTGGAAGATGGGATAACCGACTTCCTGGTCAATGATATTTTCGATGTCAATGACGTACCCGATATCATTTATTTCTCGCAGGGGAACCGAACCGCCAAAGTTAGTGCGGCTACCAGTGGCAGTTTTAGTGCCCCCGTATCAGGCCCGACGTTCACCAATACGTTAACGGTAACCCCATCCGAAGCCGGATTCAATTACGTCAAGCTACCTGATCCTGGCAACAGGCTTTACGAACTGGTCAGTGTGACCCGTAGCGATGGTCAGATCATTCCGTTGAATAATGCCTGGCTGACGTTTGTTACGTTGCCTGTACTCCGGTCGCCGGTTTATGAAAACAAATTCCATTTCGTAGACAACTTTGCCTCAACGGCATCGGCCACCTACACCGTTGTGTGGAAGCCAAAGGATATGAATGTACCCAAAGTGGATAGCATCAGTGGCGCTCCGACTCAGGTATCGTCGACGCAGGTAAAAAATCTCAAGATTTACTTCAACAAACGAATCGATCCGGCCACCTTTACTTACGAAGATATGACACTCTCATTACAGGGTGGCCAAAATATCATGAGTTCGTCGGTTGTTATTACGCAGCTCGATTCGGCTTCCTTCAACATAGATCTTACGGCGATTACGACCGGAAGCGGCCAGTATGTATTTACGGCACAGGCAGCGAATGTTAAAGATGTGCAGGGCATTTCCGGAACGTCGGGCAAGCAGGTCAGTTGGTCACAATTTATCAGTCCGATAAGCTTTACTGGATTAAATGGCACCTACTGTAGCAATGCTACCTCGCAAACACTCGTTGGTGCTCCTGCCGGGGGAACCTTTAGCGGTCCTGGTATTTCAGGGAATATTTTTAATCCTGTCGTAGCAGGGGTAGGTTCCCATACGATTACGTATAGTAAAGATGGTCAGTCGTTCTTCCAAACAACAGTAGTAAATACCGTACCTAATGCAATCATCAGCCCCGCTTCTACAACGCTGACCTGCGCCAAACCCACGGCCAGTCTGACCGCCGTTTCGTCAACGACTGGACTAAGCTATCATTGGCAGGGACCCAATAGTTTCACGGCTACGGGCGCCACCGCCACGATCAATACGACAGGCATATACTCCATGACAGCCGTGGCAGCTGGCGGTTGTGGTACTGTAGCTTCTACCACCGTCACATCGAATACAGCGGGTCCCACAGCTACCCTGACCGTTAGTGGTACGTTGACGTGCGCTCAAACCAGCGTGACGCTTACCGCTGGAGGGGGTAGTAACTACCAGTTTGCCGGATCAGGCGTAGTCACTATGTCGGGCAATCAGGCGGTGGTGAACAGGGGAGGCACCTATTCCGTGACGGTGACAGGGGCTAATGGCTGCACGGCTAGCCAAACCACCACCGTCTTCGCCAGTACAGCAGCTACTGCGGTTAGTTTGACCGCCAGTGGACAATTAAGCTGCTCCACCACCAGTGTTAGGCTGACGGCTACTGCCGGTTTCAATACTTACCTCTTTAGCCAAGGAGCGACCCAATCCACAGGACCATCCAGTAGTAGCGCTCTGGTCAATGCTATCGGCACCTATTCGGTAACGGCCATTAATGCGGCAGGCTGTTCCTCAACGGCTACCGTGAATGTCACCTACCAGAACTGTCCGCCTACCATAGCGAATGCTATCAACCCTCAATCGGCAACTATAGGCCAGGCATTTTCGCTGAACATTCCGGCCAATACGTTTACCGATGCCGAAACGCCCAACAGTTTGACCCTATTCGTCAGTGGGGTGCCTGCGGGGCTAAGTTTCACAGCTCCAGCTACAATCTCGGGTACGCCCTCCACCACGGTAGGCTCGCCTTTCTCAGTGACGGTGAGTGCTACTGACCCAGGAGGATTGACCGCCCGCACCAGTTTTAACCTAACCGTGAACCCGGCTGCCACCACGCCTAGTGGCTTCACGATTACGGGTGTCAATCTGATTAGTTGTTCGGCTGTCGCTTCCACTCAACGTAGGGTCGTATTCAATCCGGTGTATAGTGGTTTGACGGGTCAGCCTATCAGTTTCTCAGTGGTCAATGAACAATTAGTTACCACTAATCCCGGCCCATATACGCTGAATTTGTACACGGATAATCCAGTGATACAACTGCGAGCGATTCAGCAAGGCAGCCCTCAAATAGCTAGCTATAGTTACAACTGGTTAGGGGCTTGCACCAACAGCAACTGTACCCAGATGGTGACTGTTAAGGCTGGTCCTTGGAACGATCCGACAGTCTGGTCCTGCGGTCGAATACCAGTCAATACGGATGTAGTAACCATCAGTCATGCGGTGAGCTTACCGGCCAGTTACCAGGGGCAAGCCTTACGGGTAATCTACAATACTACAGGGAGATTATTGTTCAATACCGATAGTCGATTAAGACTGAATGGCAATTGATAAAAGGCTGGGCTAATAAACAGCTTTCTACCTTTTGTTGTACAGTCTAGCGGTTATAAAATACCACAAACAAACCATCCCCTATTAAAGTTAACCCGCTATTAGTCATTTATTAGCGGGTTAACTTTATTTATTGTGGCTCTGCAGGGATTGTAATGATTTTTCACCCGTTGCAGCGAAACCAGCCTATCGCAGGCTCCGATACAGTATTTCTTGTTTTAAAAACATATGGACGTTTTTCTGAACGGTTGCAGGGTAGGAGGGAAGTGGCTGAAAACAGGCTTTCTTGCGTCCAATAAATCCGTTCATTTTAGTCGTTCTGAGTTTTGAACCTCTACACCGTTTATTTGGACGATTTTGGCGACGAGCATGGACTACGGAATCCCTATTAATCAATCCCTGCCTTTCAGTAAAGCCATAAGTTTAGCTCCAGTCTCGGCTAAAGAAGAGTCATTATTGAGCACATACAGGCGGGGATGCCCAACGGGTGGAAGTTGCTGGTTATGGGCGATGCGAGCCTCAATTTCCTGGACCGTTTCCCGACCTCGTTCCACTAAACGTTGGCGTATAATATCCGAATTTACTTCTAGTAAGATGACCCGCATATCCGGATACCGCTGACTGGCTTGGGGTAAGTACTCTCGTGATCCGTTGATCACGACATGCGCGCCTGCCTGCATCCATGCGTCAATTTCAACCCCAATTCCGTACGCATACTGGTGACTTTGCCAACTTAGGGCGAACAAACCCAGTTGCTGTCGTTGGTCAAACTCAGCTGCGTCAAAGCAATATGATTTTCTCCTGCTGCCTGGCTGGACCGAGTAATATAACGATGACTAAATAAAACGTTTTCTGATCCCCTCAAGTGCTCACGAGCATACACCTGCAACGCATCTTTGCCCGAACCAGATGGACCAATTAGATAAAACAATGTGGCTGGACTCATAGAATGGTCGTGTGCAGGTGAGTTATTTATTCTGTTCAATGGCCTGCAAAATCGCTAACTCGACGCGCCAACTGTACCTCGTCAAGCAAAAGTGGACAAAAGGGGAAGAGACAATTCAGTTATTACTTAAAGATGAGTTTTCCATCAATTAAATCTAATTTCTGCTGACTCAATACATCTTCATAAAAATAGAGAGATTCGCCAAATGCATCCCTGGTAGGTAATTTTCCTCTTATAAATTCCCATAAATCCGATTTCAAATTTTCTTCATTATCAGAATCTCTTTGGCTTAACTCTCTTAAGTTGAAAATGGAAACACTTGGTGGATACGTACTTTGGGCCTCAAGGAATGAATTACATTGAATTTTTGTAAATCTTATTCTTCCGTGTACTGGCAGGTCGTGGCCGTGTTCTATCGCGCTATAAACTCCATAAAGATACGGTGTGTTTAGCCGATCATATAGGCTTATTATTATACTTAAACGGTGAAATCGCTTGTTCTCCTTAAAATCAAACCGTAGACTGGCAGTATCATCTTGTATTATTTGAAAAAGACCAAAGTAAAAGACTTGCTTATGAGTGTACATAAATGACCTTCCATTCGGTCCAATATACATTATTCCATTGACAATTTCTTTGTGCTTAGCATCTAAATAATGATATTCGTAATAGCCAGCTATTCGCTTATTAGACTCTTCATTTATTTCAAATGTGTACTGACTTGGATCAAGATCATCAATAGTTTGAACAAGGGTCTCCTTTATAGTATTAAAACTGTGGTTGTATAATACATGTTGGATAAATGGATGGATTCTTGTGTCTTCATAAAATAACTTAAGCTTATTATTTTTTTCGCTCTCGTCGTGTTTACGTCGCTCCTCAAAGATTTCAATTACTTCCTTCTCAACAGCCTCTTCGCTTTCCATTGCTTGGAGAATAACTAGACCAGTACTTATATTTTCTGTGCCAAGTATAGTAGTTAAAAAACCTGTCCGAAATGCATGTTTGTCTTTTCTATCCAAAAAATAATTTGCGCGGATTGAAAAATATGTCTCAAATACATCATCTAATTCTGTCGACCTCGTAATAGCAGTTAAATTATTTTTCAAATGTCTAAATTCGCCTTCCTGAGAATTATAAAATAGTGCTAATGTTCCATTCATTTTAAAATTACTAACATACCGCTTGTGATCATATATTTTATACAGACATGTGCCTTTACTAGGTTGTTTTGAAAATGAAAAGGTAATGCTAATTATTTTAATATACATCTCTGTAACATTCCAAATGTAACCTATAAATACTGTTGGTTCTTTTGTAATTACTTTACGAGACTGATCATCTTCTACTTCTGATTCAGAAACATCAATATTTAGTAGCTTAATAAAATTTTGCAAATCATAATGATCCGAATAGTCATTTTTACACTCCTTTAAAATGTCATCTTTTTCAGACTGACTTAACTTACTTCTACCAACAGCATACCGTATATATAATGTAAATATATTATTCGCATGCATAATAGTGTAAGGGTATTCAGCTACTTTTTCAACAGAGAGTTTTCTTAAACGCGATAGTTCGCCTACATTTTTAATCCCTGCTCCTTCAGCCTGAAAGGCCACTTTGACATTTCGACAGTATTCTTCGCCTACTGCCATTAAAATTTTTCCTATCCGAAGTAAATAGCTTATGTCTGCCCCTGAACGCTTACTACGTGTCATTATCTGCTATAAAAAATGTACGCTAAAATAGTATAGTATTGACTAATTGTTAAAAAATTTATAAAAAAATTATAATTTTTTTATAAACAAATTAAATTTTGTGAAAAATATTTATAATAAATATATATTTTGTCAAAACAAATAAATCAGAATTTTATTCTGACTCACTTATACTTTTCCTTATGTTTGCTTCGGTATTTAGCAAAAAAAGTACTACTGATCCGATTACAGAGCCGGAGAACAGTAGTACTCGCAAAGCCGACATCCACATTGGGAGCCGTATTACAAAGTTAACGTAAAGTCCGGGTTTATCGTTGACAATGCTATTTGGCAACCTCCAATGTGGATGTAAGGATGTAGCTCATCTACCCTTATGTGTAAGTGTAAAACCACTGGAGTTTGCCTGAACAAGGTGAAGGCTTCTCCACGGTCAGACGATGGCCTATGCCGTCTGGTCGAGATCACAAATTGCAATTCTAGGGGTGCGAAAAAGGAGACCCGCAAGCATGAGGGTAGACTTATGGACAATACCTCCCAGGTGTCCAACGAAGCAAGTGAACACGACAAGGTCGCTCACATTACGGATAAAACATCTGCACATCTCAGGTCTAATCATTTAAAAGAAGCTTAAAACCCGATGAAGACTACAACAAAAAAAAATAGGGTAAGCCCAGAAGGAACACAACGGCTACCTGATAATCACTCTCAAACGCGTAGTATTGAGGTGGCAACTGAGGTTAGAAAATGGAAACTCCAGGTTTCAGACAATGGTTTAACCGCTGCATTTAAAGAACTAGAGAAACCTAACACGGTCGTCTCCCTTTTTTGGATCGCACGAAATTTGCTGCTACTAGTGATTTGTGCAGGCCTGTTTTATTGGAACCCATTGACCTCCTTACTGACCGCACCTTTTACTGCAAGAGCGATTCGGGCTCTTGGAAATCAAGTTCACGATGCTTCCCATCGAAACATATTTGATTTACGATCAGGGATTAGAAACTGGAATAATGTGATAGGAGAGTGGTTATTAGGTCCTGTTATGCTATATGATTTCAACAGTTATATAAAAGGACATATGAAACACCACGGAGGTTTGGCGACGCTTGGATTAGATCCTGATATATTATGCTATCCAGTCCATATTAACGACGATGACAGTATACTCATAGCCTTCTGGAAGGTTTATAAGCCATTGCTCTTAGATAAACAAATTTGGATGAAAAGCTTATTTGGTGATTTGGGTGGTATGTCTAAGGCCGCTCTTTTACGAACAACAATATTTTGGGCAGGCCTTGGTGGCACTATAGCCTTTTTATTTGGCCCAACAGCGATTGTATCTGTCGTCCTATATTACTTCTTAAATAGAGCTTCATTTTATCACGCAGTAAAATGCTTTGCAGAATTGTCGGACCATCCGCACAGAGATGAGCCCAATTTAAAGGCTCCTATTACTATGGCTGCTTATACAAGAACGCTTCCAACAACGTGGGTATCTTGGTTCTTATATCCTGAGAACGATGGTTGGCATTTACTTCATCATGTCAATCCAGGTGTACCAATGCCAAATCTAGGGAGAGTGCACAATCTGATGCTCCAAATTTCCGAGTATCAAGCAGCCGCGTCTAAATACGACTCGTTTTTTACCGGCCCAAAATCCCTTATAAAAGACTTGATCGGCCGCTATCCTAGTACGTTATAATCATCCTATTTACTTCAAACATGCTTCTCCTGACCGATTAGCCAAGGTTAATCGGTCAGGTTTGGCTACCATTCGATATGACTTTCGAAATTGACAACTCAATACGTGTGCGGTTTCCCAGCCTGCACATCGGTGTGTTACTTGCCGAAGGCATTGATAATACAGCGACGAATAACACATACCTAGAAGCAGAACTTAGGTATCAAGAGCAACAGGTAAGGGCAATTTACCCTGATTTAGAAGCTTTGGATAACCATCGTTCAATACTAGAATGGCGGCAGGTTTACCGAACTCAAGGGGTAAACCCTAAAAAATTTATGCCTACTGTCGAATCTTTAGTTCGACGTATCCAAAAAGGGTATTCATTCCCATTTATTAACACGGTGGTTAATACTTACCTTCTCGGTGAGCTAACTACTTTATGTCCGGTTGGCGGGTATGATTTGGATAAAGTCGAAGGGGCTATTACACTAAGACTATCGGAAGGTAATGAACCATTCGTTACGATTGACGGAAAAGAGGATAAAACGTTAAAGGACGAAATTGTTTATAGCGATCAGCAAACGATATTGACCCGCTTTTGGAATTATAGGGACTGCTATAAGACTCAAATCACGCCGGAATCAAAGCGAATAGCACTATTTGTGGAGTGTCCAACAGACCAACTTCAACCTGGAGATTTAGCTCGAACTCTGGATACAATATCATCCAGAATCTCCCAGTACTGCGGAGGTAAGATCAACTCTATTATTTATTAGTTACCTGATTTCAACGCAGCTATTTATGAAACTCTGGCAAAAAGAAGATGTTACCGCCGAATTTACGAGAGTCGCTGATAAAATCGAGCGATTCACCGTTGGGCGCGACCAGGAAATGGATCACCACCTCGCCCCGTTCGATGTGCTGGGTAGCCTAGCCCATGCACAAATGCTTCAGACTATTGGTCTACTCAGCGAGGAAGATCTCAGACAATTGCAGGTAGAATTAAAAAAAATCTACCTGCAAACCCAGAATGGGCAGTTTATCATTGAAAAGGGCGTAGAGGATGTACACTCTCAAGTCGAATTATTACTGACTCAGAAGTTGGGCGATATAGGGAAGAAGATTCATTCTGGTCGGTCACGGAATGATCAGGTGCTAGTCGACTTGAAACTCTTCACCCGTGACAGGCTCTGGCGGGTGTCGAAAGCGGTGAAAAATGTTTTTGATCAGCTCATTAACCGTTCAGAACAACATAAAGATGACCTGCTGCCGGGCTACACGCACTTGCAAGTAGCTATGCCTTCATCATTTGGGCTTTGGTTCGGTGCATATGCCGAAGCGTTGGCAGACGATACGCTCATTCTGCAAACGGCTTACCGGCTGGCGAACCGCAATCCGTTAGGGTCGGGGGCAGGGTATGGTTCGTCATTTCCGCTTAATCGAACGCTAACGACAGAACTTCTGGGCTTTGAAGGGATGCACATCAACGTAGTTTATGCGCAGATGAGTCGAGGAAAAACAGAACAGACAGCACTCACTGCACTAGCTGCTGTAGCTGCTACGTTGTCAAGAATGGCTATGGATATCTGTCTATACAATAGCCAAAATTTTGGTTTTTTGATTTTACCAGATGCGCTGACGACGGGTTCCAGCATTATGCCCCACAAGAAAAATCCAGATGTAGTTGAACTGCTTAGAGCAAAAATGAATCGCTTGAAAGTGCTGCCGATGGAAGTAATGCTGGTCATGAGTAACCTACCATCGGGCTACCATCGTGATATGCAGATCCTAAAGGAAATTTTGATACCTGCCTTCGATGAAATGCAGGCTTGCCTCGATATGACTGCCTTCATACTCGAACATCTTCAGGTACTACCGAACTCGCTCGACAAGCCAATGTATAACTTAATTTACAGCGTTGAACGTGCTAATGAGATGGTTATACAGGGTATTCCTTTCCGGGATGCCTATGGTTTAGTAAAAAAAGAAATTGTCAATGGGTTCTATAAAGCGCCTGCACCATTAAAACATACCCATGAAGGAAGCATAGGTAACCTTATGAATCAGCAAATCGAACGTTATATGAACGAGATATTGCTTGGTTTTCAGTCCGATCGGGTTGAGCAATCCATTAATAAGTTAATAACGTAACCGGGTACCCTTCATACCATAGACTGACTAATCCGTCCAGCGTTAAACTACTAATGCTGGGCGGATTAAGTTTTTCTCAGTAATAGCTAATTGTGAGGTTGGCCTAAATAGGAAACAGTGGCTAAATCAATCCAATTATACGTGCGGTTTCATACAAGACAATTTACGCTATTTGTCTTGTATGAAATTTTTTGGACATTTTCTGAACCGTGGCTGGCTAGAAGGGAAGTAGCCGAAAACAGGCTTTTTTGCGTTCAATAAACCTGTTCCGTTAATAATTCGGCTCTTTTACCTTTCAAGAATTAAAAGGAACATAGTGCCCGAATTAGTCCTCATTAGATCTGTCTGCGCCAGCAATGAATTTGCTTATTTATTTAAAGAGCGAATAGGCGTTTCTATCATGCACCAAAAGTACACCCAATTATTGGCAAATAATGGATTATTTGCCAATAATTGGGTGTACTTTTGGTGCATGATAGAAACGCCGTTCATTAGCCACTTTTCCTACGGGAGAGCGATCAGTAAACAGGAACTGATCCAGTTCTTAATGGGGAAATATCCACAAGCTAAACCTTCGACGCTAAATTGGCATATTCACGATCTCGTTCAAAAGGGTATTTTATATCGGCAAGGGAGAGGAAGCTATAGACTCAATAAAGACTCTGTTAGTCAATCGCTTACACCCAATCGACGTCAGTTTCGACCAAGTATTCCAGATCAATTAAAGAAGTGGGACCGGAAATTGAGAAAATCATTTCCGTATCTTACTCTTTGTATTTGGTCTACGCAATCAATACAAGCTTTTTCCTCTTACCAATCATTTACAACGTATTGGTTTATTGAAGTGGAAAGAACTGCTCTTGACACTGTCTTAGAAATCGTACTACTAGCTAAATTATCATTGCCCATAGTCAAAGCGACTGACTTAAACCTAACTGAGCGCTATAGAACAGATACACAAACCGTTGTGATTATTAAGCAACTCATCAGCGAAGCCCCCTTACAGCAGGTTGATGGTATTTTTACTGTTACATTAGAAAAAATGCTTGTTGATTTACTGGCTGATGAGAACGTATTTGAGCAATACCAAGAGGAACTACCCAATATTGTACAAGAAGCAACCCGTGAATATGCCATAAACCTAGATAAACTTCGGCGCTATGCCCGACGTCGTAATAAATTGACCTCTATTAATAAATTATTTGCTCAAGTAGACCTTTAATCTACAACCAGCAAAACGTAACAACATGATCCTCCCCCAGACCTTTACGCGCGACTGGCTTCAGCAAGTCGCTCACCAATTCAAGAAAACGTCTGATCTTAAATTACTAGAAAAAGTAGTGAGGGCACTAAGCTTATTGGAACAGCTTCGATTAATAGATTTGCAATTTGTTTTCAAAGGAGGCACCTCACTGATTTTACATTTTGAACAGCCACGTCGATTCTCAATCGATATAGACATTGTAATGGCAGACAAACCGGATGATCTTCACGTTCAGTTTGATAAGATTGTTTCGTCAGGAGCTTTTAATCGCTGGTCAAATGATTCTGATCGTAAGAGTCATCATCAAATACCAGTTGAACATTACAAGTTTTACTATTCGAGTGCAATTGATCTTGGTGGAGTTGCCTCAAAAGACTCTGGGCCTAGATTTGGGGATGAGCCAATTCTGCTGGATATTTTATATACGGAGCCTGAATATCCAAGTGTGATAGAAAAACCATTGAATCACCCTTGGTTGCAGGTTCAAGAGCCGATTCTAACGGTGCAGCTACCCGATATAAATTCTCTGTTAGGGGACAAACTTACCGCTTTTGCCCCAAATACGACTGGGATTCTATATAGTAAAAAGAGGCCTTTAGAGGTAATTAAGCAGTTATTTGATGTAGCCTTGCTTTTTGACCAAGCTAACGACTTGTCTATAACACAACAGACATTTGAACGATTAGCCATACAAGAAATAGCCTATCGTATGCAGGATGTAGTGCCAAACGATGTATTAAATGACGTCATTGAGACCGCCTTTATATTGGCTATTCGTAACCCTAAGGATGAACGATTTTCATTCTTACAGGAGGGTGTCAAGCGGTTAAATAACTTTATTGTGACTGACTTTCGTATTGAAGATGCAATCCTCGCCGGTGCAAAAGCCGCTTATCTAAGCCAATTACTAAAAACTAATCAAACAGTCATTGAGCGGTATAGTCATCCAAGTCAGATTGCCAATTGGCAGCTCACGAATCCAACCAATAACCGGCTAAACAAACTAAAGAAGACGCAACCAGAAGCATTTTATTATTGGTTTTTAGCTATTCAGGCCGAATAAACTAAAGTCCATTTACACTATTTACATTACTAGGAGCCAAACTACGCCAAGCACTGGCAATGGTTTGAGTTACTCGATTTATCTCTTCAAAAGAAGTATAACGACTAAGTCCAAAACGAATGGTACAAAAACATTCTTCATAATCCATACCAATGTTGATGAGCACATTAGAGGGTTCCATACTTCCTGATTCGCAGGCAGATCCAGTACTTAATACAATATCAGGAAGACAGGCCATAAGCATATCGGCTTCGATCTCAAAAAAAGTAATATTAGTATTATTGGGAAGTCGATTGCTGACATTACCATTTACGCGTAAGGGCCCTATGTTTTTGAGAAGATTCGTTTCTAACTGATCACGCAATGTGCTCATCCATTGTGAATGGTCAGGCAAATCATCTTGGCTTAATTCACAGGCTTTACCAAAGCCAACCAGTAAAGGTACTGGTAACGTGCCGGCACGAAGGCCCTGCTCTTGGCTCCCCCCTCTAATCAGTGGACTAAGCGGCAGTTGATCTGTCCCCCCTCTAATGTATAAAGCTCCTACACCTTTAGGCCCATGTAACTTGTGCCCACTTACAGACAGTAGATCGACATCCCATTCTACGACGCTAAGAGGGATTTTGCCAACTGCTTGAGCGGCATCGCAATGCAATAGCGCGCCAACCTGATGTGCCATTCGGGCAATCGTCGTTATAGGCTGAATTGTGCCAATTTCAGAATTGGCTGCTTGGATCGAGACTAATAGAGTATCCTCATTAATTAGCCTTTCAGCAATGTCAAGTCTAACTGTACCAAGTTTATCTACTGGCAGTAAAATTACTTCCCAATCCAAGTCAGCTAAATATTGAAAGGGAGCAAGAACTGATTTATGTTCAATGGATGTCGTAATGATTCTCTTTCGTTTGCCGCCGATCTGCTGATGCTTTATGGCAGAACCAAGGATAGCTAAGTTATTACTCTCTGTTGCACCTGAAGTAAAGATAATTTCTTCAGCCTGTGCCCCAATGAGATTAGCTACCCTAGAACGAGCTAGATTGACAGCTTCATTTGCCTCAAAGCCAAACTGATGGGCACTGCTAGCATTACCATAGATTTGAGTAAAAAAAGGCAGCATGTCCGCTACAACTAGGGGATCACAAGCCGTAGTCGCATGATTATCTAAATAGATTGTTTGAGACATACCTTATATTTGCCTACATTGAGACAACTCTTGACTAAATTAAACACACCGACCAAAACACAACTATTCAGGGCAAATTAGTAAAGTTCTGTATATGTGGCCTCTATTTTTATGATTCAGTTTCGTTACTCCGGCCATGAAACATTTGCCTGCCGGTATGCCTGGCTTCCTAAGGCTTATAGCGCCATTAAAGATGACCCATTTCTATTTTCCAACGAGAACGAAGCTATGGTTCGATTGGGAGTAGGTAAAAATATGGTCCGAGCCATTAAATTTTGGGTTCAACTAACAAAGGTGGCAGTCTCTGAAGGGCAAGGTTTAACCGTTACCCCTTTTGGTAAATTGATTTTTGAAGAAAAGGGACTTGATCCCTACATGGAGGATATCCAAACTCTTTGGTTACTTCACTGGAAGATGACAGCTCACCCGACAGACCCTATGTTTGCCTGGTACTTTATGCTAAACCAATGGCCAGCTCCTGATTTTACTCGCTCTGAAGTAGTTGAAGCCTTCATTGCTGAAACTAAAAAACAAGAACGACTCTTATCGACGGTTACCTTAGAACAGCATTTGGATATTTTTCTTCATACATATCGGCCACCCAGAATTAGAAGAGCCTCGATTGCCGAAGATAGCCTGGATTGCCCCCTTACGGAACTGCGTTTAATCCAGCATTCAGGGGAACGAGCATTAGTAGCTGGTGGTCGGCGTGAGGAGGTTTACACATTCCGACGGGATAGTAAACCTGAAATTTCAAATGCTTTGTTGGCATATTGTCTATATGACTACTGGCAGCTACATCGTCCCCACGAAGCATCGTTAACGTTTCGTGAAGTATCTGTGCTACCGAATAGCATTGGGCAAGTTTTTAAATTAAGCGAGATCGATTTGCGGGACCGATTGGAGAGCATGAACCGAGACCCACAGAAACCTTTCGAATTTCAAGCCTCTGCTGCCTTGCCTCGAATTATTAAACACCGTGAACTTAATAATGAACAGGTTGACTCTGAGTTATTGCAGAATATATATAATCAACCAGCCAATTAATCGCGTTAACCATGGTTGATGAAGCTCCATCCTTTTTTAGGATTCAACGGCGTTTTCTACGCTCCACACAATTAGAACGGGATTGGCGTGATCCTGAAGCCTTACAAGACTATGTATTGACAAATCAAGCACGCCAAAGTATTGGTCAGATTGCCGCAGGATTATCCCAAAATTCTGGCCTTCGGGCTTGGCGAATTACGGGCGATTACGGGTCGGGCAAATCCTCATTCGGATTGTTGCTGGCTCATCTGCTTCACTCAGGCGTTGACAAACTACCAAATTCCTTCAAAAAATCATTTGGAAAGGAATCTGCTCTACTTACATTCAAGAAGGCACCTAACTTATTTCCAATATTAATTACCGGTTCTCGGGAAGCCTTAGGCTTGGCTATCGTACGAGGGCTTTATGCCTCATCTACTGACTTAATAGTTCCCATTTCTGAAACTATTGTTCAAGAGTGGAGCCAGGTTTTAAAGGAAAAAGTGGTTACCGATGAACAAGTGCTTGAGTGGCTCAAGATTACCCATAAACATGTTGTTAGCACAGGGCAATCCCAAGGTACGTTCCTCCTATTAGATGAAGTTGGCAAGTTCTTGGAATTTGCTGCGATGTATCCAGATAGACAGGATATTTATTTACTCCAATCCTTATCGGAATTCGCCGTTCGTAGTGGGAAGCATCCATTCTATATCACGGCATTACTGCATCAAGGTATCTCTGCATACGCAGAAACCCTGCCAGTTGTTCAGCAGAAAGAATGGGAAAAAGTTGCTGGTCGTTATGAAGAAATTCTTTGGCATCAACCCGCTGAGCAATTAGCTGAGTTAATTGCGAATGCCTTGGACGTGCGACTCTCTGAAATTGACGTCAAGCTACGTGAGCAGGCACGAACCGATATGGATGCGATGATACATCTGCATTGGTATGGAGCTGCGGCTGCGGAGACACTTCTGTCTATGTTGGCCGACCGACTCTACCCATTACATCCGACGGTTATTCCTCCATTAATCAGGTTATTTTCTAGTTTTGGGCAAAACGAGCGGTCTTTGTTTGCCTTCCTATTGGGCAATGAACCCTTTGGTCTCCAAGATTTTGTAAGTCGTACTGGTGGTAATACCTTTTTCAGATTATACGATCTTTACGATTATGTACGAAATGTTTTTGGTGCCCGGATGCAAATGCAGGGCCATCGAAACCACTGGAAAGCTATTGAGACCATCGTCAGTAACTTTGGGGACAGTAAAAATGAGTATAGCCAACTCGTTAAGACAATCGGCTTATTAAATGTCTTAAATGCCGATAATTTAATCCCTACCGATGAATTGCTGCAAATAGCAATTCCCGATAAGGAGGATACAGTTCGAAAAGTATCGGAATTAAGTGAAAGTCATCACTTATACAAAAGAGGCCGAGCCGGGGGATATAGTCTTTGGCCCCATACCAGTATTAATCTGGAGGATGCCTATCAACAGGCCAAGAAAGCTGTGGAACCTGTTAGACATATAGCAGCAGCTATAACTGATTGGCTTGATTATAAACCTATTATTGCTAGACGGCACTACATACAAACAGGTACATTGCGCTATTTTGAGCTTGTTTATTGCGATGTATCAAGTATTAGAGACTACGCTAATACTAATTTTGAAGCAGACGGCCGCATTATCATACCCTTATGTGAAACCCCTCAGGATTGTAAAAAAGCTATAGCTCTGGCTGAGGATCAATTTATGCAAGAAATTCCCAAGGTGCTACTGGCTGTACCAGCACCTCTGGAAGGCTTAGGACCACTAGTTACGGAACGTCAGCGATGGAATTGGATTGAGCGCAATATTGCTGGTCTAGAGCATGACATTTTCGCACAGGAGGAGGTGAGTCGGCAAATTGCGGCAGCTGAGCTTAATCTCCAAAATCAAATTCGTTTAACAATTGGAATCACCACCACCTCCGAGATAGACGGAACGAAGTGGTTCTGGAAGGGACTTTTAAAACCTGATACCGGTTCTAGATCCATTATGACACTTTTAACTGAGGTGTTTGATGAGGTTTATTCTAAAGCACCGCGAATCAATAATGAACTCATTAATCGAAGAGTTGTCTCCTCGGCTGCATCAAAAGCACGTTTACGATTAATTGACTTGCTATTTAGGAGCCCCGATAAGCCTTTCATTGGTTTAGAGCCGGATAAAACTCCTCCGGAAATGTCTATGTACCTGTCAGTTATTCAGCAGCCAGGTTTACATAGACTAATTAATGAAAAATGGACTGTTGCCTTACCGGATGAGACAGAAGATTTGAACCTCCTACTACCCACATTTACCCACATTCGATATATCCTAAATGATCGGGCTGATCAACGAGTATCGATACAGTATTTGAATAGTGAGTTGCAAAAAGAACCGTACGGTGTTCGAGATGGGCTTTTTTATTTGCTTTTAGCGATTTATGCGGTTATCAATGAACAAGAGTTAGCTTTTTATGAGGACGGTACGTTTATTCCTCGGGTTACTGGAAATGTCTTTCAGCGAATTACCAAAGCACCTGAGACATTCGATATTCAATATTATCCTCTTACTCAGGTTCGAACCAGTTTATTTCGAGAATTATTTACAAAACTAAATCTGGGTAAAACAGGAAGCCAGCGAATTGATCTACTGGATGTCGTCAAACCATTAGCCAGTTTTGCGGCTGCTCTGCCAAAGTATACTATTAATACCAAACGTCTCTCGCCACAGTCAATTGCTGTACGGGACGCATTGATAGCCGCTCGTGATCCAAGTAGTTTATTATTCTCTGAACTACCTAAGGCTTGTGGCCTTCGTAAAATTGATAAGCGGGAGAGCCGCCAGGAAGATGTTTCTTTGCCCCTTGTAAATGCTTTACAGCTTTCTATAGATGAAATAAGGGGAGCTTATCCGAAGTTACTTCAACACATTCTACTTCGCCTATTAACGGAATTTCAGCTAGAAGGAACCGTAAATGCACTTCGAGTAGCTTTAGCCGATCGGGGAGAAGCATTAAGTTTATACGTGAAAGAAGCCCGTCTAAAAAGCTTTTGTCTTCGAATAGCTGATCGTAGCTTACCGGAGGAGAAATGGGCGGAGTCAATGGGAAGCTTAATTTGTTCTGTTCCACCAGCCAGCTGGCGCGACCCAGATGTTCACCGATTTGAGCAAGAAATTCATAATCTAGTTGCCCAATTTATTAGAGTAGAGGCCGTCGCTTTTCTGTCAAGTAAGGCAACTCAATCTGGAGAAGCTGTTCGCGTTGCTTTAACTCAAGCTACAGGCGAAGAACGAGAGCGTGTCTTGCATTTAACGGACGAAGAACAGGAGCAAGCCGATACTTTAAAACAACAAATCATGAACCTCATTGGCACAAATAACCAAGTGGGAATGGTAGCTGCATCTCGTGCACTTTGGGATTTATTTAAAGCGGATTAAAGCCAATCGTTGATATTAAGATGTTAACTATTTGATATGGCATTTAAAGTAACAGCTCGTACCCTACTTCAATTAGGTTCTGAATTAATTAGCTCGGATGCTGTTGCATTTTATGAGTTAATTAAGAATGCATTTGATGCTCAGTCAGCAACGGTTGTAGTTCGGGTAGTTAAGCGGTTAAGTAAAGAAAAGTATGAGGATTTCATGAAACAACTTCGCAATGCAAATCAAGATGCATTAGAAGGGTTAAAAAATCGAATCTTGCAAACTGTAATACACGATGCTTATAAAGCAGATGATTATAAAGCATATATCAGAGATGCCAACTCAGTCGAAAACTTACTTAAAAAGGTTGAACGAGCTAACTATATTCTTTTCAGCGATAAAGGCGAGGGAATGTCATTAGAAGAATTAGATTCTATTTATTTGACAATTGGTACAAGATCTCGCCAGAAACAGCGTCAGATAGCGACGGTCAATAGTCGTCCGATTTTAGGAGAAAAGGGAATTGGACGACTTTCTGTAATGCGGCTTGGAGATGGCCTTAAAATAGTCACGACGAAGAGTGGTGAATTAACGAACAATGAACTTAACATCGATTGGTCTATATTTTCGCACAATTCTGACGATTTATTAGAAACAATCGAAGTTGCGCCAAATCAAGGAACTCAAAAGGAAGATCCGAACAGTTCAGGCTCTCGCATTTACATTTATAAATTGAATACGGATTGGACAGCAGATGTACTTCAAACAATAGCGAATGAACAACTAAGTAAGTTTATTGATCCTTTTCAAAAACTTCACCGTTCGTTCATTAAACTCTGGTTTAATACAGAACCAATCATTATTCCAACACTTACCAAATTACTTTTTGAAAACTATCACGCTTACGTAGAAGGACAACTTACAGTCACAAATGGAGTTCCTATTCTATCTGGATCAATCGACTATGATTTGTATCAGAAAAAGAAGACATTTTCTCTAGAAGGGACACATTTAGCTTCAGTAATTAAGCCCTTAGAGATTAGACGTTCTGGAAAGCGTGATTCGCGTCTAGCTGGAACACTAGTGAATAAAACAACTCTAGACACCCTAGTTAATTTAGGTTCATTTTCATATAAATTTTACTGGTTTAATAATCGAATTGTAAAAGAGATTGAAGGTATTGGTAAAATAAAACAGGTTCGTGACTTGATTAAAGCTTGGGCAGGAGGCCTAATGGTTTATCGAGACGGCTTTCGCGTTTTTCCCTACGGTAGTTTAGAAGATGACTGGTTACAACTTGACCCCATAGCCTTTGGGGCAGGTGGTTACAAAGTTAACAGAAGGCAAGTAATTGGGAAAGTGGACATTTCTTCTCAGAAAAACCCAAGCTTAATTGATCAAACTAATCGGGAAGGTTTACGGGATTGTCCAGAAAAAGGGGCTTTGATTCAATTACTTCAATATGTGCTATGGGACCAATTTAGAACGCTTTTAGATGCAGCCGAGGATGAGCGGTTAACGAATACGCCACTAAATTTGGAAGAATTAGAAGCTAGATTAGAACGTAATGAACAAAAATTACATGATAATTTGGAAATTTTACTTACCAAGTTTCCGCAGATCGGCCAGAATGAGCCATCCATAAATGCTATAAAAGAGACATTATCACTTAACAAAAGGCTTTTAGATGATGTAAGATCTGAGAAGGAGTCAGTCGAGCAGCGAATGGAAGTAACACTTCATTTAGCAGGACTAGGTCTAATGGTCGATATCATTGCCCATGAGATAAATCGTTCGGCAGAACATACATTATCAACATTAGATAGTGTTCAGGATGAGGTACTAACTGAATCAACACGTAAGTTGTTGAATTTATTAGGTAGTCAACTCAAAACGCTACAAAGTAGGTTGAAAATTTTGGATCCATTAAGCCCCTCTGGTCGACAGTCAAAAGAAACCTTCAATATTTATCAACTAGTAAGTGATATATTTCTTTCGCATCAAGTGCAATTTGAGCGACATAACATACAGTTCCATCTTGAGCCAACTTCATTAGATTGGTCGATCAAAGCTGTGAAAGGTATGTTTGTTCAAATATTGGAAAATCTAATTGCGAACTCAGTATACTGGCTTGAACAAGAAAAAGTCAGTCAACCTAGCCGCATTTCACTGATTAAGGTGTATTTAGATAAAGTAAGCAAGTGCATTTATTTTACTGATAATGGTCCTGGAATTCCGGTCGCGTGGAAAGAAGACATATTTCTTCCTTTTGTTACCACAAAACCACCTGGTCAAGGAAAAGGATTAGGATTATTTATCTCTCGAGAAATTGCAAAATATCATGGAGCTTCATTAAATCTCAGTGAAGTTGTTGATGTGAGTCAGTCTGTATTACATACATTCATTCTAAACCTAGAAGGCGTAAAATAAATGGTGCCTGTTTCTGATTCAGCTGTTACGGAGAATCCATCCGAAAAACCTCAATTTACTGCCGCAGTCATTGATGATATATTTGACAAAATTCAGCCAGGTGAAATTCCCATTGATCTAGTCAAAGCATTTCTACAATTTATTGAAGAGAAATATAACTCAAGCCTAAAACTTCAATTAGAAGGATTGCCCCTTTCATGCCCTGATTTAGATGAAGTCACTGAAGAGGATGAAGTTTATATTGATTATATTAATCAGCTTTGGGACCAGACAAATGATGATGGGGCATTGTCTGAGCATTTATTGACAAAGTTGTTCGTAACTAGAGCGGATAAAAAACATCAGTTAAATGCAGTTTGTGCAAATATTGTAGCTTGTAATATATCCGTATCTAGGTATGGATCAATAAACTTCGAAGAGTCTTTAACGGAATTTCAAGATAAGAGTTATAACCTTGTTTTTATAGATTTTTACCTATCAGTACATGGCGATCTAATGGGTGAAGAACGCGCAATTGAAATAGCAAAAAAAATTGATTCTCAATTAGTAAATAACATTAAACCTGTTACGGTGTTAATGTCCTCTCATGCAAATGTAGAACAACGGAAACGAGAATTTCGTGAAAAGGCTGATTTGACAGAGGCTGCATTTCAGTTTGAACCAAAATCAAATCTGACTAACAGTATTACTGCTAAATTGAAAATTAGTGCTGTTATTGCCTTATTAGAATACATAAACCAAGTACAGCAGTATGTCCAAGCATTATCTAATGCCGCTATTAATGCCGCTGACAATTTCAATAAGGAAATAAAAGCTTTAACAATCCAGGATTACGCCTTTATACAGCAATCACGCTTAAATGAAGAAGAGCACCCTCTGGGTGACTATATGAATTGGCTTTATGGATCAAGGTGGGGAAGTTTATTGTTTTCTCATGAACAATTAAGAAGCAGTCAGATAAATTTAGATTCTATGCGAATGGAGACAGGGTGGTTATTACCCGAAATGCCATCTATGCATGTATCAAATTTGTATGCGAGTGCACTCTATGAAGAGCATATTGGTGAATTAGCTCCCAACCCCTTAATTACACATATTGCTGGAGAAACTCCAAAGTACTTTTTACATTTAGGAGATATATTTTCAAATATACAAAAAGATCAAGTTTGGCTGGTAATCAATCCACAATGTGATTTAGAACGAACAGTGGCGGCTGATCAAAGTATTTTGTTACTCCCAGGTAAATTAGCCTCATTAGAAATGGGGCATCAACCTTCTAGTACAATTACAACTGAATTATTTTTGCTTAATAGTAAACCTTATAAAATAATTTGGGATTCAAAACGCCTATTTTCCAAACCATACGGTTCTTTTACTGAATGGATACAAACAGAAGAATTAGATCGTAAACATCGGCTAAAGCTTCCCTTCGCCTTAAATATACAACAACAAATAGCCTCTACTTTGACACGAGTTGGGCTCAATGCACCGCCACCCTTAATGCAAGTTGTAAAGGTAGAGCTCTGGGCAAGAGATTACACTTCTAATAAATCACCAAAACTAATTTCTTCTTCAGAAAATGGTGTTTTCAGGGTTTCGCTCAGAGAAAAAAATAAAGATGTAAGTAAAGTGGGATTAACGTTGCGTTTTGCATATGAGTTACTTGATGCTCTTAAAGATTATTATAGCGTTTTGAAAGAATTAAAGACAAATGGTCAAGCAACGACTGATCCAAGTAAAGATATTGGACTTGTTGAAGCCTTAATTAATAGATATGATAAATGGTTTTTTTCTAATCAATCATTTAAGGAAAGCATTCAAAAAGACCCAGCTATTGAAATAAAACCAAACTGGAAACCTGGGGCCTTAAGTACTCCACTACTTATTAACGTGCTTACAACAAAAAGTGCTCCTCTGGAAGAGTCCATTCCTAACGCTGAAAAGCAAAATAAAGTAGAATTAGATGAGACACATTCTTAGCTTATCGGGGGGCAAAGACAGCGCAGCTCTTGCCATTTACATGCGAGACCGTGTACCTGAAATGGAATATATATTTCATGACACAGGTAAAGAATTGCCTGAAACGATTGATTATCTGTCTCGACTAGAATCTGTCCTTGGCAAGCCAATACATAAAACGACTGAGGAAAATGGTGACTTTGTCGGGTTTGATCAATTACTTAAGGTCTATGGAGGGATGATCCCATCCAACCATCGTCGTTGGTGTACCCGAATGATGAAACTAAAGCCTTTTGAGCGTTTCATCGGCGAGCAACCTTGCTATAACTATGTGGGCTTGCGGGCAGATGAAAAACGAGATGGCTACATTAGTCACAAACCCAATATAACCCCAGTATATCCATTCCGCGAGGATGGCTTAGTAAAAGCCGATATCGAACGTATTTTAGAAGAATCAGGATTAGGGATGCCTTCTTATACAAAATGGGGTCGCACCAGGTCAGGCTGCTTCTTTTGCTTTTATCAACAAAAAAGAGAATGGGTCGCCTTGAAAGAAGCACATCCCCACCTCTATGAAGAAGCGAAAGCTTATGAAAAACCGGGCAAAAAAGCTGAAACTACTTTCTATTGGTGCGGTGATGAATCTTTAGCCGAGTTGGAACGACCTGAACGAGTAGAGCAAATCAAGCGTGAACATGAAGTCGCTCGTGAACGAGCTCGAAGAAAAGCACCAAACAAGCCTCTTATTCAAGTGCTTGGTGGAGCTGACGACGTTTATGAAGAACGTGAAGGCTGTTTAATATGTCAACTGTAAATCCGCCATTTCATAACTAGTTTGCAATTGTCCATCTTCGCTTCAGTTGTCACAGAACAGACTCTCGACCCATCCGCAACGGCTGAGAGCTGGATAAAGTTTGTCCGCCAATACGGTCCTATTCCTAGGAATGATTCTGCTTTTGAAGAACATATAAATAAGGCTTCCAGGCGAGCTGGAGTAATGCCAATTCGGTTTCAGCATCCGTTACTAACAGATGTGCTTAGCTGCTTTAATTTAACTGAAGAAGTAAGGTCAGTCGTGCTTACTGGTCACGCCGGTGACGGGAAGACGAATCTATGCCATCGAGTATGGCAAGGTTTAGGCGGTGACCCTGCACTCAGCGATTCCAGTGCCCCTTATATTAGACACCAATTACCTAATGGATTAATGTTGCATGTCATCCGGGATTTAAGCGCCTGGGTACCGTCACAAGGAAGCGAATGGGAGCCAGAAAAAGTAGACTTGTTGACCCGTTTTAGCGAATCAATACATAGCCAAAATCCTACAGAATACTTTCTTATTGCAGGCAACGATGGTCAATTAATTGAAACGTGGAAACGTTTGCCGGAGAATTTAGCTATTCAAAAGACACGGCTTTTGTTCGAAGATTTACTTGTCGAAGATCGCCAACAGAGTGATGGTGTTCAGCTATCGTTTTTTAATTTGTCCCGTAGTTCTTCAGCCGTTTTATTCGATAGCTGTATAACTGCTTTTTTGTCTCACCCTGGTTGGCAACTTTGCTTTAATGAAGGAAATGATACTCGAATAGAGTATAACGAGTATTCTCCTATTTACATAAACTATAAACGGTTACAGGATTCGTTACTTCAGTCTAGACTTCGCAAACTTTTCGAGTTATGTGATTATAATGATATACACATTCCGATTCGAGAGATTTTAGCCTTACTAGCGAATGCTATTTTGGGTCACCCTAAAGTAACGGATCGCTTAATGCTACCGACAGATGTTCGAACTATTATCCATGATCGACTGGTACCTCAGGCTAGTATTTACGACAATATTTTTGGTATCAATCTAACTGACTCGCGCAGAGATAGTATTGGGGTTTTTTCTGCATTAAGTCGTTTTCGGATTGGCGAAGAAACGTCTAATCGAATAGATAACCTGCTGATATATGGAAATACTGACGAAACGTTAACTCCATATTTTACTAAATACTTGGCGAATGACCCAATATACGGGGCCAGTGAAGCTTATCTAAGGGAACAAAGCATTTACATAGAAGGTGTTGATGATGATGATCGCAGTAAGGGATTTCTTCCGATGCTTGCTAGTCAGCGAAGAGCCTTGTTCTTTAAAATAGCAGAAGAAGAAGTTTTAGAATTAAAACTCTGGCATTTGACAGTTTTTAGCTATGCAGGTGAATATTTAGAGAAAGTAATTAAACCGTTGAAAACTAAGAAAGTACCGGTAGAACGTGATATTGTAGGGAGGTTAGTACGGGGTATTAACCGGGTTTTTGTCGGTATGCTAGTGAATAGTGATCGAGAGTTGTTTCTAGGTAGTAGTTTGCATGCATCAGGCGCAAGAGTGTGCCGGGTATTCGAAGATAATATTTCAGTGCGACCTAAAAATGGGCAATCTGTGAAAGTTGATTGGTATAATAATCGACCAATTCTTAACGTCTCTTTATCCAATAACCACCTGGAGTCCTTGACGTTAAACTTAGTTCGTTATGAATTCTTATCTCGAGTAGCGGAAGGGGCTTTACCGAGCTCTTTTTCAAAAGAGTGTTATGAGGATGTTATGTCGTTTAAAAGCAAATTATTGAAAAGGCTTACGTTGAGACGTCAAGAGGATGGGTCAGTAGAGGAAGAGCAGCATGTTTTTCAGCGAATGGTTTTAGACGACAATGGCAATCCAATTCCAAGAGAAATCAACTTTACTATGCCTGATTGAAAACCTCTAGTTAATTATGTTCCTAAACGCACCCACACCTGAACAAGTAGCCAATATAGTCCCCTCTCCACCCCAAAGTGATCACAAACAGAATTCTTTCTGGATTGATGAACAAATTTGGGGGCATCGAATATATCCCCAGCCTCCGTGGCTACTTTTCCTTGAATTTCTAAGTATGGCAGAGGCCACGAATCGGTCTGGTCAACTCTTGAATCCGTTTAACCCGAGCGGAAATTATTATCCTATTACCTTTAAGCCACAGAAGCGAATTTTACTAAGAAATATTCTGTGGAATAATGACCAAATCGGTCAAATTTCTGAAGCGAATAAAGATTCTTCCGCAGCTTGGAGTCTTTGGATCGAGCGTATGAGAAGCCAGGGCCAAGGAATCGAGCCTACTATGGTCGAAAGCTTGCGCCAACGTTTTAATACGTTCCACGATTTTGCCGATTTAGTGGCAATGTTGCGCGAGTCGGCGGTTGAAAGTCAATCAAATAAACGATGGACCTCACGCTTTATCTTTCCTTTTGGAGCTAATGCTATTTATGAAGATTTAGATTCAAAAGAGAGCTTTTCTCGGGATTATATCAATTTCACTCGTACGGGTGAATTGTTGTATTTGATGCTTTCACGAAGTGCTTTCGCTACTGATCTAACTCCTAAGCTTAAGAACCTGCTAGAAGGTCATAACATATGGAACTCACTATTAGGTTTACTACAGCATGATGACGTGACGGATAATCTGTCAACAAGGGGGAAAAGCTATTTACCCTATATTAAACACCCTATTTATGATGAGTTGGGAAGGGATTGGCTAACCCTATTTAATCTAGAGCTTCCCGGATATGATGTCATTAGTCATTTAGTTACATTAGGTGCTTACTATATCATGCTTTATCAGCTAAAAATAGCTGCTGAGTGGAATCAAACAGACAAACGAACTTACTTTATCTGTGAAGTTGTAGCACCTCGTAAGACCTTAGTACGTGAACTTTCCATATTGAATTACCAAGAGAATGCAACGCTTCCAAGTAAAGCAATCGACTCGTACATCAATCGAATTGAGCAATCCACAGACTGGCAGGAAATTTTACTTGAATCTCCTTCCACAGCTGATGCACATGCACGATGTAAGCAGTATTTGATGGAAACTGTGTGGTGGGATGGGGAAGATAGCGCTTCTACCCCCGAAGCCTTGTTAGCTGATTTAAAAGAGCAAGTACAGCAACGGCATAAGCAGCATGAAGGCAATGTACATAGAGAGATTGGCCGGGACATTGGATTCATATCACGCCGGGGAACAACACGATTTAGGTATGCTCCTACTGACAGCCTATTAAAAACACTCTTATTAGCCAATGTCCCCACCCGAATGGAATTTCGCGAATTTTTAGCGCTTTTGTTTGATCGTTACGGGCTAGTTTTTGGCGAAAGAGAAGCAATCCAAGTAGTTGAATCAGACAGTTTTGATAAAAGGCCATTTGATTTAAATACGACCCGATTGGAACAGCGACTAAGCAGCCTAGGGATGCTCCGTCGACTTTCAGATGGGTGTGCCTATGTTATCAATCCACTTATTTGACGACAGCGTAAAATGAACCCTACTACTTTACTTCCGTCTAATCCAACGGCTGTCGTTTCCACATCCCTTCTATTTACTGGCCGTGTTGTAGCCCTTTATCTTTATGAGCGATTAGCTAATTCAGAAGAGAGTAAACAAACTGATCGGTATATACTTGACCAACTGCAAGCAGAACCAGTTGCTGCCATTGCAAAAGCTATAGCATCTGATCCAATTATTTCAGGTCGTATCTCTATTAAGTTACCTCGTAATTTTCTACAAGGCGTTGCTATCCGATTTAATTTACCGCCGGATATTTTAACCGATGAAAGAACGACTTATTGGCGAAATGCAAGCTGCGATAAACCAATACTACTCTTAGCAAACACTGGCGATGATGAAGCGCAATCCCTTAATCTGTTAACACAGATTAACTCGACGCAGATTATGTCTATGACAAATTTGTGGGTACGCATAGCTTCAGAAAATTTTTTACTCTCTGACCTTGATCGAATCATTTGGGAGAAGGCATTAGAAGGATTAAGTGTCCTAAGTTTTGTAACATTAGAGCGTTTTTCAAACTATGTTGTTTCCGTTAAAGAGTTAGTTGATATCGAAGGTTTACCAATGTTACAAGCATTGGGAGCGGCATTGCCAACCTTACAAATACCACGAAGCACGACTTATTTTGATGACATACCAGAGAAAAAACGAACACAACCATCCCAGTGGCGGAACAGATTTGAAGAAGCGTATCGAAAGCGAACTCCTTATCTTCGTAAGTATACCCCAAGTCAATCACAATTAAGTAAAGAGGACTTACTTAAAGCATTTGAGCGGGTAAAAGAAAGTATACCAGATCTATATCATCCAATTGTACTTGCATTTATAGACTCTCCAACAGGCTGGCATGCTGAAACAAGTGCACTGGCTCAGTTGGAGTGGGACTCAATTGAGCCACTGTTTGATGGGCTAAAACGTGAAAAGGTCAACCTAGGTACGTTAACCAGTCAATTTTATACGGACAAGGAGCCGGAAGAGCTCCTAAGTGAAGATGAAGTCGATTTCCTGGCCCGCCTATCAAAAAAACCTTCAACTAAACCAGACGGGGAAGGGCGAGAATTTTACGAAAATCATCGAAATGAGCTAAAGGAAAATGGCAAGCTTAAATCAATATGGGATCGATTTATTTTCGGTACACCATTGGAATCAGATGATTTTTTAGCTGGATTAGCTCTGAGCTTGGAACGTCTTTTCGCCCGTAATGAGGATATCGCTAATAGGCGGCTAGAGATACATACTGATTGGCGCTCAAATAGCGATCTAGAGAAAATAAACACTGACGCTGGTAATTATTTTGCAGCCCGTTACAAAGGAGTCGATAAAATATGCGGTCATAAAGTAAGTTGGCATGTAGGTAAATTGTTCGATTATGCGAAAGTGGTAGAGGAATGGCGAACACGTAAAAAAGATAAATACACTCCTAATCGCTCTGTCGCAAAATCCGCATTACAGGTAAAATTTTCCTTAAAACTGTTTGTAGACTATCCAGATGGCCGGTCTGAAGAATACCCTGCCCAGCTTATTTGGAAATACAACCCGAATCAGATAATTGCTGAATTTAAAAATGACTGGACTCGATTGAGTAGCAAACCGTTCGTTTTCTGCTCGGCTACTCGTGAACCTACCAGTGCCAAGGGGCGTCAACAAATCATTAATTTAAATGATGTTCGAACCCTAGTACCTGTGTTTGGGAAAAGCCGTGGCTCATTAGTACCAACGTATAAAGCCGAACGTGATCTGGCGTTACACTGGGAAAAAAATCTACAAAATGCACGCCAGCAGGGGTTGTTGTCGACTCAAGTTTGTGATGCTATTGAGCAATATTGGGCTCGGTTTAAAAAAACATACTCCCAGGCGGTTCAAGGATTTCAAGAGCTAGGTCTATCGGATGCTAACTTAATCCATCAGGCCACGCTTTGGTCTGACTTAATTGCATTGATCTGTCAAGAAGCAAAAGGTGATTACAGTCGTGAAAAATTATTGAGGCCACTATTGCAAATTGGCTCTGTTACAGTAGCTGGAGAACCATCTGCGGAAATAATCGCGCCCTGGCATCCATTACGATTAATGGCAATAGCCGTAAAGGCACAATACGTTGGACGACTGATCGATCGATTCCTTACGGCTGAAGAAGTCAGATTTGGGGATACGGGACGCCTTTATTTTAGAGAGTTGTCAGAAGATTTAGAGCATCCTTTTTACCCCGAAGTGGCCCTTAGTTGGCGAGAAACACGCCCTGAATTACTTACGTATACTGACAAGTGTGGTGATTATACCTTACATGAACTACCCCGGGTAAATGAAAATAATTCCGAGGAGACCAGTGAAAATCCAACAGATGCGGCTAACTGCGTGTCTGATTTAGTAAAGCGATATTTAGCCTTACATCCCCATGAAAGTGCGAATTTATCGGTCGTGCTTTATAACTGTGATTCGGCAAGGTTACCCCAGACTGTAGTTGATAAACTAGGCTCACTTTACGAAGAGGAGGAAGAGGTCTGTTGTCAAGTTGTGCTAATGCATCAGACTACGCCTAAATTAAGTCAGCTATACCAACGAATTGTCGAGTCGGCAGATACTGATGTTGATGCATACAATGCCTCTGAATCTACTAGAGATTTTATGGCCCGTCTTCGAATTAGTATTTCTATTGAACAAGCAGTTCCACCAAATCCCCAAGACGGTTGCCCAAACGATATCGTTTTTTCGCAGGATGTCATATCGCGACATGCTAAAGTTCGGTGGTTTTCCGAGAAGGCTTATGTACTTCCGGCAGAAGATTTGTTACCAGCACGCTATTCGCGCAGGCGTCCTGGAGCAAGTGATGACATGAAATCTGTGGTGTATTTATGTTGTCCAGTACAAACGATTTCTGGCTGGAATTATCTTACTGCCATGACCACCTTTATTGAAGGCGACTGGGATGGAAATACAGAAAAGCGGCTGCTTCCAGCTCGCCAATTAGATTTCCAAGACGGTAAAATGCGCCAAATTTTCGATGAAACGCACAACTTAGGTAATTGGGTAGTTAACTACGATGAATTGTTAGATCGTAGGCAATTATTAAATCAAAATGTCAGAGTTATCCGGTATAAACAGCTTGCAACACAAGGTCGAAATCTAGTTATTTCTTCAAAAGCTCCATTAGGCCTATTGTTATCTATGGTGCGAAGCCGTCTTCGATCACTAAATTTAGGGTTAACCAGTAATCTTGAGCGCGAACTAGCACAACGCTTTATTGATGAAGCTAATGACGTTTCAGGCGATATTGTATTAAGGGCCGCAAAGCGTGGTCGTAATGCTAGTGAGCTAATTGGCGTTGTATTAAGTCGATACCTCATTCGTCACGAGGTGGGATTAGATCGAAATATTGGATGGTACTTCCTAGATGATTATTCAGAATGGTTGGGCCAAAAAGAAGAGCAAATCGCCGATATTCTAGCGTTAAGTCCCTCACAAGACGAGGATGGCAACTTTACGCTCATGGTTTTAGTATCTGAATCAAAATACATTGACTACGCAAGCTTAATTGGAGGCAAGAAAAATTCAGCTAAACAACTTCGCGATACAGTAATTCGGATTGAAGATGCTATTTTCGGTACGCCAGCACGTTTTGACAGAGAATTGTGGCTTAGCCGTTTATCAGATTTACTACTTGATGGTGTTTTATTTCCGGCCAACGCACCATTGGCATTGACCGATTGGCGGCAGGCTATACGAGCAGGAAAATGTGCTATATGGATTCGAGGTTACTCACATGTATTTGTGTCTGGACCATTGGAATCACCTTCTTGTTCTGAAGCAATTAAACTAAATGGTTTAGAGAATGCCTATCAAGAAATATTTGATACAGAGCAGCTGAAGGAGCTTATTCTTTTATATCAGCAAAATTTAAGTCCATTACCTTTACGGTTGACGAATCTAGATTTTCCAGATTGGCAAGAAGTTGAGTATAAGACTCCTATATCGGGAAAAATAGTTAAGGAGCCAAAACAAATAATTAGCGCTACTCAAACTTCAACAAATAGTACTAAGTCAAAACCTTCTATTATAAATTCAACAGAAGTTACGGCAACTCAAGAAGCCATAAATACTTTAAAAAATGATACAGATATTAAGGAGGAGAATGTTGTAAATACGGCATTAATTCGCAATTGGGCTTACCCGGCGCTAAATAATTTACTTGAAGTTAAGCAATATTATGACTCCTCAACAGATCTAGCATGGCTAAAGACAGTCGAAGTACGTTGTAAAGCTGCACTACAAGGGTTTAATCTTCAGGCAAAGTTAGTTTCCAGTTCATTGACCCCAAATGCTGCATTATTACGTTTTCAAGGAAGTGCCAATCTTACAGTTGATCAAGTCATTCGAAAGATTACCGAGTTTAAAACAACATATGGTTTATCGGTTATTTCTGTACAGCCTCAACCAGGATTAGTTGTTTTATCGATTGAACGACCAGAACGTAAATTAGTTGCCATTGAAGAAATTTGGTCCCGGTGGACTATAAAAGAGGGTTCTAATCAAGAGCTGGCAATTGCCATTCGGGAAGACAATGGAGAAATAATGTTTCTATCTCCCCAGAAAAACGCACCACACACACTTATTGCAGGCTCAACTGGAAGTGGCAAATCAGTATTGATGCAAAACATAATCCTGTCAATTGCCGCAACCAATCGACCGTCTCAGGCGAAAATAATATTAGTTGATCCTAAATTAGGCGTTGATTATTTTGCATTAGAAGGATTGCCACATTTGACTCATGGCATCGTGGACGATCAGGATCAAGCACTAGACATATTAAAACAGTTAGTGGATGAGATGAATGATCGTTACCGTCGGTTTAGGGAAACACGTACATCCAATTTAGCTGCTTACAACCAAAAAGTACCTGAAGGAGATCGACTACCAACAATTTGGGTAATACATGATGAGTTTGCCGAATGGATGATGATTGAAGACTATAAGCAACAAGTAACTTCAATAGTTGCTCGATTGGGCGTTAAAGCTCGTGCAGCAGGAATCTATCTAGTCTTTGCAGCTCAACGGCCCGATGCGAACGTAATGCCGATGCAATTAAGGGCTAACCTCGGTAATCGATTAATTTTACGTGTAGATTCTGAAGGAACTTCAGAAATAGCACTAGGTGAAAAAGGTGCCGAACGGTTACTAGGAAAGGGCCATTTATTGGCTAAGCTAGAAGGAGAGTCAACTTTATTGTTTGGGCAAGTTCCTTTCGTAAGTGAACAATTTTTGAATGATTTTTTAGGTGTAATCCAAGAAGAGCATTGAAGCTCAAATTAAAATAGAAAAGTACTATATTTATTCCAAGTTAATTGGATGGAATAATATCTGAATTATAATAAAAGAAAAGTGAGATTTTAATTAAACGTAGCTAATTCCAATGCCGAACACCGTAATTCTAGGATTTTCTCAAGTATTTGGTGAAGAAGAAGTTAGGCCAATAGAAACGTATTTTTCAGGAATTAGTCGAAAAACCTTATTAAAAGTTGGTGCTCTTCTAATTTATTTTAATACGATAGAAGCTAATAATGGTAAGACCGATAATGAAGAAGTTTTAGGACGATGGTTTGGTAACCATAATTCTAAGGAGCGAAATCGTTTATATAATTTAATATTGGAAATTGAAAAAAATATTGAAACTAAAATTCATATAATAACTACACAAGGAAGCTTATCCTTCTTTGAATATGTATTTGATCACATTACAGAAGAAGTTGATTTAAAAGCAGAAGCACAACTTGAACTCGACTTATTTAAAGGCTATCTGCTTATTAATCAAAAAATCGTAAACGAAGCTGATGAGACTGCGATCCATACAACAAATAATTTATCAGGATTTAGTAAAGTTACTGCGATGTCAATTTGTCGAAGTTTGGGATATTGGGATACCTTAAACTACGATATTAGAGAAATTTTATTAGCTCAATTCGCAAAATTGAGCCATTTCATTGATTTCTCAAGTACGAGTCTAAAGCTGTCATATTTATGCAATAAATTTTTAGAGAACCTAGAGTGTGATTCATGGAAGAAATTTTTAATTAAATACCTGCCAGTTATTCTTTTCGAACTTTCTAAAGGGGATAAAACTATAACATCGATTGAAGTACCAGTTAACGAAGATTATGAGGAAAATAAACGGTTTCTTGAAAATTATATGCTGCAAGATAAAAATCCAATTGCAGACGTTGATTTTCGTTTAATAAGAAATTCACCTTTGTTTAAAGAAGATGAAGGTAAGTATACTATAATCTATAACTTATTCCTCATTGAAAAATTATATAAAAGTTTAATGTTTAATCTAAGATCATTAAATCTAACTTTGGAGAATGATAAAAAAATACCAGAATTAAATAGTTTTATATGTCAAAATTTTTCAGAAAATTATTTATTTTATAATGAAATACAATCTATTTTTAGAAATACAACAATTTTAAAAACTGGCTCTGAAATCAAAGCAACTGGTGTAACAGCAGAACCTGATTTATATATTAGAAATAATAATAATATTGTACTTTTTGAAAGCAAAGATATTCAGATTGAATCAACTGTAAAGATGTCAAGCGATTATGGTATAATATCGGATGCTCTAAAAAGTAAATTGTACTTTGATACCAAAGCTAATGGTAATATTAAACCGAAAGCAGTCAAACAGTTAGTCTTAAATCTTAATCGTGTACTTGATAAAACATTTCAATTTGATAGCGATTACGATACCAAAGATCTAAAAATTTATACAGTAATTGTGGTATACGAAAGATTATTTGAGGTTCCTGGTTTAAATAGACTGCTTATATCTTGGTTTAAGGATGAGTTGCTGGCAAATGGTTTAGCATTAAATCAAACGATCAGACCTGTTATACTAATAAATTTTGACTTATTTATTTTTTATAAACCGATTATTGAAAATAACATTGACCTGTTTTGCGCTACAATAGAAGAGTATTTTATTGAAATTGATAAAAATGAAATTGAACCTTTAGAGAGGTTACAGTCCTTCAATCACTATTTCAGAAATAAATTCCGTGCTAAATATAGCGATATTGCAACTCATGCTGGAAACCGTATTATGGAAATAAGCAAAATGCAAATAGGGGAATTATAGATTTTTAAAATAGGGTATAAATAATAAATCTGAATAAATAACAAACGGTCAACACAATTCAGAACGGGTCATAACTATAAACGGCCACACATGAGCTGTGATATGCTGGTCCCGGACCAGGCGTACAACGGGGAAAAAAAGCTAAAGAGGAGATGGAAAAATTATTATCCCCAGAAGCAGGTGGTCACTATGGCGGATGATAAAAATAGGGGTTAAATTACTGGTCAATAAAAAAATGGATAACCAATAAACGGTCAACACTTTCCAGGACGGGTCATTAATAAAATCGTTCAGGAAAACCCTCTAAAAACGAGACGAATTGAGAACTCTTAATGTCAGGTGAAGTCATAACTATTATAAGAATCAAACCAAAATTGTAACATTTTCTTATCTGCTGATACCGAAAATGTTACAATTTTGATTAGACAACATAATAGTCATATATCTAATTGCCTGTAGAGAAACGACAACCCTTTTTCACTTTTTTAGCCTCACCGGTCTACTGGTAACTGACGAGGTACGCTGTAAACAGAGGTGGGACATCCAACTGAGGATTATGACTTTGTGCTTGCCGAACTTATTCCAGAGCTGCTTAGGCAGGAACCAGTGTTTCTATTCCCTTTTAGAAACGGAGAAGAGCTGATGGAGAAACGCCACCCTAAAATCCTCTTAATGTCTTGGCTGGGCAAATTTCTGTGAATTATACTGCATGGATTCGCCTTTTGGTATGGAGAGTGACGTCCAGTTTTGGGCCAGCATTTTCCCCAGAAATACCAGTTGGCCAATGTGATAAGTATAATGGGCTAACTGCCGGTTAATGGCTTCCAGCACCGAATGTCCTTGATTACGAATATAGATGGTTTTGGTCAAGTCTTCTTCCCTTAGCGATTGGAGGGTCTCTAAAAGCGCGTGCCAACCTTCATCCCATTTCTGTAGCAATTCGTCTCGAGTCTGAATATCATTACTAAACTCGCCCTCTCGATCACGCCAGCATTTTTACCCGTCGGTCGAAAGAAAATCCGTCCAACGACTCAGCATATTCCCCCAAAGGTGTTTCACCAAGATGACAGCGCTGTTGCTTTCAGCGTTGGATTGCCAGAAAAGTGCATCATCAGGAAGTTGAGCCAATGTTTTTTCGCCTAGCAATTTATAATACTCAAACTGGCGAATCGCACTTTGTAAATAATCGCTTTGCATCAGGTAAGTTAGATTAGTAGCAAGATCAATCTCGATTTCTGGGAAGCTTAGCGTAAAATATGAGCCATTAAATCGACCACTTCATCCATTTCGGCCAGCGTATTAAAATAGTGAGGAGAAAGCCGAATCAACCAGTCTATACCCTTACGCTGGAAATCGATTAAGGCGGAGCTCGGATACTGTGCGGTAAAGACCACTCGCCCCTGTCGCAAAGCCGCTTCGAGCGCCGGTAGCGGTTGACGAGATGTATTAAATGTCAGGATGTTGCCTTGATGAGAGCCCCAGTCTAAGCGGTTAATACCGTCGAGCTGCTCCAGACCGGTTCGGAGCCGACGCATCAGGCGTTGGTTCTGCCCCCTAATCGCTTCGATACCCACTTGATTGGCGTAACGAATGGCTTCAGTTAGTCCTACGTGAAGCAGCGAAACCTCCTGGGGCTCAAACCGGCGGGCATTCGGCTGTAAAGTAAAGGCATCCGGCCCGGTCCACGTAGCGCCCCGTCGGTCGATAAAGAGGGGAGATAGTCCGGCCTCCAAGACCCTATCCGACACATACAGAAATCCGGTGTTACGGGGCCCGCGCAGAAACTTACGGCCCGTTGCCACCAGAAAGTCGGCCTGAAGGAGAGTCACATCGAGCGGCAATTGCCCTGTCGATTGGGCGGCATCCAGCAGATACCAGACGTCGTATTGGCGGCAGAGCCTGCCCACCTCCTCGGCCGGTAGCACGAGACCCGAGTTGGTCGGTATATGGGTAATGGCGATTAGCACTGGCCGGTGGGCCCGAATCAATTCCTCGAGGTGAGTCAGATCTAGGTCGCCGTTGGGTAAGTCGTTGATCCGCAGCAAGCGAATCCCTAACCGCTGCTGCATCGACAGAAACGCCAGTTGATTGGAGACGTAATCGTTGGTGGTGGTCAGAATGGTATCGCCTGCCCGAAACGGAATGGCCGACAGCACCTGAATGGTGGCATCGGTCGCGCTATAGGCATAGGCAATGTTGCTCGGATGGGTGTTCAATAGCCGGGCCGTTTCGTCGTAGAACCGGGTGGTCTGACTTATCCGAAGCCGTTCGACTTCGTAACCACCCAACTGGATTTCTTGCTGAAGATACTCCTGCATAGCCGTTACCACGGGTTGAGGCATCAGGGAAGCACCGGCGCTATTCATAAACAAGCTATCCTGGCAGCCGGGTGTATCGGCCCGCAGTCGGTCGATATCGAGAGAGGGAATTGGTTGGGATTGCATGCGGCAAAACAAAAGCATCGAGCTGTACGGAAATAGACACACTTTTTCCCCTAGAGCACCATACAAATTCCTTTTTAGGTAGTTAACCGAAAGAATCAAACTGTATGGTTCACTTTGACAAAATCTGTATGGTACTACGTACAGCTGCGACCGCTACTTTTGCCCTGTACAATAGAAACACCGCTAGACAACCTCGCCCATGCGTGCAGCTATTCCTCGGTACCAGCAGATCGCTCGCCAGCTTGGTGATAAATTACGACTGGGTACGTTAACTGAGGGGGATAAACTCCCCTCGGTTCGTAGCCTCAGCCAGGAGCTTGGCGTCAGCATCAATACGGTGCAGCTGGCCTACTATTGTCTGGAAGCCGAAGGATTGGTAGAGGCTCGGCCCCAGTCAGGCTACTACGCCCGAACCCTGCTGGAACGGATGAAACACGTACCGCGTCGATCCGCCCCGCAGGTTATGGCCCCACCGACCTCTCCGTCGGATCAGGATCAGGAGTCGGTACTGCTGAGGCTGATGCACCAGCAGCGACAACCCGGCTGGCTGCCTTTTTCATTGAGTGTACCCGCTCCTTCGCTCTTGCCAGTAGCGAAGTTAGCGAAGGCACTTCAGCAGGCGCAACGCGACCTACCACACGGCGGAATCGAGTACGACCTGATCGCGGGTAATGCGGCACTACGTCGGCAGATTGCCCGCTACGCCCTGTTCTGGGGGAGTCGGCTAACCGACGACGAGATTATCACAACGGAGGGTTGCACAGCGGCACTGACGCTGTGTTTAAAGACCGTTGTCCAACCGGGCGATACCGTTGCGGTCGAAAGTCCCGTCTATTTCGGGATTCTTCAAACCATCGTATCGCTTGGCCTGAAAGTACTCGAACTACCCACCGATGCGTTAACGGGCGTTGACCTAGACGTACTGGAAGGCCATTTGCGGGCGGGTCGGGTACAGGCCTGTTTGCTGGTGCCCAACTTCAGCAATCCGCTCGGTTGCTGTATGCCGAATACCCACAAGCAACGGCTGGTACAGCTAATGGAAACGTATCAGGTTCCCCTCATCGAAGATGACCTCTACGGCGACCTGCATTTCGCGCCCGAACGACCACTTCCCTGCAAGGCATTCGACCGACAGGGATGGGTTCTCTGGTGCGGGTCGGTGAGTAAAACGCTGGCCCCCGGCTATCGGGTGGGGTGGGTGGCGCCTGGGCGCTATTATGCTACGTTGCTTCAGGTGAAGCGCTATCAGGCCGGTTTCTCACCGGGCATCACCCAGCAGGCCGTTGCTACGTTCCTGGCCAACGACCGCTATGAATTGCACCTGCGCCGACTCCGGCAGCGGCTGAAAAGCAACTGTCAACGCTACCAGCAGACGATTCGTACGTACTTCCCCAGCGGCACCCGGATCAGCGAGCCTCAGGGCGGCTTTACGTTATGGGTTGAAGTCGATGCCCGGGTCAATACGCTGGAGTTGGCCGACCTGCTGGCTCCGTATAAAATCAGCATTATGCCGGGTCGTTTATTTAGCCTTCAGCCGCAGTACAGCAACTGCATGCGACTCAGCTACGGCCTGCCGTTTGATGAGCGCGTGGCGAAAGGTCTGCAAACTATCGGCGAACTTATTCATCAGCAGTTGGCACTATGAAACACCTGGACCTGATTGAGCAAGTTGGGCAGGGGATGTTGACGCTAGTTTTCATCCTGGTTTGGGCATTCGGCCTGGTAACGTCTGGATACGCGGCTGACCCCGTGCGTGAGCAGTATCAGAAAGTTGAATACCGAATACCGATGCGCGACGGGGTTAGGCTATATACCGCTGTATACATTCCCCGCGATGCGTCTCCGGTCAAGACCTATCCCTTTCTGATGCAACGTAGCTGCTTTGGATCGATGCCGTATGGGACTGACCAGTATAAAGCCACGCTGGGTCCTTCGCCCAGGCTCCAGGCGGATGGGTATATTTTTGTGGATCAGGATGTGCGGGGGCGATGGGCTTCCGAAGGGCATTGGACCAACATGACCCCCGTCGTCAGCGACCGAAGAAACCCATCCTCCACCAAAGCGATTGACGAAAGCACCGATACGTATGACACCATTGACTGGCTACTCAAGCATATACGGTATCATAACGGTCGGGTGGGGCTGTGGGGCGCGAGTTATGCCGGGTTTTATGCGATGGCGGGTTCGATCAACGCGCATCCGGCGTTGAAGGCGTCTTCTCCTCAGGCACCCATCGCTGATTTTTTCCGGGAAGACATTCATCACAATGGGGCCTTCACGCAGGTATCGTTGCTGGCGTATCCGCTGTTTGGTGGTGGTCCGACTAGTCCCACCACAGCGCCCTGGTTTAGTAAGGACTGGATTCAAACGGGCGGCCAGACCGAGCATGCCTGGCATCAGCAACTGGGTCCTTTAGCAAACGCACAGCCGTATCTAGCCCGAAATGCGTTCTGGCAGCAAACGGTGGCGCATCCCAATTATGATGCGTTCTGGCAGGAACGAAACATTCTGCCCCATCTGAAGAAAATTCGACCCGCTGTTCTGATCGTTGGCGGCTGGTTCGATGCGGAAGACCTGTACGGCCCGCTGAGTAGCTACAAAACGCTTGACCGGCACAGTACGGCATCACGTCCGATGCTGGTGATGGGGCCGTTTGGCCACCGGGGCTGGTCGGAAGAAACCGGTCATACGCTGCACAACGATCTGTATTTTGGCGATAGTCTGGCGACCTACTACCAACGAAACCTGGAGGCTCCGTTCTTTCACCACTACCTCAAAGGGGCTGGCGACGGCAAAACAGGACTACCTACCGTCTGTCTGTTTGATACCGGCCAGAAAACCTGGCGAACGTTTTCGCAGTGGCCCATGCCCAACAGTCAGCCGTTACGTTGGTATTTAACGCCTACGGGTCAGCTTAGTACACAAATTACGAAACCGACCGGTTTTCGGGAATATAGCAGCGACCCCGCTCAACCGGTCCCGTACGGTGAAACGACCCTGACCACCGAGCCCGACTTTAGTGCGTTGTTTCGCTATATGTCGGCTGATCAACGGTTTATCAGTGATCGGCCTGACGTACTCACCTTTCAAACGGACGTATTGCCGGAGAACCTGACGGTAGGCGGAGAAATCACGGTACGGCTAAACGTCAGCACGACGGGTACCGATGCCGATTGGGTCGTGAAGCTCATTGACGTGTACCCACCCGACGAGCCAAATCACCCCTACCTAGTGAGTCCCAAAACGCAGTTAGCCAAGTATCAGCAACTGGTCCGGGGCGATGTCATGCGGGGGCGGTTTCGCCATAGCTTTGAGAAACCAGAGCCCTTTACCCCCAATCAGGTAACGGATGTTACGTTCCCGCTTCAGGACGTACTGCACACGTTTAAAAAAGGACATCGGGTCATGATTCAGGTGCAAAGCAGTTGGTTCCCGCTGATCGACCGAAACCCGCAGACGTTCGTCGAAAATATCTACAAAGCAGGCGAAGCCGATTTTAAACCCGCTCGTCATCGGCTTTATGGTGGCTCGGTGATTGAAGTCACTACGTTGCCTTGAACAAGTCATTTTAATGAACCGGATGGTAGGTTAATTCCAACTGCTAATCGTTTATACGTACCATTAATTCGCCCTCTATGAGTCCATCTGATCACGCCTGGAATGCTGACCTGTACCAGCAAAAACACGCCTTTGTCTTTCAATTTGGAGCGGACGTAGTGAGTTTACTGGGGCCGCAACGGGGCGAACGTATCCTCGATCTGGGCTGCGGTACGGGCGAGCTCACCGCTAAAATCGCCGAAAGTGGTGCCGACGTGGTTGGCCTTGATGCATCGGCCTCGATGATCGCTAATGCCCGACGATCGTTTCCTCCGCTTACGTTTCAGCAAGGTGATGCCCGCCACTACGTTACGGACCAACCCTTCGACGCCATATTCAGCAATGCTACGTTGCACTGGATTGCCGAAAGAGAGCAATCAACCGTATTGACGCATATCTTCCAGGCGCTCAAACCGGGTGGTCGTTTCGTCGCCGAACTGGGCGGCCGAGGTAATGTAGTCCGCATTCTGACCGCCTTAACCCGGGCGCTGACCGAGCTGGGGATGAGCCCACCCGTCAATCCAAACTACTTTCCGAGCGTTGGTCAGTACGCGACGTTGCTGGAGAACGCTGGTTTCTCCGTTACGTTGATGGAACTGTTTGATCGCGACACCCCGCTGGCCGATCCAGAAACCGGAATAGGCGACTGGCTGGCCATGTTTCGAGGGGACGTAGTAAATGCCCTTTCGGACAAAGACCGGCAAACCGTTTTATCGGCTATAAACCACCAGCTTCACCCGACCAATTTTCGCGACGGCCACTGGTTTGCTGACTATAAACGCCTGCGTTTTATGGCCGTAAAACCAGCTATGTAATAGATACCCTATTCGGTAATTTACCTGAGTTGCTCAAGCCCATCCTGCGTACTTTTCTCATGCAACATCCAATCTACATTATTGGCGTTGGTGCCATCGGAATAACCTTAGCCGTATTGCTGCGGCAGTCGGGTAAAGAAGTTATCCTGCTGCGTGGTCGTCCAGGAGCTGTGCCGGAAGCCGAAGAAACGAGCCTGACGGTCGACGACGACGGCGACGGCACTACTCTGACAGCCTCCATTCCAATTCGTACGTTGGACCAGGTTGACCGCTTGAGTGGCCTTGTTTTGCTAACCAGTAAATCGTTTGGGAATGAGGAGTTAGCTCGTCTATTGAGGGGGAAGACAGGCGAATCGCCCCTGGTTTTGCTGCAAAACGGACTGGGCATTGAAGCCCCATTCCTGGAAGCCGGTTTTCCACAGGTATATCGGTGTGTTTTGCTGGCGACTAGCCAGGTGCAGGCCCTAAATACCGTTCGCTATAAACCCGTTGCCCCTTCGCCCATTGGTGTGATTCGGGGGCATGAATCCCGGCTGATGGCACTTGTCGAACAGCTAAGTACGGCTCGGTTTCCGTTCCGGGCTGAGCGAGAAATTCAGCAGACTATCTGGAAGAAAGTCATCGCCAATTGTGTCTTCAATGCCATCTGTTCGCTGCTTGGCGTCGATAATGGGATTTTTTATCGGGATACGTCGGCCCTGGCCTTAGCGCGCCAGATTATCCAGGAATGTGTGCGCGTAGCGGGGGAGGAGGGTGTCGTATTAAATCCGCCGGATATAGAGCAGCGACTCTTGCAAATCAGTCAACGCTCCGATGGTCAGCTTATCTCTACGCTGGTGGATATTAACAACGGGCGCGTGACAGAGATTGGTACGTTGAATCTGGCAGTAGCTCGTCTCGCTGACCGACTTGGTAAGCCCGAACTAGCCAGCCATACCCGACTTCTGGGTGAGCTGACACGGTTAAAGTCTGAAGTGAGTCGTGCTCTTTGAGAACGAACTGAACCGGTTTGCCCCAATAGAGAACCTGGCGAAATTTACTAGATCGAGCCGAACTCGCATCCGCGGGCATTGCCGTATTGGTTTTGTTGGGCTAATCACTCCTTTATTCGACAGATGTATGGAAGAAACGCTACATAGTAGGCCAATTAGTCTGTTTTAGATTTGGGCAAGCGTTGAATCTGATAAAGTAGGTTCGAGCTTATCGATAGGGTGTAAACACATTTACACCCTACTATACGAATTGACGATCACACTTCGATGAGGGCAGGCCGAAACACATCAGGCTGTATCCAATACTCACTCCGCTTCTTTTTCTGGATCAGTTCATATTTGGCCAGTTCCAGGATGGCCTTGTTGACATAACTGGGATTGGTTCGGAGTGACTTTGCCAACTCAGCCAAACTAGCTGTGGCATAGCCGTCCGCATTCAGTTTGCTGGCCAAAACGAGCATTACCCGCAAGGCAATGGGGCTACAACGAAATAGCAGCAAACTCATGTAAAAGTCATCGGCTGTAAACAGGACGAGGTGTTGCTTATCCTTGTAAGAACCATAGGGATTTCGGTTATGATTTTGTAGGACGTTGGCGGCCATTTTGGTATTTTGGATAAAAATTGGTTCTACATATTTCGTATTCCGAAGACAGTTATGCCTACTAAAAACAACATACCATACTTATTATCAATATATTATGTCTCATTTTATCGACATTTTGCTAGGTTCGATACCTAAATCGGTGTTTTGGGACTGTCGCCGATGAGATTTTCGCTCTTTGCTCAACAAGCACTTCATTCATTTTAGTGGTCAAACGAGCAACGGTGGGGACTACCGGTTCAGCACCTCCCGGGTAGCTGCCCGTTTTTTTTATACCCCCCGGGCTTCTGGAATAGTACACCAAAAACAATCCTTTTGAGACAAGTGAATTAGGAGCGCAAAATAAATCTTCATCTTAAAAAATCTAGCTTTAGTTCGTAGGGTGTTCCGGAGAAATACGCCAGTGTGGCAAGTTGTTCATCTGTAAGCCTTATCGCCGTCGTCGCCGGAAATAATAAAGTATTATTGATTGATTTAAGAACACGTCGTCTCAAGTTATTGGGGCCATTACTCTTTTGATTACGTGGCCCATGTGCCAACCGGTATTCTTCTGAGTGATGGGAACGCTTCCGTTTTTTTTGCCCATATAGCTGTCGAAACTCCTCCAGTAAGCCAGGTGTCTTCTTCAATGTTGTAATACCAACGACCATACTGGCCTTAGGCTGATCTTTATGTAACAATACGCCTGTCACCTCGCAGCAACGTACGCCAGTCTCTTCTGCAACTGGTATCGGCTGTACAACATAGCCAGTATCAGCCTTTTTTGTAACTATGTCTAAGTTAGAGCTGTCAATCTCCTCAGGATTATTGTAACGTTTTCCTACATTAACAGGTAAGAAAACGTTACAATTTCTGGCCAGACCGTTAACCCTATTTGAAGCATGCACATCGGCAAAAATGTTACAATTTTCGGTTAGTATATTCCACTCAATCTGAGCCTGCTCGCAGAGTGTTTCATGCAAACGGTGTACACTATACGTTTTGATTAATTCACGATACTCCTTTAAATAATAATTACGATCTCGAGAATTTAACTGCTGCCAGAAACTGGGCCGCTCTGCCTTTTCATACAATTTTCGTTCAGCTCTTGATAACGAATTTGTAATTACCGGCTCTACAATAATCAAATCCGATAACATCCTCTGCACCTTCTGACCTAGCAAAGTTATCTTAGTAGAATCAGTTAGATCGATTAGCCTTTGAATGACCAGAGATTCTAATTCCTTAATCATGTTACAGTCATATTCGAAGCGAAGCAGTGGTTGCGGTAAACGGTACTGTGTGCCTTTGTCGTATACTTTTATCCGGTAATTGGTCATTACGCATTCAATCCCTTGCCCTGCTCCTTTAACAGATTTCATGGGTAGAAACGGTTTCCGTCCTTGGTAGCAGATAATCCGCTGCAATAAGTAGTTAGGAGAAAAATAGGGCTGAAGTAGACTACTGAGATCTAAGTTAACACCTGCTTCAAGCCCATGAAGTAATCCGTCCGAAAGATCATACCCAAACATATCGGATAGATCAGCAATATTATCCCATAAATCTTTCGTGGAGTAGCGAGAATGATTATGTTGTCCGTTATTATGAAACTTAGCCCATGATCCTTTCATCACTACTTTACCGGTAGATGGGTATATAGTAAAACTGAAGTCACGAAGTTTTATCGTCGTGTAATAACGTTTTACAGTCCTATTGCCCCGTTCTCGTACCTCATCAAACCTGAGTTGTGGGCTACTTAGTAAACGGTCGGCTAAGTCTCCTCCATATTCGACGGTGGTGAAACACACTGGCATACTATGATCTGGGTTTACGCGACTGGTTGATCTCATGACCATCGAGGTATGCTAGTAATTCTGCCTTAAAAAAGTAAAGCCGTCCGAAGCGTTTCCGATGCGGTACCTTTCTAATATTCTGGTAGATCGTTTGCTCGGCTATGCCTAAAAATTCGGCGGCTTCAGTTAACGACATCGGCTTATCGTCGGTCGGCTGAAACGGAGCTTGATTAATTATTCCCTGAATAGCGGATACATCTTTTTTGATGTCACTCAGATCGTCCAGGATTTGTTGAAGATTAAGTACCATTTCGCCAGTCATTTAAAGACCGATGCAAAACAGATAAAAGAAAATACCCCAACTCAACACCTAGGTGTTAAGTTGGGGTATGAAATGAGGTATTATTTTTTATGGCTTGTAAGGAATCCGTGACCTTTTTGCAGGTTTTTTGTCTTTAGTTATTGCAGGATATAACACACTATATTTCAATTCTTTTTGTTCCCCATTCTTGTACAACCGGAACCAGTAAATCAGCCAGCGTACGATGTCTGCTTTTGAATTCGCTATATAGTCTGCATCAAAAGCTTGGCGGAAAAGGTAAGCCAGTGCATTGCTCGGCCTACCTTTAATGACTATAACACCCTTGATATCTGCTCCTGCTAATAGATCTGTGAGTTTCTTCTTTTCACCAACCACAAATTTTTCAAGGGCATTTTTAATGCCCTCCTGTTTTTCGGAATCCTCAATGGAAAGTTGTGGAGGAGAGACTAATGTATCATTTTTATGGTCACCTAAACCTGAAGAATGTTCACTAGAGAGTGCCTGTACGGAAGAATTTTGTTCTGCATTAAAATTTTCCAACTCAATCCTCGCTACTAACTGTTGTTCTTTTCGCTCATAGGATTCTAGAAAATCAGTTAGCGACTTAGTTAAACTTTCCTCTGTATGTAATTCTCGAGAAATGGGATCGAGCTTGGAAGGCAATCCTAACTGTTTAAGTTGAATGAGTTTAAATTTATATGTAGCAATCCTTTCTCTAATTTTAAGTAGGGAACCCCGAAGTGGAGGGCGATCAAAGCTATCCCAATAATATTCAAAAATAATTTTGCAGACGTAACTAATGTATTGGGAAAGCCGGTTACGACCATCATCATAAATAGTTTGATCAAAAGGTTGGCGGGCTATTGAAAGGAAATAAGCAACGTTATAAAATTCTATTGCAAGAGCCTGCTCTATCAGAGATTCAAGTATAAAGTCATTGTTGGCAGCTAATATTCTTACTTTTAGATTCAGAAAGCGATACAGTAATCCCTCCCAATCAAGTTGCTCATATCTAGGGATAAAAATTGGTTTTACCTGAATGCATTTGCAGACGTGAATCGGTAATGAGGAGTATATTTGCTCATAGAAAGTTATTAAGCTATCCACTAAACTCCTACTTATTTGTTCGTAATGAATTCGTGTACCGTCCGGGGCAACGAATTTTAAAAAAGCACTTTGCGATTGAATTCTCCACTGTTCGATTGTCGTACGAATCTCCTCATTGATTGATTTATCCAGACAATATAAAACTCGTTGCTCAGCTAACGAAAAGACTGATGTTAGCCGGTTTTGGAAATTCACCGAAATCTCTTCTTCACTTAAGTGATCAATCATAAACTGTTCAGATAGATTTGAACATCTTCGTCTTCAAAGGCGCCAAGATAGTGTTCTGTTGATCGGCTTTGGGTATGGCCTATCTGCTGACCGATCATCGATACAGGTGCTCCGTTGCGTAGTAGTGTAGTGGCGTAAGAATGTCTGGCGGTATACGTAACCAAATCTCCGTCAATGTTTAGTTTTTGTCCAATTCGTCGCATCCATTTGTTGGTCTGCTTGACAACCTGTTCAACGATTTGCTTCGCTCGTTTTTCAGTTTGAGTGCCCTCTAAAAACGAAAATACATAGGTATCTGGATCACGCCCTTTATCTGAGTAACGGTTGATGATAGCCCATGTTTCGTCCCTCAAAGGTACTCGAATAGGCATACGATCTCCCTTCCGAGTTAACTTAGTCTTTTGTCGAACGAAAAAGAAACAATTAGCTTTTATGTCGACATCGCGCCAACGCAATCGGCAAAGGTCAGCCATATTCAGGCCACTACAATAATACGTGAAAAGCCATAAATCGTGGGCTCGTTGCTCTTGGCTATCAGGCTCTGGCTGGAATACTTTTATTTTTTCTATATCTATTTTAGCTAATGCCTTCTTGGGCGTCCGCCCAGCCGGAATGACGTAACGATTACGGCCAAAAGGATATTCCAGATTTGTGATGATACCTTTATCTTTTGCTTGATTGAAAACGGCTCTCAGATGGCGACAATAGATGCCAATTGTGGTCAGAGAAGCGGGCTGGGCCTTCCCGTTAGGTTTTTGTGAAGCTTTTCCTTCGTGTAACATCCAGGATTCATATCGATTCAAAAAATCGATGGTTACCTGTTTAAATGATAACTCATGAGTTTCATCGGTTGCGGCACGTTTTTGTATAGGAGGTAAGCCTAGCTGGAGCCGGTCTTTATTGGGAAGCTGTTCAACGAATCGCAGCAATGATTTAGCGACAAGCCCATACAAACTTGCCGTTCCGATGCGTTCCTGTCCCTGCATAGCAGTCTGTTTATTGATCAGTGCCTGAATGACATCACCCTGCTTGGTATGGTCTACTTCGACTTTCCCGTAATTAGCTAACTGGGTTTTAAATGAATCAAAAGAGAAATTTGGTCCTAATTGCTCAACAATAGCACGGGCTTTATCTAGCCATCCCTCTATATAACCTTTCCTAGTGTCCTTGTATCCGTAACAACTACGATGTAGGCCGATGAAGTTTTCGTCTTTTATGCGATTGTCTAATTCCCCTTTCATCCTTTCCAGGCGTTGCCAATCGGTATAAGCGACTTTCATCCCTGTGGTGAAAAAACGTTTTTCTCGCTGATAGGTAACTCTAATTTTGATAATACCAAGTTCAGGATCCTGAACCTTCTTCTGATCAAGAACAAGTGCGGTTGTTACCTTTGTCATGGCCTATTTATTAGTTTTAGGGATACCACAAGGGACACCACAAAAATACAAAATAGACGATAAATAGCAATAAATCTATGCTATAAGTTATTATTCAATTGCCTGATATTCAATGCATTTATATTAAAGAATAGGGTTAGATATAATTAGCGATAAATGATTTCTGATGACTGTTAATCAGAGGGTCGCTGGTTCGAGCCCAGCTTCGGGAGCCAAAGTAGACAGACCACGCACATGCGTGGTCTTTTTTGTACTACTTGCCTCGTAACTGCCTGATTTCCCGCAAAATATAGAAACGAAAGCGTTAATTTGATTGGTTCGATAATTATTATCGACATAAATCAGTCGTTCAGGGAAAATCGAACCAATCATCTTCTGTTTTACTTCAAAAGACGCTTGATTGTAATATCCAGTAAGGTTTTGAAGTAGTGAGAAGCCATACTTCATATATTTTTTAAAGCTGGAACTCTGGCCGATCAATTGACCGTGTTGACAGATAAGATCGTTTCTGCTTTTGGACTTGCAACAAAACACTGGACAAATCTTTAAGCAACTTGTTGGTAATAGTCAAAAGGGGAAAGATAGCCTAACACTGAATGTCTCCGTTGGCGATTGTACCATATTTCAATGTATTCAAAGATCGCCTGTTTAGCCATGAACTGAGTTCGGAAATCCTGGTGATAGACCAGCTCGGACTTCAGGCTTTTAAAAAAGCTTTCTGCTACGGCATTATCCCAGCAGTTACCCTTCCCACTCATGCTTTGCAAAACCAGCGGGTGTTTTTTTAACAGCTTGGTAAATCCATGACAGGCATACTGTACGCCCCGGTCCGAAAGATCAGATTCCGCTCGATGGGCCGGTTTTTTATAGCCATCTGCCAGGCAGGAATGGTCGTCTCCGTGGCTTTCATGGACTTACTTAAAGCCCAGCCAATTACTTTTCGATCATACAAATCCATGATGATAGTCAGGTAGAGCCAGCTTTCACCTGTGCGGATATAAGTCAGGTCAGAAACCCAGACCTGGCCCGGTTTTACAGGATTGAACTGGCGGTTTAAATGGTTTTCGGCCACCGGGTAAGTGTGCCTGGAATCCGTAGTCGTGACCACATATTTTTTCTGAATGATACTTTTCAGATTAGCCTTCTTCATCAATCTAGCTACTCGGGGCCGAGATACTTCTATGCCTTTAGCCCTCAGTTCTCGGGTAATCTTTGGACTGCCGTAACGCTTCTTACTGGCTGTAAATGAATCACTTATTAGTAATATAAGCGTTTCATTCTCTTTAGCTCTTTTGGTGGGCCGTTGGGCTAGCCAATAGTAATACCCACTGCGGCTCACGTTTAGTACTTTGCACATCGTCTCAACAGAAAACTCGGTTTGGTGAGCTTTTATAAATCCGAATATTTCCCACGGTCCGCCGCGCGGTCGCTCCTGGAGAAGATGCCGACCGCCTTTTTTAATATATCGCTGTTTAAGCTCTTTCTTCAGGCGTAAGATTTCTTGTTGTTCTTGACTTTGCCCGATTCGAGCACTAGGGTTGACTGTCTGTTGGGATGAGTGTTCTTTACGCCATCGGGTCAGAATCTGGGAGGTGATGCCCAATTCGTCAGCGGTATTTTTGATGGACCCCTTAGCGAGGGACAGCTCTACTGCCATCTTTTTAAATTCTTCACGGTCCGCCGTTGCGGTCGTACTGTCTTCTGGTTTTCATGGTTCACTAAGTTAGATCATGCTTAACTTAATGTCCAGTCAAATGTAGTGTCTTAGCCCCCTGAATGGTTGGACAAAATTGTAAAAACAGTTTAGTCCTATTACATTCAGAAATCATGAGCAAAA
>NZ_JACWZY010000041.1 GCF_014699005.1 Spirosoma profusum
ACCTGTTTAAGGTTTTGAATCAATAAACGTAGCAGGGCTCCGATTTCATGAAATCGGAGCCCTGCTACGTTTAATTATGAGCTGATTTACCCCTGCTATGTTACTATTGCCTTAATGGGCTCAGTTTATTTTCCGCCCTACCACGATTCAGACTCGGACTCAGACATAATTCTGGTTCCACCATAGCCGCGGACTCCAGATATGTACGTCCGTGAGGAATCCTTAGGGTCCCAAGGAACAGGGGCAATCTGAACCTTTACCCAGCCTTTACGGGCCGAGAAGGGGTGATAAATAAACCGCTCCTTACTACTCGATTCATCCGAATTTAGGTATAATTTGAATTTACCTTTGGGCAATTTCATATATTCAGAAGATATAGTTCCTTCTTTATGAGGGAACCCAACGAGCCTATGCTGCATTTCCAGTGCTGCCATATTATCTAGTTCGCCATCGATTAAAATCGAGAACTGCCGTTCAGCGATTACAGTGGGGATGAGTCTATAAGTCCAGTCGGTTTGTTTGGATACCTCCCGGATCATAATCTCCTTTTCCTCTAAAAAGCAACCCGAAAGTACACAAGCCAGCAATATGACAATTAAATGCGTTTTCATCTAAGTAACATTTTGGTTTTAATTAATGAGAGCAACGGGGATTATTTATCAGCGAACCGTTATCCGACATCGCCTTGACAATGGCCGAGAGGTTCCCCCCCTGTGCTTTATATTGATTAAAGGCCCTATATCCCCATTCGTTATTGTACAAATCCATGTATTGAGTTTTTATTGCTTCGCTAGTACCGTCACAAACAAAATTTATAGGTTGAAACGTATTGGGATCAATCATTTTGCCGTATTCTCTGGCTTGGCCTAACTGCCTGGCAACTGGAACCGTAAAACTTTGGGCGTTTAAGGCATTAAAAAACGCATGACGATAGGCATTACAGGCGTTGTCCTGACATCCAATAACACCAAATCTTACAACAGCCTCTAAAGAAGCACTGATAGCATTTGCTCGAAAAGCTATTTGATCCAGCCAAGACATGTTGGCTAAAATCGGTCTTTCTCCAGAGCTTGTAACGAAATTATAATTATCCTGTAGATATTGATCCAGCATTTCAATTAAATCGGGCTTATATCCAAATTGGTCGACATAATTTCTAACTATATTTTTCAAAGCTGGATATTGCTCAAAGGCTTTTTTCTCGTCATTTGAAAAAGAAATACCTTTTGATGACATGTATGGGTAAAATTTGCTTTGCAATACCTGATCGTCAGTCGAAGGCATGATCTCTGGAGGGTTTGTATTTGAATAACCACCTGGGGCTCCTGACCCTCCAACAGAAATACTAACTCCAACTGTCCAATCTGTATTCTCATTATTTCCATTACTATTGCCTGTACCACTAAATTCCCAAATTTGATCGACTTGTCCGTTATAGCACCTGGTAAAAAAACGGGTGTCACCAATATCAATTATACATACTGTATATTCATGACCAGCAATTGGGTCGCTGTATTGTGTTGTGGAAGCCTTATTAGGATATAATCGGCAACTTGGTACAACTTGTGTGTTTTGTCCTGGATATTCCCATAATAATTGAGCTTTTGCACCGCCCGACATGTCAAAAAAGTCCATCACGATATCATATTTTTGCCCCCCGTTCAAGTAGACGCTTCCCTGCTGCCAAGTTGGACTATGACTGTTCCAGTCGTTTATGAGTAGCTGTTTATTTATCCATAGACGAGTACCATCGTCATTATAAGTTTTGAAAGTATAATTTCCGCTGACAGGAGCTTCGATTTGTCCAGCCCAACGGATAGAAAAGCCGTCGTCATTAACTGTACCCGGAATTGGAGAGGCATCCCAGGTAAAATCAACTAGTGCATCGGTGCGAATTGCTGTCATACCTCTGGATAAGTCTGTGCTATTACTGTAAAATCCAGTCAGGCCGTTACCATTTCCACAACCGCTAGACGGCGGACTCGGATTAGAAGGCCCAGCACTTAAGTTGCAACTTGTGATAAAATTGATGGAAATTTGGTTGCCTCCTTGCGATGCCGTTCCGGTCATGGTACGTCCTGTTCGGGCATCACTGGGAAACGTGTAGGTAGCTATGTTATTGGCATTTACTGAACCGGCGAATATGCCCGGCATTACTACGTCAATCGGTGAACCATTGCCGCCCGTAAACTGGTATTGCAATACGCCGGAGTTACAGTCATAGCCCAAGATCTGAAAGGCCAGACTGCCGCCCGAAGTTGGTGGATTGGGATTACTCGGCGGATTTGGATTGCTAGGTGGATTCGGATTGCCGGAACTGAGATTACAACTGGTAGTGAAACTGATCGAAATCTGGTTGCCCGACTGGCTGGCAGAACCACTCACGCTACGTCCCTGACGAGCATCTCCCGGAAAGATGTGCGTTGCTACGTTGTTGGCGTTGACCGTACCGGCAAAAATACCGGGCAACACTACGTTGATGGGCGAACCATCACCACCCGTCATCTGGTATTGTAGTACGCCCGAGTTGCAGTCGTAACTCACAATTTGAAAGGACAGACTCCCACCCGATGGCGGATTGGGGTTGCTGGGTGGATTAGGCGTATTGGGAGGGTTGCTACCACCGGAACTCAGATTACAACTGGTCGTGAAATTAACGGAAATCTGATTACCTGACTGGTTAGCATTGCCACTTACACTACGTCCTGTGCGAGCATCGCCGGGGAAGGTATGGGTTGCTACGTTATCGGCGTATATTGTACCGGCAAAGATACCGGGCAGTACTACGTTAATGGGCGAACTATCACCCCCGGTGAATTGATATTGCAAAACGCCCGAATTACAGTCATAGCTTAGAATCTGAAAGGCTAAAGGCCCGGCGCTACGTGCTCCTTTGTTTGACCGTGCTACGTCGTTGTCTGTTACGTTTACTGTTAGTCGCCCCTTATCAACGAACAGGCTGGTGGCATCGGCTAATCCATGACCACGTAGCAGGCGGAATTCGTTTTTCACACCTGTTTTGGTGAAATAACCTTTTAGCGTATACGTAACGGTAGGTTTAAAAGCTGAAAGTTCAGTGCCTACATAGTCGACGTAATCGCCATCCGTCTGTATGAATCCTTCAGGAAGCAGCACCCTCAGCCGGAATGCATTGGAGCCTGCCATCGTAAACAACAGGCTGGGGCTGATGCTGAAATAATGCGCAACGATGGTAATGGTAAGCGGTTCGCCAACTGCCACATGCTGCTTATCAGCTTTCAGCGTGAAACGTATCGGGTCATTTGTTAATGGACGGCCTGGAAATGTCGGAATGAGAACATTCTTTACGTGTTTTATGGGATGCTCTGGCTTTTTGGGATAATCGCCACCGTGAGTAAATGACAGAAGGAAAACGGTGAGAATAGGGAAGAATCGGTAAAGAATCCGATTAGCATACGCAATAAGTACTTGTTTTATCATGGAGTAAATGAGAATAATTCAAGGCCCAAAAGTACCTTCCATGACTTATTCGATCATTATTAAATAGTAATATATGACATTATAGTTTACTTATTTGACTCCAACTGCTTAAATTAATGTATGAATGATGAATTTGTATCCATATAGCTACTATTTGCCGATTTAACATATTAATCTATTTTATTTATGGCTATCGGCATACCTATACGATTAGTCTGTTGCACCGCATTTTAGCTAACCTTAAGTCTTTATTGAAGCCTACTAATGACCTTTACGTTTGTATAAATAAGATATATTTTATTGGTAAGGCTGTTTTAAACCTTTCAGAACATATTACAAAGGAGGTTTTTTGTCACTCTGAGGCACGAAGAATCTTAACGTTTACTTACTCTCAAATCAGGAAATGTCAAGATTCTTCGTGCCTCAGAATGACAAAGCGTTCATTTTTGACTTGCTTCATAAACCTCACACAGATTCTTTAGATAGTCTCCTCAACAATCCGAATACGTTTAAAGAGCTGTATCGATTAAATTATTTGTAAAAAATCCCCGCTGATTAGGACAATTAGCGGGGATTTTCGTTTTGTTTACATCGCGGGTTTGCTACGTATTTTTTAGCCATTCATTAAACGTTTGGCTGGTTTATTTTTCTAAGCTTTGTATACGTGGTATCCACCACCAATCGCTTTAAAAACATGAGAAAACAGTTCTTTTTTTCGGCAGCCATTACGTTACTGACGCAACTGGCTTATGGGCAGGGCGCAACTGCCGATTACGCCGATGATGCTTTTCGCTTTTCTGATTTTAGTCAGAGTGGAACGGCCCGTTTTCGGGGTATCGGGGGCAACCACGCTGCATTGGGTGGCGACGCCAGCAATATTTTTGGCAATCCGGCTGGTCTGGGTTTCTATAATCGTTCAGAATTGAGTGTCAGTCCGGCATTTACCTCAGTCAATAATCAGGCAAACTTTCTGGGCCAGCAACTTACCGGCAGCAGTGGCAAAGTAAGTGTAGGCCAATTTGGGCTAATCCTGGCCGGAAGCACCAACGGAAGTCGTCGCTGGAAACGTACGGCGTTTGGCGTTACCTACTCGCAATCGACAAATTTTTTCGACTATACCGATGCTCGCGGGCAGAACAATAATCCGAATTCGTCGGTCCTTCAGCCGTATATTAATGAAGCCAACAGTGCCCGGTATAGTGAGCAGGAACTCAGCGATGGCTTTCGCCCGAACGACCGTCAGGCTGATTTTTCGGAAGCCGCTGCCTATGGCCTTTACCTCATCAATCCGACCGACTTGGGCGCGAACGGCTCTGGCCCACCATATACGCGTTTTGATGCCACTACCCGTAAAGACCAACGTACCACCCGGACCAACTCGGGTACGCACTCGCAATGGACACTTGCTTATGCGGGCAATCTGGACAACAAACTCTACATTGGCGGCTCGCTGGCCCTGACCCGGCTCCGGTACTCGTACGAATCGGTGGTCATTGAAGCCCCTATTAACGGTGTTTATTTCAATAATTACGGCCAAACAACTCGTCTCGATGTAACAGGAAACGGCATTAACGCTACGTTGGGTCTGATTTACAAACTGACGCCAGCGTTTCAGGTCGGGGCTACGATAGTATCGCCAACCTGGAGCAGCGCTAACGAAATCTTTGGCCGGACGTTGTCGGCATCTGTGAAGCCTACAAACCCCGAAGGCATTGTGTTGAAGACAAACAACATCGATGTAGTAACGCCTTACGATGAGTTTGAATATTCGCTGCAAACGCCGTTACGTGCTTCTGCCGGTGCTACGTATTTCATTGGAAAAGTTGGCTTCCTGACGGCTACTGCCGAATACGTTGGCTACCAGACTATGCGGGTGCGTACGTCCACTTTTGATAACCAGCAGGATAATACTGATTTCAAAAACGACGTAAAAGCAATCATTCGGGATAGTTATGATAACGTCCTCAATCTGCGTGCAGGCGCCGAAATTCGGGCGGGTATACTTCGGGTTCGGGCAGGAGCAGCCTATCTGCCCAGTGCGTATAAATTAAATCTCGACCGAGTTGCGAAGGAGGATCGTACAAAAATTCTGTTGTCGGCTGGTCTGGGCGTTCGAAACGACCGTTTCTTTGCCGATGTATCAGGCTCGTATCTGACTTATAAATCAGGTTTCTCGCCCTTCCAGTTGCCTAATGATTCCGATACGCCAACCATTGCCGTCAGCAACCGCAACACCAACGTAATGTTATCATTAGGGGTGTTTTTTTAAAAGAAGTCAATAGTCGTCAGTCGGGAGCAGGATCTGACGACTATTGACTTAAAGCCATTTTCCTAATTCCAGCAAAACTTCATCTTCAGTGGTTTCCCCCGAAACCGTTACGTTAGCTTGTTGATAAAAAGGCAGTCGGTTAAGATAGCGCTGCTCCAAAACCATCTGCAAATTAGGATCACTCGGGTTATTAAGCGGACGATCGTCCTGCGCATGAGCGAGAATGCGACGTACCAGCACATCGACCGGTACGTCCAGAAAGATTGATACACCTGTAGCGTTGATATAGGCCATATTATCATGAAAACAAGGCATCCCCCCTCCTGTCGAAACGACGACATTACCACCTGGTCGGATAGTACGTAACAACCGTCGTTCAGCTTCCCGAAAATACGCTTCGCCAGACTGTGCAAAAATATCGGCAATGGAGCGACCCTCGTCCCGAACAATTAGTTTATCAGTATCCAGAAAGCGATAATGCAACGTATCGGCAATACGTTTCCCCAGCGTACTCTTTCCGGAAGAGGGCATTCCAATCAGAAAAATATTCTTCATGTGATGAAAGAGCGAAAGAGTGAAAGAATGAAAGAGCGAAAGGATTGCTTGCGTCGGCCTTTCACTCATTCGCTCTTTCATTCTTTCACTCTTTGTTTTACCTCCTCCGCTTCGGGCGTGGAGTTATAATGCCATTTGCCACGAACTACGCCATTATCCATAAGCCAGGTTCCTGGGTTCGAGCGCATGATCGTTTTCAGTACGGTAGCATCGGCTTTGTAATACGGTACGCTCTCAAGTTGATACTCTTTGCGGAACGCTTTGATTTCATCATCACTGGTCGAAGTGAGGATATACGGTTTAATGTCGGAACCCTGTAAACCTTCAACCAATTCACGTATCGCGGGAAGGCTACCAGCGTCGATATCGGTCGTATTTTTAATAATAATGAACAGTTTTTTACCCTCGAACGTCTGCTGGGTATAATCGCCTGAATCATCCCAGACGCGGTAATCCGTGATTTTTGGTTTGGCACTCTCGTTCACCAACACCATTTCTTTGAATTTGTAGCTCTGGTCAGTCGGGTATTTATCCAGCTCGACTGTCTGCCCGGCCCGCTCCATAATGTATTTATAACGTAGCGGTTCTGATGGCTTCATCTGTGTCGGAATACTTTTACCAACTGCATAGGGCAGCATATCAATTGGCGGTAAAAACTGAACGGCGTAAACGCCCAGCGCCAACGTTAAGACAGTCGTTAAGGCTACCAGCCAGCCTGTGTTACGTGCTCGTAACCGATTTCGGTGGCCGATAATAAACAGAATCAGCACCGTCAGTACTACGTCCTTACCGAACGATGTCCAGGGTTTGAGCTTAATGGCATCCCCGAAACAGCCACAGTCGGTAACCCGGTCAAAATAAGCCGAATAAAACGTCAGGAACGTAAAGAAAATGATGAGAAAGAATAAAAGCCAGACAGTGATTTTGGGTTTGTAAGACGCTAGTAAGGCCACTCCCAGAATAACCTCAGCCGCGCAGAACAGTACCGACATCACGAGTGTGAACGGGACTAGCCCCATAAAGAAATCGTGCAGAAACGGTATGTCCTGGGCGAATACTTCAAAATATTCTTCAAACTTAATCTGGGTGCCAACCGGGTCGTTCAGTTTGATAAGCCCCGAAAAAATAAAGACAATACCAACCAGAATCCGGGCGGTGCGGGCGGCAATCAGCATGGGTGGCGTGCCGGTTTTTACTTTAGGCTGCGATGTTGTGGGGTTCATACGTAACGCGGGTGGAAACCCGCAGGTAAAGCTCTATTGCGGGTTTTCACCCGCGCTACTTTTAATTAAGCAAAAAACGGCGTAATTAATCATATCCATATAATTGGCCTCAACGCCTTCCGACACCAACGTATTGCCCTGATTATCCTCAATTTGCTTGGTACGTAGCAGTTTCATCAGAATAATGTCGGTCATGGAACTAACGCGCATATCACGCCAGGCTTCGCCGTAATCGTGATTTTTGGCAAACAACAGGTCAATAACCTTGCCAATTTCGGCGTTGTACAGGTGTTCAAGTTCATCCGTCGGGATATCCATCCGGGGCGAACTAGCCGACGTATCATGCGCCAACTGCAACTGAATCAGTGCCATAACGCAGTAATTAATGATCCCCACAAACTCAGGTTCAATGCCTTCGCCCACACGGCTAACGCCGGTTTCCTGAAGCGTACGAATCCGTTGGGCTTTTATAAAAATCTGGTCGGTAATGCTGGGCAGTCGCAGAATACGCCAGGCCGTGCCGTAATCTTTGTTCTTTTTCAGGAAAAGGTCTTTGCAGCGTTGGATAACCTGCCGATATTCGGTTTCGGTTTGGGTCATTATCGTATGTAGTCACTGATGGTCATTCGTGGCCATTATTTGTTCTGACAATTCCTTTAATGACAATTAATGACTCCAAATGACATTTCTAATGCCGAAAGTTACGAAAAAAACGCTGAACTGCCGGGGCAGACTGGTTGATTTACGAACGCCCGCCGTAATGGGTATCCTGAACGTAACGCCCGATTCGTTCTTTGCCGACAGCCGTGTTACGTTGGAGAAAACGGTAGAAGTCGCCCGAAAAATGCTCGATGAGGGCGCTACGTTCCTCGACATTGGTGGCTACTCCACCCGACCCAGTGCCGCCGATATTTCACCCACGGAAGAAGCCGACCGCGTATTGCCGATTATCGAGCAGATTCTGGCAGCCTTCCCAAACGCCCTGATTTCTATCGATACGTTCCGGGCATCTGTAGCCCGTCAGGCCATCGAAGCTGGGGCTTCATTAATTAACGACGTAGCAGGCGGCACGCTCGACGCTGTTATGTTTGAGACAGTGGCTGCCCTGGGTGTACCCTACGTACTGATGCATTTACGCGGTACGCCACAAACCATGCAGTCGCTGGCCAGCTATGAGAACGTAGCGACTGAAGTAATTGATGAATTGGCCGAGCGGCTAGTCATGCTACGTTCTTTGGGTATAAAAGATGTGATTCTCGACCCCGGATTCGGCTTTGCCAAGACGCCATCGCAAAATTTTTTCCTACTGACTCACCTCCGCGAATTTGCGTTATTCGATGAACCGGTTCTGGTTGGAATTTCGCGAAAAACGACCATCTGGAAAACCTTGAATATCAGTGCCGACGAATCGCTGAACGGCACTACGGTTTTGCATACAGTAGCCTTGCTTCAGGGAGCTTCTATATTACGTGTTCATGACGTTCGGGAGGCTGTAGAGGCCATTAAACTCACCCAGCAGTTAACTTTTTTTTGAGCCATACTTGCATTTACTCCAACAAACCTCTACTTTTGCATTCCCAAACGACAACGCTCCGGTTTAGTTGTACAGGGAAAATGATTTGGTAGCTCAGCTGGTAGAGCAATACACTTTTAATGTATGGGTCCTGGGTTCGAATCCCAGCCGAATCACCGAAGAAGGCCGAAGGGTGAAAAGAAGATAAAAATCGACTTTTCACCCTTCGGCTTTTTAGTACTATTCTCAGATGTAAGGTACAACACTTAATTGCTTTTTATTCACTTTTCAAGAACAATTATAATCAAATTCACAATTAGTGCCGTTCCCTATAAAATTCCAGAGAAGGCTGTTTTTACCAAATTTTTTTAGTAGTATATTGCGTGACTTTGTCACAAACGCCCTTCAGTCCGATTGCCTTCTCGTCAATATAAGTACAGATCGGACTACCCGTTAATTTAGATTTTCGTAAAATCCGCCCCTATTTGTTGCGATTTTGTTAATTCAGTAATCCACGAATAGCGGCATTACCCAACACTGTTACGACCATGTCTGATCAGGTTGACCAACTGGCGGGTCTCTACCGCCCCGAGTTCGAACACGACAATTGTGGTATTGGCTTTGTAGCCCATATCAAAGGCCGCAAGTCACACCAAATTGTATCGGATGCGCTCCAGATGCTTCGGCGCATGGAACACCGTGGTGCGGTGGGTTCCGAGCCCAATTCGGGCGATGGAGCCGGTCTGCTCATTCAACTCCCACACGAATTTTTCGTGGATGAAACCCGTAAGCTGGGTATTCATTTACCACCCGCACTCGAGTACGGCGTTGGGATGGTGTATTTTCCGAAAGATGTATGGCTGCGGGAAGAGTGCCGCGCTATTCTGAACCGGAATATGAAGAAGTTAGGTCTCGAATTGATTTGTTACCGGGTCGTTCCGGTTAACAATAGCGATTTGGGCACTGGCTCTCGCTCGGCTGAACCACAAATGGAACAGGTATTTATTAAACGCCCAGCCGATGTTACTAACCCCGACGATTTTGAGCGCAAGCTTTACATCCTACGTAACTACAGCACCCGGCTCATTAACGAGACGGTAGCCGGTGTCGACCACTTCTATTTTTCGTCGCTTTCGTGCCGGACTATTACGTATAAAGGTCAACTAACTACCCTGCAACTGGAGCCTTATTTTCCAGATCTGCAACAGGAAGAGGTTGTATCGGCCATTGGTGTAGTCCATTCCCGCTTCTCGACCAATACGTTCCCATCGTGGAAATTGGCCCAGCCATTCCGTTATATTGCCCATAATGGTGAGATTAACACTGTTAAGGGTAACGTTAACTGGATGAAAGCGGCAGAAGGGTTACTTGAATCGAGCAAGTTTACGAAGGAAGAGATGGACATGCTGTTGCCCATCTGCGACCCTCGTCAGTCGGACTCGGCTAATCTCGACAACGCGATTGAACTGCTCGTGATGAGCGGTCGGTCGCTGCCGCACGTGATGATGATGCTGATTCCGGAAGCTTGGGACGGCAACGAACACATGGACCCGGTACGTAAAGCTTTCTACGAATTCCACGCGGCCCTGATTGAGCCCTGGGACGGCCCAGCGTCAATTTCGTTTACCGATGGACGTATCGTTGGAGCAACCCTCGACCGGAATGGGCTGCGGCCATCGCGGTTCTGGGTAACCAACGACGACATCGTAATTATGGCGTCTGAAGTGGGCGTACTGGATATCGCCCCTGCAAAAGTGGTGTCGAAAGGGCGTTTGCAACCGGGCAAAATGTTCCTGGTCGATATGGAGCAGGGTCGGATTGTGGCTGATGAGGAAATCAAAGCTCAAATCTCTAACCGGAAGCCTTATCAGCAATGGCTCGATGATAACAAGATAAAAATCCACGACCTCGAAGCGCCTATCCGGTCGTATAATCATTACGATCCGGCTAAACTGCTACGTATGCAGCAGGCGTTTGGCTTTACGTCAGAAGATTTGCGAATGATTCTGGCACCGATGGTCGAAACGGGCAAGGAAGCGCTGGGTTCGATGGGAACCGACGTACCGTTGGCCGTATTGTCGGAGCAGAGCCAGCACATGAGCCACTATTTTAAACAGTTGTTCGCTCAGGTCACGAACCCGCCCATCGACTCGATTCGGGAGCGTTCGATTATGTCGCTGATTTCGTTCGTGGGTGCTACGTATAATCTCCTGAGTGAGTCGCCAGAACACTGCCGCCAGGTCGAACTGGAGCAGCCCGTTCTGACAACCAAAGAGTTTGACAAACTACGGTTTATCGATAAGCCTAAATTCCAGGCTAAAACGATCAACTGCCTGTTCACCTGTGATGGGCAGGGAAAATCACTGGAACGTGCCCTTGACCGTATCTGTCGCTACGCCGAAGACGCTATTCAGGATGGTTATTCGATTCTGGTACTTTCTGACCGTGCGATTGATTCCAGCCACGCCCCAATTCCGTCGCTGCTCGCTACGTCGGCCATTCACCATTACCTGATACGTCAGGGTTTGCGAGGTAAAGTAGGGATCGTCGTTGAAGCGGGTGACGTTTGGGAAACCCACCACGTTGCTACGTTGATTGGATACGGCGCTTCGGGCGTAAACCCGTACATGGCGTTCGAAACTATCGCCAACCTGAAAGAAAAAGGGCTGCTGAACGTAGATTACGACCTCGATAAGCTGTATAAGAACTACGTAAAAGCGGTCAATGGCGAGTTGCTGAAAATCTTCTCGAAGATGGGTATCTCGACACTGCAATCGTATCAGGGCGCTATGATTTTTGAGTGCCTGGGCCTTAATCAGGACGTAGTGAGCCGGTACTTTACGGGAACGGTTTCACGTATCGGTGGGATGGGTCTGGACGAGATTGCCCGCGAGATTCTGGTACGTCATTGTGTGGCTTTCCCAACCACGCCGATGGTGGCGCCACGGCTCGAAGTGGGCGGTATTTATCAGTGGAAACAACGGGGTGAAAAGCACATTTTCAACCCCGACACGATTCACCTGCTGCAACAGTCGACGAAGAAAAACGATTACGCACTCTTCAAGAAATACTCGAAGCTGATCGACGATCAGACGCAGAAAGCCATTACGTTACGTGGTCTGCTGAAGTTCAAAAAAGGCAACCCGGTACCCATTGACGAAGTCGAACCCATCGAGAGCATCTTCAAGCGTTTTGCTACAGGAGCCATGTCGTTCGGCTCGATTTCGTGGGAAGCGCATACTACGTTGGCCATTGCGATGAACCGCATCGGCGGCAAAAGCAATTCGGGCGAAGGTGGTGAAGATGAACTCCGCTACAAGCCGCTCGAAAACGGCGACAGCATGAATTCAGGCATTAAACAGGTCGCTTCGGGCCGGTTTGGTGTGACGAGTTATTACCTGACCAATGCCCGTGAACTGCAAATCAAGATGGCGCAGGGAGCCAAGCCCGGCGAAGGTGGTCAATTGCCTGGTTTCAAGGTCGATGACTGGATTGGCCGGACGCGACATTCTACGCCTGGCGTGGGCCTGATTTCGCCCCCACCCCACCACGATATTTATTCCATCGAGGATTTGGCGCAGTTGATTTCCGACCTGAAAAATTCCAACCGGGAAGCACGTATCAGTGTGAAGCTAGTATCGGAAGCGGGGGTTGGAACCATTGCGGCCGGGGTTGCCAAAGCCCACGCTGATCATATTCTCATCTCCGGCCACGACGGCGGAACGGGGGCTTCTCCCCTTTCGTCGATACGTCATGCGGGACTTCCCTGGGAACTTGGCCTGGCCGAAGCGCATCAGACGCTGGTCAAAAACAAATTGCGTGGCCGTGTAACCGTACAAGCTGATGGTCAAATGCGGACCGGTCGCGACCTGGCTATTGCGGCTCTGCTTGGTGCCGAAGAATTTGGGGTAGCTACGGCTGCACTGGTCGTGGCAGGTTGTATCATGATGCGTAAATGCCACCTGAACACGTGTCCAGTTGGCGTAGCGACGCAGAATAAAGAGTTACGTGCCTTATTTACGGGTAAGCCTGAGCACGTCGTGAACATGTTTACATTCCTGGCGATGGAGCTTCGCGAGATTATGGCTGAACTGGGTTTCCGGACCATCAACGAAATGGTCGGTCAGTCGCAAATGCTCGCCATGCGAAATAACATGCCTCATTGGAAGTACAAAAACGTAAATCTCGACGCGCTGTTGTATAAAGAGCCGACCAATCTGGATGTTGCTTTATTCAAACAGGAAGAGCAAAATCACCATCTGGATGCCGTACTCGACCGCCAGCTGATTGAGCTGGCCAAGCCTGCATTAGCCTCGGCGGAGTCGGTATATGGCGAATTTCCGGTACAAAATATCGACCGGAGTATTGGCACGATGCTGTCGAATGAGATTTCGAAAGTGTATGGAGGTCCAGGTTTACCAGAGAGTACGATTCACGTAAAACTTCGGGGAACAGCTGGTCAGAGCTTCGGTGCATTCAGCACGAGCGGTATTAAACTTGAACTCGAAGGCGATGCCAATGATTACTTTGGTAAAGGTCTTTGCGGGTCACAACTTATCGTGTATCCTGACCGGGCCGCTCAATTTAAACCAGAAGAAAACAGCATCGTCGGCAACGTATCATTCTACGGTGCTACGTCGGGAGAAGCCTTCATTCGGGGGATGGCTGGCGAACGATTCTGTGTTCGTAACTCCGGTGCTAAAGTTGTTGTTGAAGGCGTGGGTGACCACGGTCTGGAATACATGACGGGTGGGCTGGCCATTATTCTGGGCAAAACCGGGCGCAATTTCGCGGCAGGCATGTCGGGGGGAGTTGCCTACGTCTGGGATCAGGACGGCACGTTTGCTTCGAAGGTAAATATGGAAATGGTGAGCCTGGAATCTATTAATGAAGAAGACTTGGGCATTGTTCGGGAATACGTCGACAAACATTTCCAGTATACAACCAGCAACGTAGCACTTTCGCTGATTCAGGACTGGGATAATCTGATTGGTCAGTTTGTGAAAGTGATGCCAGGCGATTTCCGGCAGGCGCTGGCTGGCCGTGGTATTTCGCTGGCCGACCAGATTCGCGACAAAAACATTGTTTATCAAGACATTACCGTTGACGTAACGAACGGTTGAGCATAAAAATAGAATGGGAAAACCTACCGGATTTTTAGAGTTTGCACGCGAACTACCCAAAAAGCGTGCCACGCAGGAACGGATTCACGATTATAAAGAAATCGACGTACCGCATTCCGAGCAGGATTCTGGTCGGCAGGCAGCACGTTGCATGGATTGCGGCACCCCGTTTTGTCATAGCGGCTGTCCCCTCGGAAACATCATTCCTGAGTTCAATGACGCCGTTTATGAGCAGAACTGGGTTTATGCCTACGAAATTCTGAGTTCGACCAACAATTTCCCGGAATTTACGGGACGAATTTGTCCGGCTCCCTGCGAAGCATCCTGCGTACTGGGTATCAACAAGCCGCCGGTGGCAATTGAGTTCATCGAAAAATCAATTGCAGAAGTCGCTTTTGAACGGGGCTACGTAACGCCGAAACTGCCGAAAGAACGTACTGGCAAAAAAGTAGCTGTAGTCGGTTCTGGTCCAGCTGGTTTGGCGGCTGCCGCTCAGCTTAACAAAGCGGGCCATGCAGTTACTGTATTTGAACGAGCTGATCAAATCGGTGGACTGCTACGTTACGGCATTCCCGATTTCAAGCTGGAGAAATGGACCATCGACCGACGGCTGGCCGTCATGGAAGACGAAGGTATTACGTTCAAAACCGGCATCAACGTCGGTGTCGATTTGAAAGCCAATGATTTACTGAATGATTTCGACCTGGTTATGTTGACCGGAGGCTCTACCGTTCCCCGCGATTTGCCGATTCCCGGCCGCTCGCTGAAAGGAATTTATCCGGCCATGGAATTTCTGAGTCAGCAAAACAAACGTAACGCGGGACTGCCCATCCAGGTAGATCACCGGGGCGAAAAATATGGCGACGGCGAACTTTGGGCTACCGACAAGAACGTAGTAGTGATTGGCGGTGGCGATACGGGTTCTGACTGCGTTGGTACGTCGAACCGGCACGGAGCCAAAACGGTAACGCAAATCGAATTGATGCCGATGCCGCCAAAAGACCGGGCAGAAAATACGCCCTGGCCAAACTGGCCCATGATGCTACGTACCAGTACGTCGCACGAAGAGGGTTGTGACCGGCATTGGTCGATTAATACGAAAGAATTTGTTGGCGACGAAAACGGTAATCTGAAAGCGCTACGTATCGTTGATCTGGAATGGAAAAACGAAAACGGACGAATGCAGATGGTTGAAGTAGCTGGTTCTGAGCGCGACATTCCCTGCGAACTGGCTTTGCTGGCGGCTGGCTTTCTACATCCACAACACAACGGCCTCTTAGATGAACTGGGTATTGAATACGATGAGCGAGGCAATGTAAAAGCTACCAATTACCAGACCACTACAAATCCAAACGTTTTCACGGCAGGTGATATGCGTCGGGGACAATCGCTGGTGGTTTGGGCCATTTCAGAAGGTCGCGAGGCTGCCCGTGCCGCCGATAAATACCTGATGGGCGAAAGTCAGCTCGAAGCAAAAGCGGTTTCTTTAATTGAAGTAGCCTAAACAGTTTTGATATTTTTTCAGTACACAAATAAGCCGCTCCTATCGTAGGAGCGGCTTATTTGTGTACTGAAAAAATATCAAAACTGTTTATTTGACGGCAATAACTTCAATCTCTATCAGAATATCATCCTGAACAATTTTTGCAACGCTGTTTGTCTTGGCTATCTGCGACGTAGTAACACCGGCAAAATACGTTTTAGCGATACCTGCAACCTGTTGTGTCAAATTTTGGTCAACTAATCCTTTACCAGACGATCCTTTGTAGTTATAGGTAACCTGCGTTACGTTGCTCATTGTCATACCCATACGCCCTAAAGAGGCTTTGATATTCTCGAATACCTGTTCCGTCTGTCTGCTTAAATTCCCAACGCCGACCAGTTCGCCCTTTTCGTTATAAGGCCGTTGCCCGCTGATGTATACCTGTTTGCCCGGTAGACCAGAATTTACTCTGTAGATATACCCTAGTGATAAATTCGAAGGTGTCTGCGCCATGGCAAAGGTACCAACCAATGTACTGATTATAAGGATAAAGCAGAATTTCATAATTCTAAGTGGTTCAATGACTCGTTAATTTCATTCAAATGATGGTTCCCCATTCTCACACGTAGCGCTTCACAACCAGCAAGTTGAATTATAGCCGACCTATACCAACGTAACAGGCTCTTCTTTTTCCTCAAAAAACAGGTAGTTCAGCCAATCGCAGTAGGGTTTGATGATGCGGCAACCTCGTATAATTTCATCCGCAAAATTTGCGCCTAAAACCTCTTTATCGGTAAACCGATGCATAAAAAATAACTCTTTCCGACGCAATAACTCAATCTCAGGGTGGTCGACGGGATAGCCTTTCGGCATACTTTTTAGCTGCTCACCGTGGGCTTCGGGGAAATAATTCCTGAACGTATCATCCTCGATGATGGCTTTCAACTCATCCACGTTATAGTCGACTTCCTGCCGGAATTTAGCCAGATTGGCTGGCGTTGGCTGCCACATACCTGCTCCTATAAATGACTGGTTGTCAGGCTGAATGTGAACGTAGTAATCGATACGTCCCGAATGACGTCCGCCGGGACCAATGGCAAATGCCAGATTCGACTTATACGGTTTTTTATCCTTTGAGAAGCGGATGTCGCGGTTGATGCGGAAAACACAATCTTTTACCGACGTATTAGCCAGCGGCTCATAAGGACCAAGGCCTGTCAGAACCTGTTCCACTACGTTACAAAGTTCAGTTTTAGCCGCGTCATATCGCGGACGATTGGCATGAAACCACTCTCTATTATTATTCAGGACAAGGTCGCGGAGGAACGTAAGCGTAGCCGGTGTGAAGCCAGCCTTCGGGGCAGGTTTTGCTTTCATAACTAGTCAAAGATACGCAATTGTGCTCCACGTTGGTTAACTCAACCGCCGATTTGTTAACTAGCGAATCTATTTTGATGCTAGTTTTTCTCCGAAAAGCCATAACTCGTTCGCTCTCAACTTGATTTGTACGTATCCTCTCTTTATATTCGATACAGTTTCACTAAATGCTTACTCGCATGAACGTATTACATCGTATTGAGCATTGGGGCGATACGCATCACCCCGCCTGGACAGACGCTCTCCGCATTATGCTGGGGATCATTCTGGTGCTGAAAGGCATTAGTTTTATTAGTGATACTACCTACCTGCATAACTTAGTGGGTGGGCTACATTTTGACCTTTATGCGGTCATGGCTGTTCATTACGTTGCGTTTGCCCATTTGGTAGGCGGTTTTCTGATTGCGCTGGGTTGCCTGACACGGCTGATGTGTATTTTCCAGCTTCCGATTCTGGTTGCAGCTGTTTTCTTTGTCAATATTCGCCAGGGTTTTTCGCCTTTAAACTCAGAACTTTGGCTCTCGCTTATTGTTCTAGCACTGCTTTTGATGTTCCTGGTTATTGGTTCCGGCCGGTTCTCAATGGATGAGTATGTGAAACAGCATAGTCATTAGTCAGGACCGGGATTTAGCTGTTTTAGGGATTTTCTGGATTTTGTTTTCGCTTCTTCGAAGCATTCTATCAATTAACAAAATCCAGAAAATCCCTAAAACAGCTAAATCCCGGTTCAGAAAATGTACCGTATCTCACACCAGGGTATCTCCTCTCTGACCAACCCTTCAAATACCTCAATCATTTTCCGCTTGAGTTGGTGGTTGTAGCGGATGTTCCAGCCGCCAAACTGACTGACCTTACTTTCCTGTAATTCAGGCACCCATAATAACTCTTCGGCTTTTGGGTTGATGGCTAAATTGGCCTGATGCTGCCACTGGTTGTGGGTCAGAAAAATGACTTCACACTTAAGCTGGGCCCGGACCTCGGGACGTAGTGCTACGTCGAGTTGACGAAATAAGTCGCGGTAATCGTTTCGCCACTGCTTCCCGCCGTAAACGATGACGGGGGAGAAATTAACGTGTACTTCGTAACCGGCATCGTAAAAGTCGTTGATGGCCGCGATACGTTTCTCAATGCTGTCGGTACGTACATCCACTAATTTACTGACGTGACTGGGCATCAGGCTGAACCGAATCCGAATTTTCCGTTGTGGATCGAAACTGAGCAGGGCCGGGTTCACAAATTTTGTCGCAAACGTAGCTTTCGCACGGGGGTGCGCCCGGTAAAACTCAAACACCTGCCGAATGCCTTTCGTCAGACTGTAGTCGATGGCGATGTCGGAATTACAGCCAATATCGTATGTATAAAATTCCGGGTCGGTTTGGTTTCCCGATTTAGGCCAGGGCAAGCTCATTACGTGTGCATCGACGCTGGCGATATTCTCTTCTACGTTGGTAAACAACGTAATGGGATTCACGACTTTATGCCGATCAACGTAGCAGTAGGCACATCCGCCAAAACATCCGTTGGCCAGACTAGGCGCAATGTAGTCGGCACTACGTCCGCTCCACTTGATATCCTGCGTTTTCAAACGCCCAAGTACTAATACGTCGGATTTAATTTTGAAGTGGTTCATGCCGAGTTCCGGCAAGCGGTTATGCTGCTTTATTTCAAGTCGCTCGGCTTCAGGAAATTGTGCCAGTACAGCCTCCCCCCGACCGTTCAGTGCGTCGGCAGTATAGAGGATCAAACCAGGATTAAAATCAGGCATAAACAGACGTTGAGGGTATACAGAATAAACGCCTGAACGAGAGACTTAGTTCAAAGATAAAAATATACAATATACTGATTCATAACTCTTTACCAAGCATTTTTTAATTAACAGGTTTATCTATTGCCTGGCCAAAAGTATCTTCAAATATTACGTTACCATCCGGTTTTGTAAAACGGACGGCGTCTACAGAACCTGTTCCTTCGAAGTCGTAACTGATGCCAACAATGTCTTTGTCTTTAGTATCGGCAAAAATTGTTGAACCCCCGTACGTAGCGATAACGAACGGTCGGTGGCTTAGGCTGCATCAGAATATTCTGTTGCTCAATCAGGACAACCGGACTACCTAAACGTCCCTTTTGACGCACTTCACTCTCCTTAAAGTATACAGGAACAGGCTCCTGCATCACGGCTACGTTCTAACCGTCTGATGGAATCAACAAATTATGTTCCTGCACAAGCTAATTGCCAATACCCCGTTTCGCCCGGAAGTAGCACCGCAGATCAAGAAACTTCAGTTAGGTTTCAGTGACCAATTCAGGGCCTATATTAATGGCAAACTGATTTTTGGCGGCCAAGATGAGTTTTTGTCCCGAGACTGCCGTTTTCTGGGCACCATCGATTAATTCGATGATATCTACCTATATCTGAGTCAGGGGAAGAACGAAATCTGGCTCGCCGTTTCTGAAACCTTCGGCGGCTGGGGTATCAAGGGGCTGATAGCTGATCAAACAGGAATTAAGATAGAACAGTAGATTATGATATATGAAGTATGATGTAGGGTGTTGAGAAGTCCAAGGCATACACCCTACATCATACTTCATATATCATACATCAAACCTTATCCAGTCGCCTACGCGTCGTTGGCTCCAGGCAGGGTTTTTAGATGTCAGTTGAGTTGTTTCAGTTTCTACAACCCACTGATGCCGAGCCTCATCATACTCAATACGGGTGATACGTTCCTGCAATCGTACAGATTCGCTACGTTGCTCAATCTGCCTGTCGGACTCAATATGTCCCTGCACCAACGTAATCACGCGATCCGCCAACGTCTGTACGTCGATGGCGTGGTGACTCACCAGCAACGTAGTGGTTCCCCACGTTTTATGCAGTTCAAGCAAAACCAGACGTAACGCCTGACTGGCTTGGGCATCGAGTGCGGCAAATGGCTCATCGAGTAGCAGTAATTGGGGACGACGGACCAAGGCTCGTGCCAGTGCCACCCGCTGCCGTTGGCCACCCGATAATTTGAGTGGTTTTTGATCACGAAAAGCGTCAAGCCCCGTTACGTCTATTAACTCCTGAATCAATGGATGCTGGTCCTTTAGGGCAGCGAATTGAATATTTTCAAGAACAGTCATGTTGGGAAATAACGCGGTATCCTGAAAAACATACCCTACCGAACGTTGCTGCGGTGGCCGATTGATACGTTGTTCATTATCCAGCCAGGGAATGTTATCGACCACGATACGTCCCTGCTGCGGTACGTCAAGACCAGCCACTACACGTAGCAACGTTGTTTTTCCTGATCCAGATGGCCCAACCAGTGCGGTAAGGCTGCCCGGTTCCAGGTTAACTTTTACACGAAGTTCGCCGGAGCCTTCGGCAAACAGGCGGGGCATCACTACGTCGATGGCAATCATACCGTTACCCGTTTATTGATGGCATAAACCACCAGGAGAATGATGAACGACACGGCTAGTAGTAAAGCTGCATAGGTGTGGGCCGTCTGGAAATGAAGCAGTTCGACCTCATCATAAATGGCAATAGACGCTACACGGGTCTGCCCCGGCAGGTTTCCGCCAATCATCATTACCAGCCCAAATTCGCCGATGGTGTGCGCGAACGTAAGCACGATTCCAGTAAGTAAAGCGGGTTTACAGTTGGGTAGCAGGACACGCCACAACGTTCGGGCGGGCGACTGACCAAGCGTATAGGAAGCTTCCCGCCAGGAAACGGGCAGGTTCTCTATCCCCGCCTGAATCGGATGCACCATAAACGGCAGGCTGTAAATCAGTGAGGCAACCACCAGCCCTTCAAACGAAAAAACCAATTGTAGATTCAACGTTTTCAGTAGCCACGCTCCCAGGCTACTCGTCGGACTAAAGGTCAGCAGCAAATAAAAACCGACAACGGATGGAGGTAAAACCAGCGGCAAACTAATGATGGCTTCGAAAACCGGTTTAAGCCGAAATCGACTCAACGCCAGCCAACCCGCTAATGGAATACCAATTACCAGTAGCAACAGTGTCGTTACTCCTGCCAGACGTAGTGTTAACCAGATAGGTCCCCAATCGATGGGCATAAATGAGTGCTATTGTTGATGAGTGATACGTTTGCTGACGCCAAAAAGGCTTATGCGTCAGCTAACTTATCACTCATCATTTTATTTGGTATCCGAACTTTTGCAAAATACGGCGAGCCGTTGGGCTCCCCAAAAAGGCTAGAAATTGTTGAGCAGCTTTAGTTTGCCCGGTACGTTTCAACACCACTACGCCCTGTGCAATGGGTGCATATTCTTTTGCTGGCAAATCGACCCAATGACCACGCTTTGTCAGACTGGGGTCTAGTACCACCGATTTGGCGGTGAAACCGACCTCGACCGATCCCGACAGAATATATTGATTGACCTGCGCAATGCTTTCGCCATACACAATTTTCGATTGGATCTGTTCCAGCAACTTTCTGGATTTCAGAAGAATAATTGCAGCTTCACCGTACGGAGCCGTAGCTGGGTTGGCAATCGCTACGTGCCGAACGGCGGGATCGGACAGGATTTTTAAATTGGCCGATACAGGCAGATCACCCGCCGTCCACAACACCAGCGAACCATAGGCGTAAATAATGGGTGCGGCCAGCGTTAAACCTGCTTTGTGCAGCGTTTGCGGGTACTCCATATCGGCCGACAGAAATACGTCATAAGGAGCACCCTGCTGAATCTGGGTTGTAAGCTTCCCAGATGAATTCACGATTGACTCAATAGCAACGCCCGTTTTCTGCTGAAAAGCGGTTTTCAGTTCCTCCATCACAAACTGAGCGTTGGCCGCTACGGCCACCCGCAGTGGCTGAGCCAGTACACTTATCGGACAAAAGAGCAGAAACAGAAAAAGCTTTTTCATAAATACAAAGACCAAACCGCGCTACTTTACACGATGTACACGATGTACACGATGATGCGGATCGGCGAACTGAGGGTTGTTGACAAACGTACTGTCGGTGAATAAGTGCATAAACGCGATTAAGTCAGACTTTTCGTTACGTGTCAGGTGAAAACCGCTGGTTTGGCCGGGCAATTCATGACTCAGCGTCGGGCCGTTTTGAATATGTTCGCTGTAATGATTCAGAACAGCTTCCAACGTAGCGAATCGACCGTCGTGCATATAGGGAGCGGTCAGGGCGATATTACGTAGCGTCGGCACGCGAAACCGACCATTATCCAATGCCAATCCGGTAATTACCTGACGACCAGCATCTGTTACTTTCAGGTCGAGGCCGTTATTGTGAAATACCTCCTGATACAATTTCGGGCCGCCGTGGCAGTGAGCACAGTTTCCACCCCGCACGTTACGTTCCATCGAAGGCGCCGAGTTGAAAAGCTGCATGCCCCGCTTTTCGGATTCAGTTAGTTGATACGTTCCTAGCAAATAGTGGTCATAACGCGAATTGGCCGAAATCAGGGTGCGTTCGAACTGGGCAAGCGCTTTGCCAATGCGAACATCGGTAATGGTATCGGAACCGAAAACGAGCCGAAACAAGGCCGGATAGAGCGTTGTTTTTTGTAGTGCTTTCGCGGCAGTATTAGGCTTAGAACCCATTTCATCAGCATGACCAAGCGGAACTAAAGCCTGCTCTTCCAGGCTGTTTGAGCGTCCATCCCAAAACAGTTGCCGCACCCACAGCAAATTGGTGAGTGACATAGAGTTTCGTTGTGTGGTTTTACCGGTAACACCTACGCTCAGGGCCAATCCGTCCGTAAACGCCCGCGCCTGCTGGTGACAACTGGCGCAGGAAATGGTTTTTGTCGACGAAAGCAAGGGTTCATAGAACAGCAACCGGCCGAGGTAAACACCTTCCTGCGTCGTCGGATTATCGGCTGGAATCGTAAATCTCCCCCCGAAACTGGCTGGATATTGAAGCGTGTAGGGTCCTGTTGGCACAGGGTCATCGACTGCCTTCCAGGAAGCCATTCCCAGGGCAATGATACCTATAATCCCAAGCGTCCAGACACGCATCTTTTTACTATTTATTGTCATGCTGACAAAGCCAGGCCGCCGAAGCAGAAGCATGGCAAAAGTTGTCATTTAGCAAATCGAACGTCAATTGATTTTACTTCCCGAATCCAGCGGGCTGGTTTCTTCTCACCGGGAACCACTACACGATACGGTCCAACGCCTTGCGCTAGTGGCCCACCGTCGACAGTATCGGCCAGAATGATGGTTCTTGTAGCAAATTCCGGATCAATTTCGGCAAGCGCAAATACAATTTCGTACCCATCGATAGCCTTGATTACTACGTATTTCGTCAGGTTTTCGCCCCGAAGTTCGCTACCTAACGTAGCACCCGCCTGTTTGAGCAGATCCACCAGAGGGACACCCGAATACGTATGGTCTTTGCCATCCCGATCTTTCGCCGTTACGTCGGTGTGGGTCATGGCTTTCAGATCGGCCGACTGCAAGGTCAATGGTTTCGATACTTCACCGGATATGGTTAGCGCCTGAGCATGACCAACAAATGTCAGCAGGTATAAACCGATAGTTAGACCGGCGGAAAAAATCGTTTTGGTACGTAAAATCAGTACGTTCATGTTGCCTTACAGATTACTAATAACCAGATTAATAAAGAAATTACGGCCCGGTTCCGGGAAGCCCTCGGCCAGGGCATATTTCCGGTCGAAGATGTTATTTACCCCGCCTTCCAGACTAACGTAGCGTTGCAGCCCAGGCTAAAAACCCGGCTGGTTCCCAACGTATCGATCTGTTGCGCCAATACATTCATTGTCAACCCACTAATAAGAGAAACGCTTGCAACGGCGGTACGTAACGTAAAGCTGAGCATTCGTTTTTAATTGAGCCAGGTCGTTATATTCATACAAATATAACGTTATCGATCGAATGACGATAGCCCGTTACGTAGTATCTATCCTGGTTTGGTAGTCTATATTCGCATTACGTAGGCTCTTCATTCTGGTATGTCGATTCTTTCTGAACGATTTCTAACAATTCCTCCCCGTCGGCGCTACTGGTACGTACAATTGATGTATCTGATTGTCAGTTGCACGCTGGTAAGCATAGTGCTTTGGTTACCTTTAAATCGGGAATGGCTCTCCGATTCGATCAGCCGATTTTATAGTCAGCGAGAGCGATTGGACCAAAAGACCGACGTAGCTGAACGTCGGCAGGAAGGTTACGTGCAGGCTTATCCCTATATCGATCTCATCCGACAGCGCTGTCAGCCAAACGATTATTTTTTGATTCCTCCCCAACGTTACCTGATTCGAAACGCTTATAAATTAGGCAGATCAACGGGCTACAACTGGCTGTATCCGAGCGTTTTGTATTATCACTTAGGCAAGTCAGTCCAGTTGCTGGATATGACGGCCTCAGATTCGTTGCTTCAACGGGCAACGCATACGTTCTGGGTTTTCGAAAACAAGATTTTCCTGCTGACTTTTAAGGAGCACAACCGGCCGCTCGTAATGGGCGAGTTCAAAAAGTACGATCCGCACTTCTTTGCCTACACACCCGAACAGGCGCGGACCTATTACAAATCGAAGCCATGACCTTATCTGTTGCATACCTTATTGTTACTCAGTTTCTGATAGGTTTTGGTGTCTTGGCCCGACTTCGTCCGGTTACGAAGGGGCTAAGTTTGCTGGGGCTGTCGATGCTGGCGGGACTGGGTATTAGTTCTGTGCTGCCTTTTGTACTTCAGTTCGCCCATGCACCTATTGCTCGCTTTCCCATGTTCATCGGACTTGGCCTACTGGCTGCTTTATCGTTGCTGCTGCTACGTGGGCAGTTCACCTATCTGCGTGATGTCTTTGCCAGAAAACAGTTCATGGTTCATCTATACGAACTACCGTTTCTGGGCTTCTGGGCGTATCTGCTGTTTATTAGTGCCTGGAAATGTGCGTGGTACCCAAATTTACCTTTCGATACAATCGTCGGGCCAGACTTGATTGCTACGTTCGCCGTACGGGAACGTACGCTTATTTCATCGGTTTTCACAGCGCATCTACCGTCGGTATCCGTTTTCAGCAACCAGCCATTTTATGCACCTTTTACGGCCATGCAGCAGATTCTTTACCTGCTGGCGGCTGGGGGAATCGGTACGTTCGCTTTCGGGAAATTGTGGCTTACGGTGATGGTACTGGCCTTCGGACTATTTTTCTACGCCGACATGCGGGAACGTATACACCCGCTTCTGGCGGGTTTACTGGTCACTATGCTTGCCTGTAGTCCGGAACTGTTCGCCTACACGTTTCTGGTACAGACAGACTGGGCCAATGCGGCTTTTTTTGTTGTTGGAGTGATGTTACTTCAGCGGTATTTCGATGATTCGCAACGTAGTACGTTACTAGCTGCTACGTTGTTCTTTGCCTTTGCCTGCTGGATACGTACCGAAACCATTTTGTTTGTTTTCATTGGTTCGGCATTGCTGTTTGCCAAATCGTTACGTTCTTCTCCAGGTAAAGCCGTCCTTAAAGCATCGATGCTGACTGTCGCCTGTCTCCTACCGTTTATTTTCTGGAATTACATTTTTCTTCGCGGATACGTAGTATTGCCTGCCAGCACCCATCTGGGAACGCTCCAAACTGTATCGGGAAATTACTTTACCAATCTGTTCACCATTTACGGAAAAATGACCGATACGGTACTTCTCCACGATACCTACTGGAACTATTCCGTCTGGGCATTTTTAGCATTTACTACACTGAATTTCAGCTTCTTTCGCAGCAAACAGGGGCTACCCATTCTCATTTGGATACTAGGAATCTACGGGCTATTTGGCCTTCTAATAATGCATATTGAAGGAGCAAATGTTCCTTTTACGTTCCGACGGGGTTTTTTCAAAATTCTCTTTTTAATGTATTTCTATTTAGGGTATACTACGTTATTTCAAAGAATCACAAACTGGCTATTTCAGTGGGAAGAAAAGACTCTATCACAGGCAAGCATTAACTTATAAATCCTGAACCTCTTTCAATGGTTTCCACGGTTTTTTCGCCTGTTCTGCGTCTTTAGGATCGCCGGAACAGACGCGGCATAAATAGGTAATCTCAAGCGACCACCCTCTATCGGTATTTCCCAGTGCCAGCCGGATTTGCGTGCGGGGAGTTAGCCACGTAACGGTCTGAAGTTCGCCGACTTGCGCGGTTTTACCTTTGCCGTATTTATCTGTTATCAAGGCGGCTAAATCGACAGCAGTCTGTTTTACATCGGCTTCGGTAATGCCGGGCAATACGTAGTAATAATAGTTTGCCGACAGTAGCGAATCGCCATTGAACTCATACTCAAGCCCAACTTTCCGATCAGCCAGTGGTACACGGGTATACGTAATTTTCTCTTTTTTTACCGATGTAGGTTTTAGGGTGTCCGCATCTCTGACCTGTTTTGGCGAAAAACCCCAGCGCACCTTCCTAACGTCGAATTCCTGCTGCGCCAGCAGTTGATTGATGACAAAGAATTGCAGAAGAAACAGTCCGATAATTCGGAATTGAATGGTTTTCATACGTATCAGATTAATCCCAGAACAGTTATTGCGGACGCTTAAACAAACCAACGTACCCAGCTTTTCCCAAAACGTGCCCATCGATGGCTTTTAAAACCGCCACGCGCGTCTCTGAACCGCCCGAACTCGGTTTAACATCAAGTTTAATATCCAGCGCATACAGTTCAAAGACGTAGTGGTGCAAAGGCCCCGAGGCCGCAGCACCCGGCCCCCGATAACCTGCCATAAACACATTCATCTGGAAACTACCATCAGCCAGTTGTGCGCCGGCCGGAACGCCTTCGGGCAGACTCGTCGCAGTAGCCGGAATATTCCACACCAGCCAATGCAGATTATCGTCGGTCGTTTTATTCCGGCTGACATCTACGTCATGCATGTGTAACACAAAACTTTGTGTTCCCGGTGGTACGTCCGACCAGCTCAAGGCTGGTGATGTTCCTCCGCCCGGTGCCGCGTTTGGTGCAGCCTGTGAAAATTTGACGGGAATGATTCCTCCATCAGAAAACGCGGTTGTCGTCAGGCGCATGGGTGGTAAAGCTGTTGACGAAGTCGGCGCTGTGTTTTGCTGAGCGTGTATCCTCGAAATCAGACTTATTAATAACGTAATGGCAATTACTAGTTGATTCATAGTAACATTAGGTTAAGAAATCCTTCTTTGTTAAGGTAACGTAGTGATTTAATCTAACAGGTACAATCGGAATCCGGAGATGATTGTTTTGCTAACGTATTGCTTTTGTGTCGTCTAACGTAACGTATCAGGCAATTGGCGAGTTGTTTTTGACTACGTAGTGAACGATGAAAAGTTTGTTAGCTGAAAAGGCTTTATGTCAAATTCGGTACGTCCCTGCAAGGCTAGATCTGATAGAATTTGCCCGACCGCTGCCGAATGTTTAAACCCATGTCCCGAACAGGCCGACGCTAAAAGCACATCGGGATTGTTTGGGTAATGGTCAATGATGAAGTCGCCGTTGGGCGTCATGGTATATAAACAAACGACTGATTTAACGCAACTTGGCCCAATTCCCACGAAGTTAGGCGCTACGTATTGCTCATACATTTTTTGAATCTCCAGATTACTAACCGTTCGATTTACGTCATCTGGCAACGTAGTATGTTCGAACGTTTCGGTCGCGACTTTAAGCCCGCCTTCTGGTCCATTAATCGCCGGGAAACCATAAACGCCCCGATCATTCAGAATAAAAATTGGCAGTTTATCGGGTGTAAATTGATCATATTCACCCTGAATGTCAAACCAGTATAAAACCTGACGATAGACCCTGAGCAGATCGGCACAGGGCGTGTTACGTAGCGATTCGGTGATCCAACTTCCTGTAGTAAGTATCAATTTTCGAGTTTGATACGTTGCTTTGTCGGTTCGAACAATAACTCCGTCTACGGTTGATTCAAATGAAACCATTCTTTCCTGCGTATGAACGGACGCGCCATTTTTTCGGGCCTGATCAAGCTGAACAGCTATACAGCGTTCGGGTTTTAAAAATCCAGCTTCCTGTTCATAATAACCAACTTCATTCGGCTGAAACTGAAATTGCGGGAATTCCTGACGTAGCGTTTCTGTATCAAGAATTCGGTGATCAATCCCGAACCGCTCTGCGGCCTCAATGGTGGTCGTAAGCCAACCGGATTTGTTACGTGTTCGTACCGATGAGTCGCGCTGCCCGACAAAAAGTCCACCCGTAATGGTTAGAAGTTCTTCGCCCGAAAGCTGTTCGAGTGCTCGCCAGATCTGATAGGAACGTAGCGTCAATGGCACAAAATGCAGCCCTTCGCCAATGGCCTGCCGCGTGATTCGGGTATCGCCGTGGGTCGAACCTAACGTATGCGGAGGATCGAACTGGTCAATTCCTGCTACGTTGGGCGTTTGTCTGGAAAGCTGATAAAGTGCTGCGCTACCCATTGCCCCTAAGCCTGTTACAATCGCGTCAAGAATCATATCTGTAATCAATTAAGCCGTTATATGGGTAAAGAAATGACTAAATCGGTTTAGGTTTTAGAGAAAAGTTACTACGAACCTGTTTAAACTTTTATGTTAGAGCCGTTTTGTCATGCTGAGGCACGAAGCATTAAAATGCTTCGTGCCTCAGCATGACAAAAACTCCTCGTTTTAAGCGTGTATCTGAAATTCAAAGCTTATTCATAACCAACAACTTAACTCAGGAATTTAACAAGCCTTTGTAATTTAAAAATGATCAAAGTCAGCCCCATCTCCCGAAGGACATTCATTCTTTTCTTAATTCTCTTCTCTGTCGAAGTTACGTTTTCACTGGCACAATCGAGCGGCAGCGAAAAACCGTTGCGTCTGTTTATGATTGGGAATAGCTTTTCGCAAAATGCATCGAAATATTTACCTGAGTTGAGCAAAGAAGGTGGTCACGCCTTAGTGATCGGGCGAGCCGAAATTGGTGGTAGTTCGCTGCAACGGCACTGGGACCATGCCGAAGCGGCCGAACGAAACCCCGATGATCCTCAGGGAAAACCATACAACGGGAAATCACTGAAAACGCTGTTATCGGATGGCGTTTGGGATATTGTTACCATCCAACAGGCCTCCATACTGTCCGGCGATGTAGAAACGTATCGTCCCTACGCCCAAAAGCTGTACGACTACGTTAAAAAACTACAGCCAAATGCAAAAGTAGTCTTTCACCAGACTTGGGCGTATCGAACTGACTCAAAGGATTTTAGCCGGATTGCTACTGGAGATTCCGCAAAGAGTGCAGAGCAAATGTGGGCGAAATCTAGAGCGGCTTATCATACCATTGCCGATGAATTGGGGATTCCGATTATTCCGAATGGCGATGCTTTCTGGAAAATCAACTCCAGTTCGAAATGGGCCTATCACAAAGACGATACGTTCGATTCGAAACAGGCAAAGTCACCAGCTTTACCTGACCAAACGCACTCATTACATGTGGGTTATCGCTGGGATAAAGACAAATTGGCTTTTGATTCTCATCATGCCAACGCGGCTGGCTGCTACTTAGGCGGGTTAGTTTGGTACAGTTTTCTCTTTCGGGAATCGCCCGTCAAATTGACTTTCAAGCCCGATGAGGTGGACACTGATTTCGCCCGCCAATTGAGAAAAGTTGCCTGGAAAACGGTAAAAAAGGAGAAAAAGGCAAAAATAAAGTGAAAAATAAAGCTCAATCTGTTTCAGCCTACACAATAAAGCAGATGAATCAGCGTTTTTAGAGAGTTAAGTTTCTTCTGCTCCAGTAGGTCAACTGCTGGAGCTTTTTCTTTTTTACGCAAATCCGATTCGAAACTCTGTCCAGCCGTCATCATTGGTTCCGAGTGAAAACGTAAATTGGTGACTCAATAACACTTCGCGGGTGAGCGTCAGTCCAATTCCCTGTCCTTCGGGCTTTGTGCTATAAAAAGGATTGAACAGATTTCCCGCTACGTCATCCGAAATAATCTGCCCATTATCGCGAATGAGCAATTGTTCAGACGCACTGATAATTTCAACGTATTGCCCTGACGTACAAGCTTCAATTGCGTTTTTCACTACGTTCAGAAGCACCTGCTCTAGCTGCTCCACATCGACAGTCTGAACGTTTGGCTCATCGGCCAGAATAGTTAACGTAACACCTCGACCCTCGGCCAATGGCTGCATGAGTCGCGCTACGTTACGGGCAATGCCGCTTACATCAGCGGGTTGTTTCTGCGGTTGAGGCAGTCGCACTACGTCGGCAAATCGGCGCATGAATCGATTTAATCGGTCGTTACGTTCAATCGCGACTTTCACAGCATGCTGCACATCGGGTTCACTAACGTAAGAATGTGTTACGTCGAGAATCGAGTTGACGGCTCCTATCGAGTTGTTGACTTCGTGCGCCATCATCCGAATGACTTTGCTGTAGGATTTTTTTTCCGTAGCCAGGATTTCGGGGGTCAATTCTTCGATAATCAGGAACGACCGCCGGAAACCTCTATCCATAAAATTGGCCCGAAGTACTTTGTAGGTTTCGATGCCGTTTGGCTTCATAATCCGCGACTCGCCATCGGCCAGATCGGCCACCTGCGCCAGCAGCGAATACCCTAACGCGTCCAGTGGTTTGCCCACTACGTCGTCGGATTGTACCGATAATAACGTACTGGCCCGTGGATTGACAGACGCAACATTTCCATCGAAATCAAAAATCAGAATGGCGATGGGCGCTGCTTCGATGAGTTTGTTCAGAAAAAATTGCTGTTCCACCTGTCGGGTTCGTTCCAGTCGGAGCTGGTCAATCATGAGATTATATACCGTTATGAGTTCGTCAACTTCCTGATTACCCGTCGTCACAAATTTGACCGTAAAGTCCTTATCCCGAATGGCTTCGATGCCTGACGCTATAAATTCAGACGGCTGCTGAAAGGATCGGTAAATCTGTATGGCGAAGAAAATAGAGAGTAAAAGACCAACTTCACTGGCAATAAACAGCAGCTTGTCCTGACGTAGCACGACAAAAAGCAGCCCAGTAATTGCTACGTGTACTGTAATGATATACAGGATATAACGAGTTCGAAAGCTCATGCCTGATCGGACCGCCGACGCGGCCAAGATTTTTACAAGATTAAACGGATTTACCAGAAGTTGGCTACGTCGGGAAGGCGAAACAAATCCTGTTAATTAGTAAAATCATCGAAATCCTGGCGATCCGACGTATCAGTCAGACTTATTCCAAATTTCTCCAATCGGCGATAGAGAGCAAAACGCGTGATCCCCAGTGCCCGAGCCACCTTCGCTACCTGATTGTGATGATACGTCATCGCCCGCTGAATCATCTGGTACTCCATCTCCTCCAGTGTCATGGTGCCCACTTGAGGCAGGGTTGGCGTGGATGGCAGGGTTTGTGGAAGGTTTCGCTCAAAATCGTCGGATTGGAGTTCGTCGTTAGGCGATAGCAGGACGGTGCGCTCAACGATGTTTTTCAATTGACGGATATTTCCGGGTAACGTTAGATTTTTCAGCCATTTCTGAGCCGCCGAACTCACCCGCAGATCAGGACGATTGTAAATGGTTTTCAGGTTGTTGACAAAGTAATTGACCAGTAATGGAATATCACCCGAACGTTCTCGGAGGGAGGGCAGCCGGACGGTAATCAGATTAATTCGGTAATACAAATCTTCGCGAAACTGTCCTTTGCCGACCATTTCTTCCAGATTGCGGTTGGTGGCGCAGATGACACGCACATCTACCGTCTTCGATTTGCTGCTCCCGAGTGGCTCAAACGTTCGATCCTGCAATACACGTAACAGTTTAACCTGACTGCCCGGATCAAGATCGCCGATTTCGTCCAGGAAAATGGAGCCTTTATTCGCTAGTTCAAATCGACCAACCCGATCTGTTTTGGCATCGGTATAAGCACCGCGCACATGGCCGAACAGTTCGCTTTCGAACAACGTACTGGAAATACCGCCCAGGTTGACTTTCACGAATGGCTGGCGTTTTCGGCGGCTGTTATGGTGAATGGCTTCGGCAATCAGCTCTTTTCCTGTACCACTTTCGCCGGTGATGAGAACAGGCGCATCAGTCGGTGCTACACGTCCAATAGTCGATAGTATATTCAGCAACGTAGCATCTTCACCAATAATGTTATCGAACTGAAACTGCTGGTCGAGTTTACGACGACCGGGCGACGTAGTGGGCAACTGTGCCAGATTAAGTGCAGTACGTACCGATTGAACAAGATGGTCGTTTTGCCAGGGCTTTGTAATAAAATCCCTCGCTCCGGCTTTCATCCCTTCCACGGCAAGGTCGATACTTCCCCAGCCCGTAATCAGAATCACCGGTACGTTCGGTAGTCGTTCCCGAATCCGACGTAGCAACCGCAATCCATCATCTCCCGACGTATCAATCGAGAAATTCATATCCAGCAAAATAACCTCAGGTGTTTCTTCGGCCAGTACGTCGAACGTCTCGAATGGTCCATCGGCCAGACGCACGGCAAAACCTTCTTTCCTAAACAGCAAGGAAAGTGAAGTTTGAATGGCGATATCGTCGTCGATGATGAGAAGCATAGTTCTGAACCAAGATTTTTACAAGATTCAAAAGATTAAACAGGATTTTAAAGATTTTTAGGATGTATAAAAGGGGTCAGCAATCTTGTTTAATCTTTTGAATTTTGTAAAAATCCTGGTTAAGACATGCCAGTTCAGAATTACTCTTCGTGTAACGCCACTGCCGGTTGAATCAGCGCGGCCTGTCGACTGGGGAACAAGGCGCATAACGTAACGATGGCATAAATAATCAGCACCGCAATAATAATAGCCGTTACGTAAACACCCGCCTTTACGTCGAATACATTTAATAATGGAAACTGAATGGCAAAGAGCAAACCGATCAGCATGGCGAACGTAGCGAGTACCCAGATTTCGCCGATGAATTGCGTTGAAATACCACTGCCGGTGGCCCCCATCGCCCGTCGCAGTCCGATTTCGCCCCGGCGTTTAGCGATGCTTAGATTCAAGACTCCGAATAGACCGAGCGCTACGTTGATCAGCAGAAAAGTACACACAACCAATGCAATGATAACTGGTACCAGCACCAGGTTATGCTGATTTTTCCGCGAATCGGCCAGGTAGTCGACCTCTACACTCCAGCCCGTTACCATCGACGCAATGTCTTTTACAATTTTCGCTTCAAAAACGGCGTCGGTACCGGGTTTTACGCGCATCAGCATGGTATCGTTCCAGGTTTCATTGACCTTAACCAGTTCAAAGATTGCTGGTTTATCCGACATAAATTCGCCTTTCGCCTTGAATTTATCGACTACCCCAACCACCCGAAACTTATCACTAAGGACTTTCCCTAATGGATTTTCGTCGCTGAACAAGGCTTCTTTTAGCTTCTTATTAATGACAATGGGTTTGTATTTGCCCACGCTATCCACGTTTCGATACCAGCTACCAGCCGTCATCGGAATGTCAAGAACTTTGGCGAAATCTTCATCCGTGACGTAGAAATCGGGGTGTGCTTTCCGTTTATTATATTCAATGCCATTGTTCATCTGGTTGGCCGAAAAGGGGAAATTACCACTCATCCGCGACACAGACTCCACCTCAGGATACGCCTTCAGCCGCTGCAATATGCGTTGTTGTTTATCAGCGATGCTAACTGTATCCTGATTATTTCTCAGGCCAATAGCCCAGACGTTCTCGTACGTAAACCCAAGTGGTTCCCGGTAATTACCGACGTTAATGACAATCAAGGTTGCCAGTCCAAACAGCACTAAAAACGAAGCCCATATTTCCACGATCAGCAGCGCGTGTGACTTCTTCTTATTCCAGATGAGTTTAAAGAGATGAGGGATCATGATAAAGAGTGAATGAGCGAAAGAGTGAAGGGCTAGCGCGAAAACAAGCAATCGGATGGCTTTCGCTCTTTAAGATTTTAGCGCTTCAGCGATATTAAGTTTCGACATGCGGAGGGCAGGGAGAACACCCGACAGGAGTCCAAAAACCAGGCAAACTAATAGACTAACCAGAAACACATTCAGGTTGATGGTCAGGTCGGCGTAAGCAATCCAGCCACTTTCATTGATAAGATGGATGATAACGCTGGCAAAGACTAACGCAATAGCACCACCGATAAACGTAATGAATATGTTTTCGACAATAAACTGCCAGACCAATGTTTTGACAGGTGCTCCGAAAGCCTTTCGAATGCCAATTTCCGAAGCTCGTTCCATGATGCGACTGACGTTGATATTCACCAGATTGATAGCGGGCAAACCCATCAACATCAGCATGATAAAGGTGACGACACCGAAAAAAATAGCATTAAGATTACTCGATTCGCCAAGAATGGTTCCAATGAAATTCTCCGCATAGGGCTGACAACCAACATTCACTACACCATACTTAAATCCATCTTCAACGCCGGGTAACGGAATTCGGTCGATCCGGCCCTGAAATTCTTCCTGAATGGCTGCAAAATCAGATTTGTTCTTGGCGAGTATGATACAGACGTACCCACCCCGCATACCACTACGTTGGTAATTACTTTTGGGTGTTGTGTAAGGAAAATAAATATCCGAATAGCTGAACGGTCGAGTGATAGGTCCACTTCTGACCACGCCAATCACCCGATATCGGATGTTTTCGACTTCAATCTCCCTTCCCACAGCCGACTCCGTTCCTTCAAAATATTGCTTTTTCAAATCGTCGGTAATCACCGCTACGTAGTCACCATTGGCAATATTTTGTTCATTGTAGGGTTTGCCTTCCAAAAATTCGAAGCCGTTAACGTACCAGAAATCTGCGTCTGTAAACTTCGTGTTCAGTTTTATTTTCTGCGAACCAACGTACGCATTCGAGCTGTTGACGAACGTGCAGATGGTTACCCGTTCAGGCGTTTTCAGCGTTTTCACGAAATCCGTCAGAAACTTGAAACTCATCGGCCCCGAACTCCGGGAAGTTTGGCTCGAATCCCGCATATCCATCTGCATGATATACAGTGACCGGTCCCGCCGAACTTCCGGATAATGAGTTCCCAAAAGATGGTCGAGGAAAGAAGTCAGCACCATTAACACGGTCAGTGTCAGGCTGATGCCAAACAACGTAATGAAGGTATAGAACGGATGCCTCAGCAATACCTTCCAGGCAATTTTTATGTAGTTCAGTAGCATAATTAAAGAGCGAAATCGGACCGCCGATGCGGAGAGAATGAGCGAAAAAGTGAAGGGCTAGCGCTAGGAAAAGCTGCCGATTGGCATTCGCTCTTTACAAAACTTGTGTCCCGTCGAACAACCTCACCAGCCGATGCGTGCGTTTGGCCATTTGTTCGTCGTGCGTAACCATCACGATGGTAGCACCTTCGTCGTTGAGTTGCTGGAGAATGTTCATGATCTCATTTCCCATTCCGCTGTCGAGGTTGCCGGTTGGTTCGTCGGCCAGAATGATGTCCGGGTTACCGACGATGGCGCGTGCAATGGCGACCCGTTGCTTCTGACCACCAGACAATTGCTTTGGAAAGTGCTTCATGCGATTGCCCAGACCCACTTTCGTCAAAGCCTCTTTGGCGTACTCCTGGCGAGGTTTGCCGTTGGTAGATCGATAAAGCAGGGGTATCTCTACGTTATCCAGTACCGATAAATCATTGATCAGGTGGAAACTCTGAAAGATGAATCCGATTTTCTGATTCCGCAGCCGCGCTAATTCCTTATCCCGATACTGCGTAACCGGCTGTCCATCAAGCTCGACAGTACCTTTCGACGGCTCATCGAGCAGACCCATTACGTTCAGCAACGTACTCTTGCCGCAGCCCGAAGGGCCCATAATTGACACAAACTCACCTTTCTGAATATCCAGATTGATGTTGTTAAGCGCCAGCGTTTCGATGGTGCTGGTCCGGTAAACTTTTTCGATGTTTTTGAGGTGTATCATGGCATTGGGGTGAGGGCATGGGGCATAAGATTTGGTTTGGAAGCTGGTTTTACCCAATGCCCCAAGCCTCTGCCCTCTGCTATTTTATTTTCTGGTTTGTTTCAAAATCGTATAAGGTCAATAAACGGAGTGTGTAAAATGCCTGCCAATAGTCGCGGAGGGCGATGATGGCGTCGCGACGAGCGCGGTCTTTTTCCTGCGTAGCAATACCTAAGTCGGTTACACTCAGGTCGCCGAGTTTAAAACGATCCTGCGCGATCTGATAGCGGCTCTGGCCAATCTGATCGGCTTTTTCGGTTAGTGTAACCTGCTGACGTAGCATCTGAAGCAATGTAACCTGCGTGAAAATTTCCTGCTCAAAGGTGAGTTTGTCCTGTTCGACAGTCTGCTGGGTTAGCTCACGATTCGCTTTTGCGGTTTCAACTAATGCCTGCGCCCGCCCCCAGGTCATAATTGGCAGGGTAAACTGTAGTGATACGTACTCCCGATTCTGCGGACGGACGTAAACATCGCCCAGATTCGGCCCCTGATTCGACAGACCGTATCCAGCAACCAACGTAGCATTCAGACCATTATTTTTACGCGCTTTTTCGAGGTCGCGTTCAGCTTCCAGCAGTCGCCGACGGAAGCCGATGGCGCTGGATCGATTGGCAACGGCTTCGTCAAGCGCCTGCCGAACGTTGACGGTCAGCATGGGTAACTGATTGGGAATCGCCAGTCTGAGCGGTTGCAATTGAGCGGTATCGCGCATACCCGCAAATGATTTCAGACGTAACGTAGCCACAGCTTCCGTCTGACGGGCCGACGCCAAATCTTTCTCGGCATTCAATACGCTCAATTGCAGTTGCAGCAAGTCGTTCTGCGAAATCTTGCCCAGATCGAGTTTGTGTAGAGCAATGTGGTACAACGTATCATTATTAACACGATTGGTTTCAGCAATTTGTAGATTCACCTGAGCCACCAGCAAATCAAAATACAACGTAGTGGCCGATAGCGAAACCTGTTCGCGAGCTTCCAGCGATTGCTGATTGCCTTCGGTGTATAACAGAGGCTGAATTTTTCGATCCCAGCGCATCGGGTTGAACTGAAACAGCGGCTGATTCAACCCGATCCCGAACGGAATACCATTATACAGCGTGTTTCCCTGAATGAAATTATCGAATCGCTGAAGTTGCTTTTGCACAAAAACGGTTCCGCCCGTTGGTGCAATCGACTGACTCAGTGATAAAGTCAACGTCGAGTTATTATACGACACGGGTTCAAACTGAATGTTTCCATCGGGTTGTATCACCTGTATGTACGACCGGGTAAAGTTGGGCAACGTACCATCCAGACTCAATTGAGGCCGAAACTGCGCCAGAAATGAGCGGTACTGCCAGTAGTTTGTACGTAACTGCGTACTGGCTCGCTTGGCCGCTACCGACTGATTCTGCGCTAGTTGCAATACTTCGTTCAACGTAATATTCTGCGTTTGTCCGAAACTCGTTTCGCCAGCCAGCCACAAACCGAGAAATAAAAAATAGAAGCGGTTCATAACGGTCAGGGTTTCTTCGGGTCAATCGTGATTTCTTCCAGGTTTTCATACTCACTCAGGTCGGTCAGGATAACCTGTTCGCCCGCCTGTAACCCCTGCTTGATCTCCACAAAATCGAAGTTGGTCAGACCAATCGTTACTTCTCGTCGTTGTGCTACGTTGCTGCCTTTGGGCAATACATAGACGTATTGTTTATGCTTACCCTTAAACGTCGGCCCGTTTGCTACCCGAACCGCTTCCGCAACCCGATCGGTGATAACAAATACGTCAACTTTCATATTCGGACGTAACGATGCGTGGTGGCTGTTATCGAGCTGAACGACAAACTGTACGACCCCATTTTTGACGGCGGGTTTTACCTGAGAAATTTGTCCGCGCAGGTTCGTTTCGTTCACCTTAATTATGACGGGCAGACCAGCTTTTACCTGACTGGCGTACACATCGGAACAGGAAGCTTCAATTCGAAAACTACCCAAATCAGCCAGTTTAGCCAGTATTTCGCCTTCATTTACCGATGAACCGATGTTCTCATTCACCCACGTAAGCACGCCGGGTCGGTCGGCGATGATATTAGCCTGTTTTAGTTTGTGATCCAGTTCTTTCAGGTTTTTTTCTTCAATCTGCGCCTGGAGTGTTGTTTCGCGCAGACTCGCCCCCATCGACTGTCGGTTGTAAACCAGATCATTCTCTAGTTGCTTTTTTTCCAATTCAGCAACACGTAGTAAATTTTCGGCGCGGGTTACGTCTTCGCCGGTGCTCCCTCCCACTTTCTGCAATCGTCGAGCCCCTTCTACGTCGGCTTTTAATTTATTGATATTGAGCTGTTTGATCTGATCGTTAACCTCGGCATCGTAGAGGCTTTTGTTGAGCTTCATGCGTAGTTGATCGATTCCATTACGTTTCAGCGCCAGTTGATCAGCGATTTTTTCCCGCTCAATTTCAGACAGTGATTTGTCGAGATCGAGAATGGGTTGGCCGGGTTTTAAAGACGTACCGGGTAAGAGTAAAATTCGCCGAATGCTGGCCCGGATTGGGCTGGTGATGATTTGCTCGAAAGCTGGAATAACTTCGCCTGTTGCGTTCAACGAGTTTTCGACGGGGCCGGTCTCCGCTACGGCCATCCGAATTCGGCTCGATTCAACCGACGTTTTAAGTGCGTTTCTTGCCCACAGCAACATAACCACAAGCCCCACTACGATCAGTACTCCGATCAGTAGGCTTCGGTTACGGCTTCGATTGGCTATCTCTGGGGCAAGTTCCTTATCCATTTTCTCTATTGTTATTCACAGAGAATAAAGCCAAACGACGTGCCAGTACGTAACAGCCTATTTATCAAATAACTAGTTCAAACTATACTACTAAAATCTGTGCAAAATCGCACAGATCGTTACGTTATCGAACAAGTTACCCTAAAGGAAATTAGTCAATCAGAATTATTTTCAAGCTGAAAGCTGCGTGTGCTTCCGAATGCTTTTCGTACCTTTTTAGCTTCTATTTATCCATAATCGGTATTTTCTTAAAAATGACTAAAGTTATCCTCTTCGTTCTTTTTCAGTTTTTTGCTTTCCTTTCTTTCGCCCAGCCAAATTTGGTCCCTTACGTTCACCCGTTGATTGGCACGGAAAAAATGGGGCATACGTTTCCTGGCGCGACCGTCCCGTTTGGAGCCGTTCAGCTTAGTCCCGATTCGGATACGTTGTCGTATGAATTCAATGGCAAATACAACGGTGATGTGTATCGTTACTGTGCTGGATATAAATACGAAGACAAGACGATTGTTGGTTTTAGTCACACGCACTTTAGCGGAACGGGCCACTCCGACCTCGGCGATTTCCTGATTATGCCTACGCAAGGCGCTCTGCAACTAAATCCGGGCGTCGCGTCGAATCCGAAAAGTGGGTATCGGTCAGCGTTTTCACACGCTAATGAAGTGGCCGAAGCGGGTTATTACAAAGTTAAACTCGACGACCATAACATTCTGGCCGAACTGACGGCATCTAATCGGGTTGGTTTCCATCAGTATACGTTTCCAAAATCCGACCAGTCGCACGTGATTCTGGATTTGATGCACGGCATTTACAACTACGACGATAAGGTCGTCTGGACGTATGTGCGCGTCGTGAATGATACGTTGATTACGGGTTATCGACAAACCAACGGCTGGGCACGCACCCGAACGGTGTATTTCGCGCTGTCGTTCTCGAAGCCATTTAAAGCATACGGCCAGCAAAGTCAGGATAAACCACAGGTATACAAGGGTTTCTGGCGAAAATTCGACCAGACCCGCAATTTCCCGGAAATCGCAGGTAAGCGGATTCGCATGTATTTCGATTTCGCTACGCAGGAAGGCGAGAAAATTAAACTCAAGATGGCCATCTCGCCGGTAAGTCAGGAGAATGCGCTGGCGAATATGCAGACCGAAGTTCCGCACTGGAATTTTGAGCAGGTTAAAACACAAGCGCAGACCGCCTGGAACCGGGAATTGTCTAAAATTCAGATTGATGCGTCTGAACCCGACAAGGTCAATTTCTATACGTCGCTTTACCATACGTTCGTAAACCCAACGACCTATATGGATGTCAATGGACAATATAAAGGGCTAGACCAGAATGTTCATCAGGCCAACGGATTCACCAATTACACGACCTTTTCGCTTTGGGATACGTATCGCGCCCTGCATCCCTTTTTCAATCTGATCCAACCGGCACGTAACAACGATATGGTACAGTCGATGCTTACCCATTACGACCAAAGTCCGTTGAAAATGCTGCCGATCTGGTCGCACTACGCCAACGACAACTGGTGCATGAGCGGCTACCATAGCGTATCGGTATTGGCCGACGCCATCATCAAAGGTGTTTTCAAAGGCGATGCCCAGAAAGCCCTGAATGCCTGCATTGCTACGTCCAATCACCGTGATTATGAAGGCATTGGCGAGTACATCGATAAAGGATACATTGCAGCTACGTCCAATAGTACGTCGGTTTCCAATACGTTAGAATACGCCTACGATGATTGGTGCATTGCGCAACTGGCGAAGAAACTAAATCGGCAGGATGTGTACGAAATGTATCAAAAACGCGCCCAGAACTGGCAGAACGTATACGACAAATCCATCGGGTTCATGCGTCCCCGGCTGGCCGATGGTACGTTCAAATCGGAATTCGATGTGCACAGCACACACGGACAGGGATTTATCGAAGGTAACTCCTGGAACTTTAGTTTTTTTGTGCCCCAAGATCCCGCTACGTTGGTACAGTATATGGGCGGGCCGAAGAAATTTGCCACCCGTCTTGATACGTTGTTCGCAATGAATTTACCTGACATGTTTTTCGCTGAAACTGAAGACATTACACGCGAAGGTATCATTGGTGGGTACATCCACGGCAACGAACCAGCGCACCACGTAGCGTATCTGTACAATTGGACCGGGCAGCCCTGGAAAACGCAGGAGCGTATCCGCATGATTCTCAAGATGCAGTACAAACCCACACCAGACGGTCTGGGCGGGAACGACGACTGTGGGCAAATGAGCGCTTGGTATCTGTTTTCGTCGATGGGTTTTTACCCCGTAGTGCCTGGTTCGGAAGAATATTCCTTAGGCAGTCCTTCCGTAAAAAATGCGCAGATTAAACTCGAAAATGGCCAAACGTTTATAGTTGAAGCCATTAATCAGAGCGATCAGAATGTATATGTTCAGAAAGTGCTACTGAATGGACAGCCTTTAGCAAAACCTACCATTACCCATTCTGACATTCTAAAGGGCGGGAAATTAACGTTTTATATGTCAGCAAAGCCGATGAAGAAGTAATACGGTACTAGAAATAAGCTTTGCTATAAAACTGTTTTAGCCCCTTCATTTATCAACCATATTATTAAGAATCTTACTAAATAAAGTTTGAAGTCTCTTTTCAACGTGTACTTTTGTAATCTAACGTTAGCTATAACTCGCTGACAGGTAATTAGAAAATCAAAAAATTACGCGTTCAATAAAGACATGAGAACGATTTTCAAATCTATGCTAGTAGGTGGCTGGCTACTTCTCTTAGGAACCGTCAGTTACGCAACCACCGGCAATTTTAGTGATACAACCCGCGCCTATGCTGTTCCGACGCTGGCGAAAACGTCGAAAGGTAACGTAGCACTATCATGGACCGAAAAAGACAAAGATGGTACTACGTTCTTTTACTGGGCCGAATCGACTGATAAAGGCAAAACGTTTGGCGATAAAAAGCTGATTTATTCTGCCGTTGGTCTGGGAAGTTCCCGACTCATGCGCCCGAAACTGTTGTTCAAAAAAGATGGCTCTATCGTGGCCGTATTTGCCGCTCCCGGTACGTCGGTTAACGCTCCAACGGCTTCTGCTCAGTCGGGTCATGATCATGGTGATGCTCATGCTGGCCATAGCAGTGCGCCAAAATCAGGAGGTCGTCCATCGGATTTGCAAATCGTGTACAGCGTCTCGAAAGATGGCAATACCTGGAGCCAGCCTGCACCCGTTCATGCGGATAAAACACCAAATACAGTACGTGGTTTCTTTGACGCTACGTTATTAGCCAATGACGAAGTTGCTGTTGCTTACCTGAACGACATTCCCGGTAAGGCTCACGAGCGGGATTTAAAATTCGTTACGTCGAAGGGCGGCAAGTTTGGCGACGTAAAAACCCTCGACCCATTCACCTGCGACTGCTGCAATATCAGCTTATTGGTCGATAACAAAGGCGCGCTGAATCTATACTACCGTGAGAATCAGGAGAATATTCGCGATATTTATAAGATGATCTCGACGGATAATGGCGCTACGTTCACCAAAGCAGAAAACCTCTTTGCCGATAACTGGAAAGTTAACGGGTGCCCCCACTCTGGCCCAACATCCAGCGCCAGTTCGGCTGGAAATCTGATTGCCTGGACTTCAGGTACGACTGATTCGCCAGGTATTCGAGTGGTTACGCAGCAGGGTAAACGGCTGTTTGTACTGGACGATCAATCAGCGAAAAACGCGTTTCTGGCATCGGCCCCAAAATCGGCGGTTCTGCTGTGGGAACAAAATCAGGCTTTGGAAACAGGACTGACTTCGGTCATCGCCTACAAACACATTACGTCGGATCAAAATCCGGCAACACAGTTTGTTAAAAACGCTATCAGCGGCACAAACGCAACGGGTATCGTTATTGACAATCAACTAATTGTGGCCTACGAAGTCAAAAAAGCCAACAACAAAAACGGGGTAAGTGTAGCGCAGACAGAACTATAAGTGTACGATATATGAAGTATGAAGTATTGACTATTAGGACATACATCATACTTCATATATCCTAGTTTATTCTTCCTCTATCACCACAACCGCTTTTCCCACAATCTTCCGCTCCATCATATCGGTGAGGGCTTGCGGAGCTTCGGCCAGTGTATAGCGTTTCGAAATGTGGGGCGAAATTTTGCCTTCTGTCGCCCACATCGCCAGTGTCTGCATATTCTGTCGGTTTAAGGCTGGTTCTTTCTGAGTAAACATTCCCCAGAACACACCGACAATTGAACTGCCTTTGAGCAGCGCCAGATTCAGCGGAATTTTCGGAATATCACCTCCGGCAAAGCCAACCACCAGATAGCGTCCTCGCCAGCCCAACGAACGAATTGCTGGCTCGGCCCATCGGTCGCCGACGGGGTCATACACTACGTCGACGCCCTTACCTTCCGTGATTTCTTTGATACGTTCGCGTAGGTCTTCCGTCGTATAATTTATCAGGAACGTAGCGCCTTTCTCCTGACATACAGCCAGTTTCTCATCTGTTGAAGCGGCAGCGATCACCGTCGCGCCCATCAGTTTTCCCAGTTCAACGGCGGCCAGCCCTACCCCACCAGCGGCTCCCAACACCAGCAGTGTTTCGCCTTCTTTCAGTTGCGCCCGGTCTTTGAGGGCATGATAGGACGTACCAAATGCGTACAGCGTCGACGCGCCCGTTACGTAGTCCATACCATCGGGCAGCGGAATCGTAGCGCGTGCGTCTGCAACTCGTTCCTCGGCCAGCCCACCGTGCGTGCCGAACGTAAAGACACGGTCGCCGGGTTTAACGTGCGTAACCCCAGCACCCATAGCCTTCACCACACCCGACGCTTCGCTGCCCGGCGAAAATGGCAGCACTGGCTTAAACTGATACATATTTCGGATCGTGAGCGTATCCGGAAAGTTCAGGCTACAGGCTTTCACCTGAATCAACACCTCACCGGGACCAGGCATTGGCGACGGTACGTCCTCAAGCGTGAGCGTATCAGGTAATCCGAATGCACGACATAGAATAGCTTTCATATACCTTGACTATACATTATCGTATTTCGCCTGCATGGATTTAATAAATTTCAAACCATTTTCGGCGATGTCCCAAGGGTCGTTGTACTCGCGCCAGACGTTAATGGAATTGGCGAAATCAATATCATTACGTGTAAACGCTTCGATGGTCATCCAGCCCTTGTAGTTTATTTCGGCGAGGGTTCGGAACGTATCATCCCAGGGGATGTGACCAGCACCCGGTGTTCCCCGGTCGTTTTCGCTAATGTGAACGTGGGCCAGAACTGGAGCAATAGTACGTATCGCATCGGGGAATCGTTTCTCCTCCATATTGGCGTGGTGCGTATCAAACATCGCTCGCACGTTAGGATGATCGGTCAGGCGAATGAGATGCGCCAGTTGGTCCATCGTGTTGCACAGATAGCACTCAAATCGGTTGAGGGCTTCGGGTGTGAGCACGATACTGGCTTGTTTGGCATAATCGCCAACGGTGTTTAGCACTTCGGCACTGTGGGCGTATTCATCGGGTTGAGGCTCGCGTCGGCTGAACGTAGCGAATGCTGAGTGCATGGGTCCGCAGATTACCGTTGCGCCCATCGCGTGCGCCCGATCGATGGCTCCTTTTAGAAAATCGACTGCCTGTGACCGAACGCTGGCTGACTCACTGGCCGGGTTTTCATCGGGCCCGACAACCATGACCGTAGTACGTTGCAAACCCAGTTGATCAAGATGTTGCCCAAACTGGCGATAGGCTGCTACGTCCTGATTATCAATAAAACACTCGATGCCATCGTAACCAATATTCTTTAGCCGTTCAGCAATCGGGTTCATTTTCTCCGAAATCGGCGCCGACCAGGCAAGTAAGTTAAAACCAACAGGACACGCGTTTGATAAAGACATAAAAGCAATAAATAAGGGTAAAGCGATGAAGTATACTACGTATCAGGTGATACGTATCATTTTTCCATCGGGTGTTCTTTCAGTAATTGTTCAGGTGAATAGAAATCCTTTTTCTGTCCGGTAGAAGCCCGTACTTTTTTCACTTGCTCAGGTGTAATTGCCGGTGCCTGATTCCCGAATGAATTGCGGACGTAGGTTAGCACGGCTGCCAGTTCGTTGTCTTTCAGCAAACCACCAAACGGTGTCATTGGAACCTGGCCGGGATATTTCTGACCACCGACCTCAATCGGACCAAGCATGCCTTTCAGAGCCAGTTTGATGAGTCGTTCTTCATTGCCTGTCACCCACTTCGTACCAGAGAGAGGTGGGAAGCCAGACGCAGCCAGCCCTTTTCCATCGGCCTGGTGGCAGGTTATACAGTAGCCTTCCTTCGCGAAAATTTCCCGGCCTGCCGTGTATAAATCCAGCTCTGCCCCTTTCAGGCTCGACGTAACAGTTACCTCTTTTTTCTTCTGAACTAGCCTGTCATTCAGGTGTGCTACGGCGGTTTCATGTGCGTTGACCATCCAGTCATCCATTGGTTTTTTAGCGGCTTCAGCCAGGATTGGCAATCCCTTTGCTTTTCCAATCCAGGAAGCCGCGACGATGGCAGCCAGCCGAACCCGGCTATTCTCGTCACGAGCCGCCTGCATAAGCAAATCGGCCTGATCGGCTACCTGATGCCCCGTATAGCGTACCACCTGAACAGCAGCCGCCCGTGCATGGTAATCCCTGGCTTTCAGCATCTGACGTAGCAGTTTCTGGTCTACCTTGTCCATTCCCCAGCTAACCCAGAGCGCTTCCAGCATGTGATGTTCATAACGAGGGTCGTTTTTATCCAGTTTCGCGACCCAGGGGCCAATTTTGGCTAACACCTCATTCGCATCCCGGCCACGCAATTCGCGTCGGGTGCGGTAGCGGGTTCGGTATTCGGGTAATTTCAGATTATCGAGCAATTCGTCGATACTCGCTCCGTCGATTTTGGCGGGCTTTACTAGCGGACGGGATGGATACGTAATGCGGTAGATACGTCCGTGGGAGTGGTCACGTAGCGGGTCGCGGGCGTTGTGCTGCATGTGCCCAATCAGAATGTTGTGCCAGTCGATCAGATAGAGCGAGCCATCAGGAGCAAATTCCATATCGACCGGACGGAAATTGCGGTCTTCGCTTACGACCAAATCCTGCCGGTGTTTGCTTTTGTAACCAGTGCCTTCGTCAACCATCGTGTGTTCCTTCATTCCCAGAAAACCAATGGTATTGTTGATCAGCAAATCGCTCTGAATTTCGTCGGGAAAGTGACGGCTGGAAACGAATTCAAGCCCGGACGTCGGACGTACCCGGTGCGCTTCTTCGATCAATTGAACCGATTTGTGCGTGGCTTCGCCGTAACGTGGTAATACACTTCCCGGCATCATCCAACGCACATCGGGGCTTGACGTTTCGGCAAAGAACGGCTGACCCCAATCGTCGAAAGCGATTCCCCACGGATTCGGAATGGAAAGCTGGGCAGTACGTTCAAGTTTCTTAAGCTGAGGAGCATAGCGGTAAAAACCGCCGTTTGTTGCCCGAACCGGCCCGTACGACGTCTCTACGTTAGTATGCAGGAAAACGCCCTCACCCGAATAAATAGCTCCAGATGGGTCGACGCAGAAGGCATGGCTGTTGTGGTGGGTATCGTGATCGTCGTAACCGCTCAACAGAATTTCTACCTTGTCGGCTTTGTCGTCGCCGTTCGTATCAGTAAACAGCTTTAAGTTTGTTCCCTGTGATACGTAGACACCTTCTTTCGCAATTTCGAAACCCAGCGGCAGGTGCAGTTTATCGACATAAACGCTTTGTTTATCGGCTTTACCGTCGTTGTTGGTATCTTCGAAAATCAGGATTTTGTCGTTGGGTTTGGCATCGCCGGGTTTGTAGTGCGGATAACTGGGCATCACCGCCACCCACAATCGGCCTTTGTTATCAAACGACATCTGCATCGGTTTGGCCAGATCTGGAAATTGCTGCTCGTCGGCAAACAACTCGATTTTATAACCTTCCGGCACTTTCAGTTTAGCCAGGGCTTCCTGTCCGGTCAAGTATGTCAGGCTGCCGTTTTTCTCTGGGTTGTAATTGGTTTTTACGGCTGGCAGAATCTTCGTTTTTTCGTCGGCAGTCGCTACGTCCATTTTTTCGCCTTTGGAAGCCGCCAGCCAGATGGCCTTATCGCGAATGGCAGTCATCTGACGGATTTTCTCAATTTCAGCCGGATAGTTATCTGGTCCGAACGGGTTGTAGCGACGACCATAAACGTGTACGCCGTTCGGAATTTTGAAATCGTTATGCCACATCCAGTTTTTCTCCATAACGGCATCATGAACCAGTTTCCGATTGGATTCCGCTTTGGAAGGTGTTTTCCCGAAAACCTGGTCAACGAGCAACAAACCCAGTTTTTTATACCCTTCTTCGGTCAGTTGCGAACCGTCGATTGTCAAGTCGGCCTGACTGTCGGTATACCATTGTTTTGAGGGCGTAAACGCATCGATAAACAAAACCTTATTCTGTTCACAAACCTCCTGCATGGCTTTAGTGTACATCGCCAGATTCTCGTTTTCCTTTTTGCCGTTGGGCAAATCGAACTTAGCCGACAAATCTTCGAACGCGATGGGCGACACAATAGCCAGTTGGGGAGCCGACGTACCGTTGTAGTTCTGCTTCAGCGTCCATTTGATAAAAGCATCCAGTTCGGCTTTGTAGTTGTCCAGTTTTTCTTTACCCTGAAACGATTCGTTGTAGCCAAAAAACGCGATGATGATATCGGTTTTCAGGCGAGTCAGCCATTGGTCAGGTGTTTCGAAATGCCCTTCGCTATCCGAATTTGTTGCGTATTCGGTCTGAAATTTTTCGGCACCTGGAAATGCCCAGGGCGTAAACCGGGACGCGTGTGGCCGGAAGCCAGGCGTATCGCCCCCGTCGCACATGTTACGTATGAACAGTGAATCGGTGGGGTAACGTAGCTGCATCTCGGTTTCGAACGTACCGAAATTCATCATTCTCGACCCAAGATTGTTGCCGAGTAAAACGATACGTGCTTCCTTTTTGATACTGAGCGCCGGAGGACCAGCCAGAAAAGCGCTGAAGGCAAAAAAGGCCAGCACAACGACACCTAATAGGCCGACAATGCTGAGGAGCCTCGATTTATTCATATTGATTATCAGGATTATTTAGGATGGCCGTACGGTACGTTGATGTCGAGTTTACCTTTCCATTTCTTCGGAATGGGTTTGCCAGCCGCCCAGTGAATGGCGTTGATCACCAGATGCTGAAACGACTCAATCTGAAAATCTTCCGGGTGTCCCATCGTGGTCATGAACGCTTTGCCGCCCCACTGATTCTGCCACGTCCAGGCCACTGGATTTTCGATGGCTTCTTTGTCCGGGTCGACCGCTTTCCCCATTAGCAGATACGTAGCACCTTTGGCCGGGTAATCGGGTTTGACCCGATACAGCCAGGACGCTACGTGAAAAGAAGGCGCTACGCCCGTTAGTATCGGGTTTTTAGCGGCTTCGGGGATAATCGTTACGTCTGTTGTGCTCTTATGACCGTAGTGCGTATGTTTAGCTGCACCACCCCAACCCGGCGGGCTACCAAAGGCAAATTCGCCGAAGGCATTCCAACGTTTACGGTCGTCGCCGTCGGGATAGTTAAAGGCGTGGGTGGTGGTACGGAATCCAATGACAGGTTTGCCCGATTTCAAGTATTCATCGATAAAATTTAATTGTTCCTGCGGGAGCAGACGCCAGCGGAGGAAGAACACGGCCAGATCAGCTTCACGTAGCGATTCCAGTCCGGGAATGTCTTTTTCGCCATTATAGTCGGGTACGGATTTCAGGACTTTTGTCCGCATACCGTAATTTTTTTCCAGTTCGGCCGCAATTAAGGGAAGTGTGAGTTCACCGCTGTACTCATGATCGCCCGTAACAAACACTACGTACGGTTTATCAGCTTTGGCGGTGAGCGTTTCCAGACGATTGGCGAGGGTTTCGTTTTGGGTCAGACCAAGCAGGCTGGATAAGCCCAGCAAACCAGAGGTCTGTTGCAAAAAAGCTCTGCGTTTGGTTTTCATGGATTGTCGGTTTAGGATTTTCGGAGCATTGCGGCCATAATTTCTGGCGCATTTTACCAATAAATCAGGCTTACTATTCAGGTCTTATGACAAGGCTATTCGCAGTTGAATTTACCCATAACTTTATGGATTAGCCCGCATTAGCCAAAAAAGCGTATAAGTCGGCTAATATAATGGTACTACAGGACGACAGCGACTAAACTGAGCGCTTAAGTTTTTCGACCAGTGATAAGAAGATATCGCCTGACTTACCTCGCTGGCTACGGTAAGCTGCTTGACCCGCCCAGAGAGAAATAAAGTCGCGCAGATTATGTTGCTGACCATAAGTACGCATGGCGGCTGTCAGAATATTCTGATACGTATAATAAGGAATTGTTACGTTCGACTGCTCAATACGTTCCATAAAACCATTTTTGATACCTCTTGCCCAACGGCCTGAAAATGCTCTTGTTAAGGCTGTCGACGTATCATGAGCCGTAAGTACAGCTTCTTTATACGTATCACTGGCTGCACTTTCATCGCTGGTAATGAACATACTACCAAGCTGAACCCCCAAAGCGCCCAGCAGGAAAGCAGCATTTATAGTTCGATCATCATACAGCCCTCCGGCGGCAATAACGGGCGGAGAAACCGCATCGACCACTTGTGGAAGCAGGGACATAAGGCCAACCTGTGGCAAGTCTTCATCAGTCAAAAAGCTGCCCCGATGCCCACCCGCTTCAATTCCCTGCGCAACAATGGCATCGACACCTAAATCGGCGAGAACTTTTGCCTCGCGTACACTGGTAGCTGTGCCAATCAGCTTAGTGCCCCGACTCTTGAATTGGCTAACTACATCCGGCTCCAACGTACCAAAGGTGAAGCTGATGATTTCCACCTGTTCATCAATCAACACTTCCACTTGATCCAGATAGCTATAGAACGTAAAGTCTGCCAGCAATTTGTGTTCAAAGGGTAGGCCAAGTTCGTCATAAATTGACTTCAGTAGCTGTTGCATGGCATCCAATTGAACCTGATCAACTGGACCGGTGGTTGAATGAGTAAACAGATTGACCGAAAAAGGTCTGTTGGTTCCGCTCTTCGTCTGACGAATCAGCTCGATTGTCTTTTGGGGCGATAAACCACCGACCGGCAACGATCCCAGTCCACCTACATTAGCGATGGCGGCCACCATAGCGGGTGTAGTCACCCCTAGCATGGGCGCCTGAATGATGGGATAATCAATTTCTAAAAGCTGGGTTAATGAATTGGAAGAAAGCATAGGTCCAGTATTAAAAGTCAATCGTTTGCAACTTACATCCAGACAACGTATTGCTCAAAAAGGAAGCGTATTGAAAAACAAATGCTGACCGAATCTATCAGTCAGCATTTGTTTTCAGGAACGTATTGCTCGTTTATTTTCCGGCCGTCAATACGTTTTTCATTTGTTCGGCAACGTATTGATTTCCAGCGTCGTTCAGGTGAACGCGGTCAGTAGTTAGAATACCCCGGTCTTTGTTCTCGGCATTGCTTTTGAGGTTATAGTCCTGAAATGCCTTACGCAGGTCGATGAGTGGTACGTTATATTTTTTGGAGATGTCGCGGATAAACTGGCTATACTGGTTGAGGTCGCCGTCCTGCTGATTGGTCATATCGGTTTTCTCGCCGATGGCCGCTGGCGTACACAGCGCCACTTTAATATTAGCCGCCTGAAGTTTCTTGACAACCGCTTCGTAAAACTTCACAAACTTATCAGGATCAGTACCCGTGCCCGACGTAGCCTTGTGCCATACGTCGTTCACACCCACCCAGATAACGACCATATCGGGTTTCTGCGCCATCACATCGTCGTCCATACGCAGGAACAGATCATAGATTTTATTTCCCCCAATGCCGGCCCCGATTAATTCGTACTGATCGGCAGGGAGCATGGTTTTCAGTCGGTCAATGTAGCCGCCGGGCTTAACGCCAGCCTGGGTGATAGAATCCCCGAAAAAGATGATACGGGTGGGTTTTGCAGCTGTCATAGCCAGTAAACCAACGGCCAGAAACGCAATAAAAAGTCGGACAAATGTTTTCATAGTCAGCAAAGGCGTACCTCGCTTAAATTTACCTGATCCATTTGCCCTAAACGTGCTACTGTTTACTCAAAAGGTCGATTCTTATTCAGCAATTATCTCGTAGCTGGATGGTTCAGAGTTTAAACGCCAGTCTGAGTACAGGGAAGGTATTCACGTTATACACCAGAGGAGGCAGTTCGAACTTACTCGACTATTCAAAGCAAATGCTAAATCTCACCAATACGGGTAAATATGAATTCATTGGACCAACAGGAATCGACAAAAAAAGTAAAGGAAAATGGTCGTTAGCCATTAACAATACCCAGTTGATTTTAACAGACAGCAGTAATCCATTAGCCTCAATGACATTTACGTTAGATTCCTTTAGCGCGGCTGGTTTGTATGTAACTCATCATGCCAAAGAAACGCTCATACTCCAATCTGCTGGTATAGATAGTCAGGGAGCGAATCAGGTTGATTATGCATTTAATTACGTACCAGCTAAATGAATTAATCTGGCGATACGCATCGGTTGAGGAGTTTATCCGACGTAGTTCTCTACGTCAAAGCCAACCGGCACCTGACGCAGAAGCAATAGTCCTTTTTATTAGCATAAATATTAGGTACCGTTTAATAAACTTTGGGTCGAAACGTTATATAGGGAACAGGCATAATTTTATGGGTAATTTGAAATGGTATCCCTATGGGATGCCATTTTTTGTTTTTACTTATCGAAATCGTACGTGTAAGCTCAGAAACTGTCTGAAAATAGTTAGTTGAGCCTTCTGAGCATCATAGGTAACATCGAAACATAGATGGCCGACTCACTGTTGCGGGTCAGTTTTTCATAGTCCTTGCCCAATCGACGGTTAAAACTTAGCCAGGCAAAACTGCGCTCCACCACCCACCGACGGGGTAATAAGACAAACCCTTTTTTGTCGTCGCTCCGCTTGACGACCTGCCAGAGCCAGCCGGTTAATCGAGCCACCCAATCATAAAGCTCGTCCCCCTGATAGCCTGCATCGACCCACACTAACTCGATACGGCCACAGAGCTCTTTTAGCCAGTAGGTGGCCCAAATCTTGTTGAGCAAAGCTTGGGCACCCGTCTTTTCAGCCGTGTTTGCTGCCACTACTTTCACCGCTAACAACAACCCAAGCGTGTCCACCAAGATGAAACGCTTCCGCCCTTTGACCCACTTGCCGCCATCTAAACCCCGCGCTTCGCCACCGATTTGCGTCGTCTTAAGGGGTTAAGCAAATATTTTAGTGTATTTTAGAGGACCTTTCATCTCCTCTGCCATGCTCAAAATTACACTC
>NZ_JACWZY010000042.1 GCF_014699005.1 Spirosoma profusum
GGGATCGAAGGCTGATTCAAGTTTTCTTCCATAAAAAAGAAGTTGCCTTCTTTACAAATTAACTCACGGATCAATAAAATCTATTCAATGCCTTCTGCTATCAAATATTCCGATGCTGAAGATAGCTATGTATATTATGTTAACAATCTTTATTATGGTGCATTACATTACGACAGTTATCGAAAATATTACTATAGATTAGTAAAAAGACCCGCAAAAGTAGAATACACTAAAAATGACCTCAAAACTGGGGTAGCTGTCGAGCAGCAATGGTCGGTGATAATTGCTGATGAGAATTTCAATAAGATTGGAGAGACTGATTTGCCCAAGGATGTATGGGGAGGATTAGTATTAGTCTCCAAAGAAGGCTTAGTATTGCAAAAATCTATTGACAATGAAGATTTTATGACCTTCTCCATTTTTGAACTTATGCGCAATAATGAATAATACAGAAATTTGCTTAATAGTATTAGATCCGTTTAGCTACTTCTAATAAAATATTCGGGTAAATAGAAAATGGGTTACATTACCCATTGCATTATATCTAAATGCTGTTGAATTTTGTGGCGTTCAATGAATTATTTAACGCTTAACTGAAAGTAAAAATGACAGAGGTAAACCGCAAAAAAATAGCAAAATTCTCTTTATTAACCGCTTCATTAGCAATGGGGATGACATTTAGTCAATCATTTTTTAATGAAGCCCAAGCAAGTGGTGGAGCCAATGATAAATATGGAGCGGTGGGTAGTACTGGAGCTGTTATTTGTTATTGCCAAAAGTCCGGTTCTAACTGTAAATGTTAATCAACAGTTATTAATTAAACAGGGGCCATCCGTTCGTGAGATTTCTTGCGAACGGATGAAATCATACCTAGAGGTATAGTAATGATTATTTCCAATATCTCTTTTTAAAGATCATAAAAAAATGAAAACATACAGTTTATTTCCCCTTGTAGTTATAGTACTATTCATATCATGTAGTTCGAACGATGATAAAAGGCCGAATTTTAATGAAAAATTCAAAATAATAATTTTTGATACTGTAGCAGTTCCCATAAAAGGCAAACTAATTACTGCAGTAGATCACAATAATAAGAACGGGGATATTTTACTTTGTGATCTAGCCAATATTGACACAATTTATCTCGCTAACAAAAAAGGATATGTAAAAAAAAAGGTTTCATTATTAGGCCAAGATGCAAATAGATTAGGTTCGGCTATATTTAATATTGGTTTTCTGGGTTCTGATACTATAGTAGTGAACAGCGAAAGAGGTTTTTTCTATTATAATTTAAGTTGGGAATTACAAAGATCTATTTTGGACAAAACCACACTTTTAAGTTATGGAGCAGGTATTATACCTAGAATACGTCAATTTAAGGAGAAAGGAAAAGTGTTTTTAATTCAGCATTTAAAACCTTCTTTTGAAGGTCCCATTAACTCAGAACATGGATATAATAATTATAAATCTATTACAATATATGACATCAACAATAAGTCGCATAAATTTATCGCCGGCTATGAAAAAGAAAGTATATTCCAGAAAGAAAAAATGTATTTTGGAAGTCCACTAAATTTCTTTGACATTGATAAAAATAGCAGGCTGCAAGTAATACACAATCCAGATTTGAATTTATACGAATATGATATAGAAAAACCTAACAATCCTTACTTGGTAACAAAGTTATATCCAGCTTTTTTTCAACTGAATATAAAATACGGATTAAATGAAAATATAGAATCAAAGTATGACGATCAAATAATCAATAGTCAATTCGTTGATCTAAACTGTTTTGATAGATTTACTTTCTTAACGTATAGGACAGGTATACCTGTAGATATTTATAAAGAAGTAAAATCAAGTTCAGAGTTACCAGAGTTATTTAAAGCGCACATGAAGTATTATGTACTATTATTAAAAGACGGGAAACAAGTATGCGCAGACATACTATTGCCTAAAGGGGTCAGCGGTATAGCTTTTATAAAGTCATCAGATGATATATTACTTAATACTAACCCCATGATTACCGAAACAGAATCAAGTAGCATTTTCTACAGAGCTAAACTAGTCAGAATAAAATGATAAAACTACTTAATGTATTGCTTTTGTGCACTTTATTTATTATCTGTTGTTCTGATGACAGAGGGGCAATTGAAAATGAAGTCCATAAAATAACACAAGAGTATTATAAATAGTCTAGTAATTGTTACTAGCGTGACAGATTGCATAAGCTGCACAATAGATCGTATTACTAATTACATAAAACTAGCAAAGGAAAGCAAGATAATATTGATAACTTATTCACCAACAGAACAGAGCAGTCACAATTATAATTTAGCATTAGTAATAAAAGAATTCAAGATTAATGATAATAAAATCCTTAAGCAGATTGGTCAATATACAAAAACAAAAAGCGGCCCTTACTTTTTAAAATTTCATGACGGTAAATTAGCAACTATTCAAACTAATTTATGACTTTCTAGGCAATAATTTAGCAAATATTAATTACAGAAATTTATAGTAATATTCTCGCCAACCCCTTTTAATAGCTGAATTATTCCCATGTAATATTGGCGTAAATATGCCTGAAAATATTTTCTAAGGCCCGAACACTTTAAAATACCCGTACAAAACATTAGTATGGTCAACTCTTATATGAAAAGTATTCAAAGTACATGGTTTAATGAATTTTCAGAGCACATAGATTATCACTGTGGCTGGTTATCTCCTGGCTTTAATCTTTTTAGTTGGTCATTAAGTAGTTTACAGCTCTCAAAATTGTTCAATAAAACTGAGTTAGTGACTGATGATATAGGTGCTGAACTAGCTAGTAGATTACAATTACCTTATAGCTCCATAAAGACCAATTTAGAAGCTGTAAAGCATGAAAGCTATTTATGGGTATCTAATAAACTGTATACCTACTCTATTCAGAACGAGCCTTTTATTCATTTAGACACAGATGCCTATTTATTCAATCAAGTTGATAGGCGTTTGCTAACGGCTTCATTGACCGCTCAAAATTTTGAATATGACCACGATAATTATATTCAGGCTTATCAGGATATATTGACTCACTTTAAATATGTTCCAGACTGGATTTGCAAAGATGCGTACGGTCGACTAACGGCTATTAATGCTGGTTTTATAGGCGGAAATGATGCTTCCTTTTTTCAGGAGTTCACAACTGTCGTCGCTGACTTCCTTGAGAGAAATCAGGCTGAATTAGGTAAATGCCAATATGACTACCTAAATGTGTTTGTCGAGCAATTGCTCTTCAAAAAATATGCAGATTTCAAAAATATTCCAATTGAATATATTTCGCCTATCGAATTCGGCCCTCCCTGTGATTACAAAATGGCTGAATTTACACAATTACCAGTTCATTGTAATTATGTACACATCACTAATTACAAGCGCAATCCAACGGTTTGCGAACAAATGGCGCAACGGCTTTGGCTGGAATCTCCTAAACTGTATGAAAGGGTATTAACGGTCTGTAGGCAGTTAGAAGCTTCTCACCATGCCATTTCTCAACCGGCTGCTCTACAACCAGTGCCCTCCCCTTTTTATCGAACCGAGCACTTACTGAATTCGCTTCAAGCTTTTTCTCTTTTTAATAAATCAGCCGAAGAATTGGAGATTTTTATTGATGCTCTTCCCGAGGGCCAACTTAAGGTTGTCGTTACGGATGTATTTCAATATGAGTGCCGTCGACAAGATTTTAGCAGAACTTTACCCGAGCCAGCCATATTCAAAAGCCATTGGCAGCACTATTCTCAACAAACGAATACCTTTTTAGGCTTACCCCTTGAGGTATTTAGCCGGAAATCCATTCGACAAAGCGCCTACTGTTTCCGGATTGAGTCAGAATGGAACTGGGCGGAGGCTAACGAATTTGCCGGACAAACTGCCGACCGGAATTTAATCGATAATCTGCAAACTGAGCCAGCCTATTACGAAACGCTGTTATATGTTTATCCACACGCGGGGATCATTCGTGAACATTTGTTAGATGCAATTAATATACTGATTCTGGATGCACTGGAAACTACCCGTAGTATTGACTCAGTCGTAGATGGTATTTGTGACCAAGTGACAGATCATCAGTCTCAGGTGGACCACCAACAGTTAAGAGATACGATTATTAACCGCATCCGTCATTTTCTGTATCATGGTGTTCTAGAGGTAGTATGAGTAAAGTCGTTGCAGCCGTTCTGATTCAAGTACTCATAGTAGCAAGCAGTTTATGGCTCACTGGCTGTCACTCAGTTAGTTCATCTAGTGATCAACCAGACAGCACAGCTTTGACTACAGCTGTTACAACACAATACCCCATCGTTAGCTGCCAACCTGCCCGAAGAATCTCTTTTGCCTTAACAACCACTACCAATGGGCTGATACATGCTTCCGCGCAAAGTAAGCTCAGTTTTCGAGTGGGTGGCACCATCCGTCAAATTCTGGTAAGCAATGGCTCAAACGTATCGGCGGGCCAAGTGCTGGCCCAGCTAGACGACCGCGACCAGCGCCTGGCTCTTCGCGTGGCGCAGGACCAACTGGCCGAAAGCCAGGTTCAACTTCGGGCTCTAATTGCTGAATATGGTGGAACTGAACTGGATACACTAAGTTTGAAGGCAAACTCACGTGCCTACGTACTAACAAAAAGTGGCTACTATAAAGCGCTAACCGCGCTAATGATGGCCCGTCAGCAACTGGAATATACTACGTTACGTGCGTCTTATGCGGGTAAAATTGCAAATCTGAGCGCCAGGACCCATAATTTCATTACGTCCTACGAACCATTTTGCACCTTACTCAGTCAGGCAGCAGTTCTGGTTGAGTTTTCGCTGCTGGAAAGCGAACTGGCTTCCATAAGAATTGGGCAGCCGGTACGTATTACGCCTATTGCTCTACCCGACCACCACTACGTTGGTCAGGTTTCGGAAATAAATCCATTTGTAAATACGCAGGGGCTAGTATTGATTAAGGCACGTATTACCCATACGGATGCTCACCTTTTCGAGGGGATGAACGCCCGCATCACCATCGAACGACGATTGCCGAATCAGATAGTGATTTCCAAAACGGCCGTAGTTGAGCGTTCCGGGCGAAAGGTAGTCTTTACCGTTGAAACAGATAACCTATCGACAAAGCCGGATCAGGCAGCGAAGGCCAAATGGAACTACGTAACAATAGCCTATGAAAACGATACCGACGTAGCCATTAGCGAAGGGCTAAAAGCCGGTGACCGTGTCATTGTATCAGGCAATCTTAACCTTGCCCACGACGCCCCCGTGCAGATTCAGCAATAACGGCTTTACTACGTGTCTCCTTCTATAGCCACACGAGCAAAATCCTGAAAATCATTCTAATCCAGTAAATCCCGGTTCAGACCATTGACCCACTACCTCATTCACCGCCCCATTGCCGTTTGCATCGTCACCCTGGCGTTAGCGGTACTAGGTGTGCTGGCTTTTAATCAGTTACCTGTTTCGTTGCTGCCCGATATTCCCATACCGGAAATTACAGTGCAGGTGAACCATCCAACGGCATCGGCAAGGGAGTTGCAGCGAACCATAGAACAGCCGCTACGTAATCAGCTTTTGCAGGTGGCTCACCTGAACGATATTGAATCGGTTACACAAAACGGCTTAGCTATCCTCACGTTACGTTTCGATTATGGCACAAATATCCGGTTGGCTTATCTCGAAACCAATGAGAAAATCGATGCAATACTGGGTCAGTTACCGCGCGACCTCGAACGCCCTAAAGTCATCAAAGCTGGCGCTGGCGATATTCCGGTTTTTAACCTGAACGTTGTACCCGGCCCAACGTACCGCGAAGATTTTTTAGCCCTGAGCGAATTCTGCGAGAACGTATTGAAACGACGTATCGAACAACTTCCCGACGTAGCACTGGTTGATGTGACTGGTTTAGCACAGCCCGAAGCAGTCGTACAGGTTGATCCAGCTAAATTAGCCAGCTTAGGACTTACCGAACAGAATCTGGTCGACGTGCTAAAGCAGGCCAATCTCCAGCCGGGTAATTTCAATATACGGGAAGGCCCTTATCAGTATAGCATTCGTTTTTCGTCGGTCTTACAAACTCCGCAGGACGTTGAAAAACTTTACTTCAGCATCGGCGGCTCAGCCGGTTCGCCAGCCGGAACAGCCCAAAGCGATCCGCGTGTTACGTATTTTGCCGACAACGTACTGACCGCACAGGAAACGCACGTACAAGCCCCGCGCCGACTGATTGCTTTACGTGAAGTAGCAACTGTTACCCTGCGCGAACGGCCCCTCACAGGTAGCTATGGATTTATTGGCAACAATTTAACAACACGACAATCCAGCGTTCAGCTACCGGCGCCAGGACGTAGCATCTGTCTGGCCATTATTAAACAGAGAAACGCTCAACTACTGCACCTACGTACTGAATTGGCTAAATTACAGAAACAGTTTAAAGCCGATTACCCACAAATCGAATGTACAATCAGTCAAGATCAGACCGAATTGCTGGATTTATCCATAAGCAATCTCGTCAGTAATTTACTGACTGGTGCCCTGCTTACGTTTGTCATGATTTTCTTTTTCATGCGCGACCGTCGTCTGCCGCTATTGATCGGCCTGGTGATTCCTATTTCGATTGCCGTTACGTTTCTGGGTTTTTACCTACTGGGTTTATCCATCAATATTGTTTCACTGGCCGGGCTGGTGTTAGGAATGGGCGAAATTGTCGATAGCGCCATTATTATTCTGGAAAACATTGAGGAAAAACGTGAAGCAGGACTAAGTGTAGAGGTAAGCTGCGTATCCGGCGCTGAAGAAGTAATTCGCCCTTTATTTACGTCTGTTCTAACCAATTCGGCGGTCTTTCTACCACTCTTGTTGCTAAGCGGTCTGGCGGGGGCATTATTTTTCGATCAGGCCGTTTCGGTATCGCTGGCGCTGGGCGTATCATTAGCTTGCTCTTATACACTGGTTCCCGTGCTCTATTACGTACTCTACCGGAATGAAGGAAGTATGAAGGCCATTCAGCCACCGACTCGATTTATGGTCTGGTTAGGCAGAATGTATCATCTTGTATTTTCAGCTGCCTTTCGCTTTAAGTGGGCTTTGATCATTAGCTTATTTATGTTACTGGGAGGAGCTTACCTGATAACGCTACGTATTGAAAAGCAGGGCATGCCCGATGTGACCCGAACCGAACTGGAAATAGTTCTCGACTGGAACGAACCACTTACCGTTGCCGAAAACAAACACAGAACCGAACAATTGATACGTCAGCTACAGCCAGCTCCTATATACACCAGCCTGTTTATTGGCCAACAACAATTTCTTCTTAACAGGCAACTTCAGCAGGCGGAAAATGAGAGTTTAGTAAGTTTGCGAACAACTTCATCGTCAGATTATTCGATGTTATCAACTACGTTAACCGAGCGCCTAAAGAAGCAATTTCCCAAAGCTATTTTCACGATAAGACCCGCCCGTAACGTGTTTGAACAACTCTTCAACACAACCGAACCAGCGTTACGTCTCAAGCTTTATAATGCAGAGAGCCAGCAACCAATCAATTGGGACGTAGTAGACAGAATTACCCGCAACCTGGCACAGTTCGCTCCAAACGAGGTAAGCAACAGTGTTGGACAGCAAAATCAATTGGTTGTTCGGCTACAGATTGATAAACTATTACTGTACGATGTGGATGAAACAACAGTTATTCAGCGCCTGAAGACCATATTCAATAATAATCAGGTTACGACCTTACAAACAGCGCAGCGCTTTATTCCGCTCGTTCTTTCAGCAACAAGCTCACAGGAAACTTCAGCAGGCTGGCGGCAGGCTTTCGTCTACAATCGGCAGAAACAACCTATTCCAATACGTAATCTGATTGACGTTCGGCCACAAACCGATTACAAAGCGTTCTATGCTGATAAAGAAGGCACGTATATCCCAGTTGATTTTGCGGTCAGGAGTTCTGATATCCCCATCCTAGAGCAGCAGGTTTCGCATCAACTTCAAGCCGAAAAAGGGATAGTTGCAGGCTTGTCGGGGCGTTATTTTCGAGATCAAACATACCTCGGTGAATTACTTATAATTGCCGCGATTGCAGTTCTGTTGCTATTCTGTATACTGACTGCCCAATTTGAATCTCTACAACAACCACTTATTGTCTTGTTAATTATTTTTCTGGGACTTTCGGGTGCAGTTTGGGGGCTTTACCTGGCGGGCGAAAGTCTGAATGTATTATCCGCCATCGGCATGGTAGTTCTCGTTGGCTTGCTGGATAATGATTCTATTTTGAAGATTGATACCATGAACCGAAGCCGGGAAACAATGTCGCTCATAGACGCCATTCGTTCGGCTGGTCAACGTCGACTTAAATCACAAATGATGACCTTTCTAACAACAGTATTGGGGCTCTTACCTGTACTGTTCAGTGGTGGATTAGGTTCTGAATTACAACAACCACTGGCGATATCGATTATAGGAGGAATGTGCATTGGCATCCTGGTATCTTGGACGGTCATTCCGATACTCTATTGGTGGTTAGCAAGTCGCAAACGAAGTCGCCAGTCATTAGGTTTACAATGACCGCGACTATCGGCTGACGACTAACAACTATCGACTTATTTACTATACCCCTTCTGCTTCTACGGTTTTCACTTCGGGGACCAGTCGAGTCAGTAGGTTTTCAATACCGGCTTTCAGTGTCAGCGTCGACGAGGGGCAGCCACTGCATGAGCCCTGAAGAAGCACTTTCACAATACCACTAGGTTCATCGAACGAATAAAAACTAATTGCTCCCCCGTCAGATTCCACAGCAGGTTTAATATACTGATCCAATACTGCTTTGATTTTCTGCACAGTTTCAGAGTCCATATCCAGTTTCGTGGTGTTGGCCTCCATCGTCCGCTGCGCAAAAACAGGTTTTTGCGCACCAAAGTAATCTTTGAGGAAAAGTTTTACTTCAAATAATACGTCGTCCCATTCGGTTTCGTCGTCTTTGGTTACTGTTACAAAGTTGCCCGAGATAAACACCCGGCGAACAAAATCAAAGCCGAACAGAGCAACGGCTAAAGGAGACGCTTTCCCGTCGAGCAGTGCATCACCCGGCGTAGCGTAGTCGAACGAAAGTCCGGCTGGTACAAGCTCAAAACTGACCACGAACTTCATCGAGTTCGGGTTGGGACTTCCTTCTGTGAAGATGGATACGGGTCGGCTTACTGTCGGATTCATATCGAAATGTATGCAGTCAAGATTCGCTTTCAGTTACTGGGTAACACGCCAATCATTTTTTTAGTTTTTGTCATAAAAAAACCCGCCAGACTGTATCTAGCGGGTTCATTCATTTCAGTAAACGTAGCGATTAAGCTTCTGCAGCTTCTTCTTTAGCTGCTGCTTTCTTCGGAGCTGCTTTTTCTTTAGCTACTGGAGCAGCTTCAGCAACAGGAGCTACTTCTACAGCCGAAGGGCCAACAGGAATGATATCTACGTAAGACCGGCTGTCACGACCTGGGCGGAACTTAACCATACCGTCAACCAGGGCAAACAGGGTATAATCTTTACCCAACCCAACATTTTTGCCAGGATGGTGTTTGGTGCCGCGCTGGCGGACAATAATGTTACCGGCAATCGCCGATTGGCCGCCGAACAGTTTGACACCTAAGCGTTTGCTTATCGAGTCACGGCCGTTTTTGGAACTACCTACACCTTTCTTGTGTGCCATTTTCTTTTAAAGTCGTTAGTAGTTAGTCGCCAGTCGTCAGTTTGTTGATTCACTATCGACTATCGACTATTGACTGATCACTAAATAGTTATGTCTTCAATCAGGACTTTCGTCAAATACTGACGATGTCCATTTTTCTTTTTGTATCCTTTACGGCGTTTCTTTTTAAAGACGAGTACTTTTTCGCCTTTCAGATGTTCGACGATTTTGGCCGATACCGTTGCGCCTGCAACAGTCGGAGCACCGATGCTAATGCTCCCTTCGTTGTCAACAAGGAGAATTTTCACCTTGTCGGAGGCAAGTGCAGCGTCCACGTCGCCCTCTAACCGGTGGGTATAGATAGAGCGCCCTTTCTGGATCTTGAATTGCTGCCCTGCGATCTCTACGATTGCGTACATTGTGTTTTGTATGAATTTGGAAATGAGGGTGCAAAGGTAGCAAAAAAAGAGGTATGATGTATGATAGATGATGAACAAATTTCAAGATCGTAAACGGGCACACCTAAAGGCCCATCATACATCACATATCACTCTCCTATCCTCTTCCCTTCATAAAATCGGTAGTAGCTGATTTAAGCAGGCCAGAAAATGTATTTAAGCAAAATAATACGCCCCGGTCGATGAGTGCGCGGGCCTGATCGCCCGTGGCAGCGGTCGTGCCGACAACCAGTCCTGCTTTTTTGATTTTTTCTACTACGCCCCCAATGGTACGTTTAACTTCATCATGAGCAGAGCCATCGTAATAACCCATCGACATGGCCAGATCCCGGGGGCCGATGACGAATCCATCAACACCCTCAACAGTAAGCAGTTGATCTAAATTATCAACGGCTTCCTTGTTTTCGATTTGGGGTAGTACCAGGGTTTGCTCATTTGCAAATTCAACGTATTCTCCCTGGCTCATCGTACCCATGAGGTAATCGTTAGCCCGTACGAACCCAAATCCCCGCGTACCAACTGGCGGATATTTAACGGCTTTGACAAAGGCTTCAAGTTCGGCAACCGTACTCACACCGGGCAGCATGATACCCATTACACCTGCGTCAAGAAACTGCAAAATCAGTTTTGGGTCGTTGCTACGTACCCGCACCAGGGGCGTAATACCACTTACCTCGCAGGCACGAACAATGTCCTGAACCTGTGCCGTCGTGACAGGACTGTGCTCCCCGTCAATCATATAAAAATCCAGTCCCGAAAAACCGCAAAGTTCAGCGATGGTCGGATCAGCGCTGTTCGCTAAAACACCCAGTACAGGTTGGCCGTTATTCAGCCGCGTTTTTACAATATTCTGCTTCATAGATAGCTGTAAAACACAGGTAAAGCCGCGTTCTACTACGTTTGTTTATTGTTCACGATTGCAATTAGACGCTTTATTGCGGATACACCAAATAGAAGTGAAGCTACGTCGAATAAATCAGAAAAACAGGCTCGAAGCGACCCGGAACGTATTACAATGCGCTTCGACAATATCAGCCAATCGGGGCGAATAGCCACCACCCATCGAGACAACAATGGGTAAGTTGTTACGTATCGCCTGCTCAAAAACGAACGTATCACGCTGTTTGCAACCTTCGCGACTTACTTCTAATTTCCCCAACCGATCCGACTCCAGAATGTCGACCCCCGAAATGTAGAACAGAAAATCGGGCTGTTCGCGCTGAATCAATTGCGGCAACGTATCAGCTAACGTATTCAGATACGTAGCATCGGTGGTGTTCGTCGGAAATTCAATATCCAGATCAGACTGTTCTTTTTTGAGCGGATAATTATCCTTCCCGTGCATACTGAACGTAAAGACACGCGGCTCCTGCTGAAACATAACGGCGGTTCCATTGCCCTGATGTACGTCCAGATCAATGATCAGTATCTTCTTTGCCTGCTCATTGGCGAGCAAATAATGAGCAGCCACTCCTACGTCATTCAGCATACAAAACCCTTCACCTCGATCAGGATATGCGTGGTGCGTACCACCTGCTACGTTCATCGCTACGCCGTCGCAACGGGCAATTTGCGTACAGTCAATCGTTCCCTGTGTGATAACCCACTCGCGGTGAATCAGCTCAGGAGTCAGCGGAAAGCCAATCCGACGTATCATGGCGGGCGGCACAGTCAGTTCTTTTAATGAACGAACGTAGTGAGGAGTATGAACGCCCAGCACCCAGCGGTCATCAACGGGTGAGGGAGCAAAAAAATTGCCATCGGTGCAGGTGCCTTCGTAAAGTAATTGTTCGTGAATGAGTTCGTATTTGAGCATCGGAAACCGGTGTCCTTCAGGTAATCGAAGCCGGTAAACTGGTGAAAAAGCAATCTGAAGCATGGAGTCGTCGGACAGAATTTATCTGTCCCGTTCGATAAGGATATGCATTTCTTTAACGCATCTGGGTCGTCATGTGTTACCAATCTGGCTCAATCGTTCGTTGTTCAGAAACTTCCAGTACTTATCCAACTCATATGAAAACAGCTATCATTACCGGGGGCGGTCAGGGAATTGGCCGCGTAACTACACAGTATCTATTAACCCACGGCTACCGGGTAGCCATCTGGGAATCGGACACCGACGCTCTTGCTGAACTACGTGAAGCGTTTAAAGCGTCGTCGGCCCAGATTCTTTTCGTCAGTTGTGACGTATCGAGCGATGCCAACGTCCGCAAAGCAGCCGAGCAAACCGTTTCGCATTTCGGCCATATTGATACGTTAATTAACAATGCAGCCATTATGATTGAGCGGCCGCTCGACAAATTAACGCTCGAAGAATGGAATCGGGTGATTGGCACCAACCTGACGGGGGCATTTCTCTGTTCAAAGCACACAGCCGGTTATCTGGCTGCTCAAAAGGGAAGTATCATCAATATGTGCTCGACGCGGTCCGTTCAGTCGGAACCTGATACGTTTGCGTATTCGGCCAGTAAAGGCGGTATTTTGGCCTTAACTCATTCGCTGGCAGTAAGCCTTGGCCCCGACGTGCGCGTCAATGCCATCAGTCCAGGGTGGATCGACGTATCAGCATTAAAGAAAAAGGCCAAAGCAAAGTCTGAAGAATTAAGTCCAGAAGATCATTCACAGCATCCGGCAGGGCGCGTTGGTCAGGCCGACGACATTGCTCGTATGATTCTGTTTCTGATTGCTCCTGAAAATAGTTTCATTACGGGCCAGAATTTTGTTGTCGATGGCGGCATGACCCGAAAGATGATTTACGTTTAGGCCAATAGGTTGGTTAACCAATTCCATTCGGGCCGGTTAATAAGTGCGTGAGTATTTATAACCAATATGATGCCGCCGGAGTTACTTTTGTGGAATCATTTCGAATATACTCATACACTTTATCAGCTATGGAAATCGAACTCACCACCGACATTGAGACAGCGCCCCTGGAAGTCCTTGACCTTCAGGTATCGTCGCGCCCCGACATCAATCAATCGTTACTATCGGTTAAAATGCTGTGCCGCCACGACCGAAATGAGCGACAGTGGCAGATGCCTAAACTGACATGGTATGAGGCAAATCGACTTCAGCGATTTTCGCGGGAGATGGCCGGAAGTAATCATTCTAAGCCATATCGCATGGATTTGATGGATGCGGGCCTCCGATTGACGGGTTCGGTACGTAGGCAGGAAGGTCGCTGGACATCAGACCGTACGATCCAGATTGAGCCACTGCCTAGTTCGAAGAACCAGTTTTCGGCCTTTACGATTCACGCATCTCGCAATGATATACTCGCCTACGCATCCAAGCTATACCATCGGCTTTGGGAGGTATTTACGCGGGGCTAAGCCTAACGAATGAACCGCGCGGGCGGCCCCGAATAGGTAATTAAAAATGAGTAATTGATTGGCAAGTGCGACGCCCAATCAATTACTCATTTTTCATTACCTATTCGGGGCCGCCCGCGCGGTTCATTTTATTTCTAACAATTACCCGTTCTTATTGGTCTAGGTAAAACACAGATAAAAAATCAATACGTTATGGAAAATGTAAATCAGGATGCGATGCTCAATGAGCAGTCGAGGACGTTCAAACCCGATACCGGCGGCCCTATTCAAATTCCCGACCAAAGCGAAATGTTAAATCAGGAATACGACCCAACGGATTTGTCGGGCGACGCGAATACGGTCCCAACTACGCCAATAGATGAGCAGGACGCTCAGTCGGGAAATTCAGGGATGGGAGCCGCTTCGGGAAGCCCTAACATGGAACCAGACACCCGCAACTACGGCAATGGTGATACGTTAGGTAATAACGACGGCACCGAACCCGACCCAGAAATGACCGACGAGTAGAAGATTCTTTAAACTACAACGACGGCCCGGCACAAAGAGCGCTAAGGTATACGCAAAGGTTCGCAGAGAACTCCGCGAACCTTTGCGTATACCTTAGCGCTCTTTGTGCCGGGCCGTCGTTGCGGTTAAAAAACAACTCAAAAGGTAGTTTGGAGCCAGTAAGTGCTTTACTACTTCAAAATTTCGACCTTAACTCATGCAGGCAATTCCCGCAGTCAATCCGGCTACTAAAGCCGCCTTCACCGAAAATAAATACCTCGTTACGTTAGTGTTTGTTACGTCGCTATTCATGCTATGGGGCATCGCTATCACTATGGGCGACGTACTGAACCGCCATTTTCAGAACGTATTGCACGTTTCGAAAGCTGAGTCGGGGCTGGTGCAGTTTTCCATTTTTGGGGCTTATGCCGTCATGGGAATTCCGGCGGGACTGTTCATGAAACGGTTTGGCTATAAAAACGGGGTTCTGCTTGGACTTGGATTGTACGCTGCCGGTGCATTTCTGTTCGTACCAGCCGCCAACGCCGAATCGTTCGGTTTTTTTCGGATTGCGCTGTTCGTTCTTGCCTGTGGACTGGCTACGCTTGAAACGGTAGCGCACCCCTTCGTAGCGGGTTTGGGCGATCAACGTACCAGCGACCAACGTATCAATTTTGCCCAGTCGTTCAATGGGTTAGGTGCGGTTATCGGGCCACTTATTGGCGGTTTTTTCATTCTACGGGCTGGTCAGGAGCACTCCAACGATCTTGAGTCGGTGAAACTGCTTTACCAGGTCATTGGTTCGGTAATTCTAGTCATTGCCATCGCATTTTCATTCGTAAAAGTGCCGCCCGTTCAGGATGCCCATGCTATCGAAGCAGAGGCCGATGCTTATGCAGTTCCTACCGAACCCGCTGATTTAAAGGTACCCAGAACGCTTTTTTCACATACACATTTTATCTGCGCCGTCATTGCACAGCTTTTTAACGTAGCAGCACAGGGCGGTACGTGGGCTTTCTTCATCAATTACGGCGTTGAAAAGATGGGATTCGTGGAGGAAAAAGCGTCATATTATTTTGCCTTCAGTATGGTTATGATGATGGTCGGACGCTTTGTTGGTACGTATCTGATGCGATTCATTGCACCGAACAAAATGCTGGCCGGTTTCGCGCTGGGCAGTATTCTAATGTGTCTGCTGATTGCCCAAAGTTTCGGCTGGCCTTCGTTCATTGCCCTCATCATGCTTAATTTCTTTTTCAGCATCATGTTCCCGACCATTTTCAGTTTAGGATTGAAAGGGTTGGGGCAGCATACGCAACAGGCTTCATCGTTTATTGTGATGGGCGTTGTGGGTGGTGCTTTGTTCCCACCGATCATGGGGCAACTTGCCGATAAGGACGTAGCAACTGCTTACTACCTGCCAATTATCTGCTACGTTGTTATTTTCCTGTTTGGCGCTAAATTTTATAAGGTGAAGTAAACGTATTGTCAACCCGATTAAATTTGTCGTTTTACCAAACAGCCAGCCGATGTACTACGTCGGCTTTCTGACTTCATTTTTAGCGTAACAACAAATGCAAACGTATTGGGGGGTTGATTTAGGAGGGACCAAAACAGAAGCGGTTATTCTGTCGGCCCCTTCGCCCGATGCCGTGATTATCCGCAAGCGAATCGCCACCGAAGCACACCACGGCTATCAGCATATTATTAATCAGATTGTCAAACTGATCGATCAGGTTAAGGCCGAAACCGGTATCCAGCCCGATAAAATTGGCTTCTGCACACCCGGTACCATTGATCCAGAAACGGCAACCATGAAAAACTCCAACATGGTCTGCATCAACGGGCTGCCATTTCGCGAAGACCTCTCCCGTGCACTGAACGTCGACGTAACGACTACCAACGACGCCAATTGTTTCGCCCTTTCGGAAGCGACCATGGGCAGCGTTCAGGAAGTTATTCCTGATTTTCGGATGGTATTCGGCGTTATTCTCGGAACGGGCGTCGGCGGAGGTGTCGTTTTTCGCGGCCTCGACGGACGACCAGTAGTACAGGCTGGTCGTCAGGGAATTGGCGGTGAGTGGGGCCACAACATTCTCGAAGAAAATGGCTATCCCTGCTATTGCGGTAAACGGGGTTGCAACGAACAGGTTATTTCTGGCCCGGCTCTCGAACGATTTTACCATGAGCAAAGTGGCGAAAAACGTACGCTAAAGGCCATTCTCGACCGCTATCAAACTGCCAACGATACGTTCGCAACGGTCACTGTTGAGCGGCTTCTGGAAAATTTTGGTCGAGCTGTTTCTACGATTGTCAATATGCTCGACCCTGATGCAATTGTGCTGGGCGGGGGCGTCGGCAACGTCGATTTGCTGTATACCGAAGGTGTTGAACGGGCAAAAAAATACGTATTTAACGACGGTCGACTTAATACGTTGTTCCTGAAGCCCAAACTCGGCGACAGCGCTGGTGTTTTTGGTGCAGCACTGCTCTAGTAGCGCGGACGGTTTCACAATACTAGCTTTTACGTATCACCCCCAACCCCCTGAAGAGGCTCTGCTTGACTATACTTAACTTAAGGCCCCTTCAGGGGGTTAGGGGTGATACGCACTACGGAATTGAAATCGGTATTAATACAAAATCACCGTTTTGCCGATGGTTTTGCCGCTTTCCTGCAAGCGGTGGGCTTCTTTTAAGTTTTCGACGGTGAAGCCGATTATCGTTTTGTTCAGCGTCGTTTTCAACGTACCATCATCCAGCAACTTTGCCACGGTACTCAGGATGTTATGCTGCTGAATCATGTCGTCGGTCTGGAACATGGAGCGGGTGTACATAAACTCCCAAGAGAACGTAACACTCTTGTTTTTCAGCTTGTTGAGTGCTAGAGGAACCGACGAACCAGTTATGGAAGCAATATGTCCCTGTGGTTTAATGAGTTCGGCTATTGCATCCCAGTAACCGTTGATATCCACAAAGTCCAGAATAAAATCAACCTCTTTGAAGCCAGCCGCCCGCACGTTTTCCACCAGATTCTGATGACTTATGACTACGTCTGCTCCCAGTGATTTGCACCACTCCTGCGTTTCTGGTCGGGAGGCTGTAGCAATGACCTTCAGATGGGCAAGTTTTTTGGCTAGCTGGATAGCAATAGAACCCACGCCACCGGCTCCACCGATCATCAGAATGCTCTTTCCGCTGTCTTTATCGGCACTAATACGTAAGCGGTCGAAGAGAATTTCCCAGGCGGTTAGTACAGTAAGTGGCATAGAAGCCGATTCGGCTTCATTGAGCGTAGTCGGTTTTCTCCCTACGATACGTTCATCAATCAACTGATACTCAGCGTTCGTACCTGATCGGGTCAGGTCGCCGGCGTAGTAAACTTCGTCGCCGGGTTTAAATAGACTTACTTCCTTACCTACGGCTTCGACAACGCCAGCGGCATCCCAACCAATGATTTTTGGTTCAGGTAGTACAGTATCTTTAGCACTGTTCTGCCGGATTTTAAAATCAACTGGGTTTACCGAAATGGCTTTTATTTTTACCAACAGGTCGCGGCCCGTAGGTTGTGGTGTGGGCGTTTCAAACTCAATGAAGCTCTCCGGCTCCGAAATGGGTAATGAGGTTTTAAAACCAATTGCTTTCATATTGAAACGTGGGCGGAAGCCCGCAGTATTATACCAACAATTGCGGGCTTCCGCCCACGTTACTTACCGAACCAGCTCTTTCTGATACAACCCCACCAACGTATCGACGGCGTAATCTATCTCGCTGGCGGTGTTATACTTACCGAACGAAAAACGAACGTATCCGCGATTAGGATCGAGTTCCGGCAGAACAGCCAGTACGTGTGAGCCAACGTTCGAGCCACTCGAACAAGCCGACCCACCCGATGCTGAAATCCGGGCAATATCAAGGCTGAATAAGAGCATATCGCTAATGTCGGAGGGCGGCAGGCTTACATTCAGAACTGTATACAAACTGTTTACTACGTCGGCCGAATCGCCATTGAACTGAACCTCGGGCATTTTTTCCCGCAATCGGTCAATCATTCGCTGTTTTAACGTAGTGATGTGCTGTCGGTGATTTTCCATATCGCGATACGCGATTTCCAACGCTTTCGCCAAACCAACAATTCCGTAGACATTTTCAGTACCTCCACGCATGTTACGTTCCTGTGCACCCCCATATACAAACGGGTGAATCTTAACGCGGTCAGCATTGACGTAGAGAAATCCTACGCCTTTGGGGCCGTGAAATTTATGTCCGGCACCAACAATAAAATCGACGGGCAATTCCTGCAAATTGTGCCGAAAATGGCCCATTGTCTGCACCGTGTCGGAATGAAAAATAGCGTCGTATTGGCGGCAAATCTCCCCTACCTGGTTCAAATCCAGCAAATTACCAATTTCATTGTTACCGTGCATCAGCGAAACGAGCGAGCGGCCACCTGCAACGTTACGTTGCTTTTGCAGGAGCTCTTCAAGGTGAGCCAGATTGATACGTCCTTTAGGATCGATATCAACCAGACTTAACTGAATGGTGCCCAGTTCGGCCAGGTGTTGAAGAGTGTGCAGCACGGCATGGTGCTCCAGGGGCGACGTAATGGCATGCCGGATACCGTACGTCTCAATGCTGCTACGTATCGCCGTGTTGTCGGCTTCGGTACCGCCCGATGTAAAGAAAATCTCGGCGGGCGACGTATTGAGCAACATGGCCACCGTTTTACGCGCTTTTTCGATAGCTGTCCGCACCGTCCGACCGTGGCTGTGAATGGAGGAAGGATTGCCAAACTGCTCGGTCATTAGAGGCAACATCGCATCCAATACTTCGGCATCAAGTTGGGTAGTAGCGGCATTATCGAGGTAAATGGCAGCGGTCGATGTCATCAGCAATTCTGGTTTGTGGGTGCAAAGGTACGGCCAACCTTAGTAATGATGAAACACAATCGAAAGCTCTGTCGTTCTCCTGTTACCACTACGTACTGCACATTATGGATTTTTCGGAGGCCTCCGGGCTCATTTACGCTGAACTTACATCCTGGATTCGCACGGTCATTCGCTACGTGCCCAGACTGGCGCTGGCCATTCTGTTACTGCTTTTCTGCACGTTTCTGGCGCGCTGGATCAGTCGCTGGGTAGTGCGGGGACTCAATCGGATTAGCACTAACCTTTCGCTCGTTAATCTGACAGGAGCAGTTGTGCACGTAGTGATTATGGCCATAGGGCTATTTATGGCACTCGGGATTCTGGGGTTAGAGAAAACGGTAACCTCGCTTCTGGCCGGAGCGGGTGTAATTGCCCTGGCTATTGGATTCGCTTTTCAGGACTTAACAGCCAATTTCATTTCGGGTACTATGATAGCCGTTGCGCGACCGATTCAGGTGGGCGATACCGTAGAGACGAACGGTTTCACAGGTAAAGTAATGGATATCAAACTCCGATCTATTGTCATTGATAATGGCAAGGGGCAAACGGTCGAGTTGCCGAGCAAAGACGTTTTTCAGAAGCCCATCACTAATTTTTCGCGGATTGGTCACCGACGTATCGAATTGAACGGCGGCATTTCGTATCTGGACGATATGACGCACGCACAGCAGGTTGCCATAGCCGCCGTTAAGCAGCTTCCGTTTGTGCTTGATACGCTCCCGGTTGACTTACATTACCGGAATTTTGGCGATAATAATGTGCAGTTTGTTCTCTATTTCTGGATAAATCCATCCGCAACCAATGCACAGGCCGCCCTCAGCGATGCCATGATTGCCGTAAAAAGGGCTTTCGATGAGCAGAAAATTCTAACTGTTTTCGCCGGGCAAACTTTCGATCTAAAGCATAAACTAGATCAGGAAGAGAAAGAAGTATGAAAAGATGTATGCAGTATGATATAGGATGTATTTTAAGTAGTTTTCATACATCCTATATCATACTGCATACCTATCTAATACAGCGCCGTGAGCACCTGTTTCAATCGGTCATAAATACCTGGTCCTTGAAGGTTAGCTGCTACTTTTCCGGTTTTATCGATAACAATAATTGTTGGAACCGATGTTATATGAAACTTATTGTGAAACCCGTAGGCATTCGGCACTGGCACAAACGGCAAGCTCTTAAGTATCGGATTTTTATCGTCTTTTGATTGTTCGCTGTTTAGTACGCCTAATACTACTGGTGCAGTTGCAGATGGGTGCGTGCGCAGAGCCGCAGCAAACTCTGCCGATTGCTTTTCATCCCAGAATTCTTTTTCGAGGCTAATCAAAAAACTCAACACCACTACTTTCCCGGCTAATTCGGTAGAGCGATAGAGTTTACCATCTAGTCCTGTCATAACGAATGGTGACATTATCTGACCGCCTTTGGGCTGTTTTGCTGGATCACGGTCGCGGAAGCGATGCGTTTTTTGTTCTTCGGCGGTCGACGCACGCATCAGATATTCCCGTGGCTGGCCGTATTCGTCGTATTGAGGTACTAAATGATAGGCGAATGGGTCTTTTTTGGTTAACTGACTGTACTGATCTATCGTCAGTCGTTGCCCGGTTGCCTGATCCAGAATCGGTTTTTCTTCATCCGAACGTTGGCTGGTTTGTGTGCTGATTTTCTGCACACTCGTTTGCGCCATACATAACGTATTGATCATCAGCAGGCACGTAGTAAGGATTAGTCGTTGGTTTGAGGTCATCTTGGGAGAAAGTTTTTTGGCTTCTCAATGGACCATACGTAGCAGTTACTACGTAGCATGTATAAAGCCCGTTTTTCTGGCTAAATCAAATATCGGGCCAGACCGGGTAAAGGCTTCAGAAAGAGCAGCGCACTAAGTAGTTAGTAATCTATTTTTTGCATATTCACACCCGAAAAGTTAACTCGAATCCAATCATGAAATTACTAGCCGACGTACTGATAGGTCTTGTTGCTATTGAGCACATTTACATTTTATGGCTGGAGATGTTCGCCTGGACGACACGAGGGCGCAAAACCTTTCGCTCATTCCCACCCGATTTGTTTGAACCTACTAAATCGCTGGCTGCTAATCAGGGGTTGTATAACGGTTTTCTGGCCGCCGGTTTGATCTGGTCACTACTCATTCAGGACGTCCTATGGGCGCAGTACGTTGCTTATTTCTTTCTGGGATGCGTCATAGTCGCTGGTATATTCGGTGCCTTAACGGCGCAGAAATCCATCTTTTACGTACAAGCGCTTCCCGCTATTTTGGCCTTGATTGCTACGTTGCTGTCATAAATCAAATCCGGAAGCAGGACGTAATAGGCCCTGTCTCCCGAACGATTGACAACAGTTAGCGTTCTGACAGCTTCATCAGGATAAGGCCAGCTATAATCAAGAAAGCAGCAAGCAAGCGCATAAAATTGATCGGTTCGCCAAGCAGGAGAGTACCAAGAATAAATGTCCCTATTGCTCCAATACCAGTCCATATCGTATAGGCCGTACCCAGTGGTAGCGTACACATCGCTAAAGCCAGTAGGGCAAAGCTGGCAATCATAGCAATAAGGGTAATTAATGAGGGAACAAGCCGGGTAAAACCATCCGACTGTTTCATGGAGTAAGCCCAGACAACCTCCAGTAGACCAGCGAAAACTAAATAAATCCAAGACATGACATAGACTTTTAAAGTCGGGTCGTCCCGAACCAGTTTCCCATGATGGGGAGGTCGTCCTCCTGGTTGCCAATCCTTTTCAGAAACAGGTAACGCAGCAAAAGTAACACTTACTCCAGAAGAAATAGTTTGGCATTGAGTCTATAATTTCGAATTCTATAAAAGCAGGAAACCGCCCCCAAGTGGGAGCGGCTCCATGAGTACAACAAAACCACAGATAAAACTGTCAGACGTTTGGGCCAGACAGGTGCCTGTGGCTCTGCCGATGTATGTTATAGTATGTATGAAGTAGGATATATGTCGCGACTGGTTACAACCTATATCCTACTTCATACATAAATAAATTACGCTTCGATCAGGTATTCGTCGTGCTGGCTAACGTCCAGACCAACTTTCTCGTCTTCTTCCGTCACACGTAGTGGCAGAATCAGGTCGGTAACTTTCAGTAGCAGGAACGACATACCGAATGCGAAGGCCGATACGCCTACCAGCGCAATCATGTGCTCGATGAACAGACCCGTTTCGCCGAAAGCCAGCCCTTCAACCGTAACGGCCGAGTTAATGCCTTTTGAAGCGAAAATACCCGTCATAACCATACCAACCATACCCCCAACACCGTGGCAAGGGAATACGTCAAGCGTATCGTCGAGTGTCGATTTTGAGCGCAGATGTGCTACGTAGTTCGAAATAATGGAACTGATAGTTCCGATGAAAATTGCCGTCGGGACCGTAACGAAACCAGCCGCTGGTGTGATAGCCACAAGACCTACCACCGCACCGATACAGAAACCAAGTGCTGATACTTTTTTGCCTTTAGCTGCATCAAACAATACCCAGGCCAGACCAGCCGCAGCCGCAGCGGTGTTGGTGGTAGCGAAAGCCGAAGCTGCCAGGGGAGTAGCGCCAACTGCAGAACCAGCGTTGAAACCAAACCAACCAAACCACAACAGACCCGTTCCTAACAGAACAAAAGGAATGTTGGCCGGTGGAAAGTAGCTCGCTTCGATTTGCGATTTCCGACGCTTCAGGTACAAGGCACCCGCCAGAGCAGCCCAACCAGCCGACATGTGAACAACCGTTCCACCTGCAAAATCAAGTACACCCCGCTTGAACAGAATACCTTCTGGATGCCAGGTCATGTGCGCTAAAGGTGCATATACGAACAGGCTAAACAGGATCATGAACAGGACATACGACCGGAAGTTGATACGTTCGGCCATCGAACCTGTTACGAGCGCCGGTGTAATAACGGCGAATTTCAATTGGAAGAAAGCAAAGACAACCAGCGGAATCGAAGCAGCCAGCGACCAGGGCTTGCCGTCGAGTACACCCTTGAACATGAAGTGATCCATTGGGTTACCGATAAATCCACCGATTGACGTACCAAACGCCAGGCTGAAACCAACAACTACCCATAGTACACTAATCACGCCCATGGCCACAAAGCTTTGAAGCATTGTAGAAATCACGTTTTTATTGTTGACCATACCCCCGTAGAAGTACGCCAGACCGGGCGTCATTAACAACACAAGCGCAGTAGCGACAAGCATCCAGGCCGTGTCGCCGGAGTTAATGCCTTCTGTTACAATCTGCGTTGGAACAGAGGGAGACAGAACAGCCACTATGCTGATAATGAGCAACATGGCAAGTGGAATGTAATTGGGTTTTTGCATGATACGTAACTGTTTTTTGTTGTACTAGAATTAAATTAATGGTTAAGAAAACGGGGATACGGTTATTAGAATTTAAAGATGGCCGCCATTCCGAGCGTAGCCTGCGACGGCGTCAGTTTGCCATCATTCTTCTCAAACTTGTCAGCCGAGTAGCTATCGATACGTAGTTCGGGTTTGAGTAGTACGTGTCCATCGGCAGCCGTGATGTTGCCAGTGATCGTAATTGAATTCACGCTGGCACCATTTCCTGCCGCGTCGGTGACACCACGTACGCCACTCTTGTTATCAAACATCTCATAACGAGCACCCAGGCCAAATTTGTCGGTGAATGCGTAGTTCGTATACAGCGCAAAACCGCCCCAGCTTTTCGATGTCGATGGGCCACCAGCGCCCTGATAATCACCCTTTTGAGAACCTGTAGCAGCATTCAGACCCAGGAAAAATTTAGAGGTAATCTGATACGTAGTAGTCAGGTCAAAGAGTTGATACGTAGCACCGTCTTCGTTCACAGCGTCAACACCTTTAGATGCTTCGTTCGACGCGATGGCGTTCAGGTATACGCTCCAGCCCGAAACCGGCGAGAAAAAGAATTGTCCAATCAATCCTTTCTTTTTGTTGTTGTCGAAAGCGTTATCTACGTTATTCACCAGACCGACCATCAACGAAGCCTTATCGCTGAAGGCATATTGCGCTTTCAAACCGACGTGATAGAATGGCCCATTGTTGAAGAGGTTCGACAGCGAATAGTTGTAGTTCACAGGAGCGTCGATTACTTCATAACCAATGTGCGTTCCAAACTGACCCGCCGTAAACGACAATTTGCTGCTGGCTTTGAAAGTGATGTAAGCTTGTTTGATAGCCAGTGCAGTAGACCCTGCTCCAAGAAATCCTACATTATTACCATAGTTCCCCAAATCAGCAAATGGTCCGAAAGCAAGGTCCATCACTGCATCCACTTTATCGGCCGTATAAACAGCTTTCGCCTGAATCAGGCCAATTCCAAACTGACCAGCTTTCTGGTCAAAAGCACGTGCATTGCCTACATTAGAACCGTTTAAACCCAGGTTCGACTGACTTTTCGGATTGTTGAAATTTCCAAAATAGTACGTATCCATGTAACCGGAAAAAGTAAATTTTCCGGAAGAAGCAGAGGTAGAATCCTGCGCCTGAACGGCAAATCCTAAAAACAAAGAACCAATAAGTAAAATGACTTTTTTCATAGTTTTAATTTGGTTGCATAGGAACATTACTGTGGTCTTATTTCGTAGCAAATTTTATTACTTAATTTATTTTATGCAAGAAGTTGCTTTAAATATTTATGCCTTTTTTCGATTTTTGTCCAATATTGTTAGAATTATACTAATGATTCTATTCTAAATGCCGAAAATAGTATGAAAATTCGTTTTTTAAAATATTTTGCTAATCTATTGTTTTACCAAATTTTATTTTTTACTATATTGTTTGTTTCTAAAGTAATAGTCATTTTATCGTACCCCAAAAAGTGCAAAAACAAAAAGGCCCAACCAGCGAACTGATTGGGCCTTTTTGGCGGTATTTTCGATTATGAAATCGTGCGTCTATGCTTCTGCATGGAGCCAGGCTTTTTTAGCTAACAATGTTTCTTCATCTTCCTCGTGTTCTGGGTCGGGAACACAGCAGTCGACGGGGCAAACAGCCGCACATTGAGGTTCTTCATGAAAACCCATGCACTCAGTACACTTATCAGCTACAATATAATAAAACTCGTTCGAAACCGGACCCTGTGGATCTCTGCCGCCTACTACCGTACCGTCACCGAAGTCGACTTCGGTCAGTTCGGTCCCTCCACCCCAGGTCCATTCAACGCCACCTTCGTAGATAGCTGTGTTGGGACATTCGGGTTCGCAGGCACCACAGTTGATGCACTCGTCGGTGATCATGATTGCCATGGGCAGTACTTTTTATAAACAGTAAATTTGTGAATTGCTAAATTGAACAACAAATATAATTATTTAAAGGTTGGCATCAAACTAATATTTCATTCCATTAGTTGATGGTGTATTCCATTTGTTTATTCAATACATGCTTCAATCAGAACGCCTACAAACGTTCGTCGCCTTAGGCGATCACCTACGCTCGGGCGAAGCCCAATCCGAATTGACCGAAATCGCTCACCAGGCTCACCAAAAAAATAACTGGTTTACAGTCGATAACTCGCTGAATGCCTTAGGTGCTATTGCGAACGAATTTCTGACTGCCGATAAACTAACTAGCTGGCTGAGCCCCTACCGACCCGAACCTGAAACGGTACGTAACATTGGTGTAGTTATGGCTGGAAATATTCCGGCGGTTGGATTTCATGATCTCCTCTGCGTGCTCATAAGCGGGCACCGGCTGCTGGCTAAATTAAGTAACCAGGATTTTGTACTTATCCATTATTTAATACAAAAATTAAAGGAGATTAATCCTGCTTTCACGAGTTTTGTCGAAGAAGCGGAACGCCTTAATGCAGCTGATGCATACATCGCCACAGGCAGCAACAACACATCTCGCTATTTTGAGTATTATTTTGGTAAAAAGCCCAATATCATTCGTAAAAACCGCACTTCGGTGGGGCTGCTGATGGGCGAAGAAAGTGAAGAGGAGTTTGCGAAACTAGGCCACGACATATCCGATTATTATGGACTCGGTTGCCGGAACGTATCGACAATTCTCGTTCCCGACGATTACAATTTCACACCACTGCTACGTACGCTGGAACCCACTGCGAAAATGTATCTGGACAACCACAAGTACCAGAATAACTACGACTACAACAAATCCATCTATCTCATCAATGCCGTACCCCACCTTGATAACGGGTATCTGTTGCTGACGGAAAATGATGGGCTGGTTTCACCAATCTCAGTACTATACTACCAGACCTACCAAACGCAAACCGACGTACTGAATTGGTTATCAGAACGTAGCGAACAGATTCAGGTAGTAGCTTCAGCGCAGAACTGGTTTTCGGGCCATACTACGTTACCAGGAGTTGCCTTCGGCCAGACGCAACGACCTGGCCTAAGCGATTACGCCGATGGTGTAGACACAATGGCGTTTTTGTCAAATCTTTGATTAGCTATAACGTAGTACGTCCGAATTTTTGCTAACGTAGCGAAGGTTCGGACGTATCGTTTTCTTCGAGGGTGAAATAATCGCCCAGTGTTTTGCCAGACTTATCTTTATACATCAGGATTTCAGTGCGCGACAGGCCAGCATTTTTACCAGTTGCTACGTAAATGCGTTTGCCGGGCATTTGTACTTTTTCCGACAAGCCACTGTACTCGTCATTAGCTGACACCTCATCAGCCATATACCGGATTCGACCGTCGGGTTCGATTGTAAGAAGATACGTTTTCCCATTTTTGCTGGCTCTGAAAATTCGTACAAAATCGTCAGATTCGCCATACACTAATCCGATTATATGCGGAAAATGGTCGTACTCGCCATTAGCATGTTTTCGGTCGATGGCAGCCCATTCGCGGTGCATGAGCGCTACGTACTGATCAAAATCCTCCCGACTGAACTGATTTGGTGAGAGATACAGCATCGTACTGGGATGTTGCACGGCGTTGTCAGGTTCGTTTCGATACGATACGTGATTTTTGTCGATGTAAACCCGTTTTGCCTCACCAAATAGGTCATCAGCGTAGGGCGGTCCCCAGTCGGTCGTCAGTGCATCAATAACGACTCGCTTACGATTTCCCAGTTTTATGGCATGGTCAATTCGGTTTGTACTGAAGCCTTTGGATTCCATAAACTGTACTTCATAAGGTTCTCCATTAAACGTACCGGTATGAAATGCCTTCCAGTTCTCACATCCGGTCAGTCCCCAAAATGTTAGAAAAAGCATGCTAGTTAATCTAGTACTACGTAGGGATACAGTAATAGCCATAGTTGAATAAGCGACAAATCAACGTTCACTTCTCTGTATTTTCAAAATAAATAATAGTAACCAACTCGGTTTTAACATCATTAAAATCGAAGCTTCGTATAGTTTATTTAATAGTTCTTATAGTATCCATAATGTTACTAATAATTCAATTATGCAAATACATAATTTTATGTTTCAACAATAACATACAATTAACATGCATAAGAGAACCAAGTACTTAACCGATGAACAATTAGTTTACCGATATCAGCGCAATCAGTTGGGCGATAGCTTCGAATTGCTTTACGAACGATACGTTCAGAAAGTATATCAGAAATGTCTGCACTTAACCAAGGATCATGAAGAAGCTCAGGATTTTACGCAGGATATTTTCCTCAAAGTGTTCGATAAATTAAATACCTTCCAACATCGATCCACTTTTTCTTCCTGGCTGTACGCGATCTCTCATAACTATTGCCTAAACAAGCTGAAAGCATCGAGACGCGTCCTGATTGTATCACTTTCTGATCAGGTTCGCGAACCTGAGCCAGCAGAAGAAGGAACTGATTATAGTTTTGAACAAAGAAGTTTGATTCTACTGCAAGTGCCAGAAGCTGACATTGTTGTGCTGAAACTTAAATACGAGCAAAACTTATCCATCAGGGAAATCGGTGAGCGTTTTCACGCATCGGAATCAGCGATAAAAATGCGGCTAAAACGGGCTCGCCGGAAGGTCGTTCAGCTTTATTACGCTGCCCATCCCGAAGGCAATAGTTAAGTTACTAGCTACCAGCCACCCCAATTTTATATGGTTTACAACGTAATAACACAACTATAGAACGCTACAACTTTACAACCCTATAACTCCCCTGCTAATACCGCCAGCTTTTCAAATCTGCTCCGGCAGGGTGATTGGCTTCGATACGTTTCAGGATTTTGTCGATATACATGGTGTTATAGCGCAGTCGGCTGATATAATTGGGCTGCGTTGGGTCGCCGTTCCAGCAGTGCTCGGCGCGATCGCCGTAAGCAACTTCACTGCCAGCCGGCGGATTTTTTACGCTTTTCAGAAAATCCTCCATCAGGTAGACCGCATTGTTGAGGTAATAATTGTCCATATCTCCGCAGTAGATGTGAATCTTGCCTGTCAGTTTCGGCCCAAGCGTTTTCCAATCGCGACGTAGTATGTGCATCAGGTCGAAGTGTTCGCGCCAGTACGCAGCAACGGCTGGGTCGATTTCGCCAGTCAGTTTATTCCAGATACGTTTTGGATACCCATCGGAACCCACGGGCGAATAAACAGCCTCCCAGATATCGAACTGATCGCCCGAACGCGAATGCGTACCCAGAACCAGTTCGCGGTGGTTGGTTTCTTCGGTGGTGCATTTCAATTGTCCTAAATAATTACGTTGTGCAGGGCGGGGCGTGCGTCGAAATGGCCCTTCGCTGTAATAGGCGTTTTTATCTTTATAGAGATTAAAATTTGTGTAAGCGTCGAACGTAATGGGATCGGGGCAGGCCGCGAAACAACCGTTGAATTCGTCCGGATAAAACGTTTGCACGGCTAAGGCTTCCCAGCCTCCTGTTGAGCCACCATACGTGAAACGCGCCCAACCCTGACCAATTCCCCGGAAACGTTTCTCAATTTCAGGCAGCAGTTCATACATAATCGCATCACCATACGGCCCCAGATTTTCGGAGTTAACAGCGTAAGAATCATCGTAATACGGATTAGCGTGCTGAATTTCCACAATCAGCATTCGGGGAAAATCCTTACTCGTCCATTTTTTATAAAAGTCATACGCTTCCTGAGCCTCGATTTTCTTATAACCATAAATATGAAACCGTTCGCTGTAATCAGTCGTGTCCATATTGGCGGGCGGTGGCGTTTCGCTGAAACCACCAAAATCATCCGGAAAATGCCCGTGATAAATGCAGAGTGGATAACGCGCTTCGGGGTGTTCATCGAATCCAGCCGGTATCAATACGTGTGCGCCCAGGTATATCGGGCGTCCCCAGAACTCCGTCAGGCGTTTGCTCTGGATTTTGATATGCTTGATAAACTTTGTGTCTTTTGGCTCAACAATCGGCGAATTCACCTGATCCATCACCAAAGCAATGGACTGCTTACTCCCCGCTTTCAAACTGATTTTCTGTGGCTTACTAAATAAATTCCCAGGAGCCACACGCCAGTTCTGCCCTTCTCCCCTGTCCATAGGCAGTTTCACTACGTGACCATCTTTCCGGTTGAAAGTTTCGTATTTATGCAGCACGGCCTGAACGTAGTAATCGCCCGCAGGCAGTTCTTTTAAACTCTTTTTCGGATAACCAAACACGCTGGCATCAACCACGGCGGCCTGACCCGGTTTCAATCCGTTCACATCTACGCCAAAAATCTGTGCTGTTTCAACCGCATCGCTCACCTGCTGGCGGGGTTCTGGTTTATTGTTTTTAGCCAGAATGAGCAACAGACGCCCATCGAGCGGTTTGGCCGACTGGTTTGCCGGGAACGTAACGGAGAAGGTGGGAGCCTGCGCGAACGTAACACTCGTCAACAGACTCAGGCAAAGAAATAGTTTGTGTTTCATGAATAGAGTTCAGGTTGATTTTCAGCAGGTAAGATAATAAATGGTTTTTTACAACTTATCGCATACTTTCAAAAATGAGCGCATTTGTCATGCTTCCTTCATCAGCATGACAAAAAACGGTACATACCGTATAATTCAGTTATTTGGAAGCACTTCGGGATGCATTCTATATTCACAAACAATTTCCCAGAAGTACATTAAATAGGATATACACTCCGAATACCAACTTCTGATCAAATTTTCGGACATTTGACATCGCCCTCAGCGTTTTAGCCAATACGTATACATGATTTTAATTGTTGATGATAGGCCAGAGAATATTCTTCCGCTAAAAAAGCTCCTCGAACTACATCGTTTCTCAGTCGACACGGCAGAATCAGGCGAAGAAGCACTCCGAAAAGTCCTCAATACTACGTACTCAATCATCATTCTGGATGTTCAGATGCCAGATATGGACGGCTTCGAAGTAGCCAATGCCATTGCTGGTTTCAGTAAAGCCAAATACACATCCATCATTTTCCTGTCGGCGGTCAATACCGAAAAAAAGTTCATTACCAAAGGCTACACCTCGGGGGGTATCGACTACCTCACCAAACCCGTCGACCTCGATATTCTGGTACTGAAGATAAAAACACTCCAAAAACTTTACGAACAGCAGCAGGAACTACGTAACACGCAGGAATCACTCCGGAAAGAAGTGGAGGTTCGCACGCAGGCTCAGGAGGCACTTACCCAACAAATGCAGGCGTTGGAGGGGGTGCTGTCGTCGCTGCCGCAGATGGCGTTCACCGTTACGTCCGATGGCCAGCTCGAATATGTGAACGAACACTGGTACCGTTATTCAAGCGACCCAAAAAAGCTGCCCGAATGCCACCCCGACGACGACATCTGCGATGAGTGGGACGTAGCGTTTAGTCAGGGAATGGAGTTTACACGCGAGCTGCGGTTGAAAGATCTGACGACGGGTGAGTTTCGGTATCATCTGCTACGTATCGTTCCGATCAGGCAACAGGACGTAGTAGTACGCTGGATTGGTACGTTCACCGACATACATCCCCAGAAACAGGCCGCTGAACTCCTGGAACAACAAGTTGAGTTACGCACCAGTGAATTGTTGCTTAAAAACACCGAACTGGAGCAGACAAATCATGAACTTCAGCAGTTCAGCTGGGTAGTATCGCACGATTTGAAAGAACCGCTTCGGAAAATTCAGTTACTCAACGATACCATTAAGGAAAAATTCCTGAAAGAAAACGAAGAAGCAGTTGGGTACCTCGACCGCTCCATTCGGGCGTCGGCGCGGATGGCCACGCTCATCAGCGATTTGCTGACGTATTCCCGGTTATCGAATCCCGAGACGTATCAGCCCACCAATCTGAATACGTTGCTGGACGAATTATTGCTGGATTTTGACGAAACGATCAGCCGAACCGGTGCTAAAATAAGCATCGATACATTTCCAACTATTGAAACGATGCCCGGTCGGATACGGCAGGTTTTTCAGAATCTGATAAGTAACGCACTCAAGTTCGTGAAACCCGACGTAGCACCCATCATTCATATTAAGGCCGAACGTATTGCTACGTTAGCCATTGATGGAGAGCCCGATACCAACGGTTCGTACTGCCGGATTGTGGTGCAGGATAACGGCATCGGTTTCGATGAAAAATTCCTGGATCGCATTTTTGTTATTTTCCAACGGCTCCATACACGTAGCAGTTTCGAAGGTACGGGCATTGGGCTGGCCATCGCCAAAAAGAACATTGAGAAACACCACGGCCTCATTACGGCTCAAAGCCGCGAAGGCGAAGGTGCCCGGTTTAGTATCGTTTTACCCATCAAACAAGTGTAATAAGTAGATGTATGATGTATCATATATGATGTCTTTTGCTCTGATCATCAAGATATACATCATATATATAAAGAAATTCTGGTTTTGCTATGCCTCCATCCTCAACGTCAAATTCAGTTATTAAGCAGCTTCAGATTGTCTTTACAATCTCTACACTGCTGTTGCTGCTTAGTCTGGCGGCTTCTTTTTTCAGCATTCAGAAATTGATCAGTAATTCACGACTGGTCAATCATACGAATCAGGTGTTACTCGAAGCCGAGAACATCATTTCGATCATGAAAGACGCCGAAACCGGACAGCGCGGGTTTCTGGTGACGCTCGATCCCCTTTTTCTTCAACCTTATAATGGTAGCCGTGAGAAAGTAAATATCAGTTATAAAAATCTCGTCGACTTGACGTCCGACAATCCGGCTCAGGAAGAGAATCTTACCCGGATTAAGTCGCTGTACGAAGCCAAATTTGCTCAAATGGAGCGCGTCATTAATTTGACCCGACGTAACCGGGCGTTTCTCCGCGACACGGTATCACGTAATGACGAAATGGTGAAGGGGAAACTGGTTATGGACGATTTAAGGACATTCGTCAACCGGATAAAAACCTCAGAAGAAGAACTGCTTAAGAATCGCGTTGAGCAGCAGGAAATGTATATTACGTACACGCCTTTTCTGTTGATTATTGCCGCCATCATTTCCATGCTGATTACGGGCTTCACGTACATACGTATCAAAAACGATATGGACGAGCGGATTGCCCGTCAGGAAGCCGATGAAGCTAAATACATAGAAACGGCCAAGCGGATTTCGGTGATGGAACATATCACGCAACGTATCGCCAGTGGCGACTATGCAGTACGTAGTGACGATACCCGTGACGATGATCTCGGACGTATCTCCCACGCGCTGAACCAGATGGCGGCTTCGCTCGAACAGACCTTCAATGATTTGAATGCCAAAAACTGGCTACAGGCAGGTTCCGTCGCACTGAGCGATGCCATTAGGGGTGAACGTGACATCAAGAAACTGGCCTCCCAATTGCTTACTACGTTTGCTGATTATCTGAATGCGCCACTCGGAACCCTTTACCTGAACGATAGCGAAGTCGGCTTTAAACTGGCCAGCACCTTCGCTGCGACAAAGGCTCCCGATACGGTCAGCATTGGGCAGGGATTGCTTGGTAAGGCTATCGAACGTAAAAAAACGATGGTTATTCAGGATATTCCAGAGGATTACGCCCGAATTTCGTCGTCTCTGGGCGATACGTTACCGCGAGCCGTTATTCTCGCGCCACTGATGTATGGCAATACGTGCCTGGGCGCACTGGAACTGGGACTGCTACGTGTTCCTGAACCACTTGAACTCAGCTTTGTAGAAGCTAATCTGGAAGCTGCCGCTATTGCTGTCAATGCCGCACAGGATTACCTGAAACTGCAAAATTTCCTGGAAGAAACCCAGGCCCAGTCGGAAGAATTGCAGTCGCAACATAATGAACTGGAAACCCTGAATGCTGAGCTGGAAATGCAGGCGCAGCGACTCCAGACCTCCGAAGAAGAACTGCGTGTGCAGCAGGAAGAGTTGCAGCAAACCAACACGGAACTGGAAGAACGAGGTTTATTGCTGGAAGAGAAAAACGAAGAAATCCAGAAAAAAGCCGACGAACTGGAATTGGCAACTCGCTACAAATCAGAGTTTCTGGCCAACATGAGCCACGAACTCCGAACGCCACTCAATTCCATTCTACTGCTGAGTCGACTCCTGTCTGAAAACACCGAAGAAAACCTATCCGACGATCAGATTGAATACGCCAAGGTGATTCAGTCGTCGGGGAACGGGCTGCTTGGACTGATTGACGAAATCCTGGATTTATCGAAGATTGAAGCCGGGCAGATGAAACTGGATTATCAGCCCGTATCCATCCGCGACATTACCGACGAGCTTCAGGCACTGTTTGCGATTCTGGCAAAAGAAAAAGGGCTGGAGTTTTCGATTTCAGTTGAGTCAGACGTACCATCGTCTATCGAAACCGACAAAATACGGCTTGGGCAAATCCTGAAAAACCTGCTGTCGAATGCCCTGAAATTCACCGCCAAAGGAAGCGTTACGTTATCGATCAAACGTAGTGAGAACCGTATTGGCGAGCCCACGCTCCTGTTTACCGTTGCCGACACCGGCATTGGAATTCTGCCCGAAAAACAGCCGATTATTTTCGAGGCTTTCCAACAGGCCGACGGCTCCACCAAACGAAAATACGGTGGTACGGGACTGGGGCTGTCCATCAGCCGAGAACTGGCTAAACTGCTTGGGGGCGAAATCACATTGGTCAGCCAGGTCAATAAAGGCAGTACGTTCACGGTACAGGTACCGATTTCAGCAGCCTACGTAGCATCGGAACCAGCGCCAACTCCCAAGCCCGTCAGCATTGCCCCCGTTCAGCCGACAACTTCCGTAAAAGAGCCTGATAAATACGTCAGTGTCAATATCCCGGAAGCCGTTCCCGACGACCGGAAAGACATTGTAGCGGGCGATAAAGTCATTCTTATTGTTGAAGATGACACCAATTTCGCCAAATCGCTGCTCGATTACACTCGTAAAAAAGGCTACAAAGGCGTCGTAGCGGTGCGCGGTGATGAGGGTCTGCGATTGGCTGCGGCTCTGAAACCCATCGGCATTCTACTCGATATTCAGTTGCCGGTGATGAGTGGCTGGGAAGTGATGGATGCCCTGAAAGCCGACCCAAAAACTCGGCCCATTCCCGTACACATCATGTCGTCACACAAGATGAAAAACGAAAGTCTGCTAAAAGGAGCCATCGATTTTGTCGACAAACCCGTCGCGTTTGAGCAGATGCAGACCGTTTTCAAACGACTTGAATACGTACTGAATCGCGATCCCAAGAAAGTCCTGATTATTGAAGATAACCCCAAGCACGCTAAAGCGCTGGCCTATTTCCTGGAATCGTTCAACATTACGTCGGAACTAAAAGACAACGTAACAGAAGGCATCGACGCGCTGAAACGTAAAGAAGTCGACTGCGTCATTCTGGATATGGGCATTCCCGACAGCCGAGCTTACGAAACGCTGGAAGCTGTCAAGAAAAATCCGGGACTTGAAAACCTGCCGATTATCATTTTCACGGGCAAGAGTCTGTCGATGGCTGAAGAGTTGAAAATCAAGAAATACGCGGATTCGATTATCATTAAAACAGCTCATTCATACCAGCGTATGCTCGATGAAGTGTCCCTGTTTTTGCATCTGGTTGAAGAAAACAAACAGGCGGACAGTAAAAAAGGCTCATCCCGAAAACTTGGCGCGTTGAATCAGGTGCTTACGAACAAAACAGTACTAGTTGCCGACGACGACGTACGTAACATTTTCTCGCTGTCGAAAGCGCTGGAACAGTACAATATGACCGTTGTGGCCGCCCTGAACGGACAGGAAGCACTGGAGAAATTGGGTGAAAATCCCGGCGTTGATATTGTTCTGCTGGATATGATGATGCCTCAGATGGATGGCTACGAAACCGCCCGCAAAATTCGGGAACATTACCAATGGAAAAACCTGCCCGTAATTGCCGTAACGGCCAAAGCCATGACCGGCGACCGCGAAAAATGCATTCAAGCCGGAGCGTCCGATTATATTACTAAACCCGTCGACATTGATCAGCTTGTGTCGCTGCTACGTGTCTGGCTTTATGAACGGAATTAGAAATTTACAGTTTACGTTCGCGTTTACCACTACCTCCTAAAACAGGAGGTGGCTACTAAGGAGTGTATTTGTGTCCTCATTCTAAACGAGAGTCAACTACTAGCGGTTGACGTTGAGAAAGCCCCTCCTAAAACAGGAGGGGTTGGGTTGGTAAGCGCGAACAAAACAATTTTTCCACCATGTCTAAAAAGCGAATCCTGATTATTGACGATGACCCCCGCAATATTTTTGCGCTGACTGCTACGTTACGGGCCAAAAGTTTCGACTGCGTATCGAAGCAGCGTGCACAGGACGCGCTGGACCTGCTGGCTACTGACGAACGTATCGACGCTGTTCTCATCGACATGATGATGCCTGAAATGGATGGGTATGAAGCCATTCCCCGCATTAAAAACCTGCCCAATCGAGAGGATATACCTATTTTTTCGGTGACGGCGCAGGCTATGGTTGGCGACCGCGAAAAGTGCCTGCGGGCGGGTGCTACGGAATATATTTCCAAACCGATTGATGTAGACAGGCTGTTAGCCCTACTGTCGACAATTTAAGCGACGTTATGATTGAAGAACCCGAAATCGATATCCTCCTGAACGACCTGCTGGAAGAACATGGGTACGATTTTACCCATTACGCCCGCGCGTCGCTGAAACGACGGATCAATCGGCTGATGGCACTGGACAAATTTCCGAGTTTTGCCGAACTAAGGTATCGAGTCAAATCCGACGCTACGTATATCAAGCGGTTCGTGGAGGAGCTGACTGTGAACGTGACGGAAATGTTTCGTGACCCACTGTTTTACAAAACGTTACGTGAAGACGTATTGCCAACACTGGCCGCCAAGCCGTTTATCCGAATCTGGCACGCCGGTTGCTCTACAGGAGAAGAGGTTTTTTCGATGGCCATCTTACTTCAGGAAACAAACCTGTTTCACAAATCGATTCTGTACGCCACCGATCTGAATCCTGACGTACTGGAAAAGGCCCGCAAAGGCATTTTTAGCCTGGCGCCAATGAAACAGTATTCCGAAAATTATATGCTGTCGGGCGGGAAGAATGATTTTTCAAGCTATTACACAGCGCAGTACGGCCATGTTAAATTCAAGGAAGAACTTGTGAAGAAAATGGTTTTTTCGACGCACAATCTGGTATCAGACCGTTCCTTCAACGAATTCGACCTTATTCTTTGTCGGAACGTACTGATTTACTTCGACAAAGCCTTACAGGAACGCGTACTGAACCTGTTCGACGACAGTCTGGGTTCGCTCGCTTATCTGGCCCTCGGCGCAAAAGAAACGCTCAAATTCTCCTCGTTACAGTCCAGATTTAAACAGATATCCCGCGAAAAAATATGGCGAAAAATCGGGTAATCGATTCTTGTCAGATGCTGATGATTGGCGGGTCAACGGGTAGTATCGAAGTTTTGCTGCAACTGCTGCCTGCTCTGAAAACACCATTGCCCTTTGCGCTGGTACTGGTAATTCATCGAAAAAACACAGCCGACTCGACACTCGTCAACCTGCTTGCGCTCAAAACAGACATTCCGCTTCAGGAAGTCGATGATAAAGACGCGATTCTGCCCGGTACGATTTATCTCGCCCCCGCTGATTATCACTTGTTAATCGAACAGGACAAGACGTTTTCGCTGGACGATTCAGAGAAAATCAATTACAGCCGTCCTTCCATCGACGTAACGTTTGAGTCGGCCGCCGATGTTTACGGCCCATCGTTAGTTGGTATTTTGTTATCAGGAGCTAATACCGATGGAACAGCCGGTTTAAACGCCATCAAAAACGCGGGCGGGGTTACGGTAGTCCAGAAACCCGAAACTGCTCAGGTACCCTTCATGCCGCAGCAAGCCATTGAGGGCGCTCCTATTGATTGGGTGCTGGATGTAAAGGAGATGGAAGGGTTTATAAACGATGAGTGATGAACGGTCCGCCGTTGCGGTTTGCTGACGCCAGTAACTATTGAGTGCGTCAGCAAACCGCAACGGCGGACCGTTCATCACTCATCGTTCATCACTATTCACTTATTTTTTCGTAAATCGCAGGCCATAAAGAGCCGCTCATTCAATTATAGTCTATGTCAGTTGTTTCGCCGGAAGTTGCCTTTGCCCAGACGGGCCTATCATTACCACCAGCCCCTAAGCCGCTGGGTGTCTATAAACCGTTTTTCATTGATGGTAAATACCTGTATGTATCGGGCCACGGTCCCGTACAGGACGATAAAAGTCTGATTATCGGACGTATCGGTGCTGATATGGATATTGAAGCCGGGAAGCTAGCTGCCCGGCAGGTTGGCCTGACGATTCTGTCGACCATTAAAACGAATCTGGGAAGTCTGGATCGGGTCAAACGAGTTATTAAAGTGCTTGGCATGGTCAACTGTACGCCCGATTTCGAACGCCATCCTTACGTTATTAATGGATGCAGCGAGTTGTTTGCCACTGTCTGGGGCGAAGAAAATGGAATTGGTGTTCGGTCGGCGGTGGGCATGGGTTCATTGCCCGATAATATTCCGGTTGAAGTGGAAGCCTTATTTGAACTGGCCTGACCTATGGAACAGTCGCCCTGGTATCAGATTGACAACCTGACTCACCTTGATACACCCGCGCTGGCTGTGTATCCTGACCGCGTGAAGGCGAATATCGCTGCTCTGCTCCGAGCGATTGGCGATGTGAGCCGGCTACGTCCGCATGTGAAAACTAACAAATCGCGGGAGGCCAGTCAACTGCTGCTGGAAGCCGGGATTCGAAAGTTCAAATGCGCAACTATTGCCGAAGCCGAAATGCTGGCGATGATTGGTGCGCCCGACGTACTGCTGGCCTACCAGCCCAACGGCACCAAAATGCATCGGCTGCTGGAGCTCATCACTACGTATCCAAACACGCAGTTTTCCTGCCTGGTCGATAACGTAGCAACAGCCCGTCAGTTGTCGGAACTGGCGGTAACGGCCAACGTAGTGATTCCGGTTTTCATCGACCTCAACGTGGGTATGAATCGGACGGGAATCGCACCCGGTGAAGCTGTATTGTCGCTTTACGCCCAGCTCGACCAGCTACCAGGAATACGTCCGATGGGACTCCACGCTTACGACGGGCACATTCGCAATCCCGACCTTGCCTTACGGACAAAAGAATGCGACGCTGCTTTCTGGCCTGTACAACTGCTGAGCGAAACCATTACGTCGCGGGGCTTCGACAAACCCATTCTCGTGATGGGCGGCAGTCCTACGTTCCCTATTCACGCTCGACATGCGGGCGTCGAATGCAGTCCTGGTACGTTTATTTACTGGGACAAAGGCTACAAAAACGGCTTGCCAGAGCAACATTTTGAACCGGCCGCGCTGGTGGTTACGCGGGTCATTTCGCTGCCAACCTCCACACGCATCTGCGTCGATTTGGGGCATAAATCGGTGGCGGCCGAAAATGAGTTAAGCGAACGTGTTACGTTCCTGAATGCGCCCGAACTCAAAGCTGTCGGGCAGAGTGAAGAGCATCTGGTATTGGAAGCAGGCGAAGGGCATCCGTATCAGGTGGGCGACGTACTCTACGGTCTGCCGATCCACATTTGCCCCACCGTTGCCCTTTACGAACGCGCCTATACCATTGAAAATGGCGACGTAACCGGTGAGTGGCAAACCATCGCCCGCGACCGAATTATTTCCGTATAAACGTAGTAGACGATGTATAAACTGATCATTTCGGGACTTCTGCTAGGTGTTCTGGCTACATCGTTTATCAGCCGGAAACTCGTACAGCCGGATCAGCAGCCCATTCAACCAAATATTCTCTGGATTACCTGCGAGGATATGTCGCCCCGATTGTCGTGCTATGGCGAAAAGGATCTGAAAACGCCCAACCTCGATCAGTTGGCGGCTGAAGGGACTCGTTATACGCGCGTATACGCAACAGCGGGTGTATGCGCGCCCGCTCGTTCGTCTATCATTACGGGCATGTACCCGACGTCCATCGGTACCCAGCACATGCGCACCGTTCAGCTAACGCCTGAAGCCAGTCAATATCTGAAGATGAAAGGCTATTCGGCTGTTATTCCTGAAGCGGTACGTTGTTTTCCCGAATACCTCCGAAAAGCGGGCTATTACTGCACCAACAACGATAAGCAGGATTACCAATTTCTGCCGCCCGTGACGGTTTGGGACGAAAGCAGCAAAAAAGCACACTGGCGAAATCGTCAGGCGGGAAAACCATTTTTCTCCGTTTTCAATCTGATGATTACGCACGAATCGCAGCTTTGGTCGCGGGAGAACGAGCCATTGCTGGTTCGTCCCGAAGACGTAACGATTCCGACGTATTATGCTGATACTAAAACCGTTCGGCACGACATCGCCCGGCATTTATCGAATGTAATCCGGATGGATTCCATTGCTGGTACGCTTATCAGGCAGTTAAAAGAAGACGGACTTTACGATAATACCATCATTTTTTTCTTCTCCGACCATGGCGACGGACTGCCCTTCGTCAAGCGGGAATTGTATGACCGGGGATTGCGCGTGCCGATGATCGTGCGCATTCCCGAAAAATTCAGGGTAAATGGCAGTAAACCAAAAGGTGGCACCGACAATCAGCTCATTAGCTTTGTTGATTTGGCTCCTACCATGCTGTCGCTGGCTAATATCGCGCTGCCAGAGTATTTACAAGGACAGGCATTTCTGGGCGAAAAAAGGACTTCAACTCCCCGAAAATACATTTTTGCCGGTCGCGACCGAATGGATTTACCAGTAGACCGCGTCCGGGCCGTTGGTGACGGTCGGTATAAGTACTACCGGAATTTTATGCCCGAAAAACCGTATTATCAGGACATTACGTATCGGCTGAGTATTTCGATGATGAAAGAAATGCTTCAGTTACGTAACGAAGGCAAACTAAACGCGGCCCAAATGCTGTGGTTTCGGCCTACAAAGCCACAGGAAGAGTTATGCGATACGCAAGCTGACCCCAACGAGTTTACGAATCTGGTCGATAAGCCCGCGTACAAAGCCAAATTACACGAATTACGAGGGCAAATGGACGCCTGGCTCAAACGAGTTGGGGATAAAAGTGCCCTGCCAGAACCAGCCATGATCAAACAGATGTGGAATGGCGGAGATGAACCTCCCAAAACAGCCGACCCAGAACTTGTTACGTCGGGGCGAACGGTCAGCATTCGGTGTGCTACGTCCGGAGCATCTATTGGATACGTATTGAAAAGCGGTGGTGACCAATCGAACACTTGGCGTGTTTACGGTGGCGGAAAGCTGGCGCTGCAAACTGGTGATTCGCTACGTGTATTGGCGCAACGTATCGGTTATCGCCCCAGTAAGGAAATAAAAATGAAGTTGTAATTCAGGTGGTTCTTTCGTTGCCAACTTGTCAGAAGACAACACCAAAACTTAATCTCTCCAGGCTTAAATCATTACCCAACCAGAGCGTGTTCATTTGCTCGGTGTAACGGCATAGATGACACACTTTAATGAACACGCTCTGATTGGGTTTCTTACGTTTAATTAAAATCAGACCTGAACAGCGGCAGAGGGCCATCAGAAATAAAATTTGAGCATTTCGGGTTCGGAGGAATTGATTGGGTACCGATCAATATGGCACCCGGATATTATCGGATTGTGACTGAATATCTGTAAAACTACCTATCAAAACGCTGATTAACAGCAAAAACAACCGTTTATCAACTATCACAGACCCAACTACTTAGATGCTTTCTAATTAAAGTCGTATTAATTAAATTGCGGCAAAGTAATCCTAAAATTGTAAATTTCGTAGATTTGGGCTTTCAAATAAACCGTTATGTCTGCGCACATTGGACAAGCGCGGTAAGCGGTTGGCATCAAATACGGAACTCCCGAATTGTAAACCACCGATATGAGCAAATTAACCTTGCCGCCCTTTAAACTGGGCGAAACTATTACACCGGAACAGCGCCAGTTTTTCAATAAGTACGGCGTTATTGTTTTCCGTAATTTTATTGAGCCGGAAACGGTGAAATTATTCATCAGCGAAACAGAACGTATTGAAAAGGAATGGCTGGATGAAGGCCGTGACAAAGTAAACGGTGTTCCGCTGAAATTTGGTCAGGACGAAGCGGGTAATCCTATGATTCAGCGGATGTGTTTCCTGTCTCAGCATAGTAAAGCACTCCACGAGTTTTTGCAGGACCCACGCCTTCAGGCTACTGTTGATCTGCTACAACCCTATGAAGGACGTATCGCTGAAATCGAAAAAGACGGGCTTATTCTAAACCACTACGTTCGTACCCCCAACAGTAAGTTCTCGCAAATGGGCTGGCATACTGATAGCCCTCGCGATATTTTCCTCGGTCAGCGCATCATGCCGATGCTCAACGTGGGTATCCACCTGAATCCTACTCCTTATGAGAATGGTGGGCTGCGTGTAATTCCGGGAACGCACAAGCAGGGGATCTTCAAAATGCTGTTCCGCAAAAAGTACTTCGTTGATAACGACCCAGACAAACATGAAATTGGTTTCGATATCAACGCTGGTGATTTGTCGGTACATGACGGACGTCTTTGGCACCGGGCGCAACAGTCGCCGTTTTTTGGCGAAGCCAGCCGTCGGCGTGTAATGTACGTACCGGTCGTAACGGGCAAATACATGCCTAAACACGAGAACAGCAAAACGCCGTTCTACCACCGGTTTATCTCGAAGGTTAATATTTAAGAAGTAGCTAGTCGTCAGTCGCTAGTCAATAGTAAAAAGCGGACGCATTACTATTGACTAGCGACTGACGACTTTTTTATAACTAGTTTATGGCTTACGCCCTCATTACGGGAGCCAGCAAGGGAATCGGTCTGGCGATTGCGAAGGAGCTTGCCCGGCAGAAATTCGATTTGCTGCTGGTAGCCCGCTCCGAATCACTGCTAAAGGAAACCACTCGTCAATTGGCTAGCGAGTACGCTGTGAAAACGGATTTTCTGGCAATCGACTTGGCCCAGGCAGGTGCGGCACAGCAAGTATTCGACTGGTGCAACAAGAAGAAATACGTCATTCAGATGCTGGTTAATAATGCCGGTTATGGGTTGAGCGGCCCGTTTGAAAAGCACGCCCTCGCTGAACACCTCGACATGATGCAGGTTAACATGACAACTCTGGTTCAGTTGACGTATCTTTTCCTGCCACAACTTCATCAGCAACCCAAAGCTTATATTCTGAATATTGGCAGTTCGGCGGCTTATCAGGCAGTTCCCGGCTTAAGTCTTTATTCAGCATCGAAAGTGTTTGTGCTACAGTTCAGTCGTGGTTTACGGCAGGAATTAAGAAAGTCGTCGGTTTCCGTTACGTGTGTATGCCCCGGTTCCACCGATACCAACTTTGCCGAACGCGCCCAGATTGGTGAAAAAGGACGTAAAGCAGCCGAGAAAGTCAATATGACGCCCGAGGACGTAGCGAAACAGTCCGTCGATGCTACGTTATCCGGTAAAACTGAAGTAGTGACCGGCCTGTTGAACAAAGCCGGAAAGCTGATGGCCTGGCTCTTGCCCAAAGGACTGGTTGAGAAAACAGCTGGCAGTATTTACGACTAACGTATTGCTGACGCTAGGGGCTTTGATAGGCTCAGCCTGATAAGCCAGATTGAGTTTACAAATTTAAGTACACTGTCAGGCTGAGCCTGTCGAAGCCCCTAGCGTCAGCAATGTGCTGTAAAACAGAAATTTATAGTATAGATTAGTCTAACTCACTAAGCGTTGACGTTTCAAACAGCGTGAATTGTATGCCTGCGGGGTCTTGCATACGTTGCACTTTACTCCAGGGTGCTTGCTTGACTTCGGCTAATTTCACGGCTCCTGCTACAGCTAATTCAGCGCCCGCCGTCATAATGGCATCGCCCACTTTGAACGCTAATCGGACTGGACCAGCCACCCGTTTCCCCACTTCGATTTCATCTATTTTTTGGGCATGGCTGCTGTCAATCAGCTCGAGAGAAGCCCGGCCAGCATCTAGGATAATACCGTTTCCAGTGGGCTCATGCCATTCTTTTGATGTTTCTAATCCCAGCGCATCCCGATAAAATTTAATTAATTCATCAAGATTGTCGACTGTCAGAATAATTCTTAATTCTGTTGATTTCATCTTGTTGTGTTCTGTGAATGTGTTACTAATTTGACGTTTGTTCGTCAAACGTAACTCAGTTAACGAACATAAAGTTGCCTATGGAATATCGTTCAGGTACTGCTAATTCTAATCCCCTTTTTGTACTTCGCCAATAAATGGCACTTTATTTGCCCCGGCGTAGTTGTACACGTATAACTTTATAAAGACGTTGGATGCCGGACTTAACTTTTTGTTCTTTTCCTTTGCCTGCCGACGTCCACCCAACACATGCAATTTTCAGATTTAAATTTAATTGAACCCATCCGGAAAGCACTTGCCGAGGAAGGGTATACGACCCCAACCCCCATTCAGCAACAAGCCATACCCATTCTGTTAAACCGTCGCGACCTGCTGGGTTGCGCACAGACCGGTACCGGCAAAACAGCGGCCTTTGCTATCCCTATTCTGCAACTTCTCAACGAAGAACGTAGCAAGAACCCCAAAGCGCCCCGACGCATTAAAACGTTGATACTCACACCAACACGTGAGCTAGCTATTCAGATCGACGAAAGTTTCGCGGCCTATGGGCGCCATTTGAATCTGCGCCATGCCGTCATTTTTGGTGGTGTTTCGCAACATAGTCAGGTGAATGCGCTTAAGGCTGGTCTAGACGTATTGATTGCAACACCTGGTCGGTTACTTGACTTGATGAACCAGGGGTTTGTTTCATTACGTGACGTGCAGTTTTTCGTCCTCGACGAAGCGGATCGTATGCTTGATATGGGCTTTATTCACGATGTGCGTAAAGTAATCACACGTCTGCCAGAACGTCGGCAAACGTTGTTTTTCTCAGCAACCATGCCGCCCGACGTAGCAAAGCTGGCCGATACAATTCTGCATAATCCGGCGAAGGTTGAGGTAACTCCCGTTTCGTCAACCGCCGATACGATTCAGCAGGCCATGTATTTTGTTGGTCGTGATGATAAACGGAAACTACTTGTTCATATTCTGAACGACCGTGCTATCCGTTCGGCGCTGGTTTTTGCGCGAACTAAACATGGTGCAGATAAAGTAGTTAAAGACCTGCAAAAAGCTGGTATTCAAGCCGAAGCCATTCACGGCAACAAGTCGCAAAACGCCCGGCAACGTGCGTTATCGAATTTTAAAACCCGCCAGACGCGTGTTCTGGTTGCGACCGATATTGCGGCACGGGGTATTGACGTCGATGAGCTATCGCACGTTATCAACTACGAGCTTCCGAATATTCCTGAAACATACGTTCACCGAATCGGACGTACTGGTCGAGCTGGTAACGACGGGATTGCTCTCTCTTTCTGCGATGCCGAAGAAACGGCGTATCTAAAAGATATTCACAAACTTATCGGCAAGCAGGTACCCGTTGTAGAAGAACATCCTTTTGTATTGAACGTAAATATGGCGGTTGTAACGCCCCCCCCCGCCCAACGGCAGGGACGTAGTGCTAATCGTCCAAACGAGCAACGACAAAACAACAATCGGTCGCATAATGCAAAACCGAGCGGTAGTTCGACCCGAACAAATGAACGACGACCAAGTGGTAATTCTGTTCAGCGTGAAGATAACCGTAATCAGCAACGTAGCAGCACAGGCAGCCGCCCCGAACAGCGGCAACCCAATGCAGGGAACAGCCAGCCTCGACGTAACAGTCGTGAACAGCAGACCTCTCGGGGCACTAGTAATAGTCGCTACCTAGATTTTAGCTCCGACAAAAATTACTAACGATCAGCCCCGGCCAAAAACCGGGGCTTTTTTGACGTAATATGGACTGCCGATCTCGTTACGTCAAGTCTTTTAATCCGGCCGGCCAGTAGTAAAGGGTAGTTGCTCCGATCTTGGTTCTTTTAGAAAGAACTATTGACTACCTTTTTTTGCATGAAAAGAACACTCCTACTTGTGCCATTTTTTGCTCTATTAGCCCTCGGCTGGTCTCAGTATCGTCAGAATACGTCCGATACCAACCCAAATGATGGTACCAATTGGAGCGAATACCTGGGCGGCCCCGACCGGAATCATTACTCCTCCCTGACACAGATTACGCCCCAAAATGTCAGTCAACTGCAGGTAGCCTGGATGTATTCAACTCCTGATAGCGGTCAGATTCAGACGAATCCAATTATTGTAGACGGTGTATTATATGGGGTTACTCCTACCGTAAAAATATTCGCCCTTGATGCAGCTACGGGTAAAGAAATCTGGCGTGCAGGTGATCCACTGAAAGCCTGGTATAGTACATGCCGGGGCGTTACGTATTGGGAATCGGGCGACGACAAACGCATCCTGTATACCGTTGGCTCAATGCTATATGCCCTCGATGCAAAAACTGGCAAATCAATCCCAAGTTTCGGCGTAAATGGGCATACTGATCTGCATCAGGGCTTGGGTGAATCAGCAAAAGACAAGTTTGTTATTTCTAACACGCCCGGAGCCTTGTTCGAGGATTTGATCATTATGCCGTCGCGAGTATCTGAAGATGTAGGTGGAGCACCAGGCTACATCCGGGCATTCAACGTTCGGACGGGTAAGCTCGCGTGGGTGTTCCGAACCATCCCCTACCCCGGTGAATTTGGGCATGATACATGGCCGAAAAATGCCTATAAAAACCCGGATATTGGGGCAGCCAATAACTGGGCTGGTATTGCAGTCGACCGAAAACGAGGTATTTTATTCGTTCCTACAGGCTCAGCTTCTTATGATTTTTACGGCGGGAATCGCACTGGTCAAAACCTGTTCGCTAACTGTCTGCTGGCTCTCGACGCCCGAACGGGCAAACGACTCTGGCACTTTCAGGCGGTTCACCACGATATTTGGGACCGTGATTTTCCGGCACCTCCCAATCTGGTGACAGTAACCCAGAACGGCAAAAAAATCGACGCGGTTGCGCAGGTTTCCAAAATGGGCTTAGTGTTTGTGTTTGATCGGGTCACGGGTAAGCCTCTTTTTCCGATTAAAGAAGTACCTGTTCCCAAATCCGATATTCCTGGCGAAGTTAGTTGGCCTACACAGCCCATTCCGCAGAAGCCCGCTCCGTTTGCCCGACAAGTTATGACCGATGCCGATATCAATCCGTATTCTACGGATAAAGATTCATTGCTGGCGCTCTTTCAGAAAGTCGGCAAGCGATCTTACGAACCGATCAGCAAACGCGGTTCTATACTGTTCCCGGGCTGCGATGGCGGGGCCGAATGGGGTGGTGCTGCTGCTGATCCAGAGGGTACGCTGTACGTCAATGCCAACGACATTCCGTGGCTGTTCACGATGATTGATGCACCAAAAGCCGACGCTTTAGCCCACCTAAGCCCCGGCCAGCGCGTTTATACACAAAACTGCCTTTCCTGCCACGGCCCAGAACGTAAAGGCAATGCACGTAGCGGCTACCCGTCGCTAGTCGACATTGGTCAAAAACGGGATCGCACCTATGTAACGCAGATTATCAGCAGCGGCAAAGGCATGATGCCCGGTTTTACAGCCCTATCGGCCGAAGACAAACAGGCGTTAGTATCTTTTCTCTTCAACGATGAGAAGCAGGAAGTGGCTAGTAGTTCACCTTATCCCTCTAAAGCCAAAGAAGCCTATTTACCATACAAGGTAAAGGGCTACATTAAGTTTCAAGACAGTAAGGGGTTTCCGGCTATCAAGCCGCCCTGGGGAACGCTTAGTGCAATTGACTTGAACACAGGCGAGTACAAATGGAAAATCCCACTTGGCGAAGAAGCTGATCTAAAAGCTAAAGGTATCGATAATACGGGCACCGAAAATTACGGTGGTCCAGTCGTTACGGCTGGTGGCGTCCTGTTCATTGCTGCCACGAAAGACGAGAAATTTCGGGCTTTCGATAAAAAAACAGGCAAACTGCTTTGGGAAGCCAACTTGCCAGCCGCCGGTTTTGCTACGCCATCGACGTATCAGATTGGTGGTAAACAATACGTAGTGATCGCCTGTGGCGGTGCCAAGTTGGGGGCTAAACGAGGCAATCAATACGTAGCGTTTGCTTTGCCTTAGTCAATAATCTACTTATTTCAAAAGTAGCTGGTATTTCAATATGAGTGGATACCGGCTGCTTTTACGTTGATTTATATTGGTATACGGCATTATATTTCCAAAATTACAATATTTAAGTATATTATATTTACTATATTATATACATAAGTAGCAAGTAATTTTCAAAATTATCACAAGAATTATATCTTGACGAGTATCGTATAAATAATATTTACAACTATATAAGTATTTGTAAAACAAAAAAAAGCATCTTAAAAAATAAACTATATTTCATGATAAGAGTTGTTGTTAGTGTAACTCATTAAGGTGTCATTCTCAACAACATTTATGACTCTGGTTCAGAAAATTCATTAAGCGCTATACGTAGATCCGGAATCGATCAATGACGGCTATGGCTGGGCTTACCCGTTCCAGCGAAAAATGGCATTTGGGCTGAATATCGACCTTTAATTTCATCTCCTCAGACAATCATGAAAAAGACAATACCGTAATCCTGCTAAGCAGTTTACTCGTCGGGACTGTTGCCTGCAAGGACGATTTTCTGGATCGCTACCCACAGACGGCCATATCGCCTGAATTATTCTTCAATACAGAAGAAGATCTGTCACTGTATATCAATGGCCTGGTATCGATACCGGGGACGGATTCGTACCTGAACGAACAAAATACAGATAATGCCGCCACCACGGGCGCCGTAGAAGTGAAAACGATTATGACGGGTACCCCACCGCTCAGAACATTACGTCGGGTTGGAGTTGGGAACGGCTACGTAACATTAATTATTTCCTGAGCAATTACCGGAAGGCAGTTGTTCCGGTTACGGTCAGCAATCACTACGTTGGTTTAGCCCGCTACTATCGAGCTAGTTTTTATTTCGACAAGGTTAATCGTTATTCCGACGTACCGTGGTATTCGGGAACGCTAAGTCCCGACGATAAGGACCTGTTCAAAGCGCGCGATTCCCGTTCAATGGTTATGGACAGCGTAATGGCCGACCTTGCTTTTGCAGCCGCCAACGTGCGAGAGGAGGTTCCGACCGGTCCCCCCGGCAAGTGGGCGGTAAAGCTGTTCCAGGCTCGCGTGGCCTTGCATGAAGGTACGTTTCGTAAATACCACAACGAACTTAATTTGAAAGCGACTGCCGATACGTTTCTGGAAACGGCAGCTATTGTATCCAATGAGATCATCTCTTCAGGGAAATTTTCGGTTTATAATACTGGCAAGCCTGCTGAAGATTACGCTACGTTGTTTGCCAGCCAAAACCTTCTGACCAACTCTGAAGTGATTCTGGCAAACATATATGGCGTTGACAAAAAACGTAACGGAGGTCAGAATTTCTTTGTTTTCGGCGATTATGAACAAGCCCCTTCCCGCGATTTGGTGCAAACGTATCTGATGAAAGATGGTAGCTTTTTTCTGGCCAAACGGGTTATCAACAATTCGGATTTGTCCAGGAATTTCAGAACCGTAATCCCCGCCTTTACCAAATAGTAGTGTATCCAGCCTGGATTCGTCAGCCCGATACTCAACCATATATTCAACGGCTGAACAAGAATTTCACGGGTTACCACCAGTTAAAAGGGTTCATTAATACCACAGTAGCCTCGGTTAAGGGCAGGGTCGATTTCCCGGTTTATCGCTACGCTGAAGGGCTGCTGATTTACGCCGAAGCCCAGGCCGAACTAAGCAAACTAACTCAGGTCGATCTGGACAGGTCGATCAATCTGCTACGTAAGCGTGCTGGTCTGCCCAATCTCGATCTAGTCAAAGCGAATGCAGTTATTGACCCGTTTCTAGCCGAAAAATATCCTAATCTCAGTGGAAATAACCGAGGTGTACTGCTGGAAATCCGGCGCGAACGGCGAGTCGAAATGGCCTTTGAAAATTCCCGATACGACGATCTAATGCGCTGGCAGGCTGGTAATTTATTGGCTCGTATTCCTGAAGGTATGTATTTTCCCAAACTCGGAAATTATGACCTGACAGGCGATGGCGTTGATGATATCGTCCTGATTGATAAAGCTACGTCTATCCCGGCGGAACAGAATAAGGAAAAAAATTCGCTGGGCATTACGCTGATTTATTACCGGGCCGGCAGCACCAGCGACGACGTAACAGTTTATCTACGTAATGGAGCAAACGGCGGCACTATGGCTACGGAAACCGCTTCCCGTAAATTTGAAGAACCCAAGTTCTACTACCGGCCTGTACCACAGCAGCAGGTGTTGTTCAATCCACAGTTGAAACAGATTTTTGGTTGGTAAATTTCTTGATAAATTAACGCAACTTACCTACAAATACGGTCACAGGTTGTGTTTGCAGGTAAGTTCCAACTTCTATCGTTACAGATTCTTCTAATGATAAATCGCCTGTTTAGGTACTTTATTTTCCTTTGGTTTGTGGTCTTGTTCAGTGCCTCTACGAGTTTGGCGCAGATCAACAAGAACAAGGTATTATTCGTAATCGTTGATGGCATTCCGGCCGACGTCATTGAAAAAGTTGAAACCCCTCATCTGGATGCCATTGCGAGAGAAGGCGGCTACGTTCGGGCTTATGTGGGCGGTCAGAAAGGGACGTATTCACAAACGCCAACCATTTCGGCAGTGGGCTATAACAGTTTACTGACTGGTACGTGGGTGAACAAACACAACGTCTGGGACAACAGCATCAAAGCCCCCAATTACCACTACTGGACCATATTTCGCTTTCTTGAAGATCAATATCCGCAGAAGAAAACGGCTGTTTTCTCGACCTGGCTGGATAATCGTACGAAGCTGATTGGCGAGGGTCTTCACGAAACTCAGCCGTTACGTATCGACCATTCGTTCGATGGTCTGGAGATAGATACAGCTCAGTTCCCGCACGATAACGATTCGCAGTACATTCATAAAATCGACGAGAAGGTAACTGACGCAGCTGCTACGTATCTGACCAAGCAAGGACCGGATTTGACCTGGGTTTATCTGGAATATACCGATGACATGGGGCATCGGTACGGCGATAGTGACCGTTTCTACGACGCAGTTAAAATCATGGATAACCAGATGGGCCGACTCTGGAAAGCGGTGCAGCACCGGCAGAAAACTTTCGGCGAAGACTGGCAAATATTCATCACAACCGACCACGGTCGGACAGCCAATACCGGTAAAGACCACGGTGGTCAATCAGATCGGGAACGTAACACCTGGATTGTCACTAATGCCAAAGGGCTCAATACGTATTTCCGGAAATCAACGCCCGCCATTGTCGACATCATGCCCACGATGGCGCAGCATCTAAATCTAAAAATCCCCAAAAATCAGGCGTTCGAAATTGACGGCATTCCGCTGACAGGCAAGTTATCGCTGAGGCAACCAGTCGTCCAGAAAGAAGACAAACGTATTACGTTAACCTGGACTCCCATTGACCCAGAAGGAACGGTTAAGATCTGGCTTTCAACAACCAATACGTTCGAAGAAGGCAAACCCGATACGTATCAGCAGATGGTCGAAGTGCCTGTCAAAGTCGGCAAAACCGTTATCGACGTATCGAAACTGCCTACTGGTTTTTATAAAATTGTGCTGGAAGGCCGATATAATACGTTAAACCGCTGGATTGTGGAGTAGATTTCCTATCAAGCTGACCGGGTCGCGGGAGGGGGGAGGAGGGGGGGTGGCGGGGTATGGCGAGGTGGTG
>NZ_JACWZY010000043.1 GCF_014699005.1 Spirosoma profusum
ATGAGCCTGCATTTTATCGCATTCTCGGTCATTTTTCTACGAAAAATCAACCGAAAACGGAAAGTTTAAACAGCTTCGATACAAAAACTCAACCCATTCATCTATTTTAGGCACAGGCAGAGTTGTGCAACAGCCACGCCCATTTCTTGAAGAAGTGCCATTTATCAACAAATAGTTATTTTTCTTCTTGCCAAGCTAAATACCGATAAACCGTCGCTCGGCTCAAATGAAACAGACGACCAATTTCTAAGATCGTATGTGTCTTTATGAAATACATCGATTTAACGGCTCGTGCCTTCTCTTGAGCTTCGGCAGTGAGACCCTTCGGGCGTCCGCCTATGCGTTTCCTGGCACGAGCTGCCGCCAAACCCGCTTTGGTTCGTTCACGGATCAGATCTCCGAATTCGGCCAGTGACGCGAATAGGTTAAAAACTAAGCGACCTTGAGCAGTGGTGGTATCAATGGCATCGTTCAAACTTCGGAAACCAATTCCTTTACTTTGGAAGTCATTGATTAGCGTGAAAAGCTCTTGTAGAGACCTGCCAAGGCGATCCAATTTCCAAACCATGATTGTATCCCCTTGTCGTAGTATCTCCAGCAGCCTTTAAAGTTGCGGCCGTACTTTGGCCGAGGAGACCTTTTCCTGAAAGATTTTATGACAACCCGCTTTTTGAAGGTCATCTAGCTGGAGGGCTAGGTTTTGATCTTGCGTAGATACGCGTGCATATCCGAATAACATGATAGTGTTTCAGAAATTAGATTAGCAGCAATAGGTAGTTCATCAGTCCCTTATTTGGGTTTAGTGCATGCAGATATCCTGATTACGTGGAGGAAAGGCCAGGTCGACTAGAGCAGAACCATAAATCATAGCATGTATATGAATAGCCCATTGCCATTTTACGGGCGGGCGTTATAGGGACGAACTCCGAAATAGGCAAATAATGGATCGACATAATTCAATCCTAGTTCCACCATACGCTTGCCAACTCGTAAGCCCTGATTGGCGATATTAACTAGATAGACCACCGCCTTCTTTTGGCTTGAGGAGCCGATTACATACCCACTCGCCGTGGGGCTTTTAGCCCACTGACAAAATAGATCGCCATTAGTGGTGTGTTGAACGGCAATGCCTAGCCCCCAGGAGACTTGACCTGGCTGACAAATATCGGTTTTCACCAGTGAACTCAGTAAGGTAGTAGACGGGTTTGTATCTACTCCTGTCGGCATCATAGCGGCTAGCACAAAGCGGGCATAATCCCCAGCGGTCGTTCGTAACGTATGGGCCACATTGGCTGCTTCAACCTCATCGGGCACTAGCCGTCCCGTCCCATCATACGAGCGGGTATAGGCAAGCGAGTCAGCTGGGTGATACACGTAACTGGAATGGCTCATCCCTAAGGGTTTGAAAACAGTCTGTTGCATGAAGGCTTCAATAGGTTGCTTGACCAGGTGTTCAACTACCAGTTGGAGCAGATAATAGCCTTCGCCTGAATAGCTGTAGCGACTACCGGGTGTAAACAGGGTAACCAGGGCCTTCTCCTCGGTTCGCCAATTGGGCAAACCGCTGGTATGATTTAATATCATACGAGCCGTGATCAAGGCGATCCGATCATCCAACATGGGTCCTTTTAAAAACTGAGTCTGTAAATAGCCCGTTGGCACATACTTCACTAAGGGCGTATCCAACGCTATTTTGCCTTGTTGGCTTAGTTGTAAGACGGCATATGCGAATACTGGCTTGCCCAAGGATGCAGCTCGAAAAATAGTAGTGGCTGAAACAGGTTGCTTGGTGATGGTATCTTTTACGCCTAACCCCTCACACCAACTAATCTGTCCATTGTCAATGAGAGCAATGGATAAAGCCGGAATAGACGCACTATCCATAATAGAGGGAAGAGCCGTCTGTAAAGGGGGACGATGCGATTGAGCCAAGATAGGTAAGCTCATCAGTGTCAGCAAAGCTGATAACTGCAGACTTAGCCTCCATCGGTTAATCTGTGTATGGACCATAAAGTAGAATGTCTAAGGGGGAACTGTTGGAGGAATCAGAGCAGCGCGTGATTGTCGAGCGGCTTTGATAAGGTGTGGCTGTCTGCTTCAAAATCGAGGATGTCTCCCGGCTTACAATCCAAGGCTTTACAAATGGCTTCCAAGGTACTAAATCGGATCGCCTTGGCTTTGCCGGTCTTCAAAATCGAGAGGTTGGCCAGCGTGAGATCTACTTTCTGGGCCAATTCGGAGAGCGACATCTTGCGTTTGGCCATCATCACATCCAGGTTAACAATAATGGGCATGGGTTAGACGGTTAATTCGTTTTCGAGTTGAAGTTCGATGCCACGTCGGTAAACTTGGGCTAAGGCTAGTAAAATCAAACCAAGTAACCAGGGGCCATTCAACTGAATATCCACGCTCAGCCAGGCTTGACTGGCGAGTCGAATTTGTCCGAAATAAGGCCTGGTCTGATGCCACAGCACCAGTTTAAGGAGCAGTTCAACAGTGGTTTGCCCTAAAAACAGGAAGCCCATGGTCGTAATGCGACGGGCAATAGCCGCCTGGAAAGGAGATTGGATGTGAACCGAGCGAAAAATTTGGCGGAGTAAAAAGAACATCCAGGCTGCTGTTACCAAGCCGACTAGTCCTAGTAGGCTCATCAATAGACCAGGTACTGAACGAATTGGAACTTGGAGTTGGCCTGTCTGTTTTTGTGGGGTTAAAAACAATTGAGGCTGTCCAGTCGTGGTGATAGTTTTATCGCTGGCTGGCGCCCAGGCTACCGGAATAGATATATAGTTGGGTTGTTCTTGACCCAGTGGAAATGGACCGGTCTGTGCATTTAACAGCTTCAGGCAACTCATGGCCGCGAATAGGACTAGAACAGCCAACACCAGGTAATAGAAAAGGGTAACCAGCCGCTTGACGGTGGGGAATACCCAATAGGGTGAATTAGTTTCCATATGTATCGAGCTTATATTGATGATACAAATAAACGAATATTTATTGATATTCAATAAATATTGATCGAATAGCAAGAAGTATTTATTGAATAGGCATAGAGATTCTTTACTGGGCTAAGATAATTCAGTCTTTAACAATTTAGGACTTTCGCTTATAGATTGATTGCCTGCATGCTGGGATTGGCTAACTCATGCCTCAAGTAGTGAGTCAACAACCGCGCTCGTACTTGATAAATGGTTGGCCCGACTTGTTTAGCCTTGACTTGCAACGCCACCCAAGCCTGATAGCAACACGCTAAGTGGTTCCCTTGCCAACGGGCTTTGCGGCACTGACACCGCTCCGAGCCAGTCAACTGCTTGAAGCTCCGATGGAACGTCTCGATCTGCCACCGATTGTCGTTGGCTAACTCAGCGACAAACCGATTTACAGATGCGTCTAGGTCATTGCGGGGGCCCGAGCGGTGATGACCCAGTCAATGTCGCCGTTTGGGGCAACCAGCTTGAACAACTTTACCTGGAACGGGACCGCCCGGGCGGCCCCGTTCGTTCAGCTTGACAATCAGCCCGCTACTCAGCGTCTGATCCGTGAACACCAAGGTGTCTAAGTGCTGATAACCCCTATCTCGATGCAGACTCACCAGCCGGTTGCTCTTCAGTGTGGTGAAGAATGTCCAACCCGCTCGATGGATCAGGTTGAGGTTATCCACCGAGGCATACCAACTATCAAACAGGAGGCCTCTGGCTTTGAGTTGTTTGTGGGTAATGAGTCGCCGGAACATCTGGGCAAAGTGGTCGTTCTTGGTTTTACGGTCCGTTTCAGGATGATAAATTCGATAATCAATCGGCCAGAAATCGCCATCATTACCTGAGGAATGGACGAAGTTGATCAAGCCGATTGCTTTCAGGGTTCCAGGCTCATTGCCCGACTACTGTTTCTTAACTAGTTCGATAAAGTTGGAATAGCGTTTATCGGGCAGGCTATCATCGACCAAAATGGAAGCTGATGCTGAATCGTTGATGCGGGTTTTGACGACAGCCCACAGATCGGCAGGGGTGAATCGTTCCCTTCCCGCCGGAGAAAATCGCTGACCACATCATGGCTCAGGTTGGGTTTATGATCGGCCATGTTGGTGCAGGTATAGTTGAAGGGCGTACTCAACAGGTACTCAATGTATTCACGTTTTGCAATCATACGCCTAAACTCTCAAATTTCATTCATAAGCGAAAGTCCTAAATTTATTAGTCTAATTTACCTTATCCTAAAACGCCCCATTTGAGAGGTGTATACATGGAAGCTTCTTCTTATCCGTTCGGCTTTCTATGACAGGCGTATCGCACTCAATACATTACGATTATGCATCGATATCCGTTACTCTCTTTCGCCGTCTTGGTTGCTCTGGTTTTCCCTCTGGTTTATCTCTTGAGTAGTAAAAACTCTCCAAGCGTCCTTCCAGACATGGGCATTACTTATTTTGCTATACTTTGGATAGGTCCGCTTTTACTGATTTACGGCTTTATAACCTATCGATTTGGGAATCAGAGAGCTTTATCTTGGATTGCGTATGTTATTGGTGGCTTATGGACGGGGTATGTTTACATTTGGGGAGCTTGGAAACTATTTTTTGGCTAAGAACAAGTTAAACAAGCCTTTTAGGACACAGTTTAAGCACCCTTATTCGTCTCAAGTGGGAGCATTTAGGAAATCAGGTAGCTTGGTTATCTTATGGCTGTAAGTCGGTGGCCGCTTTTTGACTACCATCCATATAGGTGGGGAACGACTGATGCTGGTGAGTGATCTTCCAGATGCCATCTAGTTTACGCAGTCCCAGCGTTTCTCTGTACCATATATCCGTCTTTGTTCCGTCCGTACGCGCGCCCCTTAAGTGTTCTAAACAGTGACAGAAGGCTACCTCATCGCCAACAGTAATTTCCAGTTCCTGGTAGGTCAGACTAATTGCCCCCTCGAAGGTGGCAAACCACGCTTCGATTCCACCAGCACCGGGGGCGTTATCACCGGTCCTGAATCGCAGGGGTGGGTTCAGTTGATACATCACCGTCTTATCTGCAAAGGTCTCCACGAAAGCGGCTACGTCTTTGCGTTGAATAGCAGCTACCAAGTCGTCTTTTAGCTGAGTAATGTGTTGTGGATCGTTCATGCGCGTGGAGTGATTATTAGGATACAGTATAAAACCCAACGACCGCCAGTAGTCAACTGTTTTACCATTGCATCAGATTATAAAAACAGTAATACACTTTTCTCACCCCCTTTACCCCTTGGTTGAATGTTATATTACTTGGGTCGTGAGGCCGGGTCAGTCCGCTCTCCTGCCCTTGCGACACCAGTGATGGAAGAATTAACAGCCCGCCGGTGGCCTATTTCCCGGACACATTTCACATACGCCAGTTTAACGCTTCTAAAAAGGAACGATTTAATAAGATAAAGGAATAGAGTGAAAAACGAACTGATCCAGAAACGCACGGGCAAATGCCGATGCCCGGAGGTCTTTCTGTAAGCGTGGATTGGTGCGAAAAATATCGTACTTGGCATAAAAAGGCCGACTCAAATCCTGCGAGTTAGCTAGGATAATGAACGTCAAATCTTTCTCGGGAATTTTTATCAGTAGGGATGAATTTCCCGTCCACCAGCCCGTATGCCACAATAGTTTTATCCCTTTGTAGGATTGGACGAACCACCCCAGACCATACGGCATGGGCTTGCCTTTCGGCGATCGAAACGAAGTAAAAATCTGCTCCCAAGTGGCAGCACTTAAAAGACGACCTTCATCAATCGCAATGGAATAAATTGCCAGATCACTGACGCAGGAGAGCAAACCTGCAGATGGACCAAAGTATGACGGATAAGTGGCAGGCACGACCCGTCCCTTCACCAGATCATACGGTTTTGCTATTAGTTGGTCGTATGCGGTCCGGTCGTAGCCGGTCAGGGAAAAATTGACCATATCGGCCGGATTAGGTGCTGTGTGGGTCAGTCCTAGTGGCCGGATAATCTGCTCAACCATCAGCTGCCCGAAGCTTCGCCCCGCTTCCTGCTCAATAGGTTTGATCAACCGGCCATAGTAATCGCCGTTGTAGCCAAAACTGTAGCCGGGCTTAAAGCCGTTAAATGAATTGCCTTGTGCGGTATGAGTCAGCAGGTGTTTGAGCTTGATGCGGTCGTCATCTCCCCAGCGGGCGCCCAGATTAATTCCATACTTGGTGACGGGATCATCTAGATTGATCTTGCCCGCTTCTACCAGCTGCATCAGGATGATCGATCCGAATGTTTTGGTGACCGAAGCCAGGTGATAGATGGTGTGCTCCGTGGGCACAATCTTCTGCTCGATATCGGCATAGCCCAACCCGCGGTACCAGATGAGTTTTTTGCCCTGAACAATACCGATGGAAAGGGAGGGAATCTGGTAATGTTGGCGCAAGGCTTCCAGCCTGGCAGCAAAGCCGCTCGTATCGGCCGCTTCCGCTGTTGCTTTAGTAGATTGGGCCTGGCACCATAGGGCAGGTACTACCAACAGAAAGAAAAGAGCTTTCATCGTTCATGTTTTTGAGGCAAAAAACGAATCAATTTCGGCAGAAACCACTCAAATCAGGATTTGAGCACTATTTTAATCTTCCTAAACGCCCTAATTAATGTGCAGATACACGAAGGTTTATTAGTCTCAAGTAAGAACGTTTTAAGAGAATATTAAACCCTATAGATACAATCTGTTCTTGACTGTAATTTAGTTGCAAGCGAAGGCGTGGCTAACTCAGTTGGTTAGTAGCATACCTTCTCTCAGAAAAGTATACGTTAATTCTGTTAAAAGCAGATTGTCTAATTGCTTACTCATATTGCAAAACGACTAAGGCGCTTAAATCTTCACTGATCAATGCTTCCTCTCCTCTTCTCACTGGTTAGGTAACGTAGCAATTGCGATGAAACATCTTTAGGAAGAAAATAGACTTCCCGATGGTATTGTTACGACAATATTAATTCGTCCAAGTAAGGTATTAACAGATTGTTAAATGGCCGTATAGTGACGGATGTCGTTACTACTTTTGCTCTACCCAGATAGTCTACTCTCCGACTTGTTACCTGGAATTCTGCAATCGTCAGCACTTATCATCTTTTTTATGAAGCACGTTTTCCTTAGCCGTGTTTTTCGGGCTTGCTTTAGCTTATCCGTTGTCCTGCTGACTGCCTCGGGCAGTTGGGGCCAATCAAGCCCAGCCCCTTATTCGCTTTCTACCGGACCATACAGCTTTACGGGCTGGGCCGCTGCGTCAACAGCCGGTACATACCCAGCGAATATGGTCTTCCATTTTGTAGGTTCAGCCGCCCCGACAACGGCCACCCCCAGTTCGGGAGATTATAATTGTGCCTACAACCTTACTGCCCGATCCCGAATCAACGGAAAAGGTGATGATGGAATCGGTTTTATCGGTACGAGCGATCCCCGTTATGATAACTGTATTTCTGGTGCGTCTAGTAATACCCGCTACGTTGGCGATGCTGTTCTGGGACTTAATACTACGGGTCGTCAGAATATTCAGGTTGGCTGGACTGGGGGCACCAGTACGGTTGGCGCCCGAACCTGGGGCCTTCAACTACAATATCGGATAGGTACCAGCTCATCGTTTACCAACGTAGCGGGGACTTCACTTTATACCTCCAGTGCGATCGTAGGTGCTCAGATTTTTGCTCCTGTTACGTTGCCAGCCAGCGTAGAAAATCAGACTGAAGTTCAGTTACGCTGGATTTACTATGAAATTTCAGGTAGCGGTAACAGACCTGAAATCCGTCTCGACGAAATTACCGTTACGTCCCAGCCTCTCGCTGTTTCCCAGCCTGATTTGAACGTATCGCTGACAGGACCTGCATCGGCTACAGCGGGACAATTGTTCACTTATAGTTTAGTGGTGGGGAATTCCGGCACGGGCTCTGCGGCTAACGTACCAGTTTCGTTTACATTACCCGCCGGTGTTACGTTCATTGGCACTACCGAAACAAACGGTTTTACGGCTAGTCAGGCTGGTGGTGTGGTTTCGTTTACGGGTGGTTCACTTTCTTCAGGAAGCAGTGCTACGTTAACGGTTAGTGTATCGGCGGCAGCAGCTGGTACGATTACAGCCCAACCAGGTGCCGCCGTTGTTGATCCGGCGAATGCAATTGCCGAAAGGAATGAAGCCAACAACAGCTCAACAACTATGTTTACGACAACGATTGCGGCTACTAATCAGCCCCCAACCGCCCCTACATTTACCGATCAGACGGGTATTGTGGACGTTCCGTTTAGCTACACCGTTCCTGCATTTACAGACCCCGAAAGCCAGACCATCACGTATGCCATTACGGGAGAACCGGCTGGCCTGAGTGCCGACAATGTTTCGCGGGTCATTAGCGGTACGCCTACGGCTACTGGTTCATCGGCGATAACCGTGGTTGCTACCGATGAAGCCGGTGCCTCTACAACGGCAACGTTCGGAATCACCATTAATGCCAGTCAGCCACCGATTGCCACCACGAATAGCAACCAGACGGCGACGGTGGGCGTCGGGTTCTCCTATACCGTGAACGCCTTTACCGATCCCGACAACGACGCACTGACGTACTCGGCCAGTATCAGCCCCGCCAACGGGTTGACCTTCGATCCGGTAAGCCGGGTGATCAGCGGTACGCCAACGGCAAGCGGAGTATCGTCGGTTACGATTACGGCGACCGATCCGGCCAGCAACACCGCCACTACTACGTTCTCGCTGTCGGTAAATCCGGCACCGGCGGGTGTGATACGTATCACCGAATATATGTATAACGGAACGCCCGGCGAGTACGTCGAGCTGACGAACGTGGGTAATGCGCCTATCGATCTGACAGGCTGGAGCTACAGCGACGTCGCCCGCACACCCGGTTCGTTTTCGCTAAGCGGTTTTGGCGTGGTTCAGCCGAATGAATCGGTTGTTTTTACGGAAGCCAATGCGTCTACTTTCCGCACAGCCTGGTATCTGCCCGCTTCGGTTAAAGTACTTGGTAGCAACACCCAGAACCTGGGACGTAGTGATGAAATCAACATTTACGATGCCGCTGGCATATCAGTTGATCAGCTTACGTTCAACGATCAGGCTATTCCGGGATCGGTACGTACTGCCGATGTCAGTGGCTGGACCGCACCTGCTAATTTGGGTAACAATCAGGCTGCTACGTACCAACTTGCTGTAGTGGGCGATAGTCAGAATTCGTATTCGGCTACGACAGGTAATGTAGGAAATCCGGGTGGCTATTACACGCCGTTAAATCGGGTGCTAGTCATCGAATCAGGACGTAGCACCACCGTTGCCGAAGGCGGAGCTACGGATTCATATACCGTAAAACTCAATAGCCAGCCAACGGCTGACGTAGTGGTAACGGTTACGTCGGGCAGTCAGTTATCGGCAAGCCCGGTTTCGCTGACCTTCACACCAACTTCGTATAGCGTAGCCCAGACCGTAACAGTTTCAGCACTAGACGATAACGTAGTGGAAGGAACGCATACGGCGGTGATTACTCAGGCCACAACCAGTAGCGATCCGGCTTATAATGGCATCGCCACAAATTCGGTGAGTGTAACCATTACCGATAACGACAACCCCGTTACGGCCGCTCCCGCGATTCAGGTTGCCAATACAACAACGCCTTACTTAAGTCTGTCGGTCTCCGGATCGGGTTTGGTCAGTGGTGTTATCAACGACCCAACGGACCCGTTCACTACCCTTGGCGTTAATTTTACGCTCACCGACGCCGATACGCCCGCTGCCAATTTAACAGTAACGGCTACATCGAGCAATACGTCGGTTGCATCGAGTCTGACATTAACCGGTTCAGGTTCAACGCGGAATCTTAAAATCGCTCCGGCAGGAGTGGGGTACTCGGTCATAACCATAACGGTGAGCGATGGGGTTAATACGTCGTCGTATGTCATTAACTATGCAGCGTCGGCCGCGTCGGCAACACCAGCCTCCACCCGTTTCCATACGGGCGTTAGCGACGCATCGACAGCCATCTCAATCGATGCGAACACAATGCTGGTTGCCGACGATGAGAATCAGGTGCTACGTCTTTACAACCGCCAGAATTCAGGATTACCCATCGCCGGATTTGACTTCACTACGTCGCTGGCCTTAACCGACATTTCGGGCGGTGTTCCCCGCGAAGTCGATATCGAAGGGGCTACGCGCCTGAACAATCGGATTTTCTGGATGGGGTCGTTAAGTAACGCCGACGGTGGTAACAACCGTCCGAATCGCAATCGCATTTTCGCGACGGACGTAGCAGGCACAGGGGCCGGAACGACGTTGTCGTATGTTGGTCGTTATGATTATCTGCGCAATGACATTATTGCCTGGGACGTCAATAACATCCATGGAAAAGGGCCTAATTACTATGGTCTGGCGGCCAGCGCTGCTGACGGTGTCGGTTCGAAACAGTCGATTGGTTTTAACGCTGAAGGGCTTGAACTGGCTCCTGATAATACAACTGCCTACGTAGCATTCCGGGCGCCACAGGTTCCGCCAACGGGTCGTGCCAACGCACTGGTTATTCCCGTAACGAATTTCACTACGTTGGCAACGGCTGCAAATGGCGGTACGCAAGGCAGCGCTACGTTCGGTGCGCCGATTGAATTTGATCTGGGTGGACGGGGTATTCGGGAGATTCGGAAGAACAGTACGAACGAGTACATCATTATTGCAGGCCCGGCCGGAGAAGCAGGAGCAGCTCCCAATGATTTCCGACTGTACACCTGGACGGGAAATACGGCGGATTTACCCATGCTACGTTTGGCAGACCTGACATCGGTCAATGCCAATGGTAGTTTTGAGTCGGTTGTTGAAGTGCCTACGCCATTGACGGACGCGAGTCAGATTCAATTGCTGGTTGATAATGGCGATGCCGTATACTATAACGACGGAACCATTGCTAAAGAACTGTCGCAGAACAACTTCAAGAAGTTCCGGTCAGATATCGTTACGTTGGGTACAGCCTTCAACACCGCACCGACGGTGGCTTCGGCCATCAGCCCACAAAGTGCCACGGTGGGTTTGGCGTACAACTTTACCATCGCTTCCAATACCTTCACCGACGCCCAGACGCCCAACAATCTAACGTTAAGTGTGAGCGGATTACCCGATGGGCTAAGCTTTACCGCACCTGCTACCATCAGTGGCACGCCCTCCACAACGGTAGGCTCCCCCTTCAGTGTGACGGTAGTAGCCACTGATCCGGGCAGTTTATCAGTGAGCACTACGTTTACCCTGACGGTGAGTCCACCACCTAACACGACTCCCACGGTGGTAGCTTCGATTGGTAATCAAACCGCTACGGTAGGTCAGGCGTATAGCTTCAACATCCCACCGGGCACGTTCACTGATGCCCAAACACCGAATAATCTTACCTTAAGTGTGAGTGGTCTACCGGCTGGACTCAATTTTACAGGCGCATCCACTATTAGCGGAACGCCTTCTACTACAGTGGGTTCGCCTTTTACGGTGACCGTAGTTGCTACTGATCCGGGCGGACTGTCGGTAAGTACTACGTTCCCGCTATTTGTCCGACCCGTTCCCAATACGGCCCCGACCGTTGTAGGCTCTGTTGGTTCTCGAACAGCTCCTGTTAATCAGGCATTCACAATGACCATCTCTGCGGGTGTCTTTGCGGATGCCGAAACGCCGAACACGCTAACCTTCAGTGTAAGTGGGCTACCAGCTGGGCTGAACTTCACGGCTCCTTCGACCATCAGTGGCACCCCATCCACAACGGTGGGTTCACCGTTTACGGTAACGGTGGTGGCCACTGATCCGGGTGGTCTAACGGCTGTTACTACGTTCCTGATTACCGTGAGCAACACTACGTCTTGTGTGAATATGGTCACGGTGAAGGCAGGTAACTGGAATGATGCCAGTGTATGGTCATGTGGCAGGGTGCCTCTGCCCACTGATGTAGTGACGATTGTCCATGCCGTGAGCTTACCCGTTAGTTATCAGGGCCAAGCTTTACGGATGATTTATGGTACAGGTGGTCAGTTACTATTTGGTACTGGCAGTCGATTGCGGCTAGGAGGCAATTAGTTACTCTTTAGTAAATATCAACAAAGCCGGGCTGTTAGCCCGGCTTTGTTGATATTAAAGTTGTTTATACTTTTCTTCATGAGCCAAACTCAGGCGTAATCAAGTACATCTGCTATTAGCACGTATCATTCGCCCTATCAACTGGCAGTTCCTAAAGCATCTTGATATACTTCAGCGCCGTTTTGCGGATTATATCTTCCTGTAACTTATGAATAGGTTTCCCTGCATGCGTATAAATACTTACCTGATCGGTTTCTGTGTCGTAAATCCCGAAAGGGAGTACTTGTTGATCCTCATATCCCCAAAAAAGAAAGTCTTGTGCTGCAATTGAACTAGTGAAACTTAGCGTACTGGGCACTTGTAATTGAATATTAACGGCTATAAAACTCATACGAAGAGCTAATTTTTCCAGCCAAAAGTATCGCTTTCTTCGGGGCGAACTGTTACGGTACGATTATGATATTGGTAAAGGTGTTACAAGCGTTAATCTAGGCTTAAAGATGTTCTTTTAACCTTCAGGTACTGAACTAATCGTGAGCTAGGATAGTGATAAACAGTAGAAGAAAGAATTAATTGCAGGTTGGTACGTTTTAATGTGGCAGCAAAAGATCGTGGCAATGCACAAGAGGCTACTGCTGAAGGGAGAGTGTTCAGTCAAGTGTGTCAAGTTGGAATGAACTAACTTGACAAGCAAATGGAACCTACAAAACAGGAAGAAAACTTCGACTATGCTACTTTTCGTCAACAGGCCATCCAGCGGATGCTCGCCGGTGACAAAGAATTAACAGGCAAAGATGGTCTACTGGCTCCATTATTGAAAGATCTGCTGGATGCTGCTCTGTCTGGAGAAATGCAGGCCCATGTGGAGCAGAACCGACCCAACCGACGCAACGGCAGTAAAGCCAAGCAGGTTAAAACAGCCCATGGCCCAGTTAGCGTGGAGATGCCTCGGGATCGGGACAGTTCCTTCGAACCCAAGCTCATTGGCAAACGCCAAACCACACTGGGTGAAGGACTCGATAACCGCATCCTCTCGCTCTATAGCAAGGGCATGTCCTATGAGGATATTCAAGATCATTTGCAGGATTTATACGGACTCGACATCAGCACGGGACAGCTCTCGGCCATTACCGATAAAGTATTGCCTCTAGTTGAGCAGTGGGGTTCACGACCGCTGGAGCCGGTCTACACCTTTGTCTGCCGGGCCGCCGGAGCGGTTAGATGCGGTTTACTTCAAGGTGCGTCAAGACGGCAAAGTCCTTAGCAAGGCTGCTTATAATGTGCTGGCTGTTGATCTACAGGGACGTAAAGATCTGTTAGGTATCTACATCGGCGATGCAGAAAGCGCTCGTTTCTGGCTAACGGTCTTGACTGATTTACAAAACCGAGCAGTGAAAGATCTGTTAATCTGCTCGATTGATAATCTGTCAGGCTTCGGTGATGCGATTGAAACGGTCTTTCCTCAAGCAGACGTACAGCTCTGTTTAGTGCATCAGGTACGGACCTCAATGCGGTATGTGGTCTCCAAAGATCAAAAAGCAGTAGCGGCTGATTTGAAACCGATCTATCAGGCCGCTAGCCTGGCAGCAGTGGAGCAAAAGCTGGCGGATTTTGCCAGTCAATGGGGTAGTAAATATTCCTTAGTGGTGGAGAGTTGGCAACGAAACTGGCTGCGATTAACCCGTTTTTTCGAGTATCCAGCCGCCATTCGCAAGGTGGTTTGTACGACGAATACGGTCGAGGGTTTTCACGGCACAGGCCGCCCTGCGCCAAATCCGTTGTGTGACTAAATCGAAAGGGACTTTTCCCTCAGAGAGTGCACTGGTGAAAATTCTCTACCTGACCACGCAACGGATTATCGAAACCTGGACGATGCCCTTGGCGAATTGGTCGTTGACGGTACAACAATTGGCTATTTTGTTTGGCGACAGAGTTAAGCCGTACTTAAAAGGTTGAAAGAATGACACACTTCATTGAACATTCCCTATAAAACAGTATTTATACGATTTCTTATGAATTCAATTAAGTTGATTGTCGCCGTTTTAGCGACGGGTTTACTTTTCCTGTTTGGGATTTTACTTTATTATCGGGCTTGGCTGAAAAGCAAGCTCGAAAAGTTCAATCAACCTCAATCTGCACAAGAATTCAACATTTTTAAGCCAGTGAAAGATGTAGCCATACCCAAATTAGGACAGCAAGCATTTAGACTTTTTTAACTTCCCCTTGCTTGGCATAGGTTGCTGGCGCCAAGCCGCCCAGTGATTGATGGGGATGAAAATGATTGTATTGATCCATCCACTCATCTGATAGAATCCGAACTTGCTCAAGCGAATCGAATAAATAGGCATCTAGTACATCCTCTCGATAAGTTCGGTTAAGCCGTTCAATGTAGCCGTTTTGCATGGGCTTGCCGGGTTGAATGTACTGAATCGTACTGTTGTTCGCTGTGCACCACTGCCGAAATTTATCCGCTATAAATTCAGGGCCGTTATCCACTCGAATCTACTTGGGTAGAGGACGTTGCAGAGCAATATCTTTCATAACATCGACTACTTTCTGGGCTGGCAACGAAAAATCAGCATGAGCGGCTACCACTTCTCGACTGCAGTCGTCAATAATGGTTAGCACTCGAATCTTTCGCTTACGGGTCAGAACATCGGCCACAAAATCCATGCCGCTACGGCGGACCGTTCCAACTGTAGTTGATCGTTTCGGGTACCTGTAAAGGTTGCTTCACTCGGTCTGGTACGCGTCGCTTATGCCGTCTTCGATGTTTTAAACTCAGCAGCCGATACACGCGTAGCACTCGTTTTCGATTCCATTTGAGTCCTTCGTTGCGAATCTTACCATAGTAGTCATCAAAGCCGCGAGTCGGGTAAGCTTCCGCGTAAGTTTGTAACTTCTCAATGACTGGCTGGTCATTCTTTTTGCTCCGATAGTACCAGCTAGACCGATGCATACCTACGACCCGACAGGCCCTGCCCACAGTTATATTTTCTTCCACTGCCCACTCTACTAACTCTTTCTGTTGGCAAGGCCTTAAAGCTTTTTTTCGATAATTTCTTTAGCCAGTCGATAATCCAGACTGAGTTCAGCATACATCTGTTTCAGACGGTGGTTTTCATCTTTAAGGGCTTTAAGTTCTTTTAGATGAGTGGCTTCCATGCCACTGTATTTCTTTCGCCAATTAAACAAAGTAGCTTTAGAAATGCCATACTCACGGCATACGTCCATGGCTTCTCGCCCTGCTTCGTACTGCTTGAGGATAGCTACGATTTGTGTTTCGGTAAACTTCTTCTTTTTCATGTAACAGTTAAAACGAGCTCTTTTCGAGTCTAATCCGTGACTGTCCTAATTTCAGGGAAGCTTACATTCTGAGGAAGGCTACAAAACCAAAAATAACAACTATATCACCTAAGATAAACCATTGACAGGGATAGTCTTTCACGAATAGAATATTGGAATACCGATCTTCTTTTTTAGCAAATGACGAAATGGGAATTTCTGAGGTAGCTAAACCATCTGTTTGTAGAATGCTATTCACAGGATAAGAACTGTATTAACAACCGACGCTTATATCCATTCACCATCTAAAATACGTTGCTGACCAACAAATACAGGTCGACAGCATACATTCTCCAGCAGCCTTTTTATGGAGCGTATACATTTGATTCGTCAAGCAAAAAAGCAGACGCCAATCAAAGCAATCTATGAAAAAATTCGCCTTCCTCGTACACCTTCGTTCCAGCTACCGTAAAGATATGAAACACCTGGCGGCTCCGCTGGGTTGGATTCCCGACTCGTTTTACCGGTTTGCTCTCCGTAATCGTCCCCTGGCCCCGTTTATCTGGAGTGATGTTAAATTGACGCCAGAGGCTACTGAGGCTCAGGGCCATATCATTATGCTACCCTATTCTGGCCAGCAGTTGCTGGAGCAGCAGAAGGCAATGATGCCTCGCGTTCAGGAGGCAATTCAGCTAGCCTCCTCGACCGGAGCCGAAATTGTTGGCTTAGGAGCCCTTACGTCCCCTATTACGCTGGGTGGCAAATTATTGACTACGAATGCGCCGGTTTCCATAACCAATGGAAATGCATTTACGGCTTTTATAACCTGGAAAAAAGTAGCCCAACTAATCCGCACCTGTCCAAACCGGTATCCAACGGTGGCGCTGGTGGGTGCTACAGGTAGTGTGGGTAGCCTGGTTGCTCAGCTCCTGGCTACGTATCAACCCGAAGCTGATTACATATTGGTCGCCCGCAACGAACGTAAACTGAACAACCTGGCTATCGATATGCATGCACTCAATACGCGCGTTAAACCATATGTCTCGCAGGATATGGACGATGTCAGTCAAGCTGATATTGTTGTTTTGCTGACTAGTGCTTCTGATACGCTTTTACACGGTCAGCACTTGAAAAACGGCGCCATTGTTTTAGATGATACGCAGCCTAGAAATACCAACCCGAGCTTACTTAAACAGCGGCCCGATGTTACGATTATTGATGGCGGATTAGTTTCCATGAATCACTTACAACTTACACGAACCGTTGGACTACCCCAGGGCCTATCTTATGCCTGTCTGGCCGAAACCATGCTATTGGCTCAGGCCGGATACGAGGGTCACTTCAGCATTGGCAATCCAACTTTAGCGCAGGCCGAATACATCAGTACCCTGGCCAATCGGTTTTCGCATTTAGGTTTCGATCTGTCTACCGATTACAGTTTTGGCAAACCACTTTCTGGGCCAATCCCAGACTCCATTGTCGAATCATCTTTCTCATTAACTCCCGCTCTTTAACTCGTCTCAACTATGCAATCAACGGCTACCAAAATCATTTTGCTTGGCGGAGGCTACGTATCCGTCTGGGCGTACCGATCATTGGCCAAACAGCTTCGGACTCAACTAAGAAATGGGCAAGTTGAAATTACGGTAATATGCCCCAACACGCACCACGCTTTTCATGGATGGACCGCCGAAACATTAACGGGTATTCTTCAGGAACAGAATCAAGTGAGTCCGTTAGCTGATATTATGCCGTATGCACAGCACATTCAGGGGCAGGCCATTGCCGTTGATTTGAAGACGAAAACCGTTAAGGTGAAAATGACGGCTGGTTTAGTCGAAAAACAGCTACCCTACGACCATTTGCTGCTAGGCATCGGTTCATTTGATAGTGAGAACATCGATGGTATTTCTCAATACGGGTATCAGATAAAAGCACACCAGGCATTCCAGCGCACGAAGGAAGCTATTCCTGCCCTTGTCTGGCAAGCTGCTCAAGCAGCCTCAGAAGCACAGGAACTTCTAACCTTTACGGTAGCGGGTGGTGGATTTACGGGCGTAGAAATAGCCTGTAACCTGGTTGAATACGTGACTATATTAAAGAACATGTATCCTTCGCTTCATCAAATTCAGCCCCGCGTCAGGCTAGTTCATCGTGGCGAGCGTGTTTTGCCCGTTTTACAGGCTGATTACAACTACCTGGTAAAGTATGCCGAAAAAATAATGTCTCAGTATGGCATTGACGTCATCAATAATACAGGTCTAACTCGATTGACTTCCGAGGGTGCCTTTCTGAGTAATGGCTCATTCTTGCCTAGTAGCATGGTTATTTCCACAGTAGGACAATCGCGATTTCAATTACCAGGTACCGAACGTATGACTAGAGACAGTGTGGAGCGAATCTATACAAACCGGTATCAGCAGATTCCAGGTTATACAGATGTGTGGGGCGGAGGAGATGCCTGTAACGTAACGCACCATCAAACCGGCGAAGCTTGTCCTGCCAATGCTTTGTGGGCCATTAAGCACGGCGAATACGTTGGCCGTAATATTGCGCGAGCTATTCAAGGGAAAGCCTTGAAACCTTTTACGTATAGAGGATTAGGACAATCAGCTAGTTTAGGAATGGGGAAAGGAATCACTGAATTATATGGTCTTCAATTTACGGGGGTGATTGCCTGGCTGATGCGCTGGTTTTTCTTTAACTATTTCATGCCGTCGCGCCGGGTAATGCTACGTGGCATTGGCGACTGGCTTTCTCTGACCTTCACTCGTCGACGCAAAGGCTTGATTACTACGTCTGGCGAACAAGAATCAGCATCTAATTCGGTAAGCTACGTCATAGCTTCCTCTCGGTAATTCGCAAAAGTGCTAAAACAGGCCTTAGTTTTTAACCGGCGTCTTCCCACACAATAGTTTCGGCACAATCATACCAGGAAGTCATAAATGGGTTAAACTGAGCCTCGATTTCGTTCCGCTTGATTTTTAGGGTAGGCGTTATCAGGTTATTTTCTACGGTCCAGGCTTTTTTTAGTATGACAATTTTCCTGATTCGCTCATACGGATGTACACGATCATTTATAGCGTTTACTGTATCGATCAGCGATTTTTCAACTTCTTTTTGAGCCACTTTTGGGGTAGTTTCCGACAAGACAATCAACGCTATAGGCTGTGGTAGTTCGCGACCCGTAACGCAGATTTGTTCGATAAATGGATTATCACTAAACCCGGCTTCAAGCACAGCCGGAGCAATGAATTCACCCTTTGAACTCTTGTACACATCTTTCAATCGGCCCGTAATCCGAAGATAACCTTCCGAATCCAGCTCACCAATGTCGCCTGTTCGCAGCCAGTTATCGGCGATTAAAGTTTCAGCAGTCAGATCTGGATTGCGGTAATAACCCCGCATAATCCAACCTGACTTCGTCAGGATTTCGCCAGTAATCGCATCAATCTTGACACTCATTCCCGGATTGATGCGTCCTACCGTACCGTCCTTTATCTGATCAGCAGGCATCATGCAAACGGACGCCAGATTTTCGGTCATCCCATAATTTTCCTGTATCCGAATGCCTAACCGACGGAACCACCGAATTAACGAAATCGGAGTAGGTGCCGCCCCCGTCAGGATCAAAACGGCATCATTGAGACCCAAACTTTGTCGAATACGGCGTTTGAGTAGACTGGAAACCACTGGAATGCGAAGCAGCAGATTCAATCTTTGTTCCGAAAGTTTGGCCAGCACGCCCTGCTGAAATTTCATCCAGATACGAGGAACGGCCAGAAAGTGGGTTGGTCGGGCTGCGGCCAGATTTTTGGCAAACGTTTCCAGTGATTCAGCAAAATAAACCGTGCCGCCGGTTATCATGCCCATCGCTTCCACAATCGTACGCTCGGCCACATGGCAAAGCGGCAGGTACGAAAAAAAACGGGCATTGGGTAATTCCTGAAATGTCATTGGCCGGACATTGATAGCCAGTTGGGCAGCTGCCCGGTAGTCGATCATGACACCTTTGGGCATGCCGGTTGTGCCAGACGTATAAATAATCGTGAACAGCTCGTCAAGATCTGCTTTCGGGCTTTCGACTATTGGCGGAAAGTTTGCCATAATTTCATCCCATGAACGCAAGGTTGGATCGGTTTGATATCCAGGAAAATTTATTGATACTACGTCATCGGGTACGCCAGCTTTCATCGTGCCCCAGTCATCGACCTTGCCAACGAATAAGACAGCACATTGACTGTGGCCCAGCAATGCGTTTAACTGATCTGCCGTCAACGTTGGATAAAAAGGAACTGATACGTATCCACTCATCAGGATCGCAATATCAGCGATAATCCAGTGTGGACAGTTTTTCGAGATCAGACCAATATGACTACCGGTCGGCAAGCCAAGTGATTGCAGGTACGTAGCCATCCGGCGAGCCTGCTGCCCCACTCCGGCCCAGGTATAGTCGACATAGCTATCCCCTATTGGTTGCCGCAGATACACCTGATCTGCTTTTTCGCGCTCCCATTTATAGAAATAATCAATGAACGGCACTACGTCCGTTTGCGTCTGGGTATCCGTTTGCATAGGATTTATTGGCAAGCGTTGATCTAGTTGACGGGCTTAAATGGGTTCGCTAAGCACTAGTTTGGGTTTACGAGCAGGCGAACCAAGCTGTTTTTTCACCCATCGGCGACCGAGTTTCCAGGCGGCTTTTAGCAACTGAATACGTGATGATTGACCCAGTACAAGCAAATAATTACCCATTAAATATCGGCGTCCATTGGCCTGACCGATCAGGTTCAGGTCAAAAGCCAGCTGATTATAGGACGTCTTCGAGGACCGATACAACAGAGGCCACTGCTCCGTAATATCCGTTTGAGTCCGTTCTTCATCGGGCGGCAGCACAACCAACCGATCATCAATAGGATATTGAATCGAACGTTCTTTTCGTACAAAATCCTGCGCAAACTGGACGAGCGGTTGCGTAAGCCGGTTATTGTTCGGTAAATAGAGTCGATGCTGCAGCCCCATTAGCTGTATTAATTTAGGATTGGGCGTGCGAAATAAAAAGACATAAGAACGAATCATCCAAAACGGACCGAGCGCGAATCGCATATACCGAGCCGACATGTGATGAGCAATGCCTTGTCCGGCAGCAGTCATATCCTGAAAGCCAATTCCCCCGTATAAAAAAGGTATGTTCCGCCGTCGGAAAGGCGTTTTTATTTTATAGAGCGAATACGACTGTATGCCCACCAGGACACCATCCAGATGAGCCAGCACCATCGTTGGGTTGTGCACCAGATGCGCTGACTCCAGATAGCCAGGAGGAAACGGGAAACCCGTTCGGGCAATCAGCGCATAGCAATCGGCAATCTCAGTGGGACTCAGCTCAGCAGCCGGTTTGAATGAAATAATAATTGGTGATTTCATAAAGCTATTGAGTTTAGGTATCGATTCTACATATTAGTGCAAACTGTAATGCAACACCCTTCGTAGTTTGTCTGAGTGAACTGAAAGGAGCTTTCCGGACAGGTTAGTTGCCATTCCTGATTATTCAACTGAAACTGAATCGCATCCAGTGGATATGCTTTATCGGTTGCTTTCAAAAAGGCTTCCTTGGCGGTAAACAGCTTGAAGAACATCTTAGATTGCTCGATTTCAGGCAATTCTGTAAGTTGCTGGTATTCCCCTTGACTTAGAAAATGCCGAAAACGCATTAGTTCAACCCACCTGTAAGGCTCAATATCAACGCCAATTGGATACCTGGAGAGCCCGATCAGGTAATGCCCGGCAGCGTGCGACAAATTGAAAAACGGTACGTTGATACCAGCACTCTTGGCTAAGTACGGTTTCCCATTAGCTGTTAGAGACAGAGAAATGGACTGGGGCAATACGTCTAGATATTTCGCTAGTACATTCTTGAGAAACGTCCGCCCAGTCAGAAATTCCAGCTGTTTCTGCGGATTCAGATATCGCTGATAACGAACTCGTTCTAGTGTATCAAGTACCTTAAAATCGGGCGTGATTTCATGCTGCTCTTTCTCGATCAACGTAAAGCCAAGGGCGGACGTAGCGGTCGAAAAAAGTGGATTCGGGAGAGACTCTCTCAAGCCTGTTATGTCTAAAAAGCTCATGCCGTAACGGACACTTTTCGGTAGCTCGAATCGAGATGTATGCCCATCATAGCCAAATACTGCACCCGATTTAGGTAAGCTGCCCCATTCAGTAGCTGATACGCTACGTCGGCTACCCGCCGATTTTGCCAGGATTCCAGTCGAGTACCTTTCACCCATTGGTTGAACGAACCCATAGCTGGACCGCACCATATCTGATAGTCCAGTTCGCGACCAGCTACGCCCCGGTTTGCCCAAACCGACGATAGGCCCAGATACCAGCGAAAGACCAGTGCCATTTTACGTTTGGGATTAGCGGTTGCCAGCGTAATTTGCTCGGGGTCGCGCTCAGCGAAAAACGTTAGACATTGCGACCAGATCGCATCGAACGATTCACCCAAGAGCGTTTTCTCCAGGTTCATCCGTTCCTGTTCAGGAATGGCTTCCCAGCTCGGATGCGCGTTATACAGGTCGTATAATTTCTGGGCACGAAGCCCAAAGAGCGTTCCTTTTTTGGCGACCTGAAGTTTTACGCCCATTTCAAACATATCAGCTGCCGGAGCCATCATTACGTCGGTCATATTCACCTGTGCCAACACAGCCCGCACATGATCGGACGTACCAGCTTCGCGGCAACCCTGATTGATAGAACCGGTCACGACGTAGGCGGCTCCCATTGCAAAAGCGCCCGCTACGGCTTCCGGCGTACTGATTCCTCCAGCGGCTCCAATCCGCACAGGATGGGTGTACGGCGTTTCATCCTGTAGTTGATCCCGTAACGACAGGATGGCTGGCAATAAACAAACCAGCGACCGTTTATCGGTATGACCGCCTGAATCGGCTTCTACCGTAATGTCATCGGCCATCGGTACGTCGGCTGCCATTGAAGCCTGCTCAGAAGTTATAGCACCGGTTTCAACCAGCTTTTGCAGTATGGTATCAGGCGCGGGTTTCAGAAAAACTGTAGCTACTTCAAGTCGCGAGACTTTGGCAATAATTCGATTGATTACCTGAATGGATCCGTCCGGACGACGGTGGAGTCCGGCTGCGCGGTAACGCACGACGTGTTCGGTCAGGCTTAAAAAAGCGGAGGCTTCAATGATCGTTACGCCCTTTTTCAGGTAGAGGTTTACCGCTTCCCGTTCTAGCGCTTCCTCAGCAGGACTGTGAATGAGGTTAAAGGCATAGGGGCCATTGGGCAGCGCCTGCTGAATGGTATCTATAGCCCGTTCAATCCGCGATGGCACTAACCCACCCGCGCCAAACGAAGCCAGTAAGCCCGCTTTTCCTAGCGCAATGACCAGCTCTTCAGACGCAATCCCGTTCGCCATAGCCCCCGCCATGTAGTTATACCGGGTGCCATAGACTTTTCGGAAGGACGGATCACCAAATTGCTCGGCCTGAAAAGGGGGCTGTGTTGCCAGCAGTTCCATCGAACAAAGTTGAGATAGGTCGCTCGTGCCAAAACTGGTTGTGATACCAATTCGCCCTTGTGCATCGCGTACCCAGAAGCACGGTTCCTGTGCGCTTTCGAGCAACTGACGGATTCCTGACTCATCGAACGTAACGGTCTGGCGGCTTCCAAACCATTTCGCCATAGGCCGGTCCAGTTGGTAACTGATTCCGTTTCTTGAGGCAGACTCGATAGGTAAACTGGCAATCATGAGCGTGTAAGGTTTTTGACTGAGAAAGTTGTGCTGTTATCCTATGCGTATGCTTAAATCCGTTACCGTATAAATTCGCAGAGCCCCTTTCCAGAGGCTGGCGTCGGCCGTTAGCGTCACCGACGAATCGGTTCGATCAATTGTTTTGATATGAAGCTCCAGGCTTATTTCGGGATCGGTCGCTAAAATCTGACCACGGTATTTCCAGACCGTTTTATGCGGAGCTGCCTGCTGGAACGTAACGTTTGACAAACCATCAGCTAAGCCCTGTTGCAGCGCAAAAAGCTGCATAGCCTGTACCATTGCTTCGACACCCAGCGAACCGGGCATGACGGGGTCCTGATAAAAATGACAAGTAAAAAACCAGTTCGATGTATCAATGGCTTTCCGGGCGAATACGTAGCCATTTCCAAACTTGCCACCCTCTTTTACTAGAAGCGCCGTATCGAGCAAATTGAGTTGATCACCTGCTAAATGAAGTTGGGGAGAAGCTGGATTAACGGACTGAAACAACTTCATCCGACCAAAAAGGGAATCCAGTTTCACGGTTAAGCTCTTAAGTTGGTCGGCGGGCTGGGTGACGTACCAGGGTGCTACGTGGGTACCCTGATCGAGGCCAACCTGATTGGCAAGATCATCCTTGGTGAAAAAACCGAACGACGCGTTGCCCTGATAAAAGGCCGTCCCATCAACGGACAACGCAAAACTATACCGCTGTAAAACCGTACCATTCAGGGCAGTATGGCTTTGTAAGCAAACCTGATTCGTGATCGTTTTGCCGCGCAGGTCGACCGAACGTAGTAAATCACCATCACCGTCGAGGTTTCGGAAAAACAGATCTTTCTCCGGGAAAAGCAGCGTAGAACCGAGGTAAGACCCTAGAAACCCGCAAGGCTGCAAGGCAATTTCCATCAAAATCGAATAAGGCATGACAGGTGCCGCGTTCTGCTGATAATACCAGGCATCGGCAGGCACGTCATATTCGCTGATCATCACGGGTTTGTTGTTGAAAACGTACCGCTGGCCCGTTGTCGATAGTACTCTTGAAATTAATTGTAGGTCTGTATTAGGCTGCCGCGAAAGTGCCCGGCCTTCAAATACGGTATAATCTTCTCCGAAGCATTTATAAACTGGCCCAAGCGCAAACTGGGTCAGGTGATACTCATTGAACAACACCGGTTTGTCAACAGGTCTGACGAAAACTTCCTTCTGCTGATTCAGAGCGTTTTTTAGATAGGAAGGCTGATCTTTTTCCTGAAGGCGCAGGCCCAGATTTTCAAAGAAGACCGCAATTTGTCCTTCGTAGAGAATGGTTAAATCGGCGATGACGTACGGTTCCGGCACCAGACCAATTTCCCGGACATCGAGCTGGTAAATGAGCTTTCCAACCCGGGCCGGCACTTCTTTCCGGCAACGAACTTTCTGGGGTTTACCGAGTACGGGTTGAAAACGGGCATCTTTCGTGAGACGTTGCATACCCAGCAACAGCATGTAAAAGCGCAGCAGTTGACTCCCTCCTTCGGCTTGTAGCGAACCCGCCAGCACTTCATCGTCGCGGAAATGGCAGGGGAAATACCAATCGTCGGGATGTAAATCTTTCTCCGCTTCAATAAAACCCAGTCCACAGCTACCACCCTGTTGATCAACATGGGTGATCCGGTCCAGCATCAGAATTTCTTTGGGCGGAAGTCGCAGGGATGGATTACGGCCGTTGGAGAAATAGGCTTTGCCAAAACAACTGACCAGATCCCCTCGTATCAACGCCATCATCTCTTCAGCCGAGAAAGCCGTTTTAGCGCATTCCAGTAAAGGCGTAAAGAATTGACGGGGACGCGTCTCGCGTTGACGGCGTTCCTGTGGAGTAAAGACTACGCCCTGCCCCAGTGCCAGTTCGGCATCACTAAAAAAACCGGCACAACCGCCATCCATTTTCAATACCAGTCGATCTTCAACGTAGCATCGGTAGCTAAAAAAGAACAGCAGGTTCTGCTCATTCCGGACAAAGCGATCGATGGAAATGTCGTAACGTAGCGTCTGCCCTTCAAACGGCAGATCGTCGGTGAAGGTCAGTGTGCAGTCCAGCAAGCGGTATACGTACTGACCTTTGTTTTGGAAATCAATCCCTAAATAACTGATTAGCAATAAATCACATTGACCAGACTCAACCGCTACAGCACCGGGTATCTGCCCATCGGTGGTAAACACTGACCCGTAGGGAATATCGTACTCAGTTGTAATGCGGGATGGCTTGTAGTCATGGACAGTCGCGTCTAATTTAGTCACTCGGCTCACTAGCAAATAGGGAGGCATCGGCAACATGACCCGGCGAGGATAGGTATCGATGATGGCGTAGTCTTCGCCAAATACGTCCTGAATCTTACCCGAAGCAAACATTAGGAGATCGGCCTCATCCCAGATAATCGTCTTGTTGAGCAATCGATTTGAGTCTGAATAATCCTGCATCGACAGCCCATTTTCAGCTAGTTGAAGAGTTGGACTGTCAAGCGTTTCAAATGCAACTTCAGGCTGTTCGATGGCGAAAGAGGAGACTTGCATACTGGTTAGCTGAGGGATTCTTGGAAACGTAATGGTTGGTGTTTCGGCCAGAATTGATTGACTTCGGCCGCTTTTTTGGGAGAAATGACGTCGATTTTCGTCGGTTAATACGAGCGATTCGAAACGCGGTCCGCCCGTTTTTAATCGTTTGATTAGCGTTTTTCGGGGTACCTGCTCGGTTGATTGATGCGTATAAAAAGGAGCCAGATTAACCGAAACACCATGCGCCACTAATTTGGCAACAAAACCAGTCAGATTGTGCAGCACACTCGCGCCCTTACGGTCCATTGGCAAAACGGCGTGATCTTTTTCACGTAGTACCTCCGAAATCCAGCGGGAACACGTAGCATTGACACCCACTTCGATAAATAGTTTGTGGTTATTGTCCGACAGTTTCCGGACAATGCGAGGCCAATCGACCGGACGGCAACATACCTCCATTGAGTTGTTCGCCAGTGTTTCAGAGTCAATTACAAGCGGCTCGGCCGTATTGCTTGAATACATAGTTTTGCTACGTACTGGCTGAATATCGAGCCGATGCATCTCAAGTAGCTCATCGGCTAGTTGGCGACAAAAATCGTGGTGTACTACGTTGTTGATGGTCAACGGAACACTATTCAGTTCTTGTCGGGCAAGTAACCGATCCAGATCGGCACTATCGCCGGAAAGTATAATTTCAGTGTCTGTATTGATGAATGTCAGAAATATCCGGCTTTCAAAAGGGGCTACTTCCTGTCGGAACCAGTCGGACAGCGTTGCATAGCCAGGTCTCCCGTTGGGCAGGTGAATTAACCGGGAACTCCACCGTTCCCGTGCTTCAGCTTCCGGCAGTTGCCAGAGTTCAGCAAGCAGCGTCATTCGGCCCCCTACCTTTTCCCGAAACAACGGAGCTTTCACAAATTTTTCCTCGATAGCAGTTGCCTTCCAGATACTCTGGCAATAGTACATAGTACTGGCTTCGCCCTGGCTGTATCCTAACACCGAATCAGCCTGAACGCCCAGATACTCCTGAAGTAATTCGGTATAAAGACCTGAAAAGGCACCACCTGTCAGTATCATCGCCAACGCATTGGTTAGAAATCGACGCTGGACCTCTTGTTTTCCGTCCGAATCAAGAGCAAACAAGTGGCGGGGGTATAGATTGGGACTTAAGGCATTAGCCATGTCAAATCCCTGTTTCTGAAGCACGTCATACAAACCCGGAAAGGCCTGAAACAGCATGGCTCCTGCTCCTACGTATGGACTGCCCGAACCAGGATAAACCAATGCCAGCTTACCCGTATTACCAAGCTGTTTGGGCGTGTAATAGCTGCCCGCTGGTGTTTGAAGGGTCGCTTGGGGTTTGGCAACGAGGTTGGTGAGGAAGTACTGAGCTTCCCGCTTAAGCTCCTTATTTGACGATGCAACAAGCACCAGTATCTGGGCCGACGATTCGAATTCAGTCTGAAATTTCGTACAGAACTGATCGGAAATCTGCGTAAACGATTTGATCGACAGCAAGCTTTCGAGTTCCGTTACCTGTTCCAGCAGACCAGTTAACGTGGCCGATCGAATTGGAAAAAGGCGTTCTCCACCCCGAAGCAAGTAAGGTGATGGCTGATTTGATCTGGGATGATCGCCTTCCGACAGAAGCATATGGGCGCTCGTGCCGTCAGCGGCTAGTCCGTTAATAGCGGCCCGGAGTGAATCCTGGCCCTTCTCTAAAACCCAGGGTCGAGAAAACGTAGGAACGTAAAAGGGACTTCCCTCAAATGTTGTAGCCGATACAGGACCCTCCCAATTGGGTACTCCCGGCAGAAAACGATAGTACAGCGACAGTGCTGTTTTAATCAGGGAAGCAATTCCCGACGCTGTATAGGTATGTCCGATGTGGGCTTTGCTGCTTCCCAGCGCACAGCTTAACGTAGCGCCTTTACCGCTGTAGACCTGCGCTAAACCCGCCATTTCGGGCTGATCTTCGGCAGCAATACCGCTGGCGGAGACTTCCATAAAACCAATGTCGGATGGCTTTACTTGCTGTCGATTTAATACCTGATTTGCTGCTTCATAAACGGTTTTCTCACGAATAGTTCCGCGCAAGCTCGCTACGTCCGATTGCACAATGGCCAGATCATCCAATCGAGCATAAACCCGGTCGGTTGACGTTTCATCGGCACGTTTTAGCACAATGGCACCCGCTCCTTCACCAATCGCCCAACCGTTTGTACTGTGATTCCAGCCCATTGATATGGGGCCGGTATGAACTGGATGGATAGCATGCCGAGCCAACACACTTTCGAACCCACCGCCCAAATCAACGGCACCCAGTACGACCGCATCCACTTCACGGTTTGTGAGTAGGCGTTGCGCAATTTCAAGGGCTTTATACACACCATTTTCGTTCGACGAAACGGTGAAGGCAGGCCCCGTAAAATCCATCAACGCTGCGATGCGACTGGCGATGATGTTGCCGATAAAACCGGTGTGTTCGCTAATCGAATGACCTTCGTAATCGGAGAAGATCGCGTTTTTCAACTCAAGGTTCAGCGCATTCAATGATGATTCCTCAACGACAAGACCTGCTTCTTGAACGGCTTGCTGAACTTGTAGGCTTATATGCCCTCGGCCCAGTCTATGATGGATTTCCAGCTCTGTTTCCATCGCAATAATGACGGCAACATTGGCACCCTGTCCTTCAAGCTTGTCCAGACCCGCATCACGGATGGCTCGATCGGCCACTTTCAGCATTAGAATTTGTTGTGGAGAGGTTCGCTCTGCTTCGTTCGGCTGAATTTTGAACCGCAGCAAATCAATATCGAACGCACCGATCCAGGCCCCCCGCAATTGCTCCATGTCGGGTATTCCAGCGGTATTTAGCGTTTGATGCAGGGCATCCATTCCCTTCCAGCGTTCGGGAGGTAATTCCCGAAAATGCTGTCGACCCAGCAGCAGCGACAAATAAAAATCGTCCAGATTTTCACAGTCGCCCATATGCAAATCCATTCCGACGATGGCTAATGGCATAGGTGGCTGACTGCTTGATGTTGGTTCGGTGCTGATATCTGATGCGGGGGATGACAGAATCATGTGGGCATTGGTACCCCCGAAACCGAACGCGTTGATGCCCGCCCGCAACGTATTGTCTTTAGCTGGCCAGCTTTGATTTTCGCGCACTATATGCTCAGCGTTAACCTGGCCGTCCGCTGAGAGTAATGGGGCTTCGATACCCGTTGTGGCCGTAAGTGTCCGGTGTTTCATCCCCAGAATTACTTTCAGCATACTGGCCATACCCGATGCGGTCAGTAAATGCCCGATAGACGATTTTACCGAGCCAACATACGGAGCATTCGGCCCAAAGAAATCGCCGATGCTGTTCAATTCAACCTTGTCGCCTAACCGGGTTCCGGTGGCATGACACTCCAGATAATCAATGGCTTCCGGACCAAATGGAGTTTGGCTGTAGGCACGCTCAAACGCCAATCGCTGTCCTTTTGGATTGGGTGTCAGCAGAAATTCACCTTTCCCATCATTCGACAGGCTGACCCCTTCGATAATTGCATGAATCGTATCGCCGTCGCGCTCAGCATCTGAAAGCCGTTTTAGCACAACCATACCAGCCCCTTCGGAGGAGGTCAGGCCGTTGGAGCGCTGGTCTAGTGGGGCCGATACCTCAGAGATGAGCGGATACGCATGGAAATAGGAGAATCCAATGTGAATCTGAAGCGTATGTGCAGCACTGACGGCTCCAGCCAGCATCATATCGGCATTGCCAGCACGTAACTCGTCACAAGCCAGCTTCACCGCATACAGGCTGGACGCACAGGCAGCATCCAGCGAATAATGAGGCCCATTTAGACCAACAGCCTGAGCGACCAGCGCTGAGGGCGTGCTGACTACTACTGTATCCCGAAAATTAGCTGAATTTTCCGGGTAGAGTGTTGGGGGAGGAATGGGCTCACCAGATAGCTTTTCGATTGTCTGCCGGGCGATATCGGCGTAGAGGTCCGACAGAATCTGCCAGGACTTATGCGTTGGAAACGACAGTGTACCCATAATTACCCCGCACCGCTTTAGCGCATCATGACCCCAGTAGCCACTGTCTTTCAGCGCTTCCTGGGCGACATACAGACACCATTGCCCTAGCCGATCCTGGTTAAGCAGTGTCTGGGCATCGAGTTTATAGCCGTGTGGATTGAAGCTAAAATCTTCAACAAAACCACCTCGGAGCGAATAACAGGTATCCAGTTTGCCTTTCGCTTCGCTGAAAAACAGGGCAGGATCAATCCCAAAGTCAGCCTCGGTAGCCTGACGGATAGCCGATTTATTGGACACCAGATTGTCCCAAAATTGATCTGGTGTGTTCGCTCCAGGAAATAAAGCACCCAAGCCAACAATTGCTATTTTCTCCCCTGTTCGATCTGTTTTCATCGTATTAGCTAGCCAGCGGCTCGTATGGTGTCCATTGTAGATCCCTGCTTATGGAGACATTAGCTCGGTGCGTTTTCAGGTATACCATTCCCGTGATGGTATCGAAAGCCGTGAGATCGGCTGACATCGTAAATTCAGTTGATTTCACCACGCTAAGCGAGACGTAGAAAGGTCGCCCAAAGGGCAATTTATGGGGCATCTCTACCCAATCGGTACTTAGGGGAAGACAGGCGCACCCGTGGAACCGCCGAACCCAGATCAACAAGCCCTGATACATGACGTCGGTTAGAAAGCCGTTTATAGACGATACGGAAAATTGCCCCTGACGTTCCCAGGATACTCCCGGATGTTCGCAGAGCAGGAGCGCACCGCTTTCGTTTAGCGTAATTACTTGTTTTACGCCCTGAAAATCGGCCCCGTGAAAAAGTGTCCCATCCTGATACAGCACCGATCCATCGCTAATAACCGGATGCAGGTTTCGAATGTCAGGTAAAGACTCAACTGCAGATTTTTCGGGCTGACTCACCAGTAAGATCTGTGCCTGATAGTGCGGTAAGGGCAGTTTACCCGGCTGTCGACTCGTAATGGTCGCCAGCACCTGAATTCGTTCGGCGTTTTTTTCCTGTTCCTGTACTGTAATCTGGAAATCTGTCGGTTGAGTGCCGTCGAAAACGAGGCCTTTAAACAGCTTAACGGCCGTTTCTTTAAACAATTGAAAGCCAGGATAGAGCGTATCGGCGGTTTGCGCCAGCCAGGTATTGGCCATGTTGATCGGCAATACCGGATGGCCCTGAATAACATGATGCGCCAGAAATGGGTTAGCTTCCAGCGTCATCGTACGAAGAATCGTGTACGACCGCAGGGGACCATCGGTCACAGCTTTGGGAACGGGGAGCGTGCCGCCTAGCAGAACCTGCACCTGATCCTTCGCCCACGTACTAAGCTGGTCAACCAGCGCACGAGGTCCTTCATCTGAAGGAACAAATTCGACCTTGTGGGCTAGCAGCATCTTCTTAAGCTCTGGGCTGACCATTCCCGAATCCCAGGCCCCCCAGTTAATCGATACGACCTGTGCCTTCGGAAAATTCTTCTGAAACAGATACGCAAACCGGTTCAGGACCTCATTGGCCATTGCATAATCGGTTTGCCCCACGTTCCCATAAAATCCAGCGACAGACGAAAACAAAACGACATGTTGAAGATCGGCAAGAGAGACCGCTTTCATTACAGTCGCCAGCCCCTGTACTTTGACATCGAACACAGCATCGAAATCGTATTCGGTTTTGTGCTCAATACGTTTGTCGGCCAGACGACCAGCCCCATGAATTAACCCATTAATTGGGCCAGTAACAGGTACTACTTCACTCAGAACGGCTTTTACGGCTTCTGGATTAGTAACATCCACAGCCCGGTAATAAACAGTGGAACCCAGGCTTTTCAAATACGTGAGATTCGTCTGGATTTCTCGTTGAGCCATAATGGCGCTCACCATGCGTTCGATCGTTCGGGGGAGCGGTTTTTCGCCCGACTCTTTCAGGGCTTCCATAGCCTGCCGTTTCAATTCGGCTTGATCGTTAATGCCTTGCGCCCAGTCAGGTTCATACGCCTGTAACTCAGTTCGACCCAGTAGAATAAACGTGCAATGGAACGTAGCCGCCAGTTGATTGACACAGCTTGCTGTAATCCCCCGACCACCGCCCGTTACCAGAAATACGCTGTTTTTCGAGATTCGGGCTTGTAACGAAGGAGCAGAAATAGCAGCCACCGGCTCGGCTACCAGCGTAAATCGTTTTCCAGCCGAATTGTAGGCCGTTTGTGTCAAACACTGATCCGCATCGTACAACTCTTGCCGAATTTTTTCAGCGGCTTCGGCAGCGGCTAGTTCAGGCGATAGATCGACAGCTCGGCAAAATACGGTCGGCCATTCTAAATTCAGGGACTTTGTTAGACCAAATAATCCCCCACCCAAAATGGCGTCATGCCCCGAATTTGCTGTACCGAACGCGCCATCCTGCCGGGTAACAATTAGGAACGCCGGGCGGGTTTGCCAGGCAGTTTCTGTTAGGGACTGCTTTACGTATTTGGCAAGCAGAAACGCCGTCTTTAAACAGTCTTTCTCCTGCGTATTGGCAAAGTTCAATACGTCCACCTGGCTCGTGAGCCGGGGATGTAAATAGATAAGCTGACTAACGGGTTTTGCCAGTTGGCTCAACCCTAGCCGAATAGTTTCTGCCTGTCGATCAGCTAGTACGTACTCAGTTATACCCTCTTGAATTGATGAAGTTGATGTAGGGTTCGTCGTTGAAAATGTCAGGACAACTACGTCATGATTTTTCAGGGATAGTTCGTTGCAGAGCGCAGGAGTCAACTCCGACCCATCGTTGATAATCAGCGTAATGCCTTCCTGTGGCATTAGCAACGTATCGGGTGCTGGCAGATACCGCAGTGTAGCTATAGAGCGTGGTACGTTTGGGTATTTACCCAGTGCGTAGCTCGTCTGGCTTAGTCTGACGGAATCGACCTCTACCACTTTTTTTCGTCAGCGACCTCCAACCCTGCCGTCATTTTAGTGGCCAGATAATCAACGATCTGCTGGAGTGTCCGTAGTTCGGCTAGTTCCTGTTGCTTTACCCCTTGCACAGACGGGTGCGCTTCAGTCATGGTACCGAAGATTTCCACTCGCTTAATGGAGTCGATGCCTAAATCAGCTTCCATATCCATACTCATTTCCAGCATTTCAGCCGGGTAGCCTGTTTTCTCAGCCACCACTGATAGCAGACTTGTTTCAATAATTTTTCGATCTACTTCCGGCAATTTCCTAGTCGGAATTGAGATTCCATTTGTTGACGTTGGAGGTTGAACGGGTGTCGGCTGACTAACCTGACCGTTTGCCGGTACGATCGTTGGAGCTGAATAGCCATTCGTTGGCGCAGCTGTTTTAGCTGGACTAGCCGTTACGTTGCCGTTGATCTTAGTCGCCAGATAATCGACAATCTGCTGAAGTGTTCGCAACTCGGCTAATTCCTGTTGTTTAACGCCTTGCACCGATGGGTGGGCTTCGGTCATGGCACCAAAGATCTCTACTCGTTTGATCGAGTCGATGCCCAAATCGGCTTCCATATCCATGCTCATTTCCAACATTTCAGCTGGGTAACCCGTCTTCTCCGCTACCACCGTTAGCAAACTTGTTTCGATTTGTTTACGGTCCACTTCGCTCGTCACCGGTTCCGTCTTCGGAGTTTCTGGTACGGCTTGATGCACGATGGAAGCGCCGTTGGTGTAACCATTTTTCGAGCCATTTACTCCATTTATTGGCAAAGGGGATGAAGCCTTAACGGGTTGCGACTCCTGCTTAACCTCGGCTGGTTTTGGAGTAGAGTCATTCAATTGGTTTGCCTTGCTGTTCTGGAGTAAATTTGTCAATAAGGCTTCAATTCGGTTTTGCTGGTCTTTTAGGGCGGCAATATCGGACTGGATTTGAGTAAGAAGGGGATTCATAGCTTCGTCGTCGTTTTGGTTATCTGGAATGAGATCAGAAAGAGGAAGGTTATCAATAGGGGGCGTCGCAAGGGCTTGTTCGTATCGCTGCCGGGTTGCCTCGGAGACGAAATTGTAGCCGCTGATTTTTATCGACAGTTTGGGTTTGGGCGCTGGCTCAACGAAGGCTTTTTCGAACCGGTCGAAGCCCTGAAGCGGCTGTCCCAGTACGGTCAACTGTACGATAGCTTCCCGCAACTGCTTATCCGCATCTTTTTTAGGGTTCGCATTAAGCGAAATCGTGGTATGTGGCTTATCAGCTAGAATTTCGTTTACCAGGTTGCACAGAATATTCTTCGGACCGAATTCAACAAACACGCGGCCGCCCTCCTCATAGATCGCGTCGATCTGCTCGTTGAAACGTACTGGTTTTACGATATGACCAGCCAGCATTTCTTTAATCTGCTGAGAGTCTACTGGATATGCTTTCCCTGTTGTGTTTGAAAATACGGGAGCAGAAGGCGCTGATACGTTGATACGCTTAATTGCATCCGCGAATGGTTGCTGTGCCTGACTGATTAATGGCGTATGGAACGCTGCCGATACGGGCAGTAACGTAGCAGAATATCCTTTTGCTTTAGAATCATCCAGCAACTCAATCAATGCTTCTTTCTTGCCGCCAATTACCAGTTGTGAGGGGGAATTTATATTGGAAAGCCAAACATCAGCTCGACCATTCAGTAGTTGCTCAATAGCTGCTCGGCTACCTTTGATAGCGAGCATACTACCTGACTCCCTACGTCCTGAAGATGCTGCACCGAGGGCTTCACCGCGAATTTTGGAGAGACCATAAAAGGCGTTATCATCCAGAACACCCGCTGCCCAAAGTGCTGTTAACTCGCCGTAGCTGTGGCCTGCAAAGTAGTTCGCCTGAAAACCAGCGTCTGTCAGCAGCCGATACATCCCGGCACTGAGCGCTCCAATGGCTGGTTGCGCAAATTCGGTTTGCCGAAGGGTTGCTTCCTGTTGCTGCCGAACGTCATCCGAAAAGACCGGAATGGGGAACACTACGTCCGTCAATGATTTCTGACCTTTTGCTTCAAAGAAGCGGTTTACCTGATTAAACGCTGACCGTACCGTTGGATACGTACAGGCCAAATCGCTCCCCATGTTCACATACTGCGAACCTTGTCCGGCAAACAAAGCCACAACTTTTTGATTGATATCCAGCGCCGATTTTCGATACCAGATTCCGTAATGAGGTTGCGACCATTCGTCCTGTTCGGTGTTACGTTCCAGGAACGAAATCACCTGACCAAGTTTCTGACGTGCTTCTTCGAGGGAAGAAGCCACGAAGCCTACCCGAGGATGCGTCGCAGGTATGCCTACGGCCTTTGACTCATTCGCTAACCGTTTTAGCTGAGTTGCTGCATCCTCTGACTGGAGTAAAGCTAGTTGCTGTCGGCACGTATCAAGCAGCTGTGACGCATTAGCCTGATGCAGTAAAATGATCGCGTGGAGTGTATGTTGGCGGTAACTCCCCTGTGGTTCGTCGTTAAATTCTTCCAGGGTTGTATGCAGGTTTACGCCCCCGAATCCAAACGCACTGACAGCCGCCCGACGGGGTATAAAGCTCGTTTTCCGAAACCAGGGCCGGGTTTGCGTATTTATATATAAGGCAGAATCTTCCAAGCCCAATTGCGGATTCGGCTGAGCAACGTTGATCGTTGCGGGAAGAATTTTATGGTGCAGTGCCAAAGCCGCTTTAATCAAACCCGCTATACCCGCAGCCGATTTGGTATGGCCAATCTGCGATTTGACACTACCAATAGCAATGTGGTTCAGCGCCAGATTCGATTTCCCGAAAACCTGTTTGGTCGAAGTGATTTCGGATAGGTCACCCGCCACCGTACCCGTACCGTGCGCTTCGATCAGGCCGACCGTTGACGCATCATAACCGGCTTCATCGTAGGTACGCTGCATGGCCAGCGCTTGCCCATCTGGCCGGGGGGCGTAAATACTCTTGAACCGACCATCACTCGACGAACCCAGCCCCCGGATGGTGGCATAGATCCGATCACCGTCCCGAATCGCATCATCCAGGCGTTTACAGACTACGATGCCCAGCCCTTCACCCAGCAGCATCCCGTCGGAATCCTGATCGAAGGGCCGAATGTGCCCTTTCTGCGAGAAGGCGGGGGTTTTGCTGAAGTTCATGTACATGAATGGCGAATTGTTTGTATCCACCCCACCCGTCAGCATCATGTCGCACCGACCTTCGATCAGTTCGCTCAACGCCATTTTAACCGCACTCAGCGAAGCTGCACAAGCCGCATCAACCACCGAGTTGATACCACCCAAGTCGAAGCGGTTAGCAATTCGGCCAGCAATCACGTTACCGAGCAAGCCCGGAAAACTGTCCTCTGACCAGGGAACGTACGCCGTTTTGATCTTGTCAATGATCTGCTCAATCTGATCGTCGGGCAGGCCTGTCGATTCCATCGCTTTTCGCCAGACGGGCGATTCTAGCCGGGAACTCAGTGGAATAATGAGGTTTTGTCCACCGCCAACGCCCAGGATGACGCCAGTTCGCTCTCGAAGCTTAGCATCGAATTTTACTGAATCTGGCGCGTAGCCTGCATCAATAAGCGCATCTCTGGCCACGGATAGACTTAATAATTGAGCCGTATCAGTGGCTTCAAGCAGCTTGGGCGGCAGGCCAAATTCAAGCGGATTGAAGTCGATTTCGGGGATAAATCCGCCTACTTTGCAATAGGTTTTATCTGGAGTTGACGGGTTTGGATCGTAGTAATCGCTGATTTTCCATCGGTTTTCTGGTACTTCCCGAATGCTATCAACTCGCTGAATAATATTTTTCCAGTAGCTTTCCAGATTAGCTGCATCAGCAAAAATTGAGGCCATCCCAACTATTGCTACGGGCGTTTGTCGCAATAGAAAATCCGTACGATCCATGATTTACGTGTGTTTTGTGCCTTATTGGAGCAATCAAAACTAACCTAAACGCAGAGAGTATACCTGGGAATGTCGGTGTAGAACGGCCTGTGGGGGGTGAACTACTAAAATTTGTATGTGAGTGGAGTACGAAGACGATTATGATTCAATCACGCGCGTTTTTTCCCACTGTTTAAACCAGTTTTTCTTGGGCCCGTGTACTTGAGAGAAAAACTCGTAGAAAGGGATCATATCGGTTGGGTAATCACCGGTTAGGTAAAGCGGTTCGCTCAAAATGACGAGTTTCCGGGGCCAGTCGAAGCCAACCAGAATAAGCGGAACGTTGGCTTTGACCGCAATGTAATAAAACCCCGTTTTGAGTTTATCGACGTTGCCACGAGTGCCTTCGGGCGCAATGCAAATGTGGATACGTTCGTTCTGGTCGAATGCATGTACCATCGCATCGACCAAATTATGCGCTTTGTCGCGATAAACAGGAATACCACCCGTTACCCGGAACAGCCATCCTGAATACCAGGCAAATAATGAGCTTTTGGCGAAGTACTGAATCCAGATATGGATAGTCGGACGAACTCCAAGTCCAACCAGAAAATCCCAGTTGGTGGTATGGGGCGTTTCCACCCAAATCGCTTTCGGCACCGTTGGGACAGGCCCAACGACTCGCCAACCCCATACTTTGAATAGCCAACGAGTAATGGCACTGAGCATATAGTAGTTAAGTCAATTGAGCGTAAAAAAAGAGGGGTTACCGATGCATAAAATGCCCCCAAAACTCATCCTTGTGGCTTCGACTGAGGGCTATAAGCTGTTGTCCAATTTTAACTTCGGTCTCGTTAAATGATTCCACCTTGTTAATATTAACTGCGTAAGAACGATGAATCCGAACCAGTTCGGGTTGTTTGATACGTTCCAAAACTGCGCTCAGCGTAAGCCGGAGTACATATTTACGGCTACTAGTGAATAGGTTCGTGTAAATATTGTCGGCCTCCAGGTACAGTAAATCGCTCAGGCCAATCTTCACAAACTGATTGTTTTGTTTGATAAACAGAAAATCATTGATCTGAAGAATGGTTTCCCGGCCGAGTGGGTCGCGGCCAGAGGAAGCTGGTTCAGGTTGATTGGCGGGAGTCGCTACGGTACGTACTGAAAAATTATAAATCGCCAGTTCAATGGCTGTTCGAAGGCTATGTAACTGATAGGGTTTCGTGACATAGGCCGCCGGGTACGTTTGTTTCGCACGATCCAGCGTTTGTCGATCCGTTAGGGCAGTCAGGTAAATGACAGGGACAGGTCGCTCCGCAATTAGCTGATGCGTGGTCTCGATTCCATCCCAATCACCCTTTATATTAATATCACACAGCAGGAGATCAACTGATTGACGTTTGAATATATCAAGGGCTTTGCGTCCATTATTGGCCGTACCTACTACGTCGTAACCTTCTTCCTCCAGGCAATCACTTAGCTCCATGGCTAGGATCGGCTCGTCTTCAACAATCAAGATTTTAACGCGTTCATCAGTATTCATAACAATCTAATTAACTGGTATTTGTCTGGTAGAAAAAGCAATTAATACGAACGAACAGTGGGCATCTGTAGCCGGAATAAGGTTCCGTTTTGCTTGAGCAGTTCAAATTCCCCTTCCAATTGCTCACTCAACGAGGCAATCAATCGCTTGCCAAACGAAGCCTTCGCCCCTTTTTTCTGCCAATCACTCTGGTTAATACCAGGACCGTTGTCCTGCACTTCCAGAATGATACTCGATTGGGAGGCAATAGCTTCAGGCCGTAAATCAATACGCAACATCGGACGTTTGTCGTCCAGATTACCGTAGGCGTATTTAAACGCGTTTGTCACCAACTCATTGACAATCAAGCCTAGTGGCATGGCCATGTCCACATCCAAATCTTGTTGCTCGATGTTGAGTTGCAAGTCAAACTCAGCGGGTTGATAGTCGTAAGCCTGCATCAGGCTCTGGGCCAGATCCGTCAGGTATTCCCGCATGTTGACTGTCGTTACGATATCGGTTTGATAGAGTCGCTGATGAATCAGGGCCATAGCTTCAACTCGCTGCTGGCCCACCCGCACGGCCTGAATGGCTTTTTCGTCCTCGAGTCGGTTGGACTGGAGTTTGAGCAGGCTGGAGACGATGGCCAGATTGTTCTTGACCCGGTGATGGAGTTCTTTCATCATTAGGGCCAGCTGGTCTGCCTGTTGCTGAATTTTAGTACGACTAAGTTGGATACGTCGGTAAAACCAGGCTAGTGTAGCCAGCAGGATGGTCATCAGGATGAGGCTGCTTCCCCCAATCCAGATTTGCTGTTTTTGGAGGGCATTGGTGGTAGCTAGCTGCTTGATATTTTCTTCTTTTTGCCGGGTTTGGTAGCGTGTTTCCAGTTCGGTTACCTGCTGGTTTTTAGTCGCATTAAACACACTGTCGTGGCTGGCCATCTGGCGTTTGTAAAAGAGAAGTGCTTGTCGGTAATCCCCTCGTTTCTCCCAAATCTGGCTTAGATGGCCGTAAATTTCTTCTAACGTAGTATGTTTAGCGGTGCCCGTACTATCAACCCAGACCAGTGCCCGCTGGCAATCTTTCTCGGCTTCGGCCAATTTGTTTTGGGGAATTAACACAGCAGGAAGACTTGAATAGACGTACCCGCGCACAAAATCGTCGTTGTATTTATCGGCATAAGCCAGTACGTTCCGAAACGTTTGTTCCGCCCGGACGTACTGCTTCTGTTTTTTATAGAGCTGAGCCAGGTTAAACAGCACACCGTAATAAGTAACCGTGTCTTTTTTGCTTTTATAGTAAGTTAGAATTTTCTGGGTATAGGCCATTGCCTGTCCGTAGTGCTGACTTTGCCCTTCAAGATTCGCCATGTTGCCATACAACTCATAAAGCTCCTTATCGTAGCCACCTTGTTGAGCCAGCTCGATGCCATGGAGTAGGTACCGCCGGGCTTCTGGTAATTTGTGAAGTCTGTCATAAGCGAACCCAATAAATGCGGCCGTTCGGGCCTGCTTTCGTCGGTTGCCGCTCTTTTCAAAGGTGTCTAATGCTTTGAGATACCAATCAATAGCTCCGCTTGGATCGCCAGTTGTTTGGTGCCAGTAACCTATAGCCCGGTAGCCCAATCCAATATCATCCAATCTATCGACCTCTTTGGCCATGGCTAATGCCTGCTCATACGCTTTTCGAGCCTCCATCGTCTGACCCGCGTTTATCAGCGAATCGCCGATTTCGCGCAGGGTCCATAGTTTGACGGAGTCCGGCGCGTTGGCCTTAGAAGCAGGCAGCATTCCTGACTGAGCATATAACCAGTTTGGAACGAGAATAAGCAGAATGGCCGATAGTTTATAGAATGGTTTCATGAGCCCAAAAGAGGTATAGAGACTAAAAATACCTCTCAAATTAATGGAGACCAACCTGCACTAGTGTGCCAAAAAGCGCCAATAGTGTGCCAAAATATGTGCTATTCATCATTATTTCAGGTAATCTGTCGGATTTTTACCAAAACGTTGCTGGTAGACCTGACTAAAGTAAGTAACCTTCCGGTATCCGACTCGATAGGCTACCTGCTTAACGGACGATACTTGCCGGGTTTCGAGCAACCGTCGGGCTTCCTGAAAGCGAGCCTCAGCCACGTATTGCGCCGGGGTCAAACCTGTTAGCCGCTTAATCGTTCGGTATAAGGTGCGCCTGGTCATGGCTAGCACGTCAGCCAGTTCGTCTGCATTCAGATCAAATTGCCCCAGCCGACCGGCCATTAATCCTTCGAGCTTTTCCAGCCAGAGTTGCTCATCCGCAGAAATCATAGATGAATCTTCTCCCGGTTCAAGTGGTTGATCTTCGGTTGATACTTGTCGATTGCGTCGGTTCCGTAGCAGGTTTTTTACACGTGCCGTAAGTTCGGACTCGTTAAAAGGTTTTAGTAAGTAGTCATCAACTCCCAGCCGCAATGCCCGAAGTTTATCGGTGGCCTCAGTTCGGGCAGTTAGCATAATTACGGGAATCATTCGGTAAGTCGAGTGTGCTTTCAGGGTTTCCAGTAATTCAAATCCATCCATAATCGGCATCATTATGTCGGCAATGATGAGAGAGGGAAGTTGAGACAAGTTGACCAGTCGATGAAGAGCTGCCTGTCCATTGGCAGCCGTCAATACGCGTAATCCCGGTGTCAATAAAGTGGTCAGATAGGTTTGAAGTTCTGTATTATCTTCTACGATTAACACGGTGTCTACCTCGGCCACCTGAGCAGCTTGCTTGTATGGAAATTCGATTTCTTCGTTTTCTGTACTATCTACCCTAACACTTTCCGACATAGATACTCGATTCAACTCCGGCTCGTTTTCGTCAGTCAGTTCGCCAGAGTCTATTATGAGGGGCAAGTCGACGCAAAATGAACTACCTCGTCCTGGTTCGCTTTCCACACTAATGGTACCCTGCATGAGCCGGACTAATTCCTGACAAAGTGCAAGCCCGATTCCTGTACCACCTTCCAGTGGGGTACCAGGTTGCTGAGTTTGAAAGTATCGGTCGAAGACATGCGGCAAATCCTTGGGATCAATCCCTCGGCCGGTGTCGGTCACCCATATACGTAGCCTATCCTTATGACAGATAGCTTCTAAGGTGACCCGTCCTCCCATGGGGGTAAATTTGCAGGCGTTGGTTAACAGGTTTTGAATTACTCGCTTAAGCTTAGTAGCGTCAATAAGCACAAAAAGGCCGTTGTGCTTGGGTAGTTGCATCGTTAATATAATACCTTGTTGCTGGGCTTGTCCAACGAAGGGGTCCAGGCACTCCCTTAGCAACCAATTAAGTTCAACAGTCTGGGGACGCAGATCCAGTTTGCCCGCTTCGAGCCGGGTCAGGTCCAACAATTCGTTAACCAATTCCAGTAGTTGTTGCGCGCTCCGATCCGCCATTCGAATGAACTGTTCGTCCTGCGGCTCGACCCGGTTACGGCTCAATACGCTGTTTAGAGGCCCCAACATCAGCGTGAGGGGTGTTCGCAGTTCATGCGATACGTTCGTAAAAAAGCGGGTTTTTGCCTCATCTAACTGGCGCAGTTCGGCTGCCTGCCGTTCACGTAGCGCCAGTTCCTGCCGTTCACGGCTACGCGTGCGCTGCATCCGAAACACCCCCCAACCGATTGACCCCACTAGCAACGTATATAATCCATATGCCCAACTGCTTGCCCAGAAAGGGGGTAAAATCGTGATAGCCAGTTGACGGACTTGCTGACTCGGAAGTCCCAACGTATTAGCCGCTACGATCCGCAGGTTGTAATGGCCCGGCGGGAGTTGGGTATAACTAGCGCTGGCCTGTGTGGTTGTAGTCCATTGATTATCATAGCCTTCAAGTGTATAGCGGTACGTTACCCGGTCGGGCTGGTGGTAATTTAGGGCGGTAAAGCCAACCGTTAGGTAATTTTGATCATGAGCGAGTCGCAGACTAGTCAACGTATTGAATAATTGCGGCAGGAACGTAACGCGGCCGGTCGAGTCAGCCAGTTGGTTGTTAATACTTAGGCTTGTTATTGCTACGTCGGGCCGGGTAGTATCTCCTCTAAGCTGAGTCGGATCGAATAATACCCAGCCTTCCACCCCACCAAAGGCTAATCGACCATCGGGCAGCATCAAATGATGAAACCGATTGAATTCCTCGCCGGGCAACCCATCCGACAGCCCAAAGTTGAGTGTTGTGTGCGTAACCGGATGAAACCGGCACAAGCCCCGATTAGTGCTCAACCACAAATACCCTTGCCGGTCCGGTAGAATGGAATAAACCGTATTGTTGGGCAGCCCTTCGGCCGTAGTAAATCGCCGGTATCGACCGGTTCGTTTGTTAAAACCGATCAGTCCCCGAAAACTGCCGATCCACAGCCAATCTGGGTGAGAAACGTCCTGATGCAGATTTAGCAGGGATTCATCGGTATTGTTACCTGGTTGGCGATCAAAATGAATAGCCCGGCACCGATGGGTTCTGGCATCGTACCGAAGCAGTCCATCACCCATCGTTGTCGCCCAGAATGCGTCCGTATCAGTCACCAGATCAAGTGCTTCTATGTCTAATTTCCCAAAAGGTGTTTGCCATCGGCGACCGGACGAATCATAGCGGTACAGTGTTCCTGTTGACGATAGCGCCCAAACCTGTTTATCGGCAGTAATAGCGATTCCCCGAAGCAAATAATCTGGAGTGACTACATTTGATTGGGTAGTAGCCAGATTAGGGAGCTGCGTAAATGTGCGCGTCTGAAACGAATAGTACCCTAGCTCGTGGCCGATACCCATCCATAATTGGCCTTGCTGGTCATATTTCGTCCGGAAATAATAAGAAGACGCTGTTTTTGGATTATCGAAAGGCCATTTAAAAAAAGTGGACAGGTTAATTCCTAAGGATGTTTGCAGCGCATCAGTACAAAATTCCTTCTGGTAGCGGTAGGCCTTTAGTCGGGCAGCCGCCACATCGATTCGAAACAGCCCTTTGGTATTGGCGCCCATCCAGAGTACGCCCGATCGGTCCAGCCACAGACTGGTTTCCTGGAGCCCGCCATGACGATTGCCATACAAGGAGCGATAGTGCCAAAGTTCGGTTATTCCTGTTCCATCTTTGTACTGATAAAGTGTTCCTCCGGCTAATAGGTATACTGTACCATCGGTAGACTGGCTCAACAGGGGCTGATCGATAGAGAGTTTGTGGGTAGCAAAGGCAACCGACCGGGTGGTCATACGCCGGGGATTAATAAACAGCAGGTGGGTTTGATTATTGATCATAATCTCGCCATTAGGGCGTACGAACGCTCGCACTCGTTCGTCGTTTATGGCCATTGCCCGCAATCCTGGTAAAAGAGCCTTGAAGCGTGCGGATTTAACCAATTGACCGGACGCAGGAATCTGGCTAATTCCAATTGGAGATATTGCCCAGATATTTCCCTGTCGATCTTCAGCAAGCGTGTTAATGGTATCGCTAACCAGACCGTTCGCGACCCGACGGTACCGAGTGAATCGCTTCTGCCGAACATCATAGTGAAACACACCCTCATGGAGAATTAGTCCCCACATATTCCCTTGACGGTCCACATGCAACTGCCGGTCGCCAGGTAATGCCCGAAGGCTGTCTTCTAACTGTGTAAAGTGCTGACAATGACCCGTTTGAGCATCCATTCGGTCGATCTGCCCGGTGTTGTAGCGTAGCCAGATTTGATTTGGACCACCCCGTTCCAGCCAGCCAACCATGTTGCTACGAGGAGACGCCGGATTGTTGGGCTGATGATAAAAAGGCAACATCTGTCGACCATCGTAGCGCGCCACTCCACCCAGTGTACCCACCCAGATAAAGCCAGCATCGTCCTGCACCACACCGGAAACAAACGCCTGGGGTAATCCCTGTTCTACGCCAATAATTTGAAGTGGGGGCCAACCTATAGCTTGATGTTCCGACTGACCATAGGTAGTAGTAAACAGAAGCCAGCCAATCCCGTGCAACAACCATTGGTAAATTCGAAGAAGCGTATTAAAACGTGACTTTCGCATGGGCGGCTAACATACCGTAATAATACTTCTTTACCCCTGGATTGTAAAGAAGTATTATTACGATAAGCCTATTAGCATGCCACGTTTACTTTGTTGAATTTCAATAACACCTAACGGCTTGCCTTTTCGTTGCACTTGGGCGTGTATGTGAGGTATCTGTAGACGAAACAAGGTTCCGTTCTGTTTAAGTAATTCAAATTCGCCTTCCAACTGCTCACTCAACGAAGCAATCAATCGCTTGCCAAACGAAGCTTTCGCCCCCTTTTTCTGCCAATCACTCTGGTTAATACCAGGACCATTATCCTGCACTTCCAGAATGATACTCGACTGGGAGGCAATAGCTTCAGGCCGCAAGTCAATGCGCAACATCGGACGTTTGTCGTCCAGATTACCGTAGGCGTATTTAAACGCGTTGGTTACCAACTCATTGACGATCAAGCCTAGTGGCATAGCCATGTCCACGTCCAGGTCTTGTTGCTCAATGTTGAGTTGTAAGTCAAACTCAGCGGGTTGATAGTCGTAAGCTTGCATCAGACTCTGGGCCAGATCCGTCAGGTATTCCCGCATGTTGACTGTCGTTACGATATCGGTTTGATAGAGTCGCTGATGAATCAGGGCCATAGCTTCAACTCGCTGTTGGCCCACCCGAACCGCCTGAATGGCTTTTTCGTCCTTGAGTCGGTTGGACTGGAGTTTGAGCAGGCTGGAAACAATGGCCAGATTGTTCTTGACCCGGTGATGGAGTTCTTTCATCATCAGAGCCAATTGGTCAGCCTGTTGCTGAATTTTGGTACGGCTAAGTTGGATACGTCGGTAAAACCAGGCTAGTGTAGCCAGCAGGATGGTCATCAGGATGAGGCTGCTTCCCCCGATCCAGATTTGCTGTTTTTGGAGGGCATTGGTGGTGGCCAGTTGCTTAATATTTTCTTCTTTCTGGCGGGTTTGGTAGCGCGTTTCCAGTTCAGCTAGTTGTCGATTTTTGGCTTCGATAAATACGCTGTCCCGATTCGCTATCTGAAGCCGATAAAAGTGCAGCGCCTGCTTAAAATCTCCCCGTTTCTCGGCAAGTTGACTCAGTTGACCATTAAGTTCGACTAAGAGATTATATTTATTAGCGTTTAGTTGAGAAACAGGCAAGCCATTTGGTTGGCCAATGGATGGACTGAGATGGCTTAATGTCCAGCAGAAAAGGAAGACGATAGCTAAATAAGTCGACTTCATAAAATTGAATTACGGGAGGGGCTAGTACGCACTCTTATTCGGTTTTATAAATGGATCATTATGAAACAGTCCCTGCTAAGCTAAAGTGATACGATCCTCAATAGATTACATTTTTCAACCCGATCTAAATATCCTATCTGCCCGTTAGCTGAGATATTTCTACTCGAATGAGCACCCAGATGTGTGGCAACCATTGGTTTTGAATTCAAAGCAGTGTTTATAGATTGTTCGGACGAACAGGCATTTGTATAAGTCAGAATAATGGCTATTAGTAAGTTTGAACGATGGCAGTATGGCTTTTTCATGTGAGTCATCTAGTTTAATTGACTGACTCAAAGGTAGATTAGCCCTAGAAGCTGTGTTGAAAAATGTAGTGAATGGCCGTAGTTTGTATGTAAGTGGCTGAATCCGCCAAAGCGATAAAGTACTATTAAACAATAAATAAGTTCCAAATTTTCAGTTAGGTGTGAAGCCCACAATCAGCCGCCAATTAAGACGGCTGACTAATTTCCTTCATTCACATACAATTAGCAGTCATTCACTACATTTTCCAGCGCAGCTTCTAGTGCTAATCTACCTTTGGATCAGTCAATTAATCAAACCAACTCACATGGATGAGTTATATCACTACTGCAATAGTTTACTGGCCTTTAGTCTACTATCATTTATAAACACCTATCAATCAGAACGCGCGGCAAATCCCGAGTTGATATCACAACCGGAAGAAAATAGCCACCCTTCCAGAGCCTATTTATTGATATTGCCAAGCGGTTGGCTTAGGAAAAAAGCCCATAAATACGGGGACAAAGACGTCAAAATTGCTCCTTTATCCAGTCTATTTACAAATTCAGGCACGAGAACGATGTACCAATTGCGGATGCTGAGAGTTCTCGGGGTTCTAAGTGTGTTACTTCCTCTTGTGCTAATCGCAGGTTCGGCCGCTTTTGACAACTGCACAATCGTGTTGGCATCCGTTAGTCATTACTATTATACAACTATGGGCAACGTTTTTGTTGGTCTGTTATACACTACTGGAATATCTCTATTTCTCTATAAAGGGGATAGTCTTAACGAGATCATCGCCACACGTTTTGCTGCCATCTGCATAATTATGGTTGCCCTATTACCCACTTCAAAGGATATTTACGGGTGTAGCACACAAGTTTATCATCCTAATGCCCTGGGTGAAGAATTCCATAAAGCGTTTGCCGCGTTTTTTTTGCTGACGATGTCTGTACTGTTCTGTGTATTTACGCAGAACAGTGACACGAGCCAACAGGCACGTAATCGAAATCGCCTATATCGCGTTTGCGCTGCTACCATTTCTATAATAGTATTTACCATCGTAGCTATATCGAAACCGGGTTGGTTAGACCAGCAATCAGAACAGCTAGTACTTTCCTGGACAACTGAATACAAACCGGTTTTTTGGTTAGAGTGGATTGCGCTGGCCGCCGTTAGTATATCGTGGCTCACGAAAGGGCAATGGTTTCTGGTCGATCCGCTGCCCCAATTACAGAATAGTTTTATGGATAACAGCTATCAATCAGAGCAATCTGAGTACGCCAAATCCATTAACTAAGTGATTTACTTACGAAAAAAGCGACCCGGTTTTATACAAAAAACTGGACAATGAAGTCATATCTAAAACAACTGCCTGACTAAACAGCTACCATACATGGCAAAGTAAAAGTGAATAAAAGGACCGGGCCATCGTCATGCTAAATTGAGAAGAGATAAATCCTTAAATATTTCACTTGAACTTCGATTTCTAGCTTGAATAATTTAGCTAAATTTCAATATCTATCCAGCGTATATCGTCAACCGAAAGTGGACAGATGCGGGTGAAACGAGAAGAGATACTTTTAAGCACTTTGTAGTTTCTGAAAAATATGACTTTTCCGCCATTGGGCCA
>NZ_JACWZY010000044.1 GCF_014699005.1 Spirosoma profusum
GTGAGTGTAATTTTGAGCATGGCAGAGGAGATGAAAGGTCCTCTAAAATACACTAAAATATTTGCTTAACCCCTTAAAAATATAACTGTGGCCCACTTTTTGGTCGATTAATAGAAAGAAAACTAAAATCTACTAAATACCTTATGACGTATGTGGTAATAAAATGTAAATTCGTTCATTCCTAGTCCTTTACATATAGATAGGTATGGCTCCAGAATCACCGCTCGATAAAGATGCGATCCTACTGGTGGCGCTACGACATGAACTGGTTATCAAGCTGCAGGAAGACTGGGATGTTCTGTGGAAACCCAGGGGCCACGGGGATTCCTTTTCGACGATAGCCAATCTGCCCAATCAAGCCCGGTTCCTAAGCCAACTCTTCGAGGATATTTATGACACGTTGACGAATCACTTTGAGAGCCGGGCCGCTGCCAATGATTACATGATCGATCATGAACGAACCTTAGCCCGGTTCCTTTCTGAATCCTACACCAAAGGCTTTTCCCTGAAGACCCGCAATACCATTGCTACGTATGTAGGCTATCGGGACTACGCTGATTTTGTCCGGCAGTATCGCGAGACGCATGAGCCACCGCCTTCTGTCACGGTCGTGTCGCTGTTACCCGTGCCGATACGTCGCGAACTCGTTCACCTGCCCAGGTATGCAACGACTCATCGACCGTGGAAGCCGCTCTCGCTCCGACGAAAATTGTTTTGGTGGGTTGTTCTAAGCGTGCTACTACTGGCATGGTTCATTTGGGGGTATCAGCAGTATCGTCAGCTACGTTACCTGACGGCTTCCGAAACAGCAGCGGTTGTTTTTCGGGAAGTGGGTCGTAACGCCCCGACGAACCCTTGCTGGGTACGTTTTGAGTACGATTTTTCAGCATTAGGGCTTGATTCACTTATGTTGCATTATGGCGGCTCTTTGGGAGCAGAGGAGGAAAGCCAGCGGTCTATTACCCGGCCCAAAGGAAATCTCAGTGTGGCCTTTTATAAAGGCGGCATTAAGCTAATGACACTACGTCATCGAGACCAAATCATCAAACGCATCATTGTCATGGTGCCAAGTGATAACTGGGGTTGCTTCGTGGGTGGACCAGACTGGACACATCCCGATTTTACTCCTCGCCAATACTACCGGGATAATTGTTTGTTCGTCAATCCAGACATAAGCATTATTGACCCTAAGATACGCTCGTATTTTATGACCCACCTCTACAAGGCGCACCACTGGTCGATTGACATGGACAGCCTGACAGCGGAGTGTCGGATACAGAACAAACCTGATGCCTTTGGTATCAGTTGCTTTGATACCCGATTGACCTTTGCTGACACGAAAGTAAATCAGTTTGCTATTGAGTTTCGCCGTCCGGGATGCCTGGAATTTACCACGCAATCAGGCGATACGCTTCTGCCACAACCCTTGCCTGACCGCAAAGCCTTTGAGGTAAGTTTCCCTAAGATTCTGGACCGTTTTTACAACGTTAAAGTGGTTCTGGCCAACGGCGTCGCAACAACGTATATGGATGGTAAGTTAGTCTCTCGCAACCCATACCGCCACTCGTTTAATCACTTGCGTCAACTCGAAGTTAAATTTAAAGGCTCAGGCAAAATAGACTTCTTCCGCCTGACCAACTCCTACACGGGCCAGCCAGTTTATACTGACGACTTCGGCGGACCTGCCGTTGACTAGTTTTATTTCCTTCCTGTCATCCTTGTCATAACGGCTGTCATAGTTGTCAGGGCTTATCCTGCACAAATTAGGCCATATGACAAAAATCGATCAATCTAAATCAGGTAATTGCCCACAAGTATTCTTTCGCTTAGTGAACTGATTTTTAATCCATTAACCATATCTTATGTATGAAAAAATACTTATTTTACTTTTTGGTATTTAGTGGGCTGCAATTCTCTGTATCTGCCCAGCCTAAACCCGATCTACCCAAACTTACCGAGGCCCAGAAAGCAGAGACACTCGCTTTCAATAGTACGGCTGTTCATGCCGGAAGTATCGCGTATGCGAAATCAATGGGCAAAACACCTAAGGAATATGGCCGGGCGATTGGAAAGTTATTTATCCCATCCTGGAAACAGGGCGCTAAATCTGGCCAGGAATTACGGGGGCTTGTCGAGCATATGAATAGTGTTGCTCAGGCTTTTAACTGCCCCTTTAAACTCACTAGCTGGTCAGCCAGGGAAGCTATTATCAGGCGCGGTAAGTTGCTTCAAGACCCACGAACGGCTAGTCTGTTTACCAGTCTGGGCGTCACGGCTCAGGACATGGAAGCCTGGAATGAAGGGGTTATGGGCGAAATCTCAACCAGCCTCGGCTATTCTCTGTCACAACGGCAAGAAGGGAAGGACGTAGTGGTTACTGTGAAAAAGTTATAAGTGTTAACCATTTGTAGCATGAATAAACGGGTTCCCCTTTTTCTGTTTTTTGTCTGTTCAGTCGGACAATCTTACGCTCAGACTTCGCCGGCTTCCGCTTCTTTATCTCCAGACCAACAAACCATTTTACAACTCGAACGTGAACTGGTCAATGCTTATAATACCGCTGACGCAAAAACGTATGAACGGTTACTGGCCGACGATATGGCTGTCTACATTACTAATTCAGGACGGGTTCGCACTAAACAGCGCCTGCTGGCTGGCTTAACTACAGTAACCCCAGACGATAAATGTGAGATTATGGACATGAGCGTCAACGTATGGGATAATTCGGCGGTAACCTCAGGAATTTTAATCTATACGCCTAAGAATCAAAAAGGTGCAGCAACCAGGTATTCCCGGGTGACAAATATGTTTCTGAAACGGCCAGGCGGATGGCAATTAGTGGCTGCTCACTTTACGCCTATGCTATGGTGGCAAGTGCGACCACCGGAAGATAAGCAACTAATTGTACTGAAAGCACTGGATTGCAGCCAGGAATCGGCATTACGTTCGCCGGTCGAGGTTGACGTGCGGGCGTATATGAAAACCACCAATTTGACTGATAAGCCGATTTCTTCGCAATGGATTACGTATGACGGAAAGCGAGATTCTACTCAAAAGGTCACCATTGAACCCGGTCAGTCGCGGGATGTCTATACGTTTCTGAATAATGCCTTTATCGTGACGGACACTGATGGCAAATGCCTGGCTATTTATAAAGCCCAGAAAGAACCGGGTCTTATGGCAGTTAAATAAAACCTTCACAATAATACCTACTATGAGAAAACAACTCCTCATGCTGCTGATTTTAAGCCCGCTAACCCTAACTCTATACGCTCAGACATCACCCGCATCGACCAGTCAGACGTCTTCTGATGCAGAAGTTATTGAGCAACTTGAGAAAGATTTAATAAAAGCCTATAATACAGGAGATACCCAAATAATCGAACGTATCGTGGCTAATGATGCTACGCGAGGGTTGAACAAAACGGCATTGATTCTTCACAAAAAACCCTACGATGCAGACGCTTTTGAGATGGGACGCCCTGTGGTGAGTGTGTGGGAGAACACAGCCGTTGCAACGGGCACGATGACTGTTTCGTCCAAAGAGCCAAACCAGACAACGTCTCGATACTATCGTGTTACCGATACGTTTATTAAGCGAAAAAATACCTGGCAACTCGTAGCAAGCAGCCGGGCAGAGGTTTCCGTGTGGCAAACGCGTGAAATGAAAAATACGGAATTAACTGACTTGACGGCCCTGGATTGCAGTGGTGAAGCAACAGCGAAGTCATTGAATAGTAACACTGCGGCTTTTATCAAGTTCACAAATGGTACGTCCAAGCCAATAACTATTCGGTGGATTAACCGGGAAGGGAAACCAGACCCCCGCTTTACCTGGACGTTGACTCCCGGTAATTCGTATCCTATGCAAACGTATCTGACTCATCCGTTCATCGTTACGGACGAGATTGGCAAATGTCTGGGCCTTTATACCGCAAAAAAGGAACCTGGTTTAGTAGTTGTTAAATAAAGCGTCAACTCTTTTTCACGGTTTAAAAAGTTGCTTTGGGGATCAATGATAACCTTCCTGGGTCTTCGGCCAAATTCTAGTTAAAAAAAACAGATGATTTTTCTGGGCGGCCTATGCTCGGTCCGCCAACTATTTCCTTTTTATGAACCGAATTCTCCGTAACTACCCGTTCTGTAGGTATTGCATTAGCGCTCTTTTGGTGTGCATATGGATCGCCCTGCCTTTTCAGCTTCCTGCCCAAATTATTCGTACCGTGGCAGGCTCTGATTCGAACGGAGATGGTGGTCCGGCGCCGGATGCTAATCTATATTTCCCTAGTGGCGTAACAGTGGATGGCGATGGTAATCTCTACATTGCCGATAAGAATAACAATCGAATCCGCAAAGTGGGATTAGATGGCGTCATAAGTACGGTAGCGGGTACGGGTATGCCAGACTATAATGGCGATGGAATACCGGCCACCCCTGCCCAGTTGAACTCTTCTTACGGTATGGCGGTGGATGGTAATGGGAGGTGGCAGCGCATATCTCTTTAGTGGCCCAGGTCTGGGAAGTCAGTCGGGCAACGTAGCAGTGGTGAATCAGGCGGGGAATTACTCGGTGACAGCAACGGGCGCCAACGGCTGCACGGCTACTCAAAACACAGTAGTCGCTTCTAATATAGTAGTCCCTACAGCAACCCTGTCGGCCAGTGGCACCTTAACCTGCGCTCAGAACAGCATTACGTTGACCGCTGGGGGTGGCAATATGTATAGTTTCGGTGGGCCGGGTGTAGTGAGTCAGTCCGGTAACGTAGCAGTAGTCAACGTAGCAGGTAGCTACTCAGTAACGGCTATAGGCACGAACGGCTGTACCGCTATCCAGACCACTACCGTAAGTAGCAATACTACGTCCTCCCCTCTCAGTCTAACAGTGAATGTACCCTTAAGCTGCTCCACAAGTAGTGTAACCTTGACGGCCACATCCGGTTTCAGTAGTTACGTCTTTAGCAGTGGGGCCAGCCAGCAAGGTGGCCCCGGAGGAAATACAGCTACTGTCAATGTCGCTGGAGTATATGGAGTAACCGCCATCAACTCGTCAGGTTGTTCTTCCACGGCTACTATAGCGGTCAACTCTCAGAATTGCCCTCCTTCCGTGGCGACTCCCATCGGTCCTCAGGTGGGGACTATTAATCAGGCAGTTTCGTTGACAATTCCAGCCAATACGTTTACTGATGCCGAAACACCCAATAATTTGACGTTGTCGGTCAGTGGGTTACCGAGCGGCTTAAGTTTCAGTGCTCCAGCCACTATCTCCGGTATGCCTTCGACAACGGTAGGCTCCCCCTTCAGTGTGACGGTGAGTGCGACTGATCCGAGCGGACTGTCGAGCAGCACTAGCTTTCAGTTAACGATACGTCCTGCTTCCTCTAGCATTTACCATTACGGGAGTAACCCTGTTAAGTTGCTCGGCTGTGGCTCCTGATCGGCGGCTCATTCAGGTTAATCCAATCTATAGTGGCGTCAATGGCCAGCCCATCAGTTTCTCGGTGGTCAATGAACAGATTGCCACGACCAATCCAGGTCCCTACCAACTAAGTTTATACACCGACAACCCGGTGATTGTGCTGAAAGCCAGCCAACAGGGGACGCCGGGAGAGGTTAGCTTCAACTATAACTGGCTGTTTGCCTGCTCTGGACCCAACAACCCTCCCACCGTCGCGAATCCGATTAGTCCGCAGTCGGCCACGGTGAATCAGTCATTCAGTTTCGTGATTCCGACCAATATATTCACCGATGCCGAAACCCCCAGTAGTCTAACGTTTACAGTTAGTGGTCTACCGGCGGGGTTGAGTTTTGTCTCACCGACGACCATTACGGGTACACCTTCAACAACAGTGGGTTCACCCTTCAGTGTAACGGCACGAGCAATAGACCCGGGCGGATTGTCTGCGTATGCAATTTTCCAGTTAAGTGTGAGTCCTACCACAGGTAATTGTTCAAATATGGTCAGCGTGAAAGTCGGCAATTGGAATGATGCGACTGTCTGGTCGTGTAGTAGGGTTCCTATAAGTTCAGATGTGGTAACGTTGAATCATGCGGTAACGTTGCCGGGAAGTTATCAGGGGCAGGCGTTACGAGTGCGTTACAATTCGGGAGGGCGACTCTTGTTTAGTATAGGAGGTCGGCTACGATTGGCAGGGATTTAGAGCAGAACATGAGTTGGAGCATACCTAACTTGAACGTACTTCAAAGTGTAAATTCTTTCATGGCTGTTTCAATGCATAATTCCCTGTTCAATCCGCTAATTACTATGCGTTTCGAATAGGTATTGTTCTGGTTTACAATTCGTCCCGGAGCATCACCGTCGAGAGCCAGGAAGGACAGGGTACTATTTTCACGGCTGTTACGTTGCTCGCCGAAGTTTTTTGTCAGCCAAACCAATCACTTTCCAAAAAATACTATTGGCGCTGCTACGTTTCCATTAGCGCACAGGAAAATTATGCTTATGACAGGCTGGAAAGGAGTATATGAGACTGGTAATCAGTTTCGTATATTTACTGAATTTGTCCGTATTTTGCTTCTTTACTCGCCTGCCGGTTCATGGAATCATTTATCTTCACTTTGCTGCTGTTGTCGGTGGTTCCATTGGTAGCCGTACCCACCGATTGGCAGATGCTGTTGAAATTCGAATAAAAGCAATGGCACGGGCATTCCAGACTCGGTAAAGGCCGGAATCTTCCAGCCTTTTTCACTACCAGACTAGTAGGAGAAGGAACAGCATTGGACCTGTCATTGTGCCATGATATCGTCGCCACATGGAGGCAGAAACAAGAGATGGAGAATGCGCCAAAATGATTGTATGCGTGCCGTTGCTGGCTTAAACCAATTCTATCTATGACCCCCTCTCTATTCGATAGTGAATTCTACCGGCTTCATCCGGTTACCATCGCAGCAATGGCCGAGTTCACGCTCTCTTTTCTTATCCTGGTTTACTTCCTAAGCCTGCGGGGAAAGACCCGAGACACGTGGCTGATGGTAGGGTACGTGGGTCTTGCCCTGATGATCTACCTGATTGACATTGGCGTGACGACCAGTAGGCCACCCCTATACGCCTACTTCAGAGCGAGTCATGCGATCTTATTTGCGATATGGACACTCTTCTGGACTTGGTGCGCTTACACCTATCAAGACTACCCGTTACGACGCGAAGCGATCAGCGTAATCCTTATTGTGGGATGTGTACTGGCTGGGCTAATCGCTATCAGAGTGGCATCTGGCCTGTCTATCCGCAACTATTTTTCCTTCGCGAGTTTGTATTATATGAGTATGGGATTACAGGCCTGGACCATCGTTGTGTTGGTAAGAAGGTCCGTCAACGCTTCCAAACGTTGGGATAATTCTTCGGGAAGGAAAGGGAATCATCTGCGCACACCTGTTGGTCAGCCGGCTCAATCCCAGCGGGCATTCGCCCTTTTAATCGCCTTCTGGGTTGGCTTTATGGTATGTTCATTTCTCATAAGCGACGAGGGTTCTGCATTTACCTATCACATTAGCCAACTGGTGTTATTGCTGGGCGTGCTGGTGGTCCACGTCACGCACGCCAGCGAAATAACCACCTTCCAGGTGAAGTTGGTCGCCCTACCGCTTACGACCATTCTGATTCTGCTCGGAATACTTCCCTTCCTGCTCTACGGCACCACATCGCCTGAGAGTGACTGGGGCGTTACCAATGTGGAAGTGCAACCAAAACTGCGCGTATTTATGTGGTTAATTCCCGGCTCGGCCCTGTTCACGCTGGTGGCCTTTATTCTGTTTTATCGAGTCGGATTGCTTAAACCACTTGCATTGCTAGTAGAGGGCGTCCAACGCATCGAAGAAGGAGACCTTCAGGCACGAGTACCCGTTCAAAGCCGGGATGAGATCGGCTTTCTGGCACAAAGCCTGAACAAAATGGCTCTTTCCTTACAAGCCGCGCAGGAGGAGCTGGAGAGAAGGGTTGCTGAACGCACAACCGAACTTCAGCATTCGCTCGAAAACCTGCGCGCCACCCAAACCCAACTTATCCAGCGCGAGAAAATGGCGAGTTTAGGCGAGTTAACGGCGGGCATCGCTCACGAAATCCAAAATCCGCTCAACTTTGTCAACAACTTTTCCGAAGTCAGTGCCGAACTATTGAGTGAATTAAAAGACGAACTCGAACGTGGCGATCTTACTGAAGCCAGAGCCATCAGTGACGACCTTACTCAAAACCTCCAGAAAATCAGCCAGCACGGGGGCCGGGCTTCGGCTATTGTCAAGGGCATGTTGGAACATAGCCGCACGGCCACCGGCGAACGGCAGCCTACCAATCTAAATGCGTTGGCCGATGAGTATCTGCGGCTGGCTTATCAGGGATTTCGGGCCAAAGATAAGCTCTTCAATTGTGAGCTGGTCACCCACTTTGATTTGACTTTACCCACAGCAGACGTAGTACCGCAAGAAATCGGGCGGGTATTGCTGAACCTCTTCAATAACGCCTTTTATGCCGTTTTGCAGAATCAGAAAACAGTGCGAGCTAATTATCAACCCACACCCACCGTCAGCCTCAGCACGCAACGTAGCGAATCGGGTATTGAAATTCGCATCAAAGACAACGGCACGGGTATTCCTGAGTCCATAAAAGCTAAGATATTCCAGCCTTTTTTCACCACTAAGCCCACAGGAGAAGGAACGGGCCTGGGTTTATCGCTCTCGTATGATATTGTGACCAAGGGTCATAACGGGTCATTGCTAGTAGAAAGCCAGACAGGACAGGGAACACAGTTTGTGCTTCAATTACCGGCTAAGAGTTAAGCGAATAAGCTAATAAACGTAGTCGCAAGAAACGCCTTATCATTGGAGCAGACACAGAAACGCTCTTTCGTCACACAGGAAGGTTTATTGATATTGAGCCAAAGACCGTTTACTGGCTAACTGGCTTGCTATTATTTTCGTCCTTTACTTCCCAAAGGACGAAAAGGCAGCATTACGGCATGACAAACACGCGAAAGCCTGTATAACTATAACGGCCATCCGGCCTGGAAAAACCCCGGTATGCGCATCGGCAAGTCTGAATACTGAGATTGTAAGAACCGCCCCGAAGCACTCGCTTGGACGGAGTACTCTCAACAATCTTATCAGTACACCATTCGAGCACGTTGCCTAACATATCCTGTAAGCCCCAGGTGTTGGCTTTAAACTGTCCTACGGGAGCGGTAAAAGCATAGCCGTCATCAAACCCGAACAGCCCGTTGCTTGCAGACTCGCCTAATTTTACCCGCAGATCCTCATCGGGTACGTTGGCGTAGCCCTTCAGACTCAGTGAGTCATCGCCGGTAAAAAAACGAGTCGTGGTGCCCACCCGGCAGGCATACTCCCACTCCGCTTCGATGGGCAAGGCGCCAATTTACCCGTTTTTTTACTGAGCCACTCGCAAAATTTTGTGGCATCGTTCCAACTCACGTTGCCAACCGGATAAGTGGCCAATTGAGGCCAGCCCGGATTCCGCCAGGTGTATTGAGGGAACAACCCCTCAAATTTATGTTTATCAGTATTAAACCCGTGCCCACCCCGCCAGGCAGGCCGTAGTTCTTTTTCCGCATCGGTCAGATACCCCTCCTCTAAGATGAACTCCTGAAATTGCCCGAAGGTTACGCTCGTTCGGCCAGGTGAAACCCATTCTCGATACGGATTTACTTTTGTGACTTTTCGTTGTCATCCGCTAGTGGATTGGAGGCTGGTGAGCTCATGAGAAACTGCCTTGGCTCGATCCAGATACAATCAATCGTCTGATTGTTTTTAAAGGGGGATGGTCAGTGATTTTGGCTGAACATTGTTCTGTTGTGCCGTAGCGAAGCGGATAGATACAATCAGGATCAACATGATCGATTTAATGTGCATCCTGAATAGTGATTAACCAAGTTGGTAATCTATCCCGTTCAATAAGTGGCTATTTGTCAAGAAGGCATCAACCGACTATATATAATTGATCATTCCAGAAGAAAACGCTCTATCGACTCAAATGGGAACATTTTCTGCGAATGGGTAACTGCCAGTTACAGGATCAAATTCGAGTAATCGATCTAGCAGGTGAAGTCGCGACTAGCACACCCGACGTTTTCTCCTGCTAAATTCACGCCAGTTCACCATCTCTCCCCCAATCAGTATGCCAACCTGGGGCTGGCTAGACAGTCAGTCTTTTACCGGACAAAAAGCCAAGAAATATGCATCTGATACAAGATAAGAGGGCCAGAAAAGACGCTTGTCAATTCCCGTTCAGTTTCAAACTACTGCTCATGCTTACGATCAACCGCCCACTTGCGCTATAAACCACTCACTTGGCCAGTCCCTGATAACTGGTCGGCAAACTCACCACATGGTTTACCGTTACTACTTCCATTGCCACCGGCAATCGCCCGCACGTCCACACACTTCTATCATTCCAACTACCCGTTTTTACGGCAGACATCGAAACACAATTACTCACCAGGCGAATGCGTTGGTTATTCGTATCAGCAATGTAGAGATTGCCGTTAACGTCAAACGCCAACCCTCCAGGCGAATTTAACTGGGTGGAGGTAGCAGGACCCCCATCTCCATTATAACCACCAGTGCCAGTATTCCTTCTACCTAATCTGGAACAAATACAAGTAGTAAATTCTCCGATTGATCCCAGCAAATCGCTAACAGATTAACGGGTTAGACCTCTCCAGTTTAGAAAAGACAACTGATTAATCCGGATATAAAAGATACTTGGCCCGTATACCTTTAAACTTTTGCAAGCCTGGCTCCCAGCTTTTCCTGATGTCAGCTTCAGAAACGCCCGCTATGATCTGCTTTCTGAGTTGATCGGTGCCAATGCGCAAATCAAAGGCGGATACATCCTTGCTTCGACCCGGTGCAAAGAAATTGGCTTTGTCCGGATAAGCCTTATAGAGTTCAATTACCCAGGATAAATTAAGCTGACGGCTCTTGCGCAACTTGTTTATATCATAGTTACGAAGGTCCAGACCATAACAAACAGAGTCCCGGTGATTGGGCCGTTCACTCATACCGGGAATACTAACCGGTTTGTAGGAAAACGAATACTTGCCTTTTAAAGCAGGCGCTCCCAAGATCGTAAAGGGCATGTAAGTGCCCCGGCCTTCATTGATGGCGGTTCCTTCAAACATACATAAGCTCGGGAAAAGCAGCACCGCTTGCTGGGAGTTTAAGTTGGGGGAGGGTTGTATGGGTAGTACATAGGCCATGTCATGCGTGTAATTGGCCACTTTGATAATCTTTATATTGCATGGTTTCTTTAGATACCCTTCCCCGTTAAGATACTGGGCAAACTCGCCGATGGTCATGCCATGGGTCATGGGTATATAATGAATCCCGATTACTGATTTAAATTTATCATCCGTCATCACCGGCCCGTCTACTACATAGGCATTCGGATTGGGCCGGTCAAGAATGAGCAATTCTTTGTTGGTTTCTGAACAAGCTTCCATGACATACTCGAGCGTATTGATATTGGTATAGTATCGGCAGCCTACATCCTGAATATCAAATACCATCAGATCGATATCCGCCAGCTGTGCTGGGGTTGGTTTCTCATTTTTGCCGTACAAGGAGATGATTGGAATACCGGTTTTGGCATCTTTCTCATTGCTTACTGCAGCACCATTACTGGCATTGCCTCTAAATCCATGCTCGGGTCCGAACACTTTGACAATATTGATCCCAAGGCTCAATAAACTGTCGACACTGCTTTTCTTGCCGATCATCGAACTCTGATTGGCCACCAGGCCAATTCGTTTTCCTTTTAGATACGGCACATATTGTTGTGTCCGGTCGGCCCCTGTACTAATTCCTTTCTCATTGGATGTAGTATGGATTGAGGAGGCAAGTTGGGTGGGCCTTTTACTGAGGCTAATGGTCAGTAGTGTTACCAAAAGTAAGACAGTCAATCGTATCATTTTAGCAAGTGTATATTTTCGCTATTGTTCCTGGTGCTAGGTCGGATGACTCCAGGCCAGCAGGGCTAATTTAGTTGAATTAACTGAAGTATCATCCATATATATTGCTGCAGCTTGTCTACTACTCAACCAAAGTTGCCGACTAAAAATATGGTTACCTTTTAGGCAGATGATACAACCGACGACCGGCAAGCGGGAGTTTATTAAATTCAAACGGATCGAAGCCAGACTTTGTAATACCTATGTTGGGATATTAAATACGTTACAGGGTGAACGGCGAAATTACTATCTGCTAAGTGTTATGGATGTTTATACCCGCAAAATTCTAGACTGGGTCTTCCAGGACAGTACTCGTCAAATGTGTCCAGCACATATACGTCCCGGGGAAATGCCTGGACGGTGAAAGGCTGCTCGGCTATTAACGTAGTGATATAGCGAAGTAGAGGAGCCTCGCCCTTCGGCAGTTCGATCGTAACGACGTACTGACCCAATGGTTCTTCTACCTGGCGTACTGAATCTGGCTGGGACTTTGTTAGGCTGACAGCCAACTGATTGCTCCCTTCAAGAGCTGTACCACTTAGAGTTAGCCTGGTCCCGACTGCTACGTTCCTTCCGAACTTAGGTCATTGTTAACAGTAAATCGCAAGCGGGTGGAAGCAACGTATCAACTATAGGAAGTTCCAGTGAAGCAGCTAACCTGGCAGTCAGGTACCGTTCCCTCATTTTAGTAAAGACTTAGTTAGCCGGTTGGCTACACAAGCAGTATAAGTTATCAGATTCGTTTACGCCGAAAACCGATTAGTCGATAAACGTATGTCCTGGAATTTTACCTGAACCTATTTTTTATGATTTACCCAATGAACGTAAATCGATTACGACCACCGGCTCACTCTTTGAATCTGGAGATTTGGGGTGGTATCGAATGCACGGTAAATCGGGTAAATGACCAGTATCAGGATCAGGTAAAACGTAGCGGACATCACAACCGGATAGAGGATATCGACTGCATAGCTGACTTGGGTATCAGCGTGTTACGTTATCCTGTTCTATGGGAACGGACTGCCCCTGAACACCCTGAGCATTTGGACTGGCGTTGGGCCGATGAGCGGTTAAACCGGTTACGAGACGTAGCAATCAGGCCAATTGTCGGTTTGGTTCACCATGGTTGTGGTCCTCACTATGCTACCTTCGACAGCCCGGCTTTTGCGCCTGAGTTAGCGCGTTATGCCCGACGTGTTGCGGAACGGTATCCCTGGGTGATGGACTATACGCCCGTGAATGAGCCGTTAACAACAGCCCGTTTTGCTGGCTTGTATGGACACTGGTACCCACACAGCCGGTCTGATAAAGGATTTGTGCGGTTGCTTCTCCGGCAGGTTCAGGCAACGATTCAGGCGATGGCCCAAATCCGGATCGTTCAGCCGGGAGCGCGATTGATTCAGACCGACGATTTAAGTTATGTGCATAGTACACCCGGCGTTCGGTATCAGGCCGATTTTGAAAATGAACGGCGCTTTCTGACCTGGGATTTGCTTTGCGGGTATGTCACACCAGACCATGCTCTCTGGAATTACTTGCTGGAGTCGGGAGCTACTGAAGCGGAGTTACGGGCCTTCGTTGAAAACCCTTGTCCGCCATCGGTAATTGGTGCCAATCACTACGTTACCAGCGAACGCTTCCTGGATGAGTATACCGCAGGATACCCTGACTGGATACGGAGCACAAATGGAACGCACGAGTATGTTGATACAGAAGTCGTTCGGGCGGCTCCTGAACAGCGACTCGGAATAGGAAAACTGTTGATGCAGGTCTGGGAACGGTATAAACTACCAATCGTGGTGACCGAAGCCCACCTGGGAGATTGTGTGGAAGAGCAAAAACGCTGGCTGGGTGAGGTATGGCAGCAATCGCAGGAGGCTAAGTTGGCCGGTGCAGATGTACAGGCTGTTACAATCTGGGCGTTATTCGGTTTATACGATTGGCACTGCCTATTGACGCGTCAGGAAAATCATTACGAACCTGGTGCTTTCAACGTCAGTAGCGGCCGGGCAATCCCTACGGACCTGGTTGAGATGATCGTTCAACTGGCCAAGGGAAGACCAGCTGACGAATTGATTCCATCGGGAGAAGGCTGGTGGCAGATGGAGCAGGAATCGCTCCAGTTAATCTCTTAGTAAATCCATTATGTCTTGAAAATCAACTCATTGCTCTAATTTTTATGATGTATAAGTTGGATTTAACTCGTAAGTCGATAAAGATAATTAATTGAATATCTGAGATTTACTTTCGACCAGACAGGTTGTATTCTTTTTTCATAAAAGCAAACAATCGGTGTTAAAGTCGGCATGTATACGTATTATGGAATCCTTGAACACTGACAGCTCTCCACCTTTATCGGCCCTCGTTTTCTATTTGTTCGCGCAACGGGAAACCATCCTGAACAACTGGCGAACGGCTTGTCAGGAAGATGCTACGTTAAGCAAAGGCCTTTCATTAAGTCGTGAAGAATTTAATAACTTACTTCCGCTGATTTTAGATATTCTGGAGGCACGACTGCTTGGAAAACCACCTGAGGCCGAACCATCCCTGACGGCTCAGGCGCATGGACTGCATCGCTGGCAAAAATCGTTTTCCCTGATTGATACGATGCGGGAAATAGCTTACTTAACGCAAATACTGTACAATGAGCTGAAGATCTATCAGGGCCTTTTCCCCCAAACAGATGCGCAAATTCTCCTGAATGTCAATCAGCAGGTTTCCCTGATTATGCAGGAGGCCATGGAGGGTAGTGTCGTCAAATATGACGAGCTGCAACGGCTGGAAGCCGCTCAACGGTCATCTGCCCTTCAGCAGGTTGTGGATAAAATGACCGTTTTATCCGAAGAACGGACCAATATGCTGCGGACGTCTGCTCATGACCTGCATGGGGGGCTAGGCATTATCAATGGAGCCGCTTATATGCTCAAGCTGGAGGGATTATCGGAAGAGCAGCGAGAGCAGTACGTGGATATGTTAAACCGGAATCTGGCGAGTGTTGAGGTGATGCTGACGAGTTTAATGAACCTCTCCCGACTGGAAGCAGGTGAAGAAAAACGTCAGGTTGAGTCTTTGGACGTAGCGCCCCTCCTGCGTGAGATGGTCCAGAGCGGACAGGCACTGGCTACTGAACGAAAACTGATACTCAGAGCCGATGGTCCTGCTTCGCTACGTGTTGAAACCGATCCTGTTAAGCTACAACGTATTGTGCAGAATCTGTTGCTGAACGCGTTAAAATACACCTCCAATGGATTTATTTCGATTTCCTGGGCATTAGAGACTGATGCCCGCTGGATCGTGAGTATTCAGGATTCAGGACCGGGTTTGCCTCCCACACTAGCGGGTGTATTTGGTGATCAATTAAAGCCAACCGTCGAAGCGACCAGTGTGATGTCCGTTGATGTAGCAGAGCCCGTAACTGTTTTGCCGATTAACGTACCAACCATTCCCCCGCCTGAACAACTAAGTGAATTAAGCTACCAGACGAATCAGGGTGAAGGTATCGGGTTACAGATTGTGAAGCGATTGTGTGAACTGTTAGATGCCAACATGGAAATCGAAAGTATTACGGGCCGGGGGACTTTATTTCGTATTCGGTTACCAATACGTTATACTACCAGTACTTAAGTGTCGGCATATCGGGATGCATTCTGAGAACTGGTCCTGGGTTACCTGCTCTTGCCAACAAAAATGGCTTCATCACCCTATCTAGCTAAACCTGTTTTTAACTGAAAGTTAAATCAACGTAATGAAGCCATTAATTTATGTAATCGATAATGAAACGGACTACCTCCAACTGGTTCAGTACGTATTCGTTGAATTCTTACCTGATTATGCAGTTTCTCTGTTTTCCAGCGGTGAGACTATGCTGAGCAGCTTGCAGACAAGTCTGGAACAGCCAGCATTGCTGTTACTTGATCTACATATGCCCGGTATGAGTGGCCAGCAGACATTATCCCATCTTAAGGCCCGACAGGACTGGAAACCGATTCCGGTGGTCATGGTAACCAGTGCAACAGCCAAGGGAGAAATTCAGGCCTGTTACGAGGCTGGCGCCAATTCCTGTCTGGCGAAACCCATGAACATAGACGCTATGAAGACGTTGTTTAAACAGGTATGTGCCTATTGGGTTGATACCAAGGGTCATAATACCCTGCCTGGTTGAAAAATCCAATCGATTGAGTTTTCAACAACTGCTTATTCAATTGTAATTAATGAAACAAACGTGTTACTGATTCACCAACTTCTTGAACAGCCATCTTTACTGGCCTACTTTATTGGAGCAGATAATTATGCCTGGCTTCAGTTTCGCAGTGGCGAACGACGATTACTGGCCAAACCCCTAGTTTATTTTGAGAAACGATTACCAACGTTTATTCGCATTCACAAAACAGCCCTGATTAACCCGACTTGTATTGCCACTGTAAAACAGCCTCCCCGCCCCAAAATGGCAGGGTCAGTGCGGTTGGTAGATGGTACCGAACTACCCGTGAGTCGTCGACGATGGAAAGAGGTGATTCAATTATTACAAAGTCAGGGTAACGCGATCGATAGTGTTAAATCATCGGTGTCTACCCGATCCAATCTGGCTCAGGAACAGGTGACACCGCTACTGGTACAGGTAATTATGAAGGGTGATACGTTGCTGCTGGCTGAGCAATGCCTTCGTCAACTAGACGTCCCGTTTACATTGCAATCGTCAATAGCGGGTGCAGAACTGGCCTCTGCCCTGCTGCTTAGGCCAACAGGTAAGTGGCCTAAGTTAATTATTATTGATTCCAGAATGAACCGGGCCGATAGCATAGTGACTGTACAAACGCTCAAAGGTCATGGCCGGTTGCGGGCAATTCCGGTGATTTATCTGATACCACCGTCGGAAAATATGATGCAGGCCTACCAATTGGACGCTAATTCGGTGGTCGTTGTTCCAGACGATCCAAGTTCACTGGTTCGAATCCTCAATAAGATAGTCGATTATTGGTTGAAGATCGTTCAGTTAGTCGACTGACCAAATCGCTTTCGATTAAAATAAAGAAATATCAATTCTGGGTAGAGTGACCGTTTCCCACCAATACGTGCGCAGACTTTGAAAATAACGAAGCCAATCGGTCGACAGGCGGGGTTTAACCAGATACGATGAGCAGCCACGCTGGTAGGCTTCAGCAACATCAGTCTGGCTGTTCGATTGACTTAACAGCACAACCGGGATTTTACCCATAGCCGCAGGCATCGCTTTAATTTGTTCGAGCAGTCGCCAGCCATTCTGGCGATCGGGCAGGTATAGATCCAGTAAAATTAGTTTGGGATAATTCCACTCTTCGATGCGACACTGATTGAGAAAGCGAAGCGCTTCAGCTTCAGAGGAAACGATTGCGGTCTTGACTTCGGGTAAGCACTGCTCAATCGACTCCTTCATTAAAATTCCATGATCCTGATTATCCTCAATAATTAACAGGCTGGCATTTCTAAAATTATCTTGAAGGGATGTGTTACTCGGTAACTGACTTTTCATGAACGTTGATTGGGTATGACATCATCCAAAAGTACAACATAAAGTAACTAAAAACTAGAGACTTACTTAGTAAATTGATGGGTTTTACGTTAATCTGCTCCTTTTTAAGAAGTTCCGTTCCCTCACTTGCAAATTAGATATGGCCGTTAAAGTTCTGGCCAATGGGTTGTAGGTATATAAGATCTCTACTCAACTAAATCGGCTACTATCGCTGATCAACCCCGACGCTTGCAACTATGAATTCTACGTCTGAACTACGATCGACATTACATACAACCCAGTCTGTACAACATGAATGGCTAACGCGAAAGTCTACCTCCACGTCAATAAATGGCTCCGACTCCGCCCAGGGATTTACGGATCTGCTTTGTTTTGCGCACCTGCGCTGGAATTTTGTCTATCAGCGGCCACAGCACCTCCTGAGCAGGGCAGCTAACCAGTGTCGGGTTTGGTATATTGAAGAACCAATCTGGCAGGATGCCTTATCGCTTGAGATTAAGAAAGTAGCTGAAAATCTTACTGTTGTGGTGCCTTACCTGCCCCAAGGTATTGATGAACAAACCGCCATCCGACTTCAACGGCAATTGATCGATCAATTGATCGATCAGCAAACGATAACCGACTATGTCACCTGGTACTATACGCCAATGGCATTTCCTTTTACCGATCACCTTCGCCCGAAGGTTGTCCTGTACGACTGCATGGATGAACTTTCGGCCTTTCTGGGGGCATCTCCACAATTACTTGAGCAGGAACAACGTCTCTTAAACAGGGCTGATGTCGTTTTTACGGGTGGGTACAGTCTTTATGAAGCCAAGAAAAAGCGTCATTCAGCCGTTTATGCCTTCCCGAGCTGTATCGACTATACGCATTTCTGTCCTGCCAATTCGACGAACTCGCTGGCCGGTTTAGACGATCCAGCCGATCAGGCATCCATTGGCTACCCACGGATTGGTTATAGTGGCGTTATCGATGAGCGTCTGGACCTGTCCTTACTACGTGAGTTGGCCAATCGTCGGCCCGATTGGCAATTTGTCCTGTTAGGCCCGGTCGTTAAAATAGACCCGGCAACCCTGCCAACTGGTCCCAATCTGCATTATCTGGGTATGAAGGAGTACAAAACGTTACCCGCTTATTTCAGTAACTGGCAGGTCGCCATGATGCCGTTCGCGATTAATAAATCAACGCAGTTTATTAGTCCGACCAAAACGCCGGAATACTTGGCGGCAGGATTACCAGTCGTCTCCACGCCAATCCGCGACGTAGTGAAGACCTATGAGAAGTGGAGTCGGGTAACGATCGCCGATACGGTATCTGCCTTTGAGCAGGGCATATTGGCAAGCCTGAATCAGTCGGTGGGTGACGATGAACCCGAACTCGATCAATTTCTACGTACCCAGTCCTGGGATCAAACCTGGCGGCAAATGCACGCTATTTTAAACAAAGAGACTTCGTATGTACTACGTTGAAAATAAAAACTAGCTTGCCACATTTTGCCAGATAAGTAGGAGTTTTGCAGCAACTAAGCCTACATGAACAACCACATACAAATTGGCACCTGTGGACTAAATGGGCCTAAAAAAGCCTATGCCGAATTATTTTCGAGTGTAGAGGTCCAGCTTACGTTTTATCAACCACCCCGGCTGGCTACGCTGGAACGGTGGCGTAATGAAGTGCCGGTTGACTTCGAGTTTACAATGAAAGCCTGGCAACTCATTACGCACCCGGCAAAAAGTCCAACGTATAAACGATTAAAACGAACGTTATCAGACTCTGAACGTACCGAAGCGGGATACTTCAGACCCACTTCGATTGTCGATGAAGCCTGGGAATTCACGCTGGCCTGCGCCCAGACGCTACGTGCGAAAACGATTCTGTTTCAATGCCCGGCTAGTTTTACGCAAACACCTGAGCATATCGCCGATCTGGTTCAGTTCTTTTCGCGTATTGAACGTAGTGGCTTAAATTGCTGTTGGGAGCCGCGTGGATTTTGGGATAAAGAGGTCGTCAAAACCTTGTGTGAAGACCTTGATCTTTGGCATGTTGTCGATCCGTTTGTGCAGTCGACGATGACGCCGGAACGGTGTTACTTTCGGCTGCATGGTCGTCAGGGATGGCGGTATCAGTATGAAGCTGATGAGCTAGCTGACTTGGTAGAGCTATTACCAGAAGAAGAAACCGGATACGTGTTCTTCAATAATATTCACATGAAGCAGGACGCTTTGCTCTTTAAACAGATACGCAAAACCACTTCTGAATAAGCGGTGCCAATGAACCCTGTTACGTTACTGGAATAGGCAGAAGTGCTACGTAATCTGGCGGATTTGAAGAAAAATTTATACAGGTACACGTAGTAACAAACGTCCCTGTTGATTACGGGAAACCTTGCTGATCAAGTTGAATGGGGGCTTCTCAACAAATAGCAAAAGCTTTTTCTCGTAACGTTTAAGCGGATTATCGTGTAGACGATTATTCACCGGTTTCATCATGTGAGGCATCCACCGGTTTGGATTCAGGTGAGCCTTTCTGACGTAGATAAATAGACAGCACAACGATGGAGAGCACCGATAGAAACTCACTTTGCCAGTTTTGTAGCGACTGAAACCAGAATTCAGACGTACCCATAAACTGCCAAAACGTTAGTAATTCGCTTTTCCCTTTCAGCGTCTGTTCGGTGTTATACTGCTTAAGGCCTCCGAGCGCGTGTAGCCAGAACGAAACTACGAACAGTAAAAAGAAAGCAATACTGAGCGAATTCTGATACAGCTTCAGCACCCAGCCTCCCCGCCGAACGGGCCAGGGCGCTCCTTTTCGCTTTGGTGAAGGCTCCCGGTCGACTTCTTCGGGTTCCGAGAGGCTTTTGGATTCGGAAGAGCCTTTCTGATACAGTGAAACAGTCAGGAGGACGTAGAGTCCCATCTGTAAAAATTCACTTTCCCAGTTTTCGAAGACGGATTCGATGCAATGGCCACTGGTCAAGTAAGTTGGCAACGTAATAGAAGGCTGGCCGTAGTCGCTCAACTCGTCGTTAAACTCGTGCCAGCCTACGATGATCTGACCGCCTAAGGTTACGACGGTCAGGAAAATAAATACGAGAGAAAGACTGTTCTCGCGCAGAAATTTTTTCATCATAAAAAAATAAAATGGTTCAACTCTGTACTACGTCATGCAGTGAATCAGCCCCTACCAATTTTTTGTATAGCGTCAAGGCCTGAGCCACAACCTGATCCATATTATAGTATCGATACGTGCCTAATCGCCCTACAAAATGAACGTTTTCCAGTTCGTCTGCCAACTGCTTATACCGGCGATAAAGATCCGCATTTTCGGCTCGTGGAACGGGGTAGTAAGGGTCGCCTTCGTCCTGTGGATATTCGAACGTAAGACTGGTTTTTGGGTGTTCCTGTCCGGTTAATTTCTTGTACTCGGTGATGCGCGTATAGGCATGATCGTTCGGATAATTGACCACGGACACAGGTTGATAATCAGGAATGTCCAGCGTCTGATGATCAAACCGCAATGACCGATAAGGAAGTTTGCCATAGCAGAAATCAAAGTACTCATCGACTGGCCCCGTATAGATCAACTGATCAAACGATAGCTGGTCTTTTACCTGATTAAAGTCGGTACTCAGCATCTGGTGGATGTTGGGATGAGCCACCATTTTTTCAAACAACCTGGTGTAGCCATCCAGGGGCATGTACTGAAACTCGTCGGTGAAATAGCGATCATCCTGATTGGTACGGGTTGGAATGCGCGAGGTCACCATTTTGTCCAATTCCGACGGATCAACACCCCACTGCTTGCGGGTATAGCCCCTAAAGAACTTTTCGTATAAATCACGGCCTACCTGACTGACAACCACATCTTCAGACGTCCGAATATCATCCACCGGCTCACCAACAGACTTAAAATATTCGGCTAGTTCTTCGGAGGTAAAATCAAAGCCATACAGTTTATTAACCGTATCGAGATTAATAGGAATGGGAAGTAACTGTCCATTTACTGATGCCAGCACCCGGTGTTCATAGGGACGCCACTTGGTAAACTGCGACAGATAAGCAAATACGTCAGGCGAATTTGTGTGAAAGATGTGTGGGCCGTATTGGTGAATCAAAATGCCATCTTCGTTGAGACAATCATAAGCGTTACCACCAATATGATGGCGTTTATCAATCAGGAGCACTGTCTTTCCAGCCTGAGTGGCTAATCGTTCGGCTAATACACTTCCGGCAAAACCGGCACCAACAATGGCAAAATCGTACGTCATAAATAGAAATTAAAAGAATGCTTGTATTTTTTTAGAATTAACAGTAGGCATTAGGTAACGGCTCCTGTACCGTGTTCTCCTGTGAGGAAACGGCCCTGATAGGCTCTTTGTTACTGAGAATTAAACTAGCTTTGTGGCAAGCATTCGTCGAAATTTTCATCCCTACCCCTACCGCTGGCTTTTGTTGACAGAGATTGAAAGTCTGTTCAGGCAGCAACTTTTGTTAAGCGGCTTTAATAAAAGATAACAAAAAAGCCGCGTCAGTTCAACTGGTCGCGACTTTTTTGTTATTGAAGCAGGTAGCCGCTAATCACTTCCTTCTACTTTGACCAGTTTATTATATAGACCCAGCAGCAGAAAGGGAGCTGCCCACTGACCGACAAATAAACTCGTTTTACGGTCGCTGGTAGCCTGTAAATAAGCCGAAACGCCCATGGAAGCCAAGGCAGCCCACAGAAATAAATCGGAAGGAAGTTTAGCGGTCTGCTTTTCAATAGCTTTGGCTACAGGCCCTTCTTTGTGTTCTGGATTGGATGAGTCTGATGATTTCATAGAATTTGAGAATTAAGATGAGAAAATATTTCCAGCGTTTACGCTTTGTGTGGGCGTTTCTTTCTGGATAAGAAGGCAAATACAGTAGCGGTTACCACAACGCCAATCAACGCCTGCCTAAGTAAGCCTTGCCGATTGTATTTCCAGTCGGCTTTCATGCCCTTCTCGGCAAAAATATTGGGAACACGACTTTGCTTTAAGTCATCGATGATGCCTTCCACTACGTTGACTCTGTCGGCAATCAGCAAGGGCAACCAGTGGCCATACTCCGATTCACTGAATCGAAAGGCAAACCGGCGAATATGCCCACTAAGCCCTGAGGGCGGAACGGATGTACCAAATACCGCACTCACATTGGGTCGCTCGTTCGAATGAAGTACTTCTATATCAACGGGTTGTTGTGATGGTCGCTCCCAGGTATACCCCTTTTGCTCAACCGGTACGCCGTCGCGATCGGTACGGTTTTTAATTGGGTAAGTAGGATCATTTTTCGGATCGGCATCGATGCCCCAACCCAGAATATGCGAATAGTCCTTTGGTTTTGTTTCTATCGTTTCCATGATACGTTGGGTTTAGCCTTTAGCCGAAGGGATGAGAACGGGTTTGATGCAATTATCCAGCTTGTTGGCAAAGATGTTATAGGCCTCGGCTACTTCTTCCAGCGGCACCCGATGGGTAATCATGGCTTTCGGATTAAGAATACCATTCTGTATGTGCTCGATCAGCCGAGGTAGCAGTCGTTTTACCGAAGCCTGATTCGCCCGGATGGTAATGCCTTTGTTCACTACGTTGCCAATCGGGACCAGGTTATCGGTAGGGCCATACACGCCCACAATCGAGACGATTCCGCCTTTTTTAACCGAGTTGATCGCCCAGTGAAGCGCCGTTGCTGAACCGGCCTGTATCAATAACTTTCGACCCGTAATCGTTTGCAGGGCGCTACCTTCTGCTTCGGCGCCCACGGCGTCGATACAGACATCGGCCCCCAGCCAATCGGTTATCTTCTTGATAAACAATACCGGATCGTCCATTTCTTTAAAATTGTAGGCTTCACAGGGGGCGTAGTTGCGGACAAACTCAAGCCGGTAGTCCACATGATCAATAACAATAACACGACCCGCACCAAACAACCAGGCGCAACGGGCGGCCATAATGCCCACCGGACCTGCGCCAAACACTACAACCGTATCGCCGGGTTGAATACCACCCATTTCAGCCGCCTGGTAGCCGGTTGGTACTACGTCGGTCAGCAAAACGGCATCGTCGGGGTCCATTTCCGGCGGAATAACCGTAGGCCCAAAATTGGCATAGGGCACCCGGACGAATTCAGCCTGCCCGCCATCATATCCACCGGCGGTATGCGAATACCCAAAAATGCCTCCTACCGCCGTGGCCTGTGGATTTGATTCATGACAATTACCGTATAAACCCTGCTGGCAAAAAGTACATTTGCCACAGGCAATATTGAAGGGAACTAGTACCTGATCGCCCACCTTCACCTTGTGGACCTCTGGGCCAATTTCCTCAACCACCCCGATAAACTCATGGCCGAACGTCATTCCAACCCGGGTATCAGGTACGTTGCCGTTGTATAAGTGCAGATCTGAACCACAAATACAGGACCGTGTAACCCGCACGATGGCATCTTCCGGATGCTTAATAGTCGGCATGGGTTTGTGATCGATACGGACCCGCCGAGGGCCCCGGTAATTCATAGCTAACATAGATGTTGTGTGTATTACGTGTGATACGTTTCCAGATTACTGCCGACCGGTTGATTTACTGGTGGGTTTCATAGCATTGATACCTTCTTTTCTGTCACGTTGTGTATTATGACTACCCGGTGAAATTTTGCCAGCGGCCGTGGCCGTTACGTCCGATTCTGCGCCGACTCTCGAAGGTGGAATGGGTTTGTTTGACCCCGGTCTACGCTTGGTTTTATTGTCTTTCGAGTAAGGAACGCCATTGCCTTGTGTCAGACCTGTGTTGGCTTTTCGGGCCTGATTTACGGGACCAGCCCCGGCTTGTCCTTTGCCAGCTCCATCTGACTGAGCCTGAATGCGTCCTGCCAGTAAAAGCAGGGGAATAATTAATAGGATCGTTTTCATGCGTTGAGTTATCTGGTAAGCTAACTGGATGTATGATTAGTAAAGAACTATTCATACTACGTAGTGACCCGTTACCAGCTAGAGAAGTAAGGCAACGGTTACTGCGTCGATACGTTTGGGTGAATCAACGGGAGACAGGAAATCGGGGGGGGCTAACTAACGTGAAAAGAACGTAGCACACAGATATTCCATATATCGGCATCAGTTCGGCTCAGAATCAGCGGAGTTCAGCAAACCCGCCGTTACCGTTAACGTACCGGTTTGGGGATCAATCAGGCCGTTACGTTCGTCTTCAATGTCGGTTGCCTGCGTGTACATATCACCGGCAACAGGATACTGACGGAGTTGTTGTTTAAATAAGCGAATCTGTTCCGTACGATCCTGGGGTTGGTTAGGCCCACCGTAGTTGGCAAACCCAAAGCCACCCCATTCGCTGATGAGTAAGGGAACCTGACCACGGTAAAAAAACGGGTCGCCCACCACCAATGGGAAAGCTGCTACGTCGGTCAATTCACCCTTGGTCAGTCGATCCAGCAGTAGTTTCCATTGATCTAAATCGGGTGTATAGAGGTGAGCCGTCAGCAGGTCCGACTTCAGGCGACCTTCAAACGAAATATGCTGCCAGCCATCATTATCTACGATCAGATACTGTGGATAAGCCAGTTTCATGTAATGATACATATCCATAATGTACTGACGCGTATCCGCATTGGTGGCAATATCCTGAGCGCCCCAGTCTTCATTGTACAAACTCCAGATAACTACCGATGGATGCGTACAGATCAGAGACACCATCCGCAACAGTTCGGACCGGTGATTCTGACGGCTGCGGGGCGTTGAACTATGGGGGCTGGGAACTTCTACCCAGAGCAATAGCCCCAGCTTGTCGGCCAGGTTATAAATGCGGGGATCAACGCCCGCAATGTGAACCCGTACCAGGTTACAGCCTAATGCTTTCATGGCTTCCATATGGGCTTTCATTTCCTCGTAGGTTGCCGTACCTGGCTGATAAAGAATACCATCCAGATAAATCCGCTTATTATTCAGACAGATGTAGCGCCCCCTGGTTTCAATCTTGCGCAGACCAAAGCGGGTTTCGATCTGCGCGACATACCCCTCCGAATCAATAAGCTGCGCGATCAGTTTATAACGTACCGGCGACTCTGGCGACCAGAGCTGGGCTCCTTTCAGATCAACTACTACCCGTTGTTGTTTCTGGCCTACTTCGAGTCGCAGGGGAAAATCGGACGTAGCCAACGGTTCCCACGCATGAAGATCAAAGACCTGAAGACGTAGCGTGTAGTCGCCTGGATCATGAATGCGCGTCGTTACGCTGAAACGTACCAGCTGATCATCATTTTCACTGACAACCTCTAACCGGGAACGTAGCCGATTCCGCTCGACGGTTTCTAACCACACACTTCGTACGGCTCCTGTATACGTCTGATACCAAATGCCACCCCGTTTATAGACATGGGATTCCTGCTTGCCTCTGGGAATTTCGGCGTCCATTGTGTCGGCGATACGTACCGTTAACCGATTTGTTGGGCGAAGATATTCTTCCGGTAATTCGTAGGAAAAGGACGTGTATTCACCGAAATGAATTTCTTCATCTTCGATCGTACGGAGTGGGTAACCATTAAGCCAAACCCGGGTTTCATATCCACAAGCGCCAAAGGTGAGCTGAATCATTGACCGGCTGGTGGATTCGCTGCGATCCGGCAATAAAAACTCCCGTTCGTACCAGGCGACCACTTTATCCTGCCAGCCGGTAGGTATTGATTGATCTTTGCCCTCCGCCAGATGCGATTCTATGGAACCTGGCCAATGCGCTGTTCGTATGAATGTATGCCGAACGTACCACTGCTGATGAAGCCCCACATCGTTGGAATCTAGCGCAAATTTCCATTCTCCATCCAGTAGCATATAATTGTTCGGTCGAAGAACCGCTCTGGGAAGCAAATTCTCTGGTTCGGAACCTTTGTCGGTATTGGGCCGACTGGCAGAAAAGCTGGTATTCGGGCGTTTTGTCTCCATATATGCAGTAAAAAATTAGGCTTTTAATGCTGAACGTATTCGTCTCAAACAATGAGATATATTTAGTCGAAAGCTGGCACTCCTATTTATAGTTAATGCATTTAGCGGCTTTAGATAGCTATGAGCATCCAAAAAAATTTCGGTACACTACTGATAAAAAGTGGCAGTTATTGAACGTAACGAACCTAACAATACCTCTTCAAGTCAATACACGTTCCTTATAATTGACGCATCAACCCGTAATCGCCAACTTGTTTCAGATATAGCAAATGGGCCAGGATGCCATGCAGGTTGGCGATACGTTGCTGGGCTTCGGGGAACGTAGCGATGCTTAGTTGGGTATGCTCATTCTCACCTTCTTCTCCTGTCGATCGGCCGTCCAAAGCGTTGATCTCGGCTACTGGCATCCGGTGTTCGTAATAGAAGAAATGAAGGCATTCATCACTGGTGGACGTAGCGGAAAATAAGGGGCGGCTGAATAGAGGCTTTACGTCGGACATATTGATTGGCAGGCCCGTTTCTTCGCCTAATTCCCGAACCGCTGTTTCCACAGGAGAGAAGTCTTTCTCATCGACCATCCCGGCGAGGTGCTCATACGTTAACGACCCGTCGCAGGTACGTCGCTGACGAACCAGGAGAACGTATTTTTCCTTTGCTGATCGATTAAAACAACCAGCACGGAAACCGCATCGCCCTTCAGAAAACAGATTGGGTTTAGCCTGGCGCCTTCAGGGGTCAAAGCGTCGATCTTCATGAGCGCATACAAAACATGTCCGTCTTTCTCGGCCCGATGGACATATATTGGGTCAATTTCGTTTATGGTTACTTTATTTTCTACCAGGTGGCGATGCCAGTTTTGGTATATCGCCGTTTTAGTCAGCGGTTTTATAACACTCATGCCTGATGTGGTAGATGGCTGGTCGATGGATTTGCGGCTGGATGCCCAGAAAGTAAATTAGGCGCATTCAGATTCGCGTTATCATCGATGCCCACGCCCAGCCGATCAACTAACTCACCACCCAGCCAACCGGTTAGAGCTGTCAGCATAAATGCCAGGCCGGAACTGATCAGGGCCAGTGCTGGTGGTTGGTAGCCAGGCTCGCCCGTGCGCCAGAGCCAGCTTGCCCCAAACAGTAGTAAAACCACTACGTTGCCTACCCCATGAAACAAACCGATACGTTTGACGCGTGTATAGGCCGGGATAGCTAACCAGTCAATCCAGCCAGGAATGGCAGCAGCAAAGCCTGATATAAGCCCGGCAGTTATCATCCAGTAAGCGACTAAAACCATTTTCTGGTTTTTGTTTAACAGATACACCCCGTCGAAGATGACGGATGTAGCCAGCAAGCCTAATGGAAAAACCACCAGAATCGGGTGGGCTGCGTGTCCAGCCAGTTTTGCTTTGCTCTCCATACGTTTGCGTTTATTGAGCCTAACTGGACGTCAATGCTATCCGTTTTACTAGTCGACAGGATAATTAGGGAAAGGGGAATTCTACTGTCAGGCAATAAAAAAATCAGGCCGCCCGATAAGTCTAAAGTGGACGTACTGGCTGTTACCACTCCTCATCGTAGCTGTAAACTAGTGAACAAGTAAAGTGAAGATGCAGAAAGCAATACTTGGGTTACGTACGGGTTGACTTAATTAGCAACAAGCGTTCTAGCTAATGAAAACACTTTTCGATCAATGGCCATATTGCAAGTTGAGTTTGGCTTATTAAATGCCCCATTTAAGGTACAGGGTATATGAACTTTTCTTCGTCTCAGGCAGGAGGGTATTCTGTGATTAGACTTTTTACATTTCTAGACAAATATTACTTAGCTTCATGTCCAGTAAAAGGTAGCAAATTCAATATGGACTGTATTCTTAAAAATAATCCATTTAATAGCCTGCTGTTAAGGTGTACTAATAACGGTATTATGGTCTTGAGCTAAAAGCCATTTCCCTTTCCGTTTAACGAATACATAGGTTTTTATTTGTCGCTCATTCTTATGCTTAACCCCATCAGGGGTAATATAGTCATCCATTTGATGGACAACATCTCCGATAGAAACATCCGGTGTAAGAAAACGAATGGCCATACTTTCTATCTTCATCGTAACGCCTTTCAAAAATGTTTGATGAACTGAGCGCACTAAGTTTAGCACATTATCCCGCCCCTTGTCTATACCACCTCCCGGATTGATATGTCCCCAATCGGGAGTTGTGTAAGTAGGGGCGTGTTTAAAACTGCCATCGTTAAAATCCTGTTGAAATAAGCGAATGACCGCTTCGACAGACGCCTTATCTTGGGCCGTTTGGCCTACACAAATCACGGATACAAAAGATGCCGTTAGGAGTAGGAAATAAGATCTCATGGTGAACGTTTTGCTGCGGGATGAGTGCGAATATGTTAGCCAAAGTACAAAACTTCGGGCTAAATACCGTTTTCAGTAATCGCCCAATTATGAAGCAGATGCATGAATGCTACGTCGTCTCAAGTAGGAGGCTTTCCTGAGATCGTGCAACTATTGGCTACGTAACCATCTTAAGTTGGCAAGCGAATCATATAAAGCCGTGACCAGCACATTTTGCGGGCGCTTCAAAATTATCATTGATTTTCTGGTCAAGAACGACAAAAATGATCTTCCAGTAAAAAGGTACGTACTAGAATAGACAGTAAACTTTACTGATACCATCAGCATTGGCAGTCTTTTTGCACTAAATCTATACTGAGAATGGTTCCACACTCAGTGGTGCAGAATTCCGGCTGGAATTTCTACTGGATTTGATAGGTATATATTGAGTTGGCGTTTGTACCATTGCGCCCAAATTTCCTTTTAATGCGCTTATTCTGTTTCCTTTGGATGCTGCTTCCGCTGGCGTTGTTGGCGCAACCGTCTCATTGGACGGACAAAGGGTGGCAGGCGCTTACTATTTCCGACGGGCTTTCGCAGGGCATGATCTTCGATCTTAAGCAGGATCAGAAGGGGTTTATCTGGGTAGCCACCAAAGATGGATTGAATCGATACGATGGTCATAATGTCAAAGTCTTCTCCTATGATCCCTACAACCAATTTAGTATTTCCGATAATGCCTGCTCCTCGTTACTCATCGACCGGAAGGGAAGGCTTTGGGTGGGGACGTTCAACAAAGGACTGAACCTGTACGATGACAAAACGCAGCGATTCTACCATATCGCTATCAGTAGCCAGGCGTCTGCCAATGCCAATAACGTTGAAATTCAGGTATTGACCGAAGATCCCGAAGGGAATATCTGGGTAGGAACCAATGTAGGTAAATCCTTCAAGATTGAATTACCGGCATCACTTCAGCAGGGTTTTCCAGAAGAGGCCAACTTCACGAGTCAGGTTCGGATTCAGTCGTTTAGGTTGGGTATCGATCGGGCGAAACAGGATCATTTGCCTTTCAGTTTCAACGCCAATGGGCAGGCGCTAACAGGGTCGAGTCATGGCCTCTATTCGTTTAACTGGCGTAAACCCAGCTCGTTCGCAAAACGAAATCTGTTTTCTTTGGAGGCTATTGTTTTGTATGATCTCTACGAAGATCCGCAACAGGATTTTCTCCTTGTAAGCACCCACAATCACATCAAAGCATGGCATCAAGGGGCCGTTAAGGCAATTGACGTACCCGGAACAACGACTAAAGGAGCCCAGATCGAACGTATCGACAAAAACACCCTGGCCATTTGGACGGTCAGCTATCTGTGGCTACTGTCGGCCAACGAATTATTCTCCAGAGACAGCCTACGTGTTCAGGATGCATTTGTTACGTTCCCCCCCGATTTATACGCCGTTACGTCCATCCTCAGGGATAAGACAGGTAACATCTGGGCGGGCACTAGTGGCTATGGACTTCGTAAGTTTAATCCTCAGGTCAAGCAGTTTCACGCCTACTTGCCTAAAATAAGTCTTTCTCAGCTCTACGTTGATAAACAGGGACGTAGCTACGTCCGCCATCAATATGCGTATAGCCTACTGAACCGGGAAACGAATCGGCTTGTCCCGTTTCTGGACGAAAACCTTCCGGAGGCTGACCGGCGACAGCGCTTTTTTATACAGGATCGGCAGGGATTCTTCTGGGTTTCGAATACCAATTTCCAGACGCACGAACAGTTTCTGCTCAAATTTTCCAGTAACTGGCAATTGCTTAAGAAATATCCCATGCCTGTTGGGACAGAGTTTGGCTTTTGGGGAAATCAGACACTAGAAGATTCTTCCGGGTATCTGTGGCTTGGGGCTATGATGGGGAAACTAGTTCGATTTGACCCAAAATCCGAATCGTTTACCGTTTTCAGTTATCAGGCGTCACCCGAAACGGAAACCTATGCACTTGTGCAGGAATCCGATAGCTCTTTCTGGATTGGTACGCAGCAAGGCCTGATTAAAGCCAGCCATCTGGCGACTAAACCAACCTTCACGTACTATAAAAACTCGGCAACCAACCGGCAGAGTTTGAGCAACGATTTCGTGCTTTGTCTGGCCAATGACCCCAACGAACCCGATCGCTATTTGTGGATAGGGACAAAAGGGGGCGGGTTAGATCGGCTGGATAAGCAAACCGGACATTTCGAGCATTTCACCGAAGTTCAGGGGCTGCCTAACAAAGTGGTTTATGGTATTCTGAGCGATCCGTTTCATCATCTCTGGTTAAGTACCAATCGGGGTTTATCGCAGTTTAATCCGCAGACGAAGCAGTTTCGCAATTATACGCGAGCCGACGGGCTTCAGGACGATGAGTTCAATACAAGTTCCTTTTTCAAAGCCGCTTCGGGCGAATTGTTGTTTGGTGGAGTCAATGGGCTGAGTACTTTTCAGCCGTCAAAATTCTCCGGGATGGGTAAAAAACCACCCTTGGTGAATATTATCGGGGTAAAAGTCAACAATAAACCGGTAGAGGTCAGGGATGCCGCTCAGCTACTGACGCAAGGAATTGAATATACCCGGCAACTCGACCTGGCGCATGACCAGAATCTGCTTACGTTCGAGTTTAGCGCGATGGATTACACCAATTCAGCCAACAACCGATACCGCTATCGACTGGCGGGTATTGACCGCGAGTGGGTGGAAGCGGGCACTAATCGGTTTGCCAATTACGCGCAATTACCCGATGGAAGTTATACGCTTCAGGTGATGGGTTCTGCGGATGGCGAAAACTGGAGCAAACCTGTCGAATTACAGATTCGGGTGCATCCGCCCGTTTACCGAACCTGGTGGGCCTATCTGTTCTACACCTTGGTTCTGCTGGCAGTCGGATGGCAGCTGTACCGATTCCAGACGCAGCGGTTGTTGCTGGAACAACAGGTTGATTTTGAACAGAAAGAAGCCAGTCGATTAGTCGAGTTAGATGCCCTGAAAACTCAGTTTTTCACCAATATCTCGCACGAATTCAGAACACCACTCACCTTGATTCTAGGACCACTGAATGATTTGAGAAAACGGTTTCGGACGGAAAAGCAAGTAACGCTGACAGAACCGACGGTGGTGCTTATGGAGCAAAATAGCAATCGACTCCTGAGCCTGATAAACCAGCTACTTGATCTAAGTAAACTCGAAGCAGGCCAGCTCAAGGCAGAGCCTCAGCCGGGCGACATTGCCGGATTCTTCCGAACGCTGGCCAGTTCGTTTATTTCTTTGGCAGAAAGTCGGGGTGTTACGTTCCATTTCTCTCAGAACCAGGATGTTGTTTTAGCCAGCTTTGATCATGACAAGTGCGAAAAAATCGTAACGAATCTGCTCTCGAATGCCTTTAAGTTTACTCCTGAAGGCCAGCAGGTCCGCATGCAGGTTCATTATCCCGAATCAGATGGTGCTACGTTGCAATTGACGGTTGCTGATACCGGAATCGGAATTGCCCCCAAAGACCTGTCCCATATCTTCGAGCGCTTTTATCAGCGGTCTGCTGACGTAGTGAATAGCCAATCAAAACGATATTTTGAAGGAACAGGCATCGGTCTGGCATTGGTATATGAACTGACTCAGGTGTTAAATGGGAAGATTGAAGTCGTTAGCACCGAAGATATTGGAACAACCTTTACTGTTACGTTGCCATTGGTCAACATTGATACGTTTACTGCTGCTACGTCGTGGTCTGCGAAGGAGATGAACGTAGCAGTTCTCAGTCAGCCTATCGTGCAGTCCTCAACAATTGAGTTATCCGAAAACAGCGCCGACAATATTCTGCTGATCATCGACGACAATGCCGACATCCGGGCTTACGTACGTAGCATTTTTGAAACGGATTACCAGATTCTTGAAGCCGTCGACGGGCTGGATGGGCTGGAAAAGGCGACTGCTACGTTACCCGACCTGATCATTTGTGATCTGATGATGCCCCGTCTGGATGGATTTGGGTTTTGTCGCAAACTCAAAACGCAGGAAGCAACCAGCCATATTCCCGTAGTGATGCTCACGGCTAAAGCTACGGTTGAAGATCGGATTGAAGGGTTCGAACTGGGCGCTGACGACTACCTGACCAAGCCCTTCAACCGAGACGAAATTCAGGCGCGGGTACGTAACCTGATTCTACAACGGCAACGTTTGTATAAACACTTTGCTACCCAAAATCCTGCTCCAGTAACTGCTCTTTCTACCCCTGAGCCTACCACTTCAGAACTTCCCCTGCCCGAGCAAAAGTTTCTTAACCAACTACGGGCAGTGGTCATGGAGCACATCGATCAGGCTGATTTTACGGTCGAAGCGCTGGCCGAAGCCGTCAATATGAACCGGGTTCAGCTCTATCGTAAACTGAAAGCCATTATCAACTCGACGGCAACTGATTTTATACGGGACATCCGACTGGAGCAGGCAGCCGTCCAACTTCAGTCAGGAACCGAAACGGTAAGCCAGATTGCCTACAGTGTTGGGTTTGATAGCTTATCATATTTTTCTAAAGTGTTTCAGGAACGCTATCAAGTTCCTCCTTCGAAATATGGCCGAATGAATCCTGGTCAGGTTGCAGACAACTAACGTGAGTCATGGTTATCTGTCAAGGTAAGTATTTAATTAATAGATCATTATCGAGTTTTTGTCATCCTGACGCAGGAAGGATCTTAGGGTTTCCTAAATAGAATGTCAGGAAACTTTAAGGCCCTTCCTGCGTCAGGATGACAAAAACTTGATAAGCATGATTCACTCTATTTACTCCCTTCTATAGAATAGTTGTCATTTTGCAAAAACTGGTAATTTGAATAGCTAATTTGTTGTCGAAAACTCACAAATAAGCTCTTTTTGTTTCTCTGTAACGAGAGAGCTAAAGATTGTAACGAGCGAGTTAAAGAATAATCAGGCGAATCGGGTATTTGCCAGGGCGATTTTACCCCGGTAAATACCCTCTTATTTTTCCTGATTACTCGCATGAAAAATTACTACGTACTTCGTCATTTTTTGCCATTGGGTCTGCCCTCGACTGGACTGATCCGCCAACTTGTTCTCCTCTTGTGTCTGCTGATAGGTTCCATTCGTTTCGGCTATGCTCAGAACTATGTGTGGGCCAAACGTATGGGGGGGGCAGAGTTTGCATCAGGCATTTCAGTAGCGGTGGATGGCTCGGGCAATGCTTACACGACCGGCTCTTTTGCTGGTACGGTTGATTTTGACCCCGGTGCGGGGGTAGCCAACCTAACCTCGGCGGGCAATTTCGACATCTTTGTGAGTAAACTGGATGCCTCGGGTAACTTCGTATGGGCCAAGCAGATGGGCAGTACTGGTCCTGATCAGGGCAGCTCGATTAAGGTGGATGCATCGGGCAATGTTTACACCACTGGTTCTTTTTCTGGTACAGTTGATTTTAATCCCGGTTCGGGAACAGCCAACCTGACTGCGGCAGACGTTAGTGACATCTTTGTAAGTAAACTCGATGCCTCGGGCAACTTCGTGTGGGCAAAAGCGATGGGCGGCTCCGGTAATGATGTCGGTAACTCGATTGCGGTGGATGGTTCGGGCAATGTTTACACGACCGGCTCTTTTGCTGGTACGGCTGATTTTGACCCCGGTGCAGGTGTTTACTCTTTATCAACGGTGGGCAGTGCTGACATCTTCGTGAGTAAGCTCAATGCCTCAGGCAACTTCATATGGGCCAAAGCGATGGGCGGCTCCAATTATGATGTAAGCAACTCAGTTGCGGTAGATGGTTCAGGTAATGTCTACACCACTGGGTCCTTTGCTGGTACGGCTGATTTTGACCCTGGCTCAGGAGTAGTCAACCTGACCTCCCCAGGTACGTTTACGGATAACATCTTTGTGAGCAAGCTTGATGTTTCGGGCAACTTCGTATGGGCTAAACAAATGGGTGGTTCTACTCAGGATAAAGGTAGGTCGATTGCGGTGGATGGTTCGGGCAATATTTACACCACTGGCTCTTTTATAGGTACGGCTGATTTTGACCCCGGCTCAGGAGTAGTCAACCTCACTTCGGTAACGTCTGCGCCTGACATCTTTGTGAGTAAGCTCGATGCTTCAGGCAACTTCGTATGGGCTAAAGCGATGGGCGGCTCCTCCTTAGAAGTAGGTAACTCAATTGCGGTAGATGGGTCGGGCAATGTTTATACAACCGGTGGTTTTCAGGGCACGGTTGATTTTGATCCCGGATCAGGGGTAGTCAATCTGGTATCGGAAGGTCCGGCCATCTTTGTGAGTAAACTCGATGCTACAGGCAGCTTTGTATCGGCCAGACGTATGGGGGGAAGCACCAATGATGCTGCTCAGGGCTATTCAATCGCGATAGACGGATTGGGTACTATCTACACTACTGGTTATTTTTCTGGTACGGTTGATTTTGACCCCGGTTCAGGAACCGCCAATCTGACCTCCACCGGTACTCAGGAAATATTTGTGAGTAAACTGAGCCAGGCACAACCACCGCAACTCGTTACCTCGGCGAGTCCCAACCAGGTTTGTGTGGGTAATTCGGTAGCTCTGTCGGTCACCGCAACGGGTGGCACCAGCCCATACTCCTACACGTGGGTAGCACCGACGGGCGCAACCCTTTCAGCCACGAATACTGCGTCGGTATCGGCCACGCTTACGCTTTCCGGGGTGAAAACCTTTACCGTAACGGTAGCTGGGGCAAATGGCGCATCGAGCACCCAGCCGGTCAACGTAACAGTCAATACGTTAAGCCCCGATTATCAACCGCTGGTCGATCTTTACACTAGTACAGGAGGGGCAAACTGGACCAATCGCACCGGCTGGCTCAGTGGCTGCGATCCCTGCACTGGCAACGGCGGCAGTCCCTGGGCCGGTGTCGTCTGTAGCAATGGTCGGGTGGTCCGGCTCAACATGGACAGTAATAACATGATTGGCAGCTTACCCGCCAGTATGAGTGCCTTAACCCAGCTAGTCAACCTCCAAGTACCGAATAATCAGTTGACGGGCGGTATTGATGCGCTCAGAAATCTGGCTAATCTGGTCGATATCAATCTGTATAACAATCATTTCTCGGGTCCGTTACCCTCCTTTACCGCCATGACCAGTCTGCAGATACTGGTAGCACACGGCGGCAATCAGTTCAGTGGGTCAATCCCGGCCAGCTTAGGAACGGCGGCCATGCAAACGATCAATCTGGCGGACAACCAATTGAGTGGCTGTTTCCCCAGTAGTTTGAGTGTGGTTTGTGGCCGGTCAGTGGATTTTTCGGGTAATTCAGGTTTGCCAGGGGGTGGTAACTTTGCTACGTTCTGTCAGGTGCCAATGGCCAGTGCCAGCACCTCTACCCCAAACGTAACAGTGGGTCAGACGGTGAGCCTGAGTGCTACAGGAGGAACGTATTATAACTGGCGCGGCCCATCAAGTTATACAGCCAACGTAGCAAATCCCAGCTTTGTATCCAACAGTACGGCCCAGAGCGGAGTATATTCGGTAACGGTGAGCAACGGAAGCTGTACGGGTAATCCCACCGCCAGTGTGGGAATAACGGTCAATCCATGTCCTTTTACCACTTACAGCGTTACCAACACGGCCGATGCGGGAGCCGGGAGTTTGCGCCAAGCCATGCTCGATGTGATGGCCAGCACCTGTCCCGGTCCGTTCACCATTACGGCCAGCGTGAGCGGCACGATTAACCTGGCCAGCGTACTGCCCGAAATTGTTGATGATGTAAGCTTCATCGGGCCGGGAGCCAGCAATCTCACCATCCGCCGAAGCTCAGGCGGTAACTACCGCATTTTTACTATACCCAATACTAATACCGTCAGTTTTGATGGGCTCACCATTGCCGATGGTTTCGCCAGTTCGAACACTGGCGGGGGAATCCAAAACAACGGCACGCTGACCCTATCCAACTGCATATTGAGGAATAATAAGGCTGGACCTTACGGAGGGGGCGTGCATAACATGGGTGGAGCTAGTCTAACGGTCACTAACTGTCGCTTTGAGAGAAACTCAGCAGTGCAGGGCGCGGGTGGCATACTGCATCATGGTTCATTATTGAGTATTACCAATAGCACCTTCATCGCTAACGCAGGGAATACAGGGGGTGGCTTATTTATAGGTTTTAATAGTTCTAATACTACAGTTAACAATTGTTTATTTGTTGATAATTCGGCCCTTTTTGGCGGAGGGATGTCATTCGTAACACTCGTTACGGTAACCAACTGTACGTTCACTGGCAATGATGGAGGAGGAATTGATGCGTACACGGGTTCGGGATTATTTACGAACACTACGATCAGCCTGAACAAAAACTATCCTACAGCCTATAATTCAGGGGCAGGAATCAGTGTTTATAATAGTGTTACCGTCACGCTCAAAAACTGTATCATCGCGGGTAACATCGATTCTGATGGGACAACCCCCAAGGACATCGTTAATGAAGGTACGATCAGTGCTTCTACCTACAATGTGATCGGCACGGGCGGTTCGGGTGGGCTGACCACTGGTGTCAACAACAACATCGTAGGGGTCAACGCCCTGCTGGCTCCGCTGGGTAATTATGGGGGCACCACCCAAACCCATGCCCTGCTGCCGGGCAGCCCCGCCATCAACGCTGGTACGGCCAGCGGTGCCCCCACCGCTGATGCGCGTGGCATCAGTCGGGTTGGGGTTACCGACATCGGTTCGTTCGAGTCACGGGGTTTTTCAATGGCTTTAACGAGTGGTAACAATCAGAGTGCTACGGTCGGTACAGCATTTGCCAACCCATTAGTCGTTACGGTGAGTAGCGCCAACAGCGAGCCGGTGGCGGGCGGTGTTGTTACGTTCACGGGTCCGGGTTCGGGAGCCAGCATCAATCCGGTTTCGATTACGGCCAGTATTGCAAGCGCCATCGCTTCTGCTTCGGTAACGGCCAATGCTACGTCGGGTAGTCCCTATAACGTAACGGCCGGTGCTAATGGTGCTACGCCAAACCGCACCTTCAACCTTACCAATACGCTCGCTGCGCCCACTATCGCCGGTTTTGCCGCCAGCCCCAATGTAGTTTGCGTGCTGGGTAGCCCCGTTACGTTCACGGCGACAGTAGGCAACGTAACGGGTAGCTACGTTTATACGCTGACCAATGGTAGTTCCACTACGATGGGCACTACGTCCAATACGTCGTTCAGTCAGAGTCTGACGGCCAGCGGGTCGGGCCTACAGACATTCACGCTCATCGTCAATACTAACAGCCAGACGATCCGGGCCACTACCAACGTAACGGTATCATCGGCCTCAATCAGTTACGTTACCCAAACCGGAGCGGGGGTGCAGAACGGTAGTTCGTGGGCCAATGCCTACCCTGGTACGATGCTCCAGACAGCCATCAACTCGGCTTCCTCGTGTGGTGGACAGGTATGGGTAGCCGCTGGCGTCTACAAACCCACTACCGGTTCCGACCGCAACGCCAGCTTCTCGATGCGCAATAATGTAACCATTTACGGCGGCTTCCCGGCCACGGGCAGCCCCACGTTTGCGCAGCGGGGAATTGTGGACCCCATTACCGGAAATCCATCCAGCAGCACCCTCTCGGGCGAAATAGGTGACTTTAACAGCCGAACCGACAATTCACTCCATGTGATCAACAACCCCGCCAGCCTGAGCTTAGATGCCTCCGCCGTGCTGGATGGTTTTGTCATCACGGCTGGATACACCCCTAACGATGGAGCAGGGATGTACAACGACGGGAGCGGAAGCGGCAACCGCTGTAATCCCACGCTGCGTAACTGTAGCTTTGTCAACAATCAGGCTAACGAAGGAGGAGGCATCTACGCCAACGGTTCAGGGGGAGGGCAAAGCAATCCGCAATTGACCAATTGTAGTTTTAGCCAGAACACAGCACAAAGTGGAGCAGGTATCTACGCCAATGGTTCAGATGAGGGACAGAGCGTCCCCCAGTTGACCAATTGCGACTTTATCAGCAACACAGGAAGTTTGGCAGGTGGAGGGCTTTATCTGAGTCGGTACAATAGCCTGCCGAGGGCACTGTATTTAACCAACTGCCGCTTCCTGAATAATGTCGGTGGTACGAGTAGTAGAGGAGCGGGAGTCCAGGATAGTGGGAGTGATATATCGCCTGTGGTGGTAACTGGCTGCCTCTTCGAGAACAACAGCGCGACCGAAGGCGGTGCGTTTAATTCTGCTGAGCTTACCCAGGCCCAGTTTATTGATTGTACATTCCGAAGAAACTCGGCGGATTTCGGTGGTGCTTTAGAAATCGCCAGCCCCACAAGCTGCACCTTCCTCAACTGTAATTTCGAGGCTAATCGTGCAGGCGCTATTCATACGGTGATCCGTGGCCAGCTTCAACTGACTAACTGTACCTTTGATGGCAATTCGGCGCGGGGCGGGGGAGCCATCGAGACGGATGCTTTAACGACGCTGACCCATTGCCGTTTTCAGAGTAATACAGCGACTGGAGGTAGTGGTGGGGCCATCTCAGCGACTGGAGCGCTGACGCTGACCCAGTGCCTTTTTCAAAACAACTCGGCTTCTGTTACGGGCGGAGCCATCGCCACATCTAATCTGTTGCTGACCAATTGCAGTTTTCAGAACAACTCGGCTTCATTTGGTGGTGGAGCCATCGATGCTAATGCAGGGACGCTGCTCAACTGTGTGCTGTTCAACAATGGCACACCTGCCAACGCGTTGTCCGGTGCTTTTGCGGCCAGATACACACTCTTTGAGCAGGGCATGACGGGCTACACCAGCGGACCAGGCAACCTCACCACCACCGTCTCGCCCTTCATCTCGACTACGTCAGCGGCTCTCAATGCCTGCGCGCTAGCCATCAACGCGGCTGATCCCGCTACCACCTCGGCCACAGTGGGTAACACTGATCTGGCGGGAAACCCCCGCTTCTTCAACGCCCTGGACATGGGGGCCTACGAGTTTCAGGGCAACCCGGGTAACCTGGTGCTGAACAATCCCTCGGTCAACACCGGTACAATAGGTGTAGCTTTTAGCCAGTCTTTCACCGCATCGGGCGGCACTTCGCCTTATAGTTTCTCACTGGCCAGCGGCACGTTGCCAACGGGCCTGAGCTTGTCCGCAGCGGGCGTCTTGTCGGGCACTGCTACCCAGAGCGGCAGTTTCTCCATCACCGTGCGGGCTATCGATGCCAATGGATGTGTGGGTGTGGGAGCTACCTATACCCTGGTGGTGAATCCGGCTAGCCCCACTATCTCCGGCTTTACAGCCAGTCCCAATGTAGTTTGTTCAGGTAGCCTCGTTACGTTCACGGCGACAGTGGGCAACGTAACGGGTAGTTATACTTACACGCTCACCAACGGCAGTTCTACTTCTATCGCCGGTAGTACGTCCAGTACCGCTTTCAGTCAGACGCTGACGGCTGGCGGTTTGGGCGTCCAGAGCTTCACCTTGCTGGTGAGCAATGGTGGTCAGCCAGCATCGGCCGTAACCAGTCTGACGGTAGGTCAGTCCGGTGTAACACGTCTATATGTGAAAGCCAATGCCACAGGGGCAAACACAGGACTGAACTGGAATGATGCGTTTCCTGATTTAAACTCAGCCCTGCACTATGCCTGCATAGGAAGTCTGACTGAAATCTGGATAGCCAGAGGGAAATACACGCCAGCTACGGGTACCTTTTTCCTGCACCCTGACGTAGCCATTTACGGAGGCTTTGAAGGAACCGAGATGGAGCTGAGTCAGCGGCCGCTCATCAACCTGAGCCATCCGTCCTCTACCACGCTTTCGGGGGATATAGACAATGACAATACCTTAGCCAATAATGCTCAGATTATTATTTACAATACCCTGCGGCTGACCAACACGGCCATTCTGGATGGAGCGATCATCACGGGGCCAAGGTCTGGCACGCAGTCGGCCGCTATCCATAATAATAGTGATGGTAACCCTGCTAATGGTCTGGTAGGCACTGAGTGTAGCCCTGTATACCGTAATCTTTTGTTTACAGGATTTGCCTGTGATGGTGATATATTTGGCAATGCCTGTACAGGTCAATTTGTTCAGAACATAGCTGTCAATGGAGGAGTTACCAATCCCAGCTTCGTTAACTGTGTGTTCCGGGATAATCAGGGAGATGGCTACAATAGTGGTACGATCTATAACCTGTCGCTTGCTAATTCGCAATCCACATTGAAGCCCCAATTTATCAACTGTGTGATCGCCAATCATACGGGTGGAGCGTTCATGTACAACGCTGGAATCGCATCACCTCAGTTTATCAATTGCTCGTTTCTGAATCTGCCAAATGGATTAGTTGATAACAACATTAATCAACCTAATGGATCTTCGGAGATTCAACTAACGAACTCGGTATTGTGGAACGCGGGCGGGGCCAACACGTTTAAAAACTCCGTTGCGAATACAACGCTTACTGTCACGGCCACCTATAACCTGCTGGACCAGGCAATCACGGGCTACACCAGCGGACCGGGCAACCTGACAACCACCAGTTCGCCGTATGTATCGGCCAGCGACCTTACTCTGCCAACAAATTCGCCTGCCATCAATGCGGGTAACCCGGCCAGCATGACGGTTGTCAGTGCCCCTTACTCCGCTACCGGCCTGCCCAAAATGGATGCATCGGCTAATCCACGTATCGTCGGAAGTCGGGTCGATATGGGCGCATTGGAAGTACAAAATCCACCCCCGCCAACGCCGACCATTACAGGATTTGCTGCCAGTGCTAGCGCTGTTTGTACAGGTAGTCCGATCACGTTTACGGCCACGATAGGCAACGTAACGGGAAGCTACAATTATACCCTTACCAATGGCACTTCTACCACAACCGCTACGTCCAGTAATACCGCGCTGAGCCAGAGTCTGGTGACTTTAAGTGCCAGCAATCAAAGCTTTACATTGACGGTAAGCAGTGCTGGTCAATCGGCCAGCGCCCTGACTAACGTAACCATAAACGGGTTTCCTGTCGCTACGTTAACCAACAATGGTCCCATCAGTTGCACGATGACTTCGGTAACGCTGACGGCTTCGGGCGGTACGTCGTATACCTTCACCAATAGCAGTGGCGTAGTGGGTACACCCGGTACGTCCAATACCGTTGTGGTGGCAAATGCTGGAAGTTACTCGGTAAGCGTAGCTAACGCCGGTGGTTGCGTAAGTACTACGTCCACCCTCGTTAGCAGTCAAACCAACGTACCCACGGTGAATATCAATCCTAGCAGCGCTACGTTGACCTGCACGAATCCGGTAGTTAGCCTGAGTGCGGTGGGGAATGGTACGTATCGATGGAACACGGGGGCCACTACGTCGGTGATCAGTGCTACGTCAGCCGGGCCGTATTCGGTTACGTTGACGGGAGCGAATGGATGCACCGCCAGCGCGTCGGCCAGCGTAGTACAGGATAATACGCCCCCTTCGGTGAGTATTAGTCCTGGGTCTGCTACGTTGAGTTGCGCTACGTCTTCCGTTAGTCTGTCGGCGGTGGGTAGTGGTACGTACCGCTGGAGTACGGGAGCGACTACACCCACCATCAGCGTCTCTACGGCTGGTCCTTATTCAGTAACCTTAACTGCGGCAAACGGCTGTTCCGCTTCTGCTTCCACCACCATCTTCCTTGATAATACCCCACCAACGGTTAGCATCACTCCCAGCAGCGCTACGTTAACCTGTACCAGTCCGCTGGTTAGCTTGTCGGCGATTGGTACGGGTTCGTTACGTTGGAACACGGGGGCCACTACGTCGGTGATCAGTGCTACGTCAGCCGGACCGTATTCCGTTACGTTGACGGGGGCTAATGGATGCACCGTCAGCGCGTCGGCCAACGTAGTACAGGATAACACGCCCCCTTCGGTCAGTATTATTCCTGGGTCTGCTACGTTGAGCTGCGCTGCGTCTTCCGTTAGCCTGTCGGCGGTGGGGAGTGGTACGTACCGATGGAGTACCGGAGCTACTACTCAAGTTATTAGTGCTACGTCGGCAAATACCTACTCCGTTACGTTGACGGGGGCGAATGGTTGTACGGATATGGCCAGTATTAATGTTACGTATCAGAATTGTGCGCCTACGCTGGCCAATGCCATTCCCAACCAGTCGGCCATCGTGGGCCAGGCCTTCAGTTACACCATACCCGCCAGTACGTTCACCGATGCTGAAACGCCCAGTAACCTTACCCTTTCGGTAATAGGGCTGCCGGCAGGACTGAGTTTCGTGGCTCCCAACGTCATCACCGGTACGCCGTCTACCACCCTGGGTTCGCCCTTTAGTGTCACGGTGATTGCTACCGACCCGGGTGGTTTATCCGCTAGTACCAGTTTTAGCCTGAGTGTACAGCCCGGTCCCAATAGCTTTGCCATCACTAATGTCACGCTGCTCAACTGTGATCACCTCTCGTACTATGCCCGCCGGATTGATTTCTCTACCGCTTATAGCGGTACCAATGGCCAGCCCATTAGTGTCTCCGTAGTTAATGAACTCACCGCTACCACGAATACGGGGCCTTATTCATTAACGGTTTACACCGACAATCCGGAAATTCTGCTTCGTGCTCGTCAACAAGGCACACCGGGTGAAGCTACCTACAGCTTCCGGTGGCTGGAAGGCTGTTTCAACGGGCCGCCAATTGTTCTCAATAGCATTCCGCCCCATTCGGTCACGCTTGGCCAGGCATTTAGTTACACCCTCCCGGCCAACACGTTTACCGACGCCGAGACACCGAATAGCCTGAGTCTGTCGGTGGTGGGTTTGCCAGCGGGGGTAAGTTTTGTGGCTCCTGCTACGTTAATGGGTACGCCTTCAACAACTGTCAGCCCTTTCTATAGCGTGACGGTTATCGCCACTGATCCGGGTGGACAATCCGTGTCAACGATCTTACCCTTAAGTGTGGAAATTCCGGGCGGTTGCGCGAACATGTACACCCTGAAGGCTGGAGATTGGAATGACACGAGTTTATGGTCGTGCGGACGGGTACCACTCATCACCGACGTAGTGACTATCAATCATGCGGTGAGTTTGCCCGCCAGTTATCAGGCACAGGCATTTCGGATTATCTACAGCGCAACGGGGCGATTAGTGTTTGGTACCAGTAGTCGGTTGCGGCTGGGGGGTAATTAGTGTGGCAACATCCCCATGTCATAAAATCGGTTTTTGACTTTGTGACATGGGGATGACTGCTTTCATTTAGGGGTGTTGCAACTGCCAGGTTTGCCGATAAGGTGCGTGGCTCACGATCGGACTGCTCTGCAGGTCGCATTTCCTCATTAAACAACCACCCGCTCAGCAGGTGGATTTGTTAAAAAGGAGCGGGCAGAGCCCGCGGGCTTACTCATCAGGAGACCCAAATAAATCAAAATCAATACTTTGAGTTTCCTCTTTGCGATCCTCTGTTTCTTGATATTTTACGTACCGACGAATATGATCTTCATTAATTCCCACTGTGTTGACAAAATAGCCCCGTGACCAGAAGTGGTTGCCCCAGTAAGGCTTCTTCCGCTCCGGCGGCCCGGTTCAACTGAGGATAGCTCTTGAAAAGCTTGATGGCCAGTTTGCCTTTCAAAGTACCCATTAACTCCGAAACCGATACGCGCGGTGGAATGCTCACCACCCAATGAACATGATCAGCCTGCACATTCAGTTCGATCACTTCACAACCTTTCCACCGCGCGGGCGGCCCCGTCACTCAGTAAGCGGATGTCATGCTCAACCAGATCTTTGACCAGACCCGTCAACACCGCGACGGCGGCCCGGCCGAAAGCGATATTTCGGTGTCCAGACGATGTGGTAGTCACATTTCCAGACGACATGAGATTGTTTCTTATACTTACTCATGTTGTAAAGCTAACCAAAAGGCGTAGCCCTCAGTACATCACCACCGCCCAAGGCGGTGGGTTTTCGAGTTTCACTAAAAAAGCATGGTTTGAATAGTTTTGAGTCGCCAAACCTAAACTACCGACCATGCTCCACTTCGACACCGACGATCTACATGATGTTTTCGTGTATGCAATGATAGACGACTATTTCAAGACTTGCAACCACGCTACCCCTACTGGTGCTGCCGCCAACGGGCAACCACCCAAATTGACCGATGCTGAACCGGGCCGCCGGAGTGGTATTGTTTGTCTTCATAATTGGCTGTCTGGACTACGGAGCTAACTGCCAACAATCCAGGCGCGCCATGAAACGCGCTCCTAACATCACCCACAAACTCAGTCGCTCCTAATTTAACCGTCGACTCCATAAGTTGCAGGACCGTTTGTGCGAGCTTCTGGACCTGCTGAGCCAGTGGGCTAAAACGGAAAATACTCAGTTTGCTATTGACTCCTGCCCCTTACCTGTCTGTAAAAACATGGCTCCGGCCACCCGGTCGCATCAGCCGTTGCCAGTTAGCCCAGAGCGAAGCCTTTCGGGGCTATAACGCCAGCAAGCGTGAGTATTTTTATGGCTACAAAGTACACCTGATCACAGCGGCTGATGGGCGTATCGTCGAATTCGAACGGTCCGCCGTCGCGGTTTACACCAGGCAGTGTCCATGACCAGATCGCCTTTGACCTACTAAACTTTGAGTTATTTACCGGCAGTATAGTTTATGCCGCTAAAGCCTATAACCATTATGTTCAAGAAGATTTGCTGGCTCAGCCCGCCGGGATTGCTTTTGAACCCATCCGACGTAGTAACTCCCGTCAGGCAGACAATGATTACTGCACTAATTGGTTACGCAAGCAGGCTCGGCGTCATGTCGAAACGGACATCAGTCAGTTGGTGAGTCATTGGCCCAGGCGTATTCATGCCGTGACGGCGAAAGGCTTTCTGCTCAAAGTGGTGGGCTTTGTCATGGCTCACAACATTTTGTTCTATTTCTAACCACACAACTTAGGTTACATTTGATCAATCCGATAGTAATCAAGTCATGACCACAGCCATCGACAAAATCTTTTGGGAGAACTCACGACGCTATGGCAGCCGTCGTATACAGGAAGCCCTAAAAGAACAAAGCCTACATGCTGGTCGTCATCGGATTCGTCGCTTAAAGCAAGAGCAAGGTTGGCGAGCTATTCAGCCTCGTAGTCGCTTCGGCGATCCGATTCGTGCCTAAAACGACTGACTCCCGGCATGGCTTAACGGCTTGTGCGAATCGGTTGATTGAGTTGGGTAAGCCCACTGCTCCTAACCAAGCTTGGGTCGGGGACATCAGTGCGCCATGAAGACGCAGTTTTTTTTGAAGACTGCGTTGGCTGATTGTTGACCGGCAGTTGTAATACTGCCCGCC
>NZ_JACWZY010000045.1 GCF_014699005.1 Spirosoma profusum
GGACAATCCAGTCCGGGACAATCCAGTCCGGGACAATCCAGTCCGGGACAATCCAGTCCGGGACAATCCAGTCCGGGTATTGTATCACCGAATACGGTACGTCCTGAGAGTCGGACCGCAACAGGTGCCGATTCACTACGTTTAGCTGTTCGGGATACAGTTCGAGCCGACTCAGCGGATTCATTTAAGACGACTGTCAAATATCAGGCCAAAGATTCTACCATCTATGCCGCTGATGGTCAAACCGTTGAATTATTTGGTGATGCCAGCGTGATATACGGTGATATTTCGTTGAAAGCAGACTACATAAAGCTCAATTACTTAACCAACGAAGTGTATGCGAAAGGCCGATATGATTCGACGGCAAAAAAACTGATTGGGCGGCCCATTTTTAAAGATGGCGAAGGTCAGTACGACACCAAAGAAATCCGTTACAATTTCAAGTCCAAAAAAGGACGAATTCAGGGCGTTATTACGCAGCAGGGCGAGGGCAATATCCGTGGGCAAACCGTTAAGAAAGACGCTGAAGATAATTTGTACATCGGCAAGGCAATTTATACAACTTGTAATCTAGCGGTTCCGCATTTTCACATCAACGCCAGCAAACTGAAAGTTATCCATAACAAACAGGTTGTGGCTGGGCCGTTTAATCTGGTCATTAATCAGATTCCCTTACCGATTGGGCTTCCTTTTGGTTTTTTCCCGTTTCCGAAACGGAAAGAAATCGGCGTATCGGGAATTCTGATGCCGCAATACGGCGAGGAACCCAATGGACGGGGGTTCTACCTTCGCGATGGTGGTTATTACTGGGCCGTCAGCGAAAACCTGGGATTACAGTTTAAGGGGCAGATTTATTCGCGGGGGAGTTGGGGATTAGGCGTATCGGCGGCTTACAACAAACGGTATCGGTTTAGTGGCGGAGTCAATTTCCAATTCAACCGCAACCGATCGGGCGACCGCGTCGATACAACCCAGACACCACGTAGCGACTTTTCGTTTACCTGGTCGCACTCGCCCGTACCGCGCGGACGAGGTAGTTTTTCGGCCAACGTGAACGTGAGCAGCAACAGCTATAATCAATTTAACTCGTTCTCCACACAGTCGTATATTTCCAACGTAGCGGGTTCGTCGATTCAGTACAGCCGTTCCTTTGGGCAATACGTTCGGGCGGGGGCCAATATTCGTGTCAATCAGCAGTTTGGCCAGACAAACCAGCAGACAGGAGTGAAAGAAAACGGCAAAACCGACGTATCATCTGATTTTAACATTGGTATCAACCAGATTTCGCCTTTCGCGCTCAGAGGGGGTAGTGGTCGCTGGTACGAGAGTTTCCGGGTGGGTCTTGACATCAGTGGTTCTATTGGAATCAGCAACACCATTCGTCGTCAGGTCGATACTACAGGCCTGGGATTTCCGGTCAGTACGAACCTAAAGACAATCAGTACGCTGGAACGTATTCTGGACAGTACCCGACGGGCAAACAACCTACGTTTAGGCATTGTGGAGCAGGACCCAAACCTGATTGCCTTCAGCGGAAAAAATGCGGCACGTATCTGGGAGAATCGTCAGATTACGGCTCGTTATAGCATTCCCATTTCGCTGCCGAATATAAAGCTGCTACGTTACATCAACGTAACACCGGGCTTTTCCTTACAAGGCGATATTTATACGAAGAAACTGAGTTATAATTATGTTCCGGAATTGCAATCAGTACGTATTGATACGATGCCCGGTTTTTTTCCATCGTATAATTTCTCAGTAAATGCCAGTATGAACACCCGCTTTTACGGGACATTTTTTATTCGAGGGAAACGTATCGAAGCGATTCGACACACAGTAGCACCGTCTATTTCATTCAGCTATATTCCTGATTTCACGAATCCGGCCTATGGTCAATTTCAGATATTACCAGCCGAAGGGCCGTTAGCTAATTTGCCACTTTATCGCCGAACGCTGTCCGTTTTCAGAGGTTTAGGAGGCAGTAGTGGCAGTGGAACCAGTACGGAATCAGCGTACATTTCGTTCGGTATTGTAAACCAGCTCGAAATGAAGGTACGTACACGTAGCGACTCGAGCGGGCAGGAATTCAAGAAGATCCCTATTTTCGATAACCTGAGTATCAACGGAAGTTATAACCTACTGGCCCCTGATTACAATCTATCGCCGATTGCCGTAAGCGCTAATACGCAGATTTTCAAGAACATCAGCTTCAACTTATCGTCAACTTTCGACCCGTATGCGTATCGCGCCTACGGCGGAACGCCTTTTTATGCAGTCCCAACAGCATTGAGTTATTCGCCTATAATTCAGAAAGTCGCTGGATATGAAAATCCTGAATATATTCGGGTGCCGAAGTTGTACGCTCTTCAGGCTGGACAGGGTTTGCTACGTATGACCAACATGCAGGCGTACATGAGCGCCCGCTTTGCGCCTAAACAGGCTGACAAACCCAAAACCAGCCCCAACGCTTCGGATGCTACGTTGAAAGCCATTAACAATAATCCAGAGCTTTACGTTGATTTCAATATTCCCTGGTCGATGAATGTCAGCTATACATTTGGGTGGACCCAACTGACGCCCGAACGTTCGCAGGTGATTCAGGCCCTAACGTTAACCGGTGATTTAAGTATAACTCCGAAGTGGAAAATCACGATCAATACGGGTTACGATTTCAACTTTAAGAGTCCTACACTCACTACCATCGGTATCAATCGGGACCTGCATTGCTGGGAAATGGCCTTTAACTGGACACCTTATTCGGGTAATAATTTACGCTCGGGTAACTATTCGTTCGATTTACGGGCCCGCTCATCGATCCTTCAGGAACTTAAGCTGAGCCGTCGCCGTAGCTTTTATGACAGTGGCGGATTTTATGGCCGTTGACCAGTCCAGCGAAAAAAATAGTATCTTGCCGCGTCAATTCATCCGATAAACCGATCAATATGACTGACCGCGATAAGCAGCGCCTTGATGAACTGGAGCTTAAAACAGCGTATATACTGGCTCGACAGGATGAACAGGATGCAAAATTGAATCAGATTATTGCCCGACTGACTTATGTAGAAGCTCGGCAATATCGGCTCATGAAAGAATTAGGTATCGATCCCAACAATGTAGATACCTACCAAACGGCTCAGGATGATGCGAAGGCTTTAACCGCAATGGCTGCTATGGGCCACAGGCTAAATTAAAGCAGCGTGTTTATACGTTTCCATTCCCCAGTTCTCGTTTATCAATCTAGTGTCAATATTAATCCATAGCCAACTGGCGCCACTTTAACATTGTATACGTACCAAGTTTAATTGGATAGGTAGTTAAAGAGTCATCAGTCGCTCCGAACCAGCAGGTGCATGCGTATTTATCGTTCAGGATGGATCAGTATATTCCTTTCTTGTCTTTTCTACGGAAGTATTGCCCAGACTATCCGCCAGCCGAGTCTATATTCAGTTGAAGCAGGTACTTACCTTTCGTCATCTACTGATACGCCTTTCTGGCTCAGAGCAAACCAATACGGTACCGTTCCTAATGAGTCTCCCTTAGCAACGTTCCGGGCGGGTATCTACAGCAGTTACGATTCAAGTCGTCATAGTACCGGACGCTGGAAAAACTCTGTATTTGATGTTAGTTACGGCATTAACGTAGTGGCAAATGCTACGTCGAATCTGTTACCTTACGAGAAAAACGTATTACTGCCAGAAGCCTACGTAAAAGTCCGCCGGGGTATTTTTGAAGCCTATATTGGTCGGGTACGAGAGAAATTCGGGCTGGCTGACTCAACACTGTCGACAGGTTCTTATCCGTGGTCAGGCAATGCCATGCCTGCCCCTAAAATTCAGGTTTCTATTCCGGTTTTTACCCCAATCGGTTTTACAAAAGGTTGGGTATCTATTCAGGGAACGTTTGCTCATGGGTATCTGGACGCTAGAGGATATATACAACGCAAGATGCTTCATCAAAAATCACTGTATCTGCGGATCGGAAGACCAACCGACGTAATACGTGTATTTGGGGGCATTAACCATCAGGCCGTTTGGGGTGGACAGGCCAGTGACCCAACCGGTATTCCAGGCACAATTCCTGTAGGAGGGAAATTGCCCACAGGTTTAGTTAATTATTTTTATGTACTTACTACCCTAAATTCAGGCCGGACTGACACGAATCAATATACTTACTTTGACCTGACAAATCGGGTCGGTAACCATTTGGGATCAGTTGATGCTGCGATCGAAATCGATCTAGTCCGGCATATGCTCTATATTTATCGGCAGAATATTTATGAAGACGGGTCCTTATTTTATTTAATCAATATTGCGGATGGCTTAAACGGAATCCGGCTCCGTCGAAATGATCCGAAGGCCATTTTCCGTGATATTTTATTTGAAGTACTCAACACCACCAGTCAGGGTGGACCAGAATTCATCATTGACGATCCAGACCGCCGTGGTAAAGACGATTACTTCAATCACCAGCAATATCGCGATGGCTGGTCGTACCGCAGCCATACCATTGGAACACCGTTCATTCCACCAGCCTTAGGCCCTCAGAATCAGTACCCTTACGGCATTTTCTCGAGTAACAATCGGGTGCTCGTTTTTCACCTGGGTATGGCGGGTGTATTACCAATCGAGGGTAGCTTACTTTCGGGGCCGATATCTTATCAGACAAAGCTGTCATTAAGCCAGAATTACGGCACTTACGATATCCCTTATAAGCCCATTCGTACCCAGTTTTCGGGTGTTGCAAGTATTGTGGTACCCCTATCGGTATTTGGAGGTATTGACCTGACAGCCAGTCTTGCTGCTGACGCTGGAACATTGTACAAAAGCGGTATTGGCACATTTCTTAGTATACGAAAATCTTGGTTACCAGCACAATACAAATAGCCTATGAAAAACAAACTCGATATAATCCAATTTTTTTAACGGGTTTTTATCTTTAATTTGCGGCCCTGTTCCGTGACCGTTAGATAATATTAGTATCAACTCATCAACCTATATGCTCTAATTTAGCGTATACATTGCAGAAGAGTGCTCAATAGCATTCGATGAGTAAAACTGGAAGATATGAGGCACCGTTATTCGATATTATTTTTTCCGCTGCATGTCTTCGTTGATTTTCTGAGCCTTAACGTAGCCTTTGTAGGCGCTTATTGGCTGAAATTCAAAACGCTTGACGCAGTCGGTGATCCTCCTTATGCATCCATATGGATTTTATTCAACCTAACCTGGTTGGCTGAAATCTTAATTTCAAAACCATATATTTTCCCAAGGCAGTTATTTAAAGCGGGCCATTTACTTAAAAAATTACTTGTTTTAACAGCAATCCATATGGCCATCATTTCGATGTATTGGGTTGCTATAAAAGGATATTATTACTCCCGAGAACATCTATTAATTACCTATGGGTTGTTTTTGACGCTAGGAGCCACTTTTCGAATTGGTGGCTTACTCTTCCTTAAAGAGTATAGGGCTAGAGGTTATAACAACAGACGCTACGTAATTGCTGGGTACGGAAAACTGGCTGAAAATATTCGCAGTTTTTATGATACCCACCCCGAGATGGGATTTAGTTTTCAAGGTTACTTCGATCAGCCAAATTCAGAAAATGAAGGTCTGTTGAAAGGACATTTCAACGAACTGCCAAGATACGTTAAGGAAGCAAGCATTGATTGTATCTATTGCTGTATGCCTTACATTGAAAGTACCCAGCTTAAACGTATCGTTGACCATGCCGAAGAGGCTGATTATCAAGTAAAATTATTAGTTGATTTTAGAGGCTTTTTTAGTCAGGGAATTTCTATTGAGTACTATGATTTCCTGCCCATATTAAATTTATCCTCCGAAGTACTTGCTGATTTTCGCATTAATTTCTTTAAGCGCTGCTTCGATATTCTTTTCGCATCGACAGTGCTTTTACTCGGATCACCCGTATTTATTGGCATCGCTCTTGCCACGAAATTCACCTCTAAAGGGCCTGTAATTTTCACTCAAAAAAGATACGGACGTTTAGGTAAAGCGTTTACAATGTATAAATTCCGTAGCATGTACACTGGCTCGGAATTGATTTTGTCCGGCTCACAGCACTCGCAGGGAAAAGAAGATCCACGCATAACTCCTTGGGGAGGTATTATGCGTCGTACCCGGCTAGACGAATTACCTCAATTTTTCAACGTATTGTTGGGCGAAATGTCTATAGTTGGGCCACGCCCACTTGCCGAATATGACGTTGAAACCTTGATGGAAGAAGTGCCCATCGATTTCCAGAAGATACTAACTGTCAAGCCAGGCATCACATCTATTGGCCAGGTGAAATTTGGCTATGCAGTTAATCTGGATGAAATGCGGCAACGATTAAGTTACGATCTTCTCTACCCCGAACGCAGATCATTCCTCTTTGATATGTGGATCATCGCTCAAACAGTTAAAGTGATGATACAAGGGCGCGGTAAGTGAGTCTACTCAAGTATGAAAAAATACGCCCTGAGCTATTCATATAGTAAAATAAGTCTTCTTCTATTGTGCTGGTTGATGTTGTATTGTCCTGTTTTTGGGCAACATCAGCACAACTTTTCAGTAAGTACAGGTCCAATGCTGACTTCCGGAAAAACCCCTTTCTGGTTACGTGCCAATCAGTATGGTACTGTTCCGCTTCAGAATAGCTTCATGCGGCTGGAAGCGGAGGCCCATGCCGATTATCAGGCGAGAGACAGCACAGGATACCGCCCTAAAATGGATTGGGGATACGGTGCTAATGTTATTGTTAATGCAGGCGCTTCTTCCCAGGTATTACTAACAGAAGGGTATTTAAAAGGACGTATCGGGGCATTCGAACTTTACGCTGGCCGACGTAAGGAGATCATTGGCTTAGTCGATACCTTGTTGACGTCAGGTTCCTACATCTGGTCGGGAAATGCATTGCCCTTTCCCAAAATCCAACTAGCTCTACCTGCGTTTACCCCCATTCCTTTTACCAAAGGTGTGCTATCCGTTATGGGAACTTTCTCTCACGGATGGTTCGAAAATCAGGGGCGCTTAGTGCAGGGAACGTATCTACATCAGTCGTCTTTTTATGGACGTATTGGTAAAGAGTCGTGGCGATTTAAGTTCTATGGCGGATTCAATCACCAGGTTATGTGGGGCGGCTACTCCGATCATCTTGACCCAGGTGTGTCTGTAAATGGTAAGCTGCCTTCTAATATTAAATATTACCCGGCCGTCATTTTAGGCATTCGTAACCCGTTTCCAGACGATCAGACGATTCAAACGATTACCCATTTTGAAGAAAACCGTATTGGCAATCACCTCGGTTCCATCGATCTTGCGGCTGAACTCGATTTAAATACCGTTAATTTCTACGCGTATCGGCAATTCTTTTATGATGATGGTTCGCTCTTTTATGGAACAAATCTGGATGACGGATTAAACGGTTTACGTATTCGTCCAAAGCGCGAAAATGGCCTGAGAAGTAATTTCTATTTGAGCCAGATTACCGTCGAGTATTTATTTACAGGGAGCCAGGGGGGTAACGCTTTTGTGTTGGACGACCCTAAACTTCGTGGACGAGACGATTATTTTAATAATGGCCAATATTTAGATGGCTGGACCTATTTCGGACGTACCGTAGGGACTCCCTTTCTCTCCCCTCAGTCTGAAGTTCGTCCAAACCTACCACCTCGCTCTGGTATAGCCAATAATAGAGTGAGTCTTTTTCACCTTGGTCTTACAGGTGTTTTACTTGATAAGATCAATTTAACAACGAAGCTTTCCGTAAGCCGGAACGCAGGTACTTACCCAATTCCTTATCCCAATTTGCCTACCCAATTTTCTGGGTTGCTCGCAGCTTCCATTCCGCTGAATATTCTGGGAGGTACTGAGATTAAAGCTATGTTTGCTTTTGACGCCGGCGACTTACTTCCCTCCAGTACCGGCATGTTTATTGCTCTTCGTAAATCTGGCGTGCTTAGTGGCAAGAAAACGGTCATTGTCTCGCCCCGAAGTCGGTTTTAAGCATTCGTTCTGGCAGACCATTAGCGAATTTTAACACGTTTTTAGTGGAATTTTCCGTTATGAATCTCAAGCAATCATTATTTTTGTCAGAGTTCACTCCATATCACCCATAGAAAAAAAGCGCGTTAGGATAGTGCGGATGAATACAATGAAGAAGTGGATTAGTATCGTAATCGTACTTGCATTAGCGATCTCATGCAATCAGGAGAAAAAGCTGAATCGCGCCACGAAAGCCCTGCGTAACTGCGCTGATGGCCAAGTTCTTACCTCCAACGAAGAGCAAACTGTTCGTCAGCAGATCAATGCCGACCAGAAAAGCCAGCTTATTGAGGATATTATCCGACAAAAAGTAAGGGGAGGTCTAAATGGGAACGTATTGATCGCCCAAAAGGGCATTATCCTTTACAAAAACTGTTTTGGTTTAGGCCATTTTGAACGTAGCCAGCGCGATACGTTGGTCGAAGATTCGAAATTCCAGTTGGCTTCCCTATCCAAGACATTTACGGCCGTTGCTACGCTCAAGTTGATTGATGCCGGCAAGCTGAAATTTGAAGATACCATCCAGAAGTTTTATCCTGATTTCCCCTATCACGGCATCACGATACGGGAATTGCTGAGCCATAGAAGCGGTTTGCCAAACTATCAGTATGCTTTCGACGATAGCATGAAGGTGAATTTCTACAAGAAAGAAAAACCTTACCCAACCAATGCGACCATCATGCACTGGTTTGCTACCGTAAAACCCACTCCCAGAGCCTATAACATACCGGGTCGGGGTTTCAGCTACAGCAATACAAATTATATGGTACTAGCCTCTATTATTGAAAAAAGTACGGGGCAGAGTTACGAGGCATTTATCCATAAAAACATTTTTGAGCCACTCGGAATGCACCATACGTTTGTGGCTACCACTAAAAACGAATCATTTAACCAACACAAAACGGCGGGCTATCAATGGAACCGGCGAATTCCGAAAGATTATTACGATGACGTAGTAGGAGATAAAGGAATTTATTCGACCACTGGCGACCTTTTCCGCTGGTATCGAGCCCTGAACGGCGATTGCGTGTTACCCAAAAAACGACTGGCTGAAGCCTTCATACCGCGTAGTTTCGAACGTAAAGGCGCCAAAAATTATGGCTACGGATTCCGAATGATGCTGAACGACGAAAACCAACCGGAATTCATTTACCATTCGGGTTGGTGGAAAGGTTACAACACCATGTTCTGGTTCAGCCCCAAAGATGAGTACGTTATCATTATGCTTGGTAACCGGTACAACACGACCGTTTATCGCGTGAAAGAATTGATCGACGTACTACACGGCAGCCCGTCCGATAAAGCGACTGACGAAAGTGGCGAGGTCGAAATATGAGTAGAGCCTGCGGTTAGACTAGCTTTTCCATCTGTTGATTGATTCTTTTCTAAACGTAGTAAATTCTTTATGCGCTCGCTGCTGATTTGTATGCTTCTTGCCATCGTTGCCCCCCAAATTGCCACCTCACAGGATATCATTAAACTCTGGCCGGACAACGCCATTCCGAATGCCATCGCTGGAGCGCAGATTACCGAAAAGTCAGAAACTGACGCCAATGGCATTCTACGCATCAGCAACGTATCAATACCTACGCTTACTGCTTATCCAGCGCCAAAAGATAAATCGACGGGTGCGGCCATAATGATTTGTCCAGGTGGAGGTTATGGTATTCTGGCGGCCAGTCATGAAGGTTCGGACGTAGCGGCCTGGTTCAATAGCATCGGTGTAACGGCTTTTGTCCTGAAATACCGACTCCCGAACCCGGCTATCATGACGAATCAGCAGGAAGTTCCGCTTATGGATGCCATGCAGGGTATGACGCTGATACGGCAGAATGCGGGTAAGTATGGTCTGGACCCGGCTAAAATCGGTGTTATGGGTTTTTCGGCTGGTGGGCATCTGGCTGCTACGTTAGCAACTCATTATCACATGGGTCCCAAAGCCAGTGATCAGGCCAAACCGAATTTTGCCATCCTGATGTATCCAGTAATCACGTTTGGCGAAAAAGCCCATACCGGCTCCCGCGATAAATTATTAGGCAATCTCAATATATCGTCGGAGATGATTACGTACTATTCCAATGAATTGCAGGTAACCAAACAAACGCCACCGACTTTCCTTGTTCATGCCGAAAATGACAAAGGTGTTCCAGTTGAAAACAGCATTAATTTTTATCTGGCCTGCCTGAAAAATGAAGTTCCTGCTGAAATGCATCTGTACCCAGAAGGCGGGCATGGTTTCGGCCTTCGCACGGCAAAATTTGGGTCGTTGAACACTTGGCCAGAAAGCTGCAAGGCTTGGTTGATTAGCCTGGGAGCGGCAAAAAAGTAGGTAAGTAGTTGGTTTTTGTCATCCTTCCGCTCCGGCACGGTCCGCCGTTGCGAGCCCGGCTGCGTCAGGATGACAAAACCTCGACAAGCTTCTATTAATCAATTATTTAATACAACAACTACTTCTCATTCAAAATCAACGGTACGTTACCTCTGCCGCCCATAATGACGATTTTGGCGTTAGGCGATTGCGCCAATTCTCGCTGCGCTTTAATTTGCTCGTACTGCAACTGCTTATCGCTTAAACCTGTAGACAGAATCTTCTGATAGTCGGCAATACCCTGTGCCTCAACACGTTTTCGTTCAGCTTCCTGCCGTTCTTTTTGCAGCACAAACTGCATTTTCTGAGCGTCCTGCTCGGCGTTTATCTTCGACTCGATGGTTTTTTTAACCGATGCAGGCAAGTCGATGTTACGTATCAGCAATTGCTCCAACAATAAACCCCGCTTTCGAAAATCGTCCTCTATCGTTTTATAGATACGTGTCTGAAACTCATCCCGACGCGTCGAATATAAAGCGATAGCTTCATAATAAACCGCGTTATCCCGAATGCGGGTTCGGGTAATCGGCCGTACCACTTTGTCGGTAAAATCGGTACCAATCTGGCGGTAAATTCTGGGTGCATCAGTAGGAACCACCCGATACAATACGGTTAAATCAATAACAACTTCCAATCCATCGGAGGTTAATACCCGAATTGCATCATCGCCCCCCTTGTCACCTTCATCATGTGCAGCCGACATGGTGTAATTCAGCGTTTTAATGTCAAATTCGGTTACGGTTGCCAGCGGATTTACAAAATTTAAACCGGAGTTCAGCGTTCGGTCGCTTACGTTACCAAAAAGCGAAATTACGCCAACGTGTCCAGCATCAATCTGGCGAATACTTGATGTTAAAAAGCCCAGTAAAATCAGAATACCGCCCACCACTTTGGCAGGGCGTGAAAAGCGCGACAGCATCAGCGCAGGTGTATTGATGGCAAATCCGGCAATAAGCAACAGAATGCCAATGATAATCAGTAACATAGTTCAGGTAAGACTAAAAGGTTAGATTGAAATTCAGATAAGTCCGTTCAACAAATGTGTCGGAATGGTAGAAGCCGGAAAAGTGTGCTTATTTTATCTGAAACTGTGGTGGTGTCATGAGTGCTACGTAGCAACGGGGTCAGTAAATGTATTGAATACGTAGTACGAAAGGAAATTGATTAGGTAGGAGCGGGCACAGGCCTAAGTGGCTGGTTACTACGTCGGATGGGATGAACAGGCCATAAAAAAAGGCATCCGGTAAACTACCAGATGCCTTTCATGACCACACTATTAACCCTTCAGTAATTAGCGGGATGTTTTTGTTGCTTTTTTCTTGTCTTTAGCGGCAGGAGCAGCTGTAGCAGGAGCGGCTGCTGTTTCGGCTTCTTTCTGCGTTACCACTTCGCCTTTCAGATACAGAACAATCTGACCTGCTTCGGCGTTGCTCGTTACCGTCACCGATTTGTTGAATGGGCCGGCAGCTGCTGCATTGTAGGTAGCCGATACCGTTCCGGTTTTACCTGGCAGAATTGCTTCGCGAGTCCAGTTTGGTTTTGTGCAACCGCAGGAAGCCTGAGCGTCGCTGATAACAACAGGATCAGTACCCGTATTTTTGAATTCAAAAACGTGAGTTACTGGTTTACCCTGTTCAACTTTGCCGAAGTCATGCGTTTCTTTGGCAAACTTCATGGTTCCCTTCTGGGCGTAGCCAACTGCGACCAACACAAATAAAGCTACGAAAAGTGAAAAAAACTTTTTCATTGGACTAAACGAAATTATGATTTGGTTGTTAAAATACGAATACCTCAGAAAATAACGAAGCAAACTGTTTGCCAAATATTTAACGGTGTCTTTTCCGTTCAACAAAGAAACTGAAAAATTCGTTTTTTTGAAAGCTGACTTGATTTATCTTACTTTTACTTCCGCATGGTAACACGCGTACACAAAACTAGTCACTTCATCGATAAATTAATTGTTAGACGATTTCAATACGTAGCTCTGTTGTGATAGCAAACGAACAACTCCGCTCGACTGATATTCTAAGTCGTGAAAAAATCCTATCTGATTACCGTTTGGCCTGCGAAAGCCGACAGGTGAGTTTGCTGGGTCGGCGTGACGTAATGGGGGGGCGAGCTAAGTTTGGAATCTTTGGCGATGGCAAAGAACTCGCTCAACTCGCAGCCGCCCGCGCCTTCAACCGTGGCGATTTTCGGTCTGGCTATTACCGCGACCAAACGTTCGTAGCGGCTCTGGGCGAATTGACCTGGATAGAATTTTTTGCCCAACTCTACGCACATACCGACCTGGCCGCCGATCCAAATACGGGCGGGCGATCAATGAATGGTCACTATGCTACCCGCTGGCTCGACGATAAGGGTTTATGGCGTAACCAGACTGAACTCTACAATTCGGTTTGTGACATTTCGCCAACAGCTGGCCAAATTCCACGTTCGGTAGGTCTGGCTTATGCCTCCAAACTTTACCGGAATAATCCCGGACTAAACGGCCTGACTAACTTTTCGCATCATGGCGATGAAATCGTTTTTGCGACCATTGGCGATGCTTCTACGTCGCAGGGCATGTTCTGGGAAACTATGAATGCGGCTGGCGTATTGCAGGTCCCGCTCATGATGTCGATTTGGGACGACGGCTATGGCATATCGGTACCAATTGAATATCAGACGGTAAAGGCTAGTATTTCGAAAGCAATGGCCGGTTTTCAGCGCGACGCTGATGATAAAGGCATCGAAATTTTGACTGTGAAAGGCTGGGACTACGTAGCACTGCTCGAAACGTATCAACAAGCCGCCGACATTTGCCGTCAGGAACACGTACCGGTTCTGGTTCACGTTCAGGAGCTTACGCAACCGCAAGGGCACTCTACGTCGGGTTCGCATGAACGATATAAATCAAAGGAGCGACTGCAATGGGAAGCCGAACATGATTGTAACCCGATTTTTCGGAAGTGGATTCTTGAAAACGGTTATGCCACCAACGACGAACTCGATACCATCGAAACCGAAGCAAAAGAAAAGGCCAAATCGGCTCGTGCCAGCGCCTGGACTAGCTTTCAGGAGTCGATGAAAAGTGATTACGACGAAGTACTCGACCTTATTCAACAGGCGGCCCGGCACCATGCTAAATCGTCGGATTTAATGACTATCCGGGAAGAACTACGTCACGAATTCATGCCACTACGTCGGGACGCGACGAGTGCGGTACGAAGAGCGTTACGTGTGCTTCGCCACGACAATACGCCTGCTCGTCAGCAGCTCCACGACTGGCTGGAACGTAGCAATACGGCCAACGCCGACCGATTTCACTCGCACCTCTACAGCGAATCGCCTGATTCGCCGATGCTGATAAAAGGTACACCAGCCCGTTATAGCGATGATAGTCAGGTGGTGGATGGTTACCAATTGCTTCAGCACTATTTCGACAATCTGTTCGCCCATGATCCGCGCGTAGTGGCATTGGGTGAAGATGTCGGGCAAATTGGCGACGTTAATCAGGGATTTGCCGGTTTGCAGGAAAAATACGGCGAGATACGTATCACCGACACCGGTATCCGCGAAACCACCATTATTGGGCAGGGCATTGGTCTGGCGATGCGGGGCCTAAAACCAATCGTCGAGATTCAATATTTCGACTACGTTTATTATGCGTTGGCGACCCTGACCGACGATCTTGCTACGTTGCTCTACCGCACAAAAGGTGGACAGAAAGCGCCCGTTATTATCCGAACTCGTGGTCACCGGCTGGAGGGCATCTGGCACTCGGGGTCGCCATTAGCCGCCATGCTTGGTAGTCTGCGCGGTTTACACATATTGGCACCCCGAAATATGACGCAGGCAGTCGGATTCTACAATACGCTCATCAAAGGTGACGACCCGGCCCTGCTGATTGAATCGTTGAACGGGTATCGACTGAAAGAAAAGCAACCCGAAAATCTGGCTGATTTCTGCGTGCCCCTGGGTGTTCCGGACGTGCTACGTGTTGGAACCGACGTAACGGTCGTTACGTATGGCTCCATGTGCCGGATTGTCTTCGAGGCCGCCAATCAGTTAGCCCAGTTAGGAATAAACGTAGAAGTCATTGACGTACAGACGCTTTTGCCTTTTGACGTTCATCAAACCATCGTTGAGTCCATAAAAAAAACCAATCGGGTAATTTTTGCTGATGAGGACGTACCAGGTGGAGCATCGGCTTACATGATGCAACAAGTGGTTGAAGGGCAGAATGCGTACCGTTATCTGGATTCGCCCCCACGGACTATTTCCGCCAAAGCACATCGGCCACCATATGGCTCCGACGGAGATTATTTTTCCAAACCCAATGTTGACGACGTAGTCGAAACGGTTTACGCGCTCATGAGTGAAGCCGAACCGGAGCGATATCCCAAAATATAGCGAAAGAGTGAAAGACCATCCGGCAAATCACTCTTTCGCTCTTTCACTCTTTAGATAATGTCTTACTTTAAAGATATACAGTCTGGCATTCGCACGACGGTCAAGGGGTTGAGTCTAACCCTGAAGCACCTGCGGAATGCTACGAAACGTCGTTCACCCGAAGGCATCAGCAGTGATACGTATTTCGACCAGCAAAACGGTCTGGTTACGCTTCAATATCCGCACGAGCAGCTGCCTATTCCCGACAACGGCCGATACCGACTACGTAACGAAATCGATGATTGTATTGTCTGTGACAAGTGTGCCAAAGTTTGTCCCGTAGATTGTATCACCATTGACGCCATCAAAGCTACCGAAGAAGTCGGACGTGCTTCAGATGGCTCGCCAATACGTCTATACGCGGGTAAGTTTGACATTGACATGGCAAAATGCTGCTACTGTGGCCTTTGTACCGTAGTATGCCCAACGGAGTGCCTGACAATGGACAAAAAGTTCGACTATAGCGAGTTCGAACTTGGCAAATTAACGTATCAATTTTCTAACCTTACCACCGAACAGGCCGACAAAAAACGGTCGCTGTACGAACAATTTCTACGAGAGAAAGAAGAAGCGAAACGCCAGTCTGCCGCTGCTAAAGCACCTGCTGATAGGTCGGCAAATGTTGATTCCAATCAATCTGCACCAGTTGACAAACCAACGGCCCGACCTGTGTTTCGGCCAACGGCCCGCCCAGCAACAACAGCATCGGATAAAAAGTCAGAAAACTCGGAAGGTTCTGCCGTTGAGCATCCATTGACCGACGCGACACCTGACGAAATGGAACGTATCGCCCAGGGCGGAATTGAGTCAACGAAACGCCCTGTGTTCCGGCCAACCCAGAAACCGAAAACCGACGTACCGAAGTCTCCCGTAGAAGCAAATCCAACCGAAACTCCATCTGTAGACAGTGCTGCCGAAACACCCGAAACCGAAGCGCCGAAACCCAAAGCGGCTCCCTTCCGGCCAACCATGAAACCGGGAGCAGCAAAGCCGACAACCGACGTAACTCCAGCAGATTCTAAGACTGATACGGAGCCAAACGCTACGTCCAGTTCACCAACACCTGCACCGAAACCAGGCGGCTTCCGGCCAACGATGAAGCCGGCGATCATGGAAACCAGTCAACCCGCAGAGGACGTAACACCTGTATCAAAACCGGCTTTCCGGCCGACGATGAAACCGGCGAAACCAGTTGAACTGCCAACGGACGAACTCAAAGCCGACACAACCAACATACCAGTTGCGGCAGAACCGCCAAAACCCAAACCAGCTTTTCGGCCAACCATGAAACCAGTGGCCGCTGTACCAGCTAAACCTGCGGAAACTGAACAGGAAAAGCAATCCGACGTAACAGATAAACTTTCATCGGCAGAAACTCCAGTGACCGAGCCAGTAAAGCCCAAACCTGCTTTCCGGCCAACCATGAAACCAGCCACGGCAGCACCCAAACCGGCTGAGGACGTAACACCAGAATTATCACCCAATGACGCTACGTTTCAGGCAGAAGCACCTACTGCGGAGCCCCCCAAGCCAAAGCCTGCGTTTCGGCCAACGATGAAACCCAAACCGAAGGCCGACGAAAATCAGTAAACCATAAACCGACAGAATTTTGGTTCAGATAGCTTTTTACGCATTTTCAGCACTCACAATCATCGGCGGACTAGCGGTTTTGCTCACACGCAACGTATTGTATGCCGCCTTTTTTCTGTTACTAACGTTATTAGGTGTAGCAGGCTTATTTGTGCTGGCCAGCGCTGATTTTCTGGCTATTGCGCAGATTATGATTTATGTCGGTGGGGTGTTGGTGCTGGTAATTTTTGGTGTGATGCTCACGCATAGACGCCAGCTTCCGGGCGAGGCAGGAAGCCAGCAGGCAAACACAATTTTATCGCAGAACCGGGGCGATAGCTGGAGTTGGGTAGTCGCGCTGGCGGTGGCTGGCAGTTTATTTACGGCACTATACGTACTGATTTTTCGAGCTAATTTTACGTTACTGGCTAATCCGGTAGGTTGGCAGAATACCACGGGTATTATTGGCAAACAGCTAATGACCGAGTACGTAGTTCCCTTCGAAATAGCAGGGATTCTGCTGCTGGCAGCACTCGTAGGCGCTGCTTATTTAGCTTCTCCACAATCCAAAAACGCTCAGGATGCAGCCCGTTGACAGTCATTTGTTTTTGCTCGTCGGAGCGGCACTATTTAGCATCGGACTAGCGGTGGTTATGCTGAAAAGACATGCCATTGTTGTGCTCATGGGCATCGAACTCATGCTTAATGCCGTGAATATCAACCTCGTTGCCTTTAGTCAGTACGACCCCGACCGGTTGCAGGGGCAAATGCTGGCTTTATTCGTGATGGTTGTGGCGGCTGCTGAGTCGGCGGTGGCGCTGGCTATTGTACTGCGCGTGTACCGGCATTTCAGAACTGCCCAGTTGGATGAATTGCGGGAGTTGAATGATTAGATTCAACTAAAACGCGCTCTGCAATCGCTGCCTTATTTCCAGTAAAAGGAGTGCATACTCCAGCGACGTTTCAGGGAAATGGGCAGTTTTGTGTGCCACTGCCCGGCTTTATACGCTACGTACTTGGCAACGGTTCTGATAAATTGCTCTGGTATCAAATAGGCTTTTGCGTTTCGAATAAGGTAGTTGACTTCGTCAATTATATAGGCAAAACCTTCTGATTCAGCGCGCGTGTAGTGTGATATGAGTGATCGCTTTTCATAGTGAAACACCCCAATATCAAAATAACGCTTAAATTCTTCACCAATCGTATAGTTATGTGAATGATACACTTCGGCATCTCCACAGTAGCCAAGTATCTGACCTTCAAGAATTAATTTAGCCGCTAACGTTACCTCTTCGCCAAGTATCGCATCCGACGGAAACCCGCCATGCTCAATTAACTTGTCTTTACGATAAGCAGCAAAAGAGTTCGAACAATTGCAGGTCTTTATACCTAATTTTGGAATTAATGCTTTGGTTTTCAATAGGCTTTCGGGCGGATAATTGGATAAACGCGCGAACTGACTTAGGGTGCTGGCATCTGGATAAGGCAGTTGCCGGCCATAAACCATGGGCATATCATCCCGGCTAAGCAGCATTTTAACTATGTTTTCCAGCGTGTATTTATTGGCCGGAAGCGCATCCTGAGTAAGAAAAACCAGAACATTATGCTTAGCCAGCGAAGTACCTATATTTCGAGTTGCACCGTGATTAAAAGTGCCTTTTGGAATAGTATGAACTGAAATATTATTGTGTGCTAATATTGCTTTCGTTTCATCACTCGACTCTGAATCAAGGATTATTAATTCGTGAGGGAGCGTTTGTTCTTCTAAGGATTTGAGCAAAGAAGGCAAGTACGATGCAGCATTATAAGTTGGTATTATTACAGAAACCATTCGAGCAATACGTTCATAAAATGAACAAATTTACTCAATTGCTCTTTTAATAAGACTTTCCATTGAATAAATGTCGCATAGGTTCACCAGCCTGGTACTTAAACTGGACTGAATCATAAAAAACTTATAATAAACCAGTAGTATAGAGAAACTCCCTTACCAAACTGTTCATTTTTCACTTTGGAAACCGCCGTATTTTTCCCTTCACCCGACCAATTATTTGGGTCGTTGTTTCGTGACGTACAGCTCGGTCATGTTTTTTCTGACTCAAAAACTTTTGTGGATTGTATCCCCAAACTCACACCCGCAGATATCATCGCGCTCTACGAATCTGAAAAAACAAAGCCCGATTTTGACTTGAGCGCGTTCGTTCACGATTATTTCATACTGCCCGAAAACATAAGCAGCGATTACGTCAGCGATACAAATTTCACTACGTATGAACACGTGAGTCAGTTGTGGGACCGCCTGACGCGACCAGCCGACGTAGCAGTTGAAGGCAGTTCACGTATTGCCCTCCCCTATCCATACATCGTACCCGGCGGACGATTCCGCGAAATTTTCTACTGGGACAGTTATTTTACGATGCTGGGCCTGAAAGAGTCGAAACGGGGCGATTTGATACGTGGAATGCTTCTGAATTTCGCTTATCTGATTGATACGTTCGGTTTTATTCCGAACGGTAACCGGACGTATTTTCTGAGCCGGTCGCAGCCGCCCTACTTTGCATTGATGGTCGATTTACTGGCTGAAATGGATGGTGAAGACGTACTGAAACAGTACGAACCGCAGCTTCGGCGCGAGTACGATTTCTGGATGGACGGTCAGGATGAGCTGACGCCGACGCAACGTATCAGCAAACGGGTCGTTACGTTTAAGGGGCAACACGTAATGAACCGGTATTGGGATAATACGCCGACTCCGCGACCCGAAGCGTATCGACAGGAAATTGAACTGACCGAAGAAGCCGAGCTGCTGGGCGTGATACCCGAAGAGCTTTATACGCACATTCGGGCGGCTTGTGAATCGGGCTGGGATTTTAGCAGTCGCTGGTTCGGCGATGCTAAAACGATGGCCTCCATTCGGGCTGCGGATATTGTACCCGTCGAGTTAAATTGCCTGCTGTATTTTCTGGAACGTACGCTGCTACGGGCCTATAACGTACTGGAAATGCCTGAGAAAGCACAACTATTTGAACAGCGTGCTACGTCCCGGAAAGAACTCATCCAAACGGTCTTCTGGAACGAAAACACGCTTTTCTTCCACGATTTTGATGCATTAGCGCAGAAACCAACGTTGGCCGTTACGTTGGCAGGCGTGTTTCCCTTGTTTTTCAACCTTGCCACGCCCGAGCAGGCAGTTCACATTCACGACCGGCTGAAAGCTGACTTTTTACAGGCTGGCGGCTGGGTAACAACCCTAAATAGAACAGGTCAGCAGTGGGATTCACCGAACGGATGGGCACCCCTGCAATGGATTGTCTATCAAGCGTTACATCAGTATGGATTTACCGAAACAGCCAACGAAGGCCGCGACCGATGGTTATCTCTGAACGATAAAGTTTTTCAGGCTACGGGAAAGATGATGGAGAAATACAACGTAGTAGATGCAGCCCTGACCACCGGCGGAGGAGAATATCCGAATCAGGACGGCTTCGGGTGGACTAATGGCGTATATCTTCGGCTACTGGCTGATAAAGTAGTAGCATAGAGCAAAGGGGTAAGGGCAAAGGGTGAGCGATTTGTCGATAAGGAAATCCTGCCCTTGCCAGCTTAGAAATTAAAACACATCTGTATGTCAGTTACTTATGAACAGCTACATGCTTGTAGTAAGCTGCCTGTTTTTATGGATAGCTTGTAAAAAAAGCACCAATGATGGCACTACTGGACCGCAAACGGCTACGCGTGACAGTCTTTTTACAGAGCATTTTCGGCGCACAAAAGGCTGGATAGCGGGTGATGACGGTTACTCCATCCGACTGACCGACGGGCGCACGCTCTGGCTCTGGGGCGACAGCTATATCGATAATTACGATGCCGCTACCAGAACGATTCCCTGTTTATTTCAGGTCAATAATGCGGGTTTATTACAGAATGCAACTAATCCCGCCGATATGGCTACGTTACTGGGTGCTGGCAAACCCGCTTCTTATTTTCTGCATCCAGGTGGCTGGCCTACTTACTGGTTCTGGCCCGGTAGTGGTTATCAGCAAGGCAACACGGTTTATTGCTTTCTGGATAATATCAAAACAACAGGCGCGAACGGTTCTTTCGGCTTTACTTCTGGCGGTCCCAATTACGTAGCTACGATTCAATTCCCAGCCATGACGGTACAGGGATACAAACAATTGCCTGCACAGAATGGAATTAATTTTGGTGCTGGATTCGTGCCTCATCCAGATGGTTTTATGTATGTCTATGGCTATAAAGGCGATGGTTTCGTAGGCTCTAAAATGTACGTAGCACGTATCAAACCCGACGACCCTATAACGAGCTGGCAATATTACGATGGCGCAAACTGGATTACCGATCCTACGAAAGCCGCGCCAATCGCTTCAGATGGCACCAGCAGTTTTGCCAGCGGCTTCAAGGTCGGCAATAAGTTTGCGCTGTTATCGAGTGAGTTCAGCTTAGGCTGTACGGGAAAAGAAATTTACGCCTTCACCGCCGACCAGCCACAGGGGCCATATAGCTCTCGAAAATTAATCTACACAATACCCGAAAAGGCGGGCGATAAATATCCATTCTTCTATTTTGCTATCGGCCATCCTGAATTTATCGATAATCAGGGACTGCTCGTTACGTATTCTGTCAACGGATTTCTGCAATGTGGGCCTGAGGTTTGCATCAATAACCGTAGAGACCCCGATACGTATCGACCAAAAGCCTTTCGGGTGCCTTTGTCAGTGCTGGGCGCTCAGTAAGTTCGATTTGCCTAGTTAAGGAACGTATCACTACGTTCCCGACTACCAGCGGAGGAGAAAATCATAGTCAGACTGATTTCGACCAGGCAAATGATACGTATCTTCGGCGACCGATCAAGTCGGCCCATCTGCCTGTTTTATGCTTACCAAAGTTCTGTATCGAATTACCCACCTTAAGGCCCAGCAGCGCTTGTTCATCGGCCTCAGCGCAGCATTAGCCGCTTACCTTGTTTCGAAACCAGCACACTTCAGTTTTCCCGCGCAGCTAACCAGTAGTTGGGTAGCTTACGTAATTACGCACCTGTCCATTATGTGGACTTCCATATTACTCACGCATCCGAAAGATTTGCCCAGAATTTCACGTATTGAAGACTCCAGCCGAAGCCTCATTCTGCTCTTAATCGTAGTGGCGGCCATAGCCAGTCTATTTGCAGTGCTTGCGCTGCTTGGGTCAACAAATAGCCACGACCCCATGCAGGTTGAATATAACGTACTGGCAATTTTGGCGGTGGCTGGTGCGTGGGGGCTGGTTCATACAGTATTTACGTTTCACTACGCCCATCGCTACTATGGCAACGACGGCCGAAAAGATCGTCGTCCGGGTGGGCTCGACTTTCCCAACGACCAGGAGCCTGACTACCTCGACTTCGCTTATTTTTCTTTTGTGATTGGTATGACCAGCCAGGTATCCGACGTAGCAATTCAGTCGAAAACCATGCGTCGGCTGGCACTCGTTCACGGCATTCTTTCGTTCGGTTTCAACGCGGTTATCATTGCGCTGACTATCAGTGGGCTGTCGGGTATCACCAGATAAATCTACCGCTTGCTGGCTTGTTTTTTCGCCTTCTCAGCCTGTTCTTTCTCGTAAATTTCACGTTGACGTTTCTCGGAGAGCAGATTTCGGTAAAGACCATTTAATACGTATATATCGTCAATGTCATCGATGAGACGATGCAGTTGTTCGCGCACTTGATTAATGTTCATTGAAAAGAATTTTAGAGAAGCTGAGCTAATTGGATAACCGTTTTTCTACGCTTTTCGCTCAATGAAAGAAGAAATAACCAAGCGCAATTCCTGCAACAACACCAACGAAATCAGCGAACAAACCATACGGAATGGCGTGTCTTGAATTCCGAATACCGACCGACCCAAAATAGAGCGCAACGATGTAGAACGTAGTATCGGCCGAGCCCTGGAAAATACATACCAGCCTTCCGACAAAGGAATCCGGCCCGAATTGCTTCATGGCGTCAATCATCAGCGCTCTCGCTCCGGCTCCGCTGAGTGGCTTCATCAACGCAACGGGCAGCGCATCGGTAAAGTCGGTGTTCATACCAGTCAGTGCAAATAGGTATTTCAATCCGCCTACCAGATAATCCATCGCTCCGGCATTGCGAAATGCGCCAATGGCAACAAGCATACCGACCAGATAGGGGATAATTTTAACCGTCGTTTCAAAACCACCTTTCGCGCCTTCGATAAACGTCTCGAAAATGGGCACTTTTTTATATAACGCACCCAGCAGAAAAGCCACAACGATACTCAACAACACTACGTTGCCGAATACTTTCGAAAACGTTTCGATTTCTTCTTTCGGCCTTCCTGCCAGCATCCATAAAGCAATTCCAATAAAGGCTGTTATACCGCCCAACCAGCCAATTACAGTGCTGTTCAACAGATTGATACGTTGCTTTATACCCACGGCAACCAGTGCAACTACCGTTGTTACGTACGTACCGATTACACAGGGAATAAATACGTCCGACGGATCTTTGGCGCCTAGAATGGCCCGTTGAGCCATGATGCTGAGCGGTATAATCTGCAATCCGGATGTATGCAGCACCAGAAACATGATCTGTGCGTTGGAAGCGGTGTCTTTACTCGGATTGAGTTCCTGCAAACTGGCCATTGCCTTTAGACCAAAGGGTGTAGCGGCATTATCCAATCCAATCATGTTGGCCGAAAAATTCATGATCATTTGCCCATTAGCCGGGTGATTTTTAGGCACTTCCGGAAAAAGTTTATGGAAAAATGGCCCAATGATACGTGCCAGAACGTTGATAGCACCCGCTTTCTCGCCGATGTTGAGCAGTCCTAGAAAAAACGTCATGACGCCCGCTAGTGGCAGCGCAATATCCATCACCGCCACTTTTGACGATTCAAACAATCCTTCGACAATGATCTTAAAAATTTCGGTATCACCCAGAAAAATCAGTTTAGCGAGTGCCACCAGAAAGGCAACAACGAAAAAAGCAACCCAGATGTAGTTTAGTGCCATAATAAGGCGAACGTAGCAACTTTTCGTTTTATTTACGGTATGATCGCAAAAAAAGCTATGACGCAGAGATTCGCGGAGACACACAGAGATACACTGAGAAAAATCTTTGTGTATCTCTGTGTTTTCTCTGTGCATCTCTGTGTCCCAACCCTGAAAGCCCAATCCGCAGAAGCCACGATGCAGAAACAAGGGTTAGTCGACGTGCAGAAAGTGGACCCGTCAATCCTCGTCGAGTTAAAGTATTCAACGACCGACAATTTCGTAGGCAAAGATGTATATGGCGAGTTGACGCGGGCGTACATGCAGCCGATGGCGGCTCAAAAACTAGCCGAAGCCAGCAAATACCTCCAGGCGCATCATCCTGATTTACGACTGCTTGTCTATGATGCCGCCCGGCCCCGCTCGGCGCAATGGAATCTCTGGAATGCCTTACCCGACCTACCCGAAAAGGAACGCCGGAAATACGTAGCAGATCCACGAGAGGGTTCGATTCACAACTACGGTTGCGCAGTTGATTTAACCGTAGCCACAAAAGATGGAAAACCGCTCGATATGGGCACCAAATACGATTTCTTCGGCGAATTGGCCTATCCATCCCGCGAGGATGAATTACTGAAAGCCGGAAAGCTTACTCAGAAGCAAATTGACAATCGCCTGATTCTCCGAACAGCCATGCGACAGGGCGGCTTTTCCTCAATTGAGTATGAATGGTGGCACTTCAACGCCCTCTCCCGGGAGAAAGCCAAAATGGCCTTTCGGATTGTGGATTAATCTAGCCATATAAAGCAAGGCAATTCCTTATTAGAATGGCAGCCAATTGAATTTGCTATATCAATGTACTGGATACATCGTCATTAGTGGATTTTCAATTGGGCAGTACTATCAATAGTTAACTTACCTCCTGGTGAATACTGAATAATACGGGCTTTACCACTTGTACCGCTGAGTACTGTAACAGCATGATGAATTTCAACCAGATCCATTTCTGTCGGAACACGATTGACAGACCAGATGGATGGATCTGTCCAGACTCCCGCTTTGATAGTAACGACAGAAGGTGCCAAGCCGGTTGTGAATGAGTTAATTTCCGAAAAGTCTGATTGATTAGTATCGTGACATAATGTCTGAACTCGCCACTCATAATTTGTTTCCGGAAGTAACTTATTCAGTTTATACATACCAACAGCCGTTGTGGTAGCACTTTGTGGCCATCCTTCAGTACCAGAAGGCCGCCATTGTATTTTGTAATTAGTGTTATTATCGAACGCTTTCCATTGAATCTGTGCAGATGTTGAAGAAACCCCAGTTGTACTCAGATAATGGACTGGATAACAATAGGCAATAAATAAGTTATCACTTGAGTAGCTTCCCGGTCGATCATTGCAGATTCGCTGTACTTGCCAGTAATGGATACCAGGTTGCAGTGAATTTATATCGTAGTAAGCATTACTTGTCGGTTGGCCCTCTGTCCAGGTGTTAATTTCTTCTCTACGCCAACGCACTCTATATTGTGCATCTGGACCAAGATAAGACCACATGACCCGAGCCGACGAACTTGTAGAATAATCAGTAAAACAATTACCGGGTGGAGCGCAGGTTGTTGTAAATGAGCGCGGTTCCGTATACGAGGAACTACTATTAGCAGAGCAGACAGTCATTATTCGCCACTCATATTCTTCTCCCGGAGTAAGCCCATTAAATAGATGAGTTAATATGCCAAAGCTCTGCATAAGCTGATCGGGCAAGGTCTGCCAGGCGTTATTAGCCGGATTTTTCGATCGCCATTGTACACGATAACTAATACCGTATACTGCTCTCCAATAAATTTCGGCACTTGTGGGCTGAATCTGGAACTCACCCATAAAGTCTACCTTTCCACAAATAGCTGTAAACGTGCGTGGTGCTGTGAAAGAGGACTTGCTTTCAGAACTACAAATTGACTGCACTCCCCATTCATAAACAGCATTTGGGGTTAAATTATCAAGAATATAAGAGCCAGTAGCTTGGCCACCCCCTTGGTTGGGGTTTGGTGCGGGTAAATTTTCAATAACTGTCCACGTCGGAGAGCCAACTAATCGCCAATGTAGATCAACTATCTGGTCGTAATTAACTAACCAGGCTAACTGAATCTGTGTATTAACGAGATCATATTCCTTTACACTAAGCGGTAAGGGACAATTTGTTGTTCTAAAGAAATAACTGGTTGAATAATCAGAAACATTGCCATCAGAACACCGGGTCTTTAATTGAAATTCGTACGATGTTTCGGGGGCTAAGTCCGTAAACTCATAAGATGTTGTTGCTAGAGTAAAATTATTCGGCCAGGTTTGAGCGCCTACAGGACGCCACCGGATTTCATAAATAACTTCAGGGCCGTAGTTACCCCACAAGGCCAACGCAGAGGTCCACTTTACTTCATAAACGTCAATTGATAACGGAGATTGACACATTGTCGTGAATGTGACGCTACTTGAGTAACCTGTGGGTTGGTTATCGCATAGAGTTTGTACCTGCGCTTCATAAGTTACTCCGTTCGTTAGTGCCGTAAGTTTAGTATGTGGATTAGGTGTGATAGGCTCTTCAATCCAGTCCGCATATCCAAGTGACCGGTAGCGTACTCGGTAGCGAATCATTGAGCCAATTACGATAGTCCAATTTAGGTAATAGGTTGTTGACGTACCATATGAAGCCTGAAAGTTTTGGGGTATATCACAATTGGCAGTTACAACTTGAGTAGTCAAAGATGAATCTTTGGGTATTGTCAAAGCTAAACTACTCTCGGTTGATAAAATTAATAGTGTAAGTAAAGTATGAAGTAAGAAAATTTTCATATAAAATATACTAGTCAGGATTCACTGTTAAATCCAGCCCAGTAAAATATAAATTTTTAAATAAATGATACTATTTAGGTGAAAATTCCCCTCAAAACACCAGATTATCAATCAGTCTCGCTTAGCTGTTTCTAAAACCAAACTTTCATAAACAGTTGATTAAGCTCAATAACGTTCGCCGTTTCCAATTCCTGGAGAAGTTGATTGATGGAGATTCTGAATAAATCAAGTAAAGGACGATTACGTAAATTACCTGTAGTCAGGTAGATAAGTTTATATGGCTGTTGTTTGATAAGATATGTATTCAGAAAATCAACATCTTTGGTGATAACAATCCGTTCCTCCGTCATACTACGTTCGCAGATATACCCATCCAGAATGCGTGTATTCGTTTGCAAAGCAGAAACATGAACGGCATCATGTCCCTTCATCTGTAGCCACTCGGCTAACAAATAAGGAAGCTGTTCATCGATCAGGAACTTCACGCGGCCAAAGGATATGATTTGAAATGGGCCAACTGAACAGCGTAATCAAGGCAGCCTTTAATATCGTCGACTTCAAGATTTGGGTAATCCATTAGCAATTCATCCCAGGTCGCCCCACCCGCCAGCAACTCAAGTACGGTTGTGACCAGTAATCGCGAGCCACGGATTGTTGGCTTACCATGACAAATTGCGGGATCTATAGTGATTCTTGGACTCATACTTTATTTTCATCAAAATTACTCAAAACACCAGATTATCAATCAGTCTTACCTTTCCCAGGTGAGCAGCCAAACAAATGGCGGTTTGACCTGGGGCCAGCATTTCCTGAGCCGAGTGTAACGTATCAGCATTCACTACGTCGACATACTCAAGTCGAAACTCCAGGCGGCTAGTAAAAAAGTTTATGACGGCAGCTTTGGCCTGTACTACGTCCTGTCCTTCTAACAATAAATCGCGCGCCATTGTCAACGCCTGAAACAGGGCCGGTGCTTGTTGTCGCTCGTCGGGTGTGAGGTTGCGGTTCCGTGACGACATCGCCAGTCCGTCATCTTCACGTAGCGTTGGGCAACGTATCAATTCAACCTGAAAGCTCAAATCCTGAACCAGTCGACGTATCACGGCTACCTGCTGCAAATCCTTTTGACCGAAATAAGCCCGGTCAGGTTGTATAATATTGAATAGTTTGGATACCACGATGCCAACTCCATTGAAATGTCCGGGACGGAAAGCGCCTTCGAGTACGGTTTCCAGCTCACCAAAATGGATACGTAGCAAGGGCGGCTGCGGATACATCTCTTCTACCGATGGCGCAAATACTACGTCGCAACCGGCTAGTTCAAGCTTCTGGCAGTCTTCTTCCAGCGTGCGGGGGTAGCGGGCCAGATCGTCGGGATTGTTAAATTGGACGGGGTTTACGAATATACTGCTCACCACTACGTCGTTTTCGCGACGGGCCGCTTCAACCAGTGCCAGGTGGCCTTCGTGCAGGGCACCCATCGTTGGTACGAAACCGATAGTTTGCTCTGCACGTAGCGTGTGCAGGTACTGGCGAACGGCGTCTATTTTGTCGAACCGGTTCATAACGTTCCTATTTTTTGCGGGTGCAATGATACGCGATTCGTCTATTTTTTACGGGAAAATGTATTGAAATATGGGAAAAATTTGTTTAATTTTGCAAGTTTTTCGGTTCTCTTAAGCATCACACGCTTCTCCTTCTTATGAGCAAATTACGTATCCTTTACGTCGCAAGTGAAATCAATCCTTTTTTGAAAACGTCTGATGTTGCTGACTTTGTCCGTAAGTTACCGCAGGCCATGCAGGAGCGGGGAATGGAAATCCGGATTCTGGTACCGCGCTTCGGCTTGATTAACGAGCGCAAAAATCGATTGCACGAAGTAGTGAGGCTGTCGGGTATCAATATTGCCGTCGGCGACGATGAAAAGCCCCTGATTATTAAGGTGGCATCTATTCCAACGGCGAAATTACAGGTGTATTTTATTGACAACGAGGATTATTTCCAGCGCAAATACGTCTTCCACGACAAAGAAAATCGCTTCTACGAAGACAACGACGAGCGGGCTATTTTCTTCTGCAAGGGTGTACTGGAAACCGTTAAAAAGCTAGGTTGGGCGCCCGACATCGTTCACTGCAACGACTGGATGACGTCGCTGATTCCGCTTTATCTGAAAACGACGTACAAAAACGACCCGATGTTTAAAGACACCAAGTCGGTTTTCACGGTTTACAACAACTCATTTGAGCACCGTTTTGAAGGCGACATTATTGAGAAGGCCCGGATGATGGACATCGACGATGAAATGCTGGCCGAACTAAAAACCGCGGATTTCAACGGTTTTATTCGGATTGGATCAGCTTATGCCGATGCCGTAGTACGTGCCGAAGAAGAATCGAGCGAAAGCCTGAACGCCATTCTGAACGACCTGCCAGAGCATAAGTTCGATGGTGAAGATGAGGACGTAACGAATCGGTATTACAACCTGTACACACAGTTGGCTGGATAGTACTTCTAACTGAAACAGTTGGATACAACGTATCGTTTTTTAAAATCGAGTTGCAAAAAGCCGGAATCTCCGGCTTTTTGCGTTTACTTTACCTCCAGACAGCTACTGCTACGTTGACTAAGCAGGAAGCCGTTTAATGTTAGTAAACAAGTTCAAAATGAGCGCTTTGTCATGCTGACGCAGGAAGCATCTTAAGGCTTCCTGCGTCAGCATGACAAAAACGGCTCCTGAAAGTTATTTCGAACAGGTTTTAGATTAATAAAATAATTACTTAATAGACAGCATATTATGTGCGGTATTGTGGCTTACGTTGGGCATCGGGAAGCGTGTCCATTAGTGATAAAGGGATTGAAACGGCTCGAATACCGGGGTTACGATAGTGCTGGAGTAGCACTGATGAACGGGCATGGGCTGAAAATTTATAAGAAAAAGGGAAAGGTTGCCGCTCTGGAGCACGAACTGGATGGGAAAGAAACGCATGCGACCATTGGTATGGGGCACACACGATGGGCTACACACGGTGAGCCAAACGATGTAAATGCGCACCCACATTACTCATTTCACCGCAAGCTGGCCATTATTCACAACGGAATTATCGAGAACTATGCTGCTATCAAGCAGGCGCTGCTTAAAAAAGGGCATACGTTTAGCAGCGATACGGATACTGAAGTTCTAGGGCAGTTTATCGAGGATATTTGGGAACACCAAGCCGGGGCATCGAATGCCGGTACGTTGGAAGACGCTGTTCGACTGGCGTTGCAGGAAGTAGTTGGTGCGTACGCTATCGTAATTATGAACGAAGCCGACCCAACCCAACTGATTGCGGCACGTAAAGGCTCGCCATTGGTGATTGGTGTGGGCGAAAACGAGTTTTTTCTAGCCTCCGACGCTACACCCATCGTTGAATATACCAAAGACGTCATTTACCTGAACGATTACGAAATCGCAGTCATTAAGGACGGTACGTTAAAAGTTGTTACGCTCGACAATACGACCACGACGCCCTACGTCCACAAAATTGAACTGGAACTGGAAGCCATCGAAAAAGGCGGTTTCGACCATTTCATGCTGAAGGAAATCTTCGAACAACCGCGCTCCATCGCCGATTCCATGCGGGGCCGCGTGCAGGCCGATGATGCTACGTTGCAACTAGGTGGTCTGCGTGATTATCTGGATAAACTGGCCAAATCGAAACGTATCGTCATTATCGGCTGTGGTACGTCGTGGCACGCGGGGCTGGTGGCGGAGTATATCTTTGAAGAACTGGCCCGAATTCCGGTTGAGGTTGAGTACGCGTCTGAATTTCGCTACCGGAATCCGATTATTAAGGAAGGCGATATTGTAATTGCCATTTCACAATCGGGCGAAACGGCTGATACGTTGGCAGCTATCGAACTGGCGAAGTCGAAAGGGGCTACCATTTTCGGTGTTTGCAACGTAGTGGGTTCGTCTATCGCACGCGCCACCGACGCAGGTGCATACACACACGCGGGCCCCGAAATCGGAGTTGCCAGCACGAAAGCATTTACGGCGCAGGTAACCGTGCTGACGCTGATGGCTCTGGCTGCTGCCAAGCGAAAAGGTACTATTTCGGATTCGTTGTTTCGGCAGTTACTGGCTGAGTTGGAAAGCATTCCGGCAAAAGTTGAAAAAGTGCTTCAGGCGGCCGATAAGATCAAGGAAATCGCGTACATCTTCACCTACGCCCGTAATTTCATTTATCTGGGTCGGGGGCTCAACTTCCCCGTTGCGCTGGAAGGAGCGCTGAAACTGAAAGAAATCAGCTACATCCATGCTGAAGGTTATCCGGCTGCCGAAATGAAACACGGCCCCATCGCCCTCATCGATGAAGACATGCCGGTAGTCGTAATTGCGACTAAAGATTCGTCTTACGAAAAAATCGTCTCGAACATCCAGGAGGTAAAAGCCCGCAAAGGCCGCGTTATTGCCATTACCACCGAAGGCGATACGCATCTGCCGGGGATAGTCGATTTCACCATCGAAATTCCGAAAGTCCATGAAGTGCTGGTTCCATTAGTGTCGGTTGTGCCCCTTCAGCTACTTGCCTACGATATCGCCGTGATGCGCGGACGTAACGTCGATCAACCCCGCAATCTGGCGAAGTCGGTTACGGTGGAGTAATACCAACTTAGAATAGCTTCTACAGAACTCTATGGATACGTATCAGGCTTCTTCGGTTCGGATGAAAGTTGGTTTTTATAAATCTAACCTGATACCCAGACATTTACTCATACGAATGATCTCCAGCAGGCGCTTTTCTAAGCATTGAATAACGAAATGCTGAAAAAGTCCTGATTGATGAAACCGAATTTTAAGCCATTATTTTTTGGCTTAAACATCAGATGATAGGATGAATAAATCGATTAGTCAGTTACTACCGGGCGTTTCCAGACAAACCCAGGGAACCGTTTACCCAATTCTGATAGCCACTAGTATTGCCCATTTACTCAATGATATGATGCAAGCCGTCATTGCGGCAATTTATCCTCTATTAAAAGCGGATTTTCACCTGAGTTTTTCCCAGATTGGTTTAGTCACCCTAACGTATCAGTTAACTGCTTCTTTGTTACAACCCTTCGTTGGCCTCTACACAGATAAACACCCCAAACCTTTCTCCATTGCCGCTGGCATGGGCTTTTCCTTCATGGGAGTGATGCTCTTAGCTTGGGCCTGGTCGTTCGGCTGGGTTCTACTGGCCGTCAGCCTGATTGGAATTGGCTCCTCCATTTTTCACCCTGAGTCGTCCCGGATTGCCTATTTGTCATCCGGAGGAAAACGAGGACTTGCTCAATCGGTTTTCCAATTGGGGGGCAACAGCGGTAGCGCTTTGGGGCCCTTACTGGCGGCCCTGATCGTTGTACCTCTGGGCCAGCATGGACTCATGTGGTTCACCCTGGCAGCAGTACTAGGTGGGGTTTTAGCGCTGGCCATCGGCAAATGGTATCAGCAGGCAGCTTTGCCCAGGACGCTCAATTTAGGCTCGTCGATTCATCCGCTGGCAGGTCGCAATCAGGTCATTTTTGCGCTGGTGATTCTGCTGATACTAATCTTCTCTAAGTTTGTTTATCTGGCTGGCATGAGCAGTTATTATACGTTCTTTCTGATGGACAAATTTGGTCTGAGCGTACAGGATGCACAGATTCGCCTGTTTATTTTTTTAGCCGCGGTTGCACTTGGTACCGTAGCGGGCGGCCCATTAGGGGATCGGTTTGGTCGTAAGTATATTATCTGGATTTCGATATTGGGAGCCGCCCCGTTCACTCTACTGCTTCCTTATGCAAACCTGTTTTGGACAACAATGCTGTCGATTTGTATCGGCCTGATAATCTCGTCGGCCTTTTCGGCCATTGTGGTTTATGCGCAAGAGTTAGTTCCGGGCAAAGTAGGCTTAATTGCAGGGTTGTTTTTTGGCTTATCGTTTGGAATGGGGGGCTTGGGTTCGGCCTTACTGGGCAAACTAGCCGACCACACCAGTGTCAGCTATGTATTTCATCTTTGCGCCTTTCTACCCTTGATCGGGATTATCACCAGTTTTTTACCGAAGCTCAAAAACACGTAACGAACGTGAGTAATGTTCAAGTGAATGTATTGCTGATGCAAGGAGCTTCGAAGCGATTCAACTCAACTAATTCGTTTACAATGCATTGCTGCCGCATGGGGCTTCGACAGGCTCAGCCTGACAGGTAAGCTTGAGTCAACAAATTAAGTGACTTGTCAGGCTGAGCCTGTCGAAGCCCCATGCGGCAGCAATATGTTGGTTAATTCATTATTCACGCTAAATTATAGATCTCAAAAAGACGTATTTTTAAGTCTGATCAGTTTCCCGTTCAGTTCATCAGAAAGTAGGTACAATTTTCCAGCAGGGCTTTGCACCACTTTACGTATCCTTACCCGGCTATCAGTAAAAAGCTCCTCAACGCTTTTTATTTGTTCGCCGTCAACCACCATACGCCACAAACTACCCCTGGACAATCCTCCGACAAGCAGGTTACGGTTCCACCCCCCAAATTCGCCACCTGAGTAGAAATGTAAACCGGTAGGCGCCACCGTTTGCAGCCAGTGCCAAACAGGATCTGTAAAATTCGTAGCCGGATCAGGTTGAGGAGCATAGTCCAGGTAACGGTATTTACCGGTTGTTTTTACCGGCCAGCCATAGTTGGCCCCGGCTTTCAACAGATTGATCTCGTCGCCCTGGTGCGTACCATGTTCACTAAACCATATGTTACCAGTATAGGAATCTAACGTAATACCTTGTGCGGCCCTGATACCCGTCGCATATAAGCCCGGCGTGGCTTTGGGGCCAAAATTAGGGTTATCACCAGGGATCGTTCCATCAGGATTGATACGGTAAATTTTCCCTCTCTTATCTTGTATATTCTGCGCTATCGGAATAGCGGGCTGATCTTTTTCCGTGAATAAACGTTCGCCAATCGTAACATACAGTTTGCCATCTTTTCCGAAAACCATCCCACCACCGTAATGATATCGCTCCGTCGTATAAGGCTCTGCTACAAATAACGGTTTAATGTGTTGTAACGAATTATTTTCAAGTACGGCCCGGATGATCTTCGTCGTTCTCAGGTTTCCTTTTTGGGCGGCATAAGAAACATAGATGAATTTATTGTTCTTGAAATCGGGATCAAGCAAAACCTCGAATCTGCCTGTATTATCGCCGAACCCGATCAGACTATCAGCCATATCGGAGGGAAATCCGCTAATCTTTGTTTTTGCTTTATTGAGTAAATTGATTCGCACCAGATCGCCATCTTTCTCCGATACCAGGGCTTCGTCTTCTGTTAGAAATGCAAGGCTCCACGGGCGCTTTAATCCCTCCATAATCGTTTCTTTCTCAGGGCGTATGGCGTTGATATCGAAGACTCTGTGAGCTATCCGGGTTGAAACTTTGTCGGCGATTACCCAGCCTTCATTGGTCTTCATCAGATTGAAGTAGTCGGTAAACAAGTCCCGCTCCGTACTGATTTCTACTTTTGCACTTCCCATATTACCCGTAATATCAACCGACACAATACGGGTACTGAGGTTTTTGGGCCTTGCGTGTGGTTTAAACAGGCTGAGATACTGATTGCGGGGATAGTCAATGAATTTTCCATCCCGGTAATTCTTCAGATGGCAGGAAGCATGCATCGCTTTACCCAGCTTCGTGGTATCGCCGGTTGCCCAGCCGTCGAAATACAATTGGATCGTATTTTCTATTAACTGCCTTTCGGTGGACGCGTCCTGTGAAAATGTAGGGATATAGCTGATTAACAACCCAATTAACAAAATCAGTCTTTTCATGAGAAATAGTTTAGCTGTCCGAAGTTGATGATACGTTCGGTTGGCCAAAACTATCTACTGCTCTGAAAATGAAAGTCGTATAAACCGTATTCAGTAGTACGGATTTATAAATCTGGAGTAACGGACTGTTGGTAAACGCTTGGCGTAGTGCCTTTGATCTTTTTGAACGTAGCAAAGAAAGTAGACTTGGAATTGAACCCTACTTCGTCACCTACCGCTTCTATAGTCAGGTTTGTTGTTTGAGACAGTATAGTGCAGGCTTCCTTGATCCGGTATTCGTTCACAAAAAGTGTAAAATTCTTTTCAATATTGTCATTCAATATACGGGATAGATAATGTCCGGAAACATTAATCTCCCGGGCAACGTCATTGACCTTAAGATTCGGATTTTTAAAAAGCTTTTCTTCAGTCATGATCTTCTGTAGTCTCCCAATAATTAGGTCAACGTCTTCTTGTCCAGGCTTTTTGTCTGCATATCTATTGGTAGGAGAAAAAAGGTCATTTGTTTTTTTACGATACAACAGTGTAAACATCACCAGGTATATAATCAGGGAAAACCAAAGTGCACCATTGATGTAACTGCCTTTGGTAATATTGAGAATCGCCCAGACATAAGACACGAATAGTATGGTGATGGCTCCGCAGATCGTCAGTACCCACGTTTCATTCGGTTTTATGGATTCGTGCTTGGTTATTTTTTTCAGAAGCGGGATCACTGAAACTATGGATAATGCCACATACACCCCCCAATGCAGGTAGATTAGCGGAATTATCACCCCCCTCCAACGTTGCGGATGATCCGCATAAGGATAGATTATTCCCACCGATACGATAACAATACTCCACAGAAAAAGCTGCCAGAGCCAGGAGCTGGATAATTTCCGGATCTGGCTTGTTTCTGCCTTTATAAAAAAATACAGAAATGGCCCTATGAAAAAGCAGGCGGTGAGACCGATCTGCAAATAGATTTTTGGCAAACTGTAATCAAAAAAATAAGCAACTGATTTGCCAACCCTGATACTGACTACTAGCAGCAGCATAGCTAACAGATAGCCTGACAAATGTTTTTTAGTTGTAAAAAAGAAAAAATAAATACTCAGCATGAAGCCATTGAAGGCCCCAAGGCAGCTAAAAAAGAACAGAGCTTTGTCACTGAAGTTCATAATAAATTATTGGGCTGGTCACATCTTTCCCTGACAGAAAGAACACTCAGCATGACCCTGTAAATTTAGTTATGTAGCCTAATAAAATCCTTCCTAAAGTGATGAAAGGACGGTCGTTGATTAATTGCTTGATTGACCAGGGAGGGGCACAACTGCTACGTAGACGCGGGCGTTTTCCGAACGGTTAGAGTCCTTACAGTAATGATCCCGAAGGTATATCCTGGAGCATGATACGTTCAGCTTTGTGGGGATCTTTGATCGCTTTACTCTGCGGCAGGTCAAAGATCATTGTTGTCCGCTCAGACAGGGTGTAAGACGGCCAGACAAGCCCCTTCTGACTGGGATTTCCAGTTCGGGCGAAAGCTGCCCAGGCACCACTTAGCTGTTTGGAGAGCAACTCAGCCTGAGAATAACGTACCAGTCGCATGGTCAAGGGCAAATCGGCCGTGTGAAACGAGCGAATCTTGCCATCGACCAGTGGCGTATTCCATTGAAAATAGTACAGAAATACAGGCGATTTGGCACCAGCCAGTTGACGTTCGGCCTGTTTAACAGCGTTCCAGCGCGCTCCCCGGTCCGTCGAGATGCGGAAATATAAATCACTAGGGTTTTCTTTGGGATACTCTTTTTGGTATAAAGCGATCAACGTATCAACCCGTTCCTGAGGCACGTTTACCTTCAGCAAGGCTGATCGTAATCCCGTATTGTCCAGGCTAAAAAGCGATTCATTTTGCAGGGAAAATAACGACGATTCATCTTTATCGTTACCAATCAGCAGGGGTATATTTGCCGCTAATGCGGGCGCAACCGGGTCCCAGGTTTGCTTTGGCAAGGAATGACTATCCACCACAGGACCAACTTCCGCTAGTCCTTTTGGACCAGCTTTAAACAGGTCACTGGCTGGCACCTTAACCAAATCCTCAACTTTACTCAAACCGAGTTTGCGCATAAGGTCTCTGGCACTCCTGGTAGCGTCTTCTGCATTGGCCACTCGTATCAGACTACCACTTTGTATGGCCGCCTTATGAAAAAGTCCTTTTGCCGATGGCATCGCCAGCAAGGTCGAAATTTTAGCCCCGCCCCCCGATTCGCCAAAAATCATTACGTTCCCCGGATCTCCCCCAAATTGGGCGATGTTATCCCGTACCCATTCCAGAGCAGCTACTAAATCCAGTTGACCAGGGTTACCCACTACGTATTTCTCGCTCAGGCCACCCAGATACGTATAGCCAAATACGTTTAGCCGGTGATTGATGCCCACTAACACTACGTCCTGTTCTACTACGTGACGATTCGCAAATACAGTCAACACGCCGGAACCTCCGGAAAACCCACCGCCATGAATATATACCATTACCGGGCGTTTGCCCGTTAGAGCAGGCGTTGATACGTTCAAATTCAGGCAGTTTTCACTATTCGTTTCGCTGGCAATGCTGGCTGCATCCGACCGGCCTCCGCTGAAATACGCACCAATATCTTTCGAGGTAAAGATGTTGCCCGATCCTTGAAAACATCGGTGACCAGCTACGGTTGTGTCGAGTACGCCGGTCCATTTTTGAAGCTTGGCTGGCGGCAAAAACCGCGCATCTCCTTCCGTAATGCCGCCGTATGGAATGTTACGAAAAATGGCCACACCTTTGAAGAGGTATCCCCTAACTCTTCCATAGATGGTTTCCGCTTCCAGGGTTTCCGCTTGTGACCCGAACGTAGCAGGCAGCCACAAGCGAGAGCCCGCCAGTGATGTTTCACGTATCATCAGAGCAGGTATTGTAGAAAGCGTACCAAGAAGAAAGGAACGTCTGTCAAATGGCTTCATTACAGGAATAGTGGTTTAGACATAATAAGATTCAGTGTCATTATAAGCAGGCAGGAACGTAGTGCTCTGACAATCTATAGTATAAATTCGTGCCGGGTGATACGTAGTGTTATCCCGCTAGTAATGGTAAAACTTTATTCGAACAATGCTGTAGTTATCGCCGGCATTTTTTTGAAAACGTAGTGTTCCGGTCCGGTTGTTTTTAATGGCAAAGCTACCGATGCTTCCTCCACCCGTGCCTTCGTCTCCATTAAGTCGTCGGATAGTTATCCATTTGCCACCCACAAAGTTGCCTTCATCCATATAAGCGACATCCACGTGCGATTGCTGAGAATCATGTTTTACCGGCGTAAATGTGAGTTCATAGTCTTTGCCTACCGCCAGAAATTCGTCGGGGCCGATACCAAACACAAGCCCGCCCGCCAACGTAGCACCGGGAAATCGTCGGGGAACTACCAAATCCGCTTTCACGGTATAGCCGTTTAACGTAACAGTTTGCGACTTAGACGTTGTGTCAACAAAGATGCCCGCCATGGTGCCTTTGCCCTGGTATTGAAGAATCAAATCCTGCACCTGCGCTAATGCCGCAAAGGTTTTGGCAAATGGGTCCTGCTCCGCCGACGTAGCATCGATACCAAAGGGTGCTACGCCCATTGCATCGTGCTGACCATAAATCCAGAAGGTTAGATTGGCAGTTTCTACCCCTTGAGCTTTCTGGTAGTTTCTAGCACCACCTGAAGCCAAAATTTGGGGTTTAATGGCTTATTTGAGACAGAATTAACAATTTTTGAGATAAAATCAACACTGTATTTCCTGATGAATTCCGACTTTTGAAGGACTAAATGCACCCGTTATCAACGTATCTGATGACTAAATTCTAATATTAATGGCTGACAAGACTCAACCGTTTGATACCCTTCTGGAAAATTACGTCTTCATGGTTGCCACTCAGTATATTGACCAGGTAGATACCGAGTTGCAAACAAAGTTGGTAAAGTTGTTGATCGAGGTGGGGCGGGAGCCTCGCCAGGACGATCCTGCCAGTTCAGAAGTTATTCTCTACAAATGAAAGCTAGCTTTCTCGATTTTTCCTGTATTTCGTCAGCAAGCAAATTCGGAATCTGGGCGGAAAAGAAATACGGCTATGTTGGCTTTTTATTTGAGGTCTGGCAAGAACGTATTAATTTATTTGGTGACGCTGGCTCATGAACTCGGAAGGGGTGAGCTGGTATAGCTTACGAAAACACTGGGAGAAATAGGATGCATTCGAAAAACCAACTAAATAAGCCGTTGCCGTTATCGTTTGGCCCTGTCGTAAGTATTCTGTCGACCGCTTCAATCGGTAGTTTTGAATCAATTCACTAACTCCTAAACCCGATATCGCTTCAAGCTTACGATACAGGCTAGCCCGACTCATGCCGATCTCACGAGACAGTTGGTTAATCCCAAATTCTGAATCGTCAAGATGTTCATTCAGAATGCTATAAAATTGGATCAGGAAGGAGTCGGATTGGGCCAGCTCGTGATCCGATAGAATCTTATCTGGCTCAGCTAGACTTTGCCGTACCCAGTCGCGCAACTGGCGCCTGCTATCAAGCAAATTCCGAATTCGAAGCTGAAGCTCGGCCAGATGGAAAGGCTTCGTAATGTAATCATCGGCCCCGAGCCTTAGCCCGTTCACCCGATTTTCCAGCGTACTTTTTGCCGTCAGTAAAACCACGGGTATATGGCTGGTGTGGGGGTCCGTCTTCAGCTTCTCGCAGAGTGTGTACCCATCCATAACAGGCATCAGTACGTCACTAAGAACCAAATCGGGTATGCGCTCAATCGCTATTTCGAGCCCCTGTGCGCCGTCGCTTGCCCGAACAACCTGGTACCAGGTGGGTAAACTCTGGATAATAAATTCGGCCAGATCAGTATTATCTTCCACCAGCAGGATGAGTGGAGATTCGGCAGTTGGTTGCGACGTATCAAGTTGTTGGCTCCCCTGATTGTCGTCAATAGGCTTTGGTACCACTTCCTCACGGAAGGCCAGTTGATATGGAAGCCGAACTGTAAAGGTCGTTCCTACGCCAGGCTCGCTATCGACCGAAACGGTACCAGCCTGTACTTCGACGAGTTCTTTTACCAGGGCCAGACCGATACCAGTTCCTTCCTGCGAACGGGTTGGGGAGTCATCAGCCTGATAGAAGCGATTGAAAATAAAGGGTAATTGTTCAGCAGCAATACCAATCCCAGTATCAGCCACTATGATCTGTACGAAACCGTCAGTTGCTTCCTGTAACGTAACAGTCACACGATCATCCGCTCGACTAAACTTTATCGCATTGGATACCAGATTATAGATGATACGTTCCAGCTTAGCCCGATCAAACAAAAAATCGCCCGTGAGCTGCGGCTGATAGCTTAGTCTAATACGTAACCGTTCGGCCTCTTCCCCAAACGAACGTACTGTCTCATCGATAAACTCGCTCAAATTACCGACCGACTTCTGAACCGGCATGGCGTTCGCTTCCAGTTTCGATAGATCGAGCAGTTGGTTAATGAGTTCCAGGAGCTGATAGGCGTTACGTTCGATAACGCCTAGTCGTCGCTGATCGTCGGTGTCGACGTATTTTTGTTTTAACTGCTGAGCAGGCGTTAAAATCAGCGCCAACGGGGTTCTGAACTCGTGCGTTACGTTCGAGAAAAAACGGGTTTTCATCTCATCAATCCTCCGCAACTGCTGCGTCTCCCGTTCCTGAAAAGCCAGATTTTGTTGCTGGAGAGCAATTCTCTGCTGTAAGCGTAATCGGTTGGTGTACGAACGTAGTACTACGTAGGCTATGCCAAAAACGATGAATCCGTATAGGGTATACGCCCACCAGGTTGCCCAGAAAGGCGGATGTATACGTACTGACAAGGTACGTATGTGCGGGCTCCATTGGCCTGACGTATTGGTTGCATTAAGCTTAAGAACGTAATGGCCGGGACTTAGATTCGTATAGATGGCTTGTGGCTGACTCGTCTCAACCCATTGGTCGGTAAGCCCTTCTAACTGATATCGAAATCGGTTCTTTTCGGGTTTGTTATACTGTGCTACCGCGAATTGAACCGTTAAGAAATTTTGGTTATAAGGCAGATCTAGCTTTTGTAAAACCTGTACAGGCTGGTAAGGTACGGTAGCTGAATCACCAGGACTGCTCAGCGACAGTGGGTGGTTATTAATCTGAATCTGAGTGATTTCAACGGTAGGTGAGAACGTATCATCGTGAATCTGGCGTGGTGAAAAAGCCGTGATACCTTCCAGCCCTCCCATATAAATTTGTTCGTCAACTGTTCCGCGACGTGGCAGGTGCAAAAAATGAAAGCGATTGAACTCGTCGGCCAGTAACCCATCCTCATGGGTGTAGGTGCGCAACTGAAATGTTTTCCGATGCATACGTACCAGCCCTTTGTTGGTTCCCATCCAGAGATACCCTTGTTGATCAGGAATGGCGGAGTAAATTACATCATTGGGAAGCCCATCAGCTTCCGTAAAACGCCGACATTGGCCGGTACGTTTGTCAAAGGCGCAGAGTCCTCCACCAAACGTACCTATCCATAAGCGATTAGGGTCGGTCGGATCGGCTGACAAACAATATATATGATTACTGCTAATCGACGCCGGATCAGCAACCACATGGGTAAATCGCCGATGCTCTCCCGTCCGTCGGTCAACCCGAACCAACCCCTTGCCTAAACTAGCTATCCAGAGCGCCTGCTGATCGACGACCAGGTCTAGTTGAACGCTCAAATCGGGCATATGTATCTTATGCGCAAACGGAACCCATTTATTCGTCTCTGGCTGGTAATGCCAGGCTAACGAATCATGTGACACCCATACCTGCCCGGCTGGATCGGTAGCCATTGGATAAGGGCTAGACCATTTCGGCCTCACTGGTGCTGGAATGGACGTTAACTGGCCACTGACTAGGTCTAGCCGTTGAAAGGGTTCACTTGATACGTTAAACCAGAATTTATGTTGTTGATCGACAGTGTACCGAAAGTCATAACTAGTGCGATTAGTGAGGTAGGATTGTGGCAGGGGCTGCTGAACACCTAACCAACGCCGAAGCAAATCAACATGGAAGGAAACCTGATAAGGTTCCGTTTGAAAAGGGTTCCCTCTCAAATCATACGTTTGGATACCTCCTCCATTGGTCCCTACCCAAAGTACATCTGAGCGATCCAACCACAAACTTCGTCCCTCCTCTGTACGAGAGTTCGTAGTAGGAGTGCTAAGTAACCGAGGGCCTTCCCTGGTGGTGTATTGATACAATCGGCCTTCTCGCAGAAAATAGATTACGCCTTTGCTATCGACCGTGAAATGCATTTGATTCCATATGTACTGCAATCGGGGAAGGGGATACCGCTGCGTTTGGCCAGTGAGCGGATTGAGCCGGATCAAATGCTTGCTGGTGCCAATCAGAAACTGCCCATCCGGAGTTCGGTAGAAGCCGTTTAAGTCGTCATGAGGGACCGGAAAAGTAGGTACCACAAAACGCTGCTGTGCTTCATCAAAATAGGTAAGCCCTAGCCTAGTAGCGACCCAGCAACGACCCTGGTTATCTTCGGCAAAACCGATTCCCTCGTTATCGGGCAACCCATCAGGTTGATCTTTCTGATGACGATAAAGCTGACCCCGACCAGTGCGTGCATTATAAAAGCCTACTCCCTGATCAACGAGAGCAATCCAGAGTCGATCCTGTCGGTCCAGCCAGATAGTCCCAGGTTGCTGGAATACTTTTTTATAGGCAGGTAGTTGCGAGACGTTGGTAAACGTTTCGGTACGTGGGTCAAATCGATCCAGATCCCCTCGTTCGCTCACAATCCAGATCATACCGTGACGGTCCAGGACCAGTCTGATTAAGCCGGGAAAGGAAAGCGATGGTTTGCCGGTAGATGATGGTCTGAAAATTCGAAATGTCCGGCCGTCATATCGGCAAAGCCCGTCGCGGGAAGCGATCCACATAAACCCCTGCTGATCCTGAACGATGCCTGTTATATAAGCCTGTGGTAACCCTTGCCGATCATTAATTACCCTGGGTGGGGGTAACGAAGAAGACTGGGCTAAGGAAGAATTACCAGGTAGGTTTAAACACCAGCTTAATACTAGAAAAAGACAGTACTGTGATTTGTTATACAGGCCCATACCAGGTCTGATTATGTTGAGCAATTAAAAAGAGAAATTAACTAGATGTAACCGACTAGCTGACCTTAAATGTACAATCAAACCGGTAAAATCATTAACAAATTATAGAGTCATACGTGACAAGGCATATTCAAAAAAACGACTTTTCGGCCTCCAATGGCTTATCTGGGAAAGTATGACAGTTTTTGAGACGGGATAGACAGTACTCTACTTGACAAGTTCAGACCTTTAGCGGGCAAAGACAATATATTTTCATTTTTTCTAAAAAATAAACTATTGCGATTCTATTTTAATAAAAAATCAACTTTATAGTCAGTAAGTCTAAAATGAACCTATCACGATGTCGCCTGATGTCGCTTCCTGTATCACCAAGACAACTAGCAATGAGCATGCCAGTTAGGAGTACTAATTCGCTGAGTTAAAAATTCGGTTAAACCATTAATTATTCATTGATAAAGCACCTTTCTACTCAATCCCTAAGGCCATACCTGCTTGTGTGTAGCCTGCTGCTGACGACCATTAGCCTACCCGATACTGCCCAAAACTGGAATCAGATTATTAATGCGGCTGCATCCGGCCCAGCAACGGGTGACCAATTTGGCCACAGCGTATCGATTTCGGGGAATTATGCTATCGTAGGGGCCTTTCGGAAAAACGATAATACCGCTTATGTCTTTATTCGCTCAGGGGAGAATTGGGTCCAGCAAGCTAAACTCACCGCATCCGACGGGGCCAGTGGCGAATACTTTGGAACCAGCGTATCGATTTCGGGGGACTATGCCATTGTGGGAGCTCCTGATAAAAATACCAATACGGGTGCAGCCTATGTGTTTGGCAACTGTACTACTGGCATAACCGGACAACCCGTTGCCAGCTCAGCGGTGTGTGCGTGCACCACCGTCACCGCTTACGTCAGTACGACGGGTACCTTCGGCAGCTACCAGTGGTATAAAGGCACCACCCCAGTGGCGAGTCAGACGGCCGCTACCCTGTCGATTCCCTCAACTATCACGGCCGACGCCGGTATCTGCTCGGTGGTAGTGACGGGCGGAGTATGTAGCTACACCAGTACCATCTTTACCCTGACGGTAAACCAACAGCCGACTGCCACTATCCTTACCCCAGCCAGCACGGCACTCACCTGTAGCACGCCGAGTATAAGCCTGACGGCTACCGGTGGGGACGTATCGCTGGGATAATAACACTACGGATGCGGTGCGTAGCGTTACGGCTTCCGGTACTTACTCGGTGACGGTAACTTCCCCCAATGGCTGTACGGCGGTTGATTCTCAGGTCATCAATAGAATACTACTCCTCCCACGGCCAACATTCTTGTCCCGGCTAGTGCTACGTTGACCGCACTGAATTTGACAGCTACGGGTGGAGGAACGTATCGCTGGGATAATAACTCCACCAACGCCGTATGTAGCGTCACCAACTCAGGTACGTATTCAGTAGCAGTAACCTCGACTAATGGCTGCACTGTCGCGGCTTCGATTCAGGTCTTTCAGGATAATTCATTACCCTCGGTCAGTATCAGTCCGTCGAGTGCTACGTTGAGTTGTACGACCTCTTCAGTGAGTTTGAGTGCAATAGGTAGTGGTACGTTTGTCTGGAGCACCGGGGCTACTACGTCCTCGATTTCAGCCACGGTTGCAGAACCGTATTCCGTAACATTAACGGGAGGAAATGGCTGCAAGGCTACGGCCCCCGCCCAAGTCACGCAGGATAACTTGGTGCCTTCGGTGAGTATTAGTGCCGCACCGTCGCTGACGATTGCATACGGGCAGAGTGCTACGCTTACGGCCAGTGGTGCCACTACGTACCTTTGGTCTACGGGAGAAAGTACTACGTCGATTGTTGTGAATACCGCTGGTCCGTATTCCGTGACGGGTACGACGGGCAACTGCTCGGCTCAGGGGGCTATCGCCTGTTACGAGTATAACTGGTTAGCAGCTTGTAGTACGCCTGCGCGGCAGGATGTATCCGAAGCCGGTATGGGTTTGCAGGTGAAGGTGCTGGGTAATCCAGTAACGGGTCCAGAGGTGGACCTCGAAATCAGTGGTATTACAGGTCAGTTGGTAGTCGTGCAGTTGGTGGATCTACAAGGTCACCCGTTAGCGGAAAAACGAATCGAGCGGGCGGGTGAGACGGAGCACCTTCGTTTGCTGGTTGATCGATGGGCGGGTGTACTTCTGCTGGAAGTGCGCACAGCGGCAGAACGTCAGGTAATTCGACTAGTACAAAAATAGGGTTCAGGTACCCTCCTGTAACTCACAATGACAGCTAGATCAGAGATGGTCTGGCTGTTTTGCTTTCAATCAAATCGGCTCTACACCTGTTCTTACGTATTCTCAAAATGGCTTTGTTGCAGGGCAATAGAAGCTTTATATAGTTCCTTCTAAATTGGGTCGTTTAAAAACTGCTAGCATATTAACTCAATTATTAACTCTAATATGCCCGCATGGAATTAATACAGAGTCAAAGTGAGGCACTATACTAATTTTATAAAAAAGATCATGTTCTTTTAAGACAAGACCTATTCGTACGGGGCTGCTCCAAGGCGTCGTTTTCCGCTTCCAGAGCCTCCTGCGATAGTTGACGCGCATCTCTTGAACAGCCACCAATGCTAATTGGTGCACATGGAACCGGTCGGTAAATTGGGTAGCCTGGGAATAACATTTTTTGCGATCAGGGCCATATTACCCACCATATCTAGGGTAATCTCCGTGAATTTTTGCGAAGCTTTTGGGGAATCCTACGCAGAATAACAATGATTGTCTGGGCCTTGGTACCAGCCATAATAGCCACGATACTCCATTTTCAGCCTTTATTAGTCAGAATCTTATACAACTCTCCATTAGACAGGAAGGTCTAATAAATCGACAACTGTGGACCTAAATTATGAGGATAGATCAGCCATTGTGCAGTATGCAACTTTTGATCCCAATCGGCAAATCCACTTTGAAAATCACGGTATTGACGCAATGATGCTCAGCCATCAACCCAATAAAACCCGCCGATAGATCGGATACTAGTCGGGTTGGTATCGACTAATGTCATTTAAAAAAGCGGGGAACTTATTGATTAGCCGCGTCCCGTTTCCTACTTCTGCCCAGTCTCGATACACGACTTTTCCAGTTTTGGTATTGAGCCACCGACGGCTTCTGATATGCAGGAAAATCCGATGGCCACGGATGGGAAAGTCCTGGGTGATGATCGTGGTGAAAAAGCCTTTGAAGAGCAGGTTTTCCGTTCCAGGTCATGTTGGTCGACATTTTTTTACTCGATATGCATCTGGAAGACACCATCCGCGGTTGATGGAGATCAATTCGAAATTCTCTAGAATAAACTCGGGCAATAGAAACTGAACGAGGAGTAAGATACTCCCCAAAACAAACTAGCCTTTGGTGAAACCACAAACCTAGAAAAATGCAATGCCCTCCACAACTTTTGGTATTGATCCCAAAATCTCGCTTCTCTACTCAGTTGCCCGGCTCATAAAGCAGAAAAGGTCGTTGATACACATCAACGACCTTGTTTCTACTTCAAGATCAACGGTGGCACCTACCTACTCTCCCACCTTTGACAGCAGTACCATCGGCAGTACGGGGCTTAACGGCTCTGT
>NZ_JACWZY010000046.1 GCF_014699005.1 Spirosoma profusum
GAGCGCGGTTGTTGACTCACTACTTGAGGCATGAGTTAGCCAATCCCAGCATGCAGGCAATCAATCTATAAGCGAAATTCCTAAAAATATTTGCATATTTAATTAAAAATTAACTTTTTGTCACCTTTATTGTAGGTGTATTACCGTACTTGTTATTTTTGTTTAACTTTCCATTAAATAAACAGCTCAAACGTTAAACAAAGTACCTATGGAGGGGCAACAAAAAGGCGGGAAAGACACTGCCCTTGAACTGAAATTAAAGAAGATCCTGATTAACTGGTCAGTAGCTGCTACCGATTTCTTTCACCAGTACAACCAAATCAGCCTCTATCTGGATTCAATTCACCACACACCCCGCCATGAAATGAATTGGATAGGGCAATATCACGTTCCTCAATTGATTAGCCTGCAAGCTACCATGCGAAACGAATTAGAAAGATTACTGCTTGACATTGACCAAATTGATCAACAATCTATAGCCAACAGATATGAGCAACTGGCTAATCATACACGGATTTTAAGGCAGCTCAATCAGCAAGCTAACATGTTACTCGAACTAGCTTTGCTACCCGCTAACTAAACCTTAATCTATCCCATACTATGAAGCATTCCGATCAATCGTTTAATCAAATTTTCGAAAAATATTTGTACAAAGTGGCTAGCCAGTCTATTGATCTGGCCAATCCTGCTACGCAAACGAATTTGATTAGTTTGTTGACGGAGGTGAGTGGATTGGCTAAAAATACAGGCTCTTTGATGGGCATAATTCAGATCGAGCCATCCGAATGGGAACAGGTATTAAGCCAGCCAGTTGACTGGCACTCGGTTCATCAACAGTGGTTGCTTGGAGTTCATCGAGCGCGACGGGAGCGCACAGAGCGGTACATCGAACGGCTTGAGACAATAATTGCGACCACCCACCAGCGCTGGCAACAGGTGAAAATAAGCCACTTAAGTGAGACTCGACGATCAAGATTGGTAGCTTATTATGAGCAGACATTAGTCAACTATCAACGGCACTTAGCTAAAGTATTGACTACTCATAAATTGGACTGCTGAGTTTTAGTTAGCCTCCTTTTGGCAAGGAATTAAGCCTGCACCTGAGTATCCGAGACTAACTTTTGATCGTCAAACGGCGACAGCCACAGACCATCTCAGTCGAAGCGCCGATTCAGGATGGACAGTAAATTAATCGGTTTCGATCGGACCGCTGAACTAATCTACCGAACTAACGGAATCCAGACGGTCATTTCAGAATGCCCCCGGTTGCTCCAGGCGTAGTACGGAATCAGCCGAACGGGAGTGGACGCTGGGGCTTTGTCCGATACTTCGCGGTAGAGTTGATTCGTCCAGGTATTGTTGTCGATACGTTGGGCATTGCCTTCCAGCGCCATCAGTTCGCTATTTCCGATGGTTACGAGTTTGGGTTTGAGATTGTTTTTCGGAGACAGCGCCAACGTAGTGAGTTTTTCTTTCATGTTATCAACCGATTCCAGACAGTAAATAACCGGGCCACGTTTTACGGCCACCTGGTTACGTACTTCTTCAACCAACGGATTGGCTTCGATCAATTTTACGGACATTGGTAGGTTGATCTCAACTTTATCACCCGCTTTCCAGGCCCGGTTCAGTTCCGCATATTCCCCTGATTGGATTTTTGCGGACGTAGCAACTCCGTTTACTTTGATTGTAGCATTCTGACACCACCCCGGAATGCGTACAAATACCGAAAATGATTTGTTGGGCACCTGCGTTAAAGTGACGGTTATGGCACCATCCCACGGGTAGGCGGTTTCCTGCGTCAGTCGTATGGGAGAGCCGTCTTTCAACGTAGTGGTCAATTGATTAGCGCCAAACAGATTCAGCCACAAGCCTTTATCGGATACACTATACGCATAGTTACTCACTTCTGCCAGGGTACGTACCGTGTTCGGTGGGCAGCAGTTCGACAGGCGGATGTAAGACTGACGGCCGCCCATCCAGCGCATGTGATACGGATAATCATCCGATGCGCTTAACGGATTGGTATAAAAGAACTTGTTTCCATCCAGGCTAATTCCTGACAAAATACTGTTGTACAACGCCAGTTCCATAACATCCGCATATTTGGCCTTGCCCGTGATTTGTAGCATCCGGTAGTTCCAGAGTAGGCTGCCAATATTGGCGCAGGTTTCGTTATGCGCGGAATGGTTCGGCAACTGATATGCCTTGCCGTACGCCTGGTGAATTTTCTGCACCGTGTCAGGTTTATAGGCAGTTCCTTCCGGCGAAACGCCATCATAAAGTGCCCCACAGCCGCCCGTTACGTACATTTTGCGATTAATCACGTCATCCCACATCAAATCCAACGTAGCGAGCAGGGTACTATCGCCCGTTTCGGCAAATACGTCGGCAGCACCCGCGAACAGGTAATTAGCCCGAACCGCGTGCCCGATTACCTTGGTCATCTTCCGAAACGGCACCCGGTCGGAGTTGTCGTCGGTACCATCCGTTTGCCCACGAATATCGATTAGCTTCTGCGCTAAAGCCAGATAGCCAGGCTCCCGCGTAGTACGATACATCTCGATAATGCCCATATAGTGCGATGGGCAGATGGCGTTACGTGCCTGCTCGGGACTGGCATTGTTGTAAAAACCGATCAGGAAATTCGTGGCTTTTTTTGCGATATCCAGCAGCGAAGTTTTGCCTGTAGCGCGGTAATGCACACAAGCCGCTGTCATCAGGTGCCCGAAGTTGTAAGCCTCGAAACTGAGCTTATCATCGAACATTTTCTTCTCGCCCGGCGTGGACTCGCCCGACTTTTTTTGCTGGATGATGGCCTTCGTGTAGATGTAGCCATCCGGCATTTGCGCCTTGGCAATAACGGCTATGGCCTCATCCATCAAGGCATCCAGCTTTTTGTCGTGCGTGAGCGCGTACATACCCGCCAGCGACTCCAGCGTTTTGTAGAAATCGCCGTCGTGAAAGGAAGGGCCTTTAAAATTTCCAGACGCGAGCCCGGCGGCAATTTTAAAATTCTCGAATGAGTGACTGACTTTCTCGCTGGTGTACGTATCCCATAGGTGAGGTACCATCGAATCCCGGCAAACTTTAAAGCGATCAGCCCAGAAACCCGTTGTCCACATAACATCGCTCATATTGACGCCCTGCAACCGAACGAACTTGCTTTGCGACGTATTGACCAGTCCTTTTTGTTGGGCGTAAGTGGTCAGGCAACTGAAACAAAAGCCAGCTAGAATTAAAGAGAGTGATTTATAGGAAATCGTCGTGTTTGACAGTCGGTAAAGCATATCTGTTTGAAAAGAATCTGCGGAAATTCAAAATTAATAGGAATAAACCGCTATAGAATATGCTATTTTCACAACCCATTGTAGGATGTTAGCTTACTACGTCCTCAATCGGGACTCATCCCGCCTGAAAAATGGATTTTAGATACGTAGTATTAGCACTAAAATTCTTTTTGACGTTACGTGGGTCATTGGCGTCGCGGGAACGTTCGACGACCAGCCAGCCTTTCCAGCCCATATCATCCAGCGTTTGTTTTACTTTTTTCAGATCAAGCCGGGTGTTATTCTGAAGCCAGACTCCATCCTCGTCAGTGCAGTGAATCTGGCAAATTCGTTTTTTGCCCAGAATACGTAACTCGTTGTGCAGGTCGCGTCCGGCTTTTAGCGGGTTGGAAAAGTTGAAGTAAATCTGAATATTCTTTGAGCCAATTTCATCCAGTAGTTTCACTTCGCCCGCAGCATCTAACGACGTTTCGATGCCGACCACAACACCAGCTTTCTTTGCCATTTTACCAACAACTTTCAATCGTTCGACAATGGCCGGACGTAGCTCGGGGTTTTTCACCAAGTCTCCCTGAGTACCCAGCGGCAAAAACGCTACGTTGACGTTCATCGCCTTCATCGTATCGAAACAATCCTGAATCATGCGCTGATACGTTGATCGTGTAGCAAACGACTGAGCGTAAAACCCCGACATGGCCAGCGAACAGATTTCCAGGTTGAGTTCTTTCGCTTTATCCAGAAATTGCTGCCGTATTTCGGGATTAGCCAGTTGGTTATCAAACGTATCACGCTGACCAAGCCCGCCCATGTCCACTTCCAGACCGTCGGCGCCAATGTCTTTGGTGAGTTGAAAAGCGCCCAATTTCTGGCGCTTCAAAATCATCAAATCAACGACCGCAATTTTATAGGTTTGCTTTTCGACAGAAGTAGCCCGGACCCAGGCATCTGGCAGAAATAATCCGGCTGATAGCAGTGAACTGGACGTAATGAATTGTCGGCGGGAGAGAGCCATAGTTGTTGAGTTTTATAGGATTAATGCAAGCGTTTGGGAAGTTGCTTTACTACGTTGTTACTGGATCAGCTTTTCCAGATCCTCAAACTTCCGAATTGCGTTAGCGGGCAGATTTTCGCCCTTTTCACCGAAAACGTACATGGCCGGATACGGCTCAATCGTACATTTCGATTCGTCGATGGTACCCGTTTTGTCCTGTACTTTTTTAAGATCGAGACTAAAGTGCTGCGCCAGAAAATCATATAAAGCAAGGCGTTTGCTTTTGCCGTAATCGTGACCTTCCTGCGGCAAATGCACGTTTTTGAGTACATCGGTTTTCCCATAAAAACCATACACTCGTTGCAGAAACGGAAATTCCGTATCCGGTACGTGTTGCGTCCAGTCTTTACCGTCGGAGATAACAAGTTGCGGGCGAGGAGCGGCCATCGTGGCAATCTCTACGTTGTTGGTGCCGTTTCCACACAGGTGCACGCCCATACCGCTTTCACAAGGGCAACCGCCACTGTGATACGACGATAGCATCACCACCGGCACACTTAACGTAATGCGATCATCCAGGGCAGTCATCAACATGGTCTGACTTCCGCCACCCGAACCGCCACTAATCGCTACTCGCTTGGCATCAGCATTGCTGCGTGTAAGCAACCAGTCGAGAATGCGCATTCCGTTCAGAATCTGAACCGTTTGAGCAAGGCTTTTACGGTGATCTTCACTCTTGAATTGCAGCGCCGATTCGCCCCAGGCAAAGAGGTCGTAACTGAAGGCAATGGCGCCCATACGAGCCTGCATGGCACAGCGATACTGACAATCAGCCCGATAACGTCCATCTCCAAAATGGCCGTCTGGATTTAGAATCACTGGCATCAAGCCTTTAGTATTCAATGGCTTGTAAAGCGAACCTGTAACGTAAAGGCCCGGTAACGTTTCAATCGCTACGTTCTCGACGGTGTAACCATCGAACGTACGTTTGTTGGTGATGATCGGCTGGCTGTTAGGTTTTGCCGGCAGTTTTGAGAGTTTTAGCGCATCCCACATGCAGGAACGTAGTGCGGCTTTTCGACGCTCCCAACTCGCTACGTCCTGATAGAGTGTCGCCAGATAATTAAGTTGCTGTTTGCCTTCTTCGGGTGTTTTCAGGTGATATTGGTAAGACTGAAGCTTATACTTTTTATCACCCTCTTTCGCGAACGTAATATCCTGAGAAGATAAAATATTTGCCATCGTTTTTTCGACATCAGCGGGCCGAAATCGCCAGTCGGCATACGTAACGTATTTATCTTTCACCAGCTCTTCCGGGTAGCGAATCTTGACCGAATACCGACTTTCTATTTGCTGAATAACTTCCTTAAGCGGCTTCTTAAATTGATTGTCAGCGGTTTGGGCGAAGACTGTTACGCTGCTGACAAGCAGTAAAACGGCTGCGATTTTTCCAGATTTTCCGAACGTAGCGAGTTTCGAAGAATCTTCGGCCAGTGACGCTTTCGATGACTTCCGCCAACCGCTGTACAAAAGATTAGTGTCCAGTTTTGGTTTCGGGAAGAACAGGCTGGCTACGTAACCAACGCCAATGACTACTAAATGACTATAAACACCCAGCATTAATTTGTGATGGGTGAAATTGTAAGCACCGAGGTCTAACAGCAGTCGTTTAGCATCTCCGTAACCAATTTTGGTAGACGTCAGGAAGGCGTAGGAAGTGAACAGAATACACGTAACAATGGCAATATTTACCCCTTGCCGGTTGGCGCGCGCACTGAAAATACCCAGCAGAAAAATTCCGACAATACCTCCTGAAAAGATAGCGTATAACGTAAAGACAATCCCTAAAACTCCCTCATTACCAGCTTGTAAGTAAATGGCGCCAATCCCTATTGCGATCAGGCCGGAAATGATGACAATCGTTTTACTGACCCTGAGGTATTCGCTATCGGTACGTGTCGGACGGAATTTTTTATAGAAATCTTCCAGGCCAACGGCCGCTAAGGAATTCAGATCGGCACTGAGGCTGCAAATAGCCGCCGAAATCATGGCCGCCAGAATGAATCCAACCACGCCCGTCGGGAATTTCGTCATGATGAAATACGGGAAAATAGCATCCGGACGCAGATTTTGGGGTAGGGGATTCTGTTTATAATAGACGAACAGCGCCGTTCCGATAAACATAAACAGCGCCCAGACGGGCACAGTCAGTGAGATGCCTAAAATTGACGCTTTGATGGCGGCTTTGTCGGTTTTGGCGGTCAGGTAGCGCTGCACAACGGTCTGATCGGTGCCGTATTTCTGGATGGCGTAGAACATGCCGTTAATGACCATTACGACAAACGTGAGTTTCGTGAAATCCAGATCGTATGGCCCAAAACCAGTTCGCCCATTCTCCGAAGCCGTATGAATAACCTCGGAAAATCCACCATTGACGGAGAATAAGATGACCGTAACGCAGAGAATTCCGCTGGCAAAGAGCATAAATCCCTGAAAGACGTCCAGCCAGATGACGGCTTCGATACCCCCCAGCAAATTGACCGTAATGATAATCAGCCCGACTACGATAATGATGTAGAACGTATCGCCACCAGTCATGTTCGTCAGCGCTACCGACAGTAGAAAGAAAACCGTTCCCATCGAAGAAAACTGCCTGAGAACGAACGCAATAGAGCTATAATAGCGAGCGAAGGAACCGAATCGTTTCTCGAAATATTCGTACGTACTGAGGCCAATGACTTTGCGATACAGCGGCACGATGAACCAGATGGTACCCAGCAAAACAACGGGCACCATGAGGCCCTGAACCAGCAACAACCAGTTTGATGAATACCCTTCGCTTGGATAACCCAGAAACGTAACACTGCTGATGAGCGTCGCCAGCAGCGACATACCAATGGCCCAGGCAGGCACCCGGCCTCTGGCGGCAAAATAGGTTTCGGTAGTACGTTGATTTTTCGCGTAGCGCAACCCAAAATACAGGTTGATAATCAGTACCGCACCAATTATAAGGTAATCGATCAGGCTAAGGGTTGGGATTGACATTCGGTTCAGGAATTAATCAAAATGACCATAAGTCCGTGGGCCAGCGATAGCTTCCGGGTTTCATTGTAATGTATAAAGGCTCATGGTCGATAGCCGCGCTTCGGACGACGCCAGTTGCCAGTTCATGCGTCGGAGCAAGTTGCGTAACACCGATTTCACGTAGCACAGCCGACGCCGTTGAACCTCCTTCGATAATTAATTCATCTACGGAAACCTGATCAAGTACCTGTTTCACTGCTTTCGCCATTACGCTGCGTAGTTGAATTGCCTGCCCACTCGTATTAGATTCTATCGCAATAATTACCGCATCATGCCGCTCAAAACATGCAACGATTCGTTCTACCCAATTGGCTAATTCAGCGGCTTCCTGATCAACGGAATTCAGCAGATTTTTCGGCATATAACTGACGCCATTTTTGGCTACTGCTGCCTTTTTAACCAACTCGACACTACGTCCAAAGGCAGTTCCACATACATAAAATTTGCGGTTGCCTAAGATGATTTCTGGACTCGGTATGCGTTTGGGAACGTAACGCGTGCCAAGGACAGCTTCGAAGAAACCCGCACCACCGCCCGGTAACGTCTGCTCATCGATACGTCCGGCCCATATTTTTAAGTCGCCCTGCGTACCGGCTTCACCGATGACAATGCCCGGCTGAAGTGAGGCCGTTGTGGATGGTTGTACAGTTAATGGTACGTCGTTTACCGACAGTCGTTTCAGTACGTCCGATTCGATGATCGGAAACTCCGGATCGGTTGAAAAATGGGTTTGATGAATGAGCTGCCCTTGAACGTAGTAATGACCATCGATCAGCATTCTACCCAACGCTGGATTCGCCGGGACAATAAGCGCTTTCTCTAAATCCAATACGTCCAATTGCGCTTTAGCCTCGGCAATTACATAACCACGTAGCACCGAATCTGTCTTTTTGAAAATCAGTTGCGGCTTCATGGTGCGTAACGTAGCACTCACTTCACTCATTTCCTGCACAGCTTCCGACTCCGAAACAGACCGCGCATCGGTAGCAATAACAATTAATTCGGCGGTCGATTGCGGATTGACCGACATCGCCAGTTCGACAGTCAAACCAAAGCTTAGGCCAATACCTGCCAGTTCCGCTGCCCCCGTTAAATCATCCGCAATGACAGCAACCATGTTTTTAAGAGCGAAATAGTGAAAGAGTGAAAAACTAAAAGAGTGAATACTGACGCAAGTTTTTGTCGCTCTTTCGCTCTTTCATTCCGGCCGGCGTTCCGGTTTTGTTCTTTACTTTCGCCAACTGAACTGCCGACTCAATCGCCAGCAGCATGGCATCGGGGCTGGCTACACCTTTACCGGCAATTTCAAAAGCGGTTCCGTGATCTACTGAGGTACGTATGATGGGCAAACCCATTGTGATATTTACGCCTTTAACGCTATCCATCTGCTTTTTCTCGGCGTTCCATTTGAAACCCGTTAGTTTAAACGGAATATGGCCCTGATCGTGGTACATCGCTACGACTCCACCGTAATAACCAGTTGCTGCTTTGGAGAACAACGTATCGGCGGGAACCGGACCTTCTACGTCAAATCCCCGGAGTTTAGCTTCGGTCACCGCTGGTGCGATTTCTTCATCATCTTCGGTACCAAACAGGCCCGAATCGCCAGCGTGCGGATTCAGACCCGCTACGCCAATTTTTAGATTCGACTCGCCCAGTGAAATCAGTCCATTATGCAACAACTCAATTACCTCAAGAATCCGGTCTTTCTTCACCAGATCGCAGGCCTGCCGAAGCGATACGTGGGTCGATACGTGAATCACTTTTAATTGATCTTCAACTAACAGCATACCATATTTCTTCGTGTTGGTGTAGTGCGCGTAGATTTCAGTATGACCAGCAAAATGATGACCGGCTTCGTTGATGGATTTTTTGTTGATCGGGCCCGTTACGGTTGCGTCAATTTCATCGGCCATCGCCAGATCGATAACGGTTTTTACGGATGCAAACGCGGCTTCGCCCGCCATGGCCGAGATTTCGCCGAATCGCAAATCGCTCAGCGCTACGTTGTTAAGATCATATACGTCAATCGTACCAAACTGGAACGTAGCGTTTTGTATGGAGTGGATAGGACGTATTACTACGTTCAGGTTTAATCTTTTTGCTATATCCGAAAACACACCAGCATCGCCTACCAGAACCGGGTTGCAGATTTCGTATACCGTCGGATTTAATAATGCCTTCACGGCTATTTCGGGACCGATGCTGGCTGGATCGCCCATTGTGATCCCGATTATTGGTTTTTCTTCGTTGTTCATTATTAGGGGTATTCCGATTTGCGGTTCTAATATATTGGGCTTGCCTGTACCTTCAGGTATATAGTTTACGACTGCTTTTGTCATGCTGACGAAGCCGGCGGCCCGGCTTCGTCAGCATGACAAAAGCAGTCGTAAACTATACACATCAGATTTGTATTTCTTCCTTCGCCAGTAATTCAGCGAGGTCGGTTTTCAATGTAGTTTCTTCCTGCTCAGATTGTGGTTGTAATGGGGGCATCATAGTTGTTCCGCAGAGGCCATATTCCTGCATCAGCACTTTCAGCGCCCATAACGATTCACCCAGCGTTCGGCCCGACTGGTACAAATGACCGAATACATCCGACTGATTCTGACAGGAAAACGCTTTCTCTTCGTCACCGTTCTGAACCGCTTTCAGCATATCGCGGTATATGGCTGGAAACAGATTTCCCGTGCTGGGTACCAGACCATCGCTACCGGCCAGCATGGCATGGGCTGATCGGGCCGCCCAACCCATAAAATGGCTGAAATCGGGTCGATTTGCCCAAAGCGCTACCGATTCCGTCAGCCGGTCCATGCTACGTTCCGAATCTTTAACACCGACAATATTCGGGTGATGACTTAACTCGTCGATCACTGGAATAGGAATCGACATGCGGGTCGTGGCGAAGATGTTGTAGATAATCATCGGGCCATTCAGTTGATCAGCCAACTGCTCGAAATAGCGTTTCATCTGCCCTTCCGATAAGACGTAATAGCAGGGGAGGGTAGCTGCTACCGCATCCACACCTGAATCGAAGCAGTAGTTGGCAAACTCAACCGACTCCTCCAGGCAATTCGCGGAAATACCCGCATACAGGATTGTGTCAGCGGATTGCCGCCCAGTCGATTTTAGTTTTGCCGCTTCGTTCACGTAAGCCTTTTTCACCGACATTGGCAACGAAGTCGCTTCCCCGGTGGTACCCAGGATAAAGGGCATGGCTTCGCTGGTATGGAGGTTAGACACCATCTTCTCAACGGCTGCTACGTCCAATCGATAGGCTTCGGTTAGTGGCGTAACCAGCGGAACCACAACGCCCTGGTATTTCTTTTTCATAGTCATAGCCTAATAAGCGGCTGAATAAATGGCAATAGCATCATCACGGGTAATTTCCCGTGGATTATTTTTCAATAAGCGAGTGATTTTCAGAGCATCGTCGGCCATCTGAGGAATGGCATCTTTAGGAATTTCAACATCGCGTAATCGTGCCGGAATACCGCATTCCCGAATTAACTCCTTGATTTTCTGCACACCGTTGGCGGCTGTTTCAGCGCAATCTTTGCCTCGTTCGCACCCTAGCGCCGTAGCTACCTGAGCGTATCGACAGACAGCCGCCGGTATATTAAATTCCATAACATACGGCAGCAGCAACGCATTGGAGAGTCCATGCGCCAGATGGAACATACTGCCCAGTGGGTACGACAGTGCATGAACCCCCGCCGTGTTGACTGGCCCCAAACAAAATCCGCCGAGCAGACTTCCCATAGCTACCTGAGAGCGAGCTTCTTCATCGGCTCCGTTGCGTACCGCCTGCACAATGTTGCTGGCAATCAGGCGCATGCCTTCATACGCGTACATGTCGATGAAGGGTTGGGTAAACTTGTTGGTGTAAGCTTCCAGGCAATGCGTCAGCGCGTCGATACCGGTAGCGGCTGTAATCGACGGCGGAACACTCATCGTCAGCAGCGGATCGACGTACACGATATCCGGCACCAGAAATGGGCTGATAATTCCTTTTTTCTGATTATCAGCATTATCGACCAGAATGGCGTTCGGGGAGGCTTCACTACCCGTTCCCGACGTAGCAGGTACGCAGATGAGTTTTTTACTACGTCCGCTCAGGTTGCCGATACCCAGCATGGCGGTAAGCGTCTGGTCGTTGTCGAGTTGAGCGGCAACCAGTTTCGCTACGTCGAGTACGCTGCCGCCACCAATTCCCAGCACTACGTCGGGATTAAATGGGTTCACCGATTCCATCAACGTAGTGAAATCGGTAAACGACGGTTCCTGGACGATGCTGGTATCAGTTTGAACCTGTATTCCGTTGACTTCCAACGTAGCAACAAGATTCTTCAACGTACTAAGCAACGGACTGATCGTGATTAGCAGCACACGTTTGGGCGTTAAGCGAATCACCTCATCGGCCAGATTCGCCAGCGACCCGTTGCCAAAGACCAGTTTGCCGGGGAATTGTATGGTTAAAAATTGACTCATTCGGTTAAATTCTGATTGAGTGTTTTTTGTCATTCTGAGGAACGAAGAATTTTAAAGCGTCACATTAGGAAAGTTTAAGATTCTTCGTTCCTCAGAATGACAAAAAAATGATCTCTAATCCTTCGTAATCTCTTTGGCAATCGGTGCTGAGTACCCGTCCATCGAAGGCCAGACACCGTTTTCAATTGGTTTGATCTTCAGTCTTTTCGGATCAATAACGGCATGTTTAATCTTCTGACGACGCCAGGTATAAATCACGTGAATCATTCCGTCACTTGTCTGAATTACAGATGGATATGAGTATTGGCTAATCGGCGAATCTTCCAGAATCATAGCTGCGGACCAGTTTTTTCCATCGTTCGATATAGCTAGATTCAACGGAGTGCGTGGGCCTTTGGCAAGATCACCGGGTGGTAATACGTGGTTATACACCAGCACCTGCCGACCATCTTTCAGCGTGACCGCGTCGGTGCCTGAGTTATTGTTCGGTAAGTTCGTTTTGCTTAGTGGTGACCAGGTTTCGCCGTTATCTGTTGACCAGGATTCTTCAATAGCGCGGTCTTTGCTACGTGCCAGAATCTGGAGTTTACCGTTTCCGTACGACAAAACACTGGGTTGAATAGCATTCAAAGTTTTTCCGTCGTTGATCGGCCCAACTTTTCGCCACGTTTTGCCAAAATCAGGGGTTATTTCGAAATGTAGTTTCCAGCCAGCGCCTTCCGTACTGGACGGACAAACTAGGTTTCCATTACTGAGTAAAACCGGTTTGTTTTTGACTGGGCCAATATAGCCTTCGGGCAACTTCTTTGCCGCCGACCATGTACGCCCGCCATCCGACGACGTTTTCAGTTGTCCCCACCACTTCGACGGACTTGGGCCAACCTTGTAGAAAAGCATCAAATCACCTTTGGGTATCTGATACAGAACTGGATTCCAGCAGGCGTATCGCAACGTATCATTGACGATACCATTCGCTACGTTCTGCGGAGCCAGCCACTGGGCGGCACCCTGCTTGCCTTTTTCCTGCCGACTGATCCAGATGCATACATCCGGATTTCGCTCTTTAGTACCTCCAAACCAGGCTGATACCAACCCAGTTGGCGTTTCGGCGATGGTAGCGGCATGACTTTCCGGGAAAGGCGGATTCTCAACCACAAACTCATCCGTCACCAATCCTGATTGCCACTTGGCTACCTGAGCGAACGTAGCACTGGAAAACGCCAGTGTGATGAGTAGGGCTATATAACGTGTTTTTCTATTCATTTCATTATGAGGCTTTTTCTGTTGATTTCTTGTCATGCTGACGAAGGAAGCATCTTAAAGTATCCAAACTTGAGATTTATGAAACATTAAGATGCTTCGTTCCCGCTCCGGCGGCCCGGTCAGCATGACAAGAAAAATCACTCTGCTCGGTTCTGTAATGCGCTTGTTTTAAAAGACTTAATCACGTAAACGGCTTCAGGCTCCAATTCACCACCTTTAGGCAGATCGTAGCTCTGGTCAGTAGGCGTATCAGCATCCGGAAAACGGCGCACCCCACCCGTTCGGAAAACAACCCGACGGAACGACGCTACAGGCGCAAAAAACAACCGCGTTCCTTTCGACTGACCGTTGACGAACGTAGTGAACATCCGTTTGTCGCGGTCCAATTCGATACGTACGTCATACTGTTTCCCCGCTTCGTATTTCTGAATGTTCGAATCGCGGTAGCCCACTTTGGCCTTCAACAGGCTGTCGGAATCAAACATCAGTCGTACTGCTGCATTGCCTTTCGCATCCTGAAACTCAATGTGTAACGTACCTTTATTGGCTCGGTCGGCGGTCCGATGTTGAGGAGCTACCGTAAACTCGACGACAACTTTCTTTGAATCAGGAATCACCCGCTCCGCTTTGGCGTAATCGAACGGATCTTTGTCACGTAGCACCAGCGCTTTCGCTCCGTCTAGTGGCTCGATTTTGGCCGATGCGTAGATTGGACTGTAGATGTTCCAGAGTTTCAGTTCTTCGCCCGCAGGCAACGTAGCAAAGGTTTCGTTCGGGTGCGAAGTCACTACGTCGGTGACAGGTACCGGAATCCTGGAAACCCAGATATCTTCCTTATTCACACTGTACGTCACCCACAAATTGCCATCAGGCGGAGTACCGTTTCCTTCTTCGATACCGCGAACGTACTGAGGGCCATAGGACTTGTAAGCGCCACCGTAGCGCATGGACGTAATTTCGCCATTGACCAGCAGCAGATTCGTGTAATTCAGCCCGTCTTTGCTGGTCGACAAGGCCAACGGCCAGCGGAATTCCGATGGATTGTAGACGGTAACGTACTGCCCATCCGACGTTTTTTGCCCCCAGATTTTGGCATTGCTATTCACAAAACCCGGTGCCCGAAGCGGATTGTAGAGCCAGGTTTTGCCGTCGTCTTTGCTGATTGTCGTCAAGGCATGTTTCCAGAGTCCAACCACCCGATTATCAGGCAAATGATAATAACTGAACGCCTTTACGTCTTTCTTAAGTGAAATCAACGGGTCGTTGCGGTCGGCTTCTTCAATCCACTGTTGCATCATTAAGGTATTACTCAACAGTTCGTTGCAGGCATCCACAAAACCCTTGTCTTTCGAAGTCGTGTAAAACGGATACGTCGACTTGGTTCGGTCGGCGCTCCGATTATCCCAGGACGTATTGTGCCGGATGAAGTAAATTGGCCCGAACTTTCCATCGGAATAGATTTCGCGAACGGCCCGGCCGATGCCATTTCCGTCGTTTGGGTCATCTTTCGGTCCCATCACGATGCCATAAAATCCAAGCGTCAGCAGCCGTTTGTTCGTTGCTACGTAGAAACCCATTCGCTGGTGCATCACCGCATACAAGTCCTTCGCCACCTCTGGCCGACCTTCCTTTTTCCAGCCATCGGGTATTTTGTAGGGCGGAAAAACGACCGTCGGTTTCGACCAGTTGGAACCATCTTTTGACGTCAGAAGTAGTGTCTGGCCGGGTGGTACGTGTTCGCCAACCGGATTGCTCAGAAATTGAACGTAGTACGTATTGTTCCAGTAGGTCAGCATGGGCGCGTGGTTGTACGTCCAGTTCAAACCACCCGCCAACTCCGGGTGCTCGCGATTCGCCCTGAAAACCTGAATGTTATGCACACCCACCGCAGGACCTAACTGCCCGTGGTGATAATCAACATTCGACAACGTAGTACCCACGTAGCGAACGGTGTCTTGCGCGTGGAGGTGAGTGAGGCAGAAAAATAATATTACCCCCAACCCCCTGAAGGGGGCTTTTAGGCCGCGAATTCTAGCCCCCTTCAGGGGGTTGGGGGTAATATTATTTTTCCTCATAGCCCTTTACTTTTTTTCAACCAAATCACCTCGGCCCCTTCACTCTGTTTTTTCAAACTAACGACACTACCACCTTTCGCTACGTCGTTCGATTTGGTGATTTGCCCTGTTTTCGGATTTACAAAATATATAGTGAACGTACCAGCCGCTTTCGTCAGATCAAGCTGAACTGCATTCGATGATTCGTTGTAAAGAATATAGCCCGTTTTTTCGTCGCCCAATGCCCATTGGTTTGCAGGCGTTTGTGGCAAATCAAGCGGGTGCATTTTTGCGGCCTCAGCCAGAAATTGCGGGTCGGTCAATGATGGTACGTTCGGCATGGAACCTCCGGCGATTAGCACCGCCCAGCCCATCGAATCGTAACTATCGGCGGCATACGTAACGGCCTTCTCCGGGAATTTTTGGCGATATTCTTTTACTGCCCGGTAGACCTGCTCAAACGAACTTTTCTTTGGCGGGGTTAGTCGGGCGTGCTGACGGGGAGCCAGATTCTGACCACCGGCGGGCGCATACGTAGCACCGTTGGCCTGATAATGCCAGTACCGAATGTCAATCAGATTGACGACCGAAGCACGTTTGGCATCGGCTAAAATCGCGTCCTGAACATCTTTGGTAGTACTAAGACCAACGATTACTTTCCTGCCGGTTTCGCGTTCCCATTCGCTAATCGTATCAATCCAGAATTGCGTGAAAGACAGTGGACCGGTGTACTCAGCACTGATAAGCTGAATCACGCCCGTGTTACCCGTAAAATTGTTAAGACACTGGCGAATGTAGGCCCGATGCAATGCCCGCCGAACTGGATGCGATACGTCGTAAAATTGCTCAGCCATGAAAATTCGTTTGTCGCCCGCGTAGGGTACAGGTTCAGGAAAACCCGTGTTGTTGATATTGTTGGCGGGTCGCCAGGGGAAATCAGCGTAATGCGCACCCGCTTCGATGATGTTGTGCTGGAAATAATTTTCGTGAATCAAAGCCAGTCCTTTCTGGTCGGCAAGGTCGGCAAACTGTTTCAGTCGATTCCAGTACCAATGGTTGTATTTGGTTAAATCGTATTTGCTCAGGCCATCCCAGGCCGTTTCTTTTCCACTGCGCGCGAACGGTAACTCATAAAACGGCGGCCAAACGTCGCCATCCATCCGACGAATTCGTTCGTGATCGTCGCGCCGACGGTCGTACCAGAGACCATAATTGTGGTCGATAGCCAGTACGTTATCAGCCTTCATCGAATCGGTCATTACGTCCAGATTATCAGTCAATCCCTTGCCTGTCATACCTGGTACGTAGCGCGTAATATGTGATTTCGCTCCGGCCAATCCATAAGGGCGCGCGCTGCCATTCCACCAGGTTATTTCCTGCCGCCGACCAGCCAGCAACGTACCACCGCGAACCAGTTTCCCCTGCTGAATCTGCATTGGTTCCGCCTTTTTGACAAGTTGCTCTTTAGGAAGTCCGAGAACATCAATCGACTTCGCTGATGACGTAGCAGGAATGGGTTGACGCAGAGGTGCGGCTGTGATAAAATCGTATAATGTCGGCGCTGGCTTGATCGCTTCTTTCGTGAGTGCGGCCGCTACGTCGATTTTCGGACTGCTCGACGCTTCTGAGTCAACGGGCAACAGAATGGTTCGAGACGTAACACGCTCGCCCAAACGATCTTTCAATTGAGCGTAGTACAAACTACGTGGCTGCACATGCTCATTCGACCGATCCCAGTAACCATCCCCTGAGAACTGCGCCCACGTACCGAACGCCCAATTTTGCGCCGTTGGAGGCTGGTAACAATCGACACGAGAAGCGGTGCATTGCCAGAAAACACTGTTGGCCGCATTCCAGCCCGCGCCCTGTTCATCCTGACCACGATTGGCGAAACGTAGCGCGTTGCCATCCACATTCACTACGTCGAACAGCACGCCCGACGCCCAACTATCGATACTGCCGCTGAAGCTGAATGGAAGATGTGACTCACACTGCACAAACGCGTTCGGCCCGGCACTGCAAAAACCAACCGCAAAATCGTGAATACCCGATTCTGAATAAAGTCGTTGAGAAAGAACTTGTTGCCCTTTGATAAAGAACGTATTACGTCGCTCTCCCCCAATTTCAGAAACCGGCTCCAGCGAATGGCAATCTTCAATGGTGATACGTTTGGCCGTTTCCTGAACAAATACCGCCGAACCCGCAAAGTGCCGAAACACAACCTGCCGTACCCAGGCGTCCTGCACGTTTTCGAGAACGATGGCCATCCAGCGATGGTCTTCGTCTTTCGGATTGCTTTTGTCGAATGTTGAAGCAAGTTGCAGATTTTCAATTCCCGTGTGCGTGATACGTCCCGGCCAGGCGTAGCGGGCAACCGTTCCGCTACCATAAGCCGAATCCAGCGCCGTCGTCAAGGGTGCATCCAGCGTGATTTCGGTATCGTTGACGGCGGTAATTTGCCGATCCCAAAACAGGTCGCGCTGACCCGGTTTCCAGCCTAGTGCCGAAATTCCTCCGCCGAACGTATCAGTACCTAGTTTCTGAATCCACTCTTTAGTCGAAGGCCGACGAACCTGAACGTAATCGCCAATCTTAAAATCTGCTACGTTGGTAACGCGAATTTTGGTCGCGTTGACGGGAACGTAACGGTCAGAAATCGCGACCGAAGAAGCTAATTGACGGTCGTTTTTGCCAGAAATTGTTATAAGATTTTCACGACTGAAACCAGTTCCAAGCAGGGTTGTCGCATTCACGCCACTACCACGTAGCACTACGCCCGAAGCCGAAATGGTGAGACTGCCTGAGACTTCATGGACTCCTTTTTCCAGCAAAACCGTGCCACGAAAACCGTCTTTATTGGTCGGCAGCGACGCTACGTAGTCAATAGCCGCCTGAATCCGTCGTGTGGCATCGCCTTTGCGTACCGGCACCGTGACTTGAATCGCTACGTTCGGAATGGCCTGTTCTCCAGCCTGATATCCGCAATATGAAAAATCAGGAATGCGGTTGCCCAACTCATCAGGCGTGTATACCAAATGCCCATCGCTCCCCAGTGACACTGGTTTTGGTGGAGCGGGTTTCTTTCCTTGCGCACGTACTTCTTCCGTCCGCCCAAAAGCAAGCAGAAGCGAAATGATAGTGGCAAAGAGGTTGAGTTTGAGCACGGTTTAGGAGGAATTAAGGCATTTTTATTTTTTGTCATTCTGACGAAGCCGGGCCGCCGGAGCGGAAGAATCTTAAGGTTTCCTAAGGATTAAGTAAGTATACTTTAAGGTTTTTCCGCTTCGGCGGCCCGGCTTCGTCAGAATGACAAAAGAAACACTACGTTCTAGGCCGAACCTGAGCAGCGGACACAACGCTATTCAGATACTCTTCAATATTGGTATAGCCATCCTTGTTTTTATCCTGGCTGGCGTCTGATGCATCTTTCGGATTCAGGCCGTTTTTGGTTTCCCAGGCATCAGGCATGCCATCTTTATCCGAATCAACGTAAGGCGCGCCTTTGTATTCAGGATAACCACCGACCTGAATCGGATCGGTAATGATGCCATTTTTATACGAATCGATGGGTAAACGACGGTGTTTGAACTGTGTTTCGGGCAATTTTACGCCTTCTTTATACGTAATCTTTCCGGTACGTACCTGCTCAACGATGCGCGTGTCGACCGGATCACGCTTTGGTAACGTAGCGCCGGAATTTTCCAGCACAAAGTCATGGGCCTGTTTGGCCGATACGATGGTGAGTTTAGGCATGGGCAGTGGCTCTTTCCAGTTGATGTTGGCCGTGTATTCTCCCGCATTCGCCTGATCCTCAACCTGAACGCCACCGTCCCAATTATCTTTCGTCACCTTCTCATTACCCTCAACAATATTGCCCGCTACGTATGCTCGTCCGTACACCCGATAAGGCAGCTTGCTACGTCCTGATTCAGGTTTCAAGATACGGTATGCAAGGGGCGAATTTTTAGGCGTTTCGGGGCCGGGCTTGTAGTAGTTGTTGATAATATTGTACATAGCTGTATAATCGCCCCCGTCCATCGAGCGGTGCACCCAGTTGAAGATTACGTTGTTGGCGAAATTGAAAATACCATTCCAGCCAATCGACGGATTCCGGCCTGCATTGTCGGCCCACAGGTTACGCATGAACGTACAATTTTCGCCACCTAACGTACTGCCGAATGCGTGATTCCACGTATCGAGCGCTTCCGAGAAAATCGAATTCTGAATCGTAATATTAACCGTTGGCAGCTTTTCTTCTACGGTTTTACCGGTGCTGTCATTATACATATGGCGGTACATCGACATGTTCTCATCGAGCCCCCAGCTTGCCGATACGTGGTCGATCATGATATTGCCAATGGGATTTCCTCCAATCGAATCGTCGCGACGGCCAACGCCCGTTTCGCCCCGCCGGAAGCGCATAAACCGAACCAATACGTCGTGCGTATTGATCCAGACCGATTCGCCCGCTATACAAACGCCATCACCCGGTGCCGTCTGCCCAGCGATTGTAATGTAAGGAGCTCTGATAATCAGTGGGCTTTTTAATTTGATGATACCCGCTACGTTGAACACAACGGTACGTGCGCCACCTTGTTCGCAGGCCTCCCGCAACGTACCGGGACCACTATCGGCCAGACTTGTCACGACAATAACTTTACCACCGCGCCCACCAAACGTATAGGCACCACCGCCTTCAGCCCCCGGAAAAGCCGGGATACTGGCCTGCGGCAAATCGACCGGACGGGCCGCCCAGGGGATATAAGGTCGCCCTTCCTTTGCTTCTTTCGCAATAATAGGCTTCGCTTTTTCCCAGGCAATATCCGATTGACGCCAGGTCTCTTTCAGCAGTTCATCGCTTTCTTTCTGAACATCGGCCGGAATTGTCGGATACTGCGCCAGCGTACTTGTCTGCCGACCTGCCAGAAGGATGGAAAGCACTAAAGGAGCGATTAGTTTTTTCATTGTCGAAAATTTCTGTTGAGAGAAATGATAGTAAGGTAGCGATTCGGGTTGTATTACAAGCTCAAAATAAGCCTATAAAATGCGGCAATATCTATATCATTTTTTCGGCAATGTATAGGATATTATCATTCCGGATTAAAGTAATAGTAAACGCTCTAAAAACGGGCACTTTTGTCGGGTAGCCAAGCGAGCAACTAGCTATGTTTAGCCAGATTATTCGTACAGGTGGTAAACTAAACGATCTGTACGATTACGCTAACATCCTACAATTTCCGGCGAACATAGCGTAGTTTGTAGGAGATTATTGCTATTAATTTTGGCTTTTATACTATCTAATAATAGGATACACGCTTGGAACGGATTTCCGCTACGTATTATATAGAGACTCCATTCAGCCCGGAATCGGCGGCAGCAGTGCTGGCTGGTGAGCAGTCATCGGGCACCTTTGTGGCTGTCCCCGGTGAAACCGAGGAACTGAAAAATCGTTTTGCTGCCCGTGTTGATTCTGTTATTTATCTGGGAACGGTTTCGGAACCAGCCATTCCGGGTGCCGTTAGTGCTTCAGAGCAATATCATCGGGCTAGGGTTACAGTATCGTGGTCGGTGGAGAATTTTGGCTATAATCTACCCGTGCTGATCTCAACTCTGCAGGGAAATTTATATGAAATTCGCCAGTTTACCGGCCTGAAACTCCTTGATATCGAATTGCCTGACTCCTACGCTGATCATTATAAAGGCCCAGAGTTTGGTATTGCGGGTTGTCGTGAATTGACAAGTGTGCAGGAGCGGCCTCTTATCGGAACGATCATCAAACCAAGCATTGGTCTAACGCCCGAACAAACGGCTGATCTGGTGAAAACCCTGGCCGAAGCTGGTATTGATTTTGTGAAAGACGACGAATTAATGGGTTCCACAGCCAATTCGCCCTTTGATAAACGGGTCGATGCGGTGATGAATGTCATTAACCGACACGCGGATAAAACGGGCAAGAAAGTGATGTACGCTTTTAACATCAGCGGGGAAATTGATGAGATGCTACGTCGCTACGAAAAAGTCGTAAATAGTGGTGGTACGTGTGCGATGGTTAGTCTGAACAGTGTCGGCATGTCGGCCACGAAGAAAATCTGCGACCAGCGGGCACTTGCGATTCACGGCCATCGGAACGGCTGGGGCATGATGACACGTCATCCACTGCTGGGAATCGAGTTTCCGGCTTACCAAAAACTATGGAGACTGGCGGGTGTCGATCAGATTCATGTGAACGGTATTCAGAATAAATTCTGGGAGTCGGACGATAGTGTCGTGCAATCCATCGAAGCCTGTTTAAAGCCGATGTTCGGCGGCTATTCCGTATTACCCGTCGTGTCATCGGGGCAATGGGGAGGGCAGGCGTTCGAAACGTATCGCCGGACGAAAACCGTTGATTTACTCTACATGGCGGGCGGTGGTATTCTGGCGCATCCGATGGGGCCATCGGCGGGCGTAACGGCGCTCCAGCAAGCCTGGAAAGCAGCGGTGGATGGTTTAAGCCTTGACGAAGCGGCCACTACGTATCCGGAGTTTGGGAAGTCAGTTGAAAAATTCGGAGGGAAATAATGTGAATACGTCTCTAGTCCTCGCTTATTACGGCGACGATTTTACGGGTTCTACCGATGCGCTTGAATTTCTGAGTCGGGCGGGGGTTAAAACGGCGTTGTTCATTGAACCACCTTCGCCCGAACGATTAGCAACGTACCAAAACCTGAACGCCATTGGTGTAGCCGGAATGACCCGTTCGATGACGCCCGATGCGATGGAAAAAACGTTACGTTCGGCCTTTACCGATTTGCGGAAACTAGGCACTCGACATGTGCATTACAAGGTCTGCTCTACGTTCGATTCGTCGCCGACGATGGGTAGTATTGGGAAAGCAATCGATGTGGGGCAGGACGTCTTTCAGAAGAATTTTGTGCCGTTGCTGGTGGCGGCACCATCGCTGGGGCGCTATTGCGTTTTTGGGAATCTATTTGCCCGTATGGGAATTGGTAGCGCCGGAACGATTTACCGGCTCGACCGGCACCCGTCCATGAGCAAGCACCCCGTTACGCCCGCTGACGAAAGTGATTTACGGTTGCATCTGGCGAAGCAAACGGATAAAAAGGTTGGCTTGCTGGACATATTGCAAGTGGTTAAAAGTCAGGACGCTATTCAGAATTTTGTTACGTCGTTGTTGCAGGATAACGCCGAAATTATTCTGTTCGATGCCCTTTACGAAGAGCATTTATTACCCATTGGCGAACTGATGGATTCGTACGCACACCCGCAGAATCCGCTTTTCTCGGTAGGCTCATCGGGTGTCGATATGGCGTTGGGGAAATACTGGAATCATTACCAGGTTTTTGCGCCTGTTACGTCCTGGCCTGACCCCAGAAAAGCTGCGCCGATGCTTGTGCTGTCGGGAAGTTGTTCGCCCGTTACGTCGGGGCAAATTGATTGGGCGAAAGAAAATGGATTTGCCGAAGTTATTCTGAATGCTCAGCAAATTCATGACGATTCGGCAGTAAATCGATTAACCGATTACGTTCAGCGGACCGTTTCGGAGATCAATCAGGAACGTAGCGTTATCGTTCACACGGCGGGTAACGTAGCGAAACCAGGTACTACGTTGTCGTCGGAGAAACTAGGTACGGCGCTTGGGGAGATTGCCAGAGAAATTGTTGGCCAAACGTCGATCAAACGAGTTGTGGTGGCGGGGGGTGATACGTCTAGTTATGCCGCCCGAGCAATGGGTATCGAAGCTGTTGAAATGATTGCACCGCTGGTTCCCGGCGCACCGCTTTGTCGTGCTACGGCTCCCAGTTCGCCGTTGGATGGCGTTGAGGTCAATTTTAAAGGTGGGCAGGTTGGTGCTGAAAATTATTTCGGAGTGCTGCTCGAAGGAAGAGTTTTTTAATAATTGTTTTTGTCATCCTGAGGCACGAAGGATCTTAAGGTTTCCGAACTTGAGAATATGGATACTTTAAGGTCCTTCCTTCGTCAGGATGACAAAGTGGATGACGAAATATTAAGTTAAAAAATATCTGTTATGCCCCCAAAAACTTTAGGGCTGATTCATACGTCTGCTACGTTAGTGCCTGTTTTCCAGCAGCTTTGCAGCGAATACCTGCCTGGTGTGCAAACATTCAATATTGTCGATGACAGTCTGATTAAAAACGTAATCAAATGCGGTGAACTTACGCCCGATGGCGCCCGGCGCGTTGTCAATTACGTAGGGTCGGCGGAGGCTGCGGGTGCCGATATGATTCTGGTAACCTGTTCCTCCATTGGGGTCGCCGTGGAAGCATCGGCTGCGCTTACCAAAGTGCCCGTGCTACGTGTCGATCAGCCGATGGCTGATAAAGCTGTTCAGACCGGCAAACGTATTGGCGTTATTGCTACGTTACCGACAACCCTCGGCCCAACCAGCGATTTGGTACGTCGCCGGGCAGCCGTGGCCGTAAAGGAAATCGAACTGACATCGGTTCTGTGCGAAGGTGCGTTCGACGCGCTCATGAGTGGCGATGCGGCTAAACATGATGAGATGGTAGCGTCGGCCCTGAAAGAATTGAGTACCAAAGTCGATGTTATTTTGCTGGCACAGGCATCGATGGCGCGGGTGGTCGATACGTTGGATGCTGCGGACAAAAAAGTGCCCATTCTGGCGAGCCCGCCGATTGCAATTCAATATCTGGCGGAACAATTGACGTAGCGCTTAGACATTTTTTTGTCATCCTGACGAAGGAAGGACCTTAACGTTCCCAAACGTACTAGTTTGGATATTTTAAGATCCTTCCTTCGTCAGGATGACAAACTATAAATACCCAGTTTCGAATCATGAACAAGCTTCCCTTACTCATTTCAGCTCTTGCAGGTGCTCTATTGCTGGTCGGTTTGCTGCTGCAAAATGCTGCCATCTGGCAACCAGCAGCAGTCGTTACGTCGGTTAGTTTTGCGTTGGGGATGAATGTGATTCCGGCACTGAGGACGTATCAATACACGGCCTGGATTATTGTGGCGGTCGTGGCGGCTATGATTTATCCGGCGGCATTTACGAAATGGGGCTCGTTCGATCTGCGAAATAAATGGCTCATTCTGCTGATTATTCAGTCGGTGATGTTCGGTATGGGAATTCAGATGAGCATCCGCGATTTTTCTGGATTGGGCAGTACAGGCAAAGGCGTTGCGGTTGGGCTTTTCTGTCACTTCACGGTGATGCCGCTCATGGGTTTGCTACTCACCAAAATCTTTCAGTTTGATCCGGAAATTGCTGCAGGCGTTATTCTCATTGGTTCCTGCTCAAGTGGATTGGCTTCCAACGTAATGGTGTATCTGGCGAAAGCGAATCTGGTACTTTCAGTGGTTGTTACGGCGATGGCTACGTTAGCGGCTCCGTTTCTGACGCCACTCCTTTTGAAGCTGCTGGCTGGTACGTTGATCGACATCAAATTTGTGAACATGATGATGGAGATTGTTAAAATTGTGATCGTTCCCATCTTCGCGGCCCTTTTGCACGATTACCTGAAAACCGCTTCTGAAACAGGGCGGCAAACCGTCAACATTTTATTTGTTTTATCAGCAGGCTGGCTGATGGTGCTGGCTTTGGGTGGGTGGTCGTTTCTGGAAACAAACGTATCCAGTCCTGAAGCATTGCAGGCGCTCGAACTGTTCAGTTTTCTGTTGGGGGCTTTAGTTGTGGGCGTTATCTACCACCAACTGGCTACGCGCAATCCGAGACTGGATGAAATGATGCCTTATTTATCCATGTTTGGGATTATTTACTTCACTGCCGTTACCACTGCCGCCGGACGCGATAACCTTCTGAAAGTGGGATTTTTGCTGTTTCTCTGTTCGGTTATTCACAATGGAGCCGGGTATTTTTTCGGATACTGGCTCAGCCGCTTATTTGGCCTTGACAAAAATTCGGCGCGTACGGTTGCCTTTGAGGTCGGTTTGCAAAACGGCGGAATGGCGTCAGGGCTTGCGGGCAGCATGGGCAAACTGGGAACGGTCGGTTTACCAGCCGCCGTGTTTAGCCCCTGGATGAATATTTCGGGCTCGATTCTGGCCAACTACTGGCGTCGCCGACCTGCCGAGAATCAACCACAAGAAGAAGCTGCTCACCAGGCGACGATCACTGCGTCCTGATTGTTTCGTAAAAAATTTACTCCTCTACTATCCGAGCCGAAGAAGTTCTTCTTTCGAAAAGGCAGTCCATAAGCTCAGCTCATTAGTCCTCTTCTTAAAATGCAAAACTTTCCAATAGTTGTACCATGATAATATTGTACAATTTTTAGAAAAAATGATGGAGTTTAAGGTTCATTCAATAGACTAAGTTTGTTAATCAATTTAAACTGTCTAAAAGCCTCAACTTCTCAGGAAGTTAAGTGCCAGCTTTCGTTTTCTATTTCTGTAAGGTATTTATATCTCTGACTGTCAGTCTGGTAAACTAAACTATTCCTTCGTTAAACTCCTCAACAGTATGCGTATGAAACAAATTTGTACCTGGTTTTTTAGCCTTCTCTGGCTAGCCCAGGTAGGTTTCCCGACTGTAGCTTCCTCGCAAACAGTTGCCAGTCTTCAGCAACGACCGGACTTGGGCATGGTGAAACTCGCTGCTACGTCACCCTTTACCGCTACGTCCGCTTTATCAACGGCCGACCGGCCGATCCGTGGAACCGTTAAAGATGAAAATGGGCAGGGTTTGCCGGGGGTGAGTGTCGTCATTAAAAATACGAATCAGGGAACGACAACCGACCAAAATGGTACGTATCAGTTGACGATTCCTGAAACACCTACTACGTTGGTATTCAGCTTTGTAGGTTATTTGTCGCAGGAGTTTGCTGTTGGGAATCAATCGGAAGTGAACGTAACACTGGCCGTCGATAGCAAGCAATTGAATGAAGTGGTGGTGATCGGCTATGGTACGCAGCGTAAGCGCGACCTGACTGGCTCTGTGGTATCGATCAAAGGCGATGAAACGGCGAAATTGCCAGTAACATCACCGGTAGAAGCCCTTCAGGGTAAGATTCCGGGCGCTGACATTACTCGTAACAGTGGCTACGCGGGCGCAAATGCTTCCATCCGTATTCGGGGGAACCGCTCCATTGCCAACCCTAGCAGTTCCAACAACGTACTGTACATCGTTGATGGCGTGCAGGGGGTCAATGCGAATGACATTAATCCAAACGATATCGCTTCCATCGACGTATTGAAAGATGCTTCCTCGACCGCAATTTACGGGTCGCGTGGTGCCAATGGCGTTATCATTATTACGACCAAGCGCGGCAGTAGTGGCAAGGCTAAACTGAGCTATAACGGTTACGCTGGTATGTCGGAAGTGGCTGGCTATGGCCAATTTATGACTGGCCCTGAATACATTGCTTTCCGGCGCGAAGCCTACCGGGCATCGGGCACCTGGAGCAGTCCGGCCGATGATTCGAAGATTTTCAACGCGCTCCAGCTTGATGCAATTCAGAAGCAGCAGTTTCCGGATTGGCCTAAGTTATTGCTGCAGCCGGGATTCCAGCAGGATCACCAGCTCGGTATTACCGCTGGCACCGATAAAACCAAGATCTATTTCTCACTGGGTTATTATAACGAAAAGGGTATTCTTCGACTGGACGAATTCAAGCGGTATTCAGCCCGAATCAACGTCGATCAAACCATTAACAACTGGATTACAGCCGGTATTCAGGCCCAATTGGCGTATATCGACAACGATGTTCGTCGGGATCCGTTCAACCGGGCGTCCAACATTCCACCACTCGGTACGCCTTTCGATGAAAACGGCAATTTTCAACCCTTTCCGCTAGGGGGCACAGTCATTAACCCGCTAGCCGACGAACAGCCGAATGCCTACAAACGTAACAACAAAATCAATCGCGGTACGCTGTCGACTTATCTCGAACTGCGCCCTTTTGAAGGATTTACGCTACGTTCAACCTTGGGAGCCATTTTCTCAACCAACGAATTGGGAAGTTATTACGGTCGGAACACCATCGACGGTGCGGGTACCCGATCACAGGCTTCGATCACCAGCAACCAGAACCGTAATCTGAGCTGGGAAAATGTACTAACTTATAAGCGCGCCATTCAGGACCATTCGTTCACGATTACGGGCGTAACCAGTTACCTGACATTTACGAATACGTCGAGTTTTGCGGGAGGTAACAACCAGTTGATTCCGGCGCAGTATTTTTACAACCTGGCTGCTGCCAACCAGAATCCTTTCTATGGTAGTGGATATAGCCAGAACAAGCTGATTTCATTTACCGGCCGCGTTAATTACAGCTTCAAGGAAAAATACCTGTTGACCGTCACGGGACGTAGCGACGGCTCGTCCAAGTTAGGCGAGGGGCACAAATGGGCATTCTTCCCATCCGTAGGACTGGGCTGGCGTATCAGCGATGAATCATTCATGCAGCAGCAGAAGTTCGTGACCGACCTGAAATTGCGGGCCAGCTACGGCGTATCGGGTAATGACGTAATAAACCCTTACGCTACGCAAAACTCACTCGCCACCGTGTCATTCGCCTACAACGATGCCAATGCGGCCAACGCTTACCTGATCAACCAAACCATTGGTAACCAGGATTTGAAGTGGGAGTTGACTACCACCGCCGACGTCGGTCTGGACGTGGGATTGCTCGACAACCGTATTACGGCTAACATCGACTATTACGATGCCCGCACCAACGACCTTATTTTCCCGTACACGCTGCCGCAGCTTACGGGCGTAACAACGGTGAACCGCAACATTGGTAAGACACGTAACAGGGGTATTGAAATTGGGATCACTACGCAGACGATGCGCCGGAAAGATTTTAGCTGGTCGACCAACCTGACGTTTGCCCGTAACAGTGAAAAAATTGTTTCACTACCTCAGGGCGACGTAATAGCCGACGATTATCGTAACTCGCTCATTGCAGGGCAACCCTCGCAGATTTATTACGACTACAAAAAGTTGGGTATCTGGCAGTTAGGCGAAGAATCGGAAGCGACCAAATACGGCGCTATTCCCGGTGACATTAAAATTGCCGACCTGAACAACGACGGTAAAATCAGTGGGCTGGATCGCACGATTATCGGCTCCCGCGTACCGTCGTGGACGGGTGGTTTGGGAAACGACATTCGATTCAAAGGCTTCGATTTGAACGTATTGTTTATCGCTCGCGTGGGCCAGTGGATCAGTTCGGACTATTACGCCAAGTATAACCGTAACGGCGGTAATAACGGCGCCAGCATTGATTACTGGACACCTGAAAACCCCACCAACGATTACCCGCGCCCCAACGCTACCCGGAGTTCGACCTACGTAACGACGCTGACCGAACGGCAGGCTTCGTACGCCAAACTCCGGAACGTAACGCTTGGCTACACAATCCCGAAAACGATAACAAATAAATTCAAGGTTGATAATCTACGGCTATACGTATCGGGCAGAAACCTCGCCTGGTTCTCGAACCTGAAAGATTTCGACCCTGAAAACGAAGGTGTTATCGATCAGCCGCTGACGAAACTATATGTATTTGGCTTAAACCTTGGATTTTAAATTACCCCCAACCCCTGAAGGGGAATAACTCAACCGTGGATTAAGCCCACTTCAGGGGGTTGGGGGTAATTTCAGGCTGATTAAGTAATGATTTTCAAAAAGTTTCTAGCGGTACACATTCAATCTTTAAAGATGAAAACATACCTAAAATACATTCCTCTCATCATCCTCGCTGCTACGTTGCTGTCCTGCACCGAAGATTTGCAGGAATACAACCCGGCGGGATCGACCGCTCAAAGTCTGTTTACGACACCCGAAGGTATTGAAGCCGGTGTCAACGGAATTTATACGTACAACCGGTATTTTTATGGGAAAGAAGAAGGACACGCCCTCATGGAAATGGGTACCGACATCTGGACCAACGCAGCCAACAACAATACCTCAGGTACAAACGGTATTTTTCCCCAGTTGTCACTCACAACGTATCAGGGGCTGACCACTGATAACGTCTGGGTCAAAAACCGCATGTGGCAGCAGTGCTACGCAGCTATTAACCTGGCGAACAACGTAATGAAATACCTGCCCACAGCGGGTGTAAACGCAGCGCGCCAGAAGGAATTGGAGGGAGAAGCCCGTTTTCTGCGTGCCTGGTATTACTATATGCTGGTGGAGAGTTTCGGCCCGATTCCGCTACGTCTGGCCCCGACCGAGAGCATCGAAACAACGGCAACTCGTGCGACGATTGATGCCATTTACGATCAGATTCTTCAGGATCTTCAGTTTGCCGTAACTGCTATCCCGACAACCACAACGGAATATGGACGTATCACGCGCCCGGCTTCTGAAGCGTTTCTGGCGAAGGTGTATCTGACGCGGGGTAAAAATCAGGAAGCCAGCAACTACGCCAAAAAGGTTATTACGGGATACAATTACAAATTGTTGCCCACCTACGCCAACCTGTGGACGTTTGCAAATCAGGTGAATACCGAAGTACTGTGGGCGGTCAATTACTCGACCAATCTGGCGTTCAACGCGGGTAGCAACATCAGCCACACGCTCTATTTGATGGAGTATAATACGCAACCAGGAATGAAACGCGACGTAGCAAACGGCTTCGCGAACGTGCGCTACATGCCGACGAAGTTTTTGCTGAACCTGTTCGATGAAACCAGTGATTCACGATACAACGCTACGTTCAAATCAGCCTGGAAGGCGAATGAAACCGATGCAACGAAACGTCCGGTGGGTATAAATGTGGGCGATACGGCCATTCTGACATCGAAATATCCAGTAACTACCGCGTTTCGACAATCGAAAAAATACAAAATTTACGACGTAAACGATGTGTACAAAGCGGATGGTACGCCAAACGACCGCTTCCACTACGTATCACTTCAGAAATTTGACGATCCAACGCGGGCGACGGATGCTACTACCGAAAGTGCACGCGATGCGTATATCATGCGATTAGGCGAAGTGTACCTGCTGGCGGCTGAAGCTCAGTTGAATCTGGGCAAAAAAGATTCGGCGGCTTACTACGTCAATGAAATTCGGACGCGGGCAGCCGTGCCGGGACGTCAGGCGAATATGCGCGTAGCGGCCGCCGACGTAACACTCGACTTTATTCTGGACGAACGGGCACGCGAACTGGCTGGCGAACAGGTACGTTGGTTCGATCTGAAACGCACGAATAAACTGGTGGAGCGGGTCAAAAAATACAACCCGGATGCTGCCAACAATATTCAGACGTTCCACGTAGTACGTCCCATCCCGCAGAGTGAGGTCGATGCGGTGACCAACAAAGGTGAGTTTGCGCAGAATCCGGGTTATTAACGTATTGGCTATTTTTAATCAACATCCTGAAAGTTTGAAGCTTTCGGGATGTTTTGTTTTAGTAAGTAGTGTTCCGAAATATTTTTCAGAAGACATGACGATTTTAACTTGGGTTAAACTTATCGTGGGCTTTGGGTTGAACCTTTGTGACGTAATCAAAAACGCACAAGACAATGAAAAAGCCCCAAACCATCGTTCTTATTCATGGCATGTTTGTGAACAATACCAGCTGGCAGGAATGGAAAACCTATTTTGAAAATCAAGGATTTACGGTTTACACACCTGCCAATCCCGGCCACGAAGGCGCCCCCGCTGCTTTACGAACGAACATTCATCCCGATCTTACCAAAACCGGTTTCGAGGATGTAGTTATGAATATCGTCAAACTGATTGACACGCTACCCGAAAAACCCATCGTGATCGGCCACTCAATGGCTGGCCTGGTCGTACAGAAACTGGTCGAGCTGGACAAAGCCTACGCGGGTGTCAGTATCGACGGCGCTCCGCCAAAAAATGTAATGCCTCCTTTCTCGACCATCAAGATTGTGTGGCCCGCTATTAATTTCTTTAAAGGAAGTACGCCCTTTTTGGGTACACGCGATTGGTATAATCGAGCCTTTTTTAATACGTTGTCGAAAACGGAAGCCGCCAAAGCGTACGACAACGTAGCAGTTCCGGAAAGTCGCAAAATCGGCCGTGATACGGTGTTGAAATCTTTTTCAACTGTTGATTTCTCAAAGCCTCACCGACCTTTGTTCTTTATTGCGGGCGAAAAAGATACCATTTTTTCGCCCGAACTTACCCGGAAAATTGCCTCGAAATACCGCGATGCAGCTAGTATAGTGGATTACAAAGAGTTTCCGGGCAGAAGCCATTTTATATGTGGCGAAAAAGGCTGGCAGGAAGTCGCGGATAGTATTCTGAACTGGATCAACAAGCTGAACTAGTAATAGGGGTTGTATCGCAACCCCTGACGTCATCAAGAAGTTAATCTCTGTCTACGCTAACATTGTACAATTTTCAGAGAAAATGGTGGAGATTAAGGTTTTACGAAACCTATAAGTTTGTAAACGTCCTGATTCCCGAAGCTTTACAATCGATATGAATCGCTGTTTTACGAGCTTTCTGCTGCTCTATCTTGTTTTCCGCTTCATTACGTCTCCTGCGTTTGCACAGCAGCCAAAAAAATCTGTAACCGTTACCTTACCTGCGACGAGCCACGTTCGAATTGATTTTGGTGCGGAAAAGCTGAAGCAGGCTTTGCAGGAAGCAGGCTATACCGTTACAATCGGCAAGCCAATCCCGGCGAAATCCCCTGATTATCAAATATTCATCGCCCTCCGTTCAGGGAAAGATTTGAAAAAGGAAGGATTTTCAATCCAGAAAGACGGGCAACAACCAATGTTGCTCAATGGCAACGATCCATCAGGTATACTTTACGGCTGTCTGGAGTTAGCGGAGCGGGTGAAAAATACCGGGAAACTTCCCGCAACAATCAACCTGACCGATAGCCCCGAAATGGTGCTACGTGGTACGTGTATCGGGGTGCAAAAACCAACGTATCTGTCCGGTCGCGACGTGTACGAATATCCCTATACGCCCGAAACGTTTCCGTGGTTGTACGATAAGGTGCTGTGGATCAGGTATCTGGATATGATGGTTGAGAACCGGTTCAATTCGTTATATCTATGGAATGGCCATCCATTTGCGTCGCTGGTTCGGTTGAAGGAGTATCCTTACGCGGTGGAGGTCGACGATGCTACGTTCAAAAAGAACGAAGAAATGTTTCGTTTCCTGACCGAAGAAGCGGACAAACGTGGGGTTTGGGTCATCCAGATGTTCTACAATATTATCGTCTCGAAACCCTTCGCCGAACATCATAAAATCAAAACGCAGGATCGAAACCGCCCGATCGTTCCGCTCATTGCCGATTATACCCGAAAGTCGATTGCCGCGTTTGTGCAGAAATACCCCAATGTCGGTTTACTGATTGCGCTGGGCGAAGCGATGGAGGGCGTCGGGCAGGACGACGTAGACTGGTTTACGCAAACGATTATTCCGGGCGTGAAGGACGGCCTCAAAGCACTCGGCCAAACGACCGAACCGCCAATTGTGCTACGTGCCCACGATACCGATGCACCCCGCGTGATGAAAGCCACGCTGCCGTTGTACAAAAATCTGTACACGGAAGCCAAATTCAACGGCGAAGCATTGACAACTTATGAGCCACGCGGCAAATGGGCCGAACTGCACCGAACTCTGAGCAACATTGGCACAGTACAAATTGAAAATGTGCATATTCTGGCGAATCTGGAGCCGTTCCGCTATGGTTCCGCTGATTTCATCCAGAAGTCGGTACAGGCCATGCACAGTATTTACGGGGCCAACGGATTGCACCTTTATCCGCAGGCATCGTATTGGGACTGGCCGTATACCGCCGACAAAACAAGTCCGCGCTTGCTCCAGCTAGACCGCGACTGGATATGGTACAAAAACTGGGCACGCTACGCCTGGAAAGCAAACCGGAACCGCAACGAAGAGTTGACGTATTGGGGGACAAAACTGGCTGAAAAATATGGCTTCTCTCTGGAAAAAGGGAAAGACGTACTGGAAGCTTACGAGCAGGCCGGAGAGATAGAACCCAAGTTGCTACGTCGCTACGGCATTACCGACGGCAACCGCCAAACGCTGACGCTGGGTATGCTCATGACCCAACTTATCAATCCATTTCGCTACGGTCTGTTCACGTTGATGTACGAATCGGAAGCCCCAGAAGGTGAGATGATTATCGATTATGCGGAGAAGGATTGGAACAAGCAAAATCACATTGGCGAAACGCCCGTTCGCGTAGCCGACGAAGTAATTGAACACGGGAAAAAATCGGTGGCGGCAATTGATAAAGCGACTGGCTCAGTGACGAAAGAAAAAGCGGAATTCGACCGGCTAAAAAACGATATATACTGTCAGAATGCACTAGCCAATTTTTACGCTCAGAAAGCTCGTGCTGCGGTGGCTGTGCTACGTTATAAATACTCCAACGACGTTCGCGATCTGGAAAAAGCCGTACCGCTGCTCGAAAGCAGCGTGAAGCACTTTACGGAACTGACGAATCTGACGCGTGATACGTATCTGTACGCCAACAGTATGCAAACCAAGCAACGTAAAATTCCAATGCGGGGCATTGACGGTACGTATAAAACCTGGGAGGAAATGCTGCCGGTATATCAGAAAGAACTGAGCCGCTTCAAACACGTAATCGATTCGCTGAAAACAACCAGCAATGCTACTGCCAAACAACCTGTTACGTTAAAACCGGCCACTGTTACGTTGCAAAGCCTTCAGGTTGATACGTATTCACTCGAAAAAGGTCAGCTCGTATTTACTGATACGTCGGTTACCATTCGCGACGTAGCGTCTGAATTGAAGCAGTTGAAAGGACTGAAATTGTCGAAAGCAAAACTGCAATCGGAACGTACCAGTCTGATGTTTTCGACTACGCAACCGGTAAAACTTCTGGTTGGTTTTTTCAACGAGAAGAACCCAAACTACTTACCCGCTCCCGAACTGGAAACCGACGCCAGCGCGAACGATTACGGTCAGTCGGAAATCAAAATTTCGAATGCAATTTTGGTTGATGGGTTGCCGCCCGTCAACGTACATGCGTACTCGTTCAAACCCGGTCAGCACACGCTGAACTTAGGAAAGGGAGCTTGTCTGATACTTGGATTTATGGATGGTAATCAGGAGATTTCTGTTATGGACGCTGGTTTGGCAGGAAACAAGAAGAATATCGACTGGTTGTTTGAGTAACTCAAAGGTCAATAAAATAGGTTGGATTGTAGATAGCTGACTGGTTAATGCTGGTCAGCTATTTTAACGTGAATAATGGATTAAAGAACGAGTTAATCACTTCATTCATAGGACGTTGCTGACGCCTGGGGCTTCGACAGGCTCAGCCTGACAGTCTACTTATAGCTGTTAACTCAAGTTAATTTGTCAGGCTGAGCCTGTCGAAGCCCCAGGCGTCAGCAATACGTTGACTTACCCATTATTCACGTTATTTAAGTTTGTAATGCTGACGAGCCAACGTAGCTCGGCCGACCGTCCGCGCTATAAAAAACGCCAATCGGGAAACCGATTGGCGTTGTAAGGTTAGTTAGATTGGGTAATGTGATTATCGCTTGGAGAGTGGTGTAAACTCGCGTAACGTAGCACCCGTGTAAATCTGACGAGGGCGTCCGATTGGCTCTTTCTGTTCACGCATTTCTTTCCACTGCGCAATCCAGCCGGGTAAGCGACCAATCGCAAACATCACCGTGAACATGTTTGTCGGAATGCCAAGAGCGCGGTAAATGATACCTGAATAGAAATCGACGTTCGGATATAGTTTGCGCGAGATAAAATAATCGTCGTGCAGGGCGGCTTCTTCGAGACCTTTGGCGATTTCCAGAACCGGGTCGTTAACCCCAAGTTTACTCAGTACGTCGTCGGCGGCTTTCTTGATGATTTTGGCGCGAGGGTCGAAATTTTTATAGACCCGGTGGCCAAAACCAAACAAACGGAAACCCGTTGTTTTCGCATTTTTCGCCATATCGACGTATTTGCTAACGTCGCCACCATCGGCCCGGATGGCTTCAAGCATTTCAATTACTTCCTGATTAGCTCCGCCATGCAGTGGACCCCACAATGCACTGATACCCGCCGAAATAGACGAGTAAATATTGGCCTGCGACGAACCCACCAGACGTACTGTCGAAGTCGAGCAGTTCTGTTCGTGATCAGCGTGAAGAATGAGCAGTACGTTCAGCGCTTCTACAACTACCGGATCGATTTTGTAATCCTCGACTGGCAGCGAGAACATCATGTTCAGGAAGTTCGGAATATAGTCGAGCTGATTTTTGGGGTAATTCATCGGGTGCCCCAGCGACCGCTTGTACGACCATGTAGCGATAGTTGGCAATTTGGCCAGCAACCGGATAATGTGCAGGTCAGTTTTGTCTTCCTCAGAACTGCCTTCGATGTCGGAATAGAACGCGCTCATGGCACTTACCAGCGACGACAGAACGCCCATAGGGTGTGCTTTTACCGGAAAACCATCGAAAATTTTCCGCATATCTTCATTCACCAGCGTGTGCCGACGAATGGCTGTTTCGAATACTGCATACTGTTCCTTAGTAGGCAATTCGCCGTAAATGAGCAGGTAAGCTACTTCCAGAAACGATGCTTTAGCCGCCAGGTCTTCAATGGCATACCCCCGATATTGTAAAATACCCTCTTCACCATCCAGGAACGTAATGGCGCTTTTGGTGGCACCAGTATTTTTGTAACCCCGGTCTAATGTTACGTAGCCGGTCTGATCGCGCAGACTCGAGATGTCGAAAGCTTTTTCGTGTTCGGTTCCCTCCAGCGTCGGGAATGAATAGGACTTACCATCGACGGTTAATTCAGCGGAATTTGCCATACAAAAACAGGGTATAATTATTCAGAGGTAATAAACTGGTGATTGGTTACGTATTGAGATAAGTTTTCATCAATCGACTGTCTGATAAACTCAAAACAGCCAGATGAAGTTATCCGGCGAATTTATCGGCGTACCGGTCCGGCGAAATTAGCCCAAAAATCCAAACGACGAATGAAAACCTCATAAAAAAGCCACATTACATTTATATTAAGCTGCATCAGTGACTTTCATCCGTAGGATTCACATCTATCGTTTGTAAAAAACGCCACCTTTCATTACTGATTTAACACGATATAAGTCGGATATGGTTCGGGTAGGATCGCCTTCGATTACTACTACGTCGGCCAGCAGTCCTGCTTTAATACGTCCCCGGTCGGTGGTGTGGAACGTATCGGCATTGATGGACGTAGCGGAACGTAGGACGTCTATAGGTTTCATGCCGTAGTCGACCATCATAATCAATTCGCGGGCATTATCGCCGTGACTGAATACGCCCACATCACCCCCGGCGCAGATCGTTACACTCGCGTCCAGCGCCTGTTTGAACGTAACACGTTTCTTTTTGATACGTTCCGGCTCGGGTTCCCGGCCCTTTTTCCATCCCCGATATTGACTAACAGCATCACCAGCCGCGAGGGTAGGGCATAGGGACGTACCGTGCTGTTTCATCAGGGCAAAAATTTCGGGCGTACCGGCATCACCATGTTCAACCGTTTCACAGCCGCCCAGAATGGCCCGACGCATCCCTTCGGCAGTGCTGGCGTGAGCAACCACTGGCCGACCGCTACTTTTGGCGACTTCAACAATAAGTTTGATTTCGTCAACGGTGTAAGTTGGCTGCGCATCAGCCATTAACCCCCACCGGTAGTCAGCATAGATTTTGATGGCATCAGCTCCCTTGCCAATCTGCCGACGTACCGCCTGAACAAGTGCATCGTGACCATCTGCTTCTTCGGCTCCCTGTGGTACGTTCACGTCCGGGCTAAAACCTTTTGGGGCGTAACTTCCAGTAGCAATGAGCGCACGGGTCACCACAATCATCCGTGGGCCTGGAATAATGCCCTGATTGATCGCCTGTTTTAGTCCAACATCATCATAGTCAGCACCTTCTGTGCCCAGATCACGTACCGTCGTAAAGCCAGCCATCAGGGTTTTTTGCGCGTGTACCGTTGCGCGGGCCACACGTAGCGAACGGGCTTCTTTCAGCACCTGATCATCCCAGGTCGTCTCGTTGTATGGATGCAGCAACAAATGTGAGTGACCTTCAATCAAGCCGGGAAGCAACGTAGTACCTTTCAACTCAACCACTTCAGCTCCGTTCGCCGAAACCGACGTAGCAGGGCCAGCTTCTTCAATTTTATCGGCCTTCACACGTACCACCCATCCCTCATGAACGGTTTCGCCATCGAAAACGCGATCGGGTTTAAGGAGGTATGTTGTCTGGGCAAAAAGTGATAGAGGGAAAGCAAGCAGCAGTACATACAGAAGTTTCATGGATGAAGAGGGAAAGCACCAAAAGTACGTAAAAGGCGGCCAAAAAGGCTATTCTGCTATATTGTGATAGGCTGTTTAACTATTCTGGTATAAGCCCAAAATGAGTTTTTTTGTCATGCTGACGAAGGAAGCATGACAAAAAAACTTAAACATTTATTAGTTGTGATACTCTCCGAATAATCAGGTAAGGCCATAGCTAGCCGTTACGTCTAGTCAAAACCGCTTCCCAAACACCTTTGCCAAAAACCAGCACCAGCAAACCGGGTAATAAAATGGCACCCGCTCGAAAGCCCGCACCGGTTAGTTTATAAACGCCTGAATTATATTGGGTAAAGCTCTGGAACAGGTAATAGGCAGAGCCCGCAAGCAGGGCTACCGAAATTCCAATAGCGACAGGTTGGCTCAATCGGCTAATTATCAAACCAATCAACGAAGATACACCGACTACAGCTGCAACTGTGCCTAACGCTTTTGGAAACGTTTCGATAGCGGTGTATTCAAAAATAAACACTCCAGCCTGACCGATCAGATTGGGGTGAGCCAGTAGCCAGCCGTCCAGGACGACCAGTACCAGCAATAAAACATAAAAAAAAGGATTACGCATACGTCAATTTCGCCGGTTGTTTTAAGGCCAACGAAAATAAGGTGCGTTACGTTATTTAAGCTTCTAACTCCATCTTCAAAAACTTGCCGGTATAGCTCCCTTTTGTGGCTGCTACTTTCTCTGGCGTACCTTCGGCAATAATGTAACCACCTTTGTTACCACCTTCAGGGCCAAGGTCGATGAGGTAGTCGGAGACTTTGATTACGTCCAGATTGTGCTCGATAATCAGTACAGTATTGCCTTTATCAGCGAGCTTGTTTAGTACGTCGAGCAGGTGCGCAATATCCTGAAAATGAAGGCCTGTAGTCGGTTCATCAAGGATGTAAAGCGTTTTGCCGGTATCTTTTTTCGACAGTTCTTCGGCGAGCTTTACGCGCTGGGCTTCTCCACCCGACAACGTAGTAGCGTGTTGGCCGAGTGTGATGTAACCCAGTCCTACATCGTTCAGAGTCTGAACTTTACGTAATATTTTGGGCTGACTGGCGAAGAAATCCAGCGCCTGTTCGACGGTCATATCCAGTACGTCGGCAATGGATTTTCCTTTGAAACGTACTTCCAGGGTTTCGCGGTTGAAGCGTTTGCCTTTGCAGGTTTCGCACATGACATGCACATCGGGAAGAAACTCCATTTCGATTTTCTTCATGCCCGCTCCCTCACAATCTTCACAACGGCCACCTTTCACGTTGAACGAAAAACGTCCCGGTTTGTAACCCCGGATTTTGGCTTCGGGTAGTTCAGCAAACAAGGTCCGAATCTCTGAAAACATCCCGGTATACGTAGCAGGGTTCGAGCGGGGTGTCCGGCCGATGGGCGATTGATCTACTTCAATCACTTTATCGAGATGTTCCAAACCTTCTACCGTTTTGAACGGCAGTGGTTCGCGCTTCGATTTATAAAAGTGGCGATTCAGAACCGGAAACAGCGTTTCGTGAATCAACGACGATTTCCCACTACCCGATACGCCCGTAATCGTAACCATGCGCCCAAGTGGCAGTTTGAGCGTTACGTTCTTTAGGTTGTGACCAGTTGCGTTTTTGATAATCAGGAATTTACCATTGCCTTTACGTCGTTCGGCAGGAACAGCAATGCTACGTCGGCCACTCAGGTAATCGGCGGTAGTGCTGCCATTTTTCAGGAATTCTTCGGGTGTGCCGATGCCCACAACCTGTCCGCCATGTCGACCAGCGCCGGGACCAATGTCGAGAATGAAATCGGATTCGAGCATCATGTCTTTGTCGTGCTCAACGACCAGAACCGTGTTGCCCAAATCACGCAGGTTTTTCAGAGAATCGATCAGTTTTACGTTGTCACGCTGATGCAGGCCGATGCTCGGTTCGTCCATAATGTACAGAACGCCAACGAGTTGTGTGCCAATCTGTGTAGCAAGCCTGATACGTTGCGCTTCGCCACCCGACAAGGTACGTAGTGGTCGGTCTAGCGTCAGGTATTCGAGGCCGATGTTGAGGAGGAAACCGATACGTTTGCGGATTTCTTTCAGAATTTCTTTCGCTATTACGTTCTGACGGTCGGTCAGGCGTGTTTCGACGCCATCGAACCAGGTCGTCAATTCCGAAATGTCCATGTGAGCCAGTTCGGAAATGTTTTTGTGGTCGATGCGGAAATACAGCGATTCTTTTTTCAAACGAGCTCCCTCGCACTCAGGGCAGGTTTTCACCACCATGAAATCCTTCAGCCATTCCTGAATTTTCTCCGTACTGTTTTCCTGCTGACGCTTTAGAAAATTGACAATACCTTCAAACTTAAAGCTGTAATAATCTTCGCCCGGATACTTTTTCGACGGCACAGTCGCTTCATCTTCTGTACCGAACATGAGTGCGTGTAACAGATCATCTGGAAATTTGGTAACGGGCGAAGTCAGGTTAAGCTTGTATTTTTTCAGGATGACTTCAATCTCCTTAAAAATCCATAACTCACGGTATTCGCCCAAGGGCGCAATGGCCCCCCGACTGATACTCAATGATTTATCAGGAATCACAGATTCTTCCGTAATCTCTTCAACCACTCCCAATCCGTTACAAACCGGGCAGGCTCCGTACGGCGAATTGAACGAGAACGTATTGGGCGATGGCTCGTCGTAGCTAATCCCCGATTCTGGGTCCATCAGGTTCTGGGAGAAATAGACTAACGTACCATTTCCATCGAGCATCTGCATGGCACCTTTTCCCTGACGTAGCGCCGTTTGAACCGACTGACTCAATCGGTAGCGGTCCTCGGTTTTCGGAACAAGGCGGTCAATGACAATTTCAACATCGTGGATTTTGTAGCGGTCGAGCTGCATCTTCGGCACGATTTCCTGCACAACCCCATCGACCCGCACTTTGGTGTAGCCCGTTTTGGCAATTTGCACAAACAGTTCGCGGTAATGCCCTTTCCGGCTTTTCACGATAGGAGCCAGCAGCGTAAGTTTTTGTCCGGCGTACTGCTCCAGAATCGTATCGATAATCTGATCCTGCGACTGGCGCTCCATTTTGCGGCCCGTCAGGTACGAAAATGCTTCACCCGCGCGGGCGTAGAGCAATCGCAGAAAGTCGTAAATCTCGGTAGTAGTTCCAACGGTAGAGCGCGGATTTTTTGAGGTCGTTTTCTGCTCGATGGAAATCACCGGACTCAAACCGTTGATTTTGTCTACGTCCGGGCGCTCCATGTCGCCGATGAACGAGCGGGCGTAAGCCGAGAAACTTTCCATATAACGCCGTTGGCCTTCAGCATAGATCGTATCGAAGGCCAGCGACGATTTCCCGCTTCCACTGATACCGGTTACAACAACCAGTTTGTTGCGGGGAATTGTAACGTCAATGTTTTTCAGATTGTGTTCACGGGCACCAAGTACTTCAATCTGGTCGTAACCTGTGAGGTCAATATCGGTAAGTCCGGCTGGACGGATTTGCGGCTTTTCTTCAGTCGTCACGCTGTAATGGGCTTATTCTAAACAACAACGTAAAACGGGGTAGGGGAGTTTCCGCCAGACAGGCCAGTATCCGGTATATTTTACTTTTTATATAGCCGTGCTACGTTAGTCAATGTCATGACTTTCTGTTAAGACTGGATTATTCGGTTGCGGACTGTTCTCTGAATCAGTTTTTTACTTCTTCTGATTACGCATTACCAACTGTTTCAATTCTGCTATTTCAGCGCGTAATTCATCATTAATAACCCGTTGCTGTTTGTCTTTTTCCTGTAATTGTCCATTCGCTTTTTCGAGTTGAATGCTGTAGAGCGTCAACTCCTCTATTTTTTGCAGGAACGTAGCGTTCAATACGTTCAGATCAATTCCTTTACGCGCTACGTCCTCGGCTGAAGGAACATCAGGTAGATGACCGTGCTGCTTAATAAATGTGGCTACCGACGACAAGGGACGTAGCGAATAGGCCGGAGTCAGTACGCTGTCGCTCCACTCGTTTGCGTGCTGAATATGAAGTCGATACGTTGCTTTCACTACGTCGCCTTTTTCGTTTACGGTCAAAAATTCGTTGGTGCTTATTGTTGAAGGGCTGCTGCATGTGAGCTGGCTTAATCGGATACCACTGGTGTTTTGGGTCTCACTAACCACTTCGAGCCGAGCCGTTGGGGTCGACGTACCGATGCCAACATTGGCCTGATTTCCAAGTACTACTGCATTGCTGATACCCACGCGAGCGTTGGCGCCAATTGCAGTAGCGTGGTGAAGTGTTGGTGATTCGGCGTTAGCCTGATGACCGATAAACGTATTACTCGTACCCGCCCAGAGACCACCCCCGGCTTCGTCACCGATAATAACGTGATGGTTTCCCCGACCATCGCCAGCCTGTGTATTGTAGCCCATCAATACGTTATCGCTTCCGGTTGTTACGGTGCTGCCGGAGTTAGGGCCGATAATAATATTGTTGGTGCCTGTCGTATTGCTGTTGCCGGCCTGATAGCCAACGAATGTATTACCACCACCGGTCGTATTACCACCAGCTCTGACGCCGACCATCGTGTTCTGCGAGCCTGACACATTCTTATAGCCTGCCTGGTAACCCAGAAAACTATTATTCGCCCCTGTTGTATTGGCGTTACCGGCCTGGTAACCCATCATTAGATTCTGGCTGCCCGTTCTATTATTCTGGCCGGCTTCAGTACCCAGAAAGGCATTGGAATGTCCGGTTGAATTATCGTAACCCGCTTTATTGCCCACAAAGACATTATTGTCGGCGGTGTTTAGATTGCCGGCAAATGCGCCTATAGAGACATTATTATTAGCGTCACCATTTTCCAGACCTGCGCTGTTGCCTATAAATGTATTAGAATTACCTGTTGTATTCCGAAAACCAGCGCCACTACCTACAAATACATTGCTAACGGCGAAAGTCGTATTAAAACCTGCCTGCATGCCGATAAATGTATTACTGATTCCATTCGTGTGTTGAGCGCCAGCCTCACTGCCCACAAACGTATTATAATCCCCTGTTGTATTCGCATCGCCTGCTCTGTTACCAACAAACACGTTGCTTCTTCCTGTTGTGGTTGTATTACTCGCCGAGGGGCCTACAATGGTGTTATTTGTACCCGGTGTTGCCGATATGGGTAAAGTGGCAACGTAGTTGTTCTGCCCCAGCAAGGTCTGGGTAATTAAACACGTAACGAAAAGGTAGTATAGCTTTGCCATGAGTTTAGAGTAGATCAGTTAAAGATGATCTAATCTAACTCATAAAACCATTGATAATCAAGTGAATTGAGTATGCGGTAAATGATTCCCACTACGTTAGCTCGTTTGTAGTGAGCCAGTTCTTTACTTCTTCGAGCATGAGCGCGGCTGAGTTTCGAGTAGCTTCTACGTCGCTATGGAGCTGCGTAAGTCGGGAGTTTACGGCAGCGGGCAGATTAAAAAAAATGCTGTACTCATTGATGTGCTGAGGACCGGTGGGAAGATTACGATCCGCAAAATAATCGACTAGTGCCTGGTGTTCGGAACGAAGATGCATACCGCGAAGATAACCTCCGATTTGCTTACTCGATCAAACAATTTTAAGGTACAACGTATTGAAACATACGTAGCGCGTTACGTTCGTAGCCGGATATGTACGAACGTAACGCGCTACGTAATACGAAAGGCTTTCAGAATCAATATACTACGTCTATGAATCCAGAAATGAAAACGGAGCTGGCTGAACTGATTGCACAACTGAGTAATCTTTCGGTAAAAGTTAATAGCCTGAAAACACAGGTCGATGCTACCCACCCCGACGCACAACGTGTTGAAACAGCTACAAGTCAACTACAGGAAAGTATCGCTAATTTGAAGGAAATACGGTTTGGTCTTGAGTCTGATTTTAGTTACGACGATTAATCTATTGGTTTCTTATAGGCATATTTAATGATTAAGTAGTAAGCAATACGTTGCTGTAAATAGGTTTTGCTTTTATCTTGCAGATAGAAAATAGTGCCGTAGCAAACCACCCCCAACGATGAAAGGAAGCCAGTTAGATTATTGTTTAAGCAGGGGGTATTTTCGAATGCAGCAAAACATTTTTACGTGCCAGTATTTGCTTTTCGAGAACACAGTTTGCTCTGTGCATTGGCTACGTCTCGTGCTTGACAATGTGTACTACGGCCCCAAACAACTCCGATTGCTCCGAACGAACGAAAAATTCTCGGTTGCGATAAAGCCGTTTGCGCTGACCGACGAACTGAATATATTGTATGAGCTGTACAGAAGCTCGATCAACTTCGATGCTCCCGAATCGGTGGATTCCTGTCTATTAAACGGTAGCAAGACCAATGTGTTTGATACACAGATGGTTGAAGTTCGGGATGGTGGTAAACTAATAGCGGTTGGGATTTTCGATAATGGCTTGAATACGATTGCAGGCATCATGAATTTTTATGATCCCGCTTATCGAAAATACAGCCTGGGGAAATTCCTGATGATGATGAAAATTAATTACGCCCGACTACAAAAGAAAATCTACTACTATCCGGGTTATCTGGCTAATAAATACCCTAAATTCGATTACAAACTATTCCCCTGCGAAGCGGCAACTGAAGTGCTCGACGACAGTAGCGGAATATGGCTCCCGTTCTCCTGGGAAACAGTTCATGTACTGTCGGCTGCCCTTTTAGATGAATAAGTAAAGCCAGACGTATGGCCTGCTGACGGACTAAATTGTTGGGGTTGGCTTCTGTAGTTTTAACTACTCATAGGACTTTCGCTTAAGGGCCAAATTTGAGAGTTTAGCTCTATGATTGCAAAACAGGAATATATCGAGTACCTGCTT
>NZ_JACWZY010000047.1 GCF_014699005.1 Spirosoma profusum
AGGCGCTGCATTTTATGGCCTTCTTTATCATTTTCTTTCGCAAGATCCCTAAAAAGAAGAAACCCTAAACAGGTTCACAGTAAATAATGAGTGCTGACGCTATTGCTGGTGTACAAATTCATATCATTGAGCAGAATCTAGATCCTCAGTCAGAATACGAGTTTAATAATTTATTGGATGCTTTCAATACTTTACAAGCGCTTGACTACCATCTCTTCAAAGAACCACTGTTATTGATGAAAAGCCTAATTGGGCTAATTAGTGATAGAATAGATAGCGGTTACGTACAGACACTCAATACGTTGATTCTTAAATTTAAAGAGATCATCCAATATCAAATGTATTATGAAGCCATATTTCAAAATATGACCCTTGATTTTGGAAATAAATATTATGCTTATCAAGACTTGTTGCTACGAGACCTAAGTATTTCGGATGAAGTAAGAGACTTTACTAATTATGTCCAGACCTCTGGAGCCAGCTACAAAACCTTTATAAAAAACTCACTCTTACAACACATTAAGGAGTTTAAAAAATATAGTGCTTTTGAGGCTGCCGACGTATTTGAAAAGGCGCTTTTAAGCATCTAACTAATATATTGGCATTTATCGAACAAATTTTTTAGTACAAAAATGGAAGATATTAGAAAGTATTTTAAACAACTTGAAAAGCCAATACCATTACAAGAAATTGAAGCTGCTGAATTTAAAATGGGCTTCTCAATTCCAAAATCTTATAGAGATTTCCTTCTGTTAGGTAATGGTGGATTTCCAAATGACGAAAAATGTTGTTTCCAAATTAATGTTGGCCATGAATACTATGGCGATTCTATATCTGACTTTCACGGACTGGCATCGGTTGTAGGCTCTTATGAAGGCGGAGTAGAAAGCGAACATGATGACGGATACCCATATTTTTATCACTATGAAATGCTAGGTATTGCAACAACTCATTTAGGTGGCGGTATTTATATAGGTTATTTGCCAAATAATTACGAGAAAATATTTTGGATAAACTATGTTATAGGTCAGGATGAAATAATGCCTGTAAAACTTTCTGACTCTCTAGATGAGTTTATGCAAATGTTAATATCAGATGAGCAGTTAGATGTATAAGTTCCAAGTAGTAAACCCATAACATGATTTGAGATACAAAACGGAAACCATGCAACGGATTGAGTTATACACATATTGAATATCAGACACATTCTCAAAAAAGGCTCCTATGTGAGACAGAGGGTTACGGTACTGCCTCAATATTGGGGCGTTTTAAGAGAATTTATGCTTACTATAAAATTTTGATAAATATGGTAGATATTTCCAACTTCTGGGTTCAGCCAGCGAGAGGGTATAACGAAAAAACAATTGGTAGAACACCAGAGCAAATCCTGGAAAGGGAAAGCAAGATTGGTTTCAAATTCCCAGCTCTTTATAAAGAGGTCATGATGATTCAAAACGGTGGCTATATTCATAAAAGAGCATTTCGATTTAATGATGGTATTCGGGAGCTTTTTTTCAATGGAGCAGTCATCGACCCTATAGAAAATCTATCTCAGGGCTATAATACATTTGAGGATGTTTTACAGGAGTATTTGAACAATGAAGAAATTCTTAGGAATGCAAATTCAGAGTTTTGCATGCCTAAAAGGCTGCCAATAATTTCTCATATGGACGGGCACTCGTTTCTATGCTTTGACTATGGCTGGCTTAAAGAAAAAGAGAACATAGAACCAGAAATTTGTTTATTTGATGTTGAAGGGCCTGAGCCTTGGAGAGAGACTTTAAGAGTAAAGAATTTTGAAGAACTAATTGGAAATCTTTATTTTTTCGGCTATGAGTCAGAATATTTTACGGTAGCTGTTAAAAATGAATTACCCCTTGAGGAAATCAAGAAAATTATTGAAAGTCGCTGGGACATCCATTTCGATGAGCAAGAAAATAACAGGTTTGGCGGTTGGTACAATTTTGATTCATGGTTCACTGCATTTTATGAAGGCCCAAACTCTACAAAATTCAGAATCAATCTTACACCAAATCAATTCCTTTCTGGAACATATCTTCAACAAAGCCACTCTGCCAACAATTGTATCTTAACTATTATCAATCAGATTGATACTTTGGACGAGGGGAAAATTCTGTTTATTGAAGATATGCTTCGCACACTCACCACTGCACTTACTGTTGAAGTTATTTTTAGGCCATATGCTCAGTAACAGCGGAAGATTTTGCTAGTATTTCGCTCTCTGCCGTCGATCAGCTCTCACGGGTGCTGGGTGGCGGGAACAGCCAGTAACGTAGGAGAGGGTTCACGTGTGATAGTCAGCGAGTTTTCTGCTTTTCCTAACTACGTCTCAGAATACCCTCCCCAAAATGAGACGCATCACAAACGCTCATTGGTCATTTGTGATAGCCAATCAACGATTATGATCCTACATGAATAACTATCGATTTAGGATTTTCTTGAACTCCTCGAAAGAGCAGATGGGTAATGGTGGAAACCGATTTGTTTCCCGTAACAAGTTAAGAATATGATGATCGTCGGACACCAACCAATCGGCACCAGCAGCAATAGCACAGTCCACAAATTTGTTGTCATCTGGATCGGCACTGACTTGACCAAAATGAAAGTAAGGTTCCTGCCGCAAGTGATTGGGAGCCGCTAGTAAAAGCGATGTGACCAGCTCAGCAGCTACAGAGCTGTAATAATAGCTCGTCATTTCAGCGTATTCTAGCAAGATTTCAGTACTGACAACCCAGATAAACTGCCTGTCAGCAAATGCATCATAAAGCCAACGGTAAGATCCATCCCGAGGAATCGACCGCAGCAGGCCATTTGTATCAATAACCACTTTCACTGAGCAGACCGTATTTGGCCTAGCCGCTCGCTACGATTCTCGAAAGTCAATTGCTCTTCAAGTTGTGCAGTGGTTATACCTTTTTGCTGAATGGCTTTTTGAGCCTCTTCTTCGAGCCGAGTACGGAAATGCTGCATTAGCGCTTGACGCATAGACTGCACCTCGACTTCACTCATCTCGAAGCTGAACAGTTCAAGCAAGGCCAATTGGGCATTGGTTAATCGGGGTGAGACAACCATAGCTAGAATAGATTAACAGTATACAAACTTAACGAAAACAGCCGATTGTTAAGTTTCATGCACAATTTTCATACGACTTTGCTACTTATTCACTAGAAGCCCAATTCTGGGAAAGCTACTTTTATTTGAAAAAGCTAAATCAGGCAAGTTTATTTCTGTCTTAAGAAAATGGGCGTTTAAGGGGAATTTGAACCAGCAGGTATGAGCCAAATTTGGCCGTGAATGAGACTAGGCACCATCTACTCGTGGACCACACGTCTTATCCACTAACTTAGCGACTGCACCAGCCTCAGGGCACAAAGCCAAAAATCCGGTTTTATCACATGGGGACATGGACCTACTAATTACCTCCCAACCGCAATTGACTAGTAGCGCTCAGCACCAGACGACTGCCTGGCGAATAAATTACACGCAAGGCCTGTCCCTGATAAGAAGCCGGCAAGCTCACCGTATGATTCAGGGTTACTACGTCCGTACTGACGGGTACCCGGCCACACGACCACACACTCCCGTCGTTCCAGGTGCCTGACTTCAGGGTGTACATGTTCCCACAGCCTGATGAGTTCACTACGTTCAAGGAGAAAACAGTCGACACAGACCCACCACTCCCATCGACCGCCACTACCGTTATCGCGAAGGGAGAGCCCACGGTTGTGGAAGGTACCCCTGTGATGGTATTGGGCGAAACGAAACTCAGAGTAGCGGGTAAGCCCGTCACCGAGAGGGTGAGACTGTTAGGCGTTTCAGGATCGGTGAAGGTGTTGGCGGGAATGGTATAACTAAAGGCGGTTCCCACCGTAGCGGATTGAGATGAGATAGTATTGGCCACCGCAGGCGGGCAGTTCTGGTAACTCACGTTAGTGCTGGCCGTAGCCAAACAGCCATTCGCACCTGTTAGGGAAAGTGAATAGGTTCCCGCTGCACTCACCGAAATACTGGAGGTAGTGGCCCCAGTGCTCCACCGATACGTACCACTGCCCACTGCCGATAAACTCACCGAGGACGTAGTACAGCTTAACGTAGCACTGGACTGGGCGATGCTGGCTGAGGGGGGGGGCGTATCGATAGCGATGGCCTGCGTAGTAAGAGCCGTGCACCCATTCGGAGCGGTGACGGTGAGTGAGTAGGTGCCCCCGGTGGTAATAGAGCGCACCGCATTCGTGGAGGTATTGTCCCAGCGGTACGTCCCACCTCCGGTAGCTGTCAGGCTAATACTGGTCGTCGTACAGGTAATCGTTGTACTGGCAGGTGTTAGAATGGTGGCCGTGGGTGGGGTGGTATTACTGCTGAGCGACGTTGTGGCTGTCGCCGAACAGCCTCCTGCCGATGTCACCGTCACCGAATAAAGTCCCGATGCATTGGCCACTGCTGTACCGCTAACGGGATCCTGACTCACCAGACCCGGCCCACTGAAGGAATAAGTAGCTCCGCCACTGGCGGTCAGGGTTACGCTGGTAGTGGTGCACGTGAGGGGTCCACTGGCTTGCAAGCTGGCTGTAGGTGGCGTGTTCACAGTCAGCGTTGTGGTGGCGGTTGTGGTCTGACCATTGTTGCTCACCGTCAGGGTGAAGCTTTGGAGATTAGCACTACTGGCGATCAGATTCTGACTGAAGGCGGTATTGCTGCTACTACCTGTAATGGTGCTGGTCGGCGCTCCGCTGGTACCGTTAGTCAGGGTATAGGTATAAGCCCCCGTTAGACTGCCAACCGTGGCGGTAAAAGTAATGGGGCTATTCACACAAACCGGATTGACAGTAACCGCAAAACCGGCAATGGTGGGGGCCAGGGGTTGGTTGAGTCGCACACTCACGTTATCGCTAGAAGCGTTAGCCGCAATGAAGTCCAGGTCGCCATCCCCATCCACATCCCCCAGCGCTACATTAGTGGGACCGTTACCTACGGCGGGGGTGGTGGGGTGGGGGGTGAAGTTGCCCGACCCATTATTGAGCAAAACACTCACCGTATTGCTATTGGCATTAGCCGTCAGCAGGTCCAGGTCGCCATCCCCGTCCACATCTCCCAGAACTACACTTTGGGGATAACTGCCCACGGCGGGGTTGGGGTTGGTGGCGGGGGCGGTGAAGTTGCCCGACCCATTGTTGAGCCGCACACTCACCGTATTGCTATTTCTGTTAGCCGTCAGCAGGTCCAGGTCGCCATCCCCGTCCACATCCCCCAACATCACACTAATGGGACCATCACCCACGGCGGGGTTGGGATTGGTGGCGGGGGCGGTGAAGTTGCCCGACCCGTCGTTGAGCCGCACACTCACGTTATCGTCACCAGAGTTAGCCGTGATGAAGTCCAGGTCGCCATCCCCGTCCACATCCCCCAATACCACACCTCTGGTACCACTGCCCACGGCGGGGTTGGGGTTGGTGGGGTGGGGGGTGAAGCTGCCTGATCCATTGTTGAGCCGTATACTCACGGTGAGGCTATTTATGTTAGCCGTCAGCAGGTCCAGGTCGCCATCCCCGTCCACATCCCCCAACACCACAATCCAGGGACCACTGCCTACGGCGGGGTTGGGGTTGGTGGCGGGGGCGGTGAAGTTGCCCGACCCATTGTTGAGCAAAACACTCACCGTACTGCTACCTAGGTTAGCCGTCAGCAGGTCCAGGTCGCCATCCCCGTCCACATCCCCCAGCGCTACACTTTGGGGACCGTTACCTACGGCGGGGTTGGGGTTGGTGGCGGGGGCGGTGAAGTTGCCCGACCCACTGTTGAGCCGCACACTCACCGTATTGCTATAAGCGTTAGCCGCGATGAAGTCCAGGTCGCCATCCCCGTCCACATCCCCCAGCGCTACACTTTGGGGACCACTGCCCACGGCGGGGTTGGGGTTGGTGGCGGGGGCAGTGAAGTTGCCACCGCCCGTACCGCCCACCCCCACCGTAAACTGATGCACCTGCCCCCGGACCAGATTTGCGCCCGCGCTGCTCTGGGCCTGGGAGGTCACTGTGGTCAGGATCGTTTCACCCGGCCGGAAGTTAGTGGTCGGATCAAAGGTAAGCGTGTTGCCGCTGGCACTGGTGCTGCCCCCCTGTCCGTTGCGGAGTTGGCCGCCCCGTTGCTGGCTGAAGACCCGCACGGCTCCCAGTGTAGCGGTGCCGTTGCTGATGGGGTGGTTAAAGGTGATGGCTACGTTGGTGCTGGCCGGGGCGTTACGCCCGTTGCGGGCGGGGCTCAGGGTCGTGATGGTCAGGTCCGCGAGTTGGTTGAGCCGCACACTCACGTTATCGCTATTTGTGTTTGCCGTCAGCAGGTCCAGGTCCCCATCCCCATCCACATCCCCCAACACCACGCTAGCAGGATAACTGCCCACGTCGGGGTCGGGGTTGGTAGGGTGGGGGGTGAAGTTGCCTGACCCATTGTTAAGCCGCACACTCACCGTATTGCTATAAGCGTTAGCCGCGATGAAGTCCAGGTCGCCATCCCCGTCCACATCCCCCAACACCACACTTTGGGGATAACTGCCCACGGCGGGGTTGGGGTTGGTGGCGGGGGCGGTGAAGTTGCCCGACCCATTGTTGAGCCGCACATTTACGTTATCGTACCCAGTGGCCGTCAGCAGGTCCAGGTCGCCATCCCCATCCACATCCCCCAACACCACACTATGGGGACCATAGCTCACGGTGGGGTTGGGGTTGGTGGGGTGGGGGGTAAAGTTGCCCGACCCGTCGTTGAGCCGCACACTCACGTTATCGCTATAAGCGTTAGTCGCAATGAAGTCCAGGTCGCCATCACCGTCCACATCCCCCAGCGCTACACTTTGAGGATGACTGCCCACAGCGGGGTTGGGGTTGGTGGCGGGGGCGGTGAAATTGCCCGACCCGTCGTTGAGCCGCACACTCACGTTATCGCTACCTAGGTTAGCCGTCAACAGGTCCAGGTCGCCATCCCCGTCCACATCCCCCAACACCACACTCCTGGGGCCACTGCCCACGGCGGGGGCGGGGTTGGTGGGGTGGGGGGTGAAGTTGCCCGACCCATTGTTGAGCAAAACACTCACCGTACTGCTACCTAGGTTAGCCGTCAGCAGGTCCAGGTCGCCATCCCCGTCCACATCCCCTAACACCACACTCCAGGGAAGATTGCCCACGGCGGGGTTGGGGTTAGTGGGGTGGGGGGTGAAGTTGCCCGACCCATTGTTGAGCCGCACACTTACGTTATCGCCAAAAATAGCCGTCAGCAGGTCCAGGTCGCCATCCCCGTCCACATCCCCCAACACCACACTATGGGGAGTAACGCCTACGGCGGGGTTGGGGTTGGTGGCGGGGGCAGTGAAGTTGCCACCGCCCGTACCGCCCACCCCCACCGTAAACTGATGCACCTGCCCCCGGACCAGGTTTGCGCCCGCGCTGCTCTGGGCCTGGGAGGTCACTGTGGTCAGGATCGTTTCACCCGGCCGGAAGTTAGTGGTCGGATCAAAGGTAAGCGTGTTGCCGCTGGCACTGGTGCTGCCCCCCTGTCCGTTGCGGAGTTGGCCGCCCCGTTGCTGGCTGAAGACCCGCACGGCTCCCAGTGTAGCGGTGCCGTTGCTGATGGGGTGGTTAAAGGTGATGGCTACGTTGGTGCTGGCCGGGGCGTTATGCCCGTTGCGGGCGGGGTTCAGGGCCGTGTAACGGATGGGCGAAGCGGGATCCACCGGCTGGACAAAGGCCGGACTTTCTCCCGAACAGCCGTTGGCATCAGTGGCTCGCACGGTGATGGTGAAGCTGCCACTCTGGGTAGGCGTGCCCGACAGCACACCCGTGGTGGACAAACTCAGCCCCGGGGGCAAGCTGCCGCTGGCCAGACTGTAGCTGTAGGGACCACTGCCCCCCCCAGCGGTGAAGGACGACGGGCCGAAGACTTCCCCCACCGTTGCCGTGTTTACGCTGGGAATGGTCACGGTGAGTCCCCCAGCCCCCTGATACTCGTAGGCCCCCATATCGATGCGGCTACCATATATTCTAGCGTTGCCCGCTAAGTCAGTGGCGCTGGTGTTGGCCGTATTGTCCCCCGTATTGACGGCCGGGCTACAATTGTAGATCTGCCCATCACTGCCGCTTACAAAGGGGGAGACGGTCGTGGTTAGGTTGCCCGTTCCACTGACGTAGCCCGTCACTGAGGCCTGGAAGAGGCTATATTGGGTGTTGATCGTGGCTTGAAAGTTGTAAAACGTGCTGGCCCCGCCGTTGCCCCACACCACGCAGTTGGTTAGCGTAGAGCCGCTGTTGCCCTGGTAGCCGGTACTGTAGATAGCCCCGCCAGCGGTAGCGCTATTGCTTTGAAAGGAACAGTTGATCAGACTGGAACGGCCAGTTCCTTGGTAGCCAGCGTTGTAGATAGCCCCCCCATTGGTGGCCGTGTTGCTTTGAAAGGAACAGTTGATCAGACTGGGATTGCTGTTGCCGCCTACACTACCATCGCTGAGGATGGCCCCCCCCCGATCGGATGCAGCGTTTCGCTGAAAAGCACAATTGATCAGGCTGGGACTGCTGCTGCCACCTGTATAACCAGCGTTGGCGATGGCTCCGCCAGCCGTTGCGCTATTGCCTTGAAACAGACAGTTGCGAATCAACGGGCTACACGTGTTACCCGTGCCACTGCCATTGTTGTACATGCCCCCACCGGTATCATCGGGAGAAACACTTCCATTGGCATTGCCCCCGGTAATCACAAACCCATCCAGCACAGCGGTGGTGGTCAGTCCTACAGGATTGCTAATGACATGGTAGCTATTATCGGCAGTCGTAGCCGGGTCACCAAGTTCGCCACTCAGGGTGGTGGACAAAGGGCGGGTCAGCACGCGTTGGTTCAGGGTGGTTTCGGTACCCACAAAGCCCCCGTAGATGGCTACCCCGTTCTTCATGGCAAAGCTTATGGTACGGTTACTGGTGCTGGTGGGTTTGTAGGTGCCGGTGGCTACCCACACCTGATCGCCCGAAGCACTGGCGTTGATCATGGCCTGCAAATCCCCGCTGGCATTGGTCCACGCACTGCCGTTGCCCGTGCCGCCAGCTTTAACGTAGCGGATGGTAGGCGTTTGGGCTAAAGCGGTGCTTATACTAACCAGCAACAGTAGGAACGTGTAGAAAAGACGGTCAGCAGACCAGGGAGAAAAACCAGGAAGAAGTAGTCGTGTTTGCATAGACCAAGTCAAAAGATTGAGAGCAGCCACCACCCGTTAACAGACGGATCGGACAGCCCCAAAAACCGGCGGATGTAGAGGGCGTAGTAAAGCCAAAATCCTCATTCATCGCTAGGGCAAGATTAGGGGTTTCGTCAGGGAGTGACTCGGAGATTTCACCCAAAAACTCGGAGAATTGTCCCACCCGGGAGTGAAAGCGATTATTTTTTGTTTACATCCCGGTAATGACTGGGCGAGAGGCCGAATTCCTCGGCAAAGACCCGGCCGAAGTAACTAGGGTCCTGAAAGCCAACCGCATCGGCTATCTGGGCAATGTTCAGGTCAGGTAACAGGAGTAATTCTTTGGCTTTTTGCAGGCGCAGTGTTCGCAGATACCGGTTCATCGATAGACCCGTCAGGGCGGTCATCTTGCGGTGCAGGGCGGTCCGACTCGTCCCCATCAACGCGCAGATCATATCGATATCCAGCGCCGGGTTATCCAGTTGCGGCAGTACGTGGCTGCGTAGCCTGAACAGGAACTGGTCTTCCCCTGGCTCTGGCGCTTCGTCCGGAATCGGCTCGGCTACGCCCAGGGCTAGTTGACCATAATAGCGCTGCAACCGGTGCCGGCTCTGGAGCAGGTTACTCAATACGACCAGCAATTCATCGTGCGAGAAGGGCTTCACCAGGTAGGCATCTGCCCCCCGGCGCAACCCCGCGATGCGATCACTCACCGCAGCTCTGGCCGTCAGTAGTACAATGGGAATATGGCTGGTTCGTTCATCTTGCTTCAGGGTATCACAGAGCGCAAAGCCATCCTTGATCGGCATCATCACATCACTCAGAACCAGGTCTGGAATGGTCGCCAGCGCCTGGTCAATACCGACCTGCCCATTTTCGGCCCGAACTACCTGGTATTCATCCCGCAGGCAGATCTGAATATACGTGGCTACGTCGTCATTGTCTTCCACCAATAAAACCACGGGCCGCTCACTGGCCACCTCCGGCGAGGGGACGATCCACTCGGTTTGGGCTGGGTTTATGGGTGCCAGTGCGGGAGCTTCCTCTTTCGCCAGGGGTGCCCGACGGGTCAGGGGAAAACGGACAACAAACTCAGCTCCCCCACTGGAAAGGGCTTTCCCCGAATCGGTCAACCAGGGTTGGCCGGGTCCTTCCTGACCGGGCACATCCATGCGGGGCCGATCCAGGCCGGGCCGATTACGAACGGCCAGACCACCCTGCATCAGCCCTACCAATTCCCGAACCAGCGAGAGGCCAATGCCGGTACTACCGCCCGATGTGCTCGGTGGGTTCTCAGCCGACCGCGGCCCGACCGAACCGTCGGACTGCTGATAGAAGCGGTCAAAGATCCTCGACAGACTGGCGGGCTCGATGCCAGGTCCGGTATCGCTCACGGTGATTTGAATCCACGGCTGATCGAGGTGGCTACTTGGGCTAAGTTCTTCGTGGTATCCTGCCGCCGTGAGCGGATGCCAGTTGTCCTGAACGGCAACGCTATAGATTACCTGCCCGCCCGTAGGGGTAAATCTTAGGGCATTGGCCAGCAGGTTCGCCACAATATCCTGCAGTTTATCTTTGTTGAAGTCGGCTTCACAGTACGTATCACTGGACTGAAACTGTAGCTGCACCCCTTTCGCCTGAGCGATGGTATGGAACGACTCTCCGACGTAGCGGACGAAGCTGACCAGATCGGCCCGTTCGAGGTGAAGCGGCATCTCTCCGGCTTCGAGTTTAGAGAGGTCCAGTATCTGGTTGATCAGCCGTAGTAAGTTGCTGCCATTACGCTCAATAAGGCTGGCCATCTGTCGCAGCTCGGGGTCGATCTTCTGGTTCAGGCTGGCTGCCATGCCCAGAATCACGGTGAGGGGCGTCCGAAATTCATGCGAGATGTTCGCAAAAAAACGTGATTTGGTTTCGTCGAGTCGTCGTAAGTCCTGTGCCTGCTGCGCAATAAGCTCCGTGGCCGCTTTGATCTGGGTCTGAAGCCGGGTTTGTTCCTGCTGGTATCGCCAGGCCCGCCACTGGCCCCACCCCCATACCAAACCGATCAGCAAAAACAGCATGAGCAAGAGAAACCAGCTGCGCAGATAAAACGGGCGTTGAACGATGACCTGGATAGCCAGGTTCGCCGACGACATCTGCCCATCGGCCGCCTGCCCTTTCACCAGCAACTGGTACTCGCCATAGGGTAAATTGCCCAACCGGAGTGAAGGCTCGGTCTGATACGTCCACTCGTTGTCCAATCCCGTAAACTGGTAAGCGTATACATTTTTGGGAGCGTCGGCATAATTAAGCAGCGCAAAGTCCAGTACGCTCGTACGATCACCGGGGTGGAGAATGATCCGGTTGCTTTTGATCAGTTCTTCGGTTTTGTCGACCAGCTTGTCCAGTGAATTATCAAACTGACGGAACGAGACGATACGTAGTGGAATGGTGGGCTGGGGTTTTTCCCGTTCGAAATCCTGGGGATCAAACGAAGTAATTCCGTTCAGGCCACCGAAATAAAGATGGCCGCTCTGGTCCTGAAAATGAGCAATGCGGTTAAATTCATTGTGCGTAATGCCGTCCTGAACCGTGTACGACCGGGTTGTCATCCGGACCGGATCAAACTGCATAATGCCATAATCGCTGCTCAGCCACAGATGGCCCCGCCGGTCGGCATACACGGCGTAAATGTTATCGTTCGACAATCCCTCGGTACGCCTGAACTGCCGGTAGCTGTTCTGCTGGCGGTCCCACCGAATAAGCCCGGCATTCGCCGTTGCCAGCCAATACAGGCCTTGAGGATCCTGGTAAACATGCTGATAATTATCAGTAGGCAGCCGAAAGCGCCCCTTGCCTCCACTCCAGTAGCGAGCCACGATACCCTTTGACGGATCAACCGTGTATAAACCCGCAGTCGAACAGATCCAGACGGTGCTCTGCCGGTCGGTACCGATGTAGAGGACATGCGACTTGGCTAGTTCAGGAAACTGGTTGTAACGGCTAAACGGTAAAACTTGTCCCGTTTTGGTCTCAACGAGCCAGAGACCTGAAATGCCGCCCGCCAGAAAGTGCTGGTTACTCAATGGATAGAATGTCCAGATCGATCCGCCATTAGGCAATGGAGATTGCGAATGCGTACCAGTTCGAATGTCATAGGTGACTAAGTTTAGCTGGCCTATCAGCAGTTTCCCCGGCTGGCTAGTGATTAAGCCGTAAGAAATATTGCTCATCAACTGCTTTTTTGCCGATTCACCCGACAGGTTGTCGCTAAACAAACCTGTCTTTTCCAGGTTCGCATATAGCTTATCCCCAACAACGGAGATACCCCGAATAGCTGCTGTCTTTACCTGAATATTGGTTGGCTCATAAAAGAAGCGGTGAAAATAGTTTTCAGCTACTTTAACCTGATACACACCGAAACTGGTCCCTAACCACATCCAGCCGTTTCTGTCGGCGAAAAAACAGCGATTATCAATCGACTGACCCGCCAGTTGCTCCTTCAAATCCAGCAGGGTTCCTGTGGTTGGGCTTAGCAGCCGGGTGCCTGTCCAAATCAATCCGCTACGATCAAATGCATAATAAATCGGCGAGAAAAACGCGGTTCTTCCTTGCCGCAAAGAAGTCGGTAATTGGCGTCGGTTCCCCAACTGATCTACACTATATTGTACTCCCTGGAGATCGGTGTTCGAGCTGTAGATCGTATAGAAAAATTCGATACCCGCATGGGGCTGGCCTAAACAGACGTAAATGGTGCCTGGATCATGTCGAAAGGTGTGAAGAACACGACCATCTGCGGTTAGTTCGACCAGTTGATTCCCATCAGCGACGGCCCATACGGTGTTACGGGCGGTAACGTGGTGAATAACCAGATTCTTATAGTGGGCAAGGGGCACGTAGCGTAGACCTGATTTGGGGTGGTAGGATGTTAGGATAGCAGGTTGATAACTGGCGAAGAAAATCGTGCCATCAGGGCTACCAAACAATTTCTGCCCGGTAATCAGGGAGCTGGTCAGAGGATGCTTTTTAAACTTCTTTTCGAATGAAACGGCCGTGCCCGTCAGCGGATTAAACAGGGTAATCGGCGTCTTACTTTCCGTATAATCGCCCATAAGCCACAAAAGGCCATCGGCATCCTGGGCAATAGACTGTATCTCATCGAAGTCGAGCCCGTTACGGTCTTTGGTGTAGGTGGTGAATTTGAGTCCATCGAATCGGTTCAGCCCGAACTTGGTACCAAACCACATAAAGCCCCGCCGGTCCTGGAAAATAGCGTTTACCTCCCGATGTGATAAGCCGTTTTCAGGGCCATACTGTTGTACAGACGAGGCAAATTGCTGGGCCTGTGCCACCGAACAAAGCGAGAGTAGTATTCCCAGAATAAAGCTTACCGCTTTCAAGTTGACTAATAATGCGAACTAAATCAGTCTGTAAGTTCGCTCATTTGTATTAAACTAGCTATAAATTCTATTCTAGAATTTATAGCATCTTAGGGTTTGAAGTGGAAGATGTGGGTGCGATAGCGGCCCGCTTACAAGAGCAGGGTGGGCAACTGGAACGAAGCAATCAAATGGATTGGGGTGAATCCGTTGACGGCCGGGATTTGGATGGTCATCGGGTAACGATCTACCGCAGACGTTAATCGATTCGTTGCGAACCGTAGGGGGTAACTGATAAAAATGGTTCTTTCTATCAGTTACCCTTATTTTACGAAATCTCGTTAAACGCTCCTGCTTGAGATAATTTACATTCATGTAGCTGCTTCAATAATGGTCCATTCAAAATGGCATTCGATCCATACTATTGGCACGCCATTAAACCCCAGATACATAATGGCGTCTAAACCAATGATGCTCACCAGCTACTACATACTGATAAGCTGTCTGGGTATCATTTTAGAAGGGCTTTACCGGGTAGCCCCGTAAAACTTGTACGACTTTAACCAGAACCATGCACGGCGTCAAGACGCCGTGCAGCATCCCAATGAATGAATAAAATAGAACCTGACTCAGGTGGTCAAAAACGTAATTACCACCTCGAATTGCCCGCACAATTCACCAGTTGGAACCAATTTTATGATGAGTTAACTCGGTTGGCGTTCATTCAGCCGGCCACCACTACCATTCGCATCAAAGTCTTCCAGTCAGCCCATACCCTGAAGGATGGCGAAAGTCTTTCTCTGTATTTAACTTATGAGCGTCAGCATATTGAGCGGATGTGTCTGGAGGAATTGCGTAAAGAACGATCCAATCAACCAAGCTATCTGTTAACCGTTCAGGAGGTAGAGCAACTAATTGGGATCGTTAGCAATCAAGCCTCCCGAATCGGTGATTGGGATTTACTGGTCAAGCTCAATGAGCTATTACGTTATAAGCAGCAACGGGATATAAACCAAAGCAACAATCATATATAGCCTGGGCAGTAGATGACTTTGTGAATCCCCAAACATCCTATCGTTTTAACAAGAAAAGTGCTTTTCACTTTATCTCTTCAAACCCTCCCACTTGAGACGAAGCAGCATTCATGTGTTTGCTTCTTAATTGGGGCGTTTTAAGGAACAGTATTTAGCCTGATATTCCGTACTTTGGCTATCATACAACTAATTATTCAATAGCTATGGGACCTGAATTTGAAGAAATAATCTTTGCTGATAAGCCCCCTTTAATTGATGACATCTTAACTACTCTTCATCAGCGAACGAGCTTGCAGGTAGACTGCCAACAAAATGACGCGCTTCAAGGGCCTGACTCATATGCAGCAGCATATACTTTAACCAATTCTGAAGATGAAAGAGACAGCTTGGAATTACTGTATGATCGAGGCGATCAGCTCTATTTGCTTTGGGGGCCACCAACAACTTATCTAATAGGGGCCACTTTACATACACTGATAGCGATGGGCGGTTCTTATGACTCAAAACCGCCTACTTGGACATTAAAGAAGTGGCCGGAAGTAGCCGAGAAAGTTAAATCACTGCCAAGGTATGAACACCCTAATTGGATATTCGATTAACTTATAGCTCACTCATACAACATGGTTTTTAATATAATTTACTCGATCTTTTTCGGATTAACGGATTTACTTATCTTCTTCCTACTTACGCGATCAGTTACTATAAATTGGAGCATTCTGTTGGCATATGGAGTGGTATTCATTCTATTTATAGTCTTACATAGTGGCCTCTTTCCTCTGAGGTCTTTAATGCCTGAAAAAGATTTTTTTGATCTTATGATGTTCAGTATTGGATTAGGTATTTTGAACATTATGGGGAGAATCCAAAACTGGCAATTCGATCAACGTCTTCAAGACCAGACCTCACCCACTTACTTTGCCTTCCGAAAAACAATAGATTTTATACAAAATAAGTTGGTGTATGTAATGATTTATTTCTACCAACTTTTAGCCATATGGATAATTGAACTCAGGTAAATTGTACTTTCTAAGGATTTTACCCTCTCGATATTGATTCTGCGTATTAAACTAATCTATTTACAAAATGTGAGTTATAAAACGAAAGACTGGAATCCAAAACGTCTATTCTCAAATAAGGCTCCTACTTGAGACGAAGCAGCGTTCATGTGTCTGTTTAAAAATTGGGGCGTTAAAAAAGCCAGACAAGACACTATAATTCAACTATTCATGGTTAGCATCAGCCGATAATTCTCAAATTAATTTAAGCTACGATACTCTATAGGAGAAACCCCCACTTTTTGTTTAAAAAAGCGCGTAAAATGCTGAGGGTATTTGAAGCCTAATTCATACGCAATTTCACCGACCGATTTGCTGGTATCGAAAATCCGCTCTTTCGCCAGATCAATCAAATGAAGCTGGATGTATTCCAGAGCGGATTTCCCGGTTTCTTTTTTGATTAAATCGCCGAAGTAATTGGGCGATAGATGGAGTTCCTGCGCGAAATAAGCCACCGTCGGCACGCCATCGGTTTTGAGTTTTTCGCCTAATAGATACTCATTTAATTTCTGCTCAAACTGTTCAATGAGGCCATGATTCACATGCCCACGGGTCATAAACTGACGGTCGTAAAAACGAGAACAGTATTTCAGGAGCAGTTCGAGGTTCGCGACAATCAGTTCTTTACTATGCCGATCAATATTCTGGCTCACCTCAGAAGCAATATTGCCAAAACAAGCCATCACAACCTCTCGCTCTTTGTCGGAAAGATGTAAGGCTTCGTGGGATTGATAACTGAAAAACGAATAGTCATGAATCTGCTTGCCTAAGCTGGTACCTTTGATGAGGTCTGGATGAAAGATGAGCGCCTTCCCATAGGGCTGATGCATTTCGCCTTCTGGCTCGTTCCCAATGATCTGCCCAGGCCCGAAAAAGACCAACGTCCCTTCGGCATAATCATAATATTGGTTGCCATATCGCAAATCACCACAAAGGGTCTCTTTCAAGATTACTGCATAAAAATTCAGTGTGAACTTCTCCCGTTGTAATGGCTTGGACTGATTCAAATCGACCAAACTGATTAGCGGGTGCTGGGTCTTATTACTAAAGGTATCCGCGTATTTCTTTATCGTGTCGTAGACTATCATCGCTTGCGGTTCGGCTTACCGATTTTTAATCAAATCTACCACCTGAAAACGTCCCGACTGGAGGTGGCAGTAAAAGTGGTATGTAAAACAGTAAAATGTATAAAAGCTATAGAATGCTCATCCGGTAATTTTGCATCGTGATCATTGAAAACGAAATAAATAGCTGTCAATGAAACATCTAGGTTCCAACGATTATGAAACGCACTCACTTATTACTTGTTCTGCTCTTACTCTTTTTCATGGGTAGCATGGCCTGCAAAACAGATAATCTCACTCCTGATGAGCAACCTATTAAAGCGGACTCGACTGGTTTCGTCAATAATCCGGTGAATGACACTTCCGCCAAGCGGCTCCGCATTAAGATCGGCTCTCACACCTATACGGCGACTTTGCAGAACAACGCTACGGTAACTGCGTTCAAAGCCAAATTACCCCTCACTCTTTCGATGAAAGAGCTAAACCGAAATGAAAAGTTTGCCGAGTTGCCAACCAATTTACCAACGAACGCAGCCAATCCCAGAACGATTCAAGCGGGTGATTTACTGCTGTATGGAACCAATACGTTGGTGCTGTTCTATGAATCCTTTCAAACTTCCTATAGCTATACCAGGCTGGGTCGTGTCGATAACCCGGAAGGGCTCGTTACGGCTCTGGGTTCGGGAAATGTCACGGTCACCTTTGAGTTGGAATAAATCAATATCAAACTAAATGAACATCAACATGAAACAACTAACGATTGCACTAGCGGTTTTTGTCCAGATAGCCGGGCAAGCTTTCAGTCAGGGATTGTCATCCCGAACAGAGAAAGCCGAGTATCTAACCTTTACGCTCAGCGATAAGGTTACCAAGCAAAATGTGCAGTACAAAAATCGGTACGGCATTACCGTTGCCTCTCATTTGTATATGCCTAAAAATATGGATACATCTAAAAAGTATCCTGCTGTTGTCATTGGTACACCCTATGGCGGAGTGAAAGAGCAAGGAGCTGGCATTTATGCCCAAAATATGGCCGAACGGGGTTTTATCGCCTTAGCCATTGATGAATCCTACAATGGAGAAAGTGGCGGAGAAAACAGGCATATATCATCGCCGGATGTGTTTACCGAAGATTTTAGCGCAGGGGTGGATTTTTTAGGCACTCGCCCTTTTATTGATCGGGCTAAAATTGGGGCTATCGGTATTTGCGGCAGCGGTGGGTTTGCCCTGAAAGCCGCTCAGGTCGATCATCGAATAAAAGCGGTGGCCACCACCAGTATGTACGATATGAGCGGAGTCATGCGCAACGGCTGGAAGAACAGCATGTCCGCCGATGAGCGCAATAAGACGCTTGATCAATTGGGGGAACAGCGGTGGAAAGATTTTGAAGCGGGAAAGCCCGAATTGCCCCCCTCATTTCCTAGCCAACCTGTCACCACCATACCAGCAGGATTAGATCCTATCGCCAGTGAATTCTTTGAATACTACGCCATGAAGCGCGGTTTTCATCCGAATTCCATCGGTGCATTTACCAAGACAAGCAGCATGGCCTTTATGAACTTTCCCCTGCTGAACTACATTGAAACCATTTCACCCCGGCCTATTTTGTTCATCATGGGTGAAAATGCCCATTCCCGCTACTTCAGTGAAGATGCCTACAAACAGGCAGCGGAGCCGAAAGAAATCTATATCGTTCCGAAAGCCTGCCATATTGATTTATACGACCGCGTGGAGATGATTCCCTTCGATAAACTCACCTCGTTCTTTACCCAATACCTGACGGAAGCAAAACTGAGTGATAAAGCAACTGTTATTGGAAACAATCACTAAAACCAGACCATCAACGAATTACCAGATAGCAAAACCATGATTGACCAAGTTGTATTTGTAACCGGGGGAGCAATGGGTATGGGCGAAGCCGTAGCCCTGCTTGCTGCCGAGCGCGGTGCTAAAGTTGTCGTAGCCGACGTAAACGAAGTGGCTGCCCAGACAGTCGCCGATAAGATTAAATCGTCAGGTGGAGAAGCGATCGCTATCAAATGTGATGTAAGCTCCGCCAGTGATGTAAAAGCCGCCATTGATCGCACAGTAGCAGAATATGGACGACTTGATGCCGCCTTCAATAATGCCGGTATCATGGTGCCCATGACCGATACAGCGGACTTAGAAGAAGCTATTTATGACCGGGTTTTGGACATCAACCTGAAAGGGGTGTGGCTCTGCATGAAATATGAGCTGCAACAGATGCGAAAACAAGGCAGCGGGGCCATTGTCAACAATTCGTCGATTGGCGGTTTGGTCGGTGCCCCTGGTCGTTCAGCCTATCATGCCGCCAAGCATGGTGTATTGGGCCTTACTAAGAGTTCAGCCATCGAATATGCCCCTCAAGGTATCCGTATCAATGCCGTGTGCCCTGGCACCATCGAAACGCCGATGGTTGATACCATGTTCAGAACGGGCGATCTGTCGCAGCAGACGACTACGGAAGGAGCGCCCATTAAAAGACTGGGCAAAGCGAATGAAATAGCCGAAGCAGTATTATGGTTGTTTAGCCCAGCGTCCAGTTTTGTCATTGGCCAGCCTATTTCGGTCGATGGCGGGCTGAGTATCCAATAGTTTTTCACATTAAATATAAACTGCCTGACAAGGGGTTGTTATACCCAAACGGGCGTCTCATCGTATGTCAAACGTTCAAGATAAAGTTGTCATTATTACGGGTGCTTCCTCGGGTATTGGCGAAGCAACGGCTAAACTTTTAGCCGAAAAAGGGGCTAAAGTTGTACTGGGTGCCAGGCGTGAAGATCGTCTTAACCAATTGGCTGAAGCGATTAAAGCGAGTGGCGGACAAGCGGTTTACCGCGTCACTGACGTAGTGAATCCAGCAGATAGCAAGGCTCTTGTTCAATTGGCTAAAGACACTTTTGGCGGTGTAGATGTAATCTTTCTGAACGCTGGACTCATGCCGAACTCCCCTCTTTCCGCCCTAAAAACGGACGATTGGAACAGTATGGTTGATGTGAATATCAAAGGGGTATTGAATGGCATTGCCGCCGTGTTGCCAACCTTCACGGAACAAAAATCGGGTCACATCATCACCACTTCGTCCGTAGCCGGATTGAAAGCTTACCCCGGTGGAGCTGTGTATGGAGCAACCAAATGGGCTGTTCGTGATTTGATGGAAGTGTTGCGGATGGAGTCGGCTCAGGAACGAACCAACATCCGCACGGCAACCATTTATCCAGCCGCGATTAATACCGAATTGTTGAGTACGATTTCTGATCAACGCATGTCAGAGGGTATGACTGCTTTGTATGAACAATATGGTATTGCACCTGAACGAGTAGCCAATGTGGTCGCCTTCGCCATTGAGCAACCAGCCGATACGAACATCAATGAGTTTACTATTGGGCCAACCGCTCAGCCTTGGTAAAACTCGAGGAACCAACATGGCTCGAAAACAAATAAAAGAATGAAAACTATACTCTTTGGGTTGCTCTATTCAGGGCTTTTATTTCTTAGTATAACGGATTCAATCATGGCTCAGAACATAAACAGGGCATCGGCAGCAAGCCCAGGTCCAGCCTCAAACTTTAGTGGAAGTGTTCAGGTAACCATGTTAGTTGCCGCCAATCCCGAAACGGATTGCATTGTGAGTAGTGTTACGTTTGAGCCAAAAGCCAGAACTTTCTGGCATACTCATCCTAATGGGCAGCTCTTGGTAGTGACTAAAGGGACTGGCTATTATCAGGAGAAGGGCAAGCCGATTCAAATTATCCACGAAGGGGATTCAGTTACGATACCTCCCCAGGTAACGCACTGGCACGGTGCAAACCCGTCCGGTCAATTCACCCATATTGCTATTAATCCGAATGTCAGTAAGGGGGGAGCCGTTATCTGGCTGCAAGCCGTAACGGATGTAGAATATAATAAAGTACACTAACAGGCATGAAAAACCGACTAACTACAACTAGTCGGTTTGTTTTTTATTAACTGTTCATCTATAAACGTCCATTTATAGATGAACAGTCCTTTTTTTTGGACGTTGATTTTTTCTCAGGAAACGCTCCCAAGTGAGACGAACGAGCGTTCATGTATCTGCTTTAAAAATGGGGCGTTTTGTAAAACAGTATTTAGCTCGATGTTCCGTACTTTGGCTAACAGACAACAGATTATACAACTATAATGGATGAACTCTTTACTAGGCTAGGCCAGCAATGGGATGAGACAGGATTTTTTGGATTACTTCGTGATCAAAACCTTAGATTTGATTTGGGGGAGCAGGCATTAGAAATCTTAAAAGAAATTGATTTCAGTGAGCTTGACCAAATACCGAAGCAGTACATCTCACTTTTATGGTTCATACCGATTTCTATGGAGTGGCAAGGCCAAAGGCTCGCTGATAGGACGGAGAAATCAATTTTACATCAATACATTAAGCTTCAGTCCGAAATACTAAATGAGTTAGAACGCATTTTAGATGTTCCATAAGTTAAACTAGTTCACTTAAAGCCACTTATAGAGCTGATTTTACACATTGACTATCAAGTAATTAACTAAATGAAATCGCTATTTCACCTCATATTTGAGATAATAAAAATAGGGGTTTTAAGTAGTGCCTATGCATTGCTCCTACTAGTGATTCTAAAATTGGTTCAAGCTTACAGTTCAAAGGCTTGGGTAAATCGGGTTTTAAGGAATAAAGTACGATTCTGGCTTTACACAACGCTTTCTATTTCGGTTGCGCTCTTCTTTTTTATGTTTACTTACTATGGTGATCATGGGCTCGGTGATAGTTCAAGACTTCCAATCGGGTATGGCAAAGATGTCAAGCAAATAAACGGTACGGATACATTTATAGAAAGTGAAGATGGTGGCCAATTAGGAATTACAATCTTTAACTATGATAACAGCTATTTGTACGCCGAAATACAAAAGCAGTCTGATGAGGAGAATAGGTATGTGGTCTGGAACTTACGTACTGACGACTGGATATTTTATAAAACCAAGGGCGACTACGTAAAATATGTAACAGATAAGAACTACATACCTATTGACAAGTTTGAAGACTTTACTGCTTTTTACAGAACATATTGGGGCGGGTGGAGATTCATATTTTTGCCCTAGTAAAATTGCAAAAATACAATTCTTAACTATTGAGAATTTATGTACGAATCATTCTTTGAACGCTCAATCGATGGAAATACATTAGAAAAAATAAGGAGCTTTGGTGAAAAATTAAAAATTAATCTCCCTGCCGAGTTTGTGCAGTTTTATCATCAATTAGATGGGGGAACATTAAAACCTGCTTATAGCCGTGTCGTCTATATTGGAGAAGGACTCTGTTACATTGATGACATTTTTTCAATCGATCAAGTTGAGAAAATGTGGTTTATGGTGAAAGAATGCGAGGTGTATTACAACACAACTAACTACAAATCTGACTCTCTACTACCGATTGCACAAGGTGGGCAAACGTTTATTTGTATAGGTTACAGAGGGGGGTATTTGAACAGAATCTATTGGATTGATATAACTGACGGTATGTATGAGGACTTCAATTTTCCGGTTTTATTTCTAGCAGAAACTCTATTCAGTTTTCTCACTACTCTCAAACCGTATCCTTCTGAATAAGTGTCTATATGTTAGCTAAACTCCCAAAAATTCGGTTTCGCGGATAATTCTCACAATACCCTCCCACGTGAGACGAATCAGCATTCATGTATCTGCTTTAAAAATGGGGCGTTTAAGGAGATGGCCTACCCATTATTTCTGATCTTGTTTTTTCTAAAGTCCGTAATGGTTTTTCCATCATAACGAAACACGCCACTTGTAGACCCCAACGCGCCAAACCAAATACTGCCATCCGTAGCTTCCAGAAGCCCACAAAGCATGCCCGGTCCTTCTATGGACATTACTTCGGTTACAGTTGGCTTTGCATTGTACAGCGATGATTGATCGTACCGGGAAAGTGCCCAGACCTTTCCATTAGGCGGATCTATGCTACCCGTAGTCCAGATGTTCCCTTTTTTATCTTCGATCATTGCTGAAGCACCTCGCTTCGATACCAGGGTATAGCTACTGCCGTCATAGCGCCAAAGACCATCATTGTCACCCAGCCAAATAGCCCCTTTTTTGTCTTCGATGATCGACCAAACGTTGGTAAAGGCTTTACCCGCTTTATTTCTGAAAACAGTAAATGTCTTTCCATCATAAAAACAGGGCTCACCCCTTGTGCCAAACCATAATTTCCCGGTTTTGTCTTCTAGGATGGTAGTAATACTATTATTAGAAAGTCCGTCTTTCGTGCTGAAATTTCGAAAGGATTTCCCATCGTAACGGCTTACTCCATCTCCGGTGCCCAACCAAATAATGCCGGCTCTATCTTCATAAATTGTACAAACAAAATTATTGGCAAGTCCTTGCCGGGTTGTAAACTGTTGAAAGGATTTTCCATCGTAATAATAAACCCCTGAATCCCTGGTAGCTAACCAAAGATTTCCGTTTCGATCTTCCAGGACATCCCAGAAGCTGGGCGAACTTATTTTACTGGTTATATTGGTGAACGATTTTCCGTCGTATCGAAAAATACCCTTCCATGCGGCAATCAAAATAGTTCCGTTTCGCCCTTGCTTGACATTGCGAACCATTGAGTTCGGCCCGTAAGCAGTGACTGTGTCTCTGCTATTGTAATGGATAGTATCTTTTGGGATGTCTGTTGTTTTTTTTCCTGCACAGGGAGTGCAAAAAACAAGTATCCATAAAACACAAACGAATACGCCTTTAGTCATTACTGGTTTTGTTTTCAAGGCTTTCAACCACTGCGGTGGACCGCAAAGCTAAAAGTTTCGATCCTATCGTCAGTTAATGACCTGTAAAAGAAGGTTAACGAAATGTAAATGCTGCCGCTTCGGCGCAGGGCGGCCTGTGCCGTCCGATTTTAGTGACTACTATGGATCTTAGCTCCTAAGATTAGAATATACTTTACAAGAATGTTCACAACTATCTTAGAAAAACCCTCCTAGGTGATACGATAGAGCGTTCATAGATATGCTTCAAAATATGGGCGATTAAATAGACCGTAAACGAGCCAGACATTGGCGCTCAACAGATAACGTGAAGTCCTCATTTCAATAAACCACAGGCTGGCCAAAGCCTGGATTTACTAGCACTCCACTGGTCCCCCACAGGTGGTGGTGCAGATTCCGACCCACCACCGCGGTTCCATCAATTCCATACCCTCCGGCTGGTTATTGAGCTGCGTTTCGGGATACCTAACCGGTGCGTACCCGCCAGGGTGTCACCGAAGACTACGTTGACGGACTTCATTCGCATTTTTTGGTGTTTGGGCCACAATTGAATCATTTGTTATGGCATTTGAATCATTTGTTATCGTCCGAAGGGGAGAGAGTTCCCTACCTTTGATGGAGTCTTGGGCATGTGCTTTCCTCAGGCTAACCACAGTGGACCCATTCGGGGGAGGCCATCGGCCACCTGGGCCTTACTCAATCTTTTAGTCTACTACACCTACTATCGACTGGGGTGTTAGTGGTGCTTCAATGGCTTTGGGTTCGCCGGACAGCATAACCAGACAGCCTAGGTTGTGATCCTTCTGCCGGGTCCGGATGTCATGGCGGTGATTGGGGCTTTGCGGAGTAAGCAAACTTCTGGTTTCGCCCTAAAGGGCTACATTGGATTGTCTCATCTGGCCAAGGGCATCATCTATGGATAAATGGACCGATTCGATTTAGTTTTTAGCGACCCCAGAGCAGGTGTGGCATTTTCTTTTTCCATTAATAACGCATGCAACGAATCATGTTTATGACTATTTCTTTATCATTCGCTCTTCGTTTCGGGCAATGGACGGTCAGTCTGCTGGTACTGATGCTGGGTGCCAGCCTGCTGGTTCAGGGCCAAACCATTCGCTACGTGCGGGTCAACGGCACTAACAACAACCCGGCAACGGCCACCACCTGGGGCAATAGCACCACCAACTTGCAGGGCGCTATCAACGCCAGTAACCCGGGCGATCAGGTCTGGGTAGCCACGGGCGTTTACAAACCCGGTGGCAATGCTAACACCAGCCGTACAGTGAGCTTTGCTATGAAGAATGGGGTGAGAATTCTGGGGGGCTTTGCGGGGAGTGGTACGCCCACCCTGGCCCAGCGCAACCCCAGCAGCCTGACCACCGTGCTGAGTGGCGATCTGGGTGTGGTCGGCAATTATGTCGACAATGCCTACCACGTGATCAGCAATCCCACTGGACTGACCAATACAGCGGTGCTGGATGGCTTTGTCATTACGTGGGGCAATGCGAATGGGAATGCTGATGACCAAAATGGGGGGGGCATGATTAATGTGAATACCAGTCCAACGGTAACCGGTTGTGTCTTTCAACGTAATGTAGCTTTGGTCGGGTCAGGCGGAGGGATGTACAACAGTAATAGCAATCCCAGTGTGAGCAGCTGTAGCTTTCAGGGAAATTCGGCGAGCGATGGCGGGGGTATGTCCAATAAGGGAAGTGCTCCCAGTTTGAGCAATTGTAGTTTTCAGAATAATTCGGCCGGCTACGGCGGGGGGCTAGTCAATCTTGAGAGCAGCAATCCCAGTATGACTACTTGTAGCTTCGTGAGTAACACGGCTAGCTACGGCGGGGGAATGTCTAATCTTATGGGCAGCTCTCCCCGGCTGACCGGCTGTAGTTTTCAGAGTAATTCGGCTACTACTGGGGGAGGCATGTTCAATGATGGTAGCGGTCCCAACGTGGATGCTTGTACCTTTTTGAACAATAGGACTACGGGTTCAGGCGGGGGCATGTACAACGATGGTAGCAGTCCCACTGTAACCAACTGTACCTTTCAAAGTAATACGGCTACTTCGGGCGGTAATGGTGGAGGCATGTACAATGATGGTAGTAGTCCTACTGTGACCACCTGTGGTTTCCAGAGCAATTCGGCTACCACTGGCGGGGGCATATATAATGTCCTCAGCAGCTCTCCCCGGCTGACCGGCTGTAGTTTTCAGAGTAATTCGGCTACCACTGGGGGAGGCATGTTCACCGATAGTGGCAGTCCCACCGTGGATGCCTGTACCTTTTTAAACAATAAAACTACGGGTTCAGGTGGAGGCATGTATAATCTTGCTAGCAATCTCAGGGTAACCACTTGTAGATTTGAGCGTAATACCGCTTCTGGGGACGGTGGGGGGATATCTAATAAAGACAGTGATCTCAGGCTGACAAGCTGTAACTTCCTGAGCAATTCGGTTACTAGCTATGGAGGGGGTGTGTTCAATGAGGGAAACAACTATCTCGGTCTGATCAATTGTGTCTTCCTCAGTAACTCGGCTAACTATGGCGGGGGGATCACTAATAGCAGCAGCAGTGCCACTGTGACTAACTGTAGTTTCCTCAATAATTCGTTTTTTGGCGGGGGCGGAGGGATATACAATATCGCGGCCAATGATATTATACTAACCAACTGTGTGCTGTTTGGGAATGGAGGAGCCAATACGTTTTATTATACCAATAGTGTAACGGTCCGATACAGTCTATTAGAGCCTTCAGTGACGAGCTATACTAATGGCGGTAACAATCTGATCACTCCCGTCTCGCCGTTTGTGAGTTCCACCGATATCCGGCTCAACGGCTGTAGTCCGGCTATTAACACCGGCAATAACGCAGGATACACCACCAATGGCGGTCCCACCAATGACCTGGCGGGAAGCCCTCGTTTTTTCAACAACGGTGTAATCGATAGGGGCGCCTACGAGTACCAGGCGGCTCCCGCCAGCCTCACCCTCACTGTCCCCAGTGTGAACACGGCCACCGTAGGGATAGCCTTCAGCCAGCACTTTGTGGCTGCTGGCGGCACCAGCCCCTACAGCTACAGTCTGGCCAGCGGCAGCCTGCCTACGGGGCTGAGTCTGGCTACCACGGGCGTGCTATCGGGCACGCCCACCCAGGCTGGCAGCTTTACCCTCACCGTGCTGGGCCGGGATGCTACCGGCTGTTCGGCTAGCAGTGCGGCCTACCGGCTGACGGTGAGTGCTCCGCCTACGACCCTGACCGGACTGGCCGCTACCCCAACCACCGTGTGCGTAGGAAGTCCGGTTACCTTCACCGCTACGGTGGGCAACCTCACCAGCAGCTACAGCTACACACTCTGGGGCGGCAGCAACCCCATCAGCGGCACAGGCACCACCTCGGCCTTTAGTCAGAGCCTGACAGCCACCGGCTCAGGGGTGCAGACCTTCACCCTAACGGTGAGCCGCCAGGGGCAAGTCGCCACCGCCACCACCTCCGTTACGGTGACGAACCTCTACAGCCTGAAGGCCGGGGATTGGACCGATGGGAGTGTGTGGTCGTGTGGCCGGATACCCCTACTGTCTGATGCGGTGACGCTGAATCATGTGGTGAATTTGCCGGCCAGTTACCAGGGGCAGGTCTTGCAGGTGCTCTACAGTGCCAGCGGTAGGTTGGTGTTTGGTACTGGCAGTAAGCTGCGGCTGGGGGGGAATTAACCCCCGACCAACGTGTGGGGTATCCAGAGAACGGAGCAGATAGACCAGGGCTATTCTCTGGATACTCCACAGGGCTAACCAACCTCGCTCCTAAATTCTCAACTCATTCTCACAAGCGACAATTGTTTATGAAACCAACGCCCTACTTAAAATTCCACCTTCCTAATAGTCAACCCCAGGTGAGCTGGACACTGGCCGAAGGCAATTATACCCATGTGTATTTTCGCAACGGAGGGTACTACCTATTGTCCATTATGCTAGGTACCATCTGCCAGCGTTTCCCCTAGCTGGTGCGCCTGAGCAAGCATCTGGCAGTTGATCCTGGTCTGATCGTGGGTCGGCATCGCAACGAGTCCCGACAGTTGGTAGTGGTGTTAAGGGTTGGTAATCATAAGCAGGATATAGCGATTCCCCGTTGGCGTATTCGGGATATAAAGCAGTTCTTACGCCAGCTAGGAGTCTAGTCTAGGCTAGGGCTGGTGACTAGCATGGACTAACGGGGGTACAAGGAGTAGAGCCGCCAAATTTTGCTCATGCTTAATTCTCATAACCCCAAGGACACCCGTTTTTCAATTCTCACAAAAGGCTCCTCAATGAGCGACGAGGGAGACTTACAGTAGTGCCTCGATTCCGAGCGTTTATAAGAAAGATGAACGAGATGCACCCCGCAAGCTTATTGGGGAAGCAACTGGCTTTTTTTCCACTTATTGCCTATATTCACTAGTCTAAACCCGTGACCCTCAGTATGGCTACCAAAGGACAAATTCTGGATATGACTCCGGTCGGTATGAAGTTTACTGTCTTACAAGCCAGTGCCGACACCCTAGGCAAGTCCTTAGATCTTCACTGGGAGTTGTTGCCGGGTTGTAACATGAAGGACCCCTTGGTGCATGTCCACCCCCATGCCATCGAAACCTATCAGGTGTTGGAGGGGGACATGGAGTTCTTTATCCATGATCGGTGGATTGCCGCCAGCCAAGGGGACCACCTCTCGGTGCCTAAAGGGGTTACCCACTGTTTTCGCAACCCGACCGATCAGATCGTACGCGTCTTCAATACGCATCAGCCTGCCTTGAAGATGGAAAACTACTTCGAGGATGTCTGTAAAGTACTGGATAAGGTCACCGACCAGCGTCGAAACCGTTTTCGGATGAATCTACGAACGGTTCTGTATATGAGTGTGCTGATGAACAACTATCGATCCGAGATTATTGCTAAAAGCCCGCCTGATGTGGCCATCAAAGGGCTGGGTTGGGTAGCCAAGGTTTTCGGCTTACAGTATTAGCGGGTGGGGAGATCATCCCGCTAGTAGGCGATTCTATTAGAGGCAGTGCTGACTTCAGTAACTAAAAACTTTATTGTCTCCTGAAACGCTCCCACTTGAGACGAACGAGCGTTCATCTGTCTGCACCAAAAATGGGGCGTTTATTAAAACACTTAGACAAATTGCCTTAGATGATTACTCGCCTCGATTAGGATACTAAACAGTTAATAAAATAGAAAGGTAAGCAACTGGGTAAACTTTACTACGAACAAATAGTTAACCTGCTCATAGTCTCTAGTTGGGCCAAGAGCAATTCAGGTCAAGATCTGAGGACTACTCACTCTACTAACAAGGGGCTAACCAGTACCTTTGCCAGTAAACCACTGTAAATGAGTATACCTCTTCCGCCAGCATTGACGCAAAAGTTCTCCAGCGCCCGTGTGCTGGCCCCATTTTTATTTACCCTCACCTGCTTATCCGTCATTATTTATTCGCTTTATCAGAGCCAGCAACTGCGCCAGCATCATGAGGAGTGGGTGCTACAAACGAGTACCATCATTTCGATGTTGGGACTCGTCAATACCTTAGCCGTCGAGGCTGAAACAGGTACCCGAGGCTACTTATTGAGTGGGCATAGAAGCGCTTTAGAGCCCTATGAGGTTGCCTTACAGGAACTTCCTATCCATTTAAATACTCTGCGGCCTCTCATGGCTAGTTATCCTGAGCAGAAGCAGCTCTTTGCGATTCTTCAGCAATTAATTCGTCAACGAGTACAGCTTAGTCAAAGCCTGATTCAACTTCGCCAGAAGGGGCCGAATCCGGGATTAGCCCAACGGGAAATTAAGGAAGGGAAACCCCTGATGGACCGCATTCGTCACCAGATAAGCCAGATGACCGCCCTGGAAAAGCAACGGCTGGTTCGTCGTCAGTCAAGCCTTGGGGAGGCTACTCGCCAAGGCAAATGGTGGGGGCGCTGGTTAGTCGGAATCTGTCTGTTGATGGTGCTAACAGCGGCTTCGCTGGCTCAAGTGCTGCGAAAGAGCGTTCGTCACCAACGGCGACTCCATCAACTTCAGGAAATGCTGGTGGGTCAACTGGCTCAGCAACAGCAACTCGAAGCGGATTTGATCCGACAAACCGATCAGTTGCGAACCACCTTAGATGCCTCTCTCAACGGCATTCTTTCGATGTCGGCGCTGCGTGATGAACAGGGGGAAATCATTGATTTTCGGATGGATACAGCCAACACGACGGTGAAACGAATGACGGGTCGGGATGTGGATGAGCTTCTGGGTCGTACCCTATTAGACATATTTCCCGGCAACGCCCAGAACGGTTTTCTGGCGCTGTATAAACGCGTCGTCAATACGGGTGAGGCTGAACATTCGATGCAATATTATCAAGACGATCAGGGACTAGAAGGGTGGTTTGAGGTATCGGCTGTCAAACAAAACGATGACCGGGTTGTGGTGACCTTCATCAACGTAACCGATCACCAGCAGGCTAAAGAAAAAGCCGAACGAACACTTCATCAATTGCAGGAGTCGAATGACAATTTAGCCCAGTTTGCGTTTGTGGCGAGTCATGACCTGCAAGCCCCGTTGCGCAAGATTCAAAGCTTTGGGGAACTGCTCTTGCAACAACATGGGCCTATCTTACCGGATTCGGGAACCCAATTAGTAAACAGGATGCTCCAAACCGGCGAACGAATGAGTCATCTCATTCGTGGTTTACTGAATTATTCCCAATTGGGCGGCTCCCACAGTCCACACCAACGAGTCGATTTAGGCAGGCTCATGGATGGGATTCTCGACGATCTGGAATTAATTATTGTTGAAAAGCAGGCTCTCGTTGAAGTCGATCAACTGCCTCAGGTTTGGGGCGATCCGGTTCAGTTGCAGCAACTCTTTAGTAATTTAGTGTCCAATGCGCTCAAGTTTACCAAACAGGGCCGAAAACCGCGGATATCGATACGCTGTCAGGTGGTGGCAGCACACACGCTACCTGGTTCCTTATTACCCGTTTCCAGAAGCCATCACTCGTACTACGAACTCAGTGTGCTTGACAACGGGATTGGTTTCGAAGAGCAATATATCGACCGGATCTTTAAACTGTTTGAGCGACTACATGGCAAAAATTCGTATCCGGGCAGTGGGATTGGGTTAGCCATTTGCAAGCAGATTGTGATGAATCATGAAGGCATGTTGCGGGTGGAGAGTAAACTCGATGAAGGGGCTAGTTTCCATATTTACCTGCCTGTCATGAATCAGCCCGACCTGACCTTGCCCAATTGGGTTTAAGCTAAAACCGACTCCTGTTCTTGGCTCAGGCAATTTTGTTACCCTACCAACGAAACGTTCTAATTTAGGCTCTAACAGGCATTCGCCAGGTTCTTCACTTACATAGAAGAGTTATTTACAACTAGCGTAAAAACACGGCAATGTTCGTTTCTTGTTTATTATCCACTTTTTATAATCTCAAGTAACGCTCCAATCTGAGACGAACGAATCTTTCTGTGTGTGCTGCTTAAATTGGGCGTGGCTGTTGCACAACGCAGCTTGTTAGCCTTGAGGCTGTTGCCTATCATTAACTATGGTAGGCAAACAGCAACTCTCCCCAGCATCAGGTACGCTTTCCCTGCTCGGTAAGGTGGTACCAATCACTAATTTTTTACCACAGATTGAAGCAAAGTATTGATCTGTCATTCCACTATGAGCAAACACAAAGCTCGCTTATGAGCACTAAACAAGCGCGTCAAGCCAAGAACTTGACAAAAACAGGGGTCTCATTGATGTACTTAGCAAAGGCGCTGAGAAACTAAATTTGGGGTTACTTTATTCAGGTTACTGGTCGAGTGCTTTCAACGCTTTTAGGGAATCCTCGTTTTTAGGATTAATGGCCAGCGATTTACGATACATAGCAATGGCACCCGGCTTGTCGCCACTTTCTAATAGGGCTTCTCCGTAACTGTTATATACATTATCGCTTTGCGGGTAAAGTCTCGTATTTAACTTAAGGGTAGTGAGCGCTTCTGATAAGTGCTTGTGTTCCAAGAAAGCATAACCCAGATTATTCATCTCATTTTCATTCAAAACATAATGGAGTGAATCATTTTTCAGACGAAGTAAAAGGGAAGTGGCATAGGTTTCGCCCTTTGCGTATAAGGCTTTACCATACAGCTTTGTCAACGATTGGGGGACCGTCAGCGGAGCTTTACCATTCAATATTCGCAGGGCATTAAGGGCTTTGGGATACATTTTTTCACTGTTGACATTGTCAAGCATCACTACCGTTTGCTTTTTAGTTAGGTTTCGCAAAAAAATCGCGGAACAACCGGGCATGCCGCCCGTATGCCACACGATCGTACCCATGCTTTTATCGCGGAAAATAAACCAACCGAGACCGTCATCGGCAGTGCCCATATTGCCAATGTTCAACCATATCTCATTTACCGAACCGTTTTTTAGCCTGCTAGGCGTGAAAAGCTGGTTCAAGCTTGCCCTGGTCAGAAAAGTGCCATTATAGAGTGCCTCATCGTAGCGCAATAAATCAGCGGTGGTCGTGATGATACCACCGTTCCCGGACATGTTATCGTTATTGTAGTAATAACTACGCGTACCATCAAATTTTGTCCTCACGGTATCAAAGGTGGCAGCATAATCATAATTATCCGCATAGGGTTGCAGAAGGTAAGGATGATAGGTCCGATTCCTGAGATAGGTATATAGCATGCCTGCGGGTTTAAATAAATGTTTATCAAGGTAATCACCCATACGTTCACCCGATTGTTTTTCTACCAATCCGCCCAATAGTTGAAAACCAATGTTGCTGTACCACCATTTTTCACCTGGTCGTAACTTTAACTGTACGTTTACTTCGGCAAGTACAGGAACCAAATCGTTGTTGGCTAATATTAACTCCGGATGTTTTGCTTTATAAGCACCAAAAATCGGTGCTAGCTCTTGGTCAGACATACCTGAAGTATGGGAAAGCAGTTGCCGGATGGTAACGTCCTTGTAGGGAAAGTCTGGAAAATAGCGGGCATACGCTGCATCGAGGGTAATCTTGTGCCGTTCAACCAATTGCATTACGGCGATTGCTGTACAGGTTTTGCCAAGGGAAGCCGTATTAAATCCAGTGTTTGGGGTATTTAAGACTCGCTGTTCAAAGTTTGCATAGCCAAAAGAATGCGCATACAGCACCTTTCCGTTTTGGGCTACCAATAGATTGCCATTGAGTTCGCTTCTATCTTCCAGACCTTTATAGTACGCCTTTAGCTGTTCAATTGCGGCATGACTTTGTGCTTTACTGGGAAAACCAGTATTACATACGAGTAACACAAAGAGCAGAGTATAGGTCTTCAAGTTCTTCATAACTCAAAATTGAGCCATAAATCCTGTTGAAAATAGAATGAAATTTGCCTTCTAGAGTTTCTGATATATTTTGGGCAAAAAGCCAGTCTGCTCACGGAAATTACGGATAAAATGACTCTGGTCGGCAAAACCGCAAGAATAAGCCACCTCCGTTAAAGGCATACCGGTAGCAATCAGTTGCAAAGCATGCTGTACTTTGAGTTTTTGCAGGTATTCGCCGAGTGTACACCCCATGTATCTTGAAAAGTGTTTCGATATGGTAATGGGATTGACCCCCACCAGTATGGCCAGCCCACTTAGAGTTGGGGGCTGTTGCCAATTATCCTGGAGAAATTCCAATAGGGTTCTCAGCCACTTTGGTGGTTGCTTTTCAGTTAGCCCTCTAGTAAGGTCGAGCAGTTCCAGTAACAACATTTGAATAGATACTGCTGAAAGTTGGTCTGCCTGGCCAGCTTCCCAAAACATTTTTAATAGGCTAAACCTGACATTGGGGTGTCGGGTGATGGTTTCCAGCCCATTTTCTCCCAGTTCATGGCATTTCATAAACTCCCCAGTGATTTCCAAATTAATATTTTTGGAGGGATGGTTGGTATGTAGGTTCCGGTGAAATTCATCCTGGTGATAAAAAAGAAGCGTGCCCGGCTGCGCAATCATTGTCTTTTGCTGACGTTCTTCCCGGTTACGCCCCTTAATAATCAAACTGATGTGAACATTATTATGTGCGTGCCATCCTTCAAATACCATTGTATGGTATTCTGTTTCGGTCAATATAAGTCCCCCGGCCTCATATTGCTTCTTATTGACACCCAAATACTGGCCGTTGCTTAGGTTAATCATTTACAATGATGTGAACGAGATTGTATACGGTTACGATGTTCAAGATTTAAACAATCAGTTAGTTTCGGATTATCAATACTAAGTGGGAAGTCACAAAAAGTAGACCAAGCGGAGCCAACTTGCCGGATGTTGTTGCTTATGTATTCTAGCCTTGATCGATAGGACGAAACGCTCAGCCGATATCACCAGCTCAGTAGTTACTAACGATTTCACTATCTGATAAATTATATAATTATTACCCTGCATTGACAACAGTACATTGCTTATTATAAGATCCATTATTGGTCTTTAGCACTTTACAGGGCCAAAATGAAAATAGCCCCATAAAGTGCTAAATTTCAGTTATAGTAAAGAAAACGGTCGTTTCTTTTACTGCCCTAAAATTTCTGAGTCGTAAGTTTTCAAGCTAATTATTGGGCAAGAAACTTAGTGAAATAATGAAAGTAAGCTTTGTTTAGCCATTGACGAGATACTTGCTTGGCAATTGGTTTCCCTATTTTCATTTTGGTCCGGCCTGGATGGCCCCGTTTTGCAGTACAGACCGATCTGGGAGCACTGACAACATTACTTGCGGAGTTGCTTAACAAAAACCAAAACCGAGCAGGATTAGCGTAATTTCAAAATCTCATAAATCGCTCCTACGTGAGACGAAGCAGCATTCATGTGTCTGCTTTAAAAATGGAGCGTTTCAGGAGATGGTGAACTACCAAGATTTAATGGAATTGTTGTTGGGTGAAGCCTTGATTTCCACATATCAGAAACCCAGCCTCACCTTGGCTCCACTCTGATACATTACCTTCCCAGTATTGCTGTTTCGTAGCGTTTTGATCGGTGCTACGTAGCTGGTCGGCAACGTCACGACGTGGTTGAGCTGAACAATGTCTGTGCTGATAGGCACTACGTTACAGGCCCACACGGTGGGGTCATTCCAGTTACCGGCTCTAATGGAGGTGACGAGTCCCTGACACGTAGTGCCCCATTCGAAGGCGCCCATGTCGATACGTCCCTGCGCAAACCGGGGAGTGCCGGCCGGATCGGTGGTACCTACTGTGGCCGTGGTCGTGTTCGGATCGCCCGTGTTGATAGCGTGGGCGGTGGGGGCCAGTTGGGTGCTGGTGGTGGAAGCAAAGGGCGACGTAGTCACAATCAGATTTCCCGGTCCACTAGTGTAGCCGTTGACTGAGGTATCAAAGAGGCTGTAGCTGGTCGTTAACGATGCGTTGTTGTTGACAATGGTGTTGGCTCCTCCATTATTGAACACCACGCAGTTGATCAGCACGGGACTGCTCCGGGTGGTGCCGACCGCTCCCACGTTATACATCACCCCGCCTTTCACTGTAGCCATGTTAGCCTGAAAGGAACAGTTGGTCAGCCGGGGACTACTGGTGCCATCGGGCCCATCATCCCCATCATTGATCATCGCCCCGCCAGATTGGGCCGTATTATTTTGAAACGAACAGTTGGTCAGTAGCGGGTTGCTGTTGCCCATAAAAGCATTGTTGTACAATGCCCCGCCCCCATTGGCCGTATTGCTTTGAAAGACACAGTTGTTGAGCACTGGACTACTATTGTCGTTGTACAAGGCCCCCCCCACCCTTGTGGCGGTATTACCTTGAAAGGAACAGTTCGTCAGCTGTGGGTTGCAAATACCCGATGCATAACCACTATTCCACATCGCCCCGCCTTGAGTGGATGTGTTATCTTGAAAGGCGCAGTTGGTCAGTGTTGGGTTACTGATTCCTCCTTGACCTAGGTTGCACAACGCTCCACCCGCTGATGGTGCAGAGTTGCTTTGAAAAACGCAGTTGGTCAGCACCGGACTACTGTTACCCGACAAGCTGCCGTTATTAAAGACGGCTCCTCCAAAAGCAGCCTGGTTGGCCACAAAACTACACTGACGGATCAGCGGACTGCACACCTGACCACTTCCACTCCCATTGTTATACATCCCGCCACCGGAATAGTCCGAAAAATTGTTGTTGGCGTTACCCCCGGTGATGACAAAACCGTCGAGAATAGCCGTGATGTTCAATCCAGCGGGATTGTTGATGACGTGGTAGGAGTTGTCGGTGGTGCTGCTGGGACTGCCAATCTCACCGCTGAGCGTAGTGCTGGAAGGTGTGGTGTTGTCGATAGTGGGGCGTTGGCTCAGGGTAGTTTCAGTGCCTGCAAAGCCCCCGAAGATCGTCACCCCGTTTTTCATAGAGAAACTAATAGTACGGTCGATGGTGGACGTAGGTTTATAGGTGCCGGCCGCCACCCAGATTTCATTCTGGTTGCCCGAATAGGTCAGGGCTGTTTGCAGATCAGGAAAGGCATCGGTCCAGTTCTGACCAGTGTTCGCCCCCGATGCCGAAGCCCGTACGTAGAGCCGGGTGGAAAACTCATACGCCCCCATGTCGATGCGACCACCCAAAAAGCGAGAGTTGCCTGCCAGATCGAAGTTGCTCACGGCAGTCAGGTCTCCAGTGGTGGAGGTAGTAGCCGGATCACCGGTATTGATGGCGGGGGAGTCAGCCGCCAGTCGGGTATCGGTGCCGGAGACAAACGGCGAATTGGTGGTGGTCAGATTACCGGGTCCGCTGGTGTAGTACGTTACCGAAGCGTCGAACAGGCTGTAGCTGACGGTTGCGGCAGCTTCAGTGCCATTGTTGAAAAACGTAAAGGCTCCTCCATTGTTCCATAGCACGCAGTTGATCAACTGGGAATCTCCGTTGCCGTATATCGCCCCACCCGAATAACCAGCTGTGTTACTTAGAAAGGAACAATTCGTTAACCGTGGGTTGCTGGTCCCAGCGTTGAGCATCGCTCCTCCATGATGGGTGGCTGTATTGTTTTGAAAGACACAGTTGGTCAGCAGGGGGCGGCTGCTGCTATACATATCACAAGAGTTGATCATCGCTCCCCCATTATTTGTGACCGTGTTATTAAGAAAGACACAGTTGATGAGCACTGGGCTACTGCTACCTCCCTCTTGACCATCGTTGTGCATCGCTCCGCCAAAGCCCGCCTGGTTGGCCACAAATACGCATTGGCGAATCAGGGGACTGCATACCTGCCCAGCGCCTTTCCCAATGTTCAACATCCCGCCACCAATATTGTCCGGCGGCCCCAGCGTAATACTGCCGTTAGCGTTACCGCTGGTGATAATAAAGCCATCAAGAATGGCACTAGTAGTCAATCCCGGCGGGTTACGAATGACATGAAGGGAGTTGTCGCTGTTGTCGCCGATGGTACCAATATCTCCACTAAGGGTAGTGCTGGAGGGCGTGGTGGTGTTGATAGCAGGGCGCTGGCTCAGATTGGTTTCGGCACCCAAAAAGCCCCCGTAGATGGCCACGCCGTTTTTCATGGCAAAGCTGATGGATCGGTCGGTGGTGGCAGTGGGCTTGTAAGTGCCAGACGCTACCCAGACCTGATCCCCTGACGCACTGGCGTTAATCATTGCCTGCAAATCGGGCGAGGCATTGTTCCAGGAAGAACCGTTACTCAAACCGGATGCGATAGGTTTAACGTAGCGGACGGTTTGGGCCAGCAGATGAACCGAAGAGAGTCCTACCAATAGGCATATCAGCAGGATAAAACGGGAAACGAACCAATAGGCAGAGGAGACGTAGCAATAAGGCATAGTAAAATGTAGCCAATGGGTTCTAAAACTATAAAGTCAGTAAGTTTATAGAACCATCTGTTAAGTAGAGATTATTTACGGCTTGTTTCTTTGAAGCTAGTCAATCGTGCGACCAGCGATATGTCGCTATCGTCATTCGTAGTAGAAAAGTTTCCTACTAGGTATTCTACTCGAATTTCTCTACTCCTGCATTGGACACGAGGACTTAGGCACCTGTTATATCCTATCAAGAGCTTTAGGGCTTATTGAGTAGCAATGCCATGCTTACTTACTAACCGAGATCTAGGCTTAGAAAAGTCGTTCCAAATTTGTGAACTTGCGTTATATATTCTCACAAATCGCTCCCAAGTGAGACGAAGCCGCATTCATATATCTGCTTCATTATTGGGGCGTTTAAGGAGATGCTTTCCTACCAGTTTTACTGCGCATAGTATTGAGCATAACCAAACAAGCAGGTCAGGTTAGATAAGCCCAGCACGGAATGCCGGACCACGGCTGACCGGTCGAGGGACGCTTCTTTAGATTTCCGAAATGTATTGGGTGTGCTGATAAAATCACTAGATTTTATCAGCACAAGCCTCCTTACAGAATCACTTCGATTTTTTAGTAACTGTCAACACTAAACCGTAGCATACGGAACCCTGTCGGCAAGTACACAACGCCTGTCTACCACACAGTCCGTCAGGCGGATTGACCGCAGCCGCGGACGGTGCCAAATGAGGTCGGGATATAAGTTAAAATGAAAACAAATGAACGTCTAATCTTAAATCATTGGGGGCCTAAGAAGTGAGGAGAGGGTAAACAGATATAACTACACATGACACCCCACACTATTGCATCAATAAAATCACTCTGTCTTCAAATTTTTTACGGGGTTAGAGAGGGCAGCCTTTACTGTCTGGAAACTTACTGTTAATAATGCCAGCACCACTGCAAGTCCTCCTGCAACTGCGAACATCCACCAGCTAATGGTAATTCGGTAAGGGAAATTGTCCAACCACTGGTTCATGAAGTACCACGCAATAGGAGAAGCAAGCAAAAGAGAAATCAGCATGAGCTTCACAAAATCTTTTGAGAGCAGCACTACAAGTCCCTCCACTGTAGCACCCAACACTTTTCGCACCCCCAGCTCTTTTCTTCTCTGCTCCGCAGCATTAGCTGCTAAACCCAGTAGACCAAGACAAGATACAAAAATAGTTATTGCTGTAAAAAGCGTAAGCAAGGTTTTAAGCTTGTCTTCTCCTTTATACATCTTACCAAAGCTTTCATCAAGGAAATTGTACTCAATAGGATAGTCGGGGCTGTAACGGCTCCATACATTGCTGATTTGGTCAATAGCTGTTTCGATGTTTGCGCCAGTTATCTTGACTGCCACTTTAGAATAAGCCTGCGGGTAGATTTGAAGCACGGCGGGTTCTATTTTTTCGTGCAGGCTTTTATAGTGAAAGTCTTTGACAACGCCAATCACCGGCCCTGTTTTTAATGAGTCTGGGTTTCTCCATGTAGGCCATGACAGCGTTTTCCCGATAGCTTTTGCAGGACTGCTTAATCCCAATTCACGAACAGCCGTCTCATTGATGATGTAGGCGCTTACGTCACTAGCAATATCTTTCGAAAAATCCCTGCCTGAAAGTAGATTTAGCCCCAGCGTTTTAATATAATCTTCATCAACCATCACCAGTGTGGCTTTTGTTGGCTTTATTTCAGGATTTTCTTTTACGGTCATTAAGCCATCGCCGAAGGCATCACCGGGGAAGCCATAGCCAATAGATACCGACGCTATTCCCGGGTAGCGTATCAATTCATTTTTAAAGCTTGCATACTTCTTTTGAAGGTTCTCACCTTTCATTGGAAACAGAACCTGATCCTTTCTGAAACCTAAATCTTTATTGTGCATATAACGCACCTGGCTAATGATCACAATGGCACTAATGATAAGCAGCACTGATAATGAAAACTGTATTACCACCAGTCCATTTCTCAGCCATGTTGCACCTGCGAGCGCCGTTTCATATACGGCACTCCCTTTTAAAACTTTCACAGGCCGAAAAGCGGATAGTACCAGTGCAGGATAGAAGCCTGCAAGGATGCCTACTATCAATGTGAGCGCCACTAATGTGAGTCCAACCATGGGGTTGCTGATCAGGTCAAAAACCATGCTCTTTTCCGTAAAACGATTAAGGGAAGGCAGCAGCACACATGTGGCTGCAATAGCAATGACCATACTAATAGCGGCTAACATTATTGTTTCACCAACAAACTGTACCATTAGCTCTTTTCTGCCCGCACCAACAGCTTTTCTCACTCCTACTTCCTTAGCTCTTTTTATCGACCTGGAGGTAGCAAGGTTTACGAAGTTAAAGCAGGCGATGAGTAATATGAAGATGCCGATAACAGAAAGAGCTTTCACATACGTGATGTTACCCCTGATGGACATATCGTACTTAAAATCTGATGAATAGAGGTGTACCTGCCCAAGTGGCTGGAAGTACGGCACATTGATATCACCCTCGCCTTTCATGAAAGGCTTTGAAAAGCTTTGGAACTTTGCCTGGAGCTGAGCTGCGCTAGTGCCATTTCTTAGCTTCACATACGTGTTAAAAGGATACCATTGCCAGCTTTGCATCATGTCGGCAGGGATGCCTGCAGTGTTCAGCGAAATCAGATAATTAAGTGGTAAGTGGAACTTCTCGTTATTTTCCAGCACACCCAGCACACGCAGTACATCTTTAGAAAGCGTAAGTTTCTTACCAACCGGATCCTCTTTGCCGAAATATTTTTCCGCCATAGCTGCAGAGATCACAATGGATTTTGGATCGCTGAAGACTCTGGGTGCTGATCCATATCGGAAACGGAGCGGAAACAGCTCAAAGAAATTGCTGTCCACAAGGAACCCGTTCTCTTCGTACAGCTTTTTATCGTTCGCTTCAACTAGTTGTTTTGACTTAAAAGCCATCACACGAACCGCTTCCTCGACCTCTGGAAAGTTCTGCTTGAGTGCTACTGCAAATGTCGGAGGCACCGTGGCTATGATATTATTTACATCTCCTTTCGTCTGTTGATAAACGCGATAAACATTTTCAGCTCCCGGAACAAACTTGTCGTACTGCTGCTCATCTCTTACAAATAAGCCAATAAGCAAACAAGCTGCCATACCTAATGACAGACCAGCAATGTTGATGACGGAATAGCTTTGGCGCTTAATCAGGTTGCGCCAAGCGATTTTAAAGTAGTTCTGTAGCATGACCGTATGGTTTGTGAGCTCTCAAACCCAAGATGCTTGAAAGGCTATGCAGGTTGCTTACTATTATCACAACCGAATAATATTTTGAGAAACTATCTAACTAAGGGGCGGGACATAGCCAGCAGCAAGGCCAGATCGGGCTCGAACCCCGCCCGCAGTTCGTGTATTTGGGCCGTAGCTACCAAAGATTACTCTGTTTTCGGGCCAGTTGCAAAGTGGCCGGATTCCGCGCATTTTTAAGCGAACAAAGTAGACAACAAAACCCTATGCCTACCTGCTACCGTATGCTACGGGTTAGCGTCGACAGCTATTAAAAATAAATCTGGTGGTTTGGACAGTACACCCACGAACACGCAAAAGCCGCGCCCACTGCTTGTGAGCACAGCTTTTGCACGAGGTGATTATTTCAGCACAGTTTGCTCTTTTTTAGAAACCTTATCAACTTTTCGGACACAAACGGTCTCACTCCGAAATACCTGCTGTACTGGTCGGAAATGTGATGACAGTGGCTAGCCACCTCTTTTTTTGGTTTTGTCTACCAGTCTCACAAATCCCTCCCACGTGAGACGAACGAGCATTCATGTGTCTGTATTAATATTGGGGCGATAAAAGAGACTTTATGGTAAGGTGATGTAGGATGGCAGTAATTTCAAGCGACTTGTCATTATATTGTTAAAGGATTTCTTTGCTATTTAGAGTCCGATTTAGCTGAAGAGACGTAAAAAAACACGGAACTAGTAATGGCTAACTATCAGTCATTTAGTCAACAAAATTTCCGCAAAATCGCGCCCAATACTATGTTGGGTGCAGCGCCAAAATGTGCTTGAATTTACAGCTTTCGTGCGACAGGCAGCACGTCACAGTAGTCAAGTTTTTGACTCGTTCGGCAGGTTCCGGCTGACATTGTGAACGCCCCAATTGGGTAAATTTGGGCCTCCATTTCTGGGTTTCGGTTGACAAAGCGAACGCCCCGGAAATTGTATCTTGATAAAATTCATAAGTTGAATTGTATGGAGCAGCAAGAGACTTTTGAAGATAGATTTTGGGGATTCGAGTTCGATTGGTTTGCCCTTGACAGAGATGGCAGAATAGCTTTATTTTCAAGTGGAGGTTATGGAAACGTACCGATTGAGGTGCAAAAGAACTATCAGGTTTATGACTCAATTGTAGAGACGTTTCAACTACCCAATTATGGTAGTCCTGAGGTGTGGCGTGATTATACGAAATATGGCTTGTATGTGTTTGATTGGCATCATTATGAAGGCCCCTACCAAAAAGTAGCTACGCCTTACTTTTATCAAACCATGCCAACCGAACTTCGAGACAAGATTCTCCAAATTGAAAACCTACAAAAACTGGATATAAGCTTTAAAACAGTTGATAGCATTACCGTTACGCCGGTTGGGATTTTTCTTATGAAGTAAATCCTCCCATTGTGTGGGCAACTCTCTTGCGACAGGGTGCTCGCCGGTGAGGAAGCTAGGCAGCCCAACATGCAAAGGGTATAAAGATTGACGCTACGCTACGTTCGTTGTCTTGAGTAGTTCGCCAATCCATCAGCCCTTTGGGGCGTTGGGTGGACTCAACAGGCTGAAAAACAACGTAGTGGTCGGCTCCGGTCGACACGAGGAACGTAATGACAGGGCCGCTTTTAGGTTCGTTTGCCAGGTTCAGTCGACACGAGAAACGTATTGACGGAGTAGCTCTGGGCTCGTTGGCCGACTCCGGGTAACAGAGGAAACGCCTTAATACAGAGTGTAAAAGAAAAAACAGACTAGTTAATGGAGAACCCTATACTTGAAGCATTTTTAAGTGCCGTTCGCAGTAAAATTCCTAACATTGATGAATGCATGAATGATGGCTGCTCCGAGGAAGAGATTGCCGAACTTGAGCAAACAGTTGGCAAACAGTTACCTAAAAGCTATGTTGATTTACTACGAAAATTTAACGGTGAAAAAAAGCTCGTGCTCTTTATGGGCGGTTTTGTTCTAATGAATATCAAAAAGGTTTTAGAGACCGTCTAAAAATTAGAATCTTCGAATCATTATTCGGACCATTGCTACTTGAATCATGGCTTCGGAGACTT
>NZ_JACWZY010000048.1 GCF_014699005.1 Spirosoma profusum
CCATAGCCGTAATAAGGCGAGTAGAAAGAGTTATATCCTCCCCAACCACCACCGTACGCATACGAACCATAGAACGGGTCATAACCGCGATAGGGCGAGTAGAAGGGGTTGTAGCCATACGCGCCACCATAGTAAGGAGAGTAGAACGGACTGCCAAAGCCAACCCCAAAACCAGGGTAGCCATAGTTGAACGCGCTCATGCCTAAACCGAGTCCCAAACCGTTATAGAAGCCCATGTTGTTGAAACCCCAGCGGTTCCAGCTATAGGCCGATGCTGTAGCGGCATTGTAGCCATTGACGAAGCCTGAATTATAGCTGTTGTCGTCACCCCAGCCTGGGTCAGGCGAGATGCCGCGTTTTAGATTACGAGCGCTCAATTCAGTGTAATACTCGTCGGTGTTCGAATTATAACTTTGCTCATCGTTATAATCCGGGTTGGTGTTACGGGAGCCTTGTTGCTGACGCTCGTACCGTTGTTGCCGACGGCTTAGCTGCGAATCGTTGTACGAATCATTGTTGTTTGCGTACACTTCCGAGTTATTGGAAATGCCATATAAATCGTCGGTCTCCGACGCGTTCTGCGCAGTCTGACGGCTGGAGGAGCAACTCCAGATACCAATCAAAGCAGCCAGCGTTACGTAGCGATATAGGGGTTGCGTTTTCATTTGGCAAGGGAATTAACGTAGTAAAAACTCATAACGAGTACTTGTCTTCTATATAACACAGGAATCCACCGTTTCATTACAAAAATAGAGTAAAAACCTATATTTGCAAGTTCTCAACCTATTAGATTCCCATTTGTTCATTAAGGTTTAATTCGATTTTAAAAATTGTTAAATTTAGATAGTCGCTAGTCATCAGTCGTTCGTCAATAGTTGTTCTTATCCCAGGACAATTGACTAACGACTGATGACTAGCAACTAATCCCCCAAAGTATGGCTAAAGCAATTCCTTCGCGCAGCGAAAACTATTCCGAGTGGTATAACGAGTTAATCAGAAAGGCCGATCTGGCCGAAAATTCAGCCGTGCGTGGGTGTATGGTCATCAAACCCTATGGTTTTTCCATTTGGGAAAAAATGCAGCGGGCACTGGATGATATGTTCAAGGAAACCGGCCACACGAATGCTTATTTCCCACTTTTTATTCCCAAATCGTTTTTAAGTAAAGAAGCGTCGCACGTAGAAGGCTTTGCCAAAGAGTGTGCTGTGGTGACGCATTACCGGCTCAAAAACGCTGAAGATGGTTCGGGCGTAATTGTCGATCCGGAAGCCAAGCTCGAAGAAGAACTTATTGTTCGGCCAACGTCGGAGACGGTTATCTGGAGTACCTACAAAAACTGGATACAGTCGTACCGCGATTTGCCATTGCTCATCAACCAGTGGGCGAACGTAGTGCGCTGGGAAATGCGGACGCGGATTTTTCTACGTACCACCGAATTCCTGTGGCAGGAGGGACATACCGCCCATGCGACTAAGGAAGAAGCGGAAGCTGAAACCCGCCAGATGCTCGATGTGTATGCACAGTTTGCCGAAGAATGGATGGCCGTCCCAGTGATCCGGGGCGCAAAAACGGCGAATGAGCGTTTCGCCGGTGCTGAAGATACACTGTGTATTGAAGCCATGATGCAGGACGGGAAAGCCCTACAGGCCGGTACGTCGCATTTTCTGGGACAGAATTTTGCCAAAGCGTTCGATGTGCAGTTTTTGACGAAACAGAATCAACTGGATTACGTCTGGGGAACGTCCTGGGGCGTATCGACTCGCCTGATGGGCGCACTCATCATGGCGCACTCCGACGACGACGGACTGGTGTTGCCACCTAAACTGGCTCCGATTCAGGTAGTTATAGTTCCCATTTATCGGAATGAAGAACAGCTTGAACAAATTACAGCCAAAGTTAAACCGTTGCTACAGGAACTGAAGAAAGCAGGTATTTCGGTGAAATTCGACGACTCCGACGCGAATAAACCGGGCTGGAAATTCGCTGAGTATGAATTGCGGGGCGTACCGGTACGTCTGGCGATGGGTGCCCGCGATCTGGAAAACGGTACGGTCGAAATTGCCCGGCGCGATTTGAAAACCAAGGAAACCGTTATGTTTGATGGCTTGCCCGAACGTATTAAAGCCCTGCTCGACGATATTCAACAATCGATTTACAACAAAGCAAAAGCGTTCCGGCAGGAAAATACGTACCGTGTCGATACGTTCGAGCAGTTTCAGGAGCAGATCGAAAAAGGCGGATTTCTGCTGGCGCACTGGGATGGTACGTCCGAAACCGAAGACGCGATCAAAGACGCTACCAAAGCCACGATACGTTGCATTCCGTTCGATCAGGAGCCCGAAGAAGGTGTCTGTATCTTCTCCGGCAAACCCTCGAAAGGACGGGTCGTTTTTGCCAGAGCCTATTAAAAATTAGTCGCTAGTCACGGCCCGGCGCAACGGCGGACCGTGACTAGCGACTCTTAACTACCTCATTGATAATTCCTGCTGGCGGATTCGTTCCATGTACCAACTGGCTGTAGCGAACGTAACGCCACATAGCCCAATCAGCCAGACAGCTCCCCACGGACTGAAATAAGACCAGGTTTTCCGGCTTAGTAAATCCATCATGGCCATAAGCATCATACATAGCCCAACAGCCATGATGAAGGCGTTACGAAGCGTGAGTCGATACGATTGACGTAGTGCGTAAGCCCCATAAGCTTTATTGCGAAACTCAAACACAATGTCGTCCAGACTGGCCTGATTGATTTGTTCAGGTGTCATGGCAAGTTCAACCTGATACGTATCGCGCAGGTGTCGAACGGCCGTTACGTTGGCCTGGTCCAAAACAGTGTTCAGAGCAGAATCGAAAGGTAAACCGATCCATATATAATATTCTACTTCGCAGGCCAGATGATCGACTAGTTCATCGACCAATACGTCGGTAGAGCCATTCTGAAGAAGATGTTTGTGCAAAATGGCGACTTGTTGCGGGCTTAGTTTTTCCATGGCGCTTTCTATTTAGTCGTGCATTTAGGTTTAGTCGTTCATTTAAGTAAGGTTAATGACCAGGATTCAGGCTGATCGGCGATTGCATTAGCAGTCGCATGTTTTCCATAAAACGTTCGAAATCAGATATTTTCTGCATAGCCGTTTCGTCGCCTTGTGGTGTGAGCGAATAATATTTACGTAATCGCCCTTCGGCTTCCTCAGTTTCGGTAATGAGCAAACCTTCCTGCTCCAACTTGTGTAAAACGGGGTATAAAGCCCCGAACGTCAGTACAATGTCGCCGTTGGTTCGTTCTTTCACGGCTTGCGTAATCTCATAGCCGTACATACGGCCCCGGTTAGGTGGCTTCTGTTCGGCCAGCAGCTTCAACACAATCGTTTTTAAGGTGCCTCGTAAAAATTCACTGCCCGATGTGTCCATAAGTTTTCCTCTGAATTAGGGTGGCTAATGTACAATAAAGATATATAAATATCCAATATATAGAAGCTGAAAACAATGATACTTTTTGTCTGGCCCTGTCTCCAGTCTGGCCCATTTGAGGTTGCGTATTTTAGGGTAACGGGCGTAGCTGGGACGTATTCCATACTAATTTTTTGTAAACTTTTGCCTGCACTAGCGAGTTGGTCAACAAGTAATGTGTAGTCGTTTGCTACAATTCTGGTAGCTTTACAGCTACGTTACATCAAAACTATACTATTATGGCACAGGCAAAATCTGGCGATACTGTTCAGGTTCATTATACCGGAACGCTAACCGACGGAACTATTTTCGATTCATCAGAAGGACGCACCCCGCTGGAATTTACAGTAGGGAGCGGACAGGTTATAAAGGGATTCGATGAAGGTGTGGCCGGGATGAATCAGGGCGAAAAGAAAACGATAAATATTCCGGTTGAGGATGCTTACGGGCCATCGAACGAAGAAATGATTTTTACGCTGAATCGCTCGGAAATTCCCGATGAGATTCCGCTCGAAGTGGGAGCCACGCTCAATATGCACGAAGATGGTAACCCGCGCCCCATCCCGGTTATTGTGCGGGATCTTACCGACACCAGCGTTACGCTCGATGCGAATCACCCACTGGCAGGCCAGGATTTAACCTTTGAGGTTGAACTCATTGGCGTTAAATCGCCGTCGGGATTGATTTCGTAGAACCGATAAAATAGGCGACAGGAAGAAGGGGTGTGAGGAGACAGGCAAACGCACGAACGTAGCGTCGCCGTCATCTCGCACCCCTTCCTGATTTATTCCGCTTTTGATTTCAGGAGTTCGTCCAGTTCCCGCAGTGTCGTCTGAAAACTACGTACGTTTGGACGTGCTACGTACGAGGCCATGGCCACAACGATGGCCCCGATATTGAGCGCAACGGGTAAATCCTGAACGTATTGAAGGCCCATTCGCGCCTTGTCGGTAGCCAGCCGGATCTGGTCTGCTACGTCGGAAGCATTCGGAAAAGCGGGCCTGACGGTACGTGTCTGGAGGTCATGCGCCCGGTTGAGCAAACTATTTTGGTAGGCATTGATGTCTAAAAGTTGTTCGTCGTCCAGCTCCTGCCAATGTTGCCCCTGAAATTCATTCAATGCACGAGCTAAATTGCGATAACCTTCTGTAATGTTGTTGATTTGCTCAAGTGTAAAATCTTCCATAGATCGTGTTGAGAACTCGTTACGTCCCTCTGCGAAAAGCCTATGACTTTCGTGCAAAAGATACAGCAAAGAGTTACAATTGTGGTTTAACTTTTGACGGAACGGTTAAACCATAAAAAAACACCCGTCGAAGAATCGAGTTACTACGTTATGATTGTAAAACCACACGCTGTTGGGTACGCCTGCATCAACCTCAGCCTACAGGAAAGTAAAATCACGACCAATCGGGGAATGATAAAAAAAACATTCACCGAAAAAGGAATTGCCTACGCGTCGGAACTGGCCCTGAAAAATGTGCAGGATTTGCTGAAAATCGTCGACTGGAATCTGGAAAATGGTTTCCGTTTGTTTCGGATTTCGTCAGACTTATTCCCATGGGCATCCGAGTATAAATTTTCGCAATTACCCGATTTTGTGGAGATCCGGGCCACGCTCGAAGAAATCGGAAGCCGACCCATCCGCCTGACTACACATCCGGGACCGTTCAACCATCTGGCGGGGCAGGGTAAAGTACTCGACAACACTATCGTCGATCTGGAGTACCAGTCAGAACTATTTGATTTGATGGGATTGGCGCCTTCTCACTGGAACAAGATCAATATTCACGCGGGTGGTACGTATGGCGATAAGAAAGCAACACTGGCCCGGTTTGCCCAGAATTTTGCCTTATTATCAGAAAATCTACGCGCTCGGTTAACCGTTGAAAACGATGATCGGCCAAGTCTGTATACGGTGTCTGATTTGACCTTCCTGTACGAAACCATCGGTACGCCGATTGTCTTCGATTATTTTCATCACGCTCTGAATCCGGGAGAACAGACCGAAGAAGAAGCCTTTCTGACTGCTTATGCTACGTGGGACGTACGACCCGTGTTTCATTATTCCGATTCCCGACAACGCTACGAAGACCCAAAAGCAAGGCGCGAAGCCCACGCCGACTGGCTCTACTCGTCGGCCAATACATATGGTAAGGAAGTTGACATCGTCTACGAATGCAAAATGAAAGAATTAGCGGTTTTGAGGCTACGAAACGGAGATTTCGCCGAAGGTGGCGTGGTTGAACAGGTGTAAAATACATCGTCCATCTACCCAAGCCGTAGCCCGAACGTAGCAGATTTTAACTTGATTACAACCCATCAACGTAGCGTATTGATCACCTCAGTTTTCACCCAAAAAATGTCTCCGCTTCGGGAAAAGAAAAGGTATTTCCCATCACTCGTTACAAAGGGGCAAAACTCATAACCTTCCGAGTTAACTACATTGCCCATATTTTTGGCTGGTTGCCATTCATCGGTTTTACTCTTGAAACTTATGTATAAATCGCCTTTACCAAACCCATCCGGGCGCTCGGCGCAGAAAATAACGTATTGCTCATCAGGTGATACAAACACATCGGCTTCATAGTGATCTGTATTAACCGTAGTTCCTAATTTCCGAGAAGGCTGAAATTTTCCCTGGACATACTTCGAAAACCGGATGTCATAATTCTTGTCAGTCGCTTGGGTGGTGCCACCATTCGATGAAAAATACATGGTGCCATCGTTGGTAAAGGACATGTAATACTCATTCTTGTCGGAATTGATGCCCGGTCCGGCACTAATCGGCATTTCAGACCAGCCGTCTTTTTGCCGCTCGATATACCAGATGTCAAAATCTTTCTTCTCTCCCTTCCCGTCGGTTGCCCGATCTGAGATAAAATACAACCGCTTTCCATCTGGCGACAAGAATGGATCATTATACTCGTATTTGGTACTACCAATGACCGTTTTGGGCGCTGTCCAGGCATTTTTTTCAAACCGTATGCAGCGAATCTGGGGCTTTTTATCAATAATAACCGCATAATAAAACTCCTTCCCGTCTCTCGAAAAGACCGACCCATATTCATAGTGATCTTTCAACGAAACCAAATCCGGGGCAAATACGCTGGGAGTTAAACCTGGCGGATTCTGATTCAGATATGAGGAATCCGTTGGTTTCTGTGCCAGTAACGAACCGGTGAAAATGAGTATCAGCGCAAATGCATTCGGTAAACAATTCATATTTAAATGATGGATTTAGGTAAAGTTGTCTTTGTTGAAGCTATAAAAGGAAATAGTAAACAAAAGTCTCGATTGAGTGAGCTTGCCGACCTAGGCGCGTCTGAATGCCAACATCTAATCGCTCCGGTGGCCTGGCCATAGATGATTTTGGTTTCTTAACCCGGCCGGGTTTATTTATCCGCTTAAAACAGCAGGTGGTTTCGACTCATCTTTCGTGCTACGTTGCTGGTTTCTAAATCCATAGAACACTTCCGAACACCTGACGAATTATTTCTTTTTCACCATTTGGTTGACGAGATGTTTTAACTCATCGATTTCGGCCTGATGCTTTTTCTCAAGTGCCTTGAGCTGTTGCTGTTGCTGCTGATTGGCTTTTTCCAGTTGAATACTATACAGCGTAAGTTCTTCGATCTTCTCCAGCAACGTAGCATTTAGTACGTTCAAATCTATTCCTTCTTTCACTACTTGTTCTGCTGGGGGTACACCCGGCAAATGACTGTACTGCTCAATATACGTAGCAACCGAGGATAACGGGCGGAGCTGGTAAGTCGGGTTAAAAACCTTATCGCTCCACTGGTTCGCATTGTCGATGCGTAGTCGCTGACGGGCCAGCACGGTTTCACCCTGTTCGTTGACGGTCAGAAATTGATCAGTGGTGCCGTTACGTAGGTTGGGGTTCAACAGATGGCTAAACTTGATCGTGCCACTGTTACGTAAGTTAATGATACCCCGCACGTCGAGCGGAAACTGGGGAGCGTTTGTGCCGATGCCGACGGCGATACTGGTATTGGTGTAGTCGCCCAGCACAATGGCGTTGTTGCGAGCCACCTGCGCATTGGCTCCGATGGCGACTGCATTTTGAAGCGCCCCACTGGTGGGCTGCGTATTATTCCCAAGCATGACGTTATCGCTGCCCGTTGTAACCGCCGTCCCTGAATTGGGGCCGATGCTGATGTTATTATTGCCAGTGGTGTTATTAAAACCAGCCTGTTGACCTAAGAAGACGTTATTCTGACCTGATGTATTCTGATTACCAGCGAGAAACCCTACAAACGTATTGTACTGCCCAACAGAATTTCTATACCCCGATGAGTACCCCAGGAAGGTATTATATTGTCCGGTTGTATTCTTATTGCCCGTAGCAAAACCCATGAAAACATTAGCGGTACCTTCTGTATTAGTGTAGCCCGCTTCGTTTCCAATAATGACATTTTCACCACCTGTTGTGTTGAGAAAGCCAGCCTGATTGCCCACAAACACGTTCTGAGTACCACCTGAATTTGTATAGCCAGCCAGATGACCAGCGAATACGTTGGCCGCTCCCCCCACATTCGCCTGACCTGCCCGAAAACCGACAAATACATTTCCACCACCAGTACTATTATTCTCTCCTGATTCATGGCCTATAAAGACGTTTTCCGTACCAATTGTGCTGTTAAAGCCCGCATATCCCCCTACATAGACATTATTACTGCCTGACGTATTCTCATTGCCCGCCTGATACCCAATCATAATGTTACTACTGCCTGATGTATTTTTAGATCCAGCAAATGGGCCGAATAAGACATTATAACCGCCCGAAATGGTTGCGTTGCCCGCAAAACTGCCAACAAGCGTATTATAAACCCCTGGTGTGCTTGAGTTGGGCGCGCGAACAACATAATTGGTTACAATCTGAGCTAATGCAGACGTACTAAATAGAATAGCGAATAGAGCGAAGAAAGCTTTCATGAGCGTATGGTTATAGAACTAATCAAAACTGCATGAAAGATAGGGCATTCAGGAAAAAAAGGTGTTGAACACCAAGTCGATACGTTAAGTTTTTAGTTATCGGTAAAGCCGTATTTATGTCACTACGCAGGTTGCTGCCTATCCATTATCCTGAACCTTACTCACATTAAAAGCGAACAGGTCCGGGCGAGTGTAGTGGCCTACTACGTCGAAGTCGAGTTTACTTTTCAGTACGTTATCCATGTCCAGTTCAGCGATCAAAATGCCTTCTTCATCCCAGAGCGGACCGGCTAAAAACTCACCTTGTGGCGAAACTATAGCACTGCCGCCGGCACTAACTACGATTTCGTCTTCGTCGAGAAACGGTTGATAATCTGCTGGATAATCGCTACGTTCAACGAATTGATTACAGCCCAGAACGTAGCAGCGCCCTTCGCAGGCAATGTGCTGTAACGTAGCAGGCCAGGTTGGACGAGCGTCGGCGGTGGGGGCGAGGTAAATGTGCGGAAATTGCTGGTAGATGCTCATGCGCGCCAGCGGCATGTAGTTTTCCCAGCAAATGAGCCCACCGATACGTCCCAGACTGGTGTCGAAAACACGTAACGAATCTTTGCCAGAACCTTCACCCCAGACGAGCCGCTCTACGCCGGTTGGCTTGATTTTCTGATGCTTACCCAAATACCCCTCCGTTGGCGATACGTAAATCAATGTACAGTACAGACTTCCGTGCAACGCATCCCGTTCGGTGACACCCACCGCCAGATACACGTTGTAATCGCGGGCAATCTGCTCAATTCGTATCAACTCAGAGCTGGGAATTTGCAGACTATTCTGCCAGTATTTCAGGTAAAGTTCACGACCGGCATCAGTACGTATTCCGACCTTGGCCCCAAACGTAAATTTTCGGGGATAACCCGGAATAAAGGACTCAGGAAACAGAATAAACTGGCAACCCTGTTCCGCCGACGTAGCGACGCAGGCTTCCAGCTTATCGAGTGTTTGCTGAATATCAAAAAATACGGGCGATGCCTGAACGACGGCGACTTTGACAAGCATAGATTTGTTTGGCTGATGGGCCTAAAGTTAACCATCTTGTCATTACTTGAATGATAAGTTTGTAGCCTGGCCGGGTTGGCGTACCAGCGGCCACATTCGGGCTACACTCGTCGCCCATACAATGACCAACTACGCCACTTTGGGGTTCGGAGCAACGAACAAGGTTAGCCAGGTTCGGCGGGCTACCCGGAAAAAGAAAGGCGTTAATAGTATCAGTGTGGGAACAAGACCAATCAGATAATAATCCAGATCAATCTGCAACCATTGCACAAAGATGAAGAATGTTAGTAGGCAGTAAATGGTATAAAACGCATAACTGACAAACATAGACGCCCAGTAAAATCCGGGTTCGGGCGTGAAGTTTTCGCCACAATGCGGGCAATGCGAATGCATTTGGTCAAAGTTTTTGCTGAAGGCACTGCTTTTAACGAAGAAGTCACCTTGATGACATCTTGGGCATTTATTGGCAACTACGCTATAAAATCGGCTATTGGTAAACATGGTCGTATACGTAGCACAGGAAAACTGATTACCCATTGAAGGCGTTGGTCAGTGCAGTTGCTACGTTACAAAAGTACATATGCCTGCGTTACTAATGATACGTCAAAGCAAGCCAGTTATGGTACAAATCAACGATGGAGCCCTAATCTTGCTCGAAATTCGGCGGGTGTCTGTCCGGTTTGCTTCCTGAAAAAACGGACAAAGTAGGAGGGGTCTTCGAACGCAAGATGAAAACCGATTTCCTTAATCGAATCTGACGTATGAGTCAGCCAGCGTTTGGCTTCAATAACGATACGTTCGTGTATCAGTTGGCTAGCCGATTTGTCAAGCACTTTTTTGCAGATGTGATTCAGGTAATTCGGGGTCAGATGCATCTGATCGGCGTAGTGCCTGACTTCCCGAAGGGTCATAAACTGTTGTTCAATCAGTTCTTCATACTGCCGAATCCGGTCGTAAAGCTGCGGATCGGAGTTGCTACGTTGTTGGGTATAGAGCCGGTTCGCCGTTTCCAGCACCAGGTGAACAAATGACAAAAACACCTCGGCCCGATTGGGGTGCTGGTGCTTATATTCGTCATATGCGTAGGAAAATAACGTTTCCAGTCGTCGTGCTTCATCTCCTGCTTCAAGTAGGGGTTGCTGTTGATTGGAATGGAAAAAAGGATACTGGTACAGCCGCTGCCCGAACCGTTCCCGGAAAAAGTTAGCTTCGAAAAATAAATTGTAGCCTTGAATATCAGGCGACAATTCCCAGCTATGCACCTGTCCGGGCGTAAGAAAATAAAGTTGATGGATACGTACCGGATACGTTTTAAAGTCAATCGTGTGCGTACCCGTACCATGCCGTATCCACATCAATAAATAAAAGGTGTGCGAATGAGGTTTATCGATTCCATGAAATTCCTGCACCAGTTTTTCCAGGCGAGTCATGTAAAAAAGAGCATGAGGCTCGTGCCGGGGAAACGCCTGTAATTTGTAGTTCGGAATCGCTGTTGACATAAAAAAAGGATCAATTATTTATAAGTAATTAAATATAAACTTATAGCTAATGTTCAACTTCATTTACTCATTTTTGATTAAGTTATTTTTAGTAAGATTTACTCTAAATAAGCTACAAATTGCCCAAAATATGATTTTTTCAAGAGGTTACATAGAGAATTGAAATTGTAGTTAAATTTATTGATTATCAGATAGTTAAAAATATTTAAAAATTAGATATATATAATTTTCTTTCATAAAAATCAATAGATTTTATAAAACATACCCGAACAAACTGCGTTTTTTATGCAGAAGTCCTATCCGTATTTCATGCAAGTGAGCCACGGTGCAGACGGAGAATTGAATGTTTACGTTCACTTAATTTACTCAACAAAAATGAACCGATTCTTTTATTCGTACTTCCGGTGGAGTACGTTCGTGCTGCTCGTTGCAGCGGCACCTTTTTTCTCAAGTTGTAAGATGGATACGCCTGACCCAACGGACACTAGTACGACGCCACCAGGTTCAGGAACGACAACCCCAGGCTCCGGAACATCAACCACTCCCGGCTCCGGAACATCGACTACTCCTGGTTCTGGAACATCAACTACACCCGGTACGGGTACATTGGTTGTTGTCAACTCTGTTGAATTTATTGGCAAAAAAAGTAATCTGAATTTCCTGGAGGCTGCTATTGCCCGCGCTGGACTTGCCAGTGAATTCAATAATAGCCTGATTACCATTTTTGCTCCGTCGGACGATGCGTTTAAAGCAGCCGGTTTTGCCAGTGAAGCAGCCATTGCAGCCGCTCCGGTAGCCGATTTGCAACGGGTACTCCGGTATCACCTGGTTGGTTCCCGTATCGACCAGTCGTCTATTCCGACGGCAGTAAATACGGAATATCAGACCGCTTTGGCCGATAACCAGGTTTCTGTGTTTAAGACGAGCCTGACGAACATTAGTGTCAATCAGGCAAAAATTGCTGAAGGAGATTTGCCTACGACAAACGGCGTTGTACACGTTATCAATCAGGTACTTATGCCGGCTACTGCCAACCTGTCTGGGGCGGTTAAGGCCAACAATAATCTGTCATTCATGACGGCGGCTATTGAACGGGCTGGGGCGAGTGTGCAGGACATTATTAACCAGAGCTCTAAAAACGGGTATACGCTGTTTGCTCCGACAAATGATGCTTTTAAAGCTGCCGGTTATGCCAGTGAAGCTGCTATCAAAGCTGCGGATTCGAAGAAAATAGCTGATTTGCTGCTCTATCACATTCTGAAATACCGTGCTTATGCGCAGACATTCCAGGATGGCGCCGACATCGTGACGGCTCAGGGTGGCAGCGTGCGGATTAATGTTAACGGTGGTAAAGTTACCGTTACGGGTAAAGGAAACGGCTCGACCGCTGCCAACGTAGTACAAACCGATCAGATTGCCTCAAATGGTATTATTCAGGTAATTGACCGCGTTCTGCTACCCGCAGCTCCCTAAGATTAGTTGAATTGATACGTAGCAAACCCCGCCGAACGTAGCAACCTGCTACGTTCGGCGGGGTTTTTATTGTAACGTGGCCGACCGTCGGCGTTACGTTCCGACTGGCGATTTGCGGTATTCAGATGGGGTTCGCCCGCTGTGTTGCTTGAAGAACGTAGTGAAATAAGCGGCTGAATTAAAGCCTGTTTCGGCAGCAATATCAGCCATGGTGCGATTGGTTTCCCGCAATAGATACTTCGCCCGTTTCAGCCGGATTTCGGTCAGGTAATCCATTATGTTCATGGAAAGCAGGGCCTGCACTTTCCGGTATAGCTGCACCCGCGACAAGCCCATTTCCCGGCTAAGTTTTTGGACGCTAAAGTTCGAATCACTCAGGTTTTGTTCGATGAGCGAGGTGAGTTCATTCAGGAATTTTTTATCCTGCCGATTGCCGGTCTGGGTCGAAAAATCAGACGTAAGTCGTTGCTGCCACTTACGGCGATTTGCCAACGTAGTACGGATGGTTTCGAGCAGGAACGTAGTATTGAATGGCTTGGTCAGGTAGGCGTCGGCACCGGCGCGGGCACCCTCAATCTGATGCTCGGATTGTCCTTTGGCCGTCAACAGAATAACGGGAATATGCGACGTACGTAGGTCCGTTTTTAACCGTTGTGTCAGTTGCAGACCATCCATTTCCAGACCAGTTTCGACAGGCAACATTACGTCGCTGATAACCAGATCGGGTATGGTTTCGAGGGCGCGTTCCCAGCCCAGCGCGCCGTTGCACTCAGCAACAATGTCGAATTCACTACCTAAACGATCGCTCAGAAACGTTCGCAAATCGTCATTGTCTTCCACAATAAGCAACGTAGCAGCCGACTTTTCAGGGGAACGTAGCGTTGATACAATTTCCGGTTGATTGTTCAGCTCAACACTACGTTGATACGTATTGCTACGTTCGTTGACGTCGGGAATTATCTGTTCAGAAGGGTTTAAGTGCTTATTACTCAGTGGGAGAAGGACCGTGAACAGGGTGCCTCGCTCGGGTGTCGACTGCACGCTGATGCTGCCCCGGTGCAGTTCCATAAATTCCTTCGACAAGGCCAGACCAAGACCTTTCGAAAGATTGAACGGGCGTGTCCCACTGAAAAACAAGTCGAAAGCGTGGGCTTGCTCGTCGGGCGTCATACCCTGACCATTGTCTTTTACCTGAATACGTATCTGCCCGTCGAGCTGGTCGAGTCGGACATGAATCAGGCCGCCTTTGGGTGTGTATTTGAACGCATTCGACAGCAGATTGAACAGAACCTTGTCGAGCTTTTCGGCGTCGAACCAAAGCGGCTGAACCGTCAAATCGGTCAAAAACTGAAGGTCGATACGTTGTTTTTCGGCCTTACGTCCAAAATCCTTCACAATGTCGCGGGTAAACGCTACTACGTCCTGTTCAGCCGCCCGAAGCTGCTGTTTACCGGCATCCGACTTTCGTAAATCCAGCATCTGATCGACGAGTCGCAGCAGCCGATACGCATTTTTCTGCACCAGTGACAAACTCGCCCGAAGTTCATAAGGACTAACCGATTTCTTACTCAGCAAATCTTCCGTTGGCGTTAAAATAAGGCTGAGGGGCGTATTGAATTCATGAGAGATGTAGGCGTAAAACCGGAGTTTGTCTTCTGTGGCCAGCCGAGCCTGTTGCGATACGTCTTCAAGCTGATTTTTTTGCTGTCGGATTGCCTCGTTCTGCTGTTCGAGCGTCTGATAAGCCACTTTTCTCGCCCGTAGCAGATAGTAGGCCCAGACGCCCAAGGCTATGGCAATCAGCAAGCTGAACAACGTAACGTAAAGCGTATTTTGCTGAAACGAATACGTTTGGGTGAGCTGCTCAATGATCTGGCTTTGTTTCTCAATATCAGCTTGTTGCGATAGTAATTTGTCGCTCTGTGCTTTCAGACCGCGAATGTTTTTCGCATCGACCTGAATGGACGTAAGGATTTGTTCTCGTTTGAACGCTTTCCCTTCCAATATCCGGGCCGCCGTTTCTATGGCTTCTTCTCCGCCAGTCGGGTATAAAAAACTGGCTTTCAGAGTGCCATCGGCCACGGCCTGCATCCCCGCGCTGGGTCCGGGAAGGGCGTCGATTCCGATAAATTCCAGCTTATCGGTCAGACCGTTACGTTTCGCTACCTCGTAGGCACCAATGGCCATTACGTCGTTGTGCGCGAAAATCAGGTTGGTGTTCTTGAATTTATCGGGACTGGTGTTCAGTACGTTACGGGCGGTATCACGTTCCCATTTTCCGTCGATTTCCGATGTTACCTGGATACCCGGATATTTTTTCAGTTCCTCCCGAAATCCCTTGTGTCGCTCCTGGGCAGGCGACGAACTACGCAGGCCCCAAATTTCCGATACGTTGCCTTTGCCGTTCAGATACTTGCCCACGAATTCAGCCGCCATCCGACCAATTTCGACGTTATCGCCACCGATATAGGCATTGTACAACTCCGAATTTACCTTTCGATCCAGCAGAATAACCGGTATACCTTTTCTGAATATGGCCTCAACGACCTTCGTAAACGGTGCACTTTCGTTCGGCGAGATGATCAGGAGATCGATGTTCTGGTTGGCCAGCGCTTCTACCTGACGAATTTGACGGGCTGTATTGTTGGCGGCATCTTCGTACAGCAGGGTATAATTGGGGTGAAATGCCAACTCCCGCTTCATGTCGTGCAGCAGTGTTTTTCGCCATTCATCGCCCCCGGTACACTGCGAAAAACCTATGCGATAGACCCGCTCCGAACCCGACGACTGACATCCGGCCACGGCGAACCATCCAACTAAAAACAGGAGGTAACAGAGCCTTTTTTTTGTCCCGGCGAATGAATGTGGACAACGTTGAATGTGCTCGTTACCAGAACTACGCATGAGGGCGAAATCAGGATTTTGGTGTTGACCAAATATAGTATTTTTTGCCCACGACGCACACAGTGGATTCACAGCGCAAACTTCCTGAATTAAAATTGTCCCAGTGTTACTGGCCGTATTTTCGGTTGATGAGTTCGGCTACCAGACCCGTCCAGCCGGTTTGGTGACTGGCACCCAGACCACGGCCATTGTCGCCGTCGAAGTATTCATAAAACAGGACGTAATCGCGGAAATGCGGGTCCTGGTATTTGGGGTGTAGTCCCATCGCCGGTCGTTTGCCGGAAGCATCCGTGGTAAACAGGCTGATGAGTCGGTCAGTCAGTTCACGTATTACGTCCTGGAGCGTTTTATGTTGCCCGCTTCCGATGGGATATTCTACCGTAAACATGTCTCCGAAATAATCATAAAATCGCTCAAGGCTTTCGATGATCAGGTAATTGGTCGGCATCCAGACGGGGCCGCGCCAGTTGCTGTTGCCGCCGAACATATTGCTGTCACTTTCGGCGGGTGTGTAGGTTAAGGTGAACGTTGTTCCGTCCAGCGTAAAGGTATACGGCTGATTCTGATAGACTTTTGATACCGCCCGGATGCCGTGTGGACTCAAAAATTCCGATTCGTCCAGCAATTTAGCCAGTAATGATCGGAGTCGAAAACCCCGAAGCAGGCTGAGGAGCCGTTTTTCATCGTGCCCTTTTTCGGTATATCGCGACACCTGATGATACAGGTCGGGACGGTGGCTCTGGAACCAGTTCATGCGCTGCCGGAAAGCGGGATTGGCTTTTAATAATTCTTCGTCCAGAATTTCGACGGCAAACATTGGAATCAGTCCAACCAGCGTTCGAACCCGCAGACGCTGGACACTGCCATCGCTCATCCGCAACTGGTCATAAAAAAAACCGTCGAATTCGTCCCAGAGACCAACGTGGTTCTCTCCCATGTTGGTAATAGCTCCGGCGATATAGAGAAAATGGTCGAAGAATTTCGTTGCCATTTCGTCGTATACGGAGTCGTGACGGGCTAGTTCCATAGCAATTCGCATCATGTTCAGGGCGTACATCGCCATCCAGCTTGTACCGTCGGCCTGCTCCAGATGGCTTCCGTTTGGAAATACGGTGTTACGATCGAAAACGCCGATATTATCCAGACCCAGAAATCCCCCCTCGAAAATGTTGTTGCCCACTTCATCCTTTCGGTTGACCCACCAGGTGAAATTGAGCATCAGTTTGTGGAAAATACCCCGTAAAAACGTTAAATCGCTAGCCTGCCGGGTTTCGGCCTCAGTTGGTTCAGTACCGCTACTCGCCCGGTTGCTATCCAACTGAAAAATGCGCCAGGCAGCCCACGCCTGTACAGGTGGATTTACGTCCGAAAAATTCCACTCGTAGGCAGGTAACTGCCCGTTCGGATGCATGAACCATTCGTTGGTGAGCAGCATGAGTTGCTGCTTGGCAAATTCGGGGTCGATAACGGCCAGCGCAACGCAGTGAAAAGCCCAGTCCCAGGCAGCATACCAGGGGTATTCCCACTTGTCGGGCATCGAAATCACCCCCGCATTAATCAATTGCAGCCAGGTACGGTTACGTCCCCACCATCGCTCTATGGGTGGGGGAGGCTGGTGAGGATCTCCAGTGAGCCAGCGCGTTACGTCGTAGTAGTAATACTGTTTGCTCCAGAGCATTCCGGCAAAAGCCTGCCGCTGAACATGTTTCTCCTCATCAGTAGCCTGGCCAGGGTGAACGATGTTGTAAAATTCGTCGGCTTCCTGTTCACGTTGCGCCCGAATCTGGTCGAAATCCGCGAACGGCTGCGTCAGGCCGGTACCGGTTGGTCCGGTGGCTTCGAGCCGGAGACGTATTGTAGTGGACGTACCGGGTGCTACGTTCAGGACGTAGTGCGCGGCTGCTTTTGTGCCAACCTGAGCCGGATTGACGGTGTCGGCTCCCCGTACTACGTAGTCATTGATACCATCTTTGGGATACCGATGGCCGGTATGAATGCTGTATAATCGTGCTACGTTCGATTCATTTTCGCAGAATAACCAATGCGGTTGACCATCCGCATGGAGAACGTAGCGTCCGAGGGCCGAGTCTTCGACAGACACCGTTCCATCGGGTTGCAAAATCAGCGAAGGACAATAGTTGGGTACGCCGTCTGTGTCGTCGCCAAACGCCTAGGTGTTTCGAAACCAGAGGGTTGGCAAGACGTGCAACGTAGCAGCTTCTGGCCCTCGGTTATGCACCGTAACGGTCATCAGGATATCCTGCGGACTCGCTTTGGCATAGTCAACGAACACATCGAAGTAGCGATCTTCATCAAAAATGCCGGTATCGAGCAATTCAAATTCAGGCTCCATCCGCGACCTGCGCTGGTTTTCGCTTAGTAACCACGCATACGGATACGCTGTCTGCGGGTATTTATAGAGCATTCGCTGATACGTATGCGTTGGCGTGTTATCGAGGTAGTAGTACAATTCCTTGACATCTTCGCCATGATTTCCTTCGTGATTGGTCAGGCCGAAATAGCGTTCTTTCAGGATCGGATCTTTACCGTTCCACAGGGCCAGTGCGAGACACAACTGTTGCTTATCGTCCGAAATTCCGGCAATGCCGTCTTCACCCCAACGGTACGTGTAACTGCGGGCCATGTCGTGGGTCGTATAATTCCACGCATCGCCGTTCGCGCTGTAATCTTCGCGCACGGTGCCCCACTGGCGATCAGAGACATAAGGCCCCCATTGCCGCCAGGCCGGTTCTTTCAGACGCTGTTGTTCGGTGGTCATATTTTTAATGAACAATGTAGAATGTATAACGAATAATGGTCTTTTGACTCATTACCCATTTTTCATTACTCATTATTCATTAATCAGCCTCCCGTCGCAAAACCTTCAAACACCGTCATGCCGCCGTCGATGAAGATGCTGGCGCCGGTGATGTAGTCAGATAGATCGGAGGCCAGGAAAACGGCGAGATTACCGATGTCCTGCGGTTGGCCGATGCGATTGTAGGGAATCAGCGTAAGCAGGCTGTTCAGGGCCTGGGGCGTTTCCCAGGCGGGTCGGTTGATGGGCGTTTGAATCGCTCCCGGACAAATGCTGTTGACCCGGATTTTGCGGTCGCCGTATTCCTGCGCCAGCGACTGCATCAGCATTTTAATACCTCCCTTCGACGTAGCGTAGTTGACATGCCCTGCCCAGGGAATCAGTTCATGTACCGAACTCATGCAGATGATTTTTCCGGTTGCTAATGATACGTCTGGTCGTAGACCACGGCGCAGAAATTCACGAATCGCTTCCCGTGCACACAAAAACTGACCTGTCAGGTTGACGTTAATGACGGTGTTCCATTGATCGAGGGTCATTTCATCGAACTTGGCATCCCGCTGAAGGCCAGCGTTGTTAATCAGAATATCGACAGTGCCGTAGGCGGCCACTACGTCGGCAAACATCCTGATGACCTGTGCTTCCTGACTAACATCGCACTGCGCTACCATGCCGATTCCACCTGCATCGGTAATTTCTTTCAATACAGCATCAGCCGCCGGTTTCGAAGACTCGACCGGATAATTCACTACTACGTTGGCACCGGCAGAGGCCAGCGATTTCGCTACACCTGCGCCAATGCCGCTGCTGGCTCCGGTAATTATGGCTGTCTGATTCTTTAAGACTTGATCCATGAATGGTGAATAAGATTATGTTAAATAATTGCTACGTCTGTCTTGTTGCTTTACTGGCTAAATAACTTTGTGTAAAGTACGATCAACAAACTATCGAGCTATTGTCTCGTGATCAATGATTTAAGTCAAGTGAATGGCAGCCCGGTCCTGACTGACAGCCCAGTTACAACAATAACTGATTGGCGATTACTCCGGTTTAGTGAAAATGGATTAAATGCGTTTAAGGTGACATATCCGATAACACCATGTCTTATATCGATATTGTGAATAAACTTACAGACCCTAAATCAAAAAACAATCAAGCACTATGACACAGACAACACTCAATCCTTACCTGTTCTTTGGTGGAAATTGCCGGGAAGCCATGGAATTTTATAAGGGTATTTTTGGCGGTGAATTGATGCTGAATACGTTCGGAGATGGCCCGCCAGACGCCCATGCCGACCCGAAGGCCAACAGCGAAGACGTGAAATCGAAAATTATGCATGCCCGCCTTTCAGGCGACATCGTATTGTTAGCCAGCGACGATCCAAATAGCAGCGGAACCGAAAATAAATCTCAATTTAGTTTATCGCTGGAAGGTTCTGACACGTCTAAATTAACAGGTTATTTTGAAGCGCTATCTCAAAATGGTCAGGTGAAGGCACCACTTCAGAAGCAATTTTGGGGTGATACGTTCGGCATGGTAGCCGACCAGTTTGGTGTTGACTGGATGATTAGTATTAACGCTGAAAAGGCCTAAAGCTGTTTGGTTGAGCAACCGGAGTGATTAATTTTTCGTCGCGTAGCGACCAAACAAATTAGCCTTGTTGTTTGGTCGCTACGCGACGGTTGATTCCATAAACACGGTAATAACCATAAACATTTGGTCGGCGACGAAAATGAAACTAAACAAAAGCTTCTTAAACAGCCCGCAAAGCGTCAGGCCGAAGCTCGGATAAACTTTTGTAACCACTCAGGCAAAGTGTTAATTCGATATCCGCCAGCAGATGACGAATGACCGTTTCAACACCCTGCTGGCCACCCAATGCCAGTCCATATACGTACGGACGCCCCAGACAAACGGCTGTAGCGCCCAGCGCCAACGCCTTTATTACGTCGGCCCCGCTCCGAATACCACTATCAATCAGAACAGGAAGCTGATTGTTCACAGCGGCTACTACGTTAGGTAGTGCCTCAATCGTGCTAAGTGCACCATCGACCTGCCGACCGCCGTGGTTTGAAACAATGATTCCATCCATGCCATAATCAACGGCTTTACGGGCATCGTCAGGGTGCAGGATTCCCTTCAACAGAATGGGTAAACGGGTTTTCTGACGTAGGAAAGATAGATCCTCCCACGTAATGGTTGGGTTGGTGTAAATGCTTGAAAAGAGTGAAACGGCTCCCATAGCCCGCCCAGAACGTAACTTGCTGAGGAACGTACCAGATGAGTATTTACGAACAGCCGCTATAAGGTTCCGTAACGTAGTGGGCGTGATGGGAGGCCGGGCCGCTGGCGGACGTAGCAGAAACTCGTCGAGTAGTTGTCCAAAAACAGGGTCGGAGGTGTACTGAGCCAGTCCTTTTCCGTGCAGAAAAGGCAAATGACCCATCGCCAGATCGCGTGCTCTCCACCCAAGCATGGTGGTGTCGAGAGTGAGAACAATGGCCTGGCAGCCACAGACTTCGGCCCGTGCTACAAAACTGCTCACCAGTTCGCGGGAGCGGCTCCAGTAAAGTTGAAAAAAACGCAACGTATCGCTCATTACTGCCGAACATGCCTCCATCGATACCGAAGCCTGATTCGAAAAAATATACGGAGTACTCGTTGCCGCAGCTGCTTTTGCCACAGCCAGATCGGCCTCCGTATGCGCCATTTCGAGTACACCAATGGGAGAGAGCAGCACAGGAGACGCTAATTTATGCCCCAATAATTCGACGCTCAAATCAACATTTTCGACGTTACGTAGCATTCGCGGTACGATTTGCCACTTATTGAAACCATGCCGATTAGCCTGCATGGTATGTTCATGGCCCGCCCCACCCACAATATAAGACGTAGCGGCAGGTGTCATACACTCAATGGCAGCCTGCTCCAGTTCATCGAAATTGGGAGGAATGGATGGCTTCTTTCCCGCAAAGCCATCCAGGTAAATTTTTCGTTGCCAATCTAGTGCCCGCATCAGCTAAAGGTTTGGTATACACGTAAATATCGCTTTTCATGGATTGCTCTCAACGGATTCACTACGTGTTTTCAGCGAATAACTATTAATTTTCGCTTAATCACTTTTTAATCCTCCATTCACATGTTTACAACCAAACGCGTTCCATTACACATCATCTTCCCGTTTGCCTGGCGCTCGGTGCTGCTTTTTCTGATTTATTCATCACTTATCTGCTTTTTATACGTAATACTTGACTGGAAGTTCCTCGCCATTCCATTCGTGCCGATTGCTACCATTGGTACGGCAGTTGCTTTCTACGTTGGTTTTAAAAACAATTCATCCTACGACCGACTTTGGGAAGCCCGTCGAATCTGGGGCAGTATCACCAACGCCAGCCGATCTTTCGCCATTATGGTGCTCGACTACGTAACGGAGCAACGTAACAGTGGGGTAGGGCTTGACCAGGACGTCCAGCAAATTCATCAGCAACTGCTGTATCGCCATCTGGCCTATATCACCGCGTTACGTGTCCAGCTTCGGCAGAAACCGGTTTGGGTACTCCATCACGATCCGGCGCACGATGTCATTGAACGTATTGAAGCTTTTCGGCAATGCAGCCTGGACCTGGAGCTGGGTCATTTTCTGCCACAGGACGAAATCGAAGCAATCATCAAACATCCCAATCCTGCTACGTATCTATTACGTCAGCAATCGGCCCAGCTTCGTCAGTTGCGCGATGACAATTTCCTGTCTGATTACTACCACGTAGAACTGGAGCGCTGGCTGGCCGAATTTTATAACCAGCAGGGCGCCTGCGAACGTATCAAATCGTTTCCGTTTCCTCGCCAGTACGCTTTTTTTAGCTACGTATTTACTTGGTTGTTCATTATCGTATTGCCCTACGGTCTGCTCAACGAGATGGCTAAGGTTGGTGGATGGCACATTTGGCTGACTGTTCCATTTTATACCATTATTGCCTGGGTGTTCAACACGATGGAAGTGGTGGGCGATACCAGCGAAAATCCCTTCGAAAATAGCATCAACGACATTCCCATGACGGCAATCTGCCGAAACATTGAGATCGACCTGCGCGATATGCTGGGCGAAACGGCTTTGCCCCAACGAATGCAGGCTGTTGATAATATTCTGATGTAGCTGAAAAAAGTTGTGACACAGAGATGCACGGAGAACCCACTCGATTTTTGACAATTGCACTATAATCATGAAAATTAGGGCTGCAAACGTATCTAGTCCTATTATTTACAAATATTAGAAAAATACAATTCATACGTCATTTATGGGGACTTGTTGTACTTTTTTTAGAATTATCCTATTTAACAAATAGCAAATTGAATTTTTAGAAGAATCTTCCTTGAAAACAGCTTCCCTACGCCTTTTGCTATTGCATTAAACCTAGTTAGTCGCCCACCTTTGTCACGGTTAATTTAAATATTTCAAGCCAATGAAACAGTTCCGTTTATCAATTGCCGTACTAGTATCAGTATGGGGTCTGGCAGGCATGGGAGGTGCCAAAGCTGACAATGGATCAGGAATGGGTGGTGTGAAAGTGCAAAAGTCCGAAGCGAAGAAAGTACGTGTATATACAAAGCCGGGAGCAGCTGTCGACGTAGCGATCATCGATACGGAAGGCACCATTCTCTATCGGGGAACCATCAGCAAGAATAATCAGAAGCCAACGTTGTTCAACCTGAACAATCTGCCCGACGGTCAATATTACCTGACGGCTGGCAACGATGCCTGGTGGATGTCGCAGAGTCTCTCGATTAAAGGAGACAATGTAAGTGTAGACGAACGTAATCTGCAACAACTGGTACAACCCACGCTGACCGCTTACGATAAAAATAAGGTTGAAGTGGTGCTTCCGTCGAAAAACGTTGCCGAAACCAACGTAGCGATTTACGATGCTCAGAACGTACTGGTGAAAACCGATTCGTTCAAAGGTGATACCCGCCGGTTCGACCTGTCGGCTCTGCCCGATGGTGCCTATACTTTCGTAGTAGGTCCTGAACAGAAGCAGTTCGTGTCGCGCATCGACATTCGTCACTAATCGCACCAAGGGGCTTGCGGCAACGTAGTAGCCCAATTCATTACACAATCACACCCATTACGTTAACCGGTCTTTTCGGACGAGTCGGTTAACCATCCAATCCAGCCCGCTACGTTGTTTGCAACGTAGTGGGCTTTTTTTATAGCATTCCCTGTAGAGACAAGGCATGCCTTGTCTCATATGCGTCAGCAATTTCAGGCGCCAACCAACACCATCCGGTCATGAGACAAGGCATGCCTTGTCTCTACCACGCCTAAAAACGCAGGTTTTACAATTCCTTTACAACCTTTTACAGAACTTTACCAACGCTTCAGAATTGTGGACATAGTTTTGCCCTGGTGTCAGCTAAAAACAAACATCATGAAAAACCTACGTCAATTACTCCTTATCCATGCATGCGCCCTCCTGTCGAACCTGTGTCTGGGCCAGCAAAACTTTACCAATTGTTCAGCCGCTTTTCTTGGCAACAAAATGGTCGTGAATGAGTATACGCCCACCGGAAAATGCAGCGTTCCGACTACGGCAATCGGTGAACTGACGGTGAATACCGTCAACCTCTCGAAAACGGAAAGCAAAGCCGTCGATCGGATTCCGTTCAGCATCGCCATTCGCGATAAGAACACAAAAACGCTGGTGATGTATGCCCGGGAAGAATTCAGGCAGATCCCGATCGAGCGAGTACTGTCCAAATGCCGGAAAGGCGATTCCATTGTGCTTATCACAGCAAATGAACAATACGCCTTGCCCCACAACGAAATTCTGGTACATTAAAGCGAAATCCTCAATTTATTGGTGAAGCGTAGTCTGCAATTCATTCGTCTAAAAACTTACCAAAATGAAGAAAATCTTGAGTTTAATCGCTGTCGCCACCTGTATGGTATGGCTTTCGGTTCGGGCAAATAATGGAAACGTAGCAACTAAAGAAGACCCTAAAAATGACCCGGAAAACAAGTCTGCATTCGCTGCCAATCCGCTGTTGCTGAATGGAAAGTCACTCAATTATGAAACTTTCTGGCTCTACAGCCAGGGCACATTGGCGGTTGTGTCGGGAAATCCCGAATCGGAGGAAGCCGTGAAAATTCCGTTTTACGTATACCTAAATCGCGAAGGGTTTCCTGTTCGGGAAGGCGCATCCAATAGCAGGCAAATCGTGTATTCGGTCGATGTGGCCAAAATCCTGGCCAGCGCCCGTCCCGGCGACGAGCTGATTATTGAGCCCGCCCGAAAAACAGACTCACAAGCGCGTCGAATTATCCGACTGAGACCGATCATCTGGCCTTTTCCACAAAACTGGCTTCCAAAGCCTGCGAAGGGCCAAGGGTGCTAGGAAGGAGTGATGAACGATGAGTAATACGTGATAACAAAGGCAAACTCATCACGTATCACTCATCGTTCATCACTCATTTTTATTAGATTTACAGGGTTATGGGGAAAATAATAGTGCTATTTGGGATAATCAGTATTGGGCTGGCGAGCGGTTTTGCTACGTATGTCGGTGGCCCAACAAATTCCTCGACCGAACAGGCGGACTTCTCCCGACGCGTCAATCTGGCACTACGTCGGACAGTTGACCACCTGCTACGTCAGGCGGGCGATGCTACGTCCCGTATCGAGCCCGTCAGTCAGCAGAATGCCAATACGTTTATTGTTCGACTGAATCGTTCGTTCGATTACGACCAACTCCCTCAAACGTTGAAGGAATCCTTTCAGCAGCACAACATTCGGGCTGACTACGACGTAGCGGTGCTGGATTGTGCCGATGGACAGATACTGTTAGGATACTCCATTCTTGACGTAGCGAAACCCAATGAAATTGCCTGTGTTGGTCGAGTGCGAAAAAAGGGTTGTTACAATCTGCAAGTTACGTTTTACCAACCTGAGCCTCAAAATACTACGTCCACAATGAGCTGGATGCTTGTCCTTGGAACGTTATTGACGGGCATGGGGTACGTCGTCTGGCAGAAAACAAGACGTAGCAGCCCACCCGCGCCAACGACTGATACGTTGCCGGCTTCCCCAGAATTGATACGTATTGGGCAATCGGCATTCGATCCTGCCACGTTGACCCTGCAATCGGGCTCTAATAGCCAGACGTTAACGTATCGGGAAGCCAAGTTGCTCCGTTTTTTTGTCAGCCAGCCCAATCAGGTTATCGAGCGGGATGCCATTCTCAAAGCCGTCTGGGAAGACGAAGGAATTATTGTCGGACGTAGCGTCGATGTATTTGTGTCGCGCTTGCGAAAACTCTTTCAGGATGACCCAACCGTTCGACTAATTGCCGTGCATGGGGTCGGGTATCGCCTTGAGATTCGGACACAGGACGTATCAGTATCTTAGAAACGTAACTACGTTGTTGCCCGGCCCGGCTATTTGCTGAATCAAATCTGTAATTCTACGTAACATTTCTAGAAGTCTCCATTTGATTTTATTTCTTAAGCTATTGTATATCAATAATTTATTGTTTTAAGGTATTTTCGAAAATAGTTGAACAAATTTCGAAATTCTGAGTCTGATAGGTGTATTAAGTTTGCTTCGTAAGTCCAATGCGACTTGTGGCAATTAACCTATGATGAGTCAGAAACAGCGCCTTTTCTTTTGGTCCATTACGGCTGCTTTGGGCGGTTTTCTGTTTGGCTTCGACACGGCCGTTATTTCGGGTGTCGAGCAGTCAATTCAGACGCTGTGGTACCTGGATGTCTGGCAGCACGGCCTTACGGTTTCAATCGCCTTGATTGGAACCGTCGTTGGCTCGCTGTTGGGCGGCATCCCGACTGAGCAGTTGGGCCGAAAGAAAACGCTGTTCTGGATAGCCATTCTTTATTTAGCGGCATCGCTTGGTACCGCACTGGCGCCCAACTGGAGCAGCTTTCTGGTGTTTCGGTTTCTGGGCGGGTTGGGTGTTGGCGCATCTTCTGTGGCCGCTCCTATGTACATCACCGAAATTTCGCCCCCCAAATCGCGTGGCCGGTTGGTAGCTATGTTTCAGTTCAATGTGGTGCTGGGCATACTGATTGCGTATCTGTCGAATTATCTTCTGCAAAATGTTGGTGGTGAATCGTGGCGGTGGATGCTGGGCGTTCAGGCATTGCCCTCGCTGGTTTTTCTGATCGCTGTACTGAATATTCCAGAAAGTCCGCGCTGGTTATTGCTCAAACGTGGGCAGGTTGGCGAAGCGCTGGAGGTGTTGAACATGATCGATCCCGAAACGGCATCGCAAACAGTAATTGCCATTCAGCAGAGCAATCACCACACGGCTGGTTCAACGCGGCTCTTTTCGGCTGAGCACAAAACCCCGATTATGCTGGCGGTGCTGTTTGCCGTTTTTAACCAGGTGTCGGGCATCAACGCCATCATCTATTTCGCTCCCCGTATCTTCGAAATGACAGGCCTGGGTAAGAGTTCGGCCCTGCTATCCTCGACAGGCATAGGATTGATAAACCTCATTTTTACCCTGATTTCGTTAAATCTGATTGATAAATATGGCCGCCGAACTCTGATGAAAATTGGGTCGGTTGGCCTGATTGTCACGCTGGGATTAGTTGCCAGAGCCTTTTACGTAGAGGAATTTGGTATGACGGTGCCGATCCTGCTGTTTGTTTACATTGCTTTTTTTGGTTTCTCGCAGGGTGCCGTTATCTGGGTGTTCATCTCCGAAATATTCCCGAACGAAGTCCGGGCCAGTGGTCAGTCGCTTGGGAGTTTCACGCACTGGCTCATGGCCGCGATCATTACGTTTACGTTTCCGTACCTGTCCGAGCGATTCGGTGGCGGCAATACGTTCCTGTTCTTTACTGTAATGATGATTCTTCAATTGCTATTTGTGCTACGTCTGATGCCCGAAACCAAAGGCACCAGTCTGGAGCAAATCGAAAAAACGTTTGTGGTTCACTGAGAAACGTAGCTAAGTAGGATGTATGAACTATGATGCTTGAGGGGTAGCTATTCATACTTCAAATTGCAGTCAATTGTACGAAAAAACTCCCGACAACACGTAGTGATACGTATGCCAGGAGGTACTTCTGTTGAACACAGGTTGGTAATCCAGCTTAAAGTGGGAAGCATCGACTTCCCACTTTATCTATTACGTCAAATTGAAAATCTCCGTTGCAACGTAACACCTCAAAAGTTGGCTAACCGGAAACTACGTTTCAAGAAGCTGCGCGATCGAACTGGTTTGTGTCGGCGTCATTTCGTCACGACTACGTAGTGACTGTGCAATCTGGATAATATGGGTAGCAATTTTACCCTGTCTTTCAATAGTCGCCTTATCGTACTGATGCTGGCGTACAGGTTCCCAATAAAACAATTCTGTTTTGGCGTCGTAGATACCGATCGGCTTATGCTCTTCCTGAGCACTTAACTGCTCCAGAATGATATCGGCTTCCGAATGGGTTTCACAATCAATATGGTGGTATTGCTTCCTGAGCAGGTATATCACTGAAAAACGATGCATGGTAATGAAAGTTCGTGGTGAAGGCTAAACGGCTAGGCAACAAACAGTTGATCGAAATGCAGTCGGTTCTGATTGATGAGCCTCTTTGCCTGATTAAATAGGCGGGATTCGTTCGGTAAGACGTTATAGAGCGAACGGATACCGGTTTGCGACCAGTTTATCCCAGCCAGCACTGAAGTACGTATCTGTTACGTAGTGCGTATCGTACGTATTAGAGAAGTACAAATATACTGTTAATGAATATAAAGTCAAAGCGGACTATTCTGTTGATTGAAATAAGGTAATGGTTTTGAGATTTGTTTATAATAAGGCTAAAAAAGATATTTTTATTATCTGTGGCTTTGTTTTCTTACTAACGGATTGTCGATGGTGAATAGTTTTGGATTATTAGAAAAAGACAAAAAGTGCTTCTATAAAGTAAATGATTGCCCGACGCAATGAAACCTTTAAACACTGGAACAGTGATGCCAGATTTGCACTTCTGCGACTAAGAACGGTCTGGTGGCAAACGAAATCAGATTAATTTTTTTTCTTACCTGATTCAAATAGCGTGGTTTTACCACCTACAATTTTACCGTTCTCATATTGATATTCCGACTTGATTTTTTTGTTGGGTGTGCTTGGTAACTTAATCGACGGGGCTGTCGAAGTGGTCGTTTGGGGCTGACTGACACCAAATTGGCTGGGTTGCTCAAATTTAGAAAGTGAGTTAGCCGGTCTGGCTTTCGTACTATCGGGAGCCTGTGCATACACCGACAAGGTAGCAAGAGCAATCGGGAGGCATAATAGGGTTTTCATATACGATTAAGATTGCTTATACGTAAATCTACACCATTTCTGCTGTATAAATGTGTTTACACCCTAAAGTGTTTCAACTGGATTTGCGTACTAGTTCTCCCAAACTTTACAACTGCAATGGGGTGCCGTCAACGCGGCTTTAAGGCTGCCAGAATTGGCAATCGACGTATGCGTTTGCCGGTAGCCGCAAAAATCGCGTTACAGACAGCCGGAGCAACGGGCGGCAAACCCATTTCGCCTAATCCTTTAGGTGCTCGTCCACTTTCGATAAAATGCACGTCGACCGTTGGCGCTTCCTGGATACGTAGCATTCGGTACTGGTGAAAATTCGATTGTTGAACCGCTCCATTTGACACCGTAATCTGCCCATACAGCGCCGAATTCAATCCATCCAGAATAGCACCGGACACTTGCTGTTCGGCACCGTTTCGATTGATAATCTGCCCGCAATCGACGGCAGCAGTGACTTTATGAACCACTACGTTCCCCGACGTACCGATCGATACCTCAGCTACTTCAGCCACCGGCACGCCGAACGTAACGTGCGCAGCCAGGCCGTGAAAATGCCCATTCGGTAATGGTTTTCCCCAATTGGCTTTGTCGGCTGCGAGTTGAATCACCACTTTTAATTGCTGAGCATCGTAATCGCCCCCGTGATCCCGGTATTTCATGACGCTACGTTCACCAATCAGCTCCAGCCGAAACGTCAGCGGGTCTTTGTCAGCCGCATGAGCCAGTTCGTCCAGCATCGACTGAATCACGAAAGCGGTAGCATTATGACCGGGCGCACGCCAGGCCCCAACTGGTATGGCCGACGCCGGATTCTGATATTCCAACCGAAAATTCGGGACGAATCCAGCGGGCAGCTCATCAGGGAATACTTCGGTGATGTGGGGCGCCCGGTTTGCTTTCCGAAACGCATAACGTGACGTAGTGGAGGCTTTCATGTGCCAGGCGGTCAGTTTGCCATCGGCATCCAAAGTCCCTTTGATGCGGTACATGCCCGCCGGACGGAAGAAATCATGGCGAAGATCGTCTTCGCGCGTCCAGACAACCTGTACAGGCACTCCCAACTGTTTCGAAATCAGCACGGCATCGGCTGCATAATCGGCGTTGAGTCGCCGTCCGAAACCACCTCCCGACCGGTTCAGGTGTACCTTGATCATACATTTGGGGATTCCCGTCAGAACAGCGGCAAACTCCTGCGTATCATCCGGGACTTGAGTTGAACCCCACAGATCGCAGCGGCTGGTCTGAACGTGAGCCGTGTAGTTCTGCGGCTCCATCGTGACGTGGGCCAGCAACGGGACTTCGTACAGCGCTTCTACCAACTTTCCTGTGGATTGAAGAACGGTCGATACGTCGCCATCCTGCCGGACGACAGGTAAGTCGGTACGTTCTAAAATCGCCTAGAACTGCTGCCGGAGTTCATCCGTACTTTCGCCCACTACGTTACGTTCGTCCCAACTTATTTTCAGGGCGTTACGTCCCTTCATGGCTGCCCAGGTCGACGTAGCGACAACGGCCACTCCGCCAATTCCCATTCCTGGTGTCGGATTAGGCTGCAACGTAACGATGTGCTTTACGCCCGGTATGGCTTTCGCCAACGTATCATCGACCGATAGCACGTTCGCTCCAAATCTCGGTGGTTTGGCAATGCAGGCAAAGAGCATTCCCGGCAGGCGAACATCTAAACCAAACAGCGGCTGACCGGTCACGATGGCCCGCGTATCAGTTTCGGGAACGCGGGTGCCGATAATCGTAAATGCCGACGGATCTTTCAGTACCGGATCTTTAGGGACCGGAAGTTTAGCGGCTGCCTGCGCTAGTTCGCCATACGCCAGTTTTCGCTTATCCGGGCGATGGATTACGTAACCCTTTTCGCTGTAACAGTCTGCTTCAGAGACCTGCCATTGCGTAGCGGCCGCTATTTGCAGCATTTCACGGGCTGCCGCGCCCACTCTACGCAGATCGAGATAATTGGAGCGGATGGCATCGCTACCACCCGTAAACTGATCGCCGTATTTTGGATCAAAATCGCCCTGTTCAACCCGGACGCTGGCCCAATCGACGTTCAGCTCTTCGGCAATTAGCATCGGTACGGACGTTTTTATTCCCTGCCCAATTTCCGGTCGGGAGGCCATGATCGTGATGTGATTATCGGGCGTAATTTTAATAAATCCGTTCAATTCTACCAGATTGGCAGGTACAGACGTTGGCTGACCAGCCTGAACGCGAAAGCCCAGGAGCAGGGCGCCACTGGCTGTTAAGGAGGTTTGCAGGAAGAAGCGTCGTTTCATGGGAAGGGTCTTTGCTGATTACTACTGACCTGATGGACCAATAAACCGTTATTCACTTCGCAGACTTTTCACCGGATTCACCAGGGCGGCTTTGATACTCTGGTAACTTACCGTGAGTAGGGCAATGGCAATCGCCAATACGCCCGCCAACGCAAAGACCCACCAGGCGATGTCGATGCGGTAGGCAAAATCAGCGAGCCATTTGTTCATGGCGTACCAGCCCAGTGGCGTGGCGATAATGATCGCGATAGCTACCAGTTTCAAAAAATCTTTCGACAGCAGGGCTACGATACTGACCACCGATGCGCCCAGTACCTTCCGCACACCAATTTCTTTGGTGCGCTGAACGGTATTATACGCGACTAAACCGAAGAGGCCTAAACACGAAATCAGAATGGCCAGACCGGCAAACAGACCGAGTAATTGACCCTGCGTCTGTTGAGCGCGGTACTGGTTGTTTAGCGTGTCGTCTAAGAACGAGTATTCGAAAGGGCGTTCGGGGAAAAAGGTTTCCCATTGTGTTTTCAGATGGGCCAGCGTTTCGGGTAATCGGTCGGGAAGTACGCTGACAGCGAAAACACTAAAACGCGGTACCTCGATGTCCAGAATTAAGGGTTCGAGAGGTCGCTCCAGCCGGTCGAAATGAAAATCCTTGACAACACCGATAATCAACCCTTTTTTGCCACCTTCGCCCCCGCGCTGAATCGGTCGCCCGATAGCTGCTTCTGGATTCTTGTAACCGAACGACTTGATCGCCGACTCATTCAGGATGAACGCGGCTAGATGATCGGTACCGGTTTGCCTGGAGAAATTACGTCCGGCCAGCAGTGAAATACCCAGTGTGGGTAGAAAATCGTAATCGACCGATACCCACGAAACGAACACGTTACTTTGCTCAGTTTTGCCTTCGGGTACTACCAGCGACTGGATATAACCTGTTCCCGGCAAACCCGAAGCAGCCGTAATGCCCTTGACCCGACTCGATTGACTGACGGCTCCCTCGAAGGTATTCATGCGGGTGCGAAACGGCCCGTCGATGCTCTGCGGCAGTTCAGCAGAGGCCCCGCTACCGAATAACGGAATGGCAATGACCTGCTCTTTTTGGAAACCTAATGGTTTGTTACGCAGGTACGTAAGTTGCTGATAAATAATAACGGCGGCTATAATCAACACCAGCGATACGCTAAACTGCGCCACCACTAATACCTGACGTAGTCTCGGAACTCGGCTCACAATAGCGCTTACTTGCCCTTTTAACGCCAGCACAGGCCGGAACGCTGAAGTGAAAAAGGCCGGATATACCCCCGCCAGCAAGCCGGTTATCAGAAAGAGGCCGCCCCACAGCACGAGTAGATCGGGACGTAGTAAAGTCGCGAACGTAAACGACTGATCCGTTAACTGACTCAGCCAGGGAAGTAGTAAAATGGCCAGCAGGAAAGCCAGCCCGAACGCGATACTGCTCATTAGCAGGGCTTCGCCCAAAAACTGACTAATTAACTGCGTACGTACCGCACCGAGCGATTTCCGCAACCCTACTTCTTTGGCCCGACGTAGTGAATACGTAGTAGACAGGTTAATAAAATTGAAGCAGGCAATCAGCAACGTAATACCGGCAATGAGTGCCAGCAACGTAACGTACTGGATGTTGCCCGTGCTGGTAGAGCCCGTCAGTTCAGCCGAATACAAATGGGTGTCATACAGTTGTTGCAGAGACAGTTTCACGTGCTCTATCACGCGCTCGTCATTGCTCCGACGTAGCACGCCGGCGAATTGTCGTTCAATCTGGTCAATCGACTGACCGGGGGCCAGCCGCACATACGTCTGCGTAGGATTATAGAGCCAGTCTTTCCGCAGGAAATCGGCTACCCCTTGTGTTTCGACAGCAAAAAAGGTTTCGAAATGGATGAGAAAATCAACCTTTATATCAGTTGTTTCGGGTAAGTCAGCGAAGACGGACGTAACGCTTAAATCAATTCGATCTTCATAGCGAATGCGCTGACCGATTGGATTTTGTGTGCCAAAATATCGACTTGCCGCCGACGCAGAAAGCGCAACCGATGCGGGAGCGACTAACGCCTTTTTCGAATCACCCGAACGTAGTGAAATCGGAAATACGGCAAAGAATGTAGAATCCGCAAATACTACGTTCTGTTCCTGAAATAGCTTTGGTGACTGGCCCGCAGCCGCTACGTTCATACTCCCGCTACGTCGGTACAGGCGCGTAGTAGCCTCCACGCCCGGTATGGTTTGGGCAACGGCCGGGCCAACAGGGATGGAGACCATAGCCGTTGCCTGCTCCTCATCAAATTTATTGGTTTGATTGATGCGGTAAATCCGGTCGCCGTTGGTCCAGAAACGGTCATAACTCAGTTCATTCAATACGTAGACCGTAATAAGCAGGCAGGCCGTCAAGCCAATGGCCAGACCCGTAATGTTGATAAAGCCATACGTCTGCTGTCGGCGCAGGTTCCGCAGCGCGATTTTGAGGTAGTTTTTGAACATTGGGCAGAGAGGTTTAGGTCAAGATCCGTGATCTGAGCTAAAAGACACGTAAAAAAGTAGTCTCTTCTGCAATTCGGATAAAAGGTTGTTTCGGCCTATGAGTGGGTTTTGAAATTTCGGTACGTGCCTACGCTGATCTGAGAAGTTCACTGATTATCAGCTGGAACATCCACAACCCACTTCGTCAGACCGGCTTGCCGTTTGAGATTGGCGGCCTTCCAGCGAATGTCCCACAAGCCGCCAGTCAGCACCTTTACGTAGCTGAATCCATAGTCTGTCAGAAAATACCGCTAATACCTTCGGGATGCCACAATTCAGCGTGTATGTCGTTTATGGAGAAGGGTTGAAGAGGAAGAGAGGAAATGAAGAAAAATGCAGGTGCTATTTTCTTCATTTTTCTCCTTCAATTATTTCATGGCCTGTACGGATTTAGGTGGCGATTGCCACAGTACGTTTACAATCATCCAGCGTCCATTTTCTTTAATCAGATGAATATAATCGATGCCCCACTCGGCCGTCACTTTGGCTGATGCGGTTTTGTCGGCCACTTCAAACACGCTCACCTCTCTCGGCGATTGGGGTCCAGCGTGTTTTCCGTCTTTATTCCAGTTCTTCGCCACCCGGATAAGTGCAGGGAAAGGCATTTCCAACTGTTTGGAATAAGCCGTCGTTTTTTCATCGAAATAAAATCCGCGTTTTTGGAGGGTAGGATGGATGTTCTGGTATGCCAGCGTCGTATCGACTTTGTAGAACGTATCGATGTAGTTGAAGCAGGCCTGACGAACCTGGGCCACATCATCAGTTGAGCTGGTTTGTGCATAAACACCAGTGATCGTCAGGGCGAAAAAGAAGAGAAATAGTTTCATAATTGTTTGGGAATTGGAATTATATAATGAAAGAGTTAATAGATAATTCTTTAGTTACTCTGCCCGCAACGATTTCACCGGATTCACCATAATGGCCTTGAATACCTGAAGATTAACCGTAACTAACGTAACAAGTACGGCCGCTGATCCGGCAACCACAAACAACGTAGCACTTTGGTCGGTACGGTAGGCGAACCCTTCGAGCCAGCGATTCATGAGATACCAGGCCAGGGGTGTTGCTACCACAAACGCAATGAGCACAAGCTTCACGAAATCTTTCGACAGGAGGTAGAGTAAGCTACCCGTTTCGGCACCCAGCACCCGGCGGATGCCGATTTCTTTTTGCCGCTGCTCTGCGGTGAAAGCCGCCAGTCCGAACAGACCCAGCAGGGCAATGAATAGCGCCAGAACGGTAAAATGGCTGAACATAGTCGCAAAAGCCTGTTCGCTTCGGTAGAGTTTACCGAAATCCTCGTCCAGAAAACTGTATTCAAAGGGGGTTTCGGGGTTGATCTGCTTCCAGGTCTGCTCAATGAAACTCAGCGTTTGGGGCGCGTTGGCGGTGTTCATTTTAACAATTAGTTGCCCATTTATTTTGCTGTAGAGCATAAACAGTGGTTCAACTTTGTGTCGGACTGTAGCAAAATGGAAGTCTTTCACCAGGCCAATTACGTTGTAGCTGGTCAGGTCGTTGGGCGTCGGACCGGTTTGTAGCCGAATGGTTTTGCCGATTGGTTCGGGCCAGTTGAGAAGCCGCGTCATTTCTTCGTTGATAATCATCGACGAAGCCGAATCAGCCGGGAAATCCAGCGAAAAATTACGGCCCTTAAGCACTTTCATCTGCATCGTCGGAATGAACGACTCATCGGCGGCCATCACACTGGCAATGTAGTTGGTTGTCGTCGGTTTACCTTCTGGCAGAATGTTGTTACGTCCCAATTGCTGGCCCAGTTTGTTACTGGTCGTACCAGTAGCCAGGATGGATGTGTTCCGTTTCAATTCGTTCTGCAACGCTTTAGAACGTCGGGCTGCCTGCTGGCCTTTAAATGGAATGGAAATGATCTGCTCACGACTATAACCCAGGTCTTTTTCCTGAATATACCGCATCTGCCGGAACACAACCCCCGTTCCGACCATCAGCGCAATAGAGATCGTAAACTGAACGACCACCAGCGACCGACGTAGCCAGATACCCTGATTCGTATTTTTGAACGACCCTTTCAGCACCGTTACGGGTCGAAAACGCGACAGAATAAAAGCCGGATAACTTCCTGAAACCAAACCAATTAGTAAGACCAGCCCTGTCAGTCCCAGTATCACCCAGGGATGCAGGAGTGTTGTCAGACTGGCGTGGCGCTGGTAGAGGTTATTCAGCAGGGGCAGGAGCGCAGCCGCCAAACCCACGGCCAGCCCGAACGAAATGACCGTAACGATCAGCGATTCGAGCAGGTGCTGCCAGATCAACTGATCACGTACCGCGCCGACTACCTTCCGCAGGCCCACTTCCTTCGCCCGACCCGTGGCGTGCGCCGTGACCAGGTTCATGAAATTGACCGATGCCAGTAACAAAACCAGCAGGGCAATGGTGGCCAGTACGTAGAGGTTGGACGCATCGGTCTTGTTTACATTTTGCTCAAATAGAATATCACCCGACCGCAAATGAACATCTTTCAGGTACTGCAACGTCGGGGAGAAGAACGCGTAGCCCTGATTCTTATCGGCTACCTGTTTGAGCTTCGGGATAATGGAATTGAGATCACGGGGTTTGTCCAGCAGCAGGTAACTATGGAGACTGATGCTGGTAAACGAGTTCAGAAACTGGGCAAAATTGGTATCGGCCTGCGCGGGTTTCAGCGAACGTAGCATGTCGAACTGAAGGTGCGAATTCTTGGGCGGATCGGCCATCACGGCCACGACTTTTAGCGTGGTTTGCCCCGACTGAATCGACTTACCGATGGGATTCTGGGTTTTGAATAGTTTTTGTGCCAGCGTTTCCGTCAGAATTACGGTTTCGGGTTCATCCAAAATGCCTTTGGTAGGTCCGGTCAATACGTTGTAATCGAATAGTTCGAAGAATGAACTTTCGGTGCGGAACGTACCTTCGGAGCTAATCAGCTGATCGCCCACTTTGAGCGGTACCCGGCCCTGATTCAGTACCCGCACACTGTTGATTACTTCGGGAAGGTCGCGGGCAACGGCGGGCGCAATTCCCGGATACGTAACGCCCACGAGCTTGCTCTTGACCCCTTCGGCGTTGTCTATAGTGAGCATTCTGACGATTCGATCCTGCTTCTGATTAAAGCCATCGTACGAAAAATCTTCGTACACAAACAGGGAAATCAGGATGCTGGCGGCCAATCCTACGGCCAGTCCGGCAATTTTGATGATAGAATAAAACCGATACTTCAGCAGATTCCGAAGGGCAACTTTAACGTAGTTCTGTAACATAGGGCATGGGGGGTTGGGGCTTAGGGCATAGGCTAGCGTGCGTAGGCAAAGACGTTTTATCCTATGCCTTCTGCTTATTTGCTTCACAAAGACGTAACAAATTCGTTAATGCTGCTTTGATAGACTGAAAACTTATTGTAAACAAAGCATCCTTAAGGCGATTGAGTCTACTCCTTTTTTTTGCATTTTGTACTTTTGTCGATGGCCTTCCAGCCAGACCTTTAACCCTAACCCTCTTACTTTTTATGTTACCGACAATCACCTGCTTTGGCGAAATTCTCTGGGACGTACTGCCAACCAGTAAACAACCGGGTGGAGCACCCATGAACGTAGCGGCCGACCTGCGCAATTTTGGCCTGAATGCTCAACTTATCAGTCGGGTAGGTAATGATGAATTAGGGCAGGAACTGCTCGATTTTTTGAACCGAAAAGGTATTCCGCTTGAACTGGTTCAGGTGGGACAATCGCACCTGACGGGCGTAGCGAAGGCCAATGTCTCCGACAGCAACGAAGTAACGTATAAACTGGTACATCCGGTGGCCTGGGATTACATTCAACTGGAACCCAGTCTACTCGAAGCGGTACGTAGCAGCGCTCTATTTGTTTACGGGAGTCTGGTGGCACGTAGCGCCCAGAGCCGTGAAACGCTCACTACGTTGTTAACCGTCGCCAAACGCAAAGTTTTTGACGTGAACTTACGGGCACCGCACTACGAACAGGCGTTGGTATTAGAATTGATGCAACAGGCCCACATCGCCAAACTGAACGAACATGAACTGAGCATAATAAGCGGTTGGCTCGATGGCCCGACTGACGTAGAACCCGCCATGGAGTTTCTGCGCGAGCACTTTGGGATGGACGTACTGTGCGTTACGTTAGGGGAGAAGGGGGCCGTTTTGCTGGATACCAATGGTTTTATTCGTCAGGCTGGTTTTCCCGTAGAAGTATCTGATACGATTGGTAGTGGCGACGCTTTTCTGGCCGCATTTCTTCACAAAACCCTGCAAGGCGAAACGTCTCAGGAAACGTTGTCGTTTGCCTGCGCAACAGGTGCTTACGTAGCAACAAAACAAGGCGCTACACCTGAATTTTCTGAAGAAACAATTTTGCAGTTTCGCCAGAAGTTGGGAACGTAGCAGTTTCAGAATAATCCCTCATGTAAATAGGCCTGTGGCCATATAGATTTCCTTAACGAATTAATCATTGATCAATTCCGTCCTGTCCGGAAGTAGGGCTACTCAACTTTGCCGGACTTTTGATGAATATAACTGGTCTTCTTGGGTAAGAGTTTATCTAACCAACCCATAGGCTGAATGGGCAGGCTGGTAGCCCCTTTTTTGAGAGAATCAAAGGAAATACCAGGTTGTCGGATGAGTAATTCACGACTGGCTAATGGTTCCCCCAGACCACTGGCACTAAAATCATAGGTCGTGCAAACGCAGATGAGCGTATCCACTCGTTGCCAATCATGGTTTTCACCCCATAGGCCACAATTGAAATGCCGATAGCCAATGGCATCCTTTCGATCGTTTCCATTTTGGTAAACACTCATGAAAAAATGGAGTTGCGGGATAGCGCCATCGATAAATTCAATCCAGCCAGCGAATTCCATGGCTTTCCAGTATCGCTCGAAGGTAAGATAACCGTCTTTATCGGAGCCTATTGTCCAGGCTATTCGGTTGAAAATATAGGGATCTGTTTTTCCCCGGGCTTCGTAAGTTCGATTGTAACTGTACCAACTACCGATGACGCCTTTGGCCAACGTAGAAATATGCGCTCTTTTTCGAATGATGTGTCCCTGGGGAATGGCGGGGGGGCTGTTTTGTAACGAATAGCCAACTTAGTATCACCAGCAAACCAACCGTTCCAATAGCAATCGCTTTCAGCCAGCGTACGTGAATCCGGAGACGATGATTGTTTGCGGTCAGGCTTTGAATAGTCAGTGTCGTGTCAGTGTCCGCTTTTTCTTTTTCAGTTTGTTCTGAAATCAACGCTGACTCATAGGCATTTTTATAGGCGTTAAAATCCGGATAACCCAGCGCTTTTGCCAGGGCTAGAAAGAACTCTGGATTCGCATTAATATCGGCCTTTTTCTTAATGAGATTATCATAATGATTCCGGTAATTGCTGCCGCTGAACCGGTGTCCTGTTTTCAGAGCAACATATTCCGGCAATCGATTTTTACCCATGTAGGGGCTCGATTTTGCCCATACTTCTTCCCCTTTGACATTACGCATGTTACCCAGCACCTGATTCATGGGGACCGGTGGATTTTCCGGATTAGTGAATTCCAGCGCTAATTCTTCCCAAAAGTACTGGCGCAAGACTTCGTTCCACAAGGTTTCAAATAGCAGGCGGTCGGTAACCATACCCCAAATAAAATGAATAGTTACGTCCGATAAGAAATCGACAAAAACAGCTGTGTAAGTCTGTGTAAACGGCGCTGCATACAACTTAATACCGCTGCAATCTTGACTTTATAATCAAAAATAGTGGAAAATTGATACCAAAACAGCAGGCCGCTATCGCCAGAAACCTGGCTTCAGGCCAACCTTTTAAATCTCAGACCATCTAAACATGTTTGACAATGAAAACTCTACTGGCCGACTATCAGGCAAAATCAAGCAACTCTTTATCGTTTGAATTGACGCAGGGCGCTGAATCGATTGGTAAACTTACCTACAAAAACTGGTTCCACTTTACGGCTACCCTTGAACTGGCCAACCATTCGACCTATCAGCTTATTCCGAAGGGATTTTGGCATTCAACCATTGAGCTGAAAGAAGCCGACAGGGTGCTGCTGAAATTCTCCATGAACTGGAACGGAAGTATTGCTTTAAAGACCTATTTTAATGACATGGAGAACGAATATCTTTTAAAGCACCGGGGTGTTTTTAACGAATCCTTTCTGCTCATCGACCAGGAGGAAACTGAACTATTAATCATGAAGCCTCATGTGAAATGGATCAACCTGAACTACGAATATCAGATCCAGGCATCCGATCGTTTTGAGTCTTTATCGAATAAAGAATTACTATTGCTGACTTCCATACACTGTGCCAACTATTATATGTCAATGATGGCCGGTACGTATTAACCTGTGATTTATTGACTCCTGAATTAGTTTGTAATGCTTCAGTTGCCGCTTGAATGGAATACCTATAGTTTATATTCACGCATCACTAACAGCTGTTAAAGAAATGAAAAAATCCCAGCTATATAGTTTCTGTCGTTTGGTAAGAAGCGAACAAGCATTGGGCAAAGGTCTCACGAAATCGCTCGAATATTGAGGCATCGCCCTTAGCCTCCTTCGTCTCATGCAGGAGGGTTTATAGGACAATCAGTTTGGGTAGTTTGGAGACCACTTTTGCTCACTATTACGTCTCTTGCGGCACTTGCAGTATCCTAAGCACTTGAACATTGCTCGGGTATAAACAGCCGATAAGTTACTTACAAGCAAATAACTGATCTTTCCCACCCCTTTATGCGTCTGTACTACTTATGTTGCCTATTTGGCCTTATGTCCTCGTCCAGCACTTTTGGCCAAGATCAAGACACCTTGATTCAGCGGCTGGGAGCGGATTTTGTCAAAAGTCCTCAGGCGGCTGGTCTATCCATCGGCGTTCTAAACCTAGGCAAGGCAGGATTCTACAACTTTGGCATAACCGATAAAGAGACAAACTGGCGACCATCCGCCGCCACCCGCTAGGAGATTGGCTCAAACACCAAAACCTTCGTCAGCACCCTGCTGGCGCACGCGGTACTCGAAGGGAAGCTGAAGCTGGAGGACGACATTCGCACTTATCTGGCGGAGAAGTACCCTAATCTGACCTATGGAGGAGAAACCATCAAGGTGCTCCATTTAGCTAACCTGACCTCAGGGCTTCCCAATTGGCTGCCTGATAAGCCCGAACTTTTTCAGCAGGCAAACCCCGATTCAATTCCTTACCTACTACTAAAGCAGCACCGTGGTTACACCAAGACGAACTTTTATAAAGATCTGCATTCGGTTCACTTGACGGCCAAGCCTGGCAGCATGCCCCGCCATTCCAACGTGGCCGCCCAGTTGCTGGGCTTTATCTTGGAAACGGTCTACGAGCAAACGCTTGAGGCTCTTACGGCCCGCTACATCACCGGTCCTCTAGGCATGACTCAGACAGCTTACTTGATGAAACCGGGCCCAACGATGGCGAAAGGCTATGATGCCAAAGGCAACCCGATGCCGTACATGATGTTGCCGGATACGCGCGGTTCCAGTGGGCTAAGCTCAACGACGGCCGACCTGATCCGCTACATGCGCCTTCAACTAAGCGAAACAAACAAAGCGGTGAGCCTGACTCATCAAACAACGGTATCTACCCTTGATGATGCCATTGGCCTCAATTGGCATATCGACAGAACAGCAGCGGGCGAGCGGCAACTCTGGCACACAGGCGGGACGTTCGGTTTCAGTAGTTACCTAGTACTCTATCCTGAGCGGCAGCTGGGCATTGTTATGCTCGCGAACGAATCAGATCCTTTGACTCAGAACCGGTTAGTAGCTGTAGCCAAACAAATAGCAGCCCACTTAGGACAAGCCAAGAAATGAAGCTTTCTTCTAGCCTTTCAACTACGTCCGCAGAATCATGGATTTCTTACTTATAGGACTTTCGCTTAAAGGGTGATTGCCTGAATTCTTGGGTTGGCTAACTCGTGTCGGAGGTAGTCAGCGAACAAG
>NZ_JACWZY010000049.1 GCF_014699005.1 Spirosoma profusum
ATGAGCCTGCATTTTATCGCATTCTCGGTCATTTTTCTACGAAAAATCAACCGAAAACGGAAAGTTTAAACAGCTTCAGGACTTAGCAACGATCTACTTGACTTTTAAGGTGGAACGATGCGCCAGACTTTTTTTACCTCCTACCATGTGTACACGCCCGTACTACAAACAACTTATTGTTGTCATACCACTACTGTTTGGATTTGCCTGCGCCCGTAATCCCGTTACCGGCAAGTGAGAGCTCAGCCTGATGTCGACCGAGCAGGAAATTGCCATTGGCAAAGAATCTCACCCCTCGGTTATTGCCACGATGGGCTTATATGAAGACAAAAAACTTCAGGCATTTATGAATGAAAAAGGAAAAGCCATGGCCAAGGTTTCGCATCGGCCCGATCTTCCTTACCAGTTCTACATCGTTGACTCACCCATTGTGAACGCCTTTGCCTTACCGGGTGGCTACGTTTATTTCACGCGCGGCATTTTGGCTCACTTCAATAATGAAGCTGAATTTGCCGGTGTACTGGGCCATGAAATTGGCCATATCACGGCTAAGCACGCGGCCCGCTCGCAGAAAAGCCAGTTGCTCAGTACACTGGCGCTCATTGGCGGAGCGGTGCTGGCCCCTCAAGTGGTAGGTCAGAATATTGAAGCACTACAACAGGGACTAGGCCTTTTGTCCTTAAAATACAGCCGCGATCACGAGTCAGAGTCTGATAAACTGGGCGTAGAGTACTCGAGTAAGATTGGGTACGATGCCCACCAGATGGCTGATTTTTTCGGCACGCTGAAACGCCTCTCCGACAAGTCAGGGCAGGCTATACCGCAGTTTATGTCGACTCACCCCGATCCGGGAAATCGCTTTACGCGGGTCCATGAACTGGCCAAAGACTATCAGGCCAAGAATCCAGCTTCGTACCAGGTCGATCGCGACCAATACCTGCAACTGATTGACGGCATCCTGTATGGCGAAGATCCGAAGCAGGGTTTTGTTGAAAACGGTTATTTCTATCATCCTGAGTTACGGTTTCAATTTCCGGTACCAACCAGCTGGCAGTCACAAAACTCACCCAGCCAGTTTCAAATGGCGGCTAAAGACGGTAAATCCGCGATGATTCTCATGCTGGCGAAAGGAAGCTCCCTGGACGAAGCGGCCCAAAATTTAGTCAAGGAATTGAGCCTAAATGTTCTGGAGAACAGTAAGACCACCATTAACGGTAATCCAGTCTACATCCTCATTTCACGACAACAACAGCAGGACCAACAACAGCAGGGTCAGCAACCGCAGCAAGACCCTAAAACGGCACTCCAGATTGGCACTTGGCTGATTCAGTATAACAATGCCGTTTACGCGCTACATGGCTTATCAGCTGCTGCTGATTTTAATGCCAGTTTTAATACGTTCAAGCAGGTAGCCGAAAATTTCCGCTCACTCTCCGATCCGGATAAGCTCAATCGCAAGCCAGAACGGGTAGATGTAAAACCGTCTCCCCGTGATGGGACGTTTCGGGAGGTCGTAACCGCGTTGGGAATGCCTGCTAGTCGGGTGGAAGAGGCCGGTATATTGAATGGGCTTAAAGCCGATGATCGCGTAACCAAAGGGGGGTTGATTAAGCTCATCAGCCGATAGTGATTGCCCTTTCGGATGTCTAATTCACGTATTCAAACGTTGACTGGACTTGCTACCTTTTACTGGACAGGAAAATAAGTAACATTTGTCTAGAAATGCAACAACTCTAATCTCACAAATCCCTCCTGCCTAAGACGAATGAGCGTTCATATATATACTTTAAAAATGGGGCGTTTATTGTGACGGTGAAAGATGGTTTTCAGCTATGCGATACGGTAAAAAACGACGAGTGGACGAGTCATATTCCGATTGTATTACTCACGGCCCGTGCCGCTGTGAGTGACCGCATCAGTGGACTTCGTCGGGGAGCCGATGGGGAGCCGATGCGTATCTGACCAAGCCGTTTCAGCAGGAACAGTTGGTGGTCGTACTCAAGAATCTGCTTCAGTCCCGGCGTAGTTTACAGATTCATTATAGCCAGCTGGCCTTGCAAACCGGCCTGTCTGAACCAGCCCCTGCCAACGACGTCGATTCACTGGAAGACCAGTTTTTGCATAAGCTACGGTTGGTACTGGAGCCGCAACTGACTACCCCGAATGTCTCGATTGAAGCCGTTTGCCAGTTGATGCACATGAGTCGCTCCACGCTTCATCTGAAACTGGTAGCCCTCACCGGTATGTCTATTACCCGCTACGTTCGGGCGCTTCGGCTGGGTAAGGCGAAAGAGCTGCTGACTTCCTCCGGCCTGACTATTTCCGAAATCGCCTATGCCGTAGGTTTCGACGACCCGAAGTATTTCAGCCGGGTATTTTCCGAAGAATTTGGTGTTTCGCCCGCCAATTTCCGCCTTTCTGCCCAGGAATAAGACAATAGTCCACCTTTTCGGACAATAGTCCACCTCCTTTCTACCCCCCATCCTGTAGGTTTGCAGGGCCGTTTTCTGTGTCTCGGTTTATCTTCGTTTATACGTCTTACTAAATCAATCACCATTAATTCTCAATCACTAATCACGCAATTACCAATCTCAATGAAGCAAACCGAAATCATTTTAGGGGGCGGCTTGGCCATCTACTTTTACCTAGAGGCAGAGGATACCAACCAACAGCTGACCATGTTTAAAGTAGTTATTCATCCCAATGCCCGGGTGCCTGCTGCTCACTATCACCAGCATTTTGACGAAACCATTTACTGCCTGAAAGGCTTGATTCATTTCACCATTGACGGCAATCCTGTCGAATTAAGGGCAGGTGATTACTATTTTATTCCCCGAGGCACCCCCCATGGATTTGTTAACAAAACCCAGGAAACCGTAGAAATGCTGTGTTACGTAACCCCTGGTGTCTTTAGCTCAGCCTATTTTAAAGAAATTGCCGCTGTACTGAACGCAGGGGGACCACCGGATATGCAGCAACTCAAAGCGATCATGCTTCGTCATGGCCTAGTGCCAGTGCCAGCAGCCCTCTAGGGCTAGCTCGCCCTATACAGGAAGAAATCCGACCTACATTTGTCCTATGCATCCTATAAAACAGCCAGATCAGAGACGGTCTGGCTGTTTTATAGGATGCAGATGGAATTGAAACATTCACGTGATAAATTCTTGCCAAACCCTGGTTATAATAGCTGTCCAACTTCATTTGTAGCATACGCTTTTTACTGTCCTACCCTGAGTCGACTCCCGGTACTAAAGATAATCTTCTGAAGTGCCTCCAGATTAAACCTTGCCGCATAGCGGGCATGGTCACTACATGTTTTATCTGAAGCACATCACTCGCCAGTGGTAAGCGACCACAGGACCATACACCCACATCCGACCACAAACCCGTCTTCAGCGTATACATCGGCTCAATAGCTATACTACTCACACTAAAACTGGCGGTGGCTGTACAGCCATTGGCCCCGGTCACCGTTACAGAGTACGTACCAGCCACACTCACACTACGTATCTCCGTAGTGACGTTGTTGTCCCATCGGTAGGTAGCTCCTCCACTAGCTGACAGGTTACGGGTAGGATTGGCACAGGTTAACGTAGCACTCAACGGACTGATGCTGGCTGTAGGTGGGACATTCACCGTAATACTTACCGTGCTGGTACTGATAGGCATATCGTCTGAACCAGCTACACTCACCGTAAACGTTTTTACGCCCGACAGAGATGTACTAGCGATCCCTGTTACGGCACTTGCATTGGTAGCACTGAGGGTTATTCCTGCCGGAGCCACCCAGGAGTAGCTATAAGGTGAACGGCTGCCTTTAGTAGTTACAGAGAGGGCAACCGAGCCACCCATACAGATCGTATTGGGGCTGGCCGAAGTCGTTAGGCTAATGGGCGCTCGAACCACCACACTGGTCACCGAAGAGCAACTACCCAGCGTGCCCGTTACCGAATACGTACCGGCCACACTCACCGAGATAGCGGTGGTGCTTTGACCACTTGACCAATTATAGTTAGCAGCTCCCGAAGCCGTCAGGGTGGCGCTCTGTCCCTGATTGATAGTCAGCGAAGGGCTGACCGAAATGCTAACACCAGCACCTCCGGGGCAGTGGTCAATACCCCCGTATTGTTGGCAATAGTGAAACTACTCCCATTAAGATTGCGCACCAGTCCTGAATTGTTAGTAATGTTGCTACTCAGGGATGCATTTTCAATAATAGTGCCGCTATTAGTGAGTGTTCCAATAACTGCGTCGGTAATACGGGCATTGGCCACTACGTTGATCAAAGCGCCACAGCCCGTGTTGGTGAAAGTAGCCTGGTTATAAAGGCCATAGTTGCCCACCGTTGTAATAGTGCCAATGTTGATCTTGCCGGAATTGGTGAAATTGCCAATTTGATTGTACAAGCCAATCTCCGATGTCCAATCGATGGTGATGATGCCTCCTGTATTATTATTGACGGTGCCTCCTTGGTTCCAGAGGCCATACTCTCCTGCATAGGCGCTCCTGCCGATGATTAACTGCCCTTCGTTGGTGACTGTGCCACTGTTGTAGAAGGCTGTGAAGGCCCGGTTTACACTTCTGGAACTATTGATGCTCAGGCTACCTCCTGCCGTGATCGACAACGAAGCCCCGCTATTCACAATTACCGATCTGGCCACCGCCGTCGTGCTTATCACCGGCTGGTTGATCGGTGCCGGAGGAATCACCACATGATCGCTCGCCACTGGCACGTTGGCAGGATACCAGTTGCTGGCCGTGTTCCAGTTTGTGCTGGTGCTGCCCGTCCAGGTGAAGGCATTGACCACCGTCAAACTGGTGGTGGCCCATCCCGGTGGTCTGTCGTTGTTCACCACCGTTAGGGTGTAGGTCTGAGGAAGACTGGAGATACTGGCGATCAACTCCTGACTAAAGGCGGTATTGCTGCTGGTGGACGTAGTAGTTGAGCTACCATTGCTCAGTGTGTAGCTGTAACTACCTGAGACATTACCCACTGTCGCCGTAAAGAGAACCGGCTGGCCCACTACAACCGGGTTGGGGCTGGCTGTAAAGCCGATAATGGTGGGAGTATCCAATACGTTAACCACCACACTGGTCACCGAAGAGCAACTGCCCAGCGTGCCCGTTACCGAATACGTACCGGCCACACTCACCGAGATAGCGGTGGTGCTTTGACCACTTGACCAATTATAGCTAGTAGCCCCCGAAGCCGTCAGGTTGGTACTCTGACCCTGATTGATAGTCAGCGAAGGGCTGGCCGAAACGCTAACGCCAGCACTTCCAGGGGCAGTGGTCAGCACCCCCGTATTGTTGGTAACGGTGAAATTACCCCCGCCGAGGTTCCGAACCAGTCCTGAACTATTGGTAATGAAGTTACTCAGGGATGTATTCTCTATTATGGTACCACTATTGGTGAACGTTCCATCAATCTGGTCGGCAATTCGGGCCACTACGTTGATTAAAGCCCCACAACCCGTATTGTTGAAGGTGCCCAGGTTTAGAAGCCCATCGCTTATCGTAGAATTGGCCCCAATGGTGATCTGAGCGAAGTTGGTGAAACTCCCCCCGGTTCGACTATACAAGCCAATGCCATATGCCCGGTCAATCCTGATGATACCACCCGCATTATTGATGAAACTGGTCGCATTAGAAAGACCAAACATCCCCACGGCTGCTTTTGCGCCGATGATGATCTGGGACGCATTTATGAAACTACCAACATAGAATAAGCCTTCATCAGTTGCGCCATCAATGGTGATGATACCTCCAGTCGTGTTGCTGAAAGTCCCATTATTATAAATACCATACTCTCTGTAAGACGAGTTACTGATGATTAATTGCCCTCCGCTGGTGATTGTACCACTATTGCTAACGGCATCCCAACTGGAGAATACGGTTCTGGCCCCATTGACGGTTAGACTGCCTGCTGTTGTAATACTCAAAGAGGCTCCTCTCTGCACCTCCATTGATCGAGCCACAGCCGTTGTGCTTAACACCGGTTGGTTGATCGGTGTTGAGGGAATCACCACATCAAGGCCAGCCATTGGCACTCCACCCGACCAGTTGCCGGGTATATTCCAGCCAGTACTTGCACCACCCGTCCAGGTCGTAGTTTGAGCCACTAGTTCAGCGGTCGATCCTAAAAAGGTGATCAGAAGTAGCCAGCAGTGGAAGATGGGTTGGAAGATTGTCCGCCACAGGCCAGTGGTTGCTCTGTTTAAAAGCCGCTCATGTCTGGCAGAACTCAGATACTCCATGTTCGAAATAGGTTAAAAAAGTAGCCAGTACGACTAGCAGAAAATACGGACAGCCACAAGCCTGATATCAGGTTGCAAACGGCGCCACAAGTATACGAGAGAGCCCGCGAAAGGGAGGTGGACTATTGTCTTATTGGATTTGCTACCTTTTACTGGACAGGAAGTTAAGTAGCAGTAGTCTAGAAATGTAAAAAGTCTAATCTCACAAATCCCTCCCAACTGAGACGAGGGCATGTCAATAATTGGGGCGTTTTTAGAAACAGTTATACACCTTATTTCTAACCATCTTAAGTGAGACGACGGAGTGTCCATGTTTCTGATGCATTATCGGAGCGTTTGCTGAATGCCACTAAAGGTTACGTTCATCCATCTTCAGAATTTTTTTAGATTGATTTGTTACGTTTGCCCAGCCGACTTCAGTACCTAGTTGATTAATCCATTTTAGATGTAGACTCAGCCTTATAAAGTGTAACTTATTATTGGCCTCTTAAGTAAAGCACAGGTGAGTCGATTGGTGAGCATCCTGGTGATTGACGCAGATTTTGACCAGCAATTAATCCTGGGTTATCATTTGCGAATGAGTCTTCTCCAGGCGGAACTGGTGTTCAGCGCTACCCTTGAAGAAACCCTGCTTTATTTATATCATTGCTTTGCGGGCCGATTAGCGCCTCCCAGCTTAGTCCAGCTTTCCCTACCCAAAGCGCATCAGGAAAGCGACTGGCAATTACTTGAAAAGTTGAGAGTGCGCCATCCCCGACTCCCCGTGGTTGTAATAGGTGCGGACAATGATTTCGATTTGATCGGGCAAGCCTATGAGCTCGGGGCCAATTCGTTCATTGCCAAACCCCTTGATCTGGACGGGTGGGAGCGGCTATGTGAGCAACTAAAGGCGTATTGGTTTGATGTTGTTACGCTGCCACCAGCCGATTAAATTAGCGACTGGATGAGCAGCCACGGGTTAAGCTAGATCAACGACTGACCACCTGGTTCACTGCTCTACTAAGGCAGTCACGCTGGCGGGTCTACATCGAGCCTATGTGCCTACGATCGTTTATGAAAATACTACTAATTGAAGATGAGTCTGAGCTGTTGGTGAACATACAGACTTACCTGGAAGATGAACCGTTTACCGTATCGACGGCGACTACGTTTCGGCAAGCCGCTCAGAAAGTTCATGATTACGCCTACGATTGTGTCGTGGTGGACATCATGCTGCCTGACGGCACTGGACTAGCCCTCATTGAGCAGCTAAAAGAGGCCCATTCACAGGCGGGCATTATTATCATCTCGGCTAAAAACTCACCCGATGATCGCATCAACGGCCTGTATCTGGGGGCGGATGATTACCTGAGCAAACCCTTTTACCTACCCGAATTGAATGCGCGCATACGCGCCTTGATTCGTCGCCGACAGCATGCCGGTGAGAAGCAGCTTTTGGTTGGAAGCCTGACCTTCCTGTTACAGCGGAATGAAGTGAAAGTAGCTGATCACGTGCTTCCTTTAGCGCCCAAAGAATATGCCCTACTGCTGTTTATGGTTACCAACAAGGGCCGCCTGTTGACCAAGGAAGGCATCGCTGAACATATCTGGGGGGAGTATACTGAGGATGCCGATTCGCTTGAATTTCTGTATACCCACATCCGCAATCTGCGAAAGAAACTAACCAGTAGTGGATGCCCGGACTACATAAAGTCCCGGTATGGCGTTGGATATTTGTTGACCGTGGAGCCATGAAATTAATTCATAAAACGGCCCGATACGTCTTGCTGGTAACCATCCCGGTGGCTTTGGTAGGGGCTTTTCTGCTGTATTATCTGATTCATTAGGTGATTCATCATGAAATTGATGAATTATTAACGAGTGAACTCAGACAGGTTGAGGAAACCCTGGATCGGCATCCGCCTGACCACCGAGGTATCCTTAATTGGGATCATAACTTACAAATTGCTCCTGTGAAAGCGGGTAGCCATCAGTCGCCCGTATTTTCGGACACGACTCTATTTGATCCCATTGAAAACACCGTAGTTCCCGTACGCATGTTGCGAGCGACTCACGCCGTAGGCCACCACAATTATGCCATTCGACTGCATCAGCCCTACGTAGAGTATCATGAAATCGCCCACTATCTATCTATAGGTATTGTCCTTTGTTTTTTGGTCTTATTTGGCGTTCTTTTATTTGTTGAGACACTTATTTTTCGGCGAATTTTCCAACCGTTTTACAAGATTATTCAACAACTGGGCCACTATCGAGTCGATCAGGGTGCCGCTGTTGCTTTTCCCGCGAGTGAAATCGATGAATTTGACTTACTGAGTCAATCGCTCACCGACATGACCCAGCAGGCAGCTCTTCAATTTAGCCGCCAGAAACAGTTTACCGATCATACCTCCCATGAGTTCCAGACCCCCTTAAGTGTATTGTCTACGGATTTAGACCTGCTGCAACAATCGGATCGGCTCTCCGAAGAAGACACTCAGCGCCTTCACCGATCACAAAAGACGATAAAGCGACTGTCCTCCCTCAACCAGTCGCTGTTGCTGTTAACTAAAATTGACAACCATCAATACGGGCAGCTCGAACCCGTTGATGTGGGTAGCCTGATTGGGGGGGTGATTGATCATTTTGGGGACTATGCCGACAGTAAGCAGATGCGTTTCCAGCGATCCGATACACAACCGCACACCCTATTGATGAACCGACAGCTCGCCTATATTCTGTTTTCAAATCTGGTCCGAAATGCTATCCGGCACGGTCGTCCCAGCAGTACGATTTTTATTCAAAGCAACGCCCATTCGTATCGGATCATCAACGAAGGAGCCCCTCTGCCTTTTCCTCAAGAGCAGCTCTTTCAGCGATTTGTGCGCAATCCAGCCCTTGCTCAATCAACGGGGCTTGGCCTGGCCATTGTGAAAGAAATTGTGGACCAGTATGGTCTGAAGATCGACTATACCTACAGTCCGCCGACTCAGCAGCACATCTTTACCCTCACCCTGCCCTAGCGTGAATCACCCGGTTGATGGACAAAGCGGCCTGGCTCCTACCTTCGTTAATCAAATGTATTCCCAATAGCTCACCACCCATACCGCTGCGGGAAACGAAAATTGACGTCGCTTAAGCTGTCAGTGGCTAAACTTCAGATTTGCTCAAGATTCGTTTTCTAGATTTGACCAGGATATTACCCAGTAAGTATAGCCTGGCGATTCGTCATTGCCACTACTTCTATAAAGCGAAAAAGTATTTCTGATGACAACTAGCAGTAAGCTAATTTTCAAACTAATGCTGTATTTTATTGGTGGAGCAGCTATTTCGGGTGTATTGGCGACTCTTTTGGGAAAGTACAAACTTATGGGCGCTGATCTATTTAGTGGAATTACTATCTTCTGTCTTTTGATAGCCTTCATCACTTTTTTAGCTTACCTAGTTTCATTTGTTGTTAGCGCCAACAGGGGCCACTAGAAGCTAGTTGATTAATCCATTAACCGAGTTCAGCGCAGCTCATAGGAGAGCAGGTGGCTAAATCAAACAGGGTAATTAACGTATAAATATCAAGCAAGAATGATTTAATGATTATCTTATGTTAAACCTGTTCAAGCGAAAGCCCCAGCACCCGCTAACCAAAGCGTTTGAAGGAGCCACCCTCAGTCAGAAACTGTCAGTGATCAATTTTCTTCAGTTAGTAGCTACCTGTGATAATCAGTATGCTCCCCATCCCGAAGAAGGAAAGCTGACTACTAAGTTTTTAGAGGTGTTTAACCTGACCGTGCAGCAGGTAGTAGCTCATGGGAATGAGAAAAATCGGACTTTTCAGAATGATCTGAATGCCCTTAGTTTGGAGCAAAAAGAAATGCTGGTCATTATGGCTTATGCTATGGCCTCAACTGACGGATGGGCCAACGAAGTGGAGTTAACGTATTTGAATACCAGTTTTGAGGCAATCGGGATAGGTGAGAATGAGTTGATGAAAATCATCATAAAATATAATGAGTTATCACAAAACTTTTAAGGTTTCTGCGGCAAACACGACTTCTCTTGACAAGTGGTATTTTTTTTGATCAATAGGCGCATACGAATCATTCTCACAATACCCTCCAGCTTGAGATAATCTACATTCATGTAGCTGCTTCAATAATGGTCCATTCAAAATGGCATTCGATCCATACTATTGGTACGCCATTAAACCCCAGATACATAATGGCGTCTAAACCAATGACGCTCACCAGCTACTACATACTGATAAGCTGTTTAGGTATCATTTTAGAAGGGCTTTACCGTGTAGCCCCGTAAAACTTGTACGACTTTAACCAGAACCATGCACGGCGTCTTGACGCCGTGCAGCATCTCAATGAATGAATAAAATAGAACCTGACTCAGGTGGTCAAAAACGTAATTATCACCTCGAATTGCCCGCACAATTCACCAGTTGGAACCAATTTTATGATGAGTTAACTCGGTTGGCGTTCATTCAGCCGGCCACCACTACCATTCGCATCAAAGTCTTCCAGTCAGCCCATACCCTGAAGGATGGCGAAAGTCTTTCTCTGTATTTAACTTATGAGCGTCAGCATATTGAGCGGATGTGTCTGGAGGAATTGCGTAAAGAACGATCCAATCAACCAAGCTATCTGTTAACCGTTCAGGAGGTAGAGCAACTAATTGGGATCGTTAGCAATCAAGCCTCCCGAATCGGTGATTGGGATTTACTGGTCAAGCTCAATGAGCTATTACGTTATAAGCAGCAACGGGATATAAACCAAAGCAACAATCATATGGAGCCTGGGCAGTAGATGACTTTGTGAATCCCCAAACATTCTATCGTTTTAACAAGAAAAGTGCTTTTCACTTTATCTCTTCAAACCCTCCCATGTGAGACGAAGTGAGATTTGAGTATCAATAATTCGGGCGTTTGAAGAGATATTACTACTTCTTCAACAAGAAGTAAGTATGTCCGCCATTCCCCTCCGTCACAAAGTAACTCTCAACCAGAGTAAATCCGGTGTCAATGAACCATGATTGATATGTAGCCCCATCAGCATGACTCCAATACATCTTCGCACCCAGTTGATTCCAATTTGAATCAGTGCCTGTCCATTCGCTCGCTCCTACTGTGCACAGAAAGTAGCCACTTGGTCTAAGCCATTGGTAAATGTTGTTTGGACTTGCAACAGTATAGTGGAGATTTTTTCTTAAGCAGCCATTGAGATAGTGTAAAAAAAAGATTCCTGCTGACTGGGCGTGCGGTAACCTTAGGTCGAATGTTTCCGTTGGCGATTATACCAACCCTCAATATACTCGAAGGTGGCCAATCGTGCCGCAGCCCGCGTCTTAAAACGAGTCTGATTGACCAACTCACTTTTGAATGACTTGAAAAAACTTTCCGCTACAACGTTATCCCAACAGTTGCCTTTACGGCTCATGCTTTGGGTAACAGGTAAGTCTTTGAACTGATTTTGAAACTCGGTGCAGGCATATTGAATACCCTGGTCCGAATGAAACACCAGATGGCTATCTATTGCTCTGTTCCCAAGTGCCATACGCCATGCTGACACACTAGTTTCCACGGCTTTCAAGCCCTCACTCATGGCCCAGCCAATCACCTTTCGGTCAGCTAAATCTAAAATTATTGTCAAGTATAACCAGCCCTCATCTGTGGGAATATATGTGATGTCTGATACTCACTTTTGGCCTGGTTTTTCGGCCGTAAAGTCTCTGTTTAACAGGTTTTTAGCCACCGGATAATTGTGGTTTGAGTCGGTGGTCTGCACACGATACTTTTTGTAAATGATGCTACGGATGCCTGCCTTCTGCATGAGTCTAGCGATGCGGTTACGTGATGCTTTTACGCCTTGTTCGCGAAGTTCATCTGTAATTCGGGGGCTACCGTAGCGACATTGGCTCTCTGTATGTACTCGCCGAATGTGGCTTACTAATTGATTTTGAGTTTGTTGTCTACTTCCAACCGGATGTTTACGCCAATAGTAATAGCTACTGCTGCTCACATTCAGCACCTTACACATCTTCTCAACGGGGAAAATCTTGGCGTTCTCCTTTATAAATCGGAATGCCTCCCGTCGCTCCTGGAGAAGATGCCGACCGCCTTTTTCTGTACAGTTCACTAATAAGCAACTGATAATAAGCGATTTAACAATAATTTCTCCAGTTCCTCTTTGCTCAGTTGAAGGGCGTGTAATTTCTTATCCAAATACCGCAACTTCATGGCCTTCTGCTTTTGGTCATTTATTTCCACCCGATTCTTTTGACAAGGTTCAGCTTTAATAATCATGTTCCAAATGATAACGGCCAACTTTCTGGCCGTAGCGATAATGGCGGCTAGCCGACCTTTTTTGAAGGCGATTCGCTTGAAGAAAGGCGTCAACTCATGATCCTTCTGATTCCCAATTGAGTTGGCCGCATGACGTAGCGCTTTGGCGATATGATTTTTTCCTGAAGGCGTTCGATTGCCAATGATCTTGCCTCCGCTGATTTTGTTATTGGGTACAAGACCTAACCAGCAGGCAAAACTTTTAGCCGTCGGAAATTTGTGTATATCATGACCTAGGCTGGTCAGCAAACTTAAAACCGCATTGTAACTAATGCCCGATATGGCAAATAGGTCGGTTCGGAAATACTGGTAGGCTAAATGGGACAGATTAAGCCAGGGGCATGTTTACCCGCTCGTTTCCGGTTGGTTTTCAATTGCTTCTTCTCACCCATTGAGACCTCGACCGCTGGCACATACTTGTCCAGAAACGTTTCAATGACCTGGTCGCATTCTTTGATCTTCCGTTCATACAGATGGTAAAAATCCAGAGAAGCCTGTAATTCGAATAACAGTTCGTCCCGCCACCAGCCTTGCAGGGCATCGGCAATCTCCTGACGGGACTTTTTGACCCGATGGCTAACCAGCGACACTAAGTGTTCAGGTTCACGGTGACCGGCCAGGATGGCTTCAATGACGGCCATACCTGACTGGCCAGTGATGTCATTGAGCACTACATCCAAACGGATGTTCATCAGCCGCAATGCCTTCTGCATTTTATTGCTGTAACGCGCTGATTGCTCGACCAAATGCATGTGATGCTAGTAGGTACGCAGTTGCTGGAAGGTATCACTCAACAATAAACTACCCGATAAGAGTCCTAGCTAGTGTAGCTTCTGTATCCAGATGCAATCAATGACATCGGTTTTTCTACCCTTTACATTCTTGGTCTGGTTTCCGCCAACCAGCAACACGTCAAAACCTGCTTGCTGGAGCGCATTGAATAAAGTCTGCCAATAACTGCCGGTGCTCTCCATGGCGATGGTAGTCACTCCATGTTGGTGCAGATGACTGATAAGATCCTGATGATCTTTAGTGTAAACCCCAAATTCACGAACATTGTCTTTATTCTGGTCAATGGCAACCAGATGAGTGCGGGAGCCTACATCAATCCCGGCAGCTTGGGGATTAATAATGTTGAACGATAGCTGGTTCATACTCATAAAACATCAGTGGTTAATGACTCCTAGGGAGCGTATCGTGACTATAAATTTTTTCTGTACGGGATTCGCCGAAGCGATCACCAATCAATTCACCAAATGCCTTTCGTTAAAAAGGCGTGGTACGCTCCAACCCAGATTTTAAGAAGGACTCTAAAAAGTACCAGTAAAAGCGGGGGGCTTGGTTCAGAAAGCCTACCAAAAATAGAGCTTCTAGCTGGAACGTAAGTTGTTGGGGCTATTCAACAGCTTATGCGCTGTACAACGATTTTAAGATATCGCGTTCTAATTGAGCGTCTCGAAGCTCCTTCTGTAGCCTTTTTATTTGTTTCTGCTCATCAGTGAGTGTCGAATTGGTGGCTGAGGGACGATCGGTTTTCTTATGACGCTGTCGCCATTTGCTGATTCGCCCTGGATCGATGCCCAGTTCACGGGCGGCTTTCTGAATTGAGTCTTTTGCATATGACAACTCAAAGGTTCATGCATAACTAACACAATCATATTATAGCACTATACAGAGCTACCTGCTGTGAACAAGCTAACCTAGTTACTCTTTTAGTTGGGTCGGCAAATAGCCAAAGCGTTCATGAAAGAGCTTGGTGAAATACGACTGTGAATTATAACCCACCAGTTGGGCTACCTCGGCCACATTGCTGCCACCCGCTCGTAATAATTCGTCAGCTTTAGCCAGACGAACGCTATGGATAAACGCCGTCGTCGTCTGTCCGGTTAGGGCAGCTAGTTTACGGTGTAGTTGGGAACGACTCATGGCGGCCTGGGCGGCCAGCCAGTCCACATCGACCTGCTCGTCCTGTATATGTTGTAATAGAAGATGAGTCAATCGGGCTAAGAATCGCTGTTCTTTTTCGGGTACGGGGTCAGTCCGTAAGGTTTCAGTTGGTGATCGCTTCGCTGAATCCAGCAGAATTGCCTGCCAGGCGCGACGGTTTTGAATCGCATTTCGGATATATAACTTCAGCTGGGCCAACCGGAAGGGTTTGCTCAGGTAGACATCAGCACCCATCTCCAGACCTTGCAGCAAGCTGTCGTGCGAAGAACGGGCCGTTAGTAAAATAATAGGAATGTGGCTCGTTCGTAAATCGGCTTTAAGGGCACCTATTAGGGCAAAGCCATCCATGTGCGGCATCATCACATCGCTGACAATCAGGTCGGGAATGTGCTGCAAGGCCTGCTGTAGACCGACCCGTCCGTCGCCAGCAACCAGCACCTCATAGTGAGTGCTGAGTTGGCTAACCAGATAGGAGCGTAGTTCCGCATTGTCTTCCACAACCAGTAGGACAGGGCGTTGGGGCGTAGCGCTCGGCGTTGGCGACTGGGATGGTGGTTCTGTCTCCATTGTCAAAGGAGTAGTATGAACCTGTGATAGGACTTCCGTCGAGGGGAGTACACTTGCCAACGGAAGACGAACTGTAAAGGTGCTGCCCTGACTTGGTAAACTGGTGACCGATACGTTGCCCCCCATCAGTTCGGCTAATTCGCGCACGTACGCCAGGCCAATGCCCGTACCGCTCTGCGTCCGTGTCGCCGGAGCGTCTACCTGATAGAAGCGCTCGAAAATGCGCGTCTGCTCGGCTGGCGGAATACCCGGACCGCTGTCCTGCACCATTAGTACCAGCTGATGGGCATCATCCAGGCGGGCTGATACCCGTATAGTTCCAGTATCGGGTGTAAACTTGATGGCATTGGAGAGCAGGTTATGCAGGATGGCTTCAAGTTTTTGCGGATCGAAATAATACGTTGTATCGGGTAAATCGGCCTGAACAGTAAGTTGAATCCGCTTGGTGAGGGCTAATCCGATAAACGGTTGAATAACTTGTTGCGTGAACTCAACCGGATTGCCCAGGCTAAGCTTCAGATCGAGTTTGCCATCATCCAGACGAGCCATATCCAGTACCTGCGTAATGAGCTTCAGCAAATGGTCGGCATGCCGGTTAATCTCGTTAACCTGCTGCTTTCCCTGCTCATCCAGGGCTTGCTGGGCTAATTGCTCATTGGCGTTGAGTAATAGGGTCAGTGGGGTACGGAGTTCGTGGGTGATGTTGGCGAAAAAACGGCCTTTTAGTTCATCCAGCTGCTTTAGATTTCGGGCTTCGTTTTCCTGTTGGGCAAGGGCTCTTTGTAAGTTGCGCCGACGTTGGCGAATGCGGAACAGCCCTATCAGTACACCTAATAACACAATCGTTGTACTGATTAGAAACCAGTTCGTTTTCCAGAAAAGCGGTTTTACCCGGATCAGCAGCCGGGCTACCTGCGGATACCAGCCGCCATGGGCTTTTGCCTGATTGAACAAAAAGGTATACTCACCGGCTGGTAGCTGGTAGGTTGCCTGACCAGCCATGTCCCGATAAGCGGTCCATTGCCGATCATAACCGTCCAGTTTGAATCGGTACAGCGTAGAGCGTAATTCGGCGGAGGGTGCAAAGCGAATCCGGATAAAGTCCTGCTCCTGAACCCTCAGCATCGGTTGCCCGGTTGTATCCCGCACGAAACGCTCATCAAGATGGTGCTCGTTTTCCAGCAATCGGGTGCCGTTGATGCTCACGTCTAGAATATTGAAGGGCGGGATCGGGCGAAGGCGGCTCAGATCATATTCGTACAGGGCCCGGCGAATGGTATTGACCCACAGTCGGGGAGGGCGTTTTCCTTGCCCTGGACTCACCCCGATGCTAATTATCTTTTCCGTGGGGTGGGCAAACTCCAATCGTTGTAATTCCCCTTCTTTTGTCAGCCGTAGGACCATGGTACCAACCGAAAAGTAATGATTGCCTACCCCGTCACTCTCCAGGGTTCCTGTCCATAAATTCTCCTGAAGCATCGGACGTGGTAAAAGGATACGGCGAAACTGCCCCGTACTTGGTGCTAATAGGCCAATTTCGTTAAAAAAACTGAGTAAAAGCTCGCCGTTGTCCCGCACGTGAATAGCCTGGAAACGATTGGTAGTTGGTAAGCCAGCCGCTCGTTGGTAAAGCTGTGTCTGCCGATTGATGGGATCCAGGCTGTATAAATTAGTAGTCGAAATGAACCAGATCCGTCCGTTAGGTGCTTCGACCATGTCTTCTACCTGTATGGGGTCAGAAACGATGTGTTCAACGGTCAGGCTCTGGGGATTTACCCGCAACAAACCCTGTTTCTGAAGGGCAATCCAAAGCTGCCCCTGTCGATCTGAATACAGTAACCGGAAGGGATAACGAGATAAGAACTCCCGGACCAGCCGGGTCGTATCGGCTACCCGATTGAGCCGCTGCTGGTCCGAATCAATAAACGCCAGCTGGCTGGTGCCTCCTTCGGTTTGCTGTTCCACCCAGATACGCCCGTCGGGTGTCGGAATGGGCCGTCCGTAGGCATCCTCTTTGGGTTGCCAGTCGGCGTGAAAAACGCGAAGGTTCTGGCCCTTTATACGTACCAGTCCCTGATTGGTTGGCAACCAGAGCTGCTGTCGCCGATCCAGGCTGATATAATCGGTCATCAGGTTGATGCCGGCTGGTGGAGTTAGTTGCCAAGTAGGGGGAGGAAGCATCCACTGCTGCCCGTTTGATGATGATAATAAACCACAACTCAACAGCCCCAGCAGCCAGACCAGAATTCTCTCATTCAAGCAAAGTATGCCTTTGTTCATCTACCTATCGACGCTGGATCAGCCATGAAAGAATCAATATGCAACAATGTTTATAACAATGCAACAATAGTGATAGACTTTGTGGGTAGGCTCATCTCAACTTTACCCCCGTGGATGAGCGTACGTCAGAGGGCGTTTTTCGGCTCATCCTTTAACACGTAACAGTAGGCTTCTATGTCCAAAAACAGGAGCCTGTTTCAAGTATTACTTTACGTTAAAGACCCATGAAACACCTCTACTTCTACGAGCTATTGTCCGCTGGCCCGCTGGCTTGCTCATCTTACCTGTTTCGGCTCACTCCTATTCTGATTCTGGCCAGCTGGCTGGTAATGGTCAGTTTATCGGCTAGTATGGCTCAGACCACCATTTATGTGCGGGTGGATGGCCCTAGCGCCACAACCGCCACGGCTACCAGTTGGGCCACGGCCCTCTCGGGTACGGCTCTTCAGGGCGCTTTAGCCAGTGCACCTGCGGGCACCAGGTTTCTAATTGGCGCAGGGCTTTACAAACCCACCTCCACCACGGCCAGAACCGTGAGTTTTTCGATTGCCTCGGGTGTACAGGTCTATGGCGGGTATGCGGGTAGTGGTTCTACGCCTGATACTCGCACCGCATTCCCCAGCAGTACCACCCTGTCGGGTAACATTGGCAGTGAATCCAACAAAGATGATAACTCTTATCATGTGGTGACATTTCGTAATGTAAGCGACCAGACTCGCCTGGATGGGATAGTCATCACCGGTGGCAACTGCAACGTTGTCACCGGTGATGTTCTTACTTATGGTGGAGGCATCTTAAATGATGGCAGTGGAACGGGTAATAGTAGTAAGCCTACACTAGTCAACCTGATTGTGGTTGGTAATTCGGGGAACTATGGCGGAGGACTAGCTAACTACGCAAGGGTGGGCGGTAATAGTAGTTCCTCTCTGACTAATGTGAGCTTCCTGAATAACTTGGCTGCCGTTGGCGGAGGCATGCTCAACGAAGGACTTGTTGGTGGCATCAGCAGCCCGATTTTAACCAATGTAAGCTTTACGACCAACACGGCAACCACTGGTGGAGGTGGTATCTACAACCAAGGTTCTGACGGCAACAGCAGTCCCGTTTTAACTAATGTCAGCTTTCTGGCTAACTCGGCTCTCGCTGGAGGAGGTATGTTCAACGATGGATTTCAAAATAACTGTAGCCCAGTGCTAACCAATGTGAGCTTCTTGGGTAATTCGGCCTCCAGTAGTAACTTGGCCAACAATGGTGGGGCGATATATAACGAAAGGGCAACTCCGACACTGGTCAATGGGATCTTGTTCGGCAATGGAGCGGGTAGCCAAATTACCAACGCAGGTAATCCGCCCGTAACCGCCCGCTACACGCTCTTTGAGCAAGGCGTAACCGGCTACACCACCGACCCCACCAACCTGACCACTACCACCTCGCCCTTTGTGAGTGCAACCGACCTGCGGCTCAGAGCCGGTGCCGAAGCCATCAACTCCGGAGATAACACGGCCTATATAGCCGCTGGAGGACCACTCCTCGATCTGGCAGGTAACCCACGCCGTTTGGGTACCATCGACCGGGGTGCTTATGAGTACCAGGCTCTGGCTGCTAACTCGGTGGTTTATGTTACTCCCAGTGGTGGTGGTCAGTTCAATGGCAGCAGTTGGGCCAATGCCTTACCAGGCATTGGCTTGCAAGCTGTGTTGGCCAATGCCACTTCTTCCACCTTTCTAGTTGGGGCGGGTTTGTATAACCCTACTACGGGCACTGACCAGGCGGTGAGCTTCGTCATACCATCAGGCGTGCAGGTCTATGGAGGTTATGTCGGTAGTGGCCTTTCCCCTGATGTACGTACCAGTTTTCCTTCCAGCACCACCTTCTCTGGGGATATTGGTACGCTGAATGATAATTCGGATAATAGCAACAATGTGGTGACATTTCGTAATGTAAGCGACCAGACCCGCCTGGATGGGATGGTCATCACCGGTGGCAATGCCAATGGGCTACCCAATCCCAGAGGGGGTGGTATCTACAATAATGGCCAGGATAGCCCCAGCAATCCAACCTTGGTTAACCTCAGTTTTGTCAGTAATACAGCTATTAACCAAGGCGGTGCTCTTTTCAACGCTAGCTCATATGGGGAGGCTAGCCCCCGCCTAATCAATTGTGCCTTCACGAACAATTCGGCTCCGAATGGGGGCGCTATCTTCAACGACGGAATAAATGGCAACTCTAGCCCGGTGCTAATCAATGTCAGTTTTACTGGCAATTCTGCAAGCAAGGGCGGGGCAATGGACAACTATGCGGGAGCTCAGGGAACAAGTAATCCGGTATTGGTCAATGTCAGCTTTAGAAATAATTACGCTTCTAATACTTATGGCGGGAGTGCTCTTCATAACTATTTTGCCAATGTAAAAGTGACCAACGGAATTTTCTTTGACAATGGCGGGGACAATACGTTTGACAATGTGCTTGGTTCGCTAACCATTCAATCCTCACTACTAGAGCCCAGTGAAACGGACTACACGACCGATCCCTCCAATTTGACCACCACCACCTCTCCTTTTGTGAGTGAGACTGGCCTGCAATTGAACCCCTGTTCACCGGCCATCAATACGGGAGATAACACTGCTTATACTTCTGCCAATGGACCTGCAACGGATTTAATGGGCAATTCCCGCTTTTATGCCGGTGGACAAATTGACAGGGGGGCCTATGAGTTTCAGGGAGCCCCCAGCCAGCCCCTGGTCATCACCCAACAACCATTAAGTAGCACGGCTGTCTGTGATGGAGCGACCGTCACAGCGACTGTTTCAGTCACGGGCAGCAGCCCTAGCTACCAATGGTATAAAGACGGTACTTCCCTGGGAGCTGCCCAGCAGAGCTCTACCCTGAGCCTGACTAACGTAACGGCCGCTCAGGGCGGTAGCTACTCCGTAGTGATCACCAATGCCTGCAACAGTGTCACCTCGACCACCTTTAGTCTGACTGTCAACGCGCTGCCCACGCCTGCTCTGGTTAGCAGTGGCACACTTAACTGCGCCCAGACTAGTGTTACGTTGACGGCGAATGGGGGGACCAGCTACACGTTTGCTGGCTCCGGAATCGTGAGCCAGAATGCTACGTCCGGCACGGCGGTGGTCAATGCTCCGGGTACCTACTCGGTGACCGTCACTACGTCGAGTGGCTGCAAAAGCAGTACCACTGTCACCGTGCAGCGGGATATCAGCCCCGCTTCCGTGGCTATTACTCCGACTAGTGCGACGCTAAACTGCGCCACTTCAGCCGTCAGTCTAAGTGCCGTTGGCACAGCGGGTAGCTACCGCTGGAGTACGGGGGCAACTACGGCTAGCATCAGTGTGACAGTCGCTGGCCCTTACTCAGTCACTCTGACGGGCACCAATGGCTGTACTGCGGTGGCCACTCGTCAGTTAGGGCAGGAGCCTGGTCCCACCGTCAATCCGGTTAGCAGCAAGACAGTCTGTGTGGGCACGGTGGTGGCTCCTATCGTGTTTAGTGGCAATGCGGATCGCTATCAGTGGATCAACTCCAACACTTCGATTGGTTTACCCGCCAGCGGGACGGGCAGCCTGAATTCGTTCACGGCTCTTAATAACGGCTCAACCGCCCAGACAGCCGTTATCACTGTCATCCCCCAGTCGGCACCCAAAGACTTGCTGTATATAAGTACTACTGGAACCGGGATTAACCCTGTCAATGGGCAGCGTATATTCCTCGATTTTGTACGGGTATATGATCCAATATCTGGTAATATCATTACTTCCGTGCCGGTGGGCAGGGTACCCTTTGGGGTGAGTGTGAGCCCCGATGGGAGTCGGGTGTATGTGACCAATACCCTTTCCAATAATGTGAGCGTGATCAACACGGCCACTAACACTGTCATCGCCACCATTCCCGTGGGAAATAACCCCAAAGGGGTTAGCGTGAGTCTGAATGGAAGTAGGGTGTATGTGGCGAATACTGATTCCGATAATGTGAGTGTAATTAACACAGCTACCAATTCCGTGACTGCCACCATTCCTGTTGGGAATACTCCCGTTGGGGTAAGTGTGAGTCCAGATGGGAATCGGGTATATGTGGCTAATACTAATACCGTGAGTGTGATCAATACGGCTACTAATTCCGTTACTGCTACCATTACTGTAGGGGGTATTCTCGAGGGGATAAGCGTAAGTCCCGATGGAAGCCGGGTGTATGTGACCAATCAGACTTCCAATGTTCTAAGTGTGATCAACACGGCTACCAATTCCGTGGCCGGTATTATTGGTGTTGGGAATGAACCATCTGGGATAAGCGTGAGTCCGGATGGGCGTCGGGTATATGTGGCCAATTACAGTACCAATAACATGGGTGTGATCAACACGGCTACCAATTCTGTGACCGCTATTATTGACCTTGGGGATTCTCCCGTTGGGGTTAGCGTGAGTTTGGATGGAAGCCGGGTGTATGTAGTCAACGAAGTAGCTGAAAACGTGAGTGTAATTGATGCGGCTTCCAACACGGTTGTAACTACATCCCCTACTTTCTCGGGGACCATGGTCGCTAATCTGGGAAATTTTGTTCGATCAGTACGTTGTCAGGGTATCCCCATCAGCTTTACCATCACCGTGCCGCCAACACCTATTGCTACCCTGTCGGCCAGCACCAGCGTGCTCACCTGCACTACTCCCACGGCTACGCTTACCGCCACGGTAGGGACCGGCGCTCCGGGAAGCACCTACCGCTTTAGTGGCCCCGGCATCGTGACATCCAGCCAGACCAGTGGTACGGCTCTAGTCAATGTCGCTGGTGTTTATTCCGTTACGGTGACATCAGCCAGTAACTGCACCAGCATTACCTCGCTGACCATCGGTCAGGATAAAACGCCACCTTCGCTGACAATTTCACCCTCCAGTGCTACGTTAACCTGCGCCACGCCAATCATAAGCCTATCGGCAGTAGGCGTTGGTACGTACCGGTGGAACACTGGAGCCACTACGTCCAGTATTTCGGTCAGCGTGGCCACTACATATTCGGTCACCACCACCGGAACGAATGGTTGTACCGCTACAGCTAATGCCAGTGTGAGCCAGGATCAGTCACTACCATCACTGACGATTTCACCATCGAGTACTACGTTAACCTGCGCCACGCCAATCGCAAGCTTAAGCGCAGTCGGTTCTGGCACGTATCGGTGGAGTACTGGGGCTACTACGCCCAGTATTTCGGTCAGTGTGGCCACTACGTATTCTGTTACGTCGACAGGGGCCAATGGTTGTTCGGCTACTGCCAGCATCGGTCTGAGCCTGGACCAGACGCCACCTTCACTAACGATTTCACCACCAAGTGCTACGTTAAGTTGTACTACGTCTTTAGTGAGTTTGTCGGCTATTGGTAATGGCACGTACCAGTGGAATACAGGCGCTACTACGTCCAGTATTTCGGTGAGCGTGGCTGATACCTACTCTGTTACGTTAACAGGAGCCAATGGTTGTTCGTCTACGGCCAGTGCCAGCGTTACGTATCAGAACTGTGCGCCTACGCTGGCCAATGACATCCCGCCCCAATCTGCTACGTTGGCCGACGCATTTAGCTACACCATCCCGGCCACTACGTTCACCGATCCCGAAACACCCAACAGCCTCACCCTGATGGTGGCAGGATTGCCTGCTGGGTTGAGCTTTGTTTCTCCCAATACGATCAGTGGTACACCCTCTACCACCCTGGGTACACCCTTCACCGTGACGGTGGTGGCTACCGATCCGGGTGGTTTGTCAGCCAGCACCAGCTTTGTGTTGACTGTGCAGCCGCGCAGCTTTGCCATCACCGGAGTGACTATGCTGGACTGCAATCACCTGTCTTACTATGAGCGACGTATTAACTTTATGGTCAGCTTTGAAGCCACCAATGGCCAGCCCATTAGCCTCTCGGTGGTCAATGAACTAAGGGCTACTACCGTTAATGGCCCTTATCAGTTGAACGTCTTTACTGATAATCCAGTGATTGTACTCAGGGCTCGCCAGCAGGGTACTCCGGGTGAGGTTAGTTTCGCCTACAACTGGCTGGCTAACTGCGCCAATGGTAATCCCAAGGTGGAGAACTCTATCCCACCTCAATCGGCCACGGTCGGTCAGGCGTTTAGTTACACGATTCCGGCCAACACCTTTACCGATGCTGAGACGCCTAATAACCTCACGCTGTCGGTGGTGGGATTGCCAGCGGGGCTGAGTTTTGTCTCGCCAAACCTCATCACCGGTGTAGCTTCAGCAACGGCCAGTAGCTTCTCCAGTGTGACCGTAACCGCTACTGATCCAGTCGGTGGGTCAATCTCCACGCTGTTGCCCTTAAGTGTAATGGGTGCGGGCGGGTGCGTGAGTATGTACAGTGTGCAGGCAGGTAGTTGGAACGATGCCAGTACCTGGTCCTGTGGCCGGGTGCCGCTGATTACTGACGTGGTGACGCTCAATCATGCGGTGAGTCTACCAGCCAGTTACCAGGGGCAAGCCTTGCGCGTGATCTACAGTGCCAGTGGTCGGTTGCTGTTTGGGCCTGGCAGTCGGCTAAGGGTGGGGGGTAATTAACACTTGCACAACGAATGTCGGCCTACTCTAAACGGCTCCCCAGTTCAGCTCCTAAAGTTCTGGCTCATCGCCAATAGCGACAACCGTATATTAAACCAACGCCCTATGTAAAAGCCCACCTTCTCCATAGCCAGCCCCAGGTGAGCTGGCCGCTGGCCGATGGCAACTATACCCATGTGTATTTTCACAACGGGGGCTACTACCTGTCGGCTATCACGCTGGGTACTATCTGCCAGCGTTTTCCTTACCTGTTCCGACTGAGCAAACATCTGGCGGTGGATCCTGCGCTGATTGTGGGCCTGCATCGCAACCAGGCCAGCCAACTGGTGGTGGTGTTAGAGGTGGGTGATCGCAGGCAGGAGGTCGATATCCCCCGTCGGCGTGTTCGTGAGGTTAAGCAGCTCTTACGGGGGCTAGGGGTCTAGTCTGGGATTGGGCTAGTTAGCAGACTGGTCTAGTAGCGGTACAGCCGCCTACTTTTGCTGGTGCTCGATTCCTATAAGCCTAGGGCCACTGGTTTTCGATTCTCACAAATCCCTCCTATGTGAGACAGGCGCGTATCAATAATTCGGGCGTTTTAAGCGACGGTAAACGAATTGATTATGAGTAGATAGTACATCAGTCAATTGTGCCACCTAGTCAGCTGACCAGCAATCAGCCTCCTGCCAAACCACCCAATACCGGTTTAGATCGGAAGACCCCGTAAACCATGTTTTATCCGGACCATGCGCCCACGAGGCACCACCTGCCCCTGACTACGGTCTGCAAACTCCACAGCCCACTGCTGGATATGGGAGCAGTAGCTGTAAGCGCTACTTTTACGACTACTGCCCTCTGGCTTCAGGCGCTAATTTCCACCCAGCTTTAAGCGGCTTCCACTACTAAACAATAAGCGACCTGCCGCACTATAAATTAGCTTTAAGGCTTGCCCCTGATAGCTGGTCGGCAAACTCACCGTATGGTTGAGCGTCACTACGTCCGTCAGCAACGGGATACGCCCACACGACCACACATCCGTATCATTCCAGTTGCCGACCTTTAGACTGTACTGGTTCGCACAGCTGTGCGAACCCTCGAAAGCGCCCAGATCGATGGTTGTCTGCTGAATCCGGACGTTGCCTGCTAGATCGGTGGCGGGGCCATTGACGCTCTGATAGGCCGCATTGCTGCCCACATTGAGGGCGGGAGAGCCCGCCCTCAAGGCCAGTTCGGATGGAATCTGGGGGGTAGGACTAACGAAGGGCGAGGTCGTTGTCATCAGATTATTACCCCCATTTATGTAGCCCACTACGGCGGGCTCAAGGAGACTATAGCTAACCTGATTGCCTTGGCTACCTCCAAAGGTTTCATTACTCCCGTTGTCCCATAGTACTGAGTTGGTGATATTTATGGTACCGCTTCCAATATAAGTAGCCCCACCATTTGGTGAATAATTGCCTTGCAGGCTACAGTTGGTCAGACTTATATTGCGCGATTCCAACCCGTCAGTGTCATTGTAGCAAGCGCCCCCTCTCGATCTAGATCTGTTATTTTGAAGGCTACAGTTTAGTAGGGTCAAGCTGCCATCAGCATTATACAGGGCTCCACCATGTGTTAGGGCATAATTGTCGGTTAACCTACAGTTAATCAACGTCACATTTGGTTTACTGGACCTTAATGTAGCAGCAAGGGCTATAGCGCCCCCATAATAACCTCTGTTGGCTTCTAGGCTACAGTTGGTTAGCCTTATACTACCATCCTCATTATAAATAGCTCCGCCATGCCCTTTATACACTTGGGCTGTATTGTTTATAAAGCTACAGTTGGTCAAGGTTGGACTGCTGGCATTATAAGTAGCCATGGCCCCACCTAAAGAAGATTGATTCGATTCTAGGCTACAATTAACCAAAGTTGGACTGCTATGAACGTTTAAGATGCCCGCCCCTGAAGTATTTCTTCCTACTAACCCCACACCGTAGCCGTCCTTGATCACGAAACCGTCTAGTACAGCCGTTGAATCCAATTCGTTACCCAAGTTTTTGATCACGTGATAGCTATTATCGGTTTGGATAGCCGGATCTCCGATATTCCCACTTAGGGTAGTGTTGGAGGGGTGACCTATTATGGGGTTGACGATGGGCCGCTGGGCAAGCGTCGTTTCATTGCCAACAAAGCCCCCATAAATGGCTACTCCGCTTGGCATCGAAAAGCTGACGCTGCGCGTGGTGTCAGTGGTGGGCTTGTAAACCCCAGCTGCTACCCAGATCTCAGTCAGATTAGCCGGGCATTCCCCGTAATTCAGCGCCGACTGCAGGTCGGTAAACGCGTTGGCCCAATCCAGACCCGTGTTGGTCCCCGTCGCATTGGCCTTTACGTACAGCCGACTTGGAGCCACGTTCACGCTGAGGCTAAACACCGTCGAGGTCACACTATTACAGGAACTGGACACCACCACGTAGTAACGACCACTCTGGGCCGGCTGCACATTGCTCAGCATAAGCGGCTCGGTAGGGGGCGTAGCAATAGGATTATTGTTAAGATACCACTGACGGGAACTGATGATCCCACTCCAGCTGTAGGGAATGGTGACGCTCGCTCCTGCACAAACGGTCTGACCGCTGGGCGGCTGCTGGGTGATACCGATGGTGGACGGGGTAGTCTGGTACTCTAAAGCTCCCATGTCGATAGGGCTACCCCGCCAGGGCCGCTCCTGGCCGGACAGATCCGTTGACGGACCGCCCACAGCCGTGTACGAAGTCGTGTTGCCCGCGTTGATGGCCGGTGAGCAGGGCTGCAGACTCACCCCCGTAGGACTGAATGGCGAGCTGGTGGTGGTCAGATTACCCGGACCACTCACGTCCACCCCCATTACAAGCGCCGAGGCTTCCAGTAAGCTATAGCGAGTCACCACCGTGGCATTCACGCTGGAAAAGCTTCGATTGCCCCCCGTGCCAAACACCACACAGTTGGTCAGATCAGGCTTAGCCGTACCGCCCGTGCCGTAGCTATACAGAGCGTTACCGAAGCCGCCTGCCGTGTTGCTCCGAAAGCTGCAGTTGACCAGACTGGGACTGCTGGTGCCGCCCCCCCCGCCGTTGTTATACATAGCTCCTCCAAAGTTCGCATTGGTGGCATTGTTGCCCAAAAAGCTACAGTTGATCAATATGGGGCTGCTAGTGCCCCCACTGCCCGCCTGATTGTAGAGAGCGCCCCCTTCAGAGGCCGAGTTGCTCACCAAGCTACAGTTGATCAGAATTGGACTGCAGATACTGCCCGCCGTAAAGCCGTCGTTGAAGACAGCGCCCCCAAACGTAGCGTAATTGGCTACGAAGTTACAGTTACGGAAGGTAGGGCGGCAGCTGCCGGTGCGCCCGTCGTTAAGCACCCCGCCACCGGCTGACCCATTGCCGCCGGTGATGACCACTCCATCCAGGATTGCCGCCGGGCTGAGGCCAGGTCCATTGCGGATGACGCTATAGCTATTGTCGATAGTATTATTCGCCTGGCCAATGTCACCTGAGAGGGTGGTGCTGGAGGGTTGGGTAGTGCGCGCTGGACGCTGGGACAGGGATGTTTCGTTGCCGACGAAGCCGCCGTAGATGGCCACTCCCTCTCGCATATAAAAGCTAATCGTCCGGTCAGTGTTGGCAGGACCGCCCGGTTTGTACGTGCCTCCAGCTATCCATACCTGATGGGTGGGGGCACTGGCATCGAGTATGGCCTGTAGGTTACTGCTGGCGTTGGCCCAGGAAGAGCCATCGCCGGTGCCACTGGCGGTCGGTTTGACGTAGCGGATGGTCTGGCCAACCGCCCATTGGGGGCAGGCCAGCAACCAAACCAGCATCAGGCTGCCCAACGCCCAGCGGCTGGTCATATCGGAGCGGTTGGTCTGGTTGCTCCTAAAAGCAACGGGACTGGAACTTGGTAGTTGAGTTCTCATCGGAGTTTGGAATAAACGCTAGTAGTTTGACAAATGACCAGCCGATTTGCCCCACCACCCGCTTAACCGTAAAGCTGTTGGTGGATGGGGCAGCCTCCCTGCCGATCTATTTAGGGATCGTCCATTGGCTGAATCAGGGAGCAGGTTTGGCGCCGTAAAATTGGCCAGGCTGCCCCCTAAAAATCTACCAGGATTGTTCCATTTTGGCTAGAATCAGACCAAATCAGCCAACTTTTACTCATTTTTAGTACCTTCGAGGTGGTCATTCCAACCTCATGGTAGCCCAATTCCGTTTTTTTCTTCTCAGCCTTCTGCTCGTTAGCAGCCTACTAATGGGGCAGACACTGATAGCCCAGCAATTGATGCTGCCCCCGGCAGAACGGACGCTGAAACAACCGCCCGGTGTTAATCTGTTCAGTCCGTACATGGCGCAGGACAAAAAAGGAAATTTGTGGCTCAGTTCGCCTGACGGTCTTATCCGCTACGACGGCCAGCAATTGCGCGTGTTTAATTCACAGGGGCATCTACAGGACGACACATTTAGCCGGGTTATTGCTGACAGCCGGGGTCGGGTTTGGCTGCGCTACGCGTACGGAAACGATGAGAGTAAGCTGGCCTTTTGGGACCCAAAGACCCAACGTATTCAATTTATCGCTGACACCACCCGGCTGGTTGGGGAGTTTTTGGCCAAAGACGGCATCCGAACGCTGTTTGTCGATCGGCAAGATCACCTCTGGATTGGCCGGACAAAGACCGGGCTGCTGCGCGTTGATCCACGTACTCTTTCCGTTGAGCCGTTCGTTCTCGATTCGACGGAAGTGAACAGCCTTCATCAAAGCTCAGACGGCACGATTTGGGCAGGTGCTTCCACGGGGCTGTACTCGATCGATCCGTCCAGTCATCAGGTTCGTCGCTATCTTGACAAAAATGGGCTCCTTCGTATCCATGCCGGTAATCCCATCACCGCCTTGACCGTCCGATCAACCGGAGAGCTACTGCTGGGCTTGTACAACAAAGTGGTTGTCTTTAACCCGACTTCGGGATTGATACGGCAAATTGACTTGCCACTGCCCATCGCTACGAGTCAGTTGTGGACCTACAAGATTGTCTTCGACCAGGAGCAGAACGCTTATTTTTCCGTTGGTACCCTGGTTTTCCGACTAAATCGCCAAAACCAACTGCAACGGCTGGAATTTGGCTATCCAGCCGAAAAAGTTATTGGTATCTGGATCAGCCAGGGGCAGCCGCTGGGCAACAACCGGCTTTGGGTCAATGCGGGCCATCAGCTCTATGCCTATGATCTGAGCCGGTTGCGGCAAGTGCCTCCGCTGAACATCCTCGACGTATCGGTCAACGGTATCCGCTTAGTGGAAAACCAGGTACCCCGCGAAGAGCGATTTCAGCGTGATACGTTGGGACAGGCTTCTCTTTACCTGAAAGAGGGCGATTTCCTGTCGATACGTTTTTTGCCCCAGGTCGAAGTCGCCACCTCGACCTACCGCTATAAACTCGCTGGCCACGACGCGCAGTGGGCGGTTTACAACGATACGTATGGCCAGGCTACCTACCAGCTTAGGGCCGGCACGTATTCATTCGTGCTCAATCGGGCCAAACCCACGGGTGGCTGGGAGCCTCAGTTGGCCCACATCCAGATTCAGGTAGCTCCCCACTTCTGGCGAACCGCCTGGTTCCTGAGCCTGACAATTCTGAGCCTGAGTAGCGCAGGGCTCTGGCTAATTCGAAGCTGGAACCGACGGCGTATGCTCCAGCAGGAACTGGCTCGCCAGGCGTTCGAAGCCGAAACGCTCCGCAAGATGGACACCCTGAAGAGTGATTTCTTCGCTAACGTCACCCATGAGTTTCGCACACCCCTGACCATCATCCTCAACGCAACTGAGCAGCTTGATGCTACGTCCCTGGAACCCACACAACAACAACAGACCGATACCATTCAACGGCATGCTCACCAACTGCTCCGGCTGATCACCGAAACGCTTGATATGTCGCGGTTGGATGCAGGGAAGATGGAGGTCAATTCCCATCTTGGCGATCCGGTCCTGTTTATGCGGCAGGTGGTTACCCAGTTTGACGGGCTGGCCAAGCAGCGAGGCATAACCCTGGACTGGGAAGGCGATACCGGCACGGCCGAATTGATGTATAGCTTTGACGACGCTAAATGGGAGAAGATCGCCTATAACCTGTTATCAAATGCACTCAAGTTTACCGCTGCAGGTGGGCGGGTACTAATTTCGGGACGTATTGTCGCACCCGATCGTTTCGTGCTGCGGGTAGCCGATACGGGCATTGGCATCCCGAAGCATCGGCTTACCCATATTTTTGACCGCTTTTATCAGGTCGATTCGAGCTCCACCCGCGCCTATTCGGGAACGGGTATTGGACTGGCGTTAGTGAAGGAACTGGCTCAGTGGCTTGGGGGGCGCGTAACCGTTGAGAGTGAAGAAGGAAAAGGTAGCGTTTTTACCGTTGAATTGCCGATAGCGACTCCATTCATATATCAGCTCAACGCAATTTACCCAACCTCGGACCTGGAGAGAGACAATCTGCGCGGCCAATCCGCACTAGGTACCTCACAAAGCCCAAAAGCACCAGTTTCACCCAGAACCGCTTCCCAAAGTCGTGCTTTACCCATTGAAAAAGCCAATAGTAAAAACCAGCAGAAGCCTCTAGTGCTTCTGGTAGAGGATAATACTGAACTTCGGATGCAAATGGCTACGTATTTATCCGGGCAATACCGGATTGCCACGGTCGCTACGGGCCGAGAAGGTCTGGAACAGGCTATCGCGGAAGTGCCGGACTTAATTGTGAGCGATGTGATGATGCCGGAAATGGATGGGTATGAGCTTACCCGATCCCTGAAAGCTGACCAACGAACGAGTCACATTCCCATCGTGCTGCTCACGGCCCGGTCCTCAGCGGAGAGTCAGCTTATGGGTCTACAGGCCGGGGCAGATCACTACGTAGGCAAGCCTTTCAACTTAACCGAACTGAACCTACGGTTGGGTAATGCGCTCCGCACCCGCCAGCAATGGCAACAGCGCTTCACGGCTCAGATGGCTCCCGTAACGGCGGTACATCCAGCTCATGGGGAAGCTGAACGGGAGGAACGCTTCCTAAACACTCTGCGCCAGTACATCCTCGCCAACCTGCACGAAGCTGACCGGATAGATGTGGATTGGCTGGCCGACCGAGCCGGTATGAGTCGCACCCAGTTGCACCGCAAACTGACCGCGCTTACATCGCTCAGCCCGAATCGATTTATTCACCGGGTTCGACTCGAGCGGGCCGCTGCGCTCTTGCAGTCTGGAGAGTATAACGTAGCGCAGGTGGCCTATGAACTCGGGTATAGTTCGCAGTCGTACTTTGCTAAGTTGTTTCAGGAGCATTTTGGGTATGCTCCCTCAAAAATGAAAACCTAGCAAACACATTCTATAAATCGAAGGTGAACTTACTACCACCCATGTGGCGCTGTCTGTTGACTCGTTGCGCATCAGACAAATTAGCCACAGGCTGTACGAGTTCAGCCAGACTACTATATCGATCTTCGAGCGCTTTAAAAAGATCCATTTGCGTGCTTGTACGAAAATGGATCAGCCTCGTTACCAAGCACGTAGTTGAATCTCAAATAAGGCTCCTTCGTGAGACAAGCGGATAGTCGTTATGAATATGTGTCAAAAATGGACCCCTTTAGACTAAGCATTGAGCGGTGAGAAGGGTAAGGAAAACTTGTTACTTCAGAATTTTGCAGTTGGTTTTTAAGGTATTTACTGATGAATTAATTACTTATAGGTGAATACCTTAAAAACAAATCGGAGCGCGTTTCTAAATCCGCTCCGATTTGCCGACTGCTGAAGGAGAACTAATACTTTAAGCTCATGCCACCATCCATGATCAGTTCGGCACCCGTGATGAAACGGGCGGCATCGCTACTGAAATAAGCTACTAATTTACCCACATCCTCCGCCTGGCCAAGTTTCTTGAGCGGGACGCGATCAATCATCCAATCATTCAGCTGAAGTAATTGCTCATCACTGTAGCCTGCTTTTTTCATGATCTCGGTTTGGGTTGGCCCAGGACTTATGCTGTTTACCCGGATCTGGCGGGGGGCCAATTCGACCGCAGCAATCCGCATCACGGCATTCAAAGCGGCCTTACTAGACGAATACACCGAGGAGTTGGCTCCATCCATACTGGCCGTATTCGAGGATAAAAAGACGACGGATGCGCCATCATGCAGCAAGGGAATAAATTTGCTCAAGGTGAAATATGCACCTTTAAAATTGATGTTCATTACCGTATCAAACGCTTCTTCGGTTGACTGCTCAATGCTGGCTCCCCCGACTATCCCAGCGTTGATAAACAGAATATCGATTTTCCCGTACCTATGCTTGATGAAAGCAGCCAGCTCGTCTATCGCGGCCAGCTGACCCTGATCAGCTACTTTACCCCTTACCCCTAATTCATTAGCGGCTATCTCAACGGCCTCTTCTCGTCTGCCGGTAATAAATACCTCGGCTCCCTGAGCCTTCAATTCCTTTGCCGCAGCATATCCGATGCCACTATTGCCACCCGTAATCAGCGCTATTTTTCCTGTTAGCCTATTCATAATCTTACCGTTTCATTTGATCGGGGCAAAAGTATAGCTGGATTGGTATAACTTTGTTATCAGTATAACCAAGTATACCAACTATGCAGAACAAAAAGCAAGTAGAGACCGTCAATGAGGGGTTGGCCAATCCCCGGAATCAGCGTCAAGAGGTACAGGCTTTACAGGATACGATTTATGTGATTGGGGGTAAATGGAAACTCCCCATTATTAATTCGATTTGCAACGGCAACCGACGTTTCCGGGAAATCGAACGAAGTATTCCCGGCATTACAACCCGGATGCTGTCCCGGGAATTGAAAGAGATGGAAGCCAATGGGTTAATTCTTAGAACGGTGATTCCGACAACGCCGGTTGGGGTGGAATATATCTCGACGGAATATTGTCAATCCTTTGGTCGTATTATTCTGGAGATGATCAACTGGGGCAAACAGCACCGGGAGCGGCTGATGCATCAAGGGGAGTAAGCATCCTGACCGATTGGTCGCTGAACATGTCCGGTTTACCGGTAACGACGACCAACTGAAGGCTAAGTAAATTTTGATAACTGAGCTACCGGGAGAAAGGACTCGTTTTACCTCCTTCCAGCAACAACTCAGCATAAAGACGAAACCTCAACACTTTTGCCAATGCCATCGTTGAAGTAAACCGGTTAGCCCGCTAAGACACGCTTTGTTGCCTACAAATCGTATTCGTAGTTTTTTAATCCGTACGGAAAATGAAACTAGTTGCAGCTCTGCTGGCTAGTGGTCTCTTGACAGTAGGTCATTTTACCCGCCTACATTCTTCGCAACCCGACAGGCCACAACCCGACAGTCACAAATCGATTCAACCATTGGAATTAAAATTCCACCCGGCTATCGCGACTGGCAATTGATCACCGTAGCTCACGAAGAAAGCAAACAGAATGATTTGCGGGCTATTCTGGGTAATAAGGCTGCTGTACAGGCTTTCCGCAAACGTCCGTTTCCGGATGGCACCATCATTGCCCGGCTGGCCTGGGATTATGTATCCTCAGCAGAAAATAACAAGGCCTTTGGGCAGCAGCAATCCTTTGTGGCCGGTCACCCGAAGAATGGTCTTCAATTTATGGTGAAAGACACCAAAAAATATGCGTTGACGGGCGGCTGGGGCTATGTGAAAGTTAACGACGGCAAACCAGCCAGCAACCAAGTGCACGCCACCTGCGCTCCCTGCCACGAAAGAGCATGATTTTGTTTTTTCAACTTATGCACCCTAGCCAACTCTCTTGTTAATTATCCCGGCCGATATAAATTAGTTGACTAATCTTATCGCCTTCATTAATCTTTGAAGAGCAACCGACTAATTAGCTCTTTCCGTTCATCCATCAACTGCTTAAAGGCGGTCTCCGAAAGACCAAAGAACTGACAATAAAGCGGGGCCATAATGAGGGGGTATGAAAGCAGTGAGAACAGATTCATTAGAAAGTGAATCGGATTCATTTTTTCCAGCGTTCCCTTCTCCATCTCCCGTTCAACTTCAGCTAGAAACGAGTTTGTCGGGTTTATATGGATACGTTCGATCAATTGGTGCCCTAGGGTGTTAAGCTGCGTAACCATAAAGGTTTCTTGGTAAGGATAAGCGACCATGTCGGCCAGAAAAACCTCGATCAGTTCCTCGATTTTTTTCCGGAAAGGGCTGGGCGATTCCATCACGCTGGCCAGCCGTTGGCTGAGGGCCTGCATGGCTTCCTGAAAAACCGTATCAATTAACTGGTCTCGGGACCGGAAGTAGTAATGCAGGGCCGCCCGGTTAACACCGGCCGCATCGGCTATATCCTGCGTGGTGGCGTGCAGCCTGCCTTCGGTAAAAAAAATCCGTTTCGCTGTTTCTTTGATCAGTTGTTCGGTACTGGTATCTTTAGTTGGCATGTGTGTACGAGTAAACCGTTCATTTTTCAGGCAACGCGAAGCTGGTTGTCGATGCCTACTTCGCGTATAAAATAGGTATCGTGTGAGATCACCAGCAAGGTGCCGTTGTAATTCTTTACGGATTCGGTGAGTACGGCTAAACTTTGCCCATCCAGGTTATTGGTTGGTTCATCCAGGATGAGCATATCCAGTGATTGGTTACTGACAGCTAAACAGCATAAAGCTAGCTTCATCTTTTCACCCCCACTTAATCCGCTGCAAGGTTGCTCGAACCTATCCAGCCTAAACTGCGAATAAATTAATAACGATTTTAGCTCATGCTCGGGTAAGTGCCGACTATTGGAGTGCTCCACCTGTTCATACACCGTTCGGTTGGGATCGATCATTGTATAATCCTGGTCAAGATACAGGTAAGCGAACGAAGCTCGCTGAATCGTTCCCTGAAGGGGCTCCAGACTACCGGTCAATAGGCGTAACAGGGTTGTCTTCCCGGCGCCATTATCGCCCTCAATTCGGATACGATCGCCGGAGCGGATCTGAAATGTCAGCGGTTTCCACAAGGGGTTGTCGCCGTACCCAAAACTAAGTTGCTCGGCATCGATCAGCATCTTTCCACGATGCAGCAACGAAGTACCAATATCGATTTTCAGTACCTGGTAAGCCTGAATCTGCGACCGAATCTGCCGGATGTTTTCGGCGATCCCGGCAACTTTCTCGCTATGGACGTTCAGTAGGTTAGCGGTACTTTGCTCGGCTCTACTTTTTCGTCCCCCAGCAATGATGCGCGGTAGCGACTGGCTTTGTCCAGCAGCCCTGCCGTTGGCTTCCTTTTTCTGTCGCTGCTGGGCCATATCCCGGGCCTTTTGTTGACTTTGTTTCAAGGTTTTAGCCTGCTCATCCAGTTGCGCTTGCAGGGCGCCAACCTGGCCTTCCTTCTGTTCGCGATAGAACGCATAATTCCCGCCGAATACGGTTATGCCACTTTCACTAAGCTCAAGGGTTGTCGGCAGTACATTGAGTAAGGTACGATCATGACTGACCACCAGCAACGTTGCCCTACTCGACTGGACAAGCTCGTACAATTGCTCCCGGCTAGTGGCATCCAAGTGATTAGAGGGTTCGTCGAGTAGAATCATTTCCGGCTTGTGCAGCGTAATACCGGCCAGAAATACCTTCGTTTTCTGGCCACCACTCAACTCGCATAACCGCTGATCGGCCGTTATGTGCGCCAGATTCCAGTTCGATAGAGCAGCGGATACGGCCTCCTCGATTTCCCAGTCGTCGGCCAAGTCCGTAAAAAACTGCGGGTCCGTTTCCCCGGACAAAATAGCCCGAAGACTGCGTAATTTTTGCTCCACGCCTAGGGCTTGGGCAACCGTCAAGCTGTCGTACTGACCTAAGTGCTGGGGAACATACCAGGGCCTTACGTCTGCTATGATCTGACCCGCAGCCGGAAGCAATTTTCCGGCAATGAGCTGCAAAAGCGTTGATTTCCCTATTCCGTTATTTCCCACCAGCGCGGCTTTCTCACCAGGATTTAGGGTAAGGTTCAACCCCTCAAATAATACCTCTTTATCGGAATGTCGATAGGTTAATGACCTGATCGTTAAACTCATATCAATCGGGTTGAAGCTGTATAAAGGGCACCAACATTCATCGATACACCGAGAACAGTGCAAATTTAACATTTTAGTTAAACAAAAATATTAAATTTGCACTGTTCTTTAACGATTTTAAAATCAGCGTTTTAGGGGCATATATCGTCGTCTTCAAGTCTAAATCTGTCTAATTGCCGGGTAATGCATCGCTGGCAGGCCTTGATTCGATGTAATCTTGCAAACCCTGACACTATCCGATCACTCCTTGGTCAAGCCTACCTATTTCAGATGAAGAAAAACCAGTTGACAATGCCCCCGGATCTTGTCTGGACCAGTACTATTTTTCTGGGACTGTGTTAGTCACGATCTCACCTGACAGTTGAAGACTTTCAACAACAGATGCACCCATACTTTATTTTCTCAAAAATACCCTACTACGTGAGACGATGCAGCGTTCATGCATCTGCTTCAAAATTGGGGCGTTTTATGATGAAGTAGTTAACCCATTCGAGAGGATACCTAGTGGCGATCCATTTAAGGAATTTATCAGCCTTTTGACTTCGCACGACCATCAGTATCCTCCGGCATGCCACCGATGAAGGTTATTTAGTATCAGACGCCAATGGTCAATTACTCCCGGCGGCCAAGGCCTTTTCAATTTTCGCGGCAATGCCCTGACTGGGACGGTCGGCGAAGTTCTCGATAATCTTTCCGTCGGCACTGATTAACACGTAATGAGGGTACGTGCTCACAATGTATTTCTCACTCAACGTTTTGGCCCAAGCTCGGTTCGCATACAGATCAATGGTTTTTAAACCAAACCGTTTCGAGGCCGCTTTCCACTTTCGCAATTGTTGCTCATCGGCCGCTCCCGGCGTGCCAATGCAGATACTAACAATCTTGACGGGTTTACCCTTAAACTGCTCAACCAGTTTGTTTTCATAAGGCATTTCCCCAATGCAGCCGCCACAGGTCGTGAACCAGAAACTTAGGTAGACCACCTGACCCTTGTACTGACTGAGCGTGATGAGCGAATCATTCGCATCGACCAGCGCGAAATTGGGTGCTTTATCGCCTGCCTGGAGTAGCTTCACATTGTAACGGGCGCGCTGTTTGATGTAATCGACCAAGTAGTCAAACTGAGCCGGAAATTGTTTTTTGAACTGGGTCTCGACCCAGTTTGGATTGTCTACTGAGCCGCTTAGCTCCCAGATCTCAAAAAAAGCACCCGCGTTTTGCCCCAATTCCTTTTTGGCGTAATCGAGCAAGGCTTGTGACGAAAGGGCTTGTTTGGACTGGCGTAATTCCCAGAATAGTTGTTCCCGCAAAAATCGCAGATAGTCATAGTGGTACAAAGCCGTCAGGTTCTTCACCTTGATTCGACTTTTAAACGCGTAATAGGAGGCAGGAATCACCTGTATTTTCTTTTGATACTCCGTCTGGTACCAAACCATATAGACCCGAAGCCAGGCATCTGCACAATTGAGTGCATTTGTTTCGTAGGTTTTGAACCAATCGGGTAAGGTGTGCTTGTTCTGATACGCCATCCAGAACTGATCCTGTTTCTGGTAGGTTTCATCCATCATGTTCTGAAAAGGAACCAGATTGGCCGCCCGCATTCCCTCGTTCATGCCCGCTTGCAGGGGATCCTCCAGCAGTCGTGTCTTGGCTTGATAATACTGTTGAACGGCTTTGGTTTTGCCCTCGAAGGCGATCAATGGTTGAGTAGGGTTCTGCCCGCTTTTCGCCAAAATGATGAGATGAACGGTATCACCGGGTGCCCCAACAATCTGATAGGTAGAATCGGCAATCGTGAGGAACGATTTTCCAACCGTTCTGGATGGGTTATTTATATAAATCTCGTTTCGGTCAACACTTATGGAGTCTCGAACAGAATTAGTATCATACCCCGGAAAGCTATGATACGTAACCAAGTTTAGGGGAAGCGTTTGGGCTTGGGGCACTGACTTAATGTGCACCGTAAGCACCCCGTTAGATCCAATTTGAGAAGCAATGCTTCTTTTGACTGGGCTACACAGAAGGTTAAACTAAAAATGAGCATGAAAGCAGTCAGTACTAATTTCATTCTGACTTCAGATTAAGTGAAGTAACTGCTAGTAGTGAGCAATAGTGACAAATGAACTAAGGCCAATACGTTAGCTATCCAAGTAATGATGATGAAAGGAGATATAATCCATAAATTTGTTACGCCAAATTATAGGCTACGAATCGTATTGAATAGGTGTTAGAGTTAGTGTGTATCCTAAAGGTCCTACCTGAGACAAACAACTTTTATCCATTTGCCTCCAATATCCTCAATGATTAGATCATATACTGATTTTTCCAGTTAAGCGTTTTCTTGAAAAATCACCGTTATGATTCGGCTCTTGGTAGTGAGTTGGCTCGCTCTACGCTTACCCTTAGCTAGTTACGGCCAAGTCGTAGACTGCCAATCGATTGGCTTTGAGGAGGCAAGCTTTGGGGGGTGGCAACGCTGGACCGGTGAAGTATCGCCCTATATCTTTCCCCTCACCTACAAACTGGCACCGGGTAGCCTGCATTCAGAGAACGGTAAATACGGCCATGCCATTACCAGTTTAGGCGATGGATATGATCCCAACGTTCGGGAACGGATACCAGTAGTGACACCAGGTAGTCAGCACTCGGTGCGTATTGGCGATCTGGAAGCGGGGGGCTATGTGGATCAGCTACGAACCAGCTTCGTGGTGCCCCCAGACAAACCCTTACTGCGCTACCAGCTGGCCGTTGTTCTCCAGAACCCGAATCATCGGCCCGAGCACCAACCTGGCTTTAGTTTGCTGGTTCGTGCCCCAACTGGGGATACTATCCCTTGCGGCTATTATGAAGCCGTGGCAACCAATCAAACTGCTGACTTTATTGTTCAACAGTCTGACGAACCCTCTGAACGACTCATTTATCGAAACAGGACCAGCCATGTACTGGATTTACGTGCTTACTTACGTAGGGCAGACCCTACAGTTGGAGGTGACCGCTCATGACTGTACCGAGGGGGCATTTTGGCTATGCTTATTTTGGTAGTGGCTTAACTGCGTTGATTCAAGCATCTTTGTGAATGGTCTTAGAAGCAGTCTCCTGTAAGCATTGTGGGCA